>CAVWST010000022.1:0-204334 GCA_963757735.1 uncultured Acidobacteriota bacterium
GCGGCGCACCCGCAGATCGAATTCACCACAATCATCACGGTTCCCGGCGACTCGAGGACATCCTCAACTTCTGACGGCGATCGCAACTCTCGAACCCCGACGTCGGTCAATTCCGCTCGCATCGGGGCAATGAAGTGTTCTGGATAGGGCATTCAGGAAGTGTACATCCTGCTGACTCCCAACTTCCAATTCCCAACTCCCAAACTGCGCGCGGAACCTAGAACGCCGACTTGGGAGTTGGCGGGTGGGAGTTGGTAGTTAACCTAGGTCTTCTCAGGAAGATGCTGCCTCATGCAGTCGGGGCAGACGCCGTGACCGAAGCGCGCGTTGGAGTGCTCTGGCAGGTAGGGCTGAATCTGCTTCCAGTAGTCCTGCGCGCTCGAGGCCGACTCCTGTCACGATCTGATCGCGAACAAGCGCCTTCTGGAATTCTTCGAAGGCCTGCGCGGCCTGGTTCCTCGACGTGGGGCCATTACGAACCCTCCGCAGACCCCGTCCCCTTTGATTGAAAGTCCTGCAGGCAGACTGTCAGCGCAACGATCTCCTGCTCGAGGCGATCGAGGACCGCTGGCGTGCCATCGAGTTGACCATTCCGCCCCATGGTCTCCAGCTCGAATGCGGCGGCTGTTGGACCATCGTCGACGAAGTTCGAGGCCGATCCCTTCAGCGCATGCGCGGCACGGCGGACCTCGTCAGCGGAGCCTGATGCCACTGCCCCACGCAACCGCTCGAGCATGCGCGGACATTCGTCGATGAAGATCGCTGCCAACTGGGTGGCCAGCTCCGTGTCACCGTCGAGACGCGAAAGCATCCGTTCGGGTGTCCAGTTCATGGCGGTGTCTGCCGGATCCGGCGCCACAGGATAGCGTCTGGGAAGCCGATGTCTTCGTGACGATCGCGAAGCGGCAGGAGATCGAAATGCGCAACGTTGAGGCGATAGTCGAGATCGCTGCGGAACCTGCCGGCTTCGCTCGACTCTAACTGTCGCCCCAGATCTGACGGAGGCGGGCGTCGCGTCCGCACGTCCACCGGTAGATAGCGGTACTGTGACCGCGTGGGTGTTGCTGGTAGTCCTGGTGATAGGCCTCCGCCGGGTAGAACGCGCTGCACGCTGGTCACCTTCACCACGATGGATTGCGTGAAGCGGCTCTGTATGCCGCTGGCGCGAGGACTCGGCCGCCGCACGCTGGCTATTCGGAGTGGACGAAGATCTCCGGGCGGTACTGATCACCGACGTCGCAGAACTGCCGATGAGCGACGAACGGATCGACGTTGCGCCAGAAGTGATCGAGTAACTGGTCGTAGGTCACGACCGCCCGGGTCGAAGACGACTCTCGACGGCCTCGGCGTGCCCGGTGCCGCCGCGCGAGACCTGATCGTAGGTTGGATTGCTGACGTGCGACCGCCGGTGTACCCCGACGTCGTGGAGACCACGCCCGCCACCCTTGTCGAAGCGGCCTCTCCACGACCAGAAACCACCCGCCTGCAAACGTCGCCTTCTGCTAGCCCTGTCTGGCGCGACTCCGGGGTGCCGCGGTCGTCGCCTGGCTGCCCCCGGGCATGCACCCCGATGAACCCGCCGCGGAGCCAGGCGTAGCCGACAGCGAGCACGACCGCCACGATCAGGATCACACGCTGCGTTCGCATGACGACTCTCTAAATGGGGTCGGGGGTCATTTGATCAGGACACTCGCCTGTCGTGAGTGTCCACTTCAAATGACCCCCGACCCCGTTACGAAATTGGAGTGCCAGGCCGTTGATGCAGTAGCGGAGGCCGGTCGGTTCCTGGTCCGTCCGCTGAACACGTGCCCGAGATGACTCCCGCATCGCGCACAGTGCACTTCCGTTCGCACCATGAACCAGCTTCGATCGATCTGTGTACCAACGGCTATATCGTCAAGAGGTACGCCAGAAACTCGGCCACCCCGTTCCGCTCTCGAACTTCGTGTTCGACAAGAACAGTTTCTGACCACACCCCGCGCAGACGAAGATCCCTCTTCGCTTCTCCTCTGTTCAACGGGCTCGAGAAGGCCCGTCTCAGTGCTGCGGCCGCGAAGGATCTTGTAGCGATCGGACGTCAGCGCCGCGCGCCCACTCGGCGTCGGTCTTCTGCACCGGGAACGCGCCGTCGTCCGCCGATGACCCCATTTCGCTGACTCGTGAGCCAGAGCGACAAGGGCCCAAGGACTCCTGCCGCCGCCAGCACGACCACCGCCTGACGCCTCGTGACACCATAGATTGGCCCTCACCCCCTTGGACCCCGGCCAGTGAGATTTGGGTTCACTACAGGTTAGCGCAATTCCGGGCCACGGGCCCGGAAGCCACTGACGCGCTTCGCGATACCGGGGGTAGGCGGCGGAAACCAGTTTCCAGTACGCCGGCGAGTGATCCATCCGCCTGAGGTGCATGAGCTCGTGAATCATGAGTAATCCCGCACTCAATTCGGCATCGCCACGAGGCGCCAGTTGAGGCATACATGCCCGTCGCGCCCGCATCATCCCCATCGCGTCCGCTGATTACGGATGCTGATTCGCGCTACGTACAGGCCGTGCAGATCAGCAAGCTCCTGCAGTCGAACCGGGAGCTCCGGTCGGGCCTGCGCCCTGAGCCGCAGCCGATCTTCGGGGAAAAGCGCGGCTGCGACAACGCCGCGCGCTGACGCAAAACCCAGTCGAGATGGCGTCGCGCAAAAGCGTCCGCTTCCCCACGTGAGCCGCCACGAGGGATGGTCACACGCACGCGCCCGTCGATTCGACGCGCAGCAGGTATCGCCGCGCCCGGCGATGGCGCCCGAAATAGATCGGGCGATCGGCTCCACCGCGTGCGGCGGAATCCCCCACCCGCGATGCCCGCAAACGGGAGCCCCAGCTGCACGCCGACAGGATACCGCGATTCGCACAAAGCGGCTTGACAACCCAGCAGGGATAGTGTTATTTTCATAGCACTAGTGCGAGGTACATCAGATGCCCGACAGCCTCCACACCGGGCTGACCCGACGCGAGCGGCAGATCATGGACGTCCTCTTCCGCCGCGGCCGCGCCACCGCTGCCGAGGTCATGGAGGACCTGCCGGGGTCGCCGAGCTATTCCACGGTGCGCACCCAACTGCGCGTGCTCGAGGAAAAGGGGCACGTTCGCCACGAGGAAGAAGGCGTGCGCTACGTCTACATGCCGGCCGTGCGGTGCCATGCCGCCCGCAGTCGGCCCTCAAGCACCTCGTGGACACCTTCTTCGATGGCTCGGCGGAGAAGGCCGTCGCCGCACTGCTCGGCGGCGAGGCATCCCAAGTCCCAGCGAGGAACTGGATCGCATCTCCGACCTATCTCGAAAGCCACGGATTACCGAATTCGCCCAGAAGGCGAAAAGGACGGGCCGCGATGACGTTCCTGCTCAGCCCACGATCAAGATTGCCCTTCTCACTGCTCGGGCGCTGGCGCTCACCGCCCTGCTTCGCCGACGTTCGGCCGCGATGCGGCACTGGGTGCTGGCGACCCGCTCTTCTGCTGTCTCTGCATACCGGCGCGGAACTGCTTTTGCCGGCATGGTCGATTCCCCTTCCCGCTGCCTGGTCCACATCGTCGGCCAGTCGTCGCTGCGACTCGTCAGCGAGTGGTGCGCACGGCAGGTGCGCGGGGGCGCCCGTGACGGCCGCGACGAGTCTCCCGACCGGGTCGCCTTCCCTCGCTCGGATCGTCGTCGCATCTGGCTCGGAGGCGTGGCGTCGGGTTGCGATCCTCGGTCGCGGGTCTTCTGCGACTTCGCACGCTCGCTGCTGAATCGAATCTGGTCTCCTCGGGCCCATGGGCGCCGCTTCGCCGACAGTCGCTCGCGATACGGATCCGCACACGTCCGCCTTCTCAGATGTCGGCATCCGACGATGCTCGCAACGTGGGGGTCGTGGGCCGACCATTCTCCTGCCTGCAGGCGCCGAGACCTGGACCGAAGATCGCGATCCACGCAGTGCTCCACCACGAGCTGGCGCACGTTCTCCGTGGCGACTGGGTCGTCGCGCTGCGGCAAGCGTGCTCAGGGCGGTCTATTGGTTCAACCCGCTGCTCTGGCTCGCGTGCCGCCGACTGCGACACGAAGGTGAACGTGCATGCGACGACCTGGTGCTCGCCTCCGGCATCAGTGCGCCGGATTACGCAACGCATCTGCTCGACGTCGCGCGCGAGTCTGCGCAGCGGCGACATCCCTGGTCACCGGCGATCGCCATCGCCCATCACTCGATGCTCGAAGGGAGGGTGCGTGCCATGCTGAATGCCCGTCGTCAATCGTGAACCACTGACCGCGCTATGCGACCCACGACACTGTCGCGATATCGCGGCGGTCGACCGCGTCCGTCGGCGTCGTGAGCCTTTCGGGAAACACCGAGATCAATCGCTGCGCCACGACGTGGCATGCTCGTCCCGGAAGGGCACCCTGCCGGTGCTGCCAGGCCGACCCGCAGAAGCATGTCGAGCGCACCGCCGTGCAACAGACGGCGACACCCGCGGCTCAGACGCCAGACAAGAGGCGGCACGATCGAAGGCGTCCTCTACGACCAGTTCGGAGGCTTTCTGCCGGGGCATCGGTCAAGCTGACACAGGTTGCGAACGGCAGCTCGCAGAACTCCCCACCGATCGCGGCGGCTCGTTTGCTTTCCGCGCCCTGGCGGCCGGCGACTACGAGCTCGTCACTGACCTTCCCGGATTCACCACCGTGAAGAACGTGATCCGTGCCGAACCGGGCGCGGCCGTGCGACGCCACATCACACTGCCGTTAGGCACGCTCGAAGAAACGATCCTGGTGACGTGCGGCGTGGCTGATCTGCCCCGCCCGACCATCGGCGCCGGCAGGTCCGGCAACACCCGGTAACCGCGCAACAGAAAGCGGGTCCGCGCGGGTCGGAGCCGAAAATCCCGAGCATGTTCACAGGCGGAATCGGCGGGCAGATCAAAGTGCTCTCTCAAGCTTTCACACACCAATCCGGTGTGCCCGACTGGAGTGACGCCGGAACCAACGGTCGTCCGGCTCGCGGGGCGAATCGGGATCGACGGGCTCTTCACCGATCTCCACGATGTGAGTAATGTGCCAGCGCCCTATGTCGCGTCGGCGATGGACGCGTCGCGTCAGTGGGTCTTCACGCCGACGCTCCTGAACGGAGCGCCGATCGAAGTGAACATCAGTGTGACGGTCAGTACAGCTGGTCGAACTGACGATCACACTCCCAAGGTCCAGAATCCCAACTCCCAAGTCGCGCCAATCGATGTGAACTTGGGAGTCGGAGTTGACCCCTATCAGTACTTAGCGGAAGTTCGACACCAGATACGCGTCGGTCTGAGCGGATCCGCGGGCGACGATCAGGCTCTTGCCGTCGGGGGTGCGGCGGCCTCGCACAATGTCCAGCGTGGCGAGATCTGTCACGCGCCTGGGCGGCTCACCGGAAAGCGGCTGCAACCAGACGTTCGTGCGTTCCACCGTGGAGAACAGGATGCCGTTGCCGTCCGGCGTCCACTCCATCAACCCGTTTGCCGTTGCCGGAGCGATGGTACCGAGCTCGCGACCCGGCGCCGATCCATCGAGCCGCATCGTCACGAGCGTCAGTCGATTCGCTCCCGTGGCGACGTTGATTCCCGCCAGGTATCGGCCGTCGGGTGAGACCGCAGGCCGATCGATACCGGGAGCGATGATCGTGGGATCACCGCCATCAATCGAAACCCGCCACGTCGAGACATCGGATCCGCCTTCACCGACGGAGGCGCAGATCACGAAGCGACCGTCCGGTGTAATCGACAACCAGGCAGGCCGCGGCAGGTGCGCCAGCAGCCGTGCGCCGCTGCCATCGACGTTCATTCGCCAGATACCGGTCTGACCATCGCGATTCGACACGAACGCGACGGTGGTGCCATCCGCGCTCACCGCAGGCCACAGGTTCGTTCCTTCCCTGGTGAGAATCCGACGGCCCGCACTTTCTCGCTCGATGAGCGAGAGCTGCGTGTTTCCTCGCTCGCCTGAGCTGACGATCGTGCGGCCGTCCGGCAGCGGGGCGACGCCAAGCAGGCCGTCGTAGCGCTCCGAGGCGATGCGCTGCGGACTCCCTCCTTGCAGCGGAATCCTCCACAACGAATACGCGGCGTCGAGGCCGATGGAAACGAACGATGTGCCGTCGGCACGCACCGAGACGTTTCTGTACTCGAGGAGATCGGGCGTGACGCGATGGGGCTCGCCGCGCGGATACGGCTGATGCCACACCTTGCGTGGATACTCTCGGAATTCGTCGGCCTGATCCGCAACGAACAGGATCCCCGAGCCATCCGGCAACCACGACGTGAACGTCGCATCGCGGAAGCGGCGGGCGAACTCCTGCTTCGCACCAGAGCGCGCATCGACGGTGACGAGAACCGCTTCTCCGCTGCTCCCGTTGTGGACGACGGCCGATATCCGTTCGCCGTCTGGCGACCATGACGGCGCCGCGAAGAAGGCAGGGACGAAGAATTCCGGCGCCTGCAGACTGACGAGCGCGCGAAGGCTGTTACCGCCGATGTCTCCGGTGACAAGCGACGTCTTGCCGGGCTCAGGAAAGCCTGCCCGATAAAACGCGATGCGCCGACCGTCGCGCGAGAAGGCTGTCGTGCTGTCGATCCCGTCGAGCACGGGTGTCGACGGCCCGCCCTGCACGCTCACCTCGAACAGACGACCCGCAGGGTTCTGCGCGCTCTTCGTCGCGTAGAAGACGCGAGACCCATCAGGCGTGAACGAGATCCCCCAGTAGCCAACCGCCGCAGCCGGCACCAGCTCGATGGTCTGTCCTTGATCGAGGTGACGGAGCCGCAGGCCTTGCATGCCGCCGGCAGACTCGACCCACGCGAGCTGGCGCCCGTCCGGTGAAATCGCTGCGTCGATGGCCGTACCGGTCGTGGTCAGGCGTTCGATCGACACACGGCCTGATGATCCCGTCGCGGTCGGAAGCCGGCGATTCATCGACCATGCTGCGACCACTGCCGCAACCAGCACGAAGGCAACCGCGGCCATCAGGAACGAGCGGCGATTCTCGCGTCGCGGCACCTCGACGACGGCCGTGTCGTTCATCTTGCGACGAACTTCGCGAAGATCGGCGGCAACCTCGCGCATCGATCCGAATCGTTGCGTCGGATCTTTGGCCAGGCAGGTCCGAACGATCCGCTCGAGCCCGTCAGGTACCGACGGCACGAGGGTGGACAGCGGCGCCGGCTCGTGCTCGACGATCTCCTTCAGTGTCGCGAAGGCGTTCGCGCCTAGAAATGCGCGCTTGCCGGTGATTGCCTCGTAGAGGACGCACCCGAACGAAAAGACGTCCGTGCGGTAATCGGTCGGCTGCCCCTGCACCTGTTCGGGCGACATGTACCCGAGCGTGCCGAGCAGGCGCCCGCCGTCGGTGGCCGTCGGCTCATGACCAGCCTCCGTGCGGTTCTGCATCGGATCCGCGCGAAGCTTCGCGATGCCGAAGTCGAGCACTTTGGCGTAGCCGCCCTCGGCGATCATCAGGTTCTCCGGCTTGAGATCGCGGTGGGTTACGCCGGCCGCGTGAGCCGCGTCGAGCGCATCTGCGACCTGAGCCATGAACTCGAGCGTGCGGTCGAGATCCAGTCGATTCGCTTCGATTGACGCACGAAGCGTCTCCCCCGACACCAGTTCCATCGCGATGTACAGAACAGGCGGACCCACCGGCGAGCCATTCCGTTTCGGCGAGCTCTCGCCGATGTCGTAGATGGCAATGAGGTGCGGGTGATTGAGCGCCGATGCCGCGCGCGCCTCCAGGACGAAGCGCTCCAGGCGATCGGAATCGCGCGTGACATCCTGCCGCAGGATCTTGAGCGCGAGGTCCCGGCCCAGGACCGCGTCCTTCGCGAGGTACACCTCGCCCATCCCGCCACGTGCGATCAGGCGGGTGATATCGAAGCGCCGGATCGTCGTGTTCGACAAATCTTCGTCGGTCATCTCGGTCGAGTTATCTTACCGGCGATTGGCCGGAAGCTGTGCCACGCGAGCGGTTCACGACGGATGCTCGCTATCATTGTCGGCATGACTAGGACGTTCCCTCAACTTGCGCTCACTCTCGCAGCGTGTCTGGCACTCGCCCTTTCTACGCGGGCCCAGGAAGGACCTAACTCGGAAGAGGCCAGCCGCATCCGCGAGTCCATCACCGTGCTCAATGAAGTGATGGCGACCTCTGATACGGCCATTCCGGCTTCGATCACGATGAAGGCCGAGGGCATCGCGATCTTCCCGGGCACACTCAAGGGCGGGTTCATTTTTGGAGGGATGCGTGGGCGCGGCATCCTCAGCGCGCGCAACGAAGACGGTTGGTCTGCACCGACGTTCATGACGCTCACAGGCGGCAGCATCGGGCTCCAGATCGGAGGTGAAGCGACCGACCTGGTGCTCGTCATCATGAACCGGCGCGGCCTCGAGCAGTTCCTTCGCAACCAGTTCAAGTTCGGCGCCGACGCTGCAGTCGCAGCCGGGCCGGTTGGCCGAGACGCGCAGGCGAACACAGACCTTCAAATGCGCGCGGAGATCCTCAGCTACTCGCACTCCAGAGGCCTGTTCGCCGGGGTGACGGTCAACGGCAGCACGGTGCGCGCCGATCTCGACGCAAACGAGCGCTTCTATGGCAAGCGGCTCACCGGACCTCAGCTCGTCCTCGACAAAGCCATCGTCGAATCCTCCACACCGGTACCGGAGTGGATTCAGACGCTGAGCCGCTTCATCACGCGCTGAGCCCGGCGGGTCTGAGAGCCTCGCCGCTACAACGGCGTCACCGGTTCAGGCGATGGTCGAGAGCGGCAGCGAGCGTCCCGAGCACCTTGATCCTCGCGAAGTTCTTGTCGTTGCCTTCCACGAGCGTCCACGGCGCGATCTTCGTGCTCGTGCGCTCCACCATGTCGTTGACGGCGACGGTGTAGTCCTCCCATCGCTTGCGATTGCGCCAGTCTTCGTCGGTGATCTTCCAGCGCTTGTAGCTCGTTCGGCTGCGATCGTTGAATCGTCTGAGCTGCTCCGCCTTGCTGATGTGAATCCAGAACTTCAGCACCAGGATCCCGTCGATTGACGAGCTGCTCCTCGAAGTGATTGATCTCGCCGTACGCGCGCATGTATTCGGCGTCGGTCGCGAAGCGCTCGACACGTTCAACCAGCACACGACCGTACCAGCTGCGATCGAAGATCGTGAGGCGCCCCTTGCGCGATAAGTGGCGCCAGAATCGCCACAGGTAGTGATGCGCGCGCTCCTCGTCGGTTGGTGCGCCGATCGGAATCACCTGGTAGTCGCGCGCATCGAGGCTTGCTGTCACCCGGCGAATGGCGCCGCCCTTTCCCGCGGCGTCCCATCCCTCGAAGACAAGGAGGGTTGACACACTGCGCTTGATGGCCCGCCGCTGCAGCATGCTCAGGCGCGCCTGCTTCTCCGCCGATTCCTTGTCGAAGTCGTCATCGCTGACCTTCTGCGACAGATCGAGATTGTCGAGAACGTTGAATTCGCGTTCGACGCGCCTGATGGCTTTCACCGGACCGTCCGCCGCCGTCCTGCGCGCGACAGCTTGCGGCCGCGCTGACTTACCGGTCGGGCGTCGCTCCATGCTGCGCCGAATCGCATCGCGAAGCTGTGCGGCCACCGCGACCGTTCGATAGCGCTCGTCTTCCCCCTCAACGATGTGCCACTGCGCCGCCTCGGTGCTCGTGCGGCGAATGGCGCGATCGGCGGCGCTCACGAACTTGTCGAACATCTCCCAGTGTTTCCATTGCTCCCTGGTGACACGCCACCGCTGCAACGGATTCTTTTCGAACTCCCTCAGTCGCTTCCTCTGCGCCTTCTTGCTCAAGTGCATCCAGAACTTCACGATGACCGCGCCGTCGTCGGTCAGCGTTCGCTCGAAGGCGGCCACCTGATCGAGCAGAGAGTCGAACTCCGCCTTGCTCGTGCGCGCCGCGACGCGATCGAGGATCGGCGAGGAGTACCAGGCGCTGAGAAATATCGCGATGCGGCCGTGCGGAGGCAGGTCCCGCCAGTATCGCCACAGCCGCGGGCGCTCGCGTTCATCGCTCGACGGTTCGGTGTAGCCACGCGTGATGATCCAGCGCGGGTCCATCCACTCGTTGAGCAGGTTTACCGTCTCGCTCTTGCCGGCAGTATCGACACCCGCGAACAGGACGATCACCGGGAATGACCCAGCCTGGCGGAGCTCCTGCTGTACAGCCAGCAATTCCGATCGCAGGTGCGGAACCTGTGCCTTGTAATCGCTCTTCGAGAGCTTTCGACCGACTTCGGCGGCTTCAAACATTGCGGGCCCAGTGTACTGATTCCACGGCTCGCACTACGATGTACGTCTCATGACGGATGTGATCCGTGTCTCGCCGGACAACCCAGAACCCGCTGCGCTTGCCAGAGCCGCGGAATGCCTTCGACGTGGAGGGCTCGTCGCTTTTCCAACGGAAACCGTCTACGGCCTTGGCGTCAACGCGCTCGATCGTGAAGCGGTGCGGCGGCTCTTCGCCGCGAAACAACGGCCCAGCGAACGATCCGCTCATCGTTCACGTGACGTCGATCGACTCGATTGCGGCACTCGCGTTGCGCGTGCCGGACGTCGTCGAGACACTCGGCCAGCGTTTCTGGCCGGGACCGCTGACGCTGATTGTTCCAAGGTCGCCTCAGGTGCCCGACGAAGTCACGGCTGGCCTTTCGACCGTCGCGGTGCGTGTGCCATTGCATCCGGTCGCTCGTGCGCTCATCGATGCCGCCGCTGTGCCCGTCGCTGCGCCGAGCGCCAATCTCTTTTCGCGCCCCAGCCCAACGCTGGCATCGCACGTCATCGATGACCTGAGCGGACGCATCGATCTCGTCGTCGATGGAGGTCCGACAACGATCGGCGTGGAGTCAACCGTGCTTGACCTCACGAGCGATCCGCCAACGATCCTGCGACCGGGAGCGGTCACTGCCGACATGCTGCGTGAAGTGCTCGGGCGAGTAGACATCCTTCCTCGAGCCGCAGCCCGGGAATCGAAACCGGACGCCGTCCTGCCTTCACCCGGGCTGATGGAGAAGCACTACTCGCCTCGCGCAGAGCTGACGCTCTTCGAGGGAAGGACGGATGCGGCCCTGTCAGCGCTCGTCAATGCCGCGCGTGAGCAGCTTTCCAGAGGCCGTGTGGTCGGCATCATCGCGGCGGAAGAGGATCGCGACGAACTGGCTGCGCTCGCATCGGATCGCAACGCGCTCGATGTGCATCATCGGATCACATGACAGGCCCACGGACGTCGCGACGCGGCTTTACGCCACGCTCCGCGATCTCGATGCGGCTCGTGCCCACGTCGTCCTCGTGCATGAATTCGCCGATGATGGCCTCGGTGCAGCGGTGCAGGATCGCTTGCGACGCGCGGCGGCTGGCCGAATCGTGAGAGCGTAGTTACCTCAAGACCGGAACCCAGCCCTTCTCGAATCGAGCACGAGTGAGCAGCGTCAGCACGAGACCGTAGTTGCGCACGCCCTCTTCAACGCGGTTGGCTTTGAGGTACTCGTCGTAGACGCGCCAGCCAGCGTCTCGCAACGACCTGCACTTGCCCCCGACGCACGCGTTCGGCAACTGCTTCAACATCGCGACGGGGGCCTTCTTCGAGCCCCGACGCGAGCTGCTGCCGATCGCCGGCGCCGACCTCAGAGCTGACCTCCCAATACAGGAACAACCAGCCGCTGTATGCCGCAGGCGTCGCAGCGCGAATGCAAGTGAGGAAGCCGACAAAGCTCGCTTCGGATTCATCAGCGTAGCCAGCCAGGTGCGCCCATTCATGCGCAGCGACAGACGGCTTCTCGAACGGGAGCAGATCCGGATTGGCAAGCACTTCCAGGCCGAACGGGTTGATCATGCCGTCCACGCTCGTCCACCGGAAGTACGGGCCCGAAGAGTGACCACTTGAGTCGTCCTGGCACCATAGTCCGGGCGTCCGCCAGGTCGGTGAGTACCTCGTGATAGGCGTCACGCATCCGATGCTCGCGCCACGGCGAGGTGCGCCATCCTTCTGCGTGAGCGGCCGCATGCGTCGCGTTCAACTGGCGAACCGCCAGCCGACCGAGGTCCATAATCGCTTCCTGTGATGCGTCGCGCTCGAGAACCAGCCTCTCGATCATCGAGACACGCCGATAGTTCAGTCCCCACAACAGCAAGAACACAAGGTAGATCACGGCCGCTGAGGTCACGACACGCAAAAGCGTGGTCAAAAGCAGCGTCCACGTCTTTTTGCGGCGCGCCTGGCGGACGCTTCGAACAAGTGCCAGGAGCACGAGACAAACACCGCCGACCGCCAGAATGTCGAGAAGAGCAAACGGCACGAGATTCGAAACAGGCGTCAGCCCCCGCTGGATGATTGGGTAGAGTCCGGTTGAATACCACCGCTCGACGAATCGCGCATCGATTGGCGCGAAACCGGCCAGCAGGGCTAGGCCAACCGCACAGACACTGAACGCCCACCGCATCACGCCCATTATCGATGCACTTTCGTAATGGGGTCTGACCCCTTTACAATTCGACTCAGATGCGCCTGACGTCTGCTCTCGTCGTTGCGCTCCTGTCCACTCTCACAGCGGACGCACAGGAACTGTCCCCCGTAAATTCAGAGACTGGCCGTATCGCCGGCCACGTCGTCACCGACTACGCAGCGCTCGTCGCAGATGCGACCGTCACGCTCTTGGGGAGCAACGAACAAGGCGTCGCCGAAAGCCGCAGAACCACCACCGACAACACCGGAGCCTTCAGCTTCACACAGCTTCCGGAAGGCCACTACGTCCTGTCTGCGACGAAACAGGGTTACACGAGCAGGCAGCTTCGCTCGCAATCTGAGTCCGGTCTCGCCTCTTTCGACGTCGGGCCGGAACTCGATCTTCCTCGCGACGGTCAGGTACTCGATCTCCAGATCGTCTTCCGCCGCGCCGCCAGCATCGCGGGCCGCATCATTCGTCCGGATGGCAGCGCGGCCCCGAACGTCAACGTGCAGGCGGCAATTCGCTCTGGCAACCAGCGCGTACCAATTTTTCAATTGCGGACGACGACTCAGTTCGACGGACGGTATGAGTTCAGCGACCTTCCGCCTGGCGAGTACCTCATTGGCGCAACAAACGTCACGATGCCTACCAGGCAGGGCCGCGAGGCGGACCCCACCGACGATGGACGGGCGGCGCGAAATGCGGACATCGCCGCGGCGGAGAATGTTCATGTGAGCTGGTATCCCGGAGTCACGGAGCGAGAGCCCGGCAGCGCCGTGACAGTTCTCGAAGGGGTCAACGCCGAAGGCATCGACATCTGGCTGACGCCGGCACAACGTTTCAGCGTTTCGGGACGCGTGTTCTGGCCGGTTGGCGTCTCGATCGACGACATCACAATCGACTATGGCGATCCGGCGGGCACACGGTCCGGCATGTGGTTCGTGTCCGACCCCGGCGGGTTGTTCACGCTGTCTGGAATTATGCCAGGCGCCCTGACGATGCTCGTGCGCGCGGAGACCGATCAGGGAATGCTCATGGGCATCGCGACGACTGAAGTGACGGTCGATTCGGTCGAGGACGTCCGCATCATCGTCGATCGACCAGGCGTCGTTTCCGGCCGCGTCGTCTACGAAGGGAATGTTCCGGCCTCGTCGCGCGCCAGCGCACTCGTTGCTCACCAGAAGCTGCTCGAAGTGTCCCCACTGTACCCGGCGCCGGAGTCGTCAATCGACTCGAGTGGACGATTCGAGCTCGGCAACACCGTCGGCGAATACGAATTCGCTCTCGAGGGCCTGGGAACCGGGCTGTCGATAAAGCGTGTGACGCGCAACGGGCGGGCACTGCCAGCGAACCGGCTCGGCGTTGCAGCAGGTGAGACGATCCGCGACCTCGAGATCGTCGTCGGCCGGTGACTCCGTCCTTGGCTACTTTGACCTTTGTGCGTCGAACTTACAGAAGGGCTCGCCTTTTTCTTTGAGCCTCGCCTCGAGGCGCTCGGTGCAATCGCAGGAGGAGCATGCCCAGTACTCGGTGCCGTTCTCGTGGCGGCATCGGCTGCGCGCGTGTGCGTCCTTGATGGACAGCAGATCGAAGTAGGCCTCCCAGTACGGACGCTCTTCTTCGAGCGGCGTGGCGCAGAAGCACGTCTCCACCCATTTCACCGAGCCGTCGGGCAGTTGCCGCGCCTGCTGCATATCGTACTGATACTCGTCGCCGGCAATGGAACCCGCGCCAAGGGTCCCGTCCTCAATTGCTCGATCGAGCGCCGGACGGCGGCCCGATTTTACGCGGGCGGTGACGAGGTAGCGCATCAATCGATGTTACGCTTTCGCGCATGCGAGCGACCGCTATTCTCATCGGGGCGCTGCTGACGGCCTCGTCAGCCCTCGCGCAACAGCCAGGCGACCGCTGGGAAAAGTATGTCGCCGCCTTTGAAGAAGCCGACCGGACCGCGCCACCACCTAAAAGCGAAATTGTCTTCGTCGGCAGCTCGACGATTCAGCGATGGGACACCGCCCATTACTTTCCGGATCTGAAGATCATCAACCGAGGGATCTCCGGCACCGAGTTATCTGACGCCCTCAGATACATCGACCGGCTGGTGCTTCGATACGAGCCCCGACTTGTCGTCGTCTACGCCGGTGACAACGACATCGGCGGTGGAAAGATCTCCGAACAGATTAGCCGTAGACTTCGAGCGCTTCGTGCGCGCAGTTCAGGCACAGCTCCCTCAAACCCGCATTCTCTACATCGGGATCAAGCCGAGCCCGCTCCGCTGGCTTCAGGTTGACCGGATGCGGGCTGCAAACGATATCATTCGGGCAATTTGTCAGAGAGACGACCGCCTTGCCTTTCTGGACTTCGACAACCTGATGCTCGGCTGGGACGAGAGGCCACGCCGGGATCTGTACGTCGAGGACGGTCTGCATCTGTCGCCGCTGGGATACCAGGTGTGGACGGCGGTGCTCAGACCCTATCTGATCCCATAGCCAGACAAGCCATGACGCGCGCTCGTCTGGCGGCGATCGTCGGAGCGCTCGTCAGTCCTGTCGATTTCGGTCACCGCGCAGCAAGGTCAGGCGCCCGCCCCGACCGGCGGCGGACGGATCGGCGGCATCGGCATCGGTGCGTATCCACAGCGCAACGAAGACACCGCGGCCGTCGAGCGCGGACGTGCCACCTTCAGCACCAACTGTGCGTTCTGTCACGGCGCCGATATTCGAGGTGGCGACGGCGGACCGAGCCTGCTGCGCTCCCAACTCGTGCTCGACGATCAGAAGGGCGAGCTCATTGGACCGGTGATCCGCTCCGGCCGGCCCGATCGCGGCATGCCCGCGTTCGCGATGAACGCCGATCAGATCGCAGACCTCGCCGCATTCATGCACAGCTTCAGAGTGGCCGGCTACGACGCGTCCGCGGGATCGTCCGCCATCGATCGTCGTCGGTGACGCCACAACGGGAGAGAAGTACTTCACCGAGACGTGCGGGTCGTGCCATTCGGCGACGGGTGATCTTCAGGGAATCGCGACACGCATCGCCGACCCGCGGCTTCTGCAACAGAGCTGGATGATGCCTGGCAGCGTTCTCGGTCGTGGCGCTCCTCCGCCTGCGCGCCCACGCCCACCGACAGCCACAGTCACCCTGCCGTCCGGGGAAAAGATTCAGAGGACAGCTCGAACGCGTGGACGACTTCGCTGTGTCGCTCAAGACGTCCGACGGCGGCCGGCGATCGTTTCGCGTGACGAACGGCGTCCAGGTGACCATCGCCGATCCTCTTCAACCGCACCGCGATCTACTTCGAGGGTACCGCGATGCAGACATCCACAACGTCACCGCGTATCTGAGCACTCTCAAATGAGCAACACGGTCCTACGGGTCGATGGGGCGAAGGTGCGGGTTCGCTTGTCTTCTCCTGGCCTCGGTCACCGTGGCGCTGGTTGCGCAGCAGGAGGGCCTGGATCCGCAAAGACATCCTCAAGCCGCTGTCGGATTCGTGGCCGACGTACTCGGGGACTACTCCGCGCGCCGTTACAGCGAACTGAGGCAGATCAATCAGGCGAACGTGAAGAACCTGGGCCTGGCATGGACGACGGCCGTGACAGCAGGGCCAGGGACGGTGGCCGTCGCGCCGCCCTTCGGCCCCGCGCCGCCTGCGGTCATCGAAGGCGGTGTCGGCGATAACGAGTTCGTCGGCGCCACGACAATCAAAGGTGCCGTCCTCGCGATCAACGGTGTGCTGTACGTGACCGCGCCCGATAACGTCTGGGCGCTCGATGCCCTCGATGGTCACCTGCTGTGGCGATTCTTCTGGCGGACGCGCGGCGGCACGCACATCGGCAATCGCGGCGCGGCGATGTGGCGCAACCATCTCTTCTTCGTCACGCCAGACGATTACCTCATCTCGCTCGACGCGCGCACTGGCAAGGAACGCTGGCACAAAGAGATCGCGAACTTCAACCAGCAGTACTTCCTGACCTCGGCGCCTGTCGTCGTCGACAATCACGTCATCGTCGGCACTGGCAACGATCTCGATTCGACCGGGTACCTCCAGTCGTTCGATCCGGAAACCGGCGATGTTCAGTGGACCTTCTACAGCGTGCCCACGAAGCCGGGAGATCCGGGCCTCGAGACTTGGAAGGATCTCGACGCCGCCCGCAACGGCGGCGGCCACCCGTGGCTGCCCGGCGCCTACGATCCCGAGACTCGTCTCTACATCTTCGGCACCGGGAATCCGACTCCCGCGTATACGTCGGCGCCACGCGGGTACGGCGACAACCTCTTCACGTGCTCAATCGTGGCCGTGCACGTGGACACCGGCAAGATGGCCTGGTACTTCCAGACGTCGCCGCACGACACGCACGACTGGGACTCCGCTCAGACGCCTGTTCTCGTTGACGGTGAGATCAACGGCCGACGCCGCAAGCTCGTGGTGACCGCCAGCCGCAACGGCTACTACTTCACACTCGACCGCACAACTGGTGAGCGGCTCGTCACCAGTCAGTTCTCCGAGACGGTGAACTGGGCGGGCGGACTGAATGCCAAAGGCCAGCCGGTGCGAATCCCCGAAAAGGACCATCACGTCGGCGGCGCGCTCGTGTCGTCGAACAACGGCGGCGCCACCAACTGGCCGCCGCAGGCGTTCAGTCCGGACACCGGGCTGCTGTACGTCCCCACGGCTGAGAACTACGCGATGTATTACCTGACTGAGCTCGATCCGCGGGGCGCGATGGGCCTCGGGGGAAAGGACGAGATGTCCGTCGGCGGCGTGGGTAGTTACATCACTGCCATCGACTACAAGACCGGCAAGACCGTCTGGCGGCACAAGTTCCAGACGGCGACGAGCGAAGGCCGCGGGGGCCCGGGGTTGCTCGCAACTGCTGGCCGCCTGCTTTTCGGTGGTGACGTGTCCGGCAACTTCATCGCTTTCGATGCGGCGAACGGCCGGCCGCTGTGGCACGCGCGCATCGGCAACGTTACGAACGCACCGCAGACGTACCTCGTCGATGGCCGCCAGCACGTGCTCATCGCTGCTGGCGATCGGCTCTATTCGTTTGCACTGTACTGCTCAAAGCACCAAGACCACGAAGAGCACGACGATCGCGAAGGACGACCGACATGCTGACAAGAAGAGAATTCGGCGCGCTGGCTCTGTCGTCAGTGACACTGCCGTCGGTGCTGCGCGCGCAGACGGTGTCTGGCGTGCGACTTGGTGTGCAGACGTATTCCTTCCGCGAGTTGACGCGTCCGCCGGGCGGGGACCTCGTCGATCCGATCATCGCTGCGATGAAGGAGTGCGGCCTGACTGAATGCGAGCTGTGGGCACCGCAAATCGAACCGCCATCGTCGTTCGGACGCGGGCGGCCAACGCCGGAGCAGGCGCAACAAGCACGCGAGGCCGCGAAGACGTGGAGACTCGAGACGCCGATCGATCACTTCCGCGCCATTCGGAAGAAGTTCGAGGGCGCGGGAATGACGATTTACGCGTTCAACTACAGCCCGAATAACAGCTTCACCGATGCGGAGATCGATCGCGGGTTCGAGATGGCCAAGGCGCTGGGCGCCGAGATCATCACCGCCTCAGCGACGATCGAGGCCGCTCGTCGCATGGCGCCGTTCGCAGCGAAGCATAAGATGCCGGTGGCGATGCACAACCACTCGAACGTGACCGACCCAAACGAGTTCGCCACGCTCGAGAGCCTCGCAACGGCGATCAAATTGTCGCCCTTGTTCCGGATCAATCTCGACATCGGTCATTTCACGGCGGCCAACTACGACGCCGTGGCCTACATCCGCGAGCACCACGCCAGCATCACCAACCTGCACCTCAAGGATCGGAAGAAAGAGCAGGGTCCCAACACCGCATGGGGAACGGGAGACACGCCGATTCGGCAGGTTCTGCAACTGCTGAAACAGGAGCGCTGGCCGATTCGCGCCTACATCGAATACGAGCACGACGGTGACGCCGGACCAGTTGACGAAGTAAAGAAGTGCTTCGCGTTCGCCAAGAGCGCACTCGCCTGATCGGAAGGATCGCCCGATGCCGTTGAGCGTCCGGATCAAGCTCTCTTCGTTGATGTTCCTCCGGTATTTCGTGTGGGGAGCGTGGTCGGTGACGATGGGGACGTGGCTTGGTCAGACGCTGGGCTTCACCGGGGAACAGATCGGCCTTGCGGCCGGCACCACTGCACTGGCGGCGATGATCTCGCCGTTCTTCGTCGGGATGATTGCCGATCGTTTCCTGGCCACCGAGAAGATTCTCGCGGTGCTTCATCTCATCGGCGGGCTCGTGCTGTTCTACGGCTCGACGATGAGCGCGTTCGGACCGTTCTACGCGGTGCTGCTCGGCTACGCGTTGTGCTACATGCCCACGCTGGCGCTGAGCAACTCGCTCTCCTTCCACCAGATGAAGGATCCGGCGCGCGAGTTCCCGTCGATCCGGGTTCTGGGTACGATCGGGTGGATCGTGGCCGGCCTGCTCGTCGGCACGCTCGGGCTCGAGGCGACGGCGATGCCGATGCGACTCGCCGCCGGCGCGTCGCTGCTGCTCGGGCTGTTCTGCTTCGCTCTCCCCCATACACCGCCGACGCGGAGTCGCCGCGCCTCGATGGCGGACGTACTCGGTCTCGAGGCGCTGGGCCTGCTTCGCGAACGGTCGTTCGCGATCTTCGTGCTCGGCTCGTTTCTGATCTGCATCCCGTTGCAGTTCTATTACGCGTTCGCGAATCCGTTCCTCAACGAGATTCAGGTCGTCAACGCCGCCGGGAAGATGACGCTCGGTCAGATGTCGGAAATCGGCTTCATGCTCGTGATGCCACTGTTCTTCCGACGGCTCGGCGTGAAGAACATGCTGCTTGTCGGGATGGCGGCATGGACGACGAGATACCTGCTGTTTGCGTACGGCAACAACGGTCAACTGATCTGGATGCTCTACGCAGGAATTCTGTTGCACGGCATCTGCTACGACTTCTTCTTTGTCACGGGCCAGATCTACGTCGATCAGAAGGCGCCGCCCGATCTGCGGGCGGCCGCACAAGGCCTGATTGCGTTCGTGACGCTCGGACTCGGGATGTTCATCGGTTCGTGGGTCTCGGGGCGAATCGTCGATGCGTTCGCCCTGCCGGGCGGTGGGCATGCGTGGGAGAAGATCTGGATCGTTCCGGCAGCCAGCGCTGGGATCGTGCTGCTGCTGTTCGCGGCCTTCTTCCGCACCACCGATCGCGCAACCGCGCGCGCACACCGTCACGCGGCGACTTCGGAGACCTGAGGCCTGCCAACGTTGGGAGTTGGCCCCTTGGGAGTTGGGAGTTCTCTAGAACTCCCTCCACCGGGAATAGATCGCCGAGATCGCGATGAGCCCCATCGTGTCGGCGCGAAGCGTGCGGCCGCCCATCGTGACGCGTCGGCACGCGGACTCGGCTGCTTCGATCTCCTCTGGTGCCCATCCGCCTTCAGGGCCAACGAGCACGGTTGCCGCCTTCGGCGGCTCGACGTCGAGTTCCGCAAACGTGACCGCAGCCTTGGTTGATCCGGGCTCAACAAGCATGAGCGCCGGTCCAGCCAGCCACTTGTCCAGCAGGAAGGCGATGAATGCGTCGAAAGCGACCGGCTCGAGAATCGGCGGAACGACCGCGCGGCCGCACTGCTTGGCTGACGAAATCGCCACGCGCTCCCAGCGCTCCTGGCGCCGGCCCTTCTCCAGAATGGCGGCAGTGGTCTCTGTTCGCGCGGTGAGAATCGGTCGTATTGCTGCCGCGCCGATCATCACTGCGTCGCGCACGACATCGTCCATCTTGTCGCCTTTCAGGACGGCCTGCGCGAGCGTCACCTGAAGACGCGCCTCTGGTGCCGGTTCTCGAAGATCCCCGAGCCGCACGCGTACGCCGTCTTTCGCGGCGGCCTCGACGACAGATTCGAATTCATCGCCGCTCCCGTTGAACACGCGAACGGCGGCTCCCGCGCCCAGCCTCAGGACGCGGGTCAGGTGTTCTGCTTCCTCTTCCGGAAGCGTGATGAGCTCGCCGGTCGTCTGTGCCTCCGGCGCGAAGAAACGAGGGTGCACGCCGAGATTATACGGCTCCGCGACACGCGTTCCAGCCGCGCAGTGACTCCACGGCGGAGAGCGATCGATCCGATCGTCGCGCGCGTGCAAGGAGGACGCGTGCACGCTGCTATACTCCCTCCCACCTTCGATGTTCTTCCGCGGTCAGACGATTGGGAAGTACCGCATCCTGTCCTCGCTTGGCAGTGGTGGCTTCGGCACCGTCTACCTCGCCGAAGACACGATGATCAAGAAGAAGGTCGCGCTCAAGGTTCCGCACAAGCAGAACGTCAGCCTGCTCAAAGAGGCGCAATTGCTTGCGTCCATGAGTCACCCGAACATCGTCGGCGTCCTCACCGCCGAAGAGCAGAACGATGTGCTGTTCATCGTGATGGAGTACGTGCCGGGCGAGACGCTGGAGGAACTGATCGTTCGAGAGGGAGTGCTCGACCTCGCAAAGGCGCTCGACTTCAGCTGTCAGATCTGCAACGCCATCGACCACGCGCATGGCGCCGGTATCCTGCACCGCGACATTCGTCCCGGGAACATGCTCATCACCGAAAACGGGATGCTCAAGGTCAGCGACTTCGGGACGTCGCGGTACCTGGAGATTGCCGCGCACGGCACCACCGTAATCGGCAGCCCGCCGTACATGGCGCCCGAACAGTTTTACGGGAAGGCTGTGTTCGCCAGCGATATCTACTCGGTGGGCGTGACGATGTATCAGATGCTCACTGGCACGATGCCGTACGACACGCCCGCGCCGCGCGACATCACACGACTCGCACGCGGTGAGATGCTCTCGGCCCCGCGGATCAAGAACCCGAAGATTCCGAAAGCGATCAATGACATCGTGCTGCGGGCGATGGCGCCCGAGCCGCCCGCCCGCTATCAGAAGGCTTCAGAGCTGCTCGAGGCTCTGCTAGCGGCACGCGAGCCAGCGCCACGTCGCGCCGTCGGACGAGGTGGCACGGCACACGCCGAAGCGAATGTGGCTGAGATTCAATCGAGGCTACGCGCCCGCGAAACCCCGCCCGCGCGCTTCTGCTGGCACTGCAGAAAGCCGCTCCATGCCAGGACTGCTCGCTGTCCTTTCTGTAACGAAGCACAGTAACTCTGCAGTTCCAGGTTCCACGTTCCGGGTTCCATGTTCGTGTTCGGGGTTCCTGTTCATGGTTCGGGGTTCCAAGTTCGCGGTTCCAGCCGAGGGTTCGCGCGCGATAATCGTGTCGAACCTCGAACCTTGAACCCGGAACGTCGAACCGGAACCAAGAACACGAACCCGGAACTCGGAACCTGGAACACGGAACGGCACGATGCAGATCCTGCTGCTCTCAATGCCCGACAGTTTCGAGCATACGCCGACGATCGCGGTGCGTATGCCGAACGGTGGACTCGCATCACTTGCAGGCAATGTCGACAGCCATCACAAGGTGGCGATTGCCGATCTCATCCTCGCGCAGTCATCCGTCCAGACCACCGTCGTACGGCTGATTGAACAGCTCCAGCCTCGGCTGGTGGGCCTGTCGGTGATGACTTTCCAGCGCGGCACGGCGCGACGCATCATCTCCCTCATTCGATCGATCAAGCCTGACGTACTCGTTGCGGTCGGTGGCTACGACCCGTCGCTGGCTCCCGAGGCATGGACGGATCCGTCGCTGGGCGTGGACTTCATCGTGCGCGGCGAGGGCGACCTCACCTTTCGCGAACTGCTCCGCGCGATCGAAGGACAGCGATCGCTGTCGAACATCTCTGGTCTCTGGTTTCGATCGCCTGACGGTTTCCAGCGCAACCCGGCGCGACCTGCAACAACGCTGAAGGACGGCGACGTGCGGCCTCCCTCCCGCGCCGCGCGCGTGCTGTCCGGCTACACGATGATGGGACGCCCCATCGACGTCGTCGAGACGTCGCGCGGCTGCACATTCGACTGCAGCTTCTGTTCGATCATCGAGATGCGCGGGCGCAACTTTCATCGCTTCTCCATCGATCGAGTGATCGCGGACATCAGGGACGCTCACGATCGTGGCGCGCGGTCGATCTTCCTCGTGGACGACAACATCACGATCGACGTCCCTCGACTCGAGGCGCTCTGCCGGGCCATCGTCGAGCACGGCCTCGACGATATCATGTACGTCGTGCAGGCGATGACAGCGGCGATTGCCACGCACGGAGCGTCACTGGCGCCGCTGATGCGCCAGGCTGGATTCCGCTACGTGTTCCTCGGCATCGAGAACGTGCTCGAAGACGATCTCGCGTTTCTGAGGGCCACCGCCAAGAACAGCCGGAAGACAGGAGAACACAGACACTCGCGGCAGTGAACGTCCTGCACCAGCACGGTCTGCTCGTCGTCGGCGGACTCATCGTCGGCAATCCCGACGATACACGTTCCTCGATCGAGACCAACCTCGCGTTCGCGCGGAAGTACGTGGACTGGCCGTACATCCAGCACCCCACGCCGTATCCCGGCACACCGATGACGCGCGACTTCCGCGAGCGCGGGCTCATCGTCAACCAGCGCGTCGAGGAATACGACGGAACGTCAGCAGTGACACGAAGCGCGCATCTCGACGCAGAAGAAATCGAGTTCATGCGCTGGAGAGCCGAGCGCTGGATGAAAGTCCGCCACATTCCGACCGCCTTTCGGCTTCATCCCGGCTTTGTGCTCAGGCACTGGCGCGGAATGATGACGCATACCTTCCGCGGAACCACGTGGCGCTCGCTCATCGGTCTGGAATCCGTGCGCGACACTTTCCGCCGCTATCGTCAGATCCGTGCGCAGGAACGCGAGTATCTGGCATGGCCGGACCCACTCGCCAGCGCGACGCCCCCGAGCGAAGTGGCTGCGCCATCAGCAGAGACGCTGCACTGGGTAGCTCGGTAATCTTGTGGCTCGGTGGCTGGATGGCTCGGTAGTTGAGTGATCCTAGCAACCCAGCTACCTAGCAACCCAGCACCTACCCAGCTACCTAACTACCCAGCAACCTAACTACCCAGTTACCCAATGTCCCCGTGACATTGGGCATTTCCCGGAAAGCGGGTTACGATCATCTGGAACTCCCAAGTTCCAACTCCCAACTCCCAACAGGTACGCCGAAAGATTTGGGAGTTGGAGAGTTGGTAGTTGGAAATTGGCGACCGCAGCGGACGAAGGGAGCGCGTCATGGGATTTCCTGGGACCGGCACCATCTGGATGAACGGCACGCTCGTGGACTGGGCAGATGCCAAGATCCATGTCGCGTCACACGTCGTTCACTACGGCAGCGCAGTCTTCGAGGGTGCGCGGTGCTACGACACCCGCCAGGGTCCGGCCTGCTTCAGGCTGGACTGCGCACATGCGGCGCCTGTTCGACTCTGCTCGAATCTACCGGATGGAGGTCCCCTACGATCAGCAGACGCTGACCGACGCAACGATGAACCTGATTCGCACGAACGGGTTCAAGGCGTGCTACATCCGCCCGATCGTGTACCGGGGATATGACTCGCTGGGCGTCAATCCTGCGCCGTGTCCCGTCGACGTCGCCATCATGCTGTGGGAATGGGGCGCCTACTTCACGAAGGAAGCGATTGAGGAAGGTCTCGACGTCAAGATCTCGACGTGGGCACGAAATGCGCCGAACACCACGCCGGCCATGGCGAAGAGCGTTGCCAACTACGCCAACGCGCAGTTGATCAAGATGGAAGCGATCGCGGACGGCTACGCCGAGGGTATCGCGCTCGACACGCAGGGAAACCTGAGTGAAGGCAGCGGCCAGAATGTGTTCGTCGTGCGTGAAGGGATCATCTACACGCCGCCAATTGGCAACTCCGTGCTCTGGGGCATTACGCGCGATTCGGTCATGACCATTGCTCGCGAGCTTGGTTTCGAGGTCAGGGAAACCACGCTCCCCCGCGAAACGCTCTACATGGCCGATGAAGTGTTTTTTGTGGGGACGGCCGTGGAAGTCACGCCGATTCGGTCGGTCGACCGCGTGAAGGTGGGCCGGGGCCGGCGAGGCCCGATCACCGAGGCGATCCAGCAGCGATTCTTCCAGATTGTGAATGGAGAGGCGCCGGATCCCCACGGCTGGCTGCAGCCGGTCAACGTGCGCGAGGCCGCTACATCGGGAGCCGCCAAGAGCCGATAACCTACGGGAATAGCTCCGAACGGGCCGGTGCATTTCCGCACCGCCCGCTTCGGCAACCCGTAGCATGCACGTCAACGATCTGCTCAAGATTGCCGTCGTCAGCGGCGCCTCGGACCTCCACCTCAAAGTCGGGACATACCCGATGATGCGCGTGCGGGGAACGCTCATCCCCGCAAGTGAAGAACGTCGCCTCGAACACGAGGACCTCGTTGCCATGGCGGCGGCCGTACTGCCTGCCGGGCATCGAGACAAGTTCCGCGACAACCACGAGGTCGACCTGGCTTACAGCGTGGCTGGGTTGGGCCGTTTCCGCTGCAATGCGTTCCAGCAGCGCGGCACCATCGGGATGATCTTCCGCGTGATTCCGATGCGCGTCGCCACCATCGAAGATCTTCTGCTCCCGAAGGTGCTGAAGAAGATCGCCGGCGAGGAACGTGGCCTCGTGCTCGTCACAGGGACGACGGGTAGCGGCAAGAGTACGACGCTCGCAGCCCTCATCGACGAGATCAACTCGACGCGCACCGCGCACATCATGACCATCGAGGACCCGATCGAGTACCTCCATCGGGACCAGCGCTCGGTCATCAACCAGCGTGAGATCGGCGTCGATACCAGGTCGTTCGGCGACGCGCTGCGCAGCGCGCTTCGACAGGATCCCGACGTTATCCTCGTCGGTGAGATGCGCGACCTCGAAACCATTCAGACGGCGCTCCTCGCCGCCGAGACTGGTCACCTGGTGTTCTCGACGCTGCACACGCTCGATGCCACGGAGACCATCAACCGCATCATCGCCGTGTTCCCGCCGCACCAGCAGAAGCAGATTCGCATCCAGCTCGCGAGCGTGATCAAGGCGGTGATTTCACAGCGTCTGATGCCGAGGAACGACATGAAGGGACGCGTACCTGCCGTCGAAGTCCTCATCAGCACGGCGTACATCCGGGACTGCATTCTCGACAAGGAGAAGTCGCACCTGGTCCACGGAGCGATCGCCCAGGGCACGTCGCAGTACGGGATGCAGACGTTCGACCAGTCGATCTTCACCCTCTTCGAGCAGGGGCTCGTCTCCTACGAAGAGGCACTTCGCTGGGCCAGCAACGTGGACGAGTTCAAGCTCAAGGTGCAAGGCATCCACACCACGGCGGACATGGCGCGCGATCAGATGGCGCGCACCGGCCAGACCACTGGCGGCAAGGCTGCGGAAATCACCAGGTTCGGCGGCTAAACTCTTCAGGTGTCCGACGACACCTATCTCACGGCGCTGAAGATGCTCGCGCGGCGCGAGCTATCAGAGGCGCAGCTTCGCCAGCGACTCCTCCGCCGTCAGCACGACCCTGACGCGATCGAAGCCGCGCTCACCCGCCTCAAATCCGAGCGCAGCCTCGATGACGAGCGCGTTGCCGGCGCGATCGCGCGATCCGAGACCAACCTGCAAGAAACGCGGGCGCTTTCGCGTGACCAGGCAGATCGAAGCGGCCGGCATCGCATCGTCCATTGCCAAGCGCGTCGTGGACGAGACGTTTGCCGCGATCGACGGCGACGCCCTGCTCACGCAGGCCCTCGCGCGCAGACTGCGTGGGCGGACGCAGATCGAGGACGACCGCGAGTTCCAGACGCTCTCGTCTACCGGTATCTCGTCGGCCCAGGGCTTCGAGCCAGAATCCGGGTCATGGCGCTGCTCCGCCGACCTACAATAGAGAACAATGACCTCCAAGGAGATCCGCTCCTCGTTTCTCGCGTTCTTCGAGAAGCACGGCCACCGCGTCGTTCCTAGCTCCCCGCTCGTGCCGCACGAGGACCCGACACTCCTCTTCACCAACGCGGGAATGAATCAGTTCAAGGACACACTCCTCGGGAAGGAAAGGCGCAGCTACACGCGCGCCACCACCGTCCAGAAATGCATGCGCGTCAGCGGGAAGCACAACGACCTCGACAACGTGGGACCTTCCTTCCGGCATCACACGTTCTTCGAGATGCTCGGCAACTTCTCGTTCGGCGACTACTTCAAGCGCGAGGCCATCCCCTTCGCGTGGAGCCTGCTGACCGACGTCTGGCAGATTCCGAAGGACAGACTCACGGTCACGATCTTCAAGGGTGATGCAGCAGTCCCTCGCGACGCCGAGGCCTACGACATCTGGAAGACGCTCCTTCCGGCCGAACGGATCGGCGAGCTGGGCGCGGACGATAACTTCTGGACGATGGGTGATACGGGGCCCTGCGGACGATCCTCCGAGATCTATTTCTTCCGCGGCACCAGCGTGCCGTGCGGAGAGGAACTGGCCGGCCGCTCGTGCCGCGGCGTCGAGTGCAGCTGCGACCGCTACGTCGAGATCTGGAACAACGTGTTCATGGAGTTCGATCGGCAGGCCGATGGCAAGCTGATTCCCCTGCCTGCGCCCTCGATCGATACCGGCATGGGGTTCGAACGGGTGACGGCCGTCCTGCAGGGCCACCTGTCGAACTACGACACCGACCTCTTCACGCCGATTCTTTCTGCGATTGGCGAACGCGCCGGCACGACTCACCGCGGCACGATGGAACCGTCCGACGTCTCGATGCGCGTGATCGCGGATCACCTGCGCGCGATGACCTTCCTTATCGCCGACGGCGTGGTGCCGTCCAATGAATGGCGCGGGTACGTGCTGCGCAAGATCATGCGGCGCGCGATGCGTCACGGGAAGCAGCTCGGTCTGCAGGAGCCTTTCCTGCACACCATGGTCGACACGATGGTCCGCGAGTTCGGCGACGCGTATCCGGAGCTCAAGACCGGGCGTGACATCGTTGCCCAGGTGATACGAAGCGAGGAAGAGCGCTTCGACGCAGTGCTGACGAGCGGCCTGCCCCGGCTCGAGGAGATTCTCGACAAGGCGGCGGCAGGCAACGGCCTGGTACCAGGCGAGGCTGCATTCAAGCTGTACGACACGCATGGCGTGCCGCGCGACTTCATCGAAGACATGATCGAGACCAGAAAGCTCCGGCTCGATCAGGAAGGCTTCGAGCGCGCGATGGAAGCGCAGCGTGAGAAGGCGCGGGCCAAAAGCGCGTTCAAAGGATCAGATGCGAAGGACGCGACGTGGACGGCAAGCGACCCTGTTCGCGCGGAGCTCGAGTCAACCGGCGACAAGGCCTTCCGTGGCTACGAGACAACGAAGATCAACACGCAGATCCTTGCGATCTTCAATGGCGAACGGCAGGAAGTGCCTTCGCTCATCACCGGTCAGGACGGTTACGTCGCTCTCGACCGAGACGCCGTTCTATCTTGAGGCTGGCGGTCAGGTCTCTGACGCCGGAACCGTCGCGGGACCTCGCGGTGAGGCACGCGTCACCGCGGTCGTGCGCACCGGGAACTGGCCGCGCCTGCACGGCGTCCATGTCACCAGCGGCGAGCTGTCGCGCAGAGACCTGGTGAGTGCTGAAGTCAGCGCTGCTCTACGGGACGCGACCCGCCGCAACCACACAGCGACTCACCTGCTCCACGCCGCGCTTCGACAAGTGCTGGGCCAGCACGTCAAGCAGGCAGGCTCTCTCGTTGCGCCAGACCGGCTGCGCTTCGACTTCGTGCACGTGAGCGCCGTTACTCGCGAGCAATTGCTCGAGATCGAGCGCATCGTCAACGAACAGATTCTCCGCAATACGGCCGTGCAGACGGACGTGAAGAACACGCAGGAGGCGATCGCCGCCGGTGCCATGGCGCTGTTCGGAGAAAAATACGGCGACCACGTCCGCGTCGTCTCGGTTCCTGGCTTCAGCGTCGAGCTGTGCGGCGGGACTCACGTGCGCGCGACCGGCGACATCGGCCTCTTCGCCATCGTCTCTGAAGGCGGCGTCGCAGCGGGAGTACGACGCATCGAAGCGATCACCGGTCTCGACTCGCTGACGTCATTCCAGCGTCAGCGCGATGAACTTGGTGTGTTGTCCGCCGCGCTCAACGCCAGACCCGGCGAGCTCGCCGCGCGAATCGCGGCGCTGCAGGACGAGAAAAAGGGCTCCACGAGAGATGCGCAGGCCAAGATGAAGGCGGCCTCAATCGCGCTTCAGGGCAGGCGCCGACTGTCCTGTGGGGCGACTGTCGATGCGGAGCTCGCTGGTGGTGAAAGCTCGTCGCACGCGAAGTGCAGCGGACTCGACAAGGACGGCCTGCGCGCCCTCGTCGATCAGCACCGCGGACAGATCAAGAGCGGCGTGGTCGTCCTCGCGTCCCCGTCGGATGGCAAGGTCTCCATCGTCGTGGGCGTCACGCCCGATCTCACGAAGAAGGCGCCAGCCGGGCAGATCGTGAAGCAGCTTGCGCCCATCGTCGGTGGTGGCGGCGGAGGCCGGCCAGACTTCGCTGAAGCCGGTGGCAAGGATCCGTCGAAGATCGGCGAACTCCTGGCGGCGAGCCGAGGCGTTATCGAGAAGATGCTCTCGGCTTAGCCAATCCCCATCGACATCGTTGGCCTATGAACCCGGCAGAGTGACGACGCCAAGCTGCTGAAGCATGCCTAGCTGGTCAAAGCTGTTCCAGCCTTCGACGATTTTCCCGTCACGAACTCGCACGATCACGAGGCCCTTGAACTGAGCCCGCTTGCTCGTGGCCATGAATCCCAGACCGTCGCCCCGATGAGTGACACGCAACGATGGCCCGAGTCCGTGTATGACGGCGTCGCTTGCCAGCATCTCGTCGATCGACGCCGCACGCCCCTGATTCCAGACCTCCTCAAACCATCGTCGAACCAAAGCTTTGTTCTCTGCAGACATGATCACTCCTGACGTTGATTCCGCGGGTGGCGCGCGATACTTCGACGATGCAGCTCGTCCACGCGCTGCTTTGCGTCGGTCAGACTGATGCCTTCGGCCTCTCTGAGGTACTTTGATGGCCTCTATCATCTTCCCCGCGGCCACGAGGGTCGAGACATCCGCCAGGTGCCTCCGATCCGACGAGTGCCTTTCCTCCGCCTTGTGCCCGAGGAGGGCGCGGATTTGATCCGCGGTTCTTAAGATGGCTCCGTCGGGGTCCGTTAGATAGCCGACTGTCACAGGGATTCCGGCGCCATCCACTGTTCGCAGGTTGATTCGCCGACTCGGCGTCCCCTCGTCTCCCAGTGGCCGTTCAACCATGACCGACTGAATCGCGCCGAACGGTATCGCCCCCGAGCGTTCTCGAATACCCCAGCGACGACGCCATGTGACGAGGTGAGTTGGCTTGGAAAACTCGAACCGCGCTGTTTCGTGGAAGACAATCGCAACGACGAGACACGTGGCCGAGGCTCCGAGCATGCCGATCAGACGCTCCGTTCCACGTGTCCCGATGAACGCGTCGTACACAGCGGTGCCGAGGAACAGCAGCATGAAGCCGAGCATGAACCTCGTCAGCAGCGAGCCATCGTGACTGACGACCAGCGTCCCGTCAACGGCCTCCTCGAGATTCATCGCAGGCTCCCACTCGGCGCCTCTGCGGGCCTTTGTGCCGCAGCGTGGCTCGTTCGCCGTCGTGCAGACTTGCCGTTCGCACGCAGCAAAACGGTCGGCAACGCCACCTCCACTGCGCGTGTGCCGGTCCGTCGCACCTCGTAGCCACGCGCATGCGCCCGAGAGCTCACGATGCGAGTGAGCGTATTCCCGACAAAGTGCGCCGCAGCGCCGTCGTCCAGCGCAAGCGCCCTCGAGACCTTCCCAGCGGCCACGAGGCGATGGAGTGCCGGCCGCCGTTCGGCTTCGCCATCGAAATGTGGACAACATGTTCCGGGAAGAAACCCAAGACACGGCAACCCTGTCAGGCCAACTGCTGCCGAATCCGTCACGCCTGTTTTGAACCAACAAATGGCGCCAGCGCTGATTCCCGTCAGCACAATTCCCATGCCCCAGGCTCGTCGAAGCAGTCGAGGAATGTCCCACTCACGCCAGACAGCCAACATGCTTTTCGTATTTCCGCCGCCAACGTAAACGACGTCCTGCGTCAGCAGCACCTGTTCCAGGTCTGGTGTTCGACGAAACAGCGGGACGTGCGTCGGCCGACAACGGTGCGCTTTGAACGCCGCGTAGAACTTCTCGATGTAACCATCGGCGTCGCCACTCGCTGTGGCGAGGAAACACACAGCAGGCGTCCGCTTCCGTACGTGCGCCAGGACGTACAAGTCGAGCGCAGGGTTGTCCGGCTCCATCGAGAAGCCGCCACCACCCATCGCGATGATCTGTCTCTTGTGCATGTGGTCGGCGGCCACCCACCGCGGAGATGCGGTGGGTGCGCCTTCATATAGGACACGCCTTCGAGGTGAATGTGACTACTGATTAGGTCGTTCTCTTTGCCGAGAGCTCGTCGTACGCCACCTGCAGTTGCGGAGTGCCCTCGTTCGATGCGAACGCCGGCAGACCGCCCTTGACGATTTCGTCGGCCGACTTACCGGCAGCGATCCCCTTCTGCACGTAGTCGAGCATCGCGGTGAAGTAGTCCCGTAGCGCGAGCAGGTCCTTCGACGATCCGGTCACCGGTGCACCCACTTTCGAGTGTCCAAAGATGTAGGCCGTGTCTGCGTTGTGATCCTTCACCGTCTTTTCCAGCGTCACGAGCCAGTTCCTGATCGACGCCCCCGCCGGGCGATCGACTCGTGGATGACGCAGGTGCGACATCAGGTCGCCCATGTGCACGACGTTTGCCTTCTGGAAGAAGATGACGCCGTCGCCACCGGTGTGACCCGGGCCGTAATGATGCGCCGACACGATTTCGCTTCCGAGATCAACCTTCCAGTCCGTCTTGTAGGTCGTGTCTGCATAGGCCTGATCGGCCTCGCTCTTGTTCGCCGCCGCCTGCTTCCGCTGCAGACCGGGAGCGTTCTCCTGCGCAACCATCTTCACGACCGACGGCTGCAACACCTTGTTGCCGCCGGTGTGATCGGGATGATGGTGCGTGTTGATCAACAAATCGATCTTGCGACTGCCGATCATCGGCTTGAATCCGTCGAGAAACATCTTCGACGTATCGGCGAACTGGCTGTCGATCACGACCACCGCGTCGGGCCCCACCATCCAGCCGATCGTCCCGCCGCGCGCCGTAAACGTGCCCACGTTACGGCGCAGGGATGTGAGCACGGGAACGGTTGGCGGCGCTGGAGCAGCCGCGGGCTGCTGAGCAAAGAGCCTGGATGAACCAATCGCGCCAGCCGCGACAGCGAGGGTTGACCTCACGATGAATTCACGTCGGTTCGAGTTCATGCTCACGCTCCTTCGCGGCTACACCGCGATGACGATCTTGCCAACAAACGCGCGCGACGCCTGATGGTGATATGCGGCCGGCGCTGAGTCGAATGGAAAGACTTTGTCGATGACGGGCCTCAGGCTATTGACCGCGATCGCCCGGTTCATCTCCTCGAACATCCCACGATCGCCGACGAAGATGCCGTGCAGGCTTCCGCCCACCATCATCAACGGCGTCGGGTTCGTATCGCCATCGCGGCCCGCAAGGAATCCGATCAAACAGACTTTCCCGCTACGCGCAAGCGATCGAATCGATCGCGCCAGCGTCCCTGCCCCGCCGATCTCGATGACGCAATCGACGCCACGGCCGGACGTCAACGTCCTCACTTCCTGGTCCCATTCCGGCGTGCGCTGGTAGTTCACAACATCTGACGCGCCGAGCGCCCGTGCGCGCGCGGCTTTGTCGTCGCTGGACGAGGTTGCAATCACGCGCGCACCCGCCGCGTTCGCAAACTGCAGTGCCGCAATCGACACCCCTCCTGTTCCTAGCACGAGCACGGTGTCGCCAGCCTTGAGTGGCCGGCCGGCATGAAAGAGCGCGTGCCACGCGGTGACCGATGCGCACGGCAGACACGCGGCTTCTTCGTACGACAGATGCTCCGGAATCGAAACCAGGCCGTCCTCATTCAAGGCAACGCGCTCTGCAAGCACGCCGTCGAGTGGGGATCCGAGAGCCATCGGCTGTGGCCCGGGTTGAAAGAACGTGGCCGCGACGCGAGCGCCAGTCTTGAAGCGAGCGACTTCCGATCCAACGGCGATGACGTCGCCGGCGCCATCGGACATCGGTATCAGGTCGCGGCTGACTGCGCCGCCGAAATACTGTCCTTCCACGACCGCCTTGTCGCGGTAGTTCAAAGAGGTCGCGCGCACGCGCACGACAACGTCACGCCGCCCCGCGACCGGCTCAGGACGATCGACCAGTCGCAGCTGCTCGAGGTTAGTGCATCCCTTCGGAACGATCCAGGCGCGCATGGACTTAAGCGGCGGGTTCGGCCTCGGCCGGTTCGTCGATCTGTCGAACCGGCCGGCGACGGAGCACGCGATTCCACCACATGACGACACCAGTGAAGAACATCAGCGCCGGCACCAGACCGACAATCGCCCAGAACGCCTTCAGCCACGGCATGCCTCGCCAGCGGCCGAAGTGCAGACGCGTCAGCCATGACAGGACGATGTCGCCGGGGCGCTCACCGAGGAAGGCCTCGGGATCCGAAATCGAGTCAACGAAATTGGAGAACGGTTCCGGCACACCGAGATAGAAGCCCGAGATCCCCCACATCAGCATGAACAGGAAGAGCCAGAACCCGAGCGCGTTGTGAAGATCCCAATTGAATCGCTTCCAGCCGACGCCGCGCCTCATGACGAGACTGCGCTTCCAGCGGCTCACGCCGGGCCACCAGACCACGACGCCGGTCATGAAGAGAACTGTGGCCACGGCACTGAAAATGCCGTTCCAGAATCGCCCCTCGCGATCGAACAGGAGCTCGTCGTGCAGACGCGCCAGCCACAGGACGAAATACTCGCCCTGCGTGACCGAGTCGCCAAGCTCTTCGCCGGTGTACGGGTTGAAGAGGCGCTCCTTCTTCACGCCGTCCTTCTCCACCCAGACTTCGAGCGTGGGATTGCGGCGTGAGATTCGGTCGCCGAGCCGCGTGATCTCCCATCCGGGATAGATCTTCTGTGCGACGGTGCGGAGTTCGTCCTCAGTGAGGATCTTCCGTCCCTGCTCGGTACTGCGGCCGGGGCGTCGCGAAGTACCGATCCATCTCGTTGCGGTAGACGAGCGCGCTGCCGGTGATGCTGAGCATCACGATGTAGAGGCCGATGGCCAGGCCAATCCACAGATGAATTTGGAACGATGCCCGCCGCAGCCACATCCGCTGCGGTTGCCGCAGCCACCCTTGCCAGAACTTCACGTCTCCCCCGCCCGGCGCCCGTACGCCGTCCGTGAGTTGTACACCACATTCCGAAGTTTTGCCCCCTTCGAGCCGATATGAGGTGAAACCCCATGGACGTGTGACCGGTATGCGATTCCGTGCATTTCTGTTTGCGGCGCTCGTGGCGTGGACCTGGCCGTCCCAGGCGGATGCGCAGATCTACGCGTGGAGGGACGCCAACGGGACGCTGGTCCTTTCGGACCGCTCGATCGACGCACCGACGGCGGTCTACAAGGTTTCGGGAACGCCGAGCTACGTGACAACCCGTCCTGCGAACGATGAGGATGGCTCCGAAGACAGTCGATACGAGCCGCTCATTCAGGAGCATGCCACTCGCCGGGCTCTGCGGCCCGAGCTCGTGCGAGCCGTCATCCAGGTCGAGTCTGGATTCAATCCCCGCGCGCTGTCGCCCAAGGGCGCAATGGGGCTGATGCAGTTGATGCCAGCCACCGCGCGGAGCCTTGGCGTGAACAACCCATGGGATCCGGCGCAGAACATTCGCGGAGGGACGGACTACCTTCGTCAGCTCCTCGACGAGTACGACGGAAACGAGGAACTCGCGCTCGCTGCCTACAACGCGGGCGCCGGCGCCGTTGCGAAGTATGGGCGCCGGATACCTCCGTACCGCGAGACGCGCGACTACGTTCGTAAGGTCGGCGCCGCGGCGGGTGAAAGCCCGGCCGCGTCCCGAAAGAAGCTCATCATCTACAAGACCATCGAGATTCTCGATGGCCGCGCCGTGCCGAGATACTCCTCGGAGCGGCCGTCGTCGGGATCCTTCCACATCGTCAGCCGCTGAAGTTCGTAGTGACGAGTTGCTGCCGGCGCGGTGTGAAGACAGGCCTCTACTCGCATCGCCTGCTATAGTCCCCTTCGTGCGCGGTTCACGCGTGTCGATCGTCCTCGTGCTGCTCTCGACAGCGACGCTGGCGGGCCAGACCCCCGAGGCGCTGCCCCAGGCGCTGACTCAGATGATCGAAACTGAGCGCGCGTTTGCGGCACGCGCCCTCGTCATCGGCTGGAAGCAGGCGTTCATCGAGTACTTCGCGCCGGGCGCCCTGGGCTTCGATCAAGGTCAGGCCGGGCTGGCGCGAGACCAACTGGCCAAGGCTCCCGACCCGCCGCCGGATCTCCAGCTGATATGGGAGCCTCGATTCGGCGACATCTCCGGCAGCGGCGATCTGGGATACCTCACCGGCCCCGTTCGGAACGTGCGCACCTCGCGGGACGGAGGCAAGCCGCGCCATTCGAACTACACGAGCGTCTGGAAGCGGCAACGCGACGGCTCGTTCAAGGTGGTGATGGACGTCGGCATCAACACGCCTGGACCGGTGAGCTTCGCGCCCGGCTTTACGCGGGCGCCCCAGGCGAACCGTTTCACCGGCGACTACGACGACACGACTCCCCCGCTCGGCGCGGCGGATGGGCTGCTCAACGCGGAGATCCGGCGCGATCAGGCGCGCGCCTATCGACCCAACCTGACCACGTCCGCGCGGCTCCATCGTCCGAACACGATGCCCATCGTGGGCGACAAGCGGATCCTGCAGTGGCTGGCCACACAGCCGGCATTCGCCACGGCGGATACGCGCTACACCGAGGCGGCGCGATCTGGCGATCTGGGCTACTCCTGGGGCACCTACAGCACGAAAGGGGCTCGGGGCGCGACGACGGGCGGCTTCTACGTACGTGTCTGGGTCCGGGAGCGGAATGGCCAGTGGAAACTGGCGCTCGACGTCCTCCAACCGCAGTGACCTCGGCGGGCGTGGTACAATAGCCGCTTTGCAACACTGAGATTTTTCACGACCGAGAGGACGCCAGAACTGTGGCCAAGCGCACCAAGTCAGCCCTGAAGGCAAATCGACAGAACATCAAACGCCGAGAGCACAACCGGACCATGCGGTCCAAGCTGCGAACGGCGCTCAAGTCCATTCGGGCCTCTCTCGACGCCAAGGATCTAACCGCGGCGAAGGCGGCGCTCAACCAGACTGTGTCCCTGGTCGACAAGATGGCGACCAAGGGGATGATTCACAGCAACACGGCAGGGCGTTACAAGTCGCGGCTGGCGGCCCGGCTTCAGAAAGCCTCCGCGTAGAGGCGCGTCTAAAGACGCGCCTGGGAGGCGAGCGTCAGGCTCGCCTGCTCTCACACAACTCCACCACCAATCGCTCGATCAGGATCCGCGGGTCTCCACCCGAGGACTTGAGCGCTATATCCGTCCTGAAGACCGCTTCGACGGCCAGCTTGACCCGTCGTGCCGGCAGCCGATGCGCGGCGATCCTTAACTGGCCGAGGATGAAGAACGGGACCATGCCCGCATCGAGCGAGCGTCCCACTTCACGGAGCGCTTCACGCACATCGTTCCGCTGGATCGCGTTCGCAATTCCGAAGTCGGCATGCGCTTCAGGTCCCGCCGGCACCGCCTGCTTTACATCGTCCGGCGTAATCGTCGGCTGCCCCATCGCGAAGAAACTCACGCGCTCGAGCCCCTTCCGAATTCGCACGATGTCGAGCCCTGTTCTCGCAACGAGCGCGCGCGGGGTCGCGGGATCGAGGTTGATCCCTTCGCGAGCCGCCCGAACCTTGACCCAGTGCTCCGCGTCGGCCTCGTTCTCGATGACACCGCAGTTGACCACCTGCGCTTTGCTCATCAGCCGCTTGACCGCTCGGCGGCGCATGTCGAGCGCTCCGCAGAGAAAGACGATCGTGGTGTGACGGGCGGGCCCATCGAGAAACTCTTCGAGCCGCTGCAGTTCCTCGTCGGCCGCCTTGCTCTCGCGTTTTGGAATGAACAGCTTTTCCGCTTCAAAGACGATCACCACGCGACGCGGCACCATCATCGGCAACGTGCTCGCCGAGTCGACGAGATCGTGCACCTTCATTTCGCCGCCGTACATGCGCTCGACGTTGAACGCCCGCAGCCCCTCGTCAACCATCTCGGCAAACTCTGCCGCGACAGCCGACTTCTCCGTGTCGTCCCCGCCGACGAGCGCGTAGAGCGGCTCCGTTTCGCCAGAGGCAATCTGCTTGCGGAGAACCGATGTCGCAACTGCGGGCACGCGCTTAAAAGGCCTCGAGAATGGAGGTCACAACGGAACGGGCTACGTCGGTGGAAATGCGGTCAACCGAGGTTCGCTCCTGATCGACGAACGTCGATCCCAGGTTCGCTACGTCGGTGCCGCGCTGGGAGAGATCGTACTCACCTCGAAATACCAGCGCATCGTTGGACCACAGCACCATGTTCGTCTGCGCGTCCGTAAACGTCACCTTCATCGTCCAGGTGAACAGGTATCTCGATGCAAGCTGTTGTTCGTTGAAGCCAACGGGCTGGACCCCGATCGCGAGAATCTCCCCGGTGAGAACCGCGTCCGCCCCCTGCGTGTCTGGCACTACGCGATACTTGCCGCGCCCGATGAACTCGGTGCGCAGCTTATCGGTAAGTACCTGCTCGACCTGAGAAAAGCTGCTGCGGTTCTCGAATGGCGGAATACCGACGACCTGGATGTAGTCCGGAAGAAACGATCCGCGGCCAGCGAGCGCGTAGCCACAGCCACAGCTCGTCAGCGCGAGCGCAAGCGTCACCGTAACCGCGAGGCTGCTACACCACGATGGAAACAAGCTTCCCTTTCACGACGACCACCTTCCGGATCGTCTTTCCCTGTGTGTGTGCCTGCACCGCCAGATCGGCCAGCGCACGCGCTTCGAGCTCTGATTCAGTGGTCTCGGCGGGCACTGTCAAACGACTTCGCACCTTGCCGTTGACCTGTACCGGCACGACGATCTCATCCGCCTTCGCAACCTCGGCATCGAATGCCGGCCAGCTGGATGCGGACAACCCGCCGTTGTGGCCGAGCATCTCCCACAGTTCCTCGCCCGTGTGCGGAGCGAACGGCGAAATCATACGCACCAGCGCATCCACCGCTTCGGTCACCACGGCGATGGTGCCTGGCCGCTCGAGAACCGTCGTCTGCGTGGACGCCGCAACGTGACGAGCTGGACTGCCCATTTCCGTCTGCTCGCTGAACGCATACAACTCGTTGACGAGCTCCATCAGCGCTGACACCGCAGTATTGAGCTGCTGCCGCTCCTCGATATCAACGGTAACGCGACGGATTGTCTCATGGGTCTTTCGGCGCACCGCCCGCTCGGCCGATGACAGGTCGTCCGCATTCTTGGAACCCCGTCCGGCCGCAACCGCACCGGCCCAGTGATCGACAAGCCTCCACACGCGGGCGAGGAAGCGGAAACTTCCTTCGAGACCGGTATCGGTCCACTCGACTTCCTTCTCTGGAGGCGCGACGAACATCACGTACAGACGAAGAGCGTCCGCACCGAACCTCTGCAACATAGTGTCGGGATCGACAACGTTGCCCTTCGACTTGGACATCACGTTGCCGTCCTTGAGCACCATTCCCTGCGTCAGCAACTGCGTGAACGGCTCGGCGTGATCGACCATCCCGAGATCGCGGAACACGCGTGCGAAGAAGCGCGAGTAAATCAGGTGCAGGATCGCGTGCTCAACGCCGCCGCTGTAGAAGTCGACCGGCAGCCAGTACCGCAAGGTCGCCGGGTCGAACGCCACCTGGTCGTTCCGCGGATCGGCGAAGCGATAGAAGTACCAGGACGAGTCGACGAACGTATCCATCGTGTCCGTCTCGCGGCGAGCCGGGCCGCCGCACTTCGGACACGTCACGTTAACGAACTCGGGGACCTGCGCCAGCGGCGAGTCGCCGCGACCGGTGAACTGCGCGATCCTCGGCAGTTCGACCGGAAGCTGATCGTCCGGCACGGGCACGATCCCGTCCTTCTCGCAGTAGATCATCGGAATGGGCGTTCCCCAATACCGCTGCCGCGAGATGCCCCAGTCTTTCAGGCGGAACTGAATGGTGCCTTCACCGATGCCGCGAAACTTCGCCCACTCGGTCATGCGCTTCTGCGCGTTCTCCGAGCTGAGACCGCTGAACTCCCCCGAGTCGACGAGCGTCCCATAGGCAGGCGTCGCCTCTGTCATGCCGTCGGACGATGCAGACTTGCCATCGGCCGTCACGACAACACGGATAGGCAGATTGAACTTGCGGGCGAACTCGAAGTCGCGTTCGTCGTGCGCCGGCACGGCCATGACCGCACCGGTTCCGTACTCTCCGAGGACGAAGTTCGCCACCCAGATCGGAACAGGCTGACCGGAAAACGGATTGATCGCGCGGAAACCGGTATCGAAGCCCTGCTTCTCGATGTCGCCGCTGATACGGGCGGCGCGATCCTGCATCCGGAACTCCAGCGCCTTCCGTTTGAACCCCGCAGGATCGGGGGAACGCTCCGCAAAGCGAGCCACGAGCGGGTGCTCGGGGCCGAGCAGCACGAACGTCGCGCCGCAGATCGTGTCGATGCGCGTCGTGAAGACCTCGATGGAATCGGGATTCGGGATTCGGGATTCGGGATCCGATCCTGAATCTTCGATCGCAAACTTCACGCGAGCGCCCTCGGAACGTCCGATCCAGTTCCGCTGCATCGTCAAGACCTTCTCGGGCCAGCGGGTCAGCTCCGCTGTGGCATCGAGCAGTTCGTCGGCGTACGCCGTAATCCGGAAGAACCATTGCTCCAGATCGCGAGTCTCGACCGGCGTGCCGCAACGCCAGCAGCCGCCGTCCACGACCTGCTCGTTGGCGAGCACCGTGTTGTCGACCGGGCACCAGTTGACTGACGACTTGCGCCGGTATGCGAGGCCGCGCTCGAACATCCGGATGAAGAGCCACTGGTTCCACTTGTAGTACTCGGGATCGCAGGTGGCCAGTTCGCGCTCCCACGCGTAGCTGATGCCGAGACGCTGCAGCTGCCCTTTCATGTGCGCGATGTTTCCGCGCGTAGAGACCTCAGGGTGAATACCGCTCTTGATCGCGGCGTTCTCTGCCGGCAGGCCGAACGCGTCCCAGCCGAAAGGATGCAGGACGTTGTAGCCGCGCATCCGCTTGGTGCGCGCCATCACGTCGCCAATGATGTAGTTCCGTACGTGGCCGACGTGAGCGTGGCCGGAGGGATACGCGAACATCTCGAGGCAGTAGAACTTCGGACGCGATCGGTCGACGCTCACCTCGAAGGCGCGCGAATCAGCCCAGCTTTTCTGCCACTTCTTATCGAGTTCCTGCGGATGGTAGTCGGCCATGGATGCTCTTGCGAAAACTCCCAACTTCCAACTCCCAACTTCCAACTGCTCGTTGGGAATTGGTGATTGGGAGTTGGGAGTTGACTTGGTTCAATTATAGCTTCCAGTACTTGGCGAGATGCGGTGTGACTGCTTTGATCGTCGCGTCGCCGCGAGGTGTCGGCCCTTCAGGCGTGCGGTCGCTCGACTTCTCACCGGCAAGCGCGCCAATCGACGCGCGTAAGCTCGTGGCCAACCCGACCAGGTCGTAGCCACCTTCGGTGATCGCGACAAGGCGGCCCTGCCCCGTGCTGTCAGCCACGTCCGCGATGGCGCGCGTCATCCTTCCGAAGTAGTCACTCGTCAACCGCATGCCCGCGAGCGGATCGTCCATGTGAGCATCGAAGCCGGCTGAAACCAGCACCAGCTCCGGTCGAAACTGCTCGAGCACCGGAAGCGCCACACGCGTGAACGCCGAGTCGTAGTCGGCATCGGTCGCCCCCGCGGAGAGCGGCAAATTCACCGTAAAGCCCGCGCCCGCCCCCTTGCCGATGTCGCCAGCGGCGCCGGTGCCCGGATAATAGGGATATTGATGCGACGACACGAACAGCACCGATGGGTCGTCGTAGAAGCTCCACTGCGTGCCGTTGCCGTGATGCACGTCGTAATCGACGATGGCGACACGCGACAGGCCTCGCGCCCGCGCGTGTGCGGCAGCGATGGCAATGCTGTTGAAAAAGCAGAAGCCCATCGCTTTCGCGTGCTCGGCGTGGTGTCCAGGTGGACGCACGAGCGCGAATGCGCGTGCGCCGCTGCCTTTGTCCAGCACGTGGTCCACCGCGCTGATAGCCGCACCTGCCGCCGTCGTGGCGGCGTCCCAGGTATGCGGCGATGTAAACGTGTCCGGATCGAGCGCGACGGCTCGTCCGGCCGTCTCCTTGATCATCGCGATGTACTCAGCCGCGTGAACGCGGCTTATCTCTTCCTCAGTCGCGGCCCTGGGCTCTTCGACCGGAATGCCCTTCTTGCGAAACTCGGCGGCCACGGCCTGCATGACCTCGAATCGCTCGACGCGTTCGGGATGCCCCGGAGGGGTCAGGTGATCGGCGAAGATGGGTGATGTGAAGAGAGTCAGAGACACGGGAGAATTGTAAGGTGACTCACGCCATCAACTCCCAATTTCCAACTCCCAACTCCCAAAGCGTTCCTGATCTCTTGCCATGACCATTATTCTCGCGACACTTGCCGTGGTCATGGTGATCATCGGCCTGATTGGTGTGGTGATGCCAGCGCTGCCGGGCCACATGCTGATCCTGGCCGGTCTCATCGTCGGGGCGTGGGCCAATGGATTCACACGCGTCGGAGTCTGGACGCTCGTCGGTACTCGGTGTCATCGCCCTCGCGAGCTACGGTGTGGACTTCGTCGCCGTTGCCCTTGGCGCAAAGCGTCTCGGGGCGAGTCCACGCGCCATGACCGGTGCAGCTCTCGGGACGCTGGCGGGCCTCTTCTTCGGCCTCGCCGGCGTCATCGTCGGTCCGTTTGTCGGCGCCGTCATCGGCGAGCTGACGACTCACCGCGACTTCGCGAAGGCGGGCAAAGCCGGCGTGGCGGCATGGATTGGCTTCGCGATCGGCGCGGCCGTCAAGGTCGCTCTGGCCTTCCTGATGATCGGCATCTTTCTCGTCGCCCTCGTGTTCTAATGAGCCACTATGCGCGCAATGATTGGTGCTCTCGGTGTGGCTCTCGTCCTCGTCTCAGCCGCATCCGCGAGACAGGACCCGACGATCGTCACCAACCCGCCCGAGAAGTTCACGATGCGCGTCGTGGCCACAGGTCTCGATGGCCCATGGGAGATCACGTGGGGACCGGATCAGCACATCTGGGCGACGGAGCGGCGAGGCCGACGCGTCATCAGGATCAACCCCGTGGATGGGATGCGAACCACGTTGCTCTCGCTGCCAGAGGCACACACGACGTTCACGCAGGACGGCTTACTCGGCCTCGCTCTGCACCCTGACTTCATGAAGAGCCTCATCGGGAGTGACTACGTCTACGTCGCGTTCACCTATGACGACGCCCCGGGGCCGACGCTGGCGCGCCGCCTGGGAATTCGCCGATATCAATACGATGCGACAGCGCGGACGTTGTCCAAGCCGGTGGATGTCATCATGGGACTCCCGACACACGACGACCACGTCGGCGGGAGGCTGGTCATCGGTCGCGACCTGAAGCTGTATCTCACCATCGGGGATCTGGGAAGCAACTTCGGCGGAAACCGCTGCAATGCGAATCACGCGCAGGACCTTCCGACACAGAGTCAGGTGAAAGCGCAGGACTGGTCCAACTATCAGGGCAAGATCCTTCGACTGAATCTCGGACGGCTCGATTCCTGAAGACAATCCGCCGATCAACGGCGTTCGCAGCCACGTTTTCTCGTACGGTCATCGCAACCCGCTGGGACTCGTCGTCGGACCGAGGGGCGAGATCTACGAGTCGGAGCACGGGCCGAACACCGACGACGAGGTCAACCTGATTGAAGGTGGGCGCAACTACGGCTGGCCGAACGTCGCCGGCTATCGCGACGGCAAGACCTACGTGTACGCAAACTGGTCGGCCTCGAAGCCCACGCCGTGCGCAGCGCTGCCTGCTGGCAATGCGATCCCGGCGTCAGTCCCAACGCAGACCGAGATGTCCTGGAACGGTCCGAGCTTCGCACCCCCGCTGCGAACCTTCTTCACGATTGAAACAGGAACCTACGCGCCAGGGATCGGCAGTGCGACCATGGCACCGGGAGGTATCGACATTTACATGGGCACGGCGATTCCCGGTTGGCAGAGCTCGTTGCTCGCGCTCAGCTTGATAAGAGGCGTCGTCTACCGGCTGAAGCTCGCGTCCGATGGCAAGTCGGTGACCGGCGCGCCCGTTGAGATCTTTCCGACAGCGAATCGGTACCGGGACATCGCTCTGAACCCGGATGGGAGGACGATCTACCTCGCGACCGATCCTGAGGGTCCGAATCGCGACGCGTCAGGATCGGCTCGCGGGCTTGCGAATCCAGGAAGCATCCTGGAGTTCACGTACACCGGGAATTGATTATTTCTTGACGAACTTCACGAGCGTGGCGTTCACCGAATCCGCGACGTAGATATCGCCCTTCGGGTTGACGGCAATCATGTGCGCCTCGCCGAATTCGCCCGGTCCTTTGCCCGGCTTGCCCATCGCGGCGAGCACTTTTCCATCAAGATCCAGCTTGAGGACCTGACCCGCGAAGCCGTTGACCATGTAGACGAACTGACGACCGATGTCGAAGCTGCATGGGAGGCCTTTGTATTTCATCTCCCTGACGAACGTGCCGTTCTGATCGAAGACCTGAATCCGTTGGTTCTCGCGATCCGCGACCCATAACAGTCCCTTGCCATCGATGGCCGCTCCATGCGCGACCTGGAACTGACCGGGGCCAGATCCTTTGCCGCCCCACGACTTGATGAACTTGCCGTCCTTGTCGAACTTGAGCACACGCGGGTCACCCATCGGACCAGGCGTGTGCCCCTGCGCCACGAAGATGTCGCCGTTGTCGGCGATCGCGATGTCGTTCGGCTGATTCAGCTTGTGTGAGCCGGTGGATTCGTTCCAGTCTCCTGCTTCACCCTTGGTGCCAATCGTTAGCAGAGTCTTTCCATCGCGCGTCATCTTCACGACGATGTGCCCACCGACGTCGGTCGCCCAGAGGTTTCCCTGCCGATCGATGCGGAGACCATGGGAGCGCGTGAAGATTTTGTCGCCGAAGCTCTGAATGTAAGGTGCCGTCGGCGTTGAATTCGAAAAAGGCCTGTTCGCCCCTCGAAAGCACCCAAAGTGGCCGTCTTTGTCGAACGCGACGCTCGCCGTCGCGCCCATGTCTTTGCCTGCAGGCAGTGTCACCGCGGCGGGAGCGACGACGTAGTCGAGTTCCGGTGCGGCCTCCGGCACGAGCAGCGCAGGATCGGACGGGCGCTGCGCCAGGACGGACGTGCTCAGCAGGATCGCGACGAGACCGACTGCAGCCCTTCTCATCTGTGCCTCCACGAGTCGGCTGAAGTCTAACCGATCACGTGCAGAACACTAGCGGTCCGAAGGGACGACGGTGCGGGGTGCGAGGGTCCAGTCCGAGGGTCCGACGGTACACTGCGACGGTCCGACATAGGCCGGCGTGGACCTTCGCACTTCGCACTTCCGGACTGGACCATCGCACCGCCGCCCCCTTCGCCCCATCGCACCGCTATTCGCTTCTAAACGCCACCACCGGATCCACTCGAGCCGCTCGCCACGCCGGGACTGCAACAGCGAGCGCGGCGGTGATCATGAGGACAATGGGGACGGCGACAAAGGTGATCGGGTCGAGTGGCTTCACCGCATAGAGCAGCGTCGAGAGATATCGAGTCAGCGCTGCGGCAGCGATGAGCCCTATCGCCAGACCAATCAGCGTCAGCTTGGCAGCGTTGCCGAGCACGAGACGCATCACGTCAGACGCCGCTGCCCCCATCGCGATGCGCACGCCGAACTCACGGACGCGCTGCTGGACGGAGTACGCCAGAACGCCGAACACGCCCACCATCGCGAGAGCCAGCGCTACCGCCGCGAACGTTCCGACGAGAACCGCGCGGAACCTTGGCCGCGACGTCGCTTCCGCTGCAACGACATCGATCGTCCTCACCCGGGTGACCGGCCGCTCCTTGTCTACGCGCGCAACAGCGGCACGCACGGCCGGAAGTAGCGCCTCGGCGGCGCCGCTCTGCGGCCTCACAATGAGGGACGCCGTGAACCAGGAGTTCTGGGCGATCGGCACGTAGAGCTGCGGGATCGGTTCAGCCTCGTTCGGAAACATTTTGATCTGCCTGGCGACGCCAACGATTTCTCTCAGGACAGGACGCACCGGGAACGCCATCGCAGGGACGACGACTCGCAGGCCGACCGGGTTGCGGCCATTGAGATACCGTTGGACGAACGCCTCGCTCACGATGCACACCTCCACGGCATCGGCGCTGTCTGTCGCGGAAAAGGTTCGGCCGCTGACGATCGGGATGTCCAGCGTCTCGAAGTACGTCGGGCTGACCATGTGGTAGGACGCGAACTTCCGGCTTGGTCCCTGCCTCGGCGGATCGCCCTCGATGTCGATGCCCTGCCCCATGAACATGCCGTCCAGCGGGAGCGCGCCTCCGATCGCGACGCTCTCTACTCCCGCAATCTGCGCCACTTCCCTCTCTATCGAGTCATAGAACCCGTGCACTGCCTCTGGAGTGGGATATCGCGTCGGCGTCCTGCCATCCGGAAACGGAAGATTGAGCATCATCGTCAACGCATCCTGTGCTCGGCTTCCGGGATCGACGCTTTGCAATGACATCAATGTGCGCAGCAGGAGGCCGGCGCCGCACAGGACCAGAACCGCTGCCGCCATTTCGACGACCACCAGAACGCTGCGGAATCTCCCTCCTCGCGTCGTGGTCCGGCTTTCGGTCCCGATGGCTTGCACGACGGACACTCCCGTGACCTGCCACGCCGGGGCCAGGCCGAACACCAGGCCGACGGCCAGCGATGCCATCGCCGAGAAGGCCACGACCCTCCCGTCAAACGTGAGACTGACCGCGCTGGGCAACAGCCCTGGAGGAACCAGTGAAGGCGCGACGCTGAGAATCGAGGCGCCGATCGCCATTCCAACCAATCCGCCGACAGCACGCGAGCACGAGGCTCTCTGTCAGGATCTGCGAAACGATTCGACGCCGGCTGGCGCCGAGTGCGGAGCGCACCGCCAATTCGCGAGTCCGAGACATCGTTCGCGCGAGAAGCAGATTCGCGACGTTGGCGCAACACATGAGCAGCACGAAACCGACCACGGCGAGCAGCAACATCGAGTCAGTCGCATTTCTGAACCCACGAGCGCCTCGCGGAGCGGCTGCAGCGTCGGGACGTGACCCGTGTTGGTCTGCGGGTAGAGGTCCTCGTTGCGCTTGCCGATCGCCGTCATATCGCGCTGCGCCGCGTCGAAGGCCACACCCTCTTTGATGCGACCAACGGCGTACATATAGTGAGCCGCCCGCTGCGTGGGATCGCCACCCCGAGGGTAGTTGAAGACCGTCCAGAGGCTGGGGGGCTCCGAACCGGCGTTGCTGATCGTCGCCGGAACGAGTCGAAACCTGTCGGGCACGATGCCAATGACGGTTTGCGGCCGTCCGGCGATCGTGATGGCCCGACCGACCAGCGTTGGATCGGCTCCGAACCGCCGTCTCCAGAACCCTTCACTCAGGACGACGCTGTTCGGTTCCACGGCGTCCGACGCCACAAACGTTCGACCGGCAATCGGCGTCACCCCAAGAATGTCGAAGAATCGCAGGCTGACCATCTGCGACGACACCTGCTCCGCGGTGCCATCCGGGCCAATCATCGCCACGCTGTTCGAGAGGAACGAGGCCATCGCATCGAATGACTGGTTCTGGTCGGCCCAGTCGGCGAAATCGAGGGGCGTCACCTGCGAGAGGAATCCGTTCGGGTAGCGCTCCCACAACATGACGAGTCGATCGTGGGACGAGGTAAATGGCAATGGGCGGAGGAACGTCGCATCCGCGAGGGCGAAAATCGCGCTATTGGCGCCAATCCCCAGCGCCAACGTGAGTGCCGCAACCGTCGTAAAGCCCGGGAATGCTCGCATCTGCCGAAACGCCGATGTGACATCGGCGCGCAACTCCTCGACGAATTGAGTCAGGCGCATCTCTCGATCTCGCTTTCTGCCGATATCGACGCACGTCCGTTTGAGCAGGCCGACGTCCCCAAGACGAGCCAGAACCATCTCGCGAGCGACCCTCGGGTCCACGCCCCGATCGACGAGCTCGCGCGTCCGCATCTCGACATGGAATTCAAGTTCCTCGTCCACCTCTTGGGTGATGTCGACCCGCCATAGCCACGATCGGAGCGAGCGGTTCATCGAGACTCTCTGCAGTTCCGTGTTCCGGGTTCCATGTTCCACGTTCGTGTTCGAGGTTCCGGTTCAACGTTCCGGGTTCTACGTTCCAGGTTCGCTCGAACCCCGAACCTAGAACCTTGAACTCCGAACTGGAACTCCGAACACGAACTCGGAACCAGGAACTTGGAACCCGGAACAGCACTAGTCATTTCGAAATGCCTCAACAGGGTCGACGCGGGTCGCGCGAATCGCCGGCACTGTCATCGCAATGGCAGCGGTCATGACCAGCACTCCGGCAACCGCCATGAATGTCGCGAGATCGAGTGGCTCCACGCCAAAGAGGAACGATGACATCGCCTGACCGACGCCAGCGGCCGCCAGCAGTCCGAGAACGGCTCCCGCGGCGACCACTCTCCCAACGCCAGATAGCACGAGGCCGATCACGCTGACGGGCGTCGCCCCGAGTGCAATGCGCACCCCGAGCTCGCGGGTTCGCTGTTGCACGGAATACGCGAGCACGCCAAATACACCGACCATCGCAAGCAGCAACGCGAGCGATCCAAACGTGCCGACGAGGACCGCACGAAACACAATACCGTTCCGTCGCTGTGCCGGCGACGTCCTCGAGTGTCATGACGTTGTTCGCTGCCTGACCTGGATCAACATCAGCAATAGCCGAACGCACGGCCGGGGCGACTGCACTCGCGTCGCCGTCGGGCACACGGACAATGAGGAATGCATTGGGCCAGGAGTTCTGACTCAGCGGAGCATACAGTTGAGCGAACTCCTCCACTTCATCCGGGCGACCCTTTACCTGCCGGGCGACGCCGACAATCTCTCGCTCGACGACGTCGATGAGGCCGACGCGAATGCGTTCGCCGATGGGACTCCGGCCTGGGAAATGCCGGCGTGCGAATGCCTCGTTGACGATGCATACGGGTGCGGTGCCGATCCTGTCATCGTCGCTGAAGGCACGACCGGAAACGATCGGCAGTTCCAGCGTGTCGAAGTAGGTCGGGCTGACGACCTGAAAGTCGGCCTGAGGGCGTACACCATCTTGTGGCGGCGGCGCACCGACAATGTCAAATGCCTGTCTTCCGATCTGAGAATTGCCAAGCGGCAAGGTGGTCGCCCAGCTCGCGCTGCGTACCCCAGGGATGGCGTGTACTTCTCTGTCGATCGCGTCGTAAAACTGGAGCAGCGATTCGCGAGTGGGATATCGCGTCCCTGGCGTCAGCCCTGAAACGGACATGGTGACCGCGAGGAGACGTGCTCGTTGCGCACCGTAGCCGGCATCGAAGCTGTCCAGCACGAGCACCGTTCGCAGCAGCAGTCCGGCACCACAGAGAACGATCACGGCGACAGCAACCTCACCGACCACGAGTGCGTTGCGCAACCATCCGCCGTGCGCAGTGACCGTTCGACTCTCGGCTGTCAGCGCCGACGTCAGAGAGAAACTGGTGACGCGCCACGCAGTTACCAACCCGAACAGGATCCCGACTGCGAGTGCCGTCGCGAGGCTGAATCCGGCAATCCGGCTTCCGAACCCGAGGACAACGGTTGGGGGCAACACGTTGGATGGGATGAGCGATTGGGCCGCATGCACAAGGAGGGCGCTGATCGCGGAGCCGAGCAGGCCGCCGAGCGCAGCCAGCACGAGGCTTTCTGTGAGTAGTTGCGCCACGATACGCCGTCGTCCGGCCCCGAGCGCGGCGCGCACAGCCAACTCACGTGCCCGGCCGGTGCCGCGAGCCAGCACCAGGTTGGCCACGTTGGCGCAGCAGAGCGCGAGCACCAGTCCGACCACTCCAAGCAGCAGCATCGACGTCAAACGGACATCGCGACCGATCATGGAGTCACGCAGCGGCGTCACGAGCACTCGACGCGGGCGCCCGTTCGCCTGTTGTGCGGCAAGCGTGTCTGCCAGGAGACTCAGCTCGGACTGGGCCGCGTCGGCAGAGACACCCGGCTTCATCCTGCCGACGACCTGCAGAAAGCGGCACACGCCGCATTGCCCGCGCGCATTCCCTGGACCGCTGAGCGTCGGCGACGGCAGGAGCATCCACAGACTGCTGATCGACACACCTTCTGGGTTGAAGGTGAGCCCGGGCGTGAACTGGGCGCTCGAAGGGACGACGCCGATGACTGTGATCCGGCGGCCGTCGAGTGTGATCTCGCGTCCGATGAGACTGGGATCCGCCGCGAATCGTCGGCGCCAGAATCCTTCGCTCAACACGACCACGCTTGGGTTGGTCGTCTCGTCTTCAGACCGGAACGTTCGTCCGGCAATCGGCCGGACGCCGAGCACGTCGAAGAAACTCGCAGTCACACTCTGTGCAGGAAGGGTCTCCGGCGTGCCGTCAGCCCCGGTCATCGCCGGGCCGCCACCGCTGCCCGGGATCCAGATCGCCGCCATCGACTCGAATGTTCGACTCTGTCCTGCCCACTCGCGAAAGTTCAGTAATTCGACTCGGCTGCGCGCTGCCTGCTGCGGGCCCCATTCGTCCACAATCACAAGACGGTCGGGATCACGAAATGGCAGCGGGCGAAGCAAGGCAGCGTCGGCCAGAGCGAACATCGCGCTATTAGCGCCGATGCCCAGAGCGAGCGTCAGAGTGGCCACCAACGTGAAGCCCGGCGACACCCTCAACTGACGAACGGCGTACCGAACATCGCTTCTGAGTTCATCGAGCCACTGCGTCAATCGCATCTCCCGATCCCTTTTGCGCCCGAGATCCACGCACGTGCGTTTGAGGCGTCCCACGTCGCCGAGTCGCGCGAGCACCATCTCTCGCGCGATGCGAGGGTCAACACCGCGCTCGACCAGTTCGCGCATGCGCATCTCGACATGGAATTCAAGTTCCTCGTCCACCTCTTGGGTGATGTCGACCCGCCATAGCCACGATCGGAGCGAGCGTTTCATCGAGACTCTCTGCAGTTCCGTGTTCCGGGTTCCATGTTCCACGTTCGTGTTCGAGGTTCTGGTTCAACGTTCCGGGTTCTACGTTCCAGGTTCGCTCGAACCCCGAACCTAGAACCCTGAACTCCGAACTGGAACTCGGAACACGAACTCGGAACCAGGAACATGGAACCTGGAACAGCACTACTCATTTCGAAACGCCTGCACCGGATCCACTCGTGCCGCGCGCACAGCAGGCACCAGCGCAGCAGCAGTGGCTGTGAGAAGCAGGACGCCAGCCACGCTCACGAACGTGACGGGATCGAGTGGCTGCACACCAAACAGAAACGCCGAGATCGACTGCGACAACAGCGCGGCTGAAACGAGTCCAACAACAGCGCCGATGCCCACCATGCGCACCGCACCGCGAAGCACCAGGCCGAGCACGGTTCCCGTGCTCGCTCCAAGCGCGATCCGTACTCCGAACTCACGCATCCGCTGCTGCACCGAGTACGCGATGATGCCGAACACACCAACCATCGCCAGCATCAGCGCGAGGCCCGCGAACGTCATCACCAGCCACGCACGAAATCGCTGCCGGGCCGTCGCCTCGATTGCGATGTCGTCAAGCGTGATCAGCGGTCCGACGGTCACGAGCTGCTCCTTGTCGACGCGCGCAATCGCGCCTCGGACCGACGATGCCAGTGCGGAGGCGGGACCGGATTTGGGGCGAACGAGCATGAAGATGTCGTCGAGCGGGTCCTGAGCGAGCGGAACATAGAGCTGGACGAAGTCTTCGGTCTCGTCAGGTCTGCCTTTCACTTGACGTGCTATTCCCACGATCTGCCGAGCCTGGATCTGGCCGGACGGCGCGCGAACTGCGATCCTCTGGCCGATCACCGATCGCCCTTGTAGGTGCCGTCGCACGAACGCTTCGTTGACGATACAAACGAGCGTGCTGTCAGCGGCGTCGGCGTCAGTGAAAGCCCGTCCGTCGACGACCGGTAGATCGAGAGTGCTGAAGTACGTCGGACTCACGATCTGGTAGTCAGTGGTCGGCCGGCTGTTCTCCTCCACCGGCGTGTTACCCACGACTTCAAACGACGTCGCGCCGAACGTCGACTCACCGAGTGGCAGCGTGCTGGCCCACGCGATGCTACGAACGTTGGCGTCCGATGACGCTTCCCGTTCGATCGACTTGAAGAACTGCAGCAGAGACTCCTTCGTGGGGTATCGGCCGCCGAGCGGATCGACGAAGACAGTGAGCGCGCTGTCGGCTTCATATCCTCGAGGGACGTTGTCGACTGCCAGCAGAGTCCGAAGAAGCAGACCCGCGCCGACCAGCAAAAGGACTGCCGCGGCCACTTCAGCGACCACAAACACTGCGCGGAGACGGCCGCCGTACGCAGTCGTCGTCCGGGTGGCTCCTGCCATCGCCTGCGCCGACGAGGCCAGACCCCGCGCGTGCCACGCCGGTGCAAGCCCGAAGACCACCCCGAGCGCGATCGCCACCACAGCGCAGAAGATGCCAACGCGGAGGTCAAACGTCGGAACGACCGCGTTCGGCAGCAGGCCGGCTGGAATCATGGACGGAGTGGCCCTGAGAATCGCGGCGCCAACACCTACTCCAAGTGTCCCTCCGAGCACCGCCAGCACGAGACTCTCGGTGAGCAACTGACGGACGATGCGTCGACGGCCAGCACCGAGTGCCGAGCGGATCGCCAGCTCTCGCGCGCGGCCGGCGGCGCGCGCCAGCAGCAGGTTCGCGACGTTTGCACAGCAGATGAGCAGGACGAACCCAACGACCCCAAGGAACAGGAGCGAGGTCAGGCGCAGATCCCCGCCGATCAACACGTCGCGCAGAGGCTCGAGGAAAACACCGCGACCCTTGTTCGTCGATGGAAAGTCGCGCGCCAGAGCCGCTGCGATCGTCGTCAGATCATCGTTCGCCGCTGTCAGCGAAACGCCAGGCTTCATGCGCCCGACGACGTGAAACACGCGTGCGCCGCGGGCGCGCTCGGCGCTCGGACTTCCAGCGGTTCCGAGGCGGTCCCGTTGCAACTGAATGAGCGCCCATACGCTCGCCCGTCCAATCATCTGTGCCGCCTGGGGAGCAACGCCCACGACCGTGAAGAGAATTCCATCCAGCCGAATCTGCCTCCCAACCACCGAGGGGTCGGCGCCAAACCGGGCACGCCAGAAGCCCTCGCTCATGACCACGGCGCTGATCTGGTCTGTGTCATCGGACGGCAGAAACGTCCGGCCCGCAATCGGCTTGATGCCGAGCGCGTCGAAGACACCGCTCGTGACCCACTGCCGTGGAACTCCTTCCGTGGTCCCATTTGGGCTGGCCATCACCATGCTGCCCACGCCCGGGATGAACCCGGCGATCTTCTCGAAGGTGCGAGACTGGTCGTTCCAGTCGAGCATGTTGAGCGGCGATACCGGGCCACGTTGCAGCGCGTCGCTTCGCTCCCAGGCGATCGCGAGGCGGTCGGGCTCGGGTAACGGCAGGGGGCGAAGCAAGGTGGCGTCGGCGAGCGCGAAGATTGCGCCGTTCGCGCCAATGCCGAGCGCCAGCGTGATTGCCGCGACGAACGTAAACCCCGGTGAGGCTTTGAGCTGTCGCACCGCGAATCGCACGTCGTCTCGCAACTCTTCGAGCCACTGTGTCAGTCGCATTTCTCGATCTCGCTTTCTGCCAAGGTCCACACACGTGCGTTTGAGTCGATCGGCATCTCCGAGTCGCGCCAGCACCATCTCGCGCGCGATTCGCGGATCGACGCCGTTCTCGACCTCATCGAAGCTCTCTGCAGTTCCTGGTTCCTGGTTCCAGCTTCCACGTTCGTGTTCGATGTTCCAGTTCATGAGTTCACAGTTCGAGGTTCCAGGTTCACCGTCCGCGGACGTTGAGCAGCCTCATTAGCTCGTTGCTGCTGCGGATGTACCGAACCAGGAACATCGAACCCCGAACCTCGAACCCGAACTCTGAACACGAACCAGGAACCCGGAACATGGAACCCGGAACTGCACTACTCATTTCTAAACGCCTCAACCGGGTCAACGCGCACCGCTCGCAGCGCCGGCACCGCACACGCCACGATCGCGGTAAGCACCAGCACCGCACCAACAGACGCAAACGTCACGGGATCGCGCGGCTCGACGCCGAAGAGGAACGACGCCACCGACTGCGCAAATGCGAGAGCCAATGCCAGGCCGATGACCACCCCAGTGCCGATCACCCGCGCCGCACTCCCCAGCACCAGCCCCAGCACGTCGCCGGCGCTGGCACCGAGCGCGATGCGCACGCCGAACTCGCGCGTGCGCTGCTGGACCGAGTACGCCAGCACACCAAACACACCGACCATGGCCAGGACCAGCGCCAGGACCGCAAACGTCCCAATGAGCACGGCTCGAAATCGTGGCCTAGCGGTGGCCTGTTTGCCGATAGTAGACAGCGTCCGGATCAGCGTCGCGGGCTGATCCCGGTCGACACGCGCCAGCGCAGCTCGAACGCCCGATGTAAGAGCTTCTGCCGGTCCGTCGGTCGGCTGAACGACCATCGTCGCGCTCCACCACGGGTTCTGCGCGATCGGCACGTAGACGTGCGGCTGCGGTTCCGGCTCGTCTGGCCTATCCTTCACTTGGCCTACCACTCCAACGATCTCCCGCGAAATTGCCCGCGGCGGCACCACCATGGCATTGATGGAGATGCGCGTGCCGAGCACCGTGCGGCCGTGCAGGTAGCGACGCACGAACTCTTCGTCGACAAGGCAGACCTGCGGGCTGTCGGCTGTGTCACCTTCAGACAGGCCGCGACCTTGGAGGACGGCGATACCAAGGAGGCGAGTATAGGAAGGGCTCACGATCTGATAACCGGCCCCATCGCGGTCGGCCGGCGGCCGCGGCGGGTCACCGTCGATTTGAAACGCCTGCGTGTACCAGAGGCCATCAAACGGCAGCGCAGTTCCCCACGCGACCGCGCGCACTCCGGGAACTTGTTCGACTTCGCGCTGGTAGGACTCATATCGCCGCGACATCGATCCGGGGTCGCTGCCGGCCGGTCCAGGCCCGCCGGCGCCGACCATCATGGTGAGCAGATCGTCCGCGCGAGAGCCCGAGTCGACGCCATCGAGCACCAGCAATGAGCGCAGCAGCAGGCCCGCTCCACACAACAGGAACACCGCAATCGCCACCTGACTCATGGCAAGCGCGCGTCGAACACCCGCGCCGGAGCCCGTGACCGAGCGCCCATCGTTGGTCATCGTCTGCACCGGCGGCGTCCGCGCTATTTGCCACGCCGGCGACAGACCGTAAAGACCCGCGACCACGAGCACCGCTAGCGCGCAGAAAATCACCACGCGACCGTCGAAGCCAACCGTTACGGTTTCAGGGATCAGACCTGGCGGGATAAGTGATGGCGCGGCACGCAAAATCGCCGCACCGAGGGCAGCGCCGCTCAGACCGCCGAGTATCGCAAGGACCAGGCTTTCAGTCAGGACTTGCCGAACGATCCGTCGCCGTCCAGCGCCGAGTGCCGAACGAATCGCAAACTCACGCGAGCGGGCCGAGGCGCGCGCGAGCAACAGATTGGCGACGTTGGCGCAGCACATAAGGAGTACGAGGCCGACGACACCGAGGAGCAGCATCGCCGTGAGCCTCAGCTCACCGCGGATGACTCGGTCGCGCAACGGGCTGGCCGTGGCGGCGTGTCCCTTATTCGAGCCTGGCATCTCCAGCGCGAGCGCGGCGGCAACCGCTTCTATGTCGGCGCGTGCCGCGTCCAGAGTCACGCCCGGCTTCAGTCGTCCGATCACCTGCAGGTAATGTGGATAGCGTTGAGCAGGGCTGCGATCCTGCGGTCGGTCCAGCAGCGTCCACATCAAGCTCGGGCCTGCGCTCGTCGTGCCGGGAAGCTCGAACCGAAAGTCCGCTGGCACGATGCCGATCACGGTGAACGTTCGTCCACTGAATCGAGTGGCACGACCCACGAGCGTCGGATCGGCGCCGAATCGGCGGCGCCAGAACGCCTCGCTCAATACCACAACATCAGGCGCGGGACCCTCGTCGTCGTCCCTAAAGGTGCGACCGGCTATCGGCGTCACACCCAATATGTCGAAGAAGCGTGCGGTGACCGCCTGGCCAGGAATTGGTTCTGCGACACCGTCATTACCGACGATCGAGCCTCCACCCCTGACGACGGCCGCGATTGCCGTGAAGCTCCGCGTCCGCTCGGACCAGTCGACGAAATCGACCGGGTTGACGGGGCGCACTGGCTGACCCTGGAATAACTCCGATAACGCAACGAGACGATGTGGCTCGGGAAATGGCAGGGGACGTACCAACGCGGCGTCGGCAAGCGCGAACATGGCGCTGTTCGCTCCAATCCCCAGCGCGAGCGTGAGGACCGCGACGAGCGCGAATCCCGGCGAGGTCTTCAACTGCCGCAACGCGAACCGCACATCGTCTGTGAACTCTTCGAGCCACTGTGTGAATCGCATTTCCCGCTCTCGCTTTCTGCCGAGGTCTATGCACGTACGCTTGAGACGGTCGGCGTCGCCGAGTCGCGCCCGCACCATCTCGCGAGCGATCCTGGGATCTACTCCTTTGTCGACGAGCTCGCGCATGCGCATCTCGATGTGAAAGGCGAGCTCCTCATCCACCTCTTGGGTGATGTCGATACGCCATAGCCACGATCGGAGAGATCGCCTCATCGAACCTCTCTGCAGTTCCTGGTTCCTGGTTCCAGCTTCCACGTTCGTGTTCGGGGTTCTCGTTCATAAGTTCACAGTTCGCGGTTCGAGGTTCACCGTCCGCGGACGCTGAGCAGCCTCAATAGCTCGTGCTGCTGGATGTACCGGAACCCAGAACATCGAACCCCGAACCTCGAACGCGAACTCTGAACACGAACCCGGAACCCGGAACATGGAACCTGGAACTGCACTACTCATTTCTAAATGCCTCTACCGGATCGACACGCACCGCACGGAGTGCGGGCGCAGCGGCCGCCACACCGGCAGTGGCCGCGAGCAGCACGGCCACCGACACGAACGTCAACGGATCGAGAGGCCGCACACCGAACAGGAATATCGAGATGACCTGCCCCAGACCAGCGGCAGCAGCAAGGCCAACGACGGTCCCGAGCGCAATGACGCGCGCAGCGCTGCCGAGAACCAGCCTCAAGACGTTCACGCTCGTGGCGCCCAACGCAATGCGAACGCCGAACTCGCGCATGCGCTGCTCGACGGAATACATGAGCACGCCAAAGATCCCCACTAGCGCGAGTGTCAAGGCGAGCGCCGCGAATGTCGCGACGATGACGGCGCGGAATCGATGCGGCGCCGTTGTGGTGTTCGCGAGATCCGTCAGGGTTCTCTCGCGGCGCACAGGCAGGTTTCGATCGATTCGCGCGACGGCCTCCCGGATCGGCGCAAGAAGCGCCATGACAGGGCCGTCTGGCGACTGAACGACCAGGTACGTGTCGGTCCATGGATACTGCGCGAGTGGCACGTACATCTGGGGCCGGTCGTCCGCCTCACGTGTCCGGCCTCTGACCTGCGGAACAACGCCGACGATTTCCCATGTCCTCGGTACTGGCTGTCCAACGAAGAGTGGATCGATGCCAACGCGAACGCCGATCGGATCCCTGCCGCCGAGGTAGCGGCGCACGAACGCCTCGCTGACAAGGCAGACGGGCGTGGCTTCGCGGGTATCGCGCGCTGTGAACGAGCGACCCGAGATGCCGGGAAGATCCAGCGTCGTGAAGTATCCCGGATCCGCCGCCTGGAAATCCGCGATCGGCCGATCACCCGGTGGGACAGGCGGATCGCCGACAATCTCAAATCGCTGCGGCCCGATCTCGGACTCGCCATACGGCAACGATGTCGTCCAGCCGATGCTCCGCACTCCTGGGAGTGAACTGACCTGGCGCCCGGCCTCGTCGTAGAACTGCAACAGCGACTGCCCGGTCGGATAGCGAGTCCCGGGTCCCGGCGTCGGCAGGCTGAAGTCGAGCGTCAGCACGCGCTCGCCGTCTGCGCGATATCCAGGGTCGTAGTTTCCGAGAGCGAGCAACGTCCGCAGCAGTAACCCGGCCCCGCACAGCAGGAGCACGGCTGCCGCAACTTCGCCAGCGACCACCAGGTTCCGAAACCGGCCCCCTCTTCGCGTGGACGATCGGCTTTCAGAAGCGATCGCCTGTACGAACGACGTTCTCGTGCTCTGCCACGCCGGCACCACACCAAACAGCACACCGGCGAGAAGGCTCGCGGCCGCGCAGAACGCCAAGACACGAGTGTCGAAGACGAGTGTCGCGGCGGCCGGCAGGAGGCCCGCTGGGATCACCGCGAGCGACACTTTCAGGATCGCCATGCCGAAGGCGATGCCCAGCACACCGCCCAACGACGCCAGCACGAGGCTCTCGGTCAGCAACTGCGCGACGATGCGCGACCTTCCTGCGCCGAGGGCCGATCGCACTGCCAGTTCACGCGATCGCACGCTGCTGCGAGCCAGCAGCAGGTTGGCAACATTGGCGCAGCACAGGAGCAGAACGAAACCGACGACGCCAAAGAGGAAGAGCGATGTCAGCTGCAACTCGCGCCCCATGACAGCGGCGCGCAACGGCTCGACGTTCATGCTCCAGCCCTTGTGACTGTCGGGATAATCGCGCGCGAGTCTTTCGCCGAAGACTCTCAACTCGGCCTGCGCAGCTTCGAGTGTCACGCCAGGTGTGAGTCGCCCGACGACTTGAAGTGCAAACGCCCCTCGAGATGAATTCGGATTCGCTTCTGGCATGAGTGACCAGATGCGCGCGAGCCGCTGGAGTTGCACATCATCTGGCACGATCCCGACGACCGTGAATGGTTCCCCGTTCAGACGGATCTCTCGTCCGACGAGCGACGGGTCGCCGCCGAAGCGTGTCCGCCAGAGACCCTCGCTCATCACAACAACCGGCGGCAGTGTCACGGGTGCCGCCGCGGGGGAAGACGTGTTCGGGCGTTTGGCTTCGGATGGAACGAAGGTTCGACCCGCGACCGGCCTCACGCCGAGCGCGTCGAAGAAACGCGCTGTCACGTACTGCCGGTCGACGCTCTGAAGGGTGCCGTCGGGCGCTTCGAGCAAGGGGCCGCCGCCGATCCCCATGCTGACCGCCCCCAGCGCGTCGAAAGACTGAGTCTGCTCTTCCAGGTCCAGAAGGGTCGCTGGCGCCATCGGAACCCGAGGGAACGTGGGCGCACGCTCCCACACCATGACCAGGCGATCCGCGTCCGGGTATGGAAGCGGACGAATCAGTGTCGCGTCTGCGAGTGCGAACATGGCACTGTTCGCCCCGATGCCGAGCGCGAGCGTGATCGCCGCGACGACAGTAAAGGTGGGCGTCGATTTCAGCTGCCGTAACGCGAACCGCACGTCCTGGCGGCGCTCGTCGAACCATTGCGTGAATCGCATCTCTCGCTCTCTCTTCCTGCCAAGGTCCACACACGTGCGTTTGAGCCGCGACGCGTCTCCGATTCGCGCGAGCACCATCTCGCGCGCGATGCGCGGGTCGACGCCCTTCTCCACAAGCTCGCGCGTGCGCATCTCGATATGGAAGGCGAGCTCGTCATCGACCTCCTGATCGAGCGGTACGCGCCAGAGCCAGGAACGAAGTGAGCGCTTCATCGAGGCACTTTGCCGTTCCGGGTTCCGAGTTCCGAGTTCCATGTTCGTGTTCGAAGTTCGGGTTCATGGTTCTGAGTTCCGGGTTCGGGGTTCCCGCGTATACCTCGGCCGGAACCAGGAACGATGAACATCGAACCCAGAACTCGAACCTTGAACACGAACCCGGAACCTGGAACCTGGAACCTGGAACTGCAGTCGACTCTCATTGGGCTAACAGGATCTTGGAGACGCCTGCCGCGAACTGACGCCAGGCGGCGGTTTCCGCTGTGAGTTGCGCGCGGCCGTCACGTGTGAGGCGATAGAGCTTCGCCCGCCGGCCGAGCTCGGACTCACCCCACTCGGCCTCGAGCCATCCCCTTCGCTCCATGCGATAGAGCGCGGGGTACAGTGAGCCTTCCTCGACGATGACCGACTCGTCCGAGGCGTCCTCGATGAACTTGGCAATGGCGTAGCCGTGGCGCGGGCTGCCAGCCAGAGTCTTGAGGATCAGTGCGTCAAGGGTGCCGTGAAGTAGGGCGTTCGGGGTCTTGAAAGGCATGAGCCTCCGTCAGGGCTGTTACCAAGACTCTCTGGGTAACAGCCTCTTTGACGGAAGCCTCGCTCAAAAGGTTTGCTAGCGGTTCGCCGCGTACGTCTTGCTGAACCCGTTCCGGGCGTTTGTCACCGTAAACGAACCGTCTTCCTTAGCGGAGACCTTGATCCAATAAGCCGGCCCGTTGTGCGCCGGCGGCGGCGCGCCGCCCGGTCCTGGCGCGGGCGCGGCGGCGGCCGCGATCGGCATCGCTGCCGGTTGTTCATCGATCCCGTTCGCAATGAAGAGCCCGGGCACCGTGTACTCCTGCCCGCTCAGCAGCGAGAAATGAATCTGCCAGAGGTCTTCAAGCCGCGGCGACGAGAACAGCACCTTCATCGCATCCGGTTGTCCGCCCTTGCGCGTGCCGTTGTTGAGGATCGCCACGCGCGGCTGCAGGGCATGCACCAGTACCTCTGAGTTCGAGACTGGCTGACCGTGATGCGACACGACGAACAGATCGACAGTCCCCAACCGATTCGACGGGCACATCAGGTCATGTTCCTTGTTCCACGTCAGGTCGCCCAAGTGGACGGCCTTGAATCTTCCGAACGCATAGTGGGTCCCTACGGACTGGGCGTTCTCGCCCGCGTCAGGATCCTTGGGTTTGTAAGCCGAGCAATACGGGTTGGCTCCGCCGGCGCCAGGCAGGGCGCTCGTCAGCGACTGCCCCGCCGACGCCACGACGCGAACATCGACGCCTTTCATGGCGACGCGGTCACCCGGCTTCGCAACGGTATGACGAGATTTCCCGTACAGACCGGGATAGACCTTCTGCAGGAACTCGTCGGTCGCCGGATTCGGCTGCACATTGGAACCGTGATCGATGAAGTCGCGGATCGGAATCCGTCCCGCGACGTTCTCCATCGCCCCGTAGTGATCGCCGTGGTAGTGCGTCGTGATCAGATGATCGATCTGGTTGAGGCCGGCATCCTTGACCGCTGCCATGATGCGATCGCCGTCGCGCACGGCCGCTGCGCCACCGTTACCAGTGTCGATCAGGATTGACTCCCCCGAGGGGGCCACAAAGAGCGTGGCGTTCCCGCCTTCGACGTCCACGAGGTAGATATCGAGCGTCGTCCTCGCCTGTGCCGCAAGGACCGCAGCAAATGAGGCAGCAATCAAGCACGAGAGCAATCTGCGCATGGGGCCTCCTGAAGGCACTGGGGTCAGAACCCCAATTCACATGGTGAACTCCGTGTGAAGGGGTTACATGCACTCCCCAATCGCGGCACAGGCTAGCTGACCAGACCGGACGGCAAGTCGGCCGGCAACTTGCCGGCGCCGTTCCCACTGTGCGCTGGTACCAGCTGCCCGCCGCCAGACGAGAGGAGGTGGCCCCATGGCCAAAACCGGGACGGAACGAGCCCTGCCCCTGCGGTAGCGGAAAGAAATACAAGAACTGCCACGAATCGAAGACGAGTTCGTCCCGGACCTCCCAAATCCTGATGGTGGTGGTCGGCGCAGCCGTGATCGCGGCTATTGCCGCAGGCGTCGCCTCTTTCACCGGCGAGCGCGAGCGCAGCGCCGTCCGCATCTGGAGCGCCGAGCACGGGCACTATCACGACGCAAACGGTGTCCAAGTCCCTGATGACCGTGGAATCAAGGCGAACCCGTATCGTCCGTCTGACGAACAACGTCCAGACGCCGTAGCCAGCCAGCACGCGGGGAGGTGCGTCTCATGTCGTCCTTACTCAGGGATGTCCGTCACTCTGCGCGTTCCCTTCGTCAGAGTCCGGGCTTCACCGCCGTTGCCGTTCTGACACTGGCCATCGGCATCGGCGCCAATACGGCGATCTTCAGCTTCGTCGACGCGATCCTCCTGAAGCCGCTCCCCTACCCGGACGCCGATCGCATCGTCCGCGTCATGGAGAAGCCGCCGCGAGGCGAGCGCAACGGGATCTCGACGCTGAACTTCCTGGACTGGCAGAGAGACAACACCGTCTTCGATTTCATGTCCGCGCAGACCGGAGACGCGGTCACGCTGACCGGCGGCTCCGAACCCGTCCAGCTCAGAGGCGGCCTGGTGTCGGCGGGCTACTTCAAGGTGTTTGGCACCGAACCAGCACTCGGCCGGACGTTTCCTCCCGGTGAGGACCAACTCGGCAAACATCAGGTGGCAGTCATCAGTCACGCCTGTGGGTGACCCAGTTCGGCGGCGACCCGACCATCGTCAACCGCACGGTCCTTCTCAACAACGAGCCGCACACCATCGTCGGCGTCCTGCCCGAGGGCGAGTGCGTTCGACCGCGCACCGGTGCAGATCTGGCGGCCGCTCGCGTTCAAGCCGTCGAACATGACGCGCGACTTCCACTGGATGACCTCGTTTGCGCGGCTGAAGGACGGCGTCACGCTCGCGCAGGCGCGCGCCAACATGGACGCGATCGGCAAGCGCATCGAGAACGACTTCCCGGCCTCGAACAAGGGCTGGGGCGTCGTCGTGGAGCGCTACGCCGACACTCTGATCGGCGCCGCAGAGCCAGAACGATCCTGTCCTGATGCTGATCTCGTCGACCGGCTTCCTGCTGCTCATCGGCTGCGCCAACCTCGCGAATCTCGCGCTGGCGCGCGGCGTGTCGCGAGAGCGTGAGGTCGTCGTCCGCGCCTCGCTCGGCGCCGGGCGCTGGGATCTGATTCGACAATTCCTCACCGAGAACGTGCTCCTCTCGTTGTGCGGCGGGCTCTTCGGTCTCGTGATCGGCTATTCGCTGATGAACGCGATGAAGCTGATGCTGCCGCCGTTCACGACTTCCGCGCGAGGTCAACGTCAGCATGGACGGCCGCGTCCTTCTCTTCGCGCTCGTCGTCTCGATCTGCGACAGGGATTTTGTTCGGGATGGCGCCTGCGCTTCAAGCCACCAAGCCGGATCTGGCGGCATCGATGAAGGAGGAGGGCCGCGGATCGAGCGGCGGGGTCGGGCGGCGTCGCCTGCGCGATTCGCTGATCGTGGCTGAAATCGCCCTCGCCTTCATGCTGCTCGTCGTGTCCGGGCTGATGATGCGCAGCTTCGTCGGTCTCCTCAACATCGACGCAGGTTTCGACTCGACCAACTCCTCACGATGCGAATGCCGGCCACGATCGAGCAGTTTCCCGATCCGGAACAGCTGAATCGATATCTGCGCGAGGTGCGCACGGCCGTGGAGGCTGTGCCCGGTGTGCGCGAGACGGCGTTACAGCTGCGCGCCACCGATGCAGGGGACGTGTTACGGCATGCCGATGCAGGCGGCAAACAAGCCACTCGTCGAGCTCGCGCGAGCGCGACGGGGGCTTCTACAAGGTCGTCAGCCCGTCCTACTTCTCCACGCTCGGCATCAAGCCGATCAAAGGGCGTCTGCTCGCGGACACTGACACCAGCAATTCGCCGCCCGTGCTCGTGCTGAACGAGCGCATGGTCAAGCGCTTCTTCCCCAACGAGGATCCGGTTGGGCAACGCCTCCTGATCCAGAAGATCGTGCCCGGGAAGACCGAGCTTGGTGACGACATCGCGTGGGAAGTCGTCGGCGTGATTGGTGACGAGAAGATCGGCGGCCCCGAGGACGTTCAATCCGCCGGCGTCTACGTTTCCAACGAACAGAGTCCCGGTGTACGGCATGGTCCTCAACATCCGGGCCAGCGTGAACCCGATGACGCTCCAGACGCCGATCACGGCCGCGATTCGCAGCGTCAACAAGAACCAGGCGATCAGCGACGTCCGGAGCGTGGATCAGATCAGGGATCAATCGATGGGTGGTCGTCGTCTCGTGTCCGTGCTGCTTGGCACGTTCGCGACCGTCGCCCTCGTTCTCGCGGGCATCGGGATCTACGGCGTCATCTCGTACAACGTCGCGCAACGGACCCGCGAGATGGGCATCCGCGCGGCGCTCGGCGCGACCGAGCGAAGCCTGTTGCGGCTGATCCTGGATCGCGGCGTCCGCCTGACCTTGATCGGGCTCGCCATCGGCGTCGCCGGGGCGATCGGCCTGACCCGATTGATGGCGACGCTCCTGTTCGGTGTCGGCGCGCGCGACCCGGTGACGATGGTGTCGGTGGGCGTGATCCTGGCAGGTGTGGCGGTCACGGCGTCGTACGTGCCTGCACGCCGGGCCACGCGAGTCGACCCGGTCGTCGCCCTACGTTACGAGTAGCGCGTGCGCGCGCTGTTCGAGTGAGACAAGTCGGCGCTCGAGGTCGGCACGCACGGCCTCGAGCGCATCATCCTTCGATCCCTTCGCCACCTCGATCGGTTCGCCAACGACGAGCGCGACTGTGCTGAACGGCTTCGGGATCTGCGTTCGATCCCAGCTTCGCACGCTCCAGAACGACGACGCCTCCAGGTGAAACGGCAGCAGCGGGTTGCCCGTGTGCTGCGGCGAGCCATACGGCGCCCAGGCTGCGCAACTCGCGCCGGGCCACGCGGACCATCGAGCGTGAAGCCCGCGGGTCTTCCCGTCTCGCATGTCGCGCACGAGCTGATGCATCGCCTTGCGGCCGCCGCGGGTTGTCGAGCCTCTCGCAGTTCCGTATCCAAATCGCTCGATGATTCGGGCGATCCACTCGCCGTCGAAGTTTTCGCTGGTGATGACGACGATGCCCCGGCGGCGGAAGTAGTACGTCGCGGAAAGGATGCGCCCGTGCCAGAACCCATCACCGGCTGCCGGCCGGACGCGACGATGGCGTCGAAGTGATGCAGGCCCTCGACGCGCCAGCGCAGCGTGTGACCGAGCGCGTTGATCAGCGGATAGCCAACGCCGGCAATCGCGGCAGCCTGGGCCCTCTTCGGCCGACGATGAACGCCAGTCGCTCACGGCGCTGCGCGCGACAACTCCCAACTCCCAACTCCCAACCTCCAAGCATCGCGAGGAATCTTTCTTGGGAGTTGGGTGCTTGGAAGTCTGGGAGTTGATCACATCCCATTGTATTGAGGACCGCCTCCGCCCTCAGGCGGAACCCAGGTGATCACCTGGTAGGGATCCATGATGTCGCACGTCTTGCAGTGCACGCAGTTCGACGCGTTGATCTGCAGGCGCACGGGCTGGCCGGGCTCGCGGATGATCTCGTAGACGTTCGCCGGGACAGAAGCGGACGCAGGGGTGGCCGTATTCGGGTCCGCAGACCGACGTGCAGACCTCGGTCTGCACGAGCAGGTGCGAAGGTTGATCCTCGTCGTGTGCCGTTCCGGAGTAGTGGACGTTGGTGAGCTTGTCGAACGTCAGCTTCCGATCGATGGTCGTCGCGTTGCTGGTTCGTGATGCGGGCACGTCCAGGCCGTAGTACCACGCCAGCATCTTCATGCGCTCGTGGCCGGCCTTCCCGTGCAGGTTCTCGAACCATCGTCCACCGGTCGCGAGCGACAGCCCGGCGAACGCGAGGCCGGCAAACAGGCCATAGCCAAACGCCTGATGAACGTTGCGAACCGGGATACAGCTCGGCGCGCACCGGCCCGGCGTCGATCTTGTCCTGATAGCGCTTGAGGCTTGCGGCGGACGTGTCGCCCTCCCGAATCGCCTCGAACGCCGCTTCCGCGGCGAGCATGCCGGTGCGCATCGCCAGATGGATGCCCTTGAGGCGCATCGAGTTGAGGAAGCCGCCGGCATCGCCGGCGATGAGTCCGCCATCCATGTACGTCTGCGGGATCGTGTTCCAGCCGCCTTCCGGCAGCGCCTTCGCGCCGTACCGAATCAGCGTGCCGCTCCTTCAGCAGGCTCGGCGACGAACGGATGCTGCTTGAAGCGGTTGAAGGCCATGTGCGGGTCGAACAGCGGATCGTGGTAGTCGAGACCGACGACGAAACCCAATGAGATGCGTCCCTGCGGCATCGCGTAGAGGAACCCGCCGCCGAACTGATCCTGCTGAAGCGGATACCCGAGCGAGTGGATGACGGTGCCAGGCTCGATGCGGCCGGCTGGGATCTCCCACAGCTCCTTGAGACCGACCGCGTACTGTTCCGGCTCCCGGTCTTTCGAGAGATCGAGCCTGTGCACGATCTCTTTCGTGAGGTTGCCGCGTACACCGTCGCAGAAGATCGTGACCTTCGCGAGGATCTCGACGCCCGGCTCGAACTCACGCTTCTTCGATCCGTCCTTCGCGATGCCGCGATCGCCGGTTCTGACACCGATCACGCGCGTCCCGTCGAGCAGCACCTCACGTCCGGCAAACCCGTTGAACAGGTCGATGCCTTCGGCTCTCGACCTGCTCGGACAGCCACCGCACGAGGGCGTTCAGCGAGATGATGAAGTTGCCGTGATTCTGAAGCGGAGGCGGGACGATCGGAAACGGGAGCTTCGACTGTCTGGTCAGGAAGTAGACGTGATCGCGGTGGACCGGGACTGCGAACGGGACGCCTTTCGCCTCGCAGTCCGGAATCAGCTCACGCAGGGCCGATGGTGTCGAGCACTGCCCCAGACAGCGAGTGCGCGCCGGCCTCGCGTGCCTTCTCGAGCACGGCAATCGACAGCGCGATCGCCGCCGTTGGCTTTCTGCAGCTGCGAGAGACGAAGCGCGGCCGAGAGCCCGGCAGGGCCGCCGCCGACGATCAAGACATCGACTTCGAGAGTCTCGCTCATTCGGTAGGCAGTCATGCAGTATGGCCGTAGGCAGGTAGAAGCAGTCGGTTGCCGCCTACCGCACGACGGCCTACCGCTTACTTCTCGAGCTCTGACACCAGCGCCGGGAACGATTTCGAACAGATCGCCCACGATACCGTAGTCGGCGACTTCGAAGATGGGCGCGTCGGCGTCCTTGTTGATCGCGACGATCGTGCGCGCGCCCTTCATGCCGACGAGGTGCTGGATGGCGCCGGAGATGCCCAGCGCAACGTAGAGCTTCGGCGCCACGGTCTGGCCGGAGCTGCCGATCTGCCGATCCATGGGCAGCCATCCGCTGTCGCAGATCGGTCTCGACGCGGCGATCTCTGCGGACATGGCCTTGGCCAGCCGCTCGGCAATCGCGATGTTCTCCTGTGACTTGATGCCGCGACCCACGGCGACGATTCGCTCGGCCTGGCCGAGATCGACCGCCTGTTTCGCTTCTTTGAACGGCGCTTCGGGGCTCTGCCGAATCGAGGACGGCGTCGATGCTCACCGTCGACGCGCGTCACCGCGCCAGCAGTTCCCCGTGTCACGGCATCCGCGCGAAACGCGCCGATCTGAATCGTGACGCATCGTGGTCCGTCGCCCTGGGGACGCACTTCGGCGGACAGCTTTCCCTGGAACATCGGCCGGACGAACGTTGCGCCTGCCCCGGTGCCGTTGATGCCAGTTACATCCGTGATGAGCGACGCCGCCGATCCGCACCGCCGCCATCGGGGCGAAGTCGCGAGTCTGATAGGTGTGCGGGAAGCAGCACGTATGTCGGCTTCACCGACGCGACGACCTGCTGCAACGGCGGTCGCGAACGCGTCGGGTGTGTAGATCGGCAAGCGCCGCGTGCTCGACGAGCAGCACCTCGCTCACGGCATCCGCGAGCTCCTGGGCAACGGCAGCCGACGGATTGCCCGAGCACGACCGCCTTGATCTGGTGCGCCGCCCGCCAGCGCCTGTGCCGCCGCCACCGTCTCCAGCGTCGCGCGATTCAACGTGCCGTCGCGCTGCTCGGCAACGACGAGAATCACAGCGCTCGCGCCTCCTCGCGCAGACGGCGCACGAGCTCCTTGGCTGCCTCAGGCGCCGAGCCGGTCGATCATCTCGGTCTGCTTGCTGCGAGTTGGCAGCGCCAGCGCGACGATCTGCTGCGGCCGCGGCCAGTCCGCCGGGCAGCGCGACCTTGCGAATCTCTTTCTTCTTCGCGGCCATGATGCCCTTCAGCGTCGCGTAGCGAAGCTGGTTGATGCCGCTCTGAATCGTCAGCAGCGCCGGAAGCGGCATGGCAATCCACTGGAACCATCCGCCTTCGAGCTCGCGCTTGACGCGCAGGCGGTTGGCCGTCGACCTGGACCTCCATGATGATCGTCGAGTGCGGGATCTGCAGCCGCTCGGCCAGCATCACGCCGACCTGTGCGTGGCCTTGATCGTCGGACTGCAGTCCGGTCAGCACGAGATCGAAGCGCTCGTCCGACATGGCCGAGGCCAGCGCCGCCGAGGTGAGCGCAGCGTCAGCGCTGGCGAGCGACTCATCCTCGACATGAATGGCCCTGTCCGCTCCGCGCGCCAGCGCTTCCCGGATGACCTGCTGCACCCGCGCCGGACCGGCCGCGCACACGACGACTTCCCCGCTGTGCTTCTCGCGCAGCCGCAGCGCCTCTTCCAGCGCGTAGGCGTCGGGCTCGTTCAGCTCGTAGCTGGCATCCTGCTCGCGGATCCATGTCCTCGCTTCGTTCAGGCGAGGCTGCCACTCGCGGGTCGGGACTTGCTTGATGCAGACGGCGATCTTCATGGCAATCAATTATTGATTAAGTGATCTTTGATTTTCGATTCGTTGTCGATTTGTGATTTCTGATCGTGGATTCAGCCTCAACCAATCACCAATCACAAATCGTCAATCAACAACGATTCAACGATCAAAGATCATCAAATCAACAATTGACGATCTATGGCTCGTATCGCTTGAACAACAGGGTGGCGTTGGTGCCGCCGAACCCGAACGAGTTCGACAACGCGTAGCGTAATCGGCATCTCGCGCCCGATGTGCGGCACGTAGTCGAGATCGCAGTCGGGATCGGGATTGTCGAGATTGATCGTCGGCGGCGCGACCTGATGGTAGACGGCAAGCGCCGAGATTCCAGCTTCGAGCCCCCCGGCTCCGCCCAGCAGATGATCCGGTCATCGACTTGGTGGACGACACCGCCATCTTGTAGGCGTGATCGCCGAAGCACTTCTTGATGGCCATCGTTTCGAGGCGATCGTTGTACGGCGTCGAGGTGCCGTGGGCGTTGATGTAGTCGATCTCGTCCGGGCCGGATGCCCGGCCTTCTTGATCGCCATCTTCATCACGCGAACCCCCCCGTCGCCGTCCTCGGACGGCGCGGTGATGTGATACGCGTCCGCCGAGGTCCCGTAGCCCACGACCTCGGCATAGATATGCGCGTTCCTGCGGCGCGCGAACTCGAGCTCCTCGAGGATCACGATGCCGGCGCCCTCGCCGATGATGAAGCCGTCCCGATCGCGGTCGAACGGGCGGCTCGCCTTCGCGCGGGTTGTCGTTGCACGTGGAGAGCGCCCGCAGTGCCGCGAATCCGCCGAGGCTCATCGGCGTGATGGCGGCTTCCGATCCGCCGGCGATCATCGCTTCCGCGTCGCCGCGCCGGATGATCTCGAACGACTCGCCGATGGCGTGCGCGGACGCCGAACAGGCCGTGCACGTCGCCAGGTTCGGCCCCTTGGCCCCGAATCGGATCGAGACCTGGCCCGACGCGAGATTGATGATGGCCGAGGGAATGAAGAACGGTGAAATCTTCCTGGGGCCGCCTGTCCAGCAGCGCGCTGTGCTCGCGTTCGATCGTCTGGAATCCGCCGATCCCCGATCCGATGAAGACGCCGACGTCCGGCGCGTTCGATTCGGTGATCGTCAGCTTGGAGTCGTCCATCGCGAACTGCGACGCCGCGATGGCGTACTGAATGAAGACGTCCATCTTCTTGACGTCTTTCTTCTCGACGTAGTCGAGAGGGTCGAATCCCCGTACCTCGGCCGCGATCTGTGCTGCGTACCCGGTGACATCGAACCTGGTGACCCGATCGACGCCGCTCGTCCCGATGACGAGCGCTTTCCAGTTGGCCTCGGTCCCGATGCCGAGCGACGACACCAGACCGATGCCCGTGATGACGACCCGCCTGGTCAAACCCCCTCCGTTACTTCTGCGCGTCCTACTTCTTGCTCTTCGCGTGCGCCTCGATGTAGTCAATCGCTTCCTTGACGCGGGTGATCTTCTCGGCGTCCTCGTCCGGAATCTCGATCCCGAACTCCTCCTCGAACGCCATCACGAGCTCCACGGTATCGAGCGAGTCGGCCCCGAGGTCGTCGACGAACGACGCATCCGGCGTCACTTCTTCTTCATCCACGCCGAGCTGCTCGACGATGATGCTCTTCACCTTGTCTGAAACCGCCATTCAATCCTCCGATTCGGTTGGTGGTTGGTGGTTGGTGGTCGTGTCCGCGGGTACATCCCAGGATCCACCCTCCACCATCCACCATCCGAGCTACATGTACATGCCGCCGTTGACGGCCAGCACCTGACCTGTAATATACGCTGCCTCATCCGACGCGAGAAAGCAGACGGCGGATGCAATGTCCTGCGGCGTCCCCAGCCGCTGCAGCGGAATCAGCGAGGTCCATTCCGCCTGAGCCTTCTCAGCGACGGCCTTCGTCATGTCGGTGTCCACGAGGCCCGGGCGCCACGACGTTGACCGTGATCTGCCGTGAGGCCACTTCGCGCGCCAGCGCCTTGCTGAACCCGATCAGTCCGGCCTTCGACGCCGCGTAGTTGGCCTGGCCCGGGTTGCCCATCTGACCCACGACGGAGCTGATGCTGATGATGCGGCCGGCGCGCCGCTTGATCATCGGCTTCAGCACGGCATGGACACACGTGAACGCCGCCGTCAGGTTGGTCGCGATCACCTCGTCCCAGTCCTCGCGCTTCATGCGCAGCATCAGCTGGTCGCGGGCGATACCGGCATTGTTCACCAGGATGTCGATGCGGCCGTGGCGCTCAGCACGCCCTCGACCAGCGCCTCGACCGACCCCGGTCGGTCACGTCGAGCGAGGCGGCCTCGGCGCTGCCACCGGCGCCACGGATGCCGTCGACCGTCCGCAGCGGCATTGTCCCCCCGCGCCGCGGCCACGACGTGAGCCCCGCGACTGGCGAGCACCTCTGCGATGCCGCGCCCGATGCCGCGGGACGCACCGGTGACGATCGCGACCTTCTGACTCAGATCGAACATGCTGCCATGACCGCGTCGAGTTGGTCGGGCGATCCGAAATTGATGATGCGCGCGTCGGGATGGATTTTCTTGACGAGACCGCCGAGCACCGTTCCAGGACCCACCTCAACATACGTGGTGACGCCTTCCGACGCAAGGCGACGAACGACGCGCGTCCCACTGGACTGGTGCCGACATCTGCCGCACCAGGGCATCGACTGCTGCCGCGCCGTCCGTCTTCGGGCAGCGCATCCACGTTGGCGACGACCGGCACCCTGGGATCGCGAACGGTCAAGCGCGCGCAGTTCCGGCTCGAGACGGTCCTCGGCTGGCTTCATCAGGGCAGCAATGGAACGGTGCGCTCACCTGCGAGCGGCACCGATCAGTTTCGCGCCGAGCGCCTTCGCGCGATCGCTTGCCCGCTTCACCGCGGCCGCATGACCGGCGATGACGACCTGCTGCGGCCGTTGATGTTGGCCGGGCTCACGACCTGGCCCTCCGCCGCTTCCTCGCAGGCCTGGCGCACGACATCGAGCGTCGTGCCGACGATCGCGGCCATCGCGCCCTCACCGACGGGAACGGCTTCCTGCATGTAGCGGCCCCGGCGTCGCACGATGCGCACGGCATCGGCAAACGCGAACGTGCCCGCGGCGACGTGCGCGGAGTACTCACCCAGGCTGTGGCCGGCAACGAACGCGGGATGGGCGCCGCTGCGACTCGAGGACGCGGCAGGCCGCGATGCTGGTCGCGAGGATCGCCGGCTGCGTGATCTCCGTGAGCGCGAGCCGATCCGCGGGGCCTTCGAAGCAGAGCGTGCTGAGCGCGTCGACGCAGGCTCGCCGTCAGCGAAAGCAGCATCGGCCTCCTCGAAACGACGGCGCGCGCTTCGGGAAAGGCCTCGACGAGCGCCTGCCCCATGCCGACTTTCTGCGAACTCTGCCCGGGAAAGATGAACGCAATCACGTCGAGTTGCTGTGAGTTCCTCAGTGACGGACGAGAAGCGGCTTCGCCGATGCCCTGCTCGACCCTGCGACATGAAGTCGCTCGGTCGCGAACCGATACGCCATCGCGACAGCGTTTCGCACCGCGCGCGCCGACGAGCGGCCGTGGCCGACGATGACCAGGCCGGCCACGCCGAGCAGCGCCGCGCCGCCATACTCCGAGTAGTCCACGCGCCGGCGGAACCGGCGGAAGGCGCGCTTCGACAGCAGGTAGCCCACCTGGCTCGAGAACGTGCCCTGGAGCTCGTCGCCGAGCAGCGCTTCGACGGTCTCGACGAGCCCCTCGCTCGTCTTGAGCACGATGTTGCCCGTGAAGCCGTCGCAGACGACGACATCCGCGATGCCGCTGTAGATCTCGCGGCCCTCGACGTTGCCGATGAAGTGGAGCGGCGACGCTTTCAGCAGCCGGTGCGCCTCGCGCGTCAACTCGTTGCCCTTGCTCTCTTCTTCGCCGATCGACAGCAGTCCCACCCGCGGTCGCTCCACTCCGTGCGCGAGGCGCGCGTAGACCGACCCCATCACCGCAAACTGCAGCAGATGCTGAGGCCGGCATTCCACGTTGGCGCCCGCATCGAGCAGCACGGCAGGACGGCTCCTCGTGGGATGGTGGTCGCCAGCGCCGGACGATCGACACCGGGAACCATGCCGAACGCGGCATGGGCCGACAGCACGACGGCCCCCGTGTGGCCGGCGCTGACGAGGGCGGCCGCCTCACGCGCGGCCACGAGCTCGGCCGCCACACGGACTGATGAGAGAGGCTTGCGCCGCACGGCCGACGCCGGAGGCTCGGCCATCTCGATGACGTCGGGTGCATCGACGACCCGGATCCCGAGCGACGCGCCAGTCCGGGTAGGCGCTCAACGCCCGCTCGACGTCGGCGGTGCGGCCGACGAGCGTGATTCCGGCGTCGAGGTGGCGCGCAGCCGCCACCGCTCCGTCGACGACGACGGAGGGCGCGTGGTCACCACCCATGGCGTCGACTGCAATCCGGATCTGCAGTGGGCTGCGGTCCTATTCTTCGTCGACGGCTCTGACCGGTCGCGCGTTGTAGTAGCCGCAGTGCGGGCAGATGCGATGCGGGGCTTTCGGCTCCTGACACTGTGGGCACAGGCCGGTGGTGGCGGCCCGCAGCGCGTCATGAGTGCGCCGCTTGGCGGTGCGGGTCTTGGAATGTCTGCGTTTTGGATTCGGCATCGTAAGTCTCTGGGCTCTCGCTCTAGTCTCGGGCTACTTCAGCTCTCTCAGCGGCGCGAGCCGCGGGTCTTCCCACTGTGACGTGCACTGGCACGTGCCGGTATTCAGGTTCGTCCCGCACTGCGGGCACAGGCCGGCGCAGTCGTCCCGGCACAGAGGCTTCATCGGCAGCGCCAGGTAGAACTGTTCCCGCAGCAGCTCGTTCAGATCGATTTGATCGTCCCGGTAGTAGCTGGTATCGAGATCCTCTTCAGCCACCTCTCGCTCTTCTTCGGCCGACAGCTCCGAGACGCCGGCAGATACCTGACGTCAATCGCGCCGTCGAACGGCATCGCGGAACGGCTCGAGGCATCGGCTGCACGACAGCTCCAACTCGGTCTGCGCCGATCCCGACCAGACGAAACCGGTCTTTGTCCTTGTGAATCTCGAGATCCACCCGGACGGGCGCCACAACCCGGTAGCATCGCCTTCCTGTTCGACTTCGCTGGGCGTGAACGTCCGGCCGAACTGGCTGACGGGCTGGCGATACCGGGTGAGGTCTAGCTGCATGACCGGTCCCCCTCTCGCGAAATTCGCGCGAAAGGCGACCTGTCAATTATAGCTGATTCCAGGCCATCGGCCCCACCCAGGGCTTGGGGATGAAGAGGCGCTCGTACGAGCGACACCGCGAAGCGGTCGCTCATGCCCGCCAGGAAGTCGCGCGCCGCCACGTCGAGTCCCTCGCTCGCCACGATACGCTCATCGAGCAGGCCCGCCGGGCGCTCTCGCACCCGTCTCCCACAGGCCGCCCAGGATGCCGGTGGCCTTCTTGAACTCGGCCGTCGCGACCTCGTTCTCGTAGACCGCCTCGAACAGGAACGCCCGCATCCGGAGCGTCGCGGACAGCACCGCATCGCTCATCCGGATCTCGGCCAGGTCGCCGTTCTGCGTCTCGGTGACGACGTCCTTGACCATCCGGGCGATGCGCGCAGACGAGGTCTTGCCCAGAACTTCGACCGCATCCTCGGGCAAGGTCATCGTCCTGCATCACGCCCGCCCGCACGGCATCGTCGATGTCGTGGTTGACGTAGGCGATGAGATCGGCCACACGCATGATCTGCCCTTCCAGCGTCGCCGCGCGTTTGGACGGGTCGACGCCGACCGGGCGACCCCTCCTTGCCCTTGGAGTGCCGGCCGATTCCATCGCGAACCTCCCACGTGAGGTTCAGTCCGCGCCCGTCGTTTTCGAGCACGTCCACGATGCGCAGGCTCTGCTCGTAGTGCCGAAACCCGCCCGGGCACGAGCGAGTCGAGCACGCGCTCGCCGGCATGACCGAACGGCGTGTGGCCCAGATCGTGGCCGAGGGCAATCGACTCGGTCAGCTCCTCGTGCAGGCGAAGCACCTTGGCGATGGTGCGCGCGATCTGCGAGACCTCGAGTGTGTGCGTGAGCCGCGTGCGGTAGTGGTCGCCCTCCGGCGCAAAGAACACCTGCGTCTTGTGCTTCAGCCGCCGGAACGCCTTCGAGTGGATGATGCGATCCCGGTCGTGCTGAAACGCCGGCCGCACATCGTCTTCGGGCTCGCTGGTCAGCCGCCCGCGCGACTCGGCGCTCTTGGCGGCTTGCGGCGCGAGCGTCTCGCGCTCGCGCTGTTCGAGGGCCTCACGAATGCTCGACAACGATCTCCTCCAGGAAGCTGGTGCCGCTGGCGAGAGGGCCCGACGCCGAAGTTGGCGGCAAGGGTCTGGCCGAGGTCGGCAAAGGTGCTCCGCGTCCCGAGATCGACGTCGGCACGGACACGCGAGCCGGTGAGAAGAATCGGGACGTGCTCGCGCGAATGATCGGTGCTCGGCGTCGTCGGATCGTTGCCGTGATCGGCGGTGATGATCAACAGATCCGACTCCCGCAACGCCGTCAGCACGTCGACCAAGGCGCTCGTCGAAGCGCTCGAGGTTGCTGGCGTACCCCTCGACGTCGTTGCGGTGACCGAACAGCGTATCGAAGTCGACGAGGTTCGATGAAGACGAGCCCCGCTCCATCCGAGCGGATGACGTCCAGCACGCGATCGACACCTTCACTGTCGCTCTGTCGGTCTGGAGCGCTCTGGGCGATGCCGCTGCCGGCGAACAGGTCCCTGACCTTGCCGATCGACACGACGGGGATCCCCTGCCTCGTCAGGAGATCGAGCAGCGTGTCGCGCGGGCGGCGTCAGCGCGTAGTCGTGCCGGTTGGCCGTGCGATGAAACGAGCCGGCCGACCCCACGAACGGCCGCGCGATGACTCGTCCGACACGCATCGGCGCGACGAGCTCGAACGCAATCTCGCACATCCGATACAGCTCGCTGACCGGGATGACGTCTTCGTGTGCCGCCACCTGGAACACGCTGTCGGCCGACGTGTACACGATCGGCCTGCCGGTGCGGACGTGCTCGCCGCCGAGCCGATCGATGATCTCGGTGCCGGAGGCCACGACGTTGCCGAGTGTCCGGCGACCGATCCGCTGCTCGAAGGACTCGATGATGTCTGGCGGAAAGCCGTCGGGAAACGTCGCGAACGGCTCGATCGAGGATGATCCCCATCATCTCCCAATGACCGGTCACCGAGTCCTTCCCCGCCGACGACTCCGCCATCCGCCCGTACGCCGATCGTCTGATCGGCTGCACCGGCGTCACCGAGGTCGACGACGCGGCCGAGCCCGAGCGAGCGAAGATGCGGGATGCGAAGCGGGAACTCGCCGGCGATGTTGCCGAGCGTGTTGCTGCCCTGATCGCCGTAGGCCTGCGGCGTCCGGCAACTCACCGCAGCCGACGCTGTCGAGCACGATCAGAACGACGCGAGGAAAAGCGGTAGGTTCGAGGTGATGAGTTGGCGACTCCGGCGTCTCGATGGTGGCGATGGCGTGCTTGAACACCAGGTGATCCTTGCCGTCGACGTCGAAGATGACGACGAACTTGTCGAAGTTCTTGATGCGGGCCTCGAAGTACCGTCCGTCCATGAGGTGAATCGTCACGAGCGACCCGATCGCGCCGCGCGTTGTTGAGAAAGACGTCCTGGATGTTGGGCTGAGCGGCAGACGAGGCACGTGATTCAGTGACCTGGGACATCAGGGAGCGTCTCCTCGCGAACTGCGCGATCACCTTTGGAGATGTCTGGCGCGCACAGACCCCGGCTGGCAAGCGCGTCGCGCACACGCTGCACGGTCTCCGGGCGCTCGCCCGGCCCCTCGAACCAGATAAGGTTAGGCTCTTTGCGAAACCAGATCAACTGTCGCCGCGCGTATCGTCGGTTCTCCTGGACGATGAGCGCGCGCGTCGCGCGCTCGTCTCTCACGCCGCGCAGCATCTCCATCACCTGACGATAGACCAGGCCGCCGAACGGGCGGGCGTCGGGAGGGACGCCTCGCGCCAGCAGCCCGCGCACCTCATCCACGATGCCGCGCGCGAACTGCTGCTCGACGCGCCGCGCGACGCGTTCGGCGGTCAGCGCGGCCGGAAGCTGAGGGCAAGCGCGATGACCTCGCAGTCGGCGATGCGCGACGCGGTCGCGGCAAAGTGCGCGGTGAGCGGCTGCCCGGTTGCGAAATACACCTCGAGCGCCCGCACCAGCCGCTTGCGATCGCGCGGCATGATTCGCGCGGCCGACTCGGCATCGACCGCCTGCAGGAGGCGATGCAGACGTTCGGGCCCTTTCGCTCGGCAATCCGGTCGAGCCGCGTCCGCAGGCTCTCGTCGGCGCCGGGTCCCGGAAACAGTCCGCGCGTCAGCGCACGGTAGTAGAAACCCGTGCCCCCGACGAGAATCGGCAGCTTCCCCCGGGCGTGGATGTCGCGAATCGCCCGCTCGGCGTCGCTCGGCGAAACGAGCCGCGGTGTAGACGTCCGTCGGATCGGCGATGTCGATGAGGTGATGCGGAATGCCGCGCCGCTCCTCGATCGACAGCTTGTCGGTGCCGATATCGAATCCGCGATAGACGGCCGTCGAGTCGCAGTTGATGATCTCGCCGTCGAAGCGATTCGGCCAGGGACAGGCTGAGCGCGCTCTTGCCGGATGCGGTCGGGACCAAGGACGGCAAGAACTCTCGGACACCCGGGATCAGGCGAGCTTCACGAATACGTACACCGTCAGCGCCACGAGGAGAATGATGCAGACCGAACTGTTGGCTCCTGCAGTAGGCACGCGCTGTACCACCGCCTCAGTTCACCGGCGGGGATTCGTTGTAGTAGAAGGTGACGGTGAAGAACGCCTTCGGGTCCGGGTACTCCGGCGGCAGCGGCTCGGTCGGGTTCGAGCCCAGGATGGCGTTGTTCGCCGCGAGGTTGAATGCGTTGATGTCGGAGGGCCCGACGACCGAGATGTCGGTGATGTGGCCGTCCTTGTGGATGTTGAACTGCAGCACGACGCGGCCGCGAAACGTCATCGCCGCGTACGGCACGAACCAGTTGCGCCGCACCTGGGCGACGAATCGGCGCAGCCACGGTCCGAACTCGACGCCCTTCGTGTCGAACTGAATCGTCGCGCCCGGGATCGTTCAGCCCCCCTTGCGGGTTGTTGAACGTCTCGTTCTGCACGTAGCGCTCGAGGTTGCGCAAGCGCATCGCCCAGCGCTCCCGGCGCGGGCTTCGACGTCGTCGGCGACGGCTGCGCGCCGGTGTCGGCAGGCGGGAGCGCCTGGGCGATCTGCTCCTGCGGCTCTGGTTGCGGCGGCGTCGTGTCTGGCTTACCGGCGTCTCCGGTCCCCTCGCCTGCTCCTGCGGTGTGGCCTCGACACGCTCGGCCGAGTTCCCTCGCGAGAACGGCAGCGGATTCTGCGGCTTACCGCGCGCGCTCGCGCGCCTGCGCCTGCCGATCGGCATCCGACAGATCGGCGCGCGGCGGGGGCTTCAGCGCCTGGAGATCGACCCTCGGCTGGACGAAGACGAAGCGCCGGTCGTCGCGCTCCTGTTCCTGCTGGCGAAGCAATTCCTGGCGACGCGCTTCCAGTTCTTCAGGGCTGGGTTCGAAGAGGTGGAGATCCGGACCGAACTGGAACCACAGGATGATCAGGACGTGCACGATCACCGACAGCAGCACGCCATCCCGCGTGGAGAGTGGCGCTGCCGACGACGAGCTCGTCCTGGTACCGATCGTCGAAGTCGAAATGTATCAATAACCTAGGGCAAATTATATCAACCGGCCGCGGGCTTCAGGCATCCGTAAAGCCCACCGGCCGAGTCGTGACATCGACGACGTACGGCTACCCGATTGCTTGTCGGTTGTTCTCTGACCGCCGCATAGAGATAGACGATCCCGAAAGTCAGCGGGACGGCGCGGACGTCCACAAAGCCCGAATGTCTCAGGAGTGTCACGAATTCGCCTGGCGGAGGAAACGCGCCGACCGAGGCGGGAAGGTACGAATACGCGCCCGAATGGCCTGAGATCGCTCCGGCCGATCAGCGGCAGCACGCGGCTGAAATACCAGCGATAGAGGGCGGCAAGCCCCGGAATGCGCGGGCACGCTGAACTCGAGAATCGCAAGGCGTCCGCCCGGCCGAAGCACGCGCGCGAGTTCTCGGCACGGCGACATCGGTCTGTCTGCACGTTGCGGACGCCGAATGCGACGGTGGCCGCATCAGCGACCCCGTCGGGAACCGGGATTCGCATGGCGTCGCCGCGAACGAGGGCGATGTGCTGCGCTCTCCCGCGTCGCGAACCTTTGCGAAGCCCAGCGCGAGCATCGCTCCCGCGAAGTCGACGCCGAGGACTCGCGCAGCCGTTCCGCGAGGGTTCCCCTGTGCGCCGCGACGCGCCTCGAGCGCGACATCCGCCGTGCCCGTGCAGACGTCGACGAGCGTCTCCTGCCCGTCAGCTTCAATGACGCGATCATCTTCGTGCGCCAGCGGCGATCGATGCCGGCGCTGAGCAGATGATTCAGCAGGTCGTAGCGCGGCGCGATCGCATCGAACATCCCCGCGATGCGATCCGGTGTCTTGTCGGGTGCCTGTTCTGCCACGAGAGTCACGATTCAACCTTACCCGACGTAGAGCGCCAGCGCGGTCACGGCGAAGTACACGATCCCGACCCACCCGTTGAGGTCGAAGGCCTTCTTCACCTGCGACAGATCCTCATCGCTGACGAGCGACTGCTCGTACGCCAGCAGCGCGGCCACAATCGCGACGCCAGCGAGATAGAGCGCCGGAAGACTCGCCGCCCACCACAGCGACGCCATCACGATCGACGGTGGCCAGGTGCATCACGCGTGACAGACGAATCGATGCCGGCACGCCGTAGGTCGCCGGGATCGAGCGCAGACCATGCCGGCGATCGAAGTCGACGTCCTGGCAGGCATAGAGAATGTCGAAGCCGCCGACCCATAGCCCGATGGCCAGACCGAGCAGCCACGGCTCGGCGCCTCCGCGGCCGCCCGCGGCAATCCATCCGCCGACCGGCGCAACGGCGAGCGCCAGGCCGAGAAACATCTGCGTGTAGGTCGTGAACCGCTTGGCAAGCGAGTACCAGAACACGATCGCCAGCGCGACCGGGGCGAGCACGAGGCACAGCGGTGAGAGTCGCGATGCCGCAAACACGAACACCGCCGACGCCACGATCACGAACGCCGTCGCTTCCGGCTTCGACAGCAGGCCTCGCGGCAGCTCCCGCATCGCCGTGCGCGGATTGAGCGCGTCCATCTTCGCGTCGACGAGGCGATTGAATCCCATCGCGGCGCTGCGCGCGCTCACCATGCACACGACAATCCACGCGACTTGCAACCACGAGAACGGCTGCTCACGCCAGGCGAGCAGCGCACCCGTCAGCGCGAACGGCAGCGCGAACACCGAGTGGCTGAATCGCACGAAGGAGAGATAGGTCGCGAGCTTGTTCATGCGGCCTCGACCCAGGAGATGCGGTCGGACTCGACTCCGGACACCAGGTATTCTTCCACATCGGTCACGTGATCCGGCACGTGCACGGCGATGAGCGCCGCGCGCTTGCCGGGCTCGATGCTGCCGAACGCGATCACCGAAACCGAGCGCCGTCGCGCCTGTCAGCGTCGCACTTCGAAGCAGCGCACGCGCCGGCACCTTCGGAGCAATGCGCCGTGCCTCGGCCAGCTCGCCGAACATGTTCAGATCGTCAACGCTGGCCAGACTGTCGGTGCCGAATGCCACCTCGACGTCCATCGCGTAGAACGCCTCGAGCGGCGGCGACCCAACGCCGACATATCGATTGCTTCGCGGGCACGACACGAGCGTGACGCCGAGCGTGCGCAGCCGATCCAGATCGATGCCTTCGAACTGCACGCCGTGGACCGCAAGGACCGAGCCGGTCAGGAAACCCATATCCGCCAGGTAGTCCACCGGCGAGCACTTCGGCGCCTGCCAATCCGCGTTCCACACACCGATCTGTTCGAGCAGGGTTCGCCATGGTCCGGTGCCCTTGAGCAGGAACTCGACTTCTTCCGGTGATTCGCCGAGATGCACCGTGGAGACGGCAGACCCGTGTTCGTCGAGGTCGCGTCGAATCGCGCCGAACAGCGCAGGCGAGACCGAGTACGGTGCGTGCGGGGCAAGGCTCGACCGAATGTCATCATGAGCCGCGATCGCGTCGATCGCCGTGCGTGCAGACCCAACCTGCGCGTCCGCGTTCTGGCCGGCAAATCCAAGGAGCTCGTGGAAGACGCACGCCGGCATCTGTGCGTCGCGAAGCAAGGGGACGGCGGCAAGCGTGTTCGTCACATCGCCGATGAGCGAAGTGCCTGCGGCGCGAGCGTCCTGAATCGCCTTTCGCGCGGCATCGAGGATCGCGGCTTCGCCTGGGTGTGCCCGTTCTGCCCGAGCAGCCAGCATCGGCCTGACCCAGTCGAGGAAACGTCGCGCCGGCGGAATGCGGTCATGCAGGTACGAGAGCTCGAGGTGCGTGTGGGCGTTGACGAGCCCGGGTAGCACGGCCACGCGGCCGAGCGCACGTCTTCGCTTCCGTCACGCGCGGCCACGGAGACGATGCGCCCGTCTTCGATCGTGACGGCTCCCCCGCCGATCGGAACATCTGAGATCGGCAGGATCCAGTCGGCGGAAACGCGAATCACTGTCTGAGGCGAAGCTGCTTGCCGTGCCGGCTTCTCGCCTCGTAGTTCCTCAACTCGTCCGGCACCGACGCGTCGCCCTCGGCACGGGCAGTGGCCAGGGCGAGCATGCGCGGCACCTCGCGCTCCCGGAAGATCGGGTCGCCGAGGATCTCGTAGTGCATGTTGCGACGCTTCGGGACGAATCCGGCGTCTTCGATGTTGACGACAATCTCGAGCTCGTCCATGCAGTAGGCGGCGCCCGCCGCGCGTACGACGTTCTCTTCGATCATCACGCTGCCCATGTCGTTGGCGCCGTATGCAAGGCTTAGCTGGCCGACCTTACCGCCCTGCGTGACCCACGACGCCTGCAGGTTGTCGAAGTTGTCGAGCACGATGCGCGACAACGCGAGCGTTCGAAGGTAGTCGACGCCAGTCTCCTCGAACCCGCCGTGTTCGGTGTGCTCGGGCTGATAGCTCCAGGTGATGAACGCCGTGAAACCGCCGGTCTCGTCCTGCAGATCGCGAAGCCGCATCATGTGCTCGATGCGCTCTTCCTGGGTCTCCACCGTCCCGTACATCATCGTCGCCGTCGTGCGCAGGCCGGCGTGGTGCGCCTGCCGCATGACGTCGATCCACTCGTCCGATGACGCTTTGCTGTAGCAGTTCAGCAGCTTCCGCACGCGATCGACGAGGATCTCCGCGCCGCCACCCGGAATGCTGTCGAGACCGGCGGCGACCAGTCGCTCGATCACCGTCGGCGTGGGAATCTGATTCAGCCGGGAGATGTGCAGGACCTCTGGCGGCGAGAGCGCGTGCAGCTTGAACTGCGGATATCGCGCTTTCACCGCGCGAAACAGATCCTCGTACCACTGAATCGGCAGGTCGGGATTGTGGCCGCCCTGCAGCAGGAGCTGGTTGCCGCCGACCGCGATCGTCTCGTCGATCTTGCTGAAGATCTCTTCGAAGCCCAGCACGTAGCCTTCACTCGATCCCACCGGGCGATAGAACGCGCAGAAGTTGCAGCGCGCAACGCAGATGTTCGTGTAGTTGACGTTGCGGTCGATGATGTAGGTGACGACGCCCTCGGGATGCTTGCGCAGGCGGATGGTGTCGGCGAGACGGCCGAGGACGTGCGTCGGCGCCTCGCGATACAACTGAAGCGCCTCGGCCGCCGACACACGGCCGCCCTGCATCACTTTCGCAACGATCGCATCGACCATGCTCAGAAGAACTCCAGCGTTCGGCGGCGTGGCGCCAGACCCATGTCGGCGGCGAGATCGAGGAACATCTGAAGGCCCGCCGCTTCCTCCGCGCCCAGCCCGTACTTCACATTATCCCTTAGGTACACCGCAGCGCGGGCCGCACGCGCGACGTCCCCCGCGCCGTATTCTGCCGCAATCGCCTCTCTCGCGCGCACACCTTCGGCCTGCGCCTGTTGAAGCGATCGACCACGCCATCGTCCACGGCGCCCGGCCGACCCGTCCAGGCGGCGTAAATGAACGGCAGGCCGGTCATCTGCGTCCAGACTTCGCCCAGATCGATCTTCCGCAGTCCCAGCGCATCGTGGTCGGCATCGAACGCCGGATCGCCGATCAGCAGACCGGCGTCGCAGGCCGACGTCATCGCGGCAAGATCCGGACCGTGAGGCACGAAGCTCGGGCTGATGTGGAAGTGATGGCGGCAGAGCACCTGGATCAGCGTGACCGACGTCCGCGAGCTCGTGTCGAGCGCGATGTGGCGGATCTCCTCGATTGGCTTTCGCGTGTAGAGCGCCACCGACGCGACCGGCCCGCGCGATCCGATGCCAACGCCGGGGACGAATCGATATTCGTCCGAGTGCAGATACTCGATCGACGGAATCAATCCCAGATCGACTTCGCCCTCGTGAAGCAGCGACGCGCACACGGCGGGAACGTCGTATCGTACGCGCCAGCGAGCCGGCTCGCGGTCGAGAGCCCACGTCAGCGGACGCGCGTTGAGATATCCCACCGCGCCGATGCGGACCTGTGACATCAGACTACGTCGCTCGCGTCACAGAAGATTGAACCAGCCGTCGCGCTCGACCGGCGACAGCCCGGCGGCCTGGACGTTGCGCTCGATCTCGGCCCGCGGGGCGCGGCGGCTTCCTTCCGGCGCGTCATCTGACGGCGACACGCCGTCGAGGTCGTCGGCGCCGAAGGTCAACGCCACCTGCGCCAGCTTCGGACCATACCGCCGCCAATCCACCTGGATCGACGGCACGCTCGGCGCGGCCAGTCGCGCGAGCGCAACCATCTTCACGTCCTCGTATCCGGTCGTCGGCCTGAAGGCGGACGAGCGTCACGGAAGCGGATTGATCGATTGAATGATCCGTGCGCGTCCTGCAGCTCCGACGCGCAGGAGCAGCAGGTCCGTGCGTTCATCGGCGGGAGCCTTGCCGATCGTGAGACGCAACTGTTGGAATCCCGCGCGTCTTCAGGCTTTGCACGGCCGCAGCCGGATCGTCGATGGTGTCGAGAGGCAGCTCCGCAATCGCGTCCAGTCCGGCCTGGCGCAGTCGCATCAGCACTCGATCGACCGAACTCCCGGCGCTCCACCGAGCGACATCGACCCAGGAGAAGGCGGCGACCGTGCGATCGCCGGCCACGTTCCTTGCCGTCTCGACGGCCGTGACGGCTGCGTCGAGGTCGGTCGGGATACCGGTGAGCCGGACTTCGCGCGCCGCCGGCGGCACGCTCGCGTCCGACGCCGTCGAACGCCAGGTCGGCCACGCGCAAGAAGGTCACGCGCGTGCCGTGCAACCGCGCCGCGACGGCGTCGGCGAGCATGCCGAGCGACAGGATGTCCGGCGTCCCGGCCAACTCGCGGATCTCCGCCGGCGTCAATCGATCGCCCCGATCGATCCGATCCATGTAGACGTCGAATGCGGTCACTGTGTTCATGTCAGCTCACAATCACACTGCCGAAGCTTCCATCGCTTCGGCCACCTGCGTCGCCAGCGCCAGCGCATCGCGCCCGGCGCGTCCGCTGACGCCCGGCTCGCGCCGATCGCGGACGGCATCGACGAAGTCCGCCAACTCGGCGCGCAGCGGTTCATCGCGCTGCACGTCGAGCTTCCCGCCTTCGATACTGCGGACGGCCGTTCTGCGCGACCAGCCGATAGATCTCCGCCTCCTGCGACGCATAGTCGATCGACAGATACGAAGCGCGCTGAAAGAAGCGGACCTTGCGAACCTTGTCACGGCTGATGCGGCTGGCCGTCACGTTGGCGATGCAGCCCGAGGCGAACCGCAGGCGCACGTTGGCGATGTCGGTGCGCGGGCGTCAGCACGTTCACGCCAATCGCCTCGATCGAGACGACCTCTGACTTCACGGACGCCAGCAGCAGATCGAGGTCGTGAATCATCAGGTCGAACACGACGTCGATGTCGAGGCTCCGTTCCGGAAACGTTCCGAGCCGATGGACTTCGATGAACCGCGGGTTCGACACAAGCGGCAGCGCCGCGACCACCGCGGGATTGAAACGCTCCGTATGTCCGGCCGCCAGCACCACTCCGCGGCGAGCGGCAGCCTCGATCAGCCGGTCCGCGTCAGCCAGCGACGATGCGAGCGGCTTCTCGACGAGCACGGAGACGCCGGCATCGATCAGCGGCATCGCGACGTCGACGTGCGACACCGTCGGCACGGCAATCGTCGCGGCGTCGAGCCCGTCGAGCGGCAGCTCGCGAAGGTGGGTGAAGCCGGCACGCCAAACTTCGACGCGATCTCCCCGGCCCGGCCCGGCTTCGTGTCGACGATGCCAACGAGCTGGACGTCGTCCATGGAGGCCAGCAGCCGCGCATGGTGCTGCCCCAGATGGCCGACGCCAACGACGGCGATGCGTAGAGCGGCGCTCATGCCGTGGGGGTATCGACCTTCTCGCGTCCGACGATGGTGATGCCGGCTTCGTTCGCCGATGCGTAGACCGCATCGCCGTCGAGCACCAGCGTCTTGCCGGCGTCGATGGACAGCGCGGTGGCGCCGGCAACGCGCATCGCTTGAATCGTGGCAAAGCCGACGACCGGAACGTCGAACCGCATGTCCTGCTTTGGCTTGGCGACCTTGATGATGCGCACACCGGGCCCGGCGAGGTGGCCGGCACGCCCGATCACTTCGTCGGTCCCTTCCATCGCCTCGACGGCGACGACCGCCTGGTGCTTGACGGCAATCGTCTGGCCGATGTCGAGCCCGGCAATGACGTCGGCCATGCGATAGCCGAACTCGAGGTCCTGCTCGCTCGTCCTCGGACGGCGCGCGCTGCGTCAGCACCCCAGGTCTGGCCAGCAGCGGCGTCAGGAGCGTCGTCGAGTCGATGAGCTCGATGCCGTGGTCGCTCATCACGGCGGCGACGGCGCCAATCAGCCCATCGGTGTTGCGCGAGGTCAGCTTCTTCAGCGCGGAGATGAACGTGAGGTCCGGAATGATGCCGCCGAAGATCTTCGTGTGCTTCACCTGCCCGGCCATGACGGCGCGAGTCGCGCCAGCTTCGCGCAGGAGGCGGATGCAGGTCCCGAGCTGCCCGAGCGAGATCCAGTGAATCGGCGTCGCGTGCCGCTTGGCGGCGTCATTCAGCTCGGAGAACGCCTCTTCCTTGACGGCGACGATCGTGACGCCGTGACCCAGCGCGCGCGCCGCGTCGAGGACGAGAAACGGAAACCGGCCGTTGCCGGCAATCAGGCCAAGCGTCACAGCGTTGCAGTTCCAGGTTCCGGGTTCCCGGTTCCGGTTCGTGTTCAGGTTCGAGTTCAGAGTTCGAGGTTCGGGGTTCCAGGTTCGAACACGGAACCTCGAACTTTGCACCTCGAACACAGAACCCGAACGTCGAACACGAACCTGGAACCTGGAACGTGGAACTCGGAACGGCACTATTCATCAGCGACCAGTTCTTCGGCGCGTCGCGTGGGCCTCCGCAGAATCACTCCGCGCTGCGAGGTGCGGATGAACTCCACCAGATAGCGCACTTCCGGCGCCGACAGCGACTCGTCCTGTTCGATCTGCGCCAGCGCCTGCGTGGTATTGAGCTTCGACTGCAGCAGGTAGCGGTACGCCAGCTTCAGCTGCGCGATCGTGTCCGGCGTGAAGCCCCGGCGCGACAGCCCGATCGAGTTCACGCCGAACACCCGCGCCGGGCGGCTGCCGATCGTACGGCCGAACGGCAGCGCATCTTTGGTGACCACGGAATAGCCGCCGATGAAGCCATAGCGGCCGACGCGACAGAACTGATGGACCGCCGGAACCGGCGCTGACGTTGGCAAAGTCCTCGACGCCGACGTGACCGCCGAGCGTGGCATGCGGACCGAAGATCGTTCCGCTCCCGACGTGGCAGTCGTGCGCCACGTGCACGTAGGCCATGAACAGGTTGTCGTCTGCCGATCGTCGTCTCACCGCCGCCGCCGGCGGTGCCGCGGTTGATCGTGACGAACTCGCGGAAGATGTTCCGCCGGCCGATTCGAAGCGCCGTCGCCTCGCCTCTGTACTTGAGATCCTGCGGCGCCAGCCCGATCGACGCCATCGGGAAAATCTGTGTTTCGTCGCCGATGTGCGTGCGTCCGTCGATGACGACCGAGGCGCCAATCCGGCAGTGCTTCCCGATGCGGACATCGGGGCCGATCATGGCGTGCGGACCGATGATGGTGCCCTCGTCCGATATGCGCCGCGGGATCGACGTGCGCCGTCGGGTCCACCGCCGCCGCGCCAGCATCGATGGCGAGCAGCAGCTCGGCCTCCGCCACGACCTGATCGTCCACGTACGCGGCCGCCTGCACGCGCGCGAGGCGTCGACCGGGCCCGCCGCAGCGTCGACCTCGAGCCGAAGGCGATCGCCGGGGACGACGCTGCGGCGGAACTTGGCGCTGTCGACACCGCGAAGCGACGCACGGGCCGTGAGCGGTGCCGTCGGCACGATCGAGGACGAGCACCGCCGCCACCTGCGTCAGCGCCTCGATCGTCAGCACGGCGGGCATCAGCGGCGAGCCGGGGAAATGCCCTTGAAAGAATTCTTCACCAACCGTGACGTTCTTCACCGCCACGAGCCGGTTGCCCGACTCGTGTTCAGTGACAGCGTCGATGAGATACGACGGGTATCGGTAGTAGACGCGCCCGAGGAGCGCCGGAAGGTCTAGGGGCACGCCACATGCCTCTCCCTGGTTAGCGGGACGCGCGTTAGCTGCTGGGTCGGCCGGGGCGCGGTGCCGGAGCAGCAGGAGCCGGAGCGGCCGGTGCCGGGGCGGCCGCCGCACTGGCGAATCAAACGCCTGAATCACTTCGGCAGTCAGGTCCATGCCGGGTTCGGCCCAGATCAATCCGCTCTGTGCCGCGTTGAAAACGAAGTGCACGCTGCTTCTGCTTGGCGACCTTGTCGATGACGGGGGTCAGCTTGCGGTTGAATTCGGCCTCGACCTGTTCGGCGAGCTGCTGCACGTCCTGCTGCGCGTCTTCGGTGAAGCGCTGCAGGTCGCGCTGCTGACGCTCGATGTTCGGCCTGCAGCTGCGCGCGCGCCTGGTCGCTCAACACGCTGCCACCCTGCTCGAGCTTCTGCTGGGCGCTCTGCAGCGCCTTGTTCTTCTCCTGCAGCTCGCGCGACTTCTGCTCCTGCAGGACCTTGATCTTCTCGGCGGCCACCTTGCCTTCGGCCGAGTCGGCCGCCACGGCCTGCACGTTGACGTAGGCGTACTTCATGCCTTCCTGGAAGCGGGGCTTCAGCTCGGCGCGGCTGCCGGGGCCGGTGGCGCAGGGCTGCGTGCCGGTGCCGGCGGGGCCGCGGGCTTCTGCCCGGTGCCGGCGCCGCCGGCGCGGGGGTCGGTCGGGCGGCGGGGCCTGCGCGCGGGGGCCTGCGCGTACGCTGCACCCGCAGCGAGCACCGCACTGAACGCCAGGACGGAGGCAAACACTCTCATTACTCTCGATCCTTTCGAATACTGAACACGATCGCGGCGCACTCGCCCGTACTCGCCGCAGTCGGCAGTCGTCTAACATGAAGCTCTAGAATTTTACTCGACCAACCCGCGCCAAGTAAGATGATCTGTGCCCGCCGCCTGTGCCCAGGAGACTTGCTCGTTGATGCGCCACTTCGCCACGCTTTTCGTGTCCGTTGCTACCGCCACCACGTTCGCTGGATGCGGTTCAGACGACGATCCAGTAGCTCCCACGCCAACCGACGCCCGTCACGGTCACCGAGACGTTCAACGGAACGCTGACCGTCAACGGCGCGCAGACTCACAGTTCACGGTCGAACGCGCCGGCACGGTGACGGCACAGGTCAAGACGCTTTCCGATCAGGCCGCCACGCTCGGCGTCAGCCTCGGCACGTACAACGGCGCGGCCTGCCAGATCATCATCAGCAACACCGCCGCCGTCCTCAACACGACGGTGGCCGGCACCGCCCAAACGACCGGGCAATTCTGCGTCTGGCTGAACGATGTCGGCAAGCTGACCGGCGGTCGTCGACTACTCCGTGGACGTGACGCACTACTGAGTCTCCGGTCGCTCAGTCCCCGGTCCACAGTCCCCGGTCCTTCGAATTCATCCGCCGCTGGACCGAGGACCGAAGGACCGCTAGACCGTGGACCGTTCAGAACGTCGTCCCCACCGCAAATCTGAAGACCGTCGACTTCGCCGGCTGAAGGTTGTTGTCCAGCACGCCTCCGCGCGAGGGATTCCAGGCGTAGATCAGCCGGAACGGCACGTTCAGCACGGGCATGAAGAACCGCAGCTCGACGCCCGTCGAGGTCTTGAACGCGTGAGTCCTGCCAATCTTCGATCGTCTCCACGCTCCGGGCGCGCTCGGATCGACCAGCGACGACGTCGCAAAGGGATCGGTCAGCGGCGGCAGGTTCGGCACCCGCACTTCGAGCAACGGCTCCATCCACGAGAACGGCTCGCCAAAATCCTGCACCTGGCCGGCGTCGAAGAACGCGACGATGCGCACCTGGCTCATGATCGAAATCAGGTACTCGGCGTTGAACAAGCAGGCTCTTGTTCCCGCCGAGCACGACGAACGATCCCGGCACGCTCGGCCCGATGGACCGGATGTCGAAGCCGCGGACGCTGTACTCGCCGCCCAGGAACAGCCGCTCGAAGACCGGCAGAGGAACTCCGTCTTCGCCGACCGGCGAGATGTACTCGAGCCTGCGCGCGGAAGCCGACCGAGGTCCGCGGCAGATGGCGGAAGAAGAAGATCGCCTCGCGCTCGCGGCTTGTAGAACTGCGTGTTGCCGCCGAGCACTGCGAGATCGATCGACGCGGTCAGCCGCTTCCCGGTATTCGGGAAGATCGGGTTGTCGACCGTGTTGTGCACGAAGCTCGGCGTGACCTTGCTCACCGAACGCTCGCCGCCCTGGCCGATGAGCAGCGAGTCGTACACGAACGGATTGCGCCGGAGCACTTCGATCTGCGTCGGCGTCAACTGCGAGAGATCGTTGACCGACGAAATCGTCGAGCACCCGGTGGGCCGCAGGATGCACGAGGTGTCGAAGAGCGCCTCGTTCAAGTCGGTCATCTTGACCTTCTCGAACGAGTAGTTCATGAACATGCGCGTGAAGTCGGCAACCGGGAAGCCGAAGACCAGGTTCGGCCGGTCGACTTCTGCGTGTAGTAGCCGATGTACTGCAGCGACCGGTTGTAGATGTCGAAGCCGCCGGTGATGTTGCGGTCGAAGAGGAATGGCTCGGTGAACGCCAGCTGGTAGTTCTGCGCGCGATCGCCCGCCTGCACCGACAGCGTCAGGCTCTCGCCACGGCCGAGGAAGTTCGAGGTCTGGAACCCGAGCTGGCCGAAGAAGCCTTCGGTACTGCGAGACGCCGGCGCCGAACGTCAGCTGATTGCGGTTCTGCTCTTCGAACTTCAGCGTGACGTCGACGGTGTTCTGCTGGTCCGGCGTCTTGTCGACCTTCATGTCGCGGTCGTCGCCCTTCAGCTCCTTGAAGTACCCGAGCTGATTCAATCGACGCACGCTGTACTTGAGCGCCTCGGTATTGAAGACGCCGCCCTCGACGAGCCGCATCTCGCGCCGAATCACGTTGTCGCGCGTCGTCGTGTTGCCGGTGAACGTGATCCGGTTGACGAAGTACTGCGGCCCTTCGTCGATGCGCATCGTGATATCGACCGTCGGCTGCGCTTCTCGGGCTTCCCTTTGGTCGCAGGACGGAGGTGGCGCGGCGACTTCGGCGAGCGACGCTGGCACTTGCGCCGCCAGCGTTCGTTCCGGGCGATTCGGATCGTCGCTGAAGGTCAGCATCGGGAACGGAGTGAACTCCATGTACCCGGCGCCGCCGTAAATCTCCTGCGCCTTCTTGTTGCCGTCCTGCAGCTTCTTCCGGTTGTACCACTCGCCGGCCTCGATGTGGTACAGCGACGCGCAGGCCCTCGCTGCGAACCACCTTGTTCCCTTCGAAGCGCAGAGTCGCCGAAGCGGTAGCGCTCGCCCTCCGTCACGGGGATGCGCAACTGAATCCAGCGCTGTCTTGCCGTCCTTGCTGTCCTCGAGCGTCTTGACTTCCGGCTGGCCGACGCGCGCCTGCGGATAGCCGCTGTTCTGGTAGTACTCGACGATTTTCGCGGCGTCTTCCTCGAACTCCGCTTCCTTGTAGGTGCCGCCGCCGGAGATCCAGCCGTAGAACGGATTCTTCGGCTTGTTCTCCTTGATCCGTTTCTGGAGCTTGCCGTCGCTGATGGCCTCGTTGCCGACGAACTCGACGTCGCGGATTTTCAGCTTGGGCCCCTCGCCGACGACGAAGGTGACGTTGATCAGTTTCGGACCGCCCGCGACGGGCGTGATCCGGTGACTCACTTCGGCGTTGGTGAACCCCTTCTCCGCCATCAACTCCCGCAGCACGCCCTCGACACGACGGATGGTGCCATCGTCGCGGAACGAATCGAGACGAAGCTCGATCGAGCGTTCGCGCAGCTTCTCGTCGATGTCCGTGCGCTTGATGATGCTGATGCTCTTCTCGTCGGTGTCGCGATAGTCGACGATCTTGATGCGCTCGCGCTCCTCCATGTGGTAGGTGACGATCTTCCCGACGGTGCCGTTCGGGAAGGTGTGGTCAGTCACTTCGATCGAGAGATCGTCCAGGAAGTTGGTCGCCCACAACCGCTTGAAGTCCGCCAGCATCGTCTGCTCGGTCGCCGTCGTCGTACCAGACGAACTGGTTCTGTGACGCGTCTGACTCGTGCGCAGCTGGATGTAATACATGTAGGTCTCGTTCTCGATCGTCGAGAACCCACCCTGGCTGTTGAAGCACGGCTGGAGAATCCAGACAAACGGCGGGGACCCCGGAGGCGGCAGCGCGAAGGTGCGGCGACTGAGGTTCCGCACGGCGTCTTGGCAATGGGCTGCGTCCGGCCTGGCCGGCGCGGCTGGCCGCAGGCGCTGCGGCGCTGCCGCGGTGCGGCGGCGCGGCGCGTCGGCGGTTGGCGGATCTGAGCGAACGCGGGCCGGGCCGCGAAAACCCACGAATCCCGAGAAACACGATGACGGGAAGCTGCTTACGCATCAGGGCTGAAACACCTTAGTTTACAGGATTTAGACGGCGCGAGGCCCGAACGGCCGGCGGCCGGGTCGAGCAACGGCCACAGATCGGAGCCGGCCGAAGACAGGTCCCCCGTGCCGGTCCTGACCTTTGGACCCGTCCGCTGAGCGACTTCGACCTCACGATCTAGTTGAGCCGACGCCCGGCTACCAGTTCCCCTGCCGGTCGATAGGAGATCTGGCCGGCGTCCATGTAAACCTCGACCTCGCCGTCCCCGAGGTTGCCCCGGATCAGCTCCTCCGAGAGCGGATCCTCGACATACCGCTGGATGGCGCGACGCAGCGGACGGGCGCCATACGACCGGTCCTTGCACGTGACGTCGATGATCCAGTCGACCACGTCTCGCGGTCGATGGCGATCTTCATCCGGCGATCGACCAGGTTCGCGTTCAATTGCTCGATCAGCAGACTCATGATGCGCCGCAGGTCGTCGTCGGACAGCGCCTCGAAGACGATGATCTCGTCGATGCGGTTGATGAACTCCGGATTGAACGTCCGCTTGACTTCGCCGAGCACCATGTCCGACACGTTCTTGTCGATCGCACTCGTATCACTGGCCTGGAACCCGAGCGACGCCTTCTTCTGAATGAAGCGCGCCCCGATGTTCGAGGTCATGATGATGATCGTGTTCTTGAAGTTGACCCGGTTGCCGAGTCCGTCGGTGAGGTGGCCGTCCTCGAACACCTGCAGCAGGATGTTGAAGATGTCCGGGTGCGCCTTCTCGATCTCGTCGAGCAGCACCACCGAGTAGGGATTTCTCTTCACCTTCTCCGTGAGCTGACCGCCCTCTTCGTGCCCGACATATCCGGGCGGCGAGCCAATCAGCTTCGACACCGAGTGCTTCTCCATGTACTCGGACATGTCGAAGCGGATCAGCGCGTTGTCGCTGCCGAACAGGAAGTTGGCGAGCGCGCGCGCAAGCTCCGTCTTGCCGACGCCGGTCGGGCCCAGGAAGATGAAGCTGCCCACCGGGCGATTGGGGTTCTTCAGCCCGGCGCGCGAACGGCGAATCGCGCGCGAGATCGCCGAGATCGCCTTGTCCTGGCTGACCACCCGCTTGTGCAGGTCGGCCTCCATCCGCAGCAGCTTGTCGCCTTCGTCCTGGTTGATCGACGAGATGGGCACACCGGTCCACTTCGACACGACTTCGTCGATGTCGCCCTTGCTGACGACGACGCGGCGCACCTTGCCGTCGAAGCGCTCGCGGGTGAGCTGCAGGTTCTCGCGCGCCGACGCTTCCTGGTCGCGATAGAACTGCGCCTTCTCGAAGTCCTTCTGCGAGGCGGCGCTCTCCATCTGCTCGACGGCGACGCGAATGCTCTTGTTGATCTCGGCGAACTCGTCGCTGTAGCCCGCTTCCTTCAGCTTCGCGCGCGCGCCGGCTTCGTCGACCAGGTCGATCGCCTTGTCGGGCAGGAAGCGGTCGGTGATGTACCGGCTGGACTGATAGACGGCCGCCTCGATCGCCTCGGGGGTGTACTCGACGCGATGGAACTGCTCGTAGCGATCCTTGACGCCCTTGAGGATCTCGATCGTCTCCTTCTCGGCCGGTGGATCGACCTTGATCGCCTGGAAGCGGCGTTCGAGCGAACGATCCTTCTCGATGTACTTCCGGTATTCGGCGGGCGTCGTCGCGCCGATGCAGCGGATCTCGCCGCGTGAAAGCGCCGGCTTGAGGATGTTGGCGGCGTCGAGAGAGCCCTCGGCCGATCCCGCGCCGACCAGCGTGTGCAGCTCGTCGATGAACACGATGATGTTCGGGTTCTCGGTGAGCTCCTTCATGATCGCCTTCAGGCGCTCTTCGAACTGACCCCGGTATTTCGTGCCCGCGACGATCAGCGAGATGTCGAGCGCGAGGATGCGCTTGTCCGCAAGGAAGTGCGGAACGTCGCCGTAGACCACCTTCTGCGCGAGCCCCTCGACGATCGCCGTTTTTCCGACACCAGGCTCGCCAATCAGCACGGCGTTGTTCTTCGTGCGGCGGCAGAGGACCTGCTGCACGCGTTCGAGCTCGTAGTCGCGGCCGACCAGCGGGTCGAGCTGATTCTTCATCGCCGCTTCGGTCAGGTCGCGGCTGAACTCGGCCAGCAGCGGCGTCTCCTTCACGCGGGTCAGCGTCGTCTTCTCGTTGAGGAGCTGAACGATGTCTTCGCGGACCGTGTGGAGGCGCATCCCCTTCTCCATGAGGATGGAGGCGGCGACGCTGCGCTCTTCGCGGAGGATGCCGAGCAGCAGGTGCTCGGTCCCGATGTAGTTGTGAAGAAGCCGATCCGCTTCTTCGGCCGCACAACCGAGGACGCGCTTGGTCTCGGCACTGAACGGGAATCTCGACCGAGGTCGAAACCTTTTCGCGGAAGACCGTGCGCCCCTCGATTTCCTTGCGGATGTTTTCCAGGGACAGATGCGAGCGCGCAAAAATCCGGCTCGTCAGCCCTTTGCCTTCCCGGATCAAGCCAAGAAGGAGATGCTCGGTCTCGATCGACACGCTGCCGAGCTGGCTGGCCTCATAGCGGGCAAAGAAGAGTACTCGTCGCGCCCGTTCCGTGTAACGTTCGAACATCCGGCCCGCCTTGGGGTTAGGAGGCTGTTGACGAAGACCTCGTTGACGTCATTATAAGGCAAAGCTTGCGTCCGACCAATGGCTTCGCACGCCTAAGTCCTACACCTGCTAGGGTTTCGGCGTTCGCTTCGGTCAGATGCCTGTAGCCGCGATCTGATCCTCATCACTTCTACGACGCCGTTGACTGCGTCACGTCTCGCTGAACCGCGCACGTCTGCTTATCGGCGCATCGCGTCTGCTTGGTAGGTGATGATCGCGCCTGTGCTGCGTTCGCGTCGCAATTGCGCGATCAGCGCGTCTCCCTGATCCACTCGACGAACCACCCAGCTAGGTCGCGGTTTCGCGTCAGCGCGACGGCCCTCGATCACCGCGTCACGATGAATGCGTCGTACACGAAATGCGGCGATTGCCTGTGCGGCGTGCGATTCAGGCACGTCGTACACCTCGTGAAGCACCCAGCGCGTCGGATCGTCGACATGCTGGCTCACATCGAATCTCAGACATCCACGATCGCGCGCGACTGACTCACGGGCGTTGTGCATCAACAGCCGCTCGAAGTCCGCGAGCATCTCAGGACGAACGGTCAATTGCACGAGCACCACGTACATGTCAGCACCTTGGAAGTTGGAGGTTGGAGTTGGGAATTGAGCGACCGCCCGCCAATATACTTTCCCGCATGTCAGAAACCGTTGGATTCATCGGGCTCGGTCTCATGGGCCGGCCCATGGCGAAGAACATCCTCAAGAAGGGTTATCCGCTCGTCGTCCACAGCCGGAGTCAGGGTCCGGTCGACGATCTCGTCGCCGCAGGAGCCACGCGCGCCGCGTCGCCGGCGGACGTGGCGCGTCACGCCACGCGCATCATCACGATGGTGCCCGATTCGCCAGACGTCGAACTGGTCCTCGACGGGCCCGAACGGGGTGTTCAGCGCGATTCAACCCGGCACCATCATCATCGACATGAGCAGCATCGCGCCCGGCCCGGCCCGCCGCCTCGCCGACGCGCGCGAAGGCGCTCGGCGCCACGCATGCTCGACGCGCCGGTCAGCGGTGGCGACATCGGCGCGATCGCCGGCACGCTCTCCATCATGGTTGGCGGGGATCTCGAGGCGTTCACTGCCGTCAAGCCGCTGCTCGACGCGATGGGCAATCCGGAGAAGGTCGTTCGCGTCGGCGAGTCGGGTGCGGGCCAGCTGTGCAAGCTCTGTAACCAGATGGTGATCGGCGGCACGCTCGTCGTCGTGGCCGAGGCGCTGGCGCTGGCGCGCAAGGCCGGAGTCGACGCAGCGAAAGTTCGCGAGGCGCTCCTCGGCGGGTTCGCCGCCAGCCGCGTCCTCGAAGTGCATGGCGAGCGTGCGCTGAAAGGAACCTACAAGCCAGGCTTCAAGACGCATCTGTTCGCGAAGGACATGCGGAACGTCGTCTCCACGCTCGCCGAGCACGACAGCGCCGCGCCCGTGACCGCCGTCGTCCAGCAACTGCTGCACGCGACGATGGCGGCGGGACGTGGCGAGGACGACAACTCGGTCATGGCGAAGACGGTGTTCGAGCTGGCGGGAGTGGAATAGTCACTCGCGTCTCAGGCTGCAGCCGGACCTGGAGGATACGATCGATGCGAATCTCATGAGACGTTGCGTCCTCGGCATTCGTCGTCTGCGCGTCTGCATCTGGCCACCGACGAGCGCGCGCGCCGAGGTCACGAAGGTGACGATCGCCAATCGCACCGTCGTCGCCGGAGGCCAGGCGTTTGGACAGGTCGGACCGTACGAGAAGCTCACCGGCACGATCGAGTTCGCGCTCGATCCCGCCGACAAGCACAACTCGCGCATCGTCGACCTCGAGCACGCCGCGCGCGGCGCAGATGGGCGCGTCCACTTCTCTGCCGACCTGTACGTCCTTCGTCCGGTTGACACGCAGAAGGGCAACGGCGCGCTGTTGTTCGAGATCGCCAATCGAGGACGCAAGGGGCTGCTGGGCCGCTTCAATCGCGGCGCGACCGGAAGTCAGGATCCAACTGGCCGCAGCCGACTTCGGCGACGGCTTCCTGATGAAGGAGGGATACACGCTCGTGTGGGTCGGCTGGCAGTTCGACGTGCAGCCGCCTTTCGTCAGGATCGAGGCGCCAGCCGCAAACGTCGAAGGGCGCGTCCGCTTCTCCTTCATCGTCGATGAGAAGCAGACTGAGGCGTCGCCCGGCGGATCTGCCGGCCTATCTTCCCGGTCGACGCGAACGATCGCACGGCGTCGCTGACAGTGCGCGATCGCTTCTGGGCAACGCCGTCGCGCCTGCCGCGCGACAAGTGGCGATTCGACACGCAGAACTCGCGCGTCCGCATCGCGCTCGATGACGGATTCGAGCCCGGGCGGATTTACGAGGTCGACTATCCCGCCACCGGGGCCAGAGTGGCCGGCGTCGGGATGGCGGCCATTCGCGATGCTGCGTCAGCATTCCGCTATCGCACCGACCTGCCGATTCGCGGTCGTTCGACGTACATCTTCGGCGCGTCGCAGAGCGGCCGCTTCCTGCGTCAGTTCCTTCACGACGGCTTCAACGTCGACGAAGAGGATCGGCGCGCGTTCGATCTCGTGTGGCCGCACATCGCCGGTGCCGGACAGGGATCGTTCAACGAGCGGTTCGCCGATGCCTGGCTACAACACGTTTTCGGCGACCCGATTCCCATTCACGGATCTGCGGACAGACGGGACCTGATGGCAAGCGCGACGGCATCCTGGCCGCGTATCGCGCCGATCAGACTGCCGAAGGTGATCTACACGAACACGTCGGTCGAGTACTGGGGCCTGGGACGCTCCGCTGCGTTGACGCACATGACGCTCGACGGCGACCCGCGATGCCACGGTGCCCGAGAACGTGCGCATCTACCATCTCGCCGGAACGCAGCACGGCGAGGCGGCATTTCCTCCAACCCGGGCACGGGCGAGGCGCTGGGCAATCCGATGCCGCAGGGCAACGTCATGCGAGCACTGCTTCGCGCCGCGCATCAGTGGGTCGATTCGGGCACGCGTCCGCCGGACAGCCGGCATCCGATGCTGCGCGATCAGACGCTCGTCGCCGCTGAAAGCGGTCGGCTTCCCCGCGATTCCTGGTGTGAGCGATCCGCGCACGATCGAAGGGCCGGGACGCATGGACCGGGACACTTCACCGCGCTGCCCTTCCTCGTGCCGCGGGTCGATGCCGACGGCAACGAGGTCGCGGGCATTCGCGTGCCGGAACTCGCCGTGCCGCTGGCCACGACAACGGGCTGGAACTTCAGAGCCGAGCGCGTCGGCAATCCGACGACGCTGTACGCGCTGCTCGGTTCTTATGTGCCGTTCGCCCGGACGAAGGCGGAACGTGAGGCGCGGCACGATCCGCGCCTCTCAGTCGAAGAACGCTATCGCGATCGCAATGACTACCTGCAGCGGATCCAGGCCGCGGCCGCGGCGCTCGTCAAGGATCGATTCTGCTGCAGGAGGACGTCGACGACGTCGTGCAGCGCGCGACGCGGCACTGGGCATACGCGACGGCGACGACGCAGACGAACTGCGTAATCTCGAGTGCGACGAGTGCAGACACACCGAGCGCATCGAGCAAGCGCTCTGAATTCTGATTTCATTCTGAACTCGAGTTCTATTCGGGCGCAGCTGCCCGCGCTCGAGTCGGAACACGCGATCGCAGGCCGCCGCGAGCCGCGGGTTGTGCGTCGCGATCACCGACGTCAGCCCTTGCTCCGCGTGCATGTTCTTGCAGCAGCGCGTGCAGAGAGTCCGCGGTGCTCTCGTCGAGATCGCCGGTCGGCTCGTCGGCGAGCAGCAACGCCGGCTTCATCGCGAGCGCCCGCGCAACCGCGACGCGCTGTTGCTCGCCGCCCGACATCTCGCTCGGGCCGATGCTTCAGGCGCTCGCCGAGGCCCACCCGGGCCAGCAGATCGGCCGCGCGGCGGCGCGCCTCGCTGCCGGACTCGCGCGCGATGCGCATCGGCATCTCGACGTTCTCCGTCGCATCGAACTCCGGCATCAGATGATGGAACTGAAAGACGAAGCCGACGTTGCGGTTGCGAAACTGCACGAGCGCGGCATCGTCGAGCGCCCGGAGATCGGTGTCGGCAACGACGATCTGTCCCGAGTCGGCGCGGTCGAGGCCGCCGAGCAGGTGCAGCAGCGTGCTCTTGCCAACGCCCGACGCGCCGACGATCGCGACCATCTCGCCGTAGGCGACGTGCAGTTCGAGATCGCGGAGCACGTGGATGCGCTGCGCACCCAGTTGATAGACCTTGTTGAGGCCCTGGACGTCGACGAATGCCACGCTATTCGAACCTGAGCGCCTGCACCGGATCGAGCCGGGACGCCTGCCGCGAAGGATAGATCGTGGCGAGAAAGCAGATCGCGATCGTCGACGACGACCACGACGAGGAAATCGAGCGGCTGCACGACGAACGGTACGTGGGACACCTGATAGACGTCCATCGGGATCTGAATCAGCTCGTACGTGTCGAGCACCCAGCAGAGAGCCGAGGCCGCAGAGGCCGCCGACAGTCGTGCCGATCGACGCCGATCACGAGGCCCTGCATCATGAAGATCGCCATCACCCGCACGCGACGACGTCCCCATCGTCTTCAGGATCGCGATGTCGCGGCTCTTCTGCCTCACGAGAAGAATGAGCGACGAGATGATGTTGAGCGCACCGACCATGACGATCAGCCCGATCGTGATCGAGATCGCCATCTTCTCGAGCCAGAGCGCCGAGAAGAGGGACCGATTCAGCTCGGACCAGTCTTCGCTGACGTATTCGGGACCGAGCTGCTGCCGGGAATCGTTCTGCGCGATCGCCTGCTGCAGCCCAGATGTCGTTCACACGCAGCTGAATGAGATCGGGCGCTTCCTTCGAGAACAGCCGCTTGGCGAAATCGAGGCTGACGAACCCGTAGGCCGAATCGGTCCTCGTAGAGACCGAGTTGGAAGACGCCGGCGACTCGCACACGGCGGTTGCGCGGCATCAGTCCCATTGGCGAGAGCGATCCGCCGGGCGTGATGAGCGTGACCTCGTCGCCGACGGAGACGCCGAGCTGCTGCGCGAGATCGTGCCCGAGAAGAATGCCCGGACGATCGTCTTCGCCCTGTGTCGCGTCAAGCCGGACGAGGCTGCCCCTGCTTCATCGTCCGCTCGATGTCCGTCACCTGGCCCTCGAGGACCGGATCGACGCCTTTGAGCGTGATGAACGCGTCGGCGCGGTCGGACGAGACGATGGCTTTGCCGATGATGGCCGGGCCGGCACCCGCCACGCCCGGGACGTGCACGCAGGCGCGCGACTTCGGACTCGTAGTCCCCGATGGCTGCCGGTCTTCCAGACATAGACATGAGCCTGGGACCCCAGGATGCGGTTCCGCAGTTCGCCCTGCAGGCCCGTCATGAGCGCGAGCGCCACGACGAGCGCCATCACGCCGACAGCGACGCCGATGGTCGAGAACAACGAGACGCGGGAAATCGACGAATGCTGGCGACGCGCCAGCAGGTACCGGAGGGCGATGAACAATTCGAAGGGCACGCTGGCGAACCATCTTATATTATGAATGGCCTGAGCAAGCTGCTCCCGATGAGTCCGTCAATAAGCATGAAAAGAGTCCTCCGATAGGACGACTTATCGAGCGTTCCAAGCAGATTCGCGTAATAGAGACGGCCGGATTGGCATGCATCGCGCTAAGGGGCCGAAATTGTGACACCCGACTCAGCGAACGCGAAAACCGTCGCGCCGTTCCGAGCGAAACCCGCGTCCGCGACGGCGCCGGCGCGCGAGGACGCGACCTTCGAATTCGCCAGCGAGACAAAGGCGCGCGAGGGCGTCTCCGGCCGGCGCCAGTAGCTCTTTCGTCATCGAGATCACAGAAGCCTGCGATGGTCGTGCTCGCGGCGTGTCCCTGGCGGTGCTGTCATCGCCGGGAGTCTGTGGCGGCGTTGGCACTTCGCGCGCCCGCGCCGACTGACGGGGCGCTCAATGTCGAATCGGATCCCCCGGGCGCCGAGGTGCGCATCGACGACGCGATGCGCGGGACGACTCCACTGACACTCACCGTGCCGGAGGGCAGCCACACGCTCGTGGTGCAACGGGGTACCAACATGCAAGCAGCTGAGCATCGAGATCGCGCGAGGACGCCACGAAGGCCTATCACATCGCCTGGGCCGAGCCCGCGCCGCTCGCTGCGCCGCTCCAGCGACGGGCAGTCTGTCAGTCGTCAGCGATCCTCCGGGCAGCGCGGTGATCGTCGACGGAACCGCGCGCGGCCAGACGCCGCTCACGATTCGCGAGCTTTCGGCCGGACGTCACGAGGTGCTCGTACGGAGTGCGAGCGCCACCTATCAGCGATCCGTGCAGGTGGAGGCAGGCGCAACGGCGTCTCTGGTCGTCGGCGGCGCGCCGCGCGCGGCGCCATCCTGGGGTTGGATCTACGTTGAGGACGCCCTTTCCCGTCCAGGTGCTGGAGGCCGGACGCGTTGTCGGCACGAGCGAAATCGACCGAATCATGCTGTCGCCGGGCAGTCACGAGCTCGATTTCGTCGCCGACGCGTTCGGCTTCCGGCAGAGCTCGAAGGTCAGACATATCGGCAGGACGCGGAGCCGCCGGTCTCGCTTACAATTCCCCGCGTGCCCATGAACATCAACGCCCTGCCGTGGGCGGAGGTTTTCGTAGACGGCACGCGGATAGGCGATACTCCGCTGGCCAACGTGATGCAGACCAATTGGCGATCACGAGATCGTCTTCCGACATCCGCAACTTGGTGAGAAGCGACAGATGGCTCGAGTGACGATGCGCAGATTCACTTCGCGTCTCCGTCGACATGAGAGCGAAATGATGAGCAAGCTCCGCTGGCCACTCGGCGCCTGCGGTTGCTTGATTCTGATTCTCTGCCTCTCCAGCTCAGCCGCGGCGCAGGTCACCGAAGTCGACTTCAAGGCGCTCTACGCCGCCGCCGAATACGACAAGGCGCTGGAGGTCGTCGGCCTCGCTCGACAGCACTCGAGGCGCAGCAGTACAAGGCGCTCTGTCTGCTCGCGCTCGGACGTCAGGCCGATGCGAACACGGCGATCGAAGCGCTGGTGAACGCGTCGCCAACGTTCATCCCCTCGTCTGAGGATGCGCCTCCACGATTCGTGGAGCTCGTCACGAAGGTCCGCCAGAAGCTGCTGCCGGTCATTGCTCGCCGCGTGTTTGCCGAAGGGCGCGAGCGTTACACGACGAAAAGCAGCACCGAAGAGGCGGTGACGCGATTCTCGCTGGTGCTCACGCTGCTCACGGATCCGGCGTTCACGGATGCGAGTGCGAAGCAGGATCTGGAAACGCTGGCGAAGGGATTCATCGATCTCGCGAATGCGGCGTCCGCCGCCGGTGAAAGTCGCGGCCGCGCCTCCCGAACCGGCGCCGCCGGCGACCGCCCCTGCGGCCGCGATCCCGCAGGCGCCACCGAAGGTACGGCCGCCCGTTGCGCTCGTGCAGACGTTCCGCCGATGCCAATGGACATCGCGGCCCGTGTGACCGGAAAGCTGGTGATGGTCGTCCTGATCGACGCCACAGGGAGGGTCACAGAGGCAACGGTGAAGGAGTCCGCGCACCCCCGCTACGATCGAATCGTTGTACGCGGCGACGCGCGACTGGCGGTATACGCCGGCGACCTGCAATGGTGCCCCGATCCCGTCCGAGCAGGTCGTGACGATTCAGCCCAAGCGCTGACGCATCAGCGGAAACAGAATCACGTCGCGGATCGACGGGCTGTTGGTCAGCACCATGACCAGCCGGTCGATGCCGATGCCCTTCCCCGCCGTCGGAGGCAGCCCGTATTCGAGGGCGCGGATGTAATCTTCGTCCATGCCGTGCGCCTCTTCGTCGCCGCCCGCGCGCTCCCGAAGCTGCTGCTCGAACCGCCGCCGCTGCTCGACCGGATCGTTGAGCTCACTGAAGGCGTTGGCGACTTCGAAGCCGCCGATATAGAGCTCGAACCGTTCGACGGTGTCGGGATCGTCCTTCCGTTGCTTCGACAGCGGTGAGACCTCGGTCGGAAAGTCGTAGACGAACACCGGCTGCACGAGGTCGCCCTCGCACAACGCTTCGAAGATGGACGCCGTGATCTTCCCTGCCCCGTGCGCCGGCATGACGTCGACACCAAGACGGGCCGCGAGCGAGGCCGCCGTTTCACGCGAACGCAGGTCGGACTCGGTCGACGTCGACACCGAGACGGCGCGACGCGGCTTCACGTGCCGCCTCGCGCAGCGACAGGCGGCGGAAGGGTGGCTTCAGGGAGATCGTCTGCTCGCCGAACGGATGACCTGGTCGCTGCCCGTTGCCGTGACCGCGACCTGCTGCAGCATCTCCTCGGTCAGCGCCATCAGGTCGTGGTAGTCGGCGTAGCTCCAGTAGAACTCGAGCATCGTGAACTCGGGATTGTGCTGCGTGGAGATGCCCTCGTTCCGGAAGTTCCGGTTGATCTCGAACACCTTGTCGATGCCGCCCACGACGAGCCGCTTCAGATAGAGCTCGGGCGCGATCGCGCATGTAGAGCGGCATGTCGAGCGCGTTGTGGTGCGTCACGAACGGGCGCGCCAGCGCGCCGCCCGCCATCGCCTGCATCATCGGCGTCTCGACCTCGAGGAACCCGCGCGCGATCAGGAACTCGCGGATTGCCGCGACGACGCGGCTCCGCACCTCGAAGACACGCCGCGAATCCGGGTTGACGATCAGATCGAGATAGCGCTGCCGATAGCGTGTCTCGATGTCCTGGAGGCCGTGCCACTTCTCCGGCAATGGCAGCAGACACTTCGCGAGAAATTGCAGCGCCGACACATGGACGCTGAACTCGTTGGTCTTCGTCCGGAACAGCCGTCCCTCGACACCGACCCAGTCGCCGATGTCGAGCAGCCTGAAGACGCTGAAAGTCGAGCGCGGACACGGAGTCCTGGCGCACGTAGACCTGAACGCGCGATCGCCCGTCGGACAGCTGGAGGAAGCCGGCTTTCCCGAACGTGCGAATCGCGAGGATGCGGCCGGCCGTCCTCGTCGGTGATCTTCGCGGCGTCGAGCTCCTCTCCGGTCTTTGCGCCGTGCTCGGCAACGAGACGGCTGATCGGCGTCGTCGCCGTCGAATCGCTTGCGGGTAGGGATCGACACCGAGCTGTTTCAGCGCTTCGAGGTTGGCCCTGCGCTGGACGACCTGATCGGATTCCTCTGTGCTCATTCGCGACTGAGTGTCCGCCGGATGGCGTCGAGTATGCCGTTGATGAAACGCACCGACTCGTCGGCGCTGAAGGTGCGCCCGAGCTCCAGCGCCTCGTTGATGACGACCTTCGGCCGGGGTCTCCGGTTCGTGCAGAAACTCGTAGACACCGAGGCGCAGAATCAGCCGGTCCATCACGTTCATCCGCTCGATGCGCCAGTGCTCGGCGGCTTCGACGATCAGTGGATCCAGCTGCGCGGCATGCGTGGCGACTCCCGATGCCAGCAGCGTCGCAAAGACGCGGACGCTCTCGGCCGGCGGCGCTCCTGCCGGCCCGCCCGTCCAGAAGGTGCGGCAGACCTCGTCGATCGGCGATGCGGCCGACTTCCCATTGATAGAGCATCTGCAGCGCCGCCTCGCGCGCCCGATGCCTCGAGTCGGCGCCCAGTCTGCGCGGCCGGAGGCCGTTCGGCTTCAGCCATCATGCCTGGCCCCGCCCTCCGATCGCCTGAACGATCGTGGCCATCTCCACTGCGGCGAGCGCGGCTTCGCGTCCCTTGTTGTCGGGTCCATCGCGCGGCGCGTGCCGCCGCCTGCTCCTCTGTCAGCGTCGTGAGCACACCGAAGGTCACCGGGAATCCCGGTCTCCGCGCTGACGGCCATGATGCCGTGCGACACGGCCGTCGGCGATGTACTCGAAGTGCATCGTGTCGCCCTTGATGAGACACCCGAGGCAGACCACCGCGTCGTAACGTCCGCTCGCCGCCAGACGTCGCGCGGCCAGCGGGATCTCGAAGGCGCCGGGCACGCGAACGAGCGTGACGTCCGCGTCGTTGACGCCGGCATCAGCCAGCGCGGCCGCGTGCTCCGCGAAGCAGCCCGTCGGTGATCTCCTTGTTGAAGCTCGACACGACGATGGCGAAGCGGCGACCGCTGGCCTGGCGCGAGCCCTGCAACTCCATGGCGATCAGACAGTGCACCGTGGTCGGCATCCGGTCGGCATCCGGATCCGAGTGACACGGAAGATCGAGGCGTTCAAACATCAGAGCGAAGCGCAATGATACCCCACAGCCAGCAGACGCCGATGCCGATGGCCGCGCCCGCTGACGTCCGCGTACCAGTCGCGATATCAGCCGATCGGCCCGGCACGAACAACTGATGGAGCTCGTCGAAGATGCCGTAGCCCGCCGCGATCGCGAGAGCGAGCGCACGGCGACGCGGAAGCACCACGCGACATGGCAGGCCGCCGCCGACCGCTCGCACAGCAGAGATCGCCAGGCCCGCATACGCCGCGAAATGTCCGGTCTTGTCGGAGACCTGCTCCGGCAGCGGCGCGGTCGGCAGAGCCCGAGACGAAGAAGATCGCCGCCATGTACGCGACGACAGGCGCCCACAGCGAGACTCGACGGGCTCGACTCGAGCGAACGGGCGGACACCGGTGGCTACAGGGGCAGCGGATAGAGCAGCCAGCCGATCAGGATGCCGGCACCGACGAACCCGCCGAACAGCCGTGCACCGAACAGCGATCTGCTCCTTCGGATCGTCTCGCGTGAGCACGGCAAACACGACGGAGACGAACAACGAGAAGATCGACCATGAGGCCGAGATGACTCGTCACTTGCGCCCCTTGGCGATATCGAACACGTCGAGCACGACGAGCATGTTGAGCAGGCCGGCGGCGATGATGAACGTGTTGCCGTACTCGTAGGTGATGGCGATCACGTCTCCCCTGCGCCGACGCCCAGCAGCCGGGCAACGAAGTACGGGCGGCCGACGCCGAGGTCCGCAATCGCCGCGAGCGCCACCAGCGGTTGCGTCGATGCTCGAATGGAAACAGGCGGCCCTTCCAGCCAGAGCCCGAAGCGCGAACATCAGCGTCAGGGCGACGAGGAAGACGATCCCCTTCTGACGCCGGCCCAGCCAGAGATGCCCCGCCCCCGGCACGAACCAGGCAACGGCGCAGATCAGATAGAGTCGTTGAGGAGGTTTGGGTACGGTCGGCCGCGGCGGCACGCATTCGTCGTAGTGTAGCGTAGCCAGCGCACTCACCACCACGAGCGCGACCAAGAACACCGAGCGGAACGCCCGCGAGCGCGCGCGTGACGTTGGAGGGAGACCACGCTCCGGCCATTTCGAGCGCGACCGTCAGCAGCGTCGGACATGCGCGGGCACCGGCGAGCCGTCCGGCGTCCCCGGTGCGATCGCGAGACGAGCCGGTGCGCGGCTTCGGCACGCATCCACATGGGCCTGCGCCAGCAGAATGCGCCGAGATAGATGCCCAGACAGCGCGCACACACGGGCAACTGAAAACCCGCGAAATGGAATGACCGCTCAGGAATCTGATGGCAGACGAGCGACCCGAAGCCGTAAACCACTGGCGCCCGCCCACCCAGGCAGCACGGGCGCTGCGATCGAGCAGCGCAATCCAGCCGCCGTCGGTGAGCACCGGCAGCAACGAGGCGATCACGGAGGATGATAGCCTCTCAGCGATTTCGACTACACTCTTTCGCGACGGAGGCAGAATGACTCGGCGAGCGCTGCTGGCGCAGGATTGGCGGTGCTGTTCGGTTCGACACGAAAGCTGTTCGCGCATCACTCGACTGCGATGTACGACATGGCGAACCCTGTCACTGTCAAAGGGACAGTGAAGCGGTTCGAGTGGACCAATCCTCATGCGTTCATCTTCCTGGACGTCAAGGACGAGAAGAGCTGGTTCGGTCGAGTGGGAGATCGAGCTCATGAGCCTCAATCACCTTCGCTCGTATGGGTGGATGCGCACGACGGTGAAACCGGGAGACACATCAGCTGCACGGGCGGCGCCGCGAAGAGCGGCGCCCCGTCGATGATCAGCGCCGTCATCGAACTGCCAGACGGTCGCAAGATTCGCTCGTAAGCCGGAGGACGCATGCTTCCGCATCGGGATCTACAGGTCGCATACTCGCGACAGCAGCGTCGCTGGCCATTGCCGTGGCCACAGTCGGCGCGCAGCAGCAACCGCCGCAGCCGGCAGCAAGGCCGCCCCAGGCGCCGCCGCGGTCGCCGTATCAGGAGGCGGGTCAGCTCCCCGCCCGCATCATGTCGTTCACGGCAGAGCCGCAGGCGATCAGGCCGGGCGAATCGGTCACGCTGAAGTGGGCGGTCGAGAATCCACGAACCACCACGATTGAACCCACTGTCGGGCGCGCGGTTCCCGCCGGTGAGATGAAGTTGTCGCCGCCTGCGACAACCACCTACACGCTGACCGTGACGGGTGTGAACGGAACGCTGACGAGGACGGTCGACTGTGACGTCGCTGGCACTCAGCCGATTGCCGCAAGCGGCCGAGTCGATTCCGCTTGGCATCCAGGCCAGCGCCGAGAACGAGCTGAAGGCAAACCCGATCTCACCGGCGTGTATGGATACGGCGCAGGGCCCGGACGCGGGACGCCGCCGCCTGCTTCGTCGCCGGGCGAGCTTCCGCGAACGCCAACCCTCAAGCCGGGCGCTGAGAAGTATCGCGTCCAGCGCGGGCCGGACGATACGGGTCTCTACTCCAGCTGCGCTCCTCCGGGAGTTCCACAGACCTTCTTCGTCCCTTACTACGTCCAGTTCGTCCAGTCCCCGAGGTACCTCGTGATCCTGCACGAGTACCTCCATCTCTATCGCGTCATCCCGCTCGATGGGTCGCCACACCCGCCCGATCCCGATCCGTTCTGGATGGGCCATTCGACGGGCAAATGGGACGGTGACACGCTGGTGGTCGACTCGGTCGGCTTCAAGGAGAGCGAGATCAGCGGCTATCGCACCACCGAGTCGCTGCATGTCGTCGAGCGATTCCGGCGCCCGAATCTTGGAACGCTCGAATACGAAGCGGTCATCGAGGACCCCAACGTGTTCGCCGGGCCGTGGCTCATCACGCGCTCGTTCCCGTTCCTCCCCGAGCACAACCGCGTGGACGAGTTCTTCTGCGAGAACAACCGGGACTACAAGCCATTGTTTGGAGGCAAGTAATTTCCGGTTCCAGGTTCCAGGTTCCAGGTTCCGGTTCGTGTTCAGGTTCGGCTGGCGGTTCTGGCGAAACCTCGATCACGAACTTGGAACCAGGAACCCGGAACTCGGAACGGCCCGGATTTCTGTCCTATGTCTGATCTTCTAGAATTGGTTCGCGGCTGCACGTTCGACGACTTTCTCTTCACACCGCAGTACAGCGTCATCGAACGGCGCGATCCGGCGGCTATCGATCTGTCGTGTCAGCTCACGACCCAGCTGCGACTGCGCCGGCCGATCGTCTCGGCCAATATGGACACGATCACACGGTCTGAGATGGCGATCGCCATTGCCGAAGAAGGCGGCATCGGCATCATCGACCGCGGGTTTCGCTCCGGCGACATCGAGCCGCAGGTTCGCGAAGTCGAGCGCGTCAAACGCCGGCAGCACGGCATCATCGCGGACCCGTACACGATTCCGTCCGAATGCGCCCCTGACCGAAGCCGCCACGTGATGCAGCGCACCGGTGTCGGCACGCTCGTCGTGGTGGACGAGAAGCGGCGGATCGTCGGGCTGCTCACGACACGCGATCTGCGCTTCGCCGATCGCTCGAAGACCGTGTCGGAGCGGATGACGCCGCGCGACCGGCTCGTCGTGCGCGAAGGTCGCGGTCGACGTCGCTGCCGCTGAAGAGGTCATGCGGGCGCACAAGATCAAGAAGCTTCCGCTGGTCGACACCGCAGGGCCGGCTGACGGGACTCGTCACCGCGAAGGATCTGATCAAGCAGGAGCGGCTCCCCTTTGCGACGCGCGACGATCACGGCCGGCTACGCGTCGGCGCGGCCATCGGCGCGAAGGGCGACTACCTCGAACGCGCCGCCGAACTGCTCGGGCCGAGCGCCGACGTCATCGTCATCGACATCGCCCACGGCCATTCCGCCGTGATGGGTCGGGCCATCGATGCCTTCCGGGCGCGATTCGGCGAGGTCGGAGCTGATTGCGGGCAACGTCGCGACCGCTGAGGGCGTGCAATTCCTGGTCGACCGAGGCGTCAATGGCGTCAAGGTCGGCATCGGTCCGGGCGGCGGCTGCACGACACGACTGAACACCAACTTCGGCGTGCCGCAGGTGGAGGCGCTCGTCACCTGTCGCGAAGCGGCCGCAGGGCCGCGTTCCGCTCATTGCCGACGGCGGCGTCAAGCGGGACGGTGCCATCGCTCAGGCACTGCTGTTCGGCGGCGACACCGTCATGCTTGGCAGTGTGCTCGCGGGAACGATCGAAACGCCGGGCGACACGGTGCAGAAACCCGTCGTCATCCCCGAGTCGCACAAGACGGTCAAAGTGCCGTTCAAGGTGTTTCGCGGCATGGCGTCGCTGCAGGCGATCGTCGATCGCCTCGATGTCGAGGACGCCGAATCGGCGGATGTCGAAGCGCTGGGCGCGGAAGGAACGGAGATCAGCGTGCCCGCACGCGGGTCGGTGCGACCCATCGTGCGGGACATGTTGAAGCATCTGTGCTCCGCGATCAGCTATGGAGGCGCGGGCAGCCTCTCCGAGCTGCAGGAGATGTTTCGACGCGACCCGAAGCGCTACGCGATTCGTTTGACGGAGTCGTCGCGCCGCGAGTCGTTCGATCGGTAACCGTAGGCGGGGTCTTGCCGTGTAGACCCGGCGGCAGGCGGCTCCAAAGGACAGGACCCGCCCTACGTCTTAGAGTACCGACGCCTTGAGGTTCAGGATCTCGGCCTTCCCGGCGCGCGGGCCGTACTGGCTGATCACCTGCGCCGCCATCGCCCCACCGAGCTTGCCCGCCGTCTTCAGATCCGTCCCTTGCGTGTACGCGTACAAGAACCCGGCGGCATAGGCATCGCCGGCGCCGGTCGTATCCACGACCTTGACACCCTTGACCGCGTCGATGACGTGGACCTCATCGCCATTGACCACGACCGAACCCTTCTCGCTGCGCGTCAGCGCCGCGATCTCGCAGTGCTTGCGCACCTGCTGCAATGCGTCGTCGAAGTCTTCGGTCTGGTAGAGCGACAGGATCTCGCTTTCATTCGCGAACAGGATGTCGACGTACTTCTCGGCCAGGTCGAGGAACTCGTCACGGAAGCGCGCCACGCAGAATGCGTCCGACAGCGTGAGCGACACCTTCACGCCGCTCTCCTTGGCCTTCATCGCCGCGTCGAGCATGGCCTGCTTCGCGCGCGGCAGGTCCCACAGGTAGCCCTCCATGTAGACCACCTTCGACGACGTGACGTGATCCAAGTTGATGTCCTCAGGACCCAGCTGCGTGCACGCGCCGAGGAACGTCTGCATCGTCCGCTGCGCGTCGGGCGTCACGAAGATCAGGCTCCGGGCGGTCGGGAGACCACTCACCAGCGGCGGCGTGTCGTAGGTCACACCGGCAGCGCGAATGTCGTGAGTGAAGATCGTGCCGAGCTGATCGCCGGCCACTTTGCCGATGTATGCCGTCTTCCCCCCGAGCATGGCGATGCCGGCAATCGTGTTCCCCGCCGAACCGCCGGACGCCTCTTTGCCAGGTCCCATGATGCCGTACAGCTTCTCGGCCATCTCGGCGTCGATCAGATTCATCGCGCCCTTCGGCAACTTGTGCGCCGCGAGCAGGGCGTCATCGGCCTGGGCAATCACGTCGACAATGGCGTTGCCGATCGCAGTCACGTCGAACTTGGCGTTGTTCATCAGCGGTTCTCTCCTTGGGTGGGGTCAGACCCCTTCACAGTCCTTCACAGTGTGTCTAGGTCGTCTGCAGATACTTACCCACCAGCGGTGCCAGGTCCTGCCTGACCTGCGGCGGGATCGCATCCGGCCGAGTGATGAGGGCGTACTTGAGTGCGGACGCACACTCGCAGGATCGTTCGTACGGCAGCCCTTCGACGGCACTGGCGATGATGTGCTGCGCGGTCTTCGCGTTCTGCATCAGATTCGCGATGACCATCTCTACGGTCACGAATCGTGGTCGGGATGCCAGCAGTCATAGTCGGTGACGAGCGCGATCGTCGAGTAGCAGATCTCCGCCTCTCGCGCGAGCTTGGCTTCCTGCAGGTTCGTCATTCCAATGATATCCGCACCCCACGACCGGTAGAGCTTCGACTCGGCGAGCGTGGAAAACTGCGGGCCCTCCATGCAGACGTACGTCCCACCGGTATGCACGACTGCGCCTCGGACGCCTGGCCGCTGGCACTGACCAGGCGACTCAGAAGCTTGCAGAACGGGTGCGCGAATCCCACGTGCGCCGCGAGGCCCGCGTCCGAAGAACGTGCTGATGCGTCCCTTCGTGCGATCGATGAACTGGTCCGGGATGACGATGTCGAGCGGCTTGTACTCCTCTTTCAGGCTGCCGACGGCGCTGGCCGAGAGGATGTACTCGACACCCAGCATCTTCATGCCGAAGATATTCGCGCGGAAGTTCAACTCCGACGGCAGCAGCCGATGCCCTGCGCCATGACGCGCCAGGAACGCCACGCGTTTGCCGCGCAGCGTGCCCAGCAGGTAGGGTCCGGAGGGATCGCCGAACGGCGTCGTGAGCGTGACCTCGGTGCGGTCGGTGACGTCGGCCATGTCGTACAGGCCGCTGCCACCAATGATCCCAATCTTACGTTTTCCAATCAGTCTCCGGTCTCTCCGGTCTCTGGCTCCGAGTCACAGAGACTTGCTCGACGAATCTCTTGCCATCCTTCTCGCGGATGTAGCCCGGCGGCCACCTTCGGATCGTGTTCGAAGAAGATCAGGTACTCCCGTTCAATCGCTTCGCGAATGAACCGCTTCTTGAATGCCAGCGTGTCCATCGGGAACAGGTCGTAGCCCAACACCCACGGATCCTGCAGATGCGCGGTAGTGGGGATCATGATCCGCCACGAACACGCCGGTTCGCCCGCCTGATTCGAGATACACGATCTGGTGCTGACCGGTGTGTCCCCCGGTTCGCTCCACGCGCACGCCGGGCTTGATCACACTGATCACCAGAGAAGAAATCGACGACACCCGCGGCCTTGAGCGGGACGAAGTCCTCCTGCAGATAGCTCGCGCGATTGCGCTCATGCGGATGCGTCGCGTCTTCCCATTCGGCGTCTCGAATCAGATACCGGGCACTGGCTGAAACGCGGACGCAGCGCGCCGTCGGTCAGCATCGTCGCGCCGCCGAAGTGATCGAAGTGCAGGTGCGTGGCGAGCGCGAAGTCAATCGACTCCGGCGTCAGCCCGGCATCCGCCAGCGCGTGATCGAGCGCGCACGTGCGATCGAGCGCGTAGATGTCCACCTGCTTCGCGGCCATCTTGTCGCCGGCGCCGCAGTCGATGATCATCCGGCCCCAGGACGCCTCGACGAGCAGCGGCCGCATCGCTAACTGAATGCGATTGCGCTCGTCGGGAGGGGTCAGCTTCTCCCACAGCGGCCGCGGCACGACGCCGAACATCGCGCCACCATCGAGCCTGAAGGGGCCGTCGTGAAGGGCGGTCAGCTGCAGGTCGCCGAAGGTCGAGGTGCTTGACGTCGAGCCTCACGTCCGGGTCGGCACGCTGCTTCAGTTCGACGAGGACGCCTTGAGCCGCAGACGGATGGATGAACGCGACGAGCGAACCCCGGCACCCGGCCGCGGCTCGGTGTTGACAGCCGAACACCACGGGCGCTGAGATGCGCCAGCGTGGCGCGAAGGTCCTCCACGCGCAGCGTCACGTGGTGGATGCCTGGCCCGCGCTTGCTGATGTAGGTCGCGATGGCGGAGTCCGGGGCGGTCGCCTCGAGCAGTTCGAGCACCGGACCACCCACCGGGACGCTGCGCGCTCTCACACGTTCGGTCGGCGACTTCCTCCGGCGCTTCGACTTCCAGGCCGAGCGCGTCCTGTAAAAGGCCAACGCCTTGTCGGATATCCTGGACGGCGATGCCGATGTGATCGAGGACCGCTTTCATCGATCCGACCCGTACCGGGGTGATCCGGGATCCGGCGGCTCCGGGATCACGATTCATGATCTCTTCAACGACTGAGTATGGATCGCGGGCCCGGTCGTGACGGCCTCGACTATAGCGATCGAAGTCCTCTGCCGGAAGCGTGCCGTCGACATGGCGCAGGAACGAGAGCGGCAAGCACATCGCGAAGCTCGACGCGTGCCGTTGCCGCCGGCGCGACTGCCGATGCTCGCTCGCCCATTCTCTGAACCGGCCGACTCTCCTTCCACAGCGACGTCGACACCGGCACCAGTCGTCGCTTCGGTCTTGAGAATCGGCGGCTTCCATTCGGAGGCGTCATACGTCTTGAGCGACAGGTTCGACGCGACAGCTTGCACCACGCGATCCGCGCCTTCGCGGTCGGCTTTGTTCACGACGAAGATGTCGCCGATCTCCATCACGCCGGCCTTGATTGCCTGGAGATCGTCGCCAGCACCGGGAACCAGCAGGACAATCGAGATGTCCGCTGCGGACACGATATCGACTTCGTCCTGTCCGACACCTACGGTCTCGATGATCACGACATCCGAGCCCGCCGCATCGAGCACGAGCGCCGCATCCGACGTGTGCTCGTGCCAGGCCACCGAGATGACCGCGTGTCGCCATGCTCCGGATGAACACGCCTGCATCGGCCGCATGCGCGTTCATGCGCACACGATCGCCGAGCACCGCTCCACCGGAGAACGGGCTCGTCGGGTCCACGGCGATCACGCCGACCTTCAATCCCGCGCTGACGGATCTCCGCGATCAGACGATCGACCAGCGTGCTCTTGCCGGTGCCTGGTGCGCCGGTCACGCCAACCAGAAACGCGCGACCGGTCTGCGCGTAGATCCGGCTCACCAGCTCGCGGCCGGCGTCGCCATCATCTTCCACGAGCGAAATCGCCCTGGCGATCGCACGTGCATCGCCGCCGCGACCCGCGCGGACAGATCTGAGATCGGGATCGACTGGCATTCAGTCGCGGGCCAGCAGCTGCCGGGCGATCACGAGACGCTGGATCTCGCTCGTGCCCTCGCCGATCGTGGTGAGCTTGACGTCGCGGAAGAACTTCTCGGCCGGGTAGTCCTTCACGAAGCCGTACCCGCCATGAATCTGCACGCCGTCCTCGGCGACGCGAACCGCGACTTCACTCGAGTAGAGCTTGGCCATCGCCGCCTCGAGCGTCGTGCGACGCCCTTCGTCCTTCATCGCGGCCGCACGATACGTCAGAAGCCGCGCACCTTCAATGCGAGTCGCGGCATCAACCAGCTTTGCGCGCATGCTCTGGAACGCGCCGATCGGCTGCCCAAACTGTTTCCGCTCGAAACGCATAGCCGCGCGCGGCCTCGTACGCGCCCTGAGCCAATCCGACCGCGAGCGCCGCGATGCCAATGCGACCGGCGTCGAGCACCTGCGAGGCGTTGATGAAGCCCTGCCCTTCGACTCCAAGCATCTGCGAGGCCGGCACCCGGCACTGCTCGAAGATGACCTCGCTCGTCTCGCTGGCCCGCATGCCGAGTTTGTCTTCCTTCTTGCCGGCGCGAAGCCCTTTTGTGCCGCGCTCGACGATAAATGCGGAGATCCCGCGACTCCCCTTCGCGCGGTTGGTGACGGCCATCACGACCATGATGTCGCCGTCCGCGCCGTGCGTGATGAACTGCTTCGTGCCATTCAGCACCCAGCCGTCGCCGTCGCTCGTCGCGGTCGTGCGCATCGCTGCCGCGTCGCTCCCGGACGAAGCCTCGGTGAGCGCCCAGGCGGCGAGCTTCTGGCCGGCGGCGAGCGGCGAAGGTATTGCTGCTTCTGCTCCTCGCTGCCGAACATGAAGATGTGCGCTGAGCCGAGACCGTTGTGCGCGGCGACTGACAGGCACACGGATGGATCGACCCGAGCCAGTTCCTCGATGCAGATGCAGTAGTCGACGGCGGACATGGCCGACGCCGCCGTACTGCTCGGGAAACTGGATGCCCATCAGGCCCGAGCGCGGCGAGCTGGTCGAGAGCTCACGCGGAAATGCTGCGCCTCGTCCCACTCCATCACGTGCGGCCGCAGCTCGCGCTTCGGCGAACTCGCGCACCGTTTGCCGCAGAAGTTGCTGATCGTCGGTGAGGCACACGTTCATCGGAGTCGCGCTCGGCCTTCTGGCGCCGATCGTATCATTCGATATGCGACTCGCCCGATTGCTGCTTTTCGGCGCTGCACTGCTCTCGACGGCTTCGAACGCGTGGGCCGACGCCACGGTTTTCATCGGCACCGCAACCTCGCCATCCAACCGCACTACCCGTGGCTTCACGCTCGGCGCCGGCCTGCTCATCGTCGCATTCGAGTTCGAGTACGGCGATACTGTCGAGGATCTGCCCGACGCGCGCGCCGTCACTGCGCACAGGCATGGGCAACCTCCTCATCCAGACGCCGTTCGCGATCGTCGGGCTCCAGCCGTACTTCACGACCGGCGCCGGCGTCTACCGGGAAAGCCTTGGGGACCCTCAGCGAGACGAACTTCGGCATCAACAACGGCGGCGGCGTGAAGATCTCGCTGATCGGTCCCGTGCGGGCGCGCGTCGATTACCGCGTGTTCTCGCTGCGTGGCTCGCCGATCGAAGACACGGTGCAGCGGCTGTACGTGGGTGTGAATCTGAAATTCTGATGCGCTGTGCCGGCAGGGCGGGTCTGCCTTCGACGCGCTCGGGCCGAGAAGGACCCTCTACTTTGTTTGTGGGTCTTGCGGCTCGGGGACCTTCACCGGCGTGAGGTTCAGCAGGCTTCCGCCAGCTCGCCAGCGAATCGGTGTACAGCTTCCAGATTTCCTGCAGCTTGGTCTGATCGGGATACGCGGCTCGGCGAGAATGCGGCCGAGCCCGTAGTCGGCGCCTGGCACGGTCGGATCGAACAGAAACACGTAGAGCGACAGCTCCGTTCGGGCCCGGCTCTGTAGGCCTTCAACACGCGCCATCCCTCCGCCTGTGCACGCACCGTGGCATTGCTCGACGACGCGAGCGCGGCTTGCAGGTATCCGACAGCTTCTCGAAATCCGCGACACGTTCCGGACGCACAGCGTTGAGGATGAGCCCGGCGGCGCAGTGAAGATGCGCACCGACGATACCGCTGTCGGCGTCGGCGGCGATTCGGGTCGCGGCACCGCCGGTGGCTGTTGCGCTGGCGATGTTGCGGTGGCGGTAGGAGGCTGCTGTTGTGCCAGGAGCGCCGCTGGCGCAAGGAAGAACGCCAGGCAAGTGCGGCGAGAACCACTCGCATCGAGATTGCCTCCAACAATGAAAAAGCCACGGAGGGCTCAAGGCCGCCCGTGGCTGTCGATTGTACGGCGCGAATGGTCTACTTCGAGAAATCGGAGGTGATCGGCCCCTGGATCACGAACAACGGCTTCTGCAAGGCTCCCTTATAGAGGTTGAAGAAGTCGGTCTGTTCCATCGGGTCTTTGACGACCTCGTAGACGAGGTTCGTGATCGAATAGTCCGCATCCTTGACGACCGGCGTGATGATGTGCAGATAGAGGGGGCTGCCATCGGGCTGATTGGCGGAATTCTTGATGACCTTCCAACCGGCAAGCTGCTGCTTGGCCTCTGGCTTTGGCGACTTGGCGAGCGCGTCCTTCAACGTCGCGATTACCTTTTCATAATCGGCTTCCTTGCCGGCGTTCACGACGTAGGCCGCGATCACCACATCGCCGGTGTAGGTCGTTTTCTGCGGCGCGTTCTGCGCCAACGCGTGCTGCGAGAATGCCGGCAAAACGAGAATCGCGCCAGCCAACAGGACTCCGGACAATCGTCGCATCTTCAAGCCTCCTCGAAATGGCTGCCAATCCTAACGTACAGGCGGCCCTATGAAAACAGTCATGACCTCGTTTGCAAGCAGCATCCCATCCCTCGTCAGGCGGATGGCGCCGCCATCATAGATCAACAACCCCTGGTCAACGAACGGGCGCAGGTCCTCCGCATAGCGATCCCAGAGATCTACGCCGTAGCGCGACGCGTATCGCCTCGAGGTCCACACCCTCGGCCAAGCGCAACCCCATAAAGACGGCCTCTTCGAAGCGCTCCTGATCGGTGAGGACACGCGACTTTCGGATTCTACTGACCTGCCCGCCGCAATCGCGCCAATGTAATCTTCAGTAGAGGCGATGTTCTTCTCCCTGATGCCGCTTCGCGTCGAGTGAGCGCCGCACCCGAACCCGAGCCACTCCCCATCGGTCCAGTACTTGAGGTTGTGCCGCGATTCGGCCCCGGCCTCGAAACGTTCGAAATTTCGTACTGCACGTACCCGGCGTCATCCAATCGGGACATCGCGCCCAGGTACATCTCGGCCGCGTCATCATCTGGAGCCAGCGACCACTGCGATCGCGCCATCGCATCCCTGAGCGGTGCGTTCGGGTAGATCTCTAGCAGATACAAGGATGCATGGTCCGGGCCAAGGGCGACGAGCGCATCAACCGACGACAGCCACTGCGCGACTGACTGCTGCGGGAGCCACATCATCAGGTCGAGCGAGACATTGTCAAACCCCGCGTCACGGGCCATTTCAAAGGCCTCATGCGCACGCGCGGCGGAATGCAGCCGGCTCAGACGCAGCAGTTCCTCGTCCCTGAAGGATTGGACACCGAAGCTGAGACGATTGACGCCCGCTTCGCGAAATGCCCGCAACCGGTCGCGGGTGACCGTCTCGGGATTGGCTTCGAGCGTGATCTCAGCGTCGGACGCAAGGACGAAGGAGTCGCCGCACGCGTCGATGACGCTCCGCACTTCGGCTGGCTCGAGCAGTGAAGGCGTGCCGCCGCCGAAAAATATCGTATCGGCCGGCGACCCATCGGCCTTCTGCGCAATCTCAGTGAGCGAGGGCGCGAACGTACCGCGCTTTTTGATCCGCATCGAACAGTCCGCGGTTGAAGTTGCAGTAGTTGCAGATGGCCGAGCAGAAAGGGAATGTGAACGTAGAGGCCGAGCACGGGCTCTACCGCGATCCGGCGCGGCCTCCTGGCCATTTCAAGTCGGCTTTGCCGTCGTTCTCGCGCTTTCTGAGTTGTGCCTTCGCCTGGCTGCTGGCCTTCGGCGGCAGCGAGGAGCCTCGCCTGTTCTTCGGCGACGCCGGAGAGCGCTTCTGCCATTCCGCAATATCCTCGCGCCGTGGGGTATCGCGGCAACCTCGCGTGTGTCGAAGCCGTCGATCGGCATCCAATCGCACATTTCCTTGAGCCGCGAGCGCGTCCGCAGACCGAGGTGGTAGGCGAAGGACGTCGGGCTCCGTGTTCTCGACATCCCGCAGGTTCGTGGTCAACACCGTGAGCCTGCGCTCACTGTATCGCGTGTTGATGACGAGGCCCAGCGTCTCATCCACCCACTCGGACTTCTTCTCAGCGCCGAGGTCGTCGAGGACGAGCAGGTCGGCTTCGAGCACCGGCCTGAGGACGTCGAGCTCCGACATTTCCGCCGAACCGCTGTAGGTGTCTCGAACCAGCTTCAGCAACTCACGAACCTCATAGAAGATCGCGCGCGCGCTCTTGCGCACGATCGCGTCCTTCATCAACGCCACGGCGAGGTGGGTCTTGCCGACGCCGGCGTCTCCGTAGAAGAGGAGGCCGCTTGTCGACCACTGGAAACTGCTCGACGAGACGAGCGGCTTTGCGGTGAGCGGCACGCTGCGTGTCGGTGTGGATCTCGAAGTTACTCAGCTCGCAGTGCGCATAGCGGCGAGGGATGCGGGCGTTCTTGAGCAACGACTGCGAGAGCTGCTGCTGCCAGCACTCGCACCGGGCCACTCGCGAGACACCATCGATCGTGATCGTCTTCCAGCCAGTGTCTTCGCAGATCGCACAGGTCACGCGTCATGGTAACTCGGATCGTGCACTGACGAACACGTCAGCATGAACAGAATTTAGTGCGGTCGGATGACAGAACACTTCGGCGAGTTGCGTCGAACGTGCGGATTGTACGGACAGAACTCCGCCGTGTCCAGCCGCGCGGTCGATGATGTGTCTCAGCGGAGTTACGCGCCGGCTCAGTTGTTGGTTTTCCGCTTCGGCTTGTCTTCGTCGACCTCGGGGGCCTCGGCAGGCGGCGGCGCGTGTCGCACGAGATCGGTGGGAGCCGACTTGACGAGCGCCGTTCCGAGGCGCTGCTCCCAGTCGTCGATGCCGCGCGCCATCTCGCGCTTCACATAGTCCATGAACTCGTTGACCTCGGTCTGCATCAACTCGATCTTCCGGCGCAGGTTGAGGATGATTTCGACACCGGCCAGGTTCACACCGAGGTCGCGGGTGAGCGTCAGGATCGTCTCGAGCTGCTCGAGATCTTCTTCCGAGTACGAGTCGCGTATTCCCTTCGGTGCGCGACGGCTTCAGCAACCCCTCACGTTCGTACAGGCGCAGCGTCTGCGGGTGAATGTCGTACTTCTGCGACACCGCGCTGATCATGAAGTACGCCTTCCCGCGCTCGCCCCGCTTCGCCATCGTCGCTACTCCCGCACGGGCTCAGCGTTGATCCTGCCGAACTCCCGCAACAGTTCCTTTGAGCGCTCATCGAGCAGCCGGGGCAACATGATTCGCACTTCGACGATCAGGTCGCCGCGCTGTCCGTTCCTCGTCGAAGGCGCACCGTGCTCGCGCAGACGAAAACGCTGGCCGGTCTGTGTTCCCGGGCGGAATGCGAAGCCGGGCCGTGCCGTCGAGCGTGGGGATCTCCACGCGAGCCCCCAACGCCGCCTCGTGCACGGCGACGGCGATCGACATGTGGAGATCGTCGCCCTCGCGCCTGAACACGGGATGCGGAGCAACCTTGACGGTCACATAGAGGTCGCCGGCGGGACCGCCGCCGGGGCCGACGTTGCCCTTGCCCGGCACGCGAAGCCGATCGCCATCGGCCACGCCTGGAGGAATACGAGCGGTGACGGTCTCGCTTCGCGTTTCCTGACCGGTTCCCGCACACGGATCGCACGGCGCGCGGCCGCTGACGGCCCGGTGCCGCTGCACGCGCCGCAACTCCGCGAGAAGATCATGTGCCCGCGCACCGAGCGCACCGCGCCCGTGCCCTGGCACAAATGACAAGGTCCCGTGCTCGCCCTCGTTCGTCCGCTGCCGGCACAGACCCGGCAGTGGTCGCGCCGCGTCACCGTCATCGCCCGCTGACCGCCCGAGAGCGACTCTTCGAACGTGACCGGCATCTCCACGTGCAGATCGGCGCCACGCTGCGGCGACGACTGCCGCGCGCCACGTTCGGTGAGCACTTCCGCGAACAGATCGCCGAAGCGTTGCCGAGTAGTCCACGCCGCGCGTCGAGAAGTCGAAGCCCTCGAACCCGCTCCCCTGCTGGCCGCCGTCTGACGCGGCGGATGCCCGGCGTCATACAGCGATCGGCGCGCCGGATCGATCAGTGTCTCGTACGCCTCCAGGATCTGGCTGAATCGCGCCGCCGCCGTCTGATCGCCCGGGTTGATATCCGGATGAAACCGGCGCGCAAGGCGACGATAAGCCCGCTTGATCTCGGACTCGCTCGCGCCCTGCTGCACGCCCAGCACGATGTACAAATCCATTTGTGAATCTTCGATCTTTGATTCATCGATTCGTTTTTGATTGGTGATTGACGATTGGTGATTGACGCGCGATCGAACAATCGATCCGGCAAACAAATCACCAATCACGAAATCAACAATCTCCAACGAATCGACAATCAAAGATCACCCACTCAACAATGCGATCTATTTGTCATCCACGACTTCGGCGTCGATGACATCTCCGCTCTCCGGCGCGCCTGCGGAACCCTGTGAGCCCGCAGAACCCTGCGGCCCGGCACCCGCTGAACCCTCCGAGCCCGGTGCACCGGCTGGCGCCGGTCGTCTTGTAGAGCGCCTCCGCCGCCTTGTGCTGCGCCTGCGTCAACTGCTCCATCGCCCGCGTCATCGCCGCGGTGTCGCCACCGGAGATGGCGCTCTTGAGTGCTTCGACCGCCGATTCAACCGCCGCCTTGTCGGACGAGCCGGCAGCTTGTCGCCCATCTCCTGCATCATCTTCTCCGCCGCGTACACCGCCTGGTCGGCACGGTTGCGCGTCTCGATCTCCTCACGCCGCTTCTTGTCCTCTTCGGCGTGCGACTCGGCGTCCTTCATCATCCGCTCGACCTCCTCCTTGCTGAGGCCGCTCGACGCGGTGATGGTGATCTTCTGTTCCTTGCCGGTGCCCATGATCCTTCGCCGACACGTTCACCATGCCGTTGGCGTCGATGTCGAACGTGACCTCGATCTGCGGGACACCGCGCGGCGCCGGCGGGATGCCGACCAACTGGAACCGGCCCAGCGTGCGGTTGTCGCGCGCGAGCGGCCGTTCGCCCTGGAGCACGTGCACCTCGACGCTGGTCTGGCTGTCGGCCGCGGTCGAGAACGTCTCGCTCTTTCGCGTGGGGATCGTCGTGTTGCGCGTGATGAGCGTCGTCATCACGCCTCCGAGCGTCTCGATGCCCAGTGACAGCGGCGTCACATCGAGCAGGAGCAGATCCTTCACTTCGCCCGCCAGCACGCCGGCCTGGATCGCGGCGCCGACGGCGACGACTTCGTCGGGATTGACACCCGCGGTGCGGCTCCTTGCCGAACAGATCCTTGACGATCTGCTGGACGCGCGGAATGCGGGTCGAGCCGCCGACGAGCACGACCTCGTCGATCTTCGAGGGGTCGACACCGGCATCCGAGAGCGCCTGCTTGGTGGGACCGACCGTCTTCTGCAGCAGGTCCTCGACGAGCTGCTCGAACTTGGCGCGCGTGAGCTTCAGCTGCAGGTGCTTCGGGCCGCTCTGGTCGGCGGTGATGAACGGCAGGTTGATGTCGGTCTCCATCACCGTGGAGAGCTCCATCTTCGCCTTCTCCGCCGCCTCCTTCAGGCGCTGCAGCGCCATGCGGTCCTTGCCCAGGTCGATGCCGTCGCTCTTCTTGAACTCGGCGACGATCCATTCGATCACGCGCTGATCGAGGTTGTCGCCTCCGAGATGCGTGTCGCCGTTGGTGGCCTTCACTTCGACGACGCCCTCACCGACTTCGAGGATGGAGATGTCGAACGTGCCGCCGCCGAAGTCGTAGACGGCGATGGTTTCGTCCTTCTTCTTGTCGAGGCCGTAGGCGAGGGCCGCAGCGGTCGGCTCGTTGACGATCCGCATGACCTCGAGCCCGGCGATCTTCCCGGCTTCCTTGGTCGCCTGACGCTGCGCGTCGTTGAAGTACGCCGGAACGGTGATCACCGCCTTGGTCACCGTCTGCCCCAGGTACTGCTCGGCCGCCTGCTTCAGTTTCTGAAGAATCATCCCGGAGATTTCCGGCGGCGCGTACTCCTTGCCACCGGCCTTCACGCGAACGTCGCCGTTGGGCGCCGAGACGACGCTGTAGGGCACCATCTTCTGTTCCTCGGTGACCTCGGTGTGGCGTCGTCCCATGAAGCGCTTGATCGAGAAGACGGTGTTCTCCGGGTTGGTGACCGCCTGGCGCTTCGCCACCTGGCCGACGAGCCGCTCGCCAGTCTTGGTGAAGGCCACCACCGACGGCGTCAGTCGACTGCCTTCGGGGTTCGTGATGACAACGGGCTCCCCGCCTTCCATCACGGCGACAACGGAGTTGGTGGTGCCCAGGTCGATACCGATGATTTTGCTCATGTCTCTCGAGTCCTTTTCGCTGACGGCTTTAGCTGGCGAGTATTATCAAATCTGAGTGTAAGCACTGTCAATCTCATGGGTATCCGATTCGCTAGGAACGGCGCTTAAATCGCAGTACCCGAACGATTTCTGCGTATACTGTTACAAGTCCGCCGCAACACTGACGTGACCGAATCACACAGTTCACCACTGCGGCCCGGCACCCGGGTCGTCATCCGATTCGCCCGGCGGGCCGGCCTGCTCGCGCTTTTCGTCGTGGCCGCCCTTCTGGGCACTCTCGGCGGACTGGTGTTCGTCTACGCCGACGATGTCGCCGCCATCAGCGCGCTCGACGACTACAAGCCGAGCACCATTACCCGGCTGATGTCGGCCGACGGCCAGCAGATCGGCGAATTCGCCACCGAGCGGCGCGTCGTGATCGGCTACGACGACATCGCGCCCGTCGCTGCGCCAGGCGATCATCGCCAGCGAGGACGGCGAGTTCGAGAGCCATTTCGGCATCAGCGTGTCGCGCCTGATCGTCACCGCCATCCGCGACCTCGGCACCGGCCATCGCATGCGCGGCGCCAGCACGATCACGCAGCAGGTGGCGCGGATGCTGTTCCTGCAGGACTACATGCGCGGCGGCGTGTTCGCGCGCTCGGGAACCGTAGGGCCTCGAGCGAAAGATCAAGGAAGCGCTGCTCGCGTTCCAACTCGAGAAGCGCTACACGAAGCACGAGATCCTTGCTTTCTACGCCAACCACGTCCCGCTCGACCATGGCGCCTACGGCGTGGAAGCCGCCGTCGCGGATGTACTTCGACAAGTCCGCGAAGGATCTCTCGCTCGAGGAAGCCGCCTCAATCGTCGCCATCATTCCGACGCCGTCACGCCTGAGCCCGTTCAGCAATCCCGGAGCAGAACATGGATCGCCGGAACAACTACGTCCTTCGCCGCATGGCCGAAGAGGGATACATCACGACGGGAGGAAGCCGCCGACGCCGCCAAGCGGCCGCTGGTCCTTCAGGGACAGCCTGCGGCAGCCGCTGTCGGTGGCGCCGTACTTCGTCGAAGACATCCGCAAGGTACTCGAGCAGAAGTACGGCGCTGACGCGCTTGTATCAAGCCGGACTTCGCGTGCAGACGACGCTCGACGTCACGCTGCAGGAAGCCGCGAATCGCGCGCTCGATCGCGGACTGCAGGCGACTCGACAAACGTCGAAGCGGATATCCGGAAGGCCGACGCGAAACGTCGCTCGCCGAGGGCAAAGGACATCGACGACCTTCCGGCACGAACGGTGGTCCCAGGCGATCCTCGCCGGCGACATCGTTCCGGCTGTTGTCACCTTCGTGCCCGAACCCAAGGGAGCGCGCCAACGCGCGCGTGCGAATCGGGAGCCACGAAGTCGAGCTTCCCGCCGTCCGCGTTTCAGTGGACGCGGCGTACAACCTCCTCGCCACGCTCGTTCAAGGTCGGCGACCTGATCGAGGTCGAGGTACGCGAGCTCGACGGCGACATCCCCACGACGCTTGCACTCGAACAACCGCCGCTCGTCGAAGGCGCGTTGCTGGCCATCGACAACGAAACGGGTCAGGTTCGCGCGATGGTCGGAGGGTTCGACTTCGCCCGGAGCAAGTTCAATCGCGCGACGCAGGCGCGACGGCAAGTGGGCTCGCTCTTCAAGCCGATCGTGTTCACGGCAGCGATCGACCGCGGCTACACGCCGGTCTCGGTCTTCGTCGACGAACCGGTGTCGTACGAACCCGGTCCCAATCAGCCGCCGTATGAGCCGCTCAACTACGACCGGAAGTTCGAGGGGCCGGTGACGTTGCGGCACGCGCTCGAGGACTCCCGGAACATTCCGGCCGTGAAGGCGATGGCAAGCCATCGGCCCGACCGAAGTCATTCGTTACGCCAAGCAGTTCGGGTTCAAGGGTGAGTATCCACCGTTCCTGTCACTCGCCCTGGGCGCTGCGGAAGCCACGCTGGTCGAAGTGACGAGCGCGTACACGGCGTTCCCCAACCGCGGCGTCCGCATGGAGCCTTACTCGATCGTGTCGATCGCCGATCGCGAGGGCAACGTCCTCGAAGAAACGCGACCCAACGGGCGCGAAGCGATCCGAGCCGACACGGCGTTCGTCATGACGAACCTGCTTCACGGCGTCGTGCTGCACGGCACCGGAGAGGCAGCGAAAGCACTCGACTGGCCGCTCGCCGGGAAGACCGGGACGATGGACGACTACACCGACGCGTGGTTCGTCGGCTTCGATCCGAAGATCACGGTCGGCGTCTGGGTGGGCTACGACGAGAAGAAGCCGCTCGGGAACGGCGAGACCGGCGCGCAGGCCGCGCTACCGATCTGGATCGATTTCATGCGCGCGTACATCGACGCGCGCGGGGATCGCAACGCGCCTCCGACGTTCGAAGCCCCGGGCAACATCGTGTTCGTGACGCTGGAGTCCGGGATTCCCGGAAGCCTTCATCAACGGGACGCAACCCGCGGGCCTGATCCCGGCCGATTCGCCGCCGCCCGCCGCCTGCCGTACCGGTCCACCGGCGGTCGAGTAGCGAGCGTGCAGGCACACAGACCGTAAGCGCGGACTTCGCCCGCGCGGCTCCGCGGGGGCTGAAGCCCCCGCTCTACCATCCCTGAGAATCGGATTACGGTTCGGATGTGCGTCGGATGACTTCCGACGCCAGACGACGTACCCCTCGTAGCCAGCCAGGCTGACGACAGCCAGGACTACGACGAGGGCAAGCACCTGCAGAGGATAGAAGAAGGCCGCCATGATGAGCGGAACGGCCAGCAGGCCATTCATCATCACTAGAGACAAGCCCACCGTCATAACTGACCAAGTCGTTCCAGTAGCGACGAAGGAGTGCGATCATCGAGAACCTCCGTTCGTGCCATCGGCCCGTTCGGAGGTGTCAGGGTGAGGTGCTGGCCTCAGGCTGGCAGATCTGGACGCGCCGGCTAAAGGAAACGGCGACGCTGCAAGTTTTCGACGGCACTATACGGCCGAGCGGCCGGATGGCAAGGGCAAAAACTGTCGCCGTCGGCTCGTCTCTGCATCAATCGGCCTCGTCCTGCGCGGCAGTGCCCAGTGTGCCGCTCGCCTTCTGCATCAAGTAGGTCTTGATGAACGGATCGAGGTCGCCGTCGAGCACCCGGTGCACATCGCCCACCTCCACCTTGGTCCGGTGGTCCTTGATCATCTGGTAGGGCTGCAGCACGTAGCTCCGGATCTGGCTGCCGAACGCGATGTCGCGCTTCTCGCCTCCCAGCTGCTCCATCTTGGCCTGCTGCTCCTTCTCCTTCAAGTCGAACAGACGCGCCTTGAGCACCTTCATCGCCTGCGCGCGGTTCTTGTGCTGCGATCGCTCGTTCTGACACGACACGACGATCCCGGTCGGCAGGTGCGTAATGCGCACGGCCGAGTCGGTGACGTTGACGTGCTGGCCGCCGGCGCCGCTCGAATCGATACGTGTCGACCCGCAGGTCCTTCTCTTCAATCTCGATGTCGACGTCCTCGGGAAGCTCGGGCCACACGAAGACCGAGGCGAACGAGGTATGTCGCCGCGCCGCCTGATCGAACGGTGAAATGCTGACCAGCCGATGCACGCCGGCTTCCGCCGACATGAGCCCGTATGCGTAGTCGCCGGCGAGAGTGATGGTGGCGCTCTTGATGCCCGCTTCTTCGCCCGGCTGGAAGTCGATGACGTCGCGCTTGAATCCCCGGCGCTCGGACCATTTCAGGTACATGCGGAGCAGCATCTCCGCCCAGTCCTGCGATTCGGTTCCGCCGGCGCCCGGGTGGATGGTCACGATCGCATTCGTGCGATCGTGTTCGCCGCCGAGCATCTTCTTCGTCTCGGCTGCTTCGACTTCCTGACGCAGTTCCTGAAGTCCCCGCGAGACGTCGGCGGTGACGTCTTCTCCGCCCTCCGCCCATTCGAAAGAACGACAGGTCATCGCTGCGCCGCTGCAGCGATCGCAAGAGCGTGAGGTCGTCCTCGACGCGCCGCCGCCGCTGCATGACCTTCTGCGCTTCGGCCTGGTTGTTCCAGAAGGACGGGTCGGCGATCGACCGTTCGATGTCGGCTAGCTGTTCGTCAGGTCGTGCGGCTTCAAAGATGCCTCCGGAGCTCGAGGGACGCGGCGGTTGAGGTCGTCGTGCTGGCGTATCAGTTCGTCATCGAGGGCCACGGGATCTCCTGTTGCAGTCTGCTGCGGGCCGGGTCTGTTCTAGGCTTCGCGCCGTCCGATCACGGTCGCGCCAGACCGCAACCAGGCTATCACCGTCAGCGCCATGGCGACGTACGCGATGACGTCGCCGATCTGCGAGTAGATGGTTCGCCCGTTGAGCAGGCGCGCCTCGACCACGAGCCCGACCTGTTCAAAGATAGCCGATGCCTGCACGATGCGTCCGTACGGATCGACGACGCCGCTGATCCCGGTGTTCGCGGAGCGGGCCAGGTATCGGCCCTCTTCGATTGCGCGCATGGACGCCATCTCGAAGTGCTGATACGGCGCCGACGAGGTTCCATACCACCCATCGTTGGTGACCGTCGTCAGCAACTGGCTCCCCTGCAGGACGGCGTCACGCATGAGCGATGGGAACACCACCTCGTAGCAGATCGCCGTGCTCGTCGGATGGCCGTTGACCGGCAGCAGCACGACCCCGTCGCCCGGCGTAAACGGCAGGAAGCGCCTGACGAGCGGCGCGGCGAACGTGAGCCACTCCTGCATCGGGAAGAACTCGCCGAAGGGCACCAGATGAATCTTGCGATACACCGCCGTCGGTCTCTCCATCGGGGCCGAGCAGGAACGCCGCGTTGTACTGACGGAGCTCGGGATCGGCGACGATCTGATCGCTGCCGAACAGAATCGGCACCCCAACCTCGCGCGCCAGCTCGCGCAGCGCGGCCTCACCGACCGGCGTCGTGACCGAACGTGAACGGCGTGGACGACTCCGGCCAGATCACGTACTCAGCACCCCGCCGAACGGCATCGCGTGTCATCGCCAGATAGGTCGTGAAGATGCGGCGGTCCGTCTGCGGGGTCCGGCGCCAGCTTGTCCGCCTGCGCCACGTTTCCTTGTATCAGTCCCACGCGAATGCGGCGTTCCCTCGCGCGTCAGCGATCCGTCGGCAACACGCCATGAGCCCCAGGCCGCGATACCCACGAGCAACGACCACGGTCGCGGCAATGGCAATCACGTCGCGACCGTCCTGTGCTCAATAGCGCAAACGCGATCGACGCATTGACGAACGCGACGAGCGCCGACAGGCCGTACACGCCGAGAACACTCGCGACCTGCGCGACCGCCAGGACCGTGACCTGGCTGTTGCCGAGGGGCACCCACGGAAACCCGCCGAACAGGAAGCCGCGGAGATACTCCGTCGCGACCCACGCCGCCGGGGCGAAGAACAGCGCCGACCGGCCCGCGCCTGACAATCAGCCGGCCGAGAACCATCGCCGTGATGGCCGGATAGATGGCCAGATAGGCGGCGAGCAGCAGCATCGCCACGACGGCGAGGATCATCGGCATCCCGCCGAAGACCGCCAGCACGCTGCTCGTCCAGTACACGGTGCCCGTGAAATACACGAGCCCGGTCAGCATGCCCAACCAGAACGCGCGCCGCGGAGGCTGTCCCGGCAGCGGTCCCGGCTGTCCGCGCCACCCGCTCAGCGCGAGGAGCAGGCAGAGGAACAAGGGCGACCCAGCGCAAATGCCGGATGACCGTAGCGGGGAAAACTGAGCGCGAGCAGCGCTCCGGAGAACGAGCAGAGAGGAGAGTAGACTCAGCGCGTGATCCAGGGCTTGAACTGTTCTTCCTTTTCCAGCCGTCGTGGCGACGGTTTCGGCCTCGCGGCGGTCAGCGTATTTGCCGACGCGGACGCGGAACACCTGCGGGCCGCTCGAGCCTGGCGTGGTGACGAAGGAGGGGAATCCCTTCGACGAGAGGCGGCGCGCGATCGCGTCGGCCTCGCCACGCGATCGAAGCGAAGCCACCTGCACCACGAAGCCGTTCGCCCTTCGGCTCGCCCGGGTCCACCGCTTTCGCGGCGAGTCGGAACCGCCTGAGGACGGCTCTGCGCTTTGGTGCTCGGCGATCGCGGGAACAGGCGCGCCGCGACAGGTTCGACGGCGGGCTCCGGCGGCGGTTCCGGCGCCTCGAGCCGCCTGGCGTAGGTCAGTTCCTTCAGGTCTTCCTGACTGGAGACCGGCTCGCCTGACGATGCGTATCCGAGGACGCGCTTGAGAGGCGCCTGGCCGCGCGACGTCGGATCGACCGTGGGTTCGGCTGTGACGGCGGCCGCGGCCGACGCGCGGGTCGTGTTGACCCCACGTCCGACCATGACGCCGCACAAGAAAATCACGACTGCAGCCACAGTGGCCGTCATGAACATGAAGACCAGCTGTTTACCGTTCAGTTGAATCTCGCGAACGCCTTGATCGGACATCTAGTGAACGCGCGCATTGTACCACGCGGCGATCGAGCGCGAGAACGAAATTTGTCCGTGGGTCTCTCTAACGGCCTGCGAGTCGATCCAGCCGCTGCCTCGCTTCGACGTTGGAGGCGTCGCGCTGACGAGCTGTTCGCAGCTCAGACCTGGCCTCGTCGATCAGCCCGGCCTTCTCGTAGGCGTCGGCCAGGACAAGGCGAGCGGAAACGGTATCGCTGCTCCAGATCGAAATCTTCAAGGCGTCGATCGCATCGCCGCAGCCGTCCACCCCGCAGATAGATCCGACCGAGCAGAAGATGCGCCTCGTGGTCGTACGGTGAAAGGTAGATCGCACGCTGAAGCGCCGAGATGGCCTCTGCATCGCGCTCGGTCTCATATGCCCGACGGCGCCGCGTCGAGATGAAACAAGGCAAGCTGACGCTGATCGCGCTGGCTCGCCGCACCAATCACGTTCTCGATCCGAAGGGCGTCCGGCAAGCCAAGGTCCATGCGCACGCGCTCGAGCCCTCGCGGCACCGAGCCAGGCGGAGATTTCGTGTCCCACTCTTCATACGTCGACGAGAGCCGTCTTGCGAGATCCTTCTCGCGCGCCGCCTCGGTTGCACTGCCAGGGCGCCGAGCGCGACGCCAAGCACGAAGTGAGCGGCATGATCGGCGGGATTGCGTCGCACCGCCTCGCGCAGCCACCACACGGCAGCGACGCGTCGCCATCGAGCCAGTAGGCGTAGCCGAGATTGAAGTACGAGTCGACGCCCTCGAGGCCCGCGGCCTCATTGAAATACGACACCGCTCGCCCACCCGGCGCGTCCGGCGGCCGGCGAAGCTGGATCGACTCCCAGGTTGTTGAGAAGCGTGGCATCGCTTCTCCTGCTCATTCAGCCTCGTCAACTCGTCGAAAGCCTCCTGGTATCGCTTCAACTCGAGGAGCGACACCGACGCCAGGAACCGGGCCTGCCTGGCGAAGAGCCGATGCCCGGCCGGCACCTGCCTGACGGCGGCGAGTGCACGCTCGTGATCGCCGAGGTCGTTGTGGACATCCCAGGCGGCGATGCCGTGCCGCTGAAGGCCGGGCGCCAGCCGGAGTGCTTCGTTGAGGAACGAGAGCTTGCGTCGCCGGCGTCTCGGCGAGCAGACCCTTGATGAACTGCTCGAACGCCACGATCGGAGGATGACTGTTCTCGAGCTGTACGGCGGCCGTGGACGAGCCCGGAACGAGGCGCACGGCGAGTCGATCGTAGATGTCGAAGATGTCGTCGAGCGGACCGCTTTCGACTGATCTCGGGTCCCGCCAGCCCGGTGTCGAGCACGATCGGCCTGGCGCGGACAGTCAGCGTGTCGTCCGGTCAGGGTGAAACGTGCCGACGATCACCTGCGAGGCCCCGACCACCTGCCCCACCCGGATGATGGTGGCGTGACTGAGGCCCGGCGACGGCCGGGACGCGAAGCAGCTCGAACGAGTGCAGCCGCTCGTCGCGACGCATGACCGGCAGGCCGAGCGCCAGCAGGCTGTCGGAGAGGATGACGGCCGATCCCTCCCCGAGCCAGTAGCTCCGTGGCTCTCGCGGTCGCGGTTTCGAAAGGCATGACCAGCACGCGCGACGCCGTGGCAGGTGCCGGGGGCCTGCGCCTGGCTGCTGCCGAGAGCGCGTCGACGCCCACGCTGTTCAGGGCATGACGACTGGCGCACGCCGAGATCGCTGCGGCGCGCCCACCGTCTTGTCATGCAGCGCGTCCTGGCGCGGCCTGCACGGTCACCGACATCGCACAACGCGTCGCCCCGGTCGCCCGGCACTCTTCGGTGACGACGTCCGCGTCGAGGTTGAAAGAGCGACATCAGCCGACGGAAGGCGGCAGCGTAGAACTCGCACAAGGGCGGCTTCGACGCGGTCGCGGACCTCGCAGAACAGCGAGCTCTGGAGGTCGACGGCTCCGCGCCACTGCCGCCACCGCACCTTGACGTTGGTGTCGCCATACGTGCTTCGCACCATCCACTGGGCGATACCGACCACCATCCGCTTTCGAAGCGCCGGCGGCATCGCCAGGATGAATCGTCTTGCGGAACTGGGGACAGCCCCGCAACCGTCCAATCCGCCGTGTATTCGCCCGCCCGCGCGGCAATGAGATGGTAGGGCGCGCCTTCGAGACGAAGAAAGCTGAGCACTGCCGCCAGCGGCGCCAGCCCGATGCGCCCCTCCCGGAGGCCCGACGGGTGCAACCAGGCTTCGTAGAACTCGAGCCGCATCGGCAGCAGGTCCGCGATGCCCTGATGAAGGCTCGCGACGAGGAGTCGGCCTACGGCCGCGTCGGTCATACGCTAATATGGGGGGTCGGGAATCGACCCCGTCACCGGGATCGTGAGTCGACCCTAAATTACTTTCTCGGCGGCGATACGGGCTTCGGTTAGAGCCCTGCAAGTTTGGCGTATCGTCGGCTTCCGTTGGTACTGCACCTCGAATCCAACCGCAAATCGCGAAATCGCAGCGCATCGACCGACGAGCATCGACCGATACACTACAGCCCACCTCTGACGAAGTCAATGATTCTGCCCGTTCATACGCGCCTTCGCGACCACCTCACCCGGGTGATCGCCACGCTCTACTCGCTCGAACCCGGCGTCCCTGCCTGTCGCTCGCGCTGGACTACCCGCCGAACCGGGATCTCGGGGACCTCGGCGACGCCCGCCGCGTTCGAGCTGGCCCGCCGGCTCCGCAAGGCGCCGCGGGCGATCGCGCAGGAGATTGCTGCCGCGTTCGGGACGCTCGCAGGGATCCGTCAGGTCACGGCAGCGCCCAACGGCTATCTCAATTTCTTTCTCGAGCGGCCGGCGTTTCTCCTCGACCGCCTCGGCGCCGGCGTCATCTCCGCCGCGGCGCGACGCCGGCAAGGCGATCGTCGAGCACACGGCCATCAACCCGAACAAGGCCGCTCACATCGGGCATCTCCGGAATTCGGCGCTCGGTGACACGCTCGTCCGCGTGCTGCGCTTCAGCGGCATCCCCGTCGAAGTCCAGAACTACATCGACGATACCGGGGTCCAGGTGGCCGACGTCGTCGTGGGATTCCGCGTCCTCGAGAACATGTCGCTCGCAGACGTCGAGAAGATCGCGGACAGCACGCGCTTCGACTACTACTGCTGGGACCTCTACGCGCGCGTGACTGAGTGGTACGGCGAGGACAAGGCCCGACTGGAGGTCCGGGCGCAAACGCTCCACGACATCGAACACGGCGGCAACGAGAACGCCGACCATCGCCGCCTTCGTCGCCGATCGCATCGTCCGCTGTCATCTGCGCACGATGGCCCGGATGAACGTGGACTACGACCTGCTCACCTGGGAAGGCGACATCCTGCGGCTGAAGTTCTGGGCGCAGGCATTCGAGGTGCTGAAGGCCAAGGGCGCGGTGTACCTGCGCACGGAGGGACGTCTCGCGGGCTGCTGGGTGATGCCGATCCAGGAGGATCTGGAGTCAACTTCCAAGGAGCCAACTCTCAACTCCCAAACGGCCAACCCCCAGAACCCCTAGCGATGAGACTGCGGCTGACGATGATGTCGAAGAGCGCGAGAAGGTGATCGTTCGCTCGAACGGCGTCGTCACGTATGTCGGCAAGGACATCGCGTATCAGTTCTGGAAGCTCGGCCTGCTCGGTCGCGATTTCCAGTATCGAGTCTTCGTGCAGCGGCCGCAGGGTCCGCTGTGGGCGACCTGCAGCGCGAACGGCGTTGATCCGACCACCCGCATTACGGCGGTGCGGCGTACGTCTACAACGTCATCGACGTTCGCCAGTCGTATCTTCAGAAGCTGCTCAAGCAGGCGCTGATTGCCGTCGGGACACCCGGAAGGCGCGCAGCGATCGCATCACTTCTCCTACGAGATGGTGGCGCTGTCGCACGCGACTGCGCGCGAGCTCGGCTACGCGCCGGCACCCGACTCGGAAGAGGCCAAGCGGCCGTTCGTCGAGGTGTCGGGCCGCAAGGGGCTCGGCGTCAAGGCAGACGACCTGCTGGACATCGTCATCCGGAAGGCGCGCGAGGAGGTCGCCAAGCGCAACCCGAAGCTCGCGGAAGAGGAGGCTCTTCAGATCGCCGGGCTCATCGGCGTCGCCGCGGTTCGATACTTCCTGATCAAGTTCTCACGGGGCAAGGTCATCGCGTTCGACCTCGACGAAGCGATCAGCTTCCAGGGCGAGACCGGTCCGTACATCCAGTACGCGATCGTCCGCATCAACAACATCTTCCGGAAGCTCCAGGAGCGCGATGGTCTCGACGAAGTATGCGCTGGTTGCGACGCTGGGACAACTGTCCGCCGGTGAGTTGACGGGTGACAACGGCAGCGAGCTCTGGTCGCTCGTGCTCGAGGCCGCGCGCCTCGACGAGATCGTCGAGCAGGTGATCGCCACGCTCGAGTTCTCGGTGCTGGCCAAATACGCCTTCGGGCTGGCCCAGGCGTTCAACGCGTTCTACAACCTCCACCCCAGCCGGTCGTCGATCCTGAACGAGGAGCGGGATAATGTGCGCCGGTGGCGGGCCGCGGCGGTGATCTACGTCCGCGACCAACTCACGCGCGCGCTGGACCTCATGGGCATTGGGGTGCCACAGAGAATGTAGCGTTGCCCGTAGCCCAAAAGAATCACATGCCGATCATTGCCATTCCACCGTGCGACAAGCTTCGTGACTACGAGGAGCCATCCGGCGAGCTGGCGCGGATGTCCGAGTGCTCGACCGCGCGGTCGATCGTCCTGCGGACGTGATTCGATCGGTCGACGGTCTTTTGCTGCCCGGCGGAGGCGATGTCCTGCCGTCGATCTATGGCGAGGCCGCGCATCCACTTACTCAGCGGCCGAGCCCGGCCGCGACGACTACGAGCTGGAGCTCGCGCGCCGAGCAGTCGAGGCCGACCTTCCCCTGCTCGCAATCTGTCGCGGGATCCAGGTGCTCAACGTCGCCCGCGGGGGCTCGCTCGTGCAGGACATTCAGGACGAGATCGGTGTCCACGGTCAACCACATCGCAGCGCGACTCACCGGTCACGATCGCGCACGAGATGTGGATTTCGGAAGGCAGCCTGCTCGATCGTCTGATGCGCGAGCGCCTCGAGGGTGACTCGTGCCTGGTGAACAGCCGTCATCACCAGGCCCCGAAGAAACTCGGGGCGGGTCTGGCCGTGTCTGCGCACCGCCCAGATGGCGTCATCGAGGCGATCGAGGATCCAGCCGGCGATTCTGCCTCGGCGTGCAGTGGCACCCCGAGAACTTCTATCGCACAGGCGAGTTCAGACCGATCTTCGAAGGGTTCGTGGAAGCGGCAACGAAGTAGGGCCGCGAGACGCGGCCCTCATTCACACAGACGTTACTTCTCTGGCCGTTCGTCCGGCGCACCCGTGCCGGAAGATCCAACGAACAACTTCTTGCCGTCCGCGAAGGTGATGTCGCGTCCGTTGGCGCGATTCGCACCGTCCTTCGCCTGGAATCCTTCGACGAGAATCTCGGTGCCCTCGGGAAGCGAGTTCTTGGTCCAGCCGCGACGCAGCAGTGCATTCGGTGCACCGCCCTCAACCATCCATCGCTCGACCTTGCCCGTCACCGGATCCTTCACGTCCATGTGGATCCACGAGTGCGGGTTGATCCATTCCATCTTCACCACGGTGCCGCGCAGCTTCACCGGGCGCTTGGCATCGAACTCGGCCGCAAACGAATGATGCGCGTAGGCCGGCGCAGCCATCGCGGTCACAAGCCCCGCGGCGGCAAGACACTTGACCAGTTTGGTGACCATCGTATCGTCTCCTGCTCGAGCGGAACGTCTCACTGTCCCGCTGATCTATCCTACGCAGTCGGATATCGATGGATCCTGAAGATTGGGTTAAGTTCTCGACAGACTTTCCTGTCGGCTTTTGAGTCCCGCCCAACAGTCCTGTTGATTTTTCTGATCGCCGTCGAAGAACTCGCACACGAGTTTTCAAAAGCGGCGCAATCGCGGTATCTTCCCAGCAGGTCATGGCGTGCGTCTTGCTCGCGCCGTGAACGCACGGTCACATGTCGTACGAAAGGGATCTTGATGCCACGAACCAGTAAGCCACAGCCGGATGCTCCAACGGGGCCACGGTTGGTCAAGCAGACCGCCTCGAAAGCAAAACCCAAAACACCCGTTCAGCCTGACATCACTCACGAACAGATCGCGATCCGCGCGTACGAGCTCTTCCTGCAGGAAGGCGGCGCGCACGGCCGGCACATCGATCACTGGCTGCGCGCCGAACGCGAGTTGAGTGCGTTCACGGAGCAACCTCCGAAACGCGTCGCCGCGCAGACACGCGGGTAGCCGCGCTCCATCGCGTGAACACGGCGACGGATTCGACGTGGGCGGTATTCGGAAACAGATCGATGCCGCCAAGATCGGTCAGACCGTAGCCCGCATCGTTCAACGCGCGCGTGTCGCGCGCGAGCGTTGCGACATCACACGAGATGTAAACGATGCGTGACGGCCGCAACCGGATGAGATGCGCGATCGCGTCTCTGGAGAGCCCGGTGCGTGGTGGATCGACGATGACCGTCGCCGATGAAATGCCGCTCGCTCGAACCGACGCGAGATAGCTCTCGACGCTGCGCCGGACTGCGGTGACGCGATCGCCAAATGCTCCGGCGTTGCGCTCGAGGTCTGCCCCGGCGACGGGATCGCCTTCGACCGCCGTTATGGAGTCCCGTCCTGCCGCGGCCAGCGCCAACCCGAACAGGCCGACGCCAGCGTAAAGATCGACGACTGGTCCCTGCGGAACGAGCTGAGCCACGCGACGGACGAGTGATTCGACGAGAAACCGGTTGCCTTGAAAGAACGCCCGAGCGTCGCGGCTCAGCGCCAGCGCGTGAGAAGGATCGTCATCGACCTGGATGGAGTCGGTGACGACCGGCGTTCCCGAGACGCGAACGACATCGGGCCGATCGGCGCGCTGCGCCGAGAGACCGGCCAGCCGCTCGCCCACTCGCTGCGTACTCTCGCGGGTCAGCCCCGCATGGAGCTCCAAGTGACAGGCGCGCTCACGGCCCGGGATGTTCTCCGCAATCTCGATGGCTGCGAGCCCGCGCAGCTGCTCGCGCGCGAGCCCGCTACTGAGCGCCGCAACCCAGTCTGCGGTTTCCGGCAGCAGCTGACCCGTTGACGCGACGTCGCACACGTGGTGCGTGCCTTCGAGGAAGAAGCCGATGCGTCCGCCGCTTGACGTGGAGCCGCGCACGCATCCGATAGCCCTGCTCGGGCGAGCCGACGACCGGAGGCGCGTCCGGCAACGAGAGTCTGCCGATGCGCCTGAACGCGTCCTGGATGATCTCGCTCTTTAGGCGTGAGCTGGCGTGCATACTCGATGTGCGCGAAAACGTTTCCGCCACAACGCGCATCGCCAGCGACAGGCCTGCTGTCGCACGGATGGTTGGAGCACTTCGGCAACCTCCGCAAAGGCTACGCCGCGCTCGGTCCGTTCGAGTCGCGCGACCACGCGCTCACCCGGAATAGCGCCGGAGACGAGCACGACTCGCCCCTCGTGACGCGCGAGCATCCGGCCACCTGCTGCGGCCTTCTCGATATCGAGCGTGAGCAACGACATGATCGCGTCGGACGAATCAGTCGAACGCGATTACCGGCAGCCGGCGGCGCTCGCGTATCAAGCGATCCATCGCTGCGCGCTGTGCGTCCGCAAAAGCTGCGCTCGACAGGCGGTCTTTGAAAGGTGCCAGTTCCTCGTCCGCCTCGGCGCCAAGCTGTGCGAGCGTGGCCGCATCGCACTGAGCCCTGACCGCAGCCAGCAGTTCGCCATCGATCGCGCTCAGTCGGTCGACGAACGCGCGTCGCGCGTCTCCGCGAAGACCCCTGGCTTCGGCTCTGCGGCCGTCGAGCTCGCGGATCACCGCATCGAGGATCCCGTCAAGCGATCGGTCGGCTCCGCCACGCAAGCGTCGTGAGCCGGGCGATGACACGATCGAGATGCGCCGGCAGCGACTCGTGCCGCCGCGTCGTTTCATCTGCCGGCTCTGAGGTGCTCGCGCCTGCAGGCAACGACCAGGGACTCGCTCGTGATCCCGACTGCCCGACGCCATTCGTCGAAGGCATCGAGCACGTCGGCTTCGCAGAACTCAATCCGAACTGGCCGGCGACGCGGGCCTTTCGCGTAGTAGCGCTCGAAGTAACGGTCGATCCCGTGGCAGGCAATCTTGATGGGCACTCCCTTGGCAGCCCATCCAAGCACCTGCTCGAAGGCGGGACCGACGATCCGAATCAGGTGGCCGTCGTTCTTGCGGCACAGATACGCTTCGATGGCGCGGCAGTACTGGTCTGCGGGCTCTACAACCACCTGACTTCCCCCGACCTGATCCTGAGCGTCTCTGCTCCCACCTTCACAACCAGCGCGCCATCATCGTCGATGTTTCTGCCAGGCCGATCTGCCGCTTGCCAGCCGATTCCCATTCGACGCGGCGACCCAGCATCGGGGCTGCGCGCATCGCGCCATGCGTCGACGACGCGCCGCGCCTCGCCGTCGTGAAGTTCACGATAGCGCGAGGCGAGCGCGGCAAGACACTCGGCGAGCACCAGACCGCGATCGACGGGGCGACCGAGCTCGGCCTCGATCGACGTTGCGCGCTGCGGCGACATCAGGCGGATACGCAGCCGGCTGCACGTTGATGCCAATGCCCAGGACGACGTGACTGGCGGTGCCCTCGGCCAGGATCCCGGCGAGCTTCCGGCCGCCGACGTGCACGTCGTTCGGCCATTTTACGTGGGCGGCAGAGACCGGTCGCCGACGCGATGCCCTCGGCGACGGCCACGCCTGCGGCAATCGTCAGCAATCGTCGCCGCTGCGGCAGAGGGACGCAACACGACCGACACGTAGATGCCTGCGCCCGCCGGCGATGCCCAGCTGCGCCCGAGACGCCCGCGACCGGCCGTCTGGCGATCCGCGAGCACGACGAGTCCTTCATCTGCATCTCGCTCGGCGAATGCGCCGGCGATGTCGTTCGTCGAACCGACTTCTGGATACCAGAGGATGCGTTGCGCGAAGATGCCGAGGCGGTCGCGCGCCAGCGTCAAGGCGTCGGCGAACTCCTCCGGAAGGGCAAGGGGTCGGGAGTCATTTGATCAGGACACTTAGTCGCGCACGAGGACTGTCCTCGTTAAATGACTCCCGACCCCATTTCAATTTCGAAGCTCAGATCGGCTGCCGGCGCTGAATGCGTCAGCGCCCCGATCGACACGTAGTCCGCGCCAGTCGCGGCCAGCTCCGGCATCCGCGCCAGCGTGACGCCGCCGGATACTTCGGTTCGCGCCTTCCCGCGACACTTGCCCACGGCTTCGATGATGTCTGCGGTCGACAGGTTGTCGAGCAGCACGATGTCGGCGCCAGCCTCGAGCGCGGCATCGACCTCACAGAGGCTCTGCGCCTCGACTTCGACCGGCAGATTCAGATTCGCGTCGCGCATCCGCTGCACAGCGGCACCGACTCCGCCGGCCAGGCGCACGTGGTTGTCCTTGATGAGAATGCCGTCGTCGAGCCCGAAGCGGTGATTGGTGCCACCACCCGCCCGGACGGCGTATTTCTCGAGCACGCGCATCAGCGGCGTCGTCTTGCGGGTATCGAGCACGGTGATGCGGCCGGCGGCGGCATCGACGAACTGCCGCGTCAGCGTGGCGATCCCCGACAGGCGCTGCATGAAGTTGAGCGCCGTGCGCTCCGCGATCAGCAGCGCGTCGGCACGCGCCCCGGATCTCCGCAACCGTCGTGCCTGGCTCGCACAGCGAGCCATCCGGATGATGAATAGTGACGTCGACTGCAGCGATCGAGCTGACGAAACGCTTCGATGGCAACGTCGAGTCCGGCGATGACGCAACGCGGACTTCGCCAGCACGATCGCGCGCACGCGTCGGCTGCCATCGATCGTCCCCGCGGTCGTGATGTCGCCGCGGCCGACGTCCTCAGCGAGCGCGCGGCGGACGAGATCGCGATAGTCGTCGAGCAGCGAGCGGCTGCGAGCGGTCGATTCACACTCGTGGTTCCGGGCACGGCTCGATGGCCGCAAAGGTGAGCTGCGGCTCCTCGACCTGTCCGAATCCCAGGTCCCTGATGTGCGCCGCCGCCCGAAAATCCTGCGCAGCGGGCGTGAGCGACTCGAAACGCTGCGGCAGAACGGCGCGTTCGATGACCGCCTTGACCGGCCGCTTCTCGAGCGCCTTGATCCGGCGAATCTCTCCGAGCGCAGCGCGTGTCTGCGCGAACACTTGGACAGCATCGGCGTCGTGGCCACCGATGGGCTCGACGACCTCCTCCGGCGTCGGCCACTTCGCGTTGTGAACCGAGCCGGGCCGCCACCACGACCACACCTCTTCGGTGACGAACGGCAGGAACGGCGCGAACAACCGCAGCATCGTGGACAGCGCGACCAGCATCGCGCTGTTGGCCGATGCGGCGCCTTCGGGAGTGAAGTCACCGTATCGGCGTCCCTTCACCAGCTCGAGATAGTCGTCGCAGAACGACCAGAAGAAGCGCTCGGCCTGTTCGAGCACCCTGGCGTAGTCGTACGCCTCGAGCTGCTCCGTCGACTCTCGAACAAGCGTCGAGAGGCTCGAGAGCATGCCGCGATCGAGCGGCTCGGTGATCGGGCCGCGCGGCTCGGCCTGCATCAGCGCGAACTTCGCCGCATTCAGCATCTTGATCGCGAGGCGCCGCCCGACCTTCATCTGGCCAGCATCGAAATGCCGTATCGCCGCCGGGACGTACCGCTCGCCGCCCAGTACCGCACGCCATCGGAGCCATACTCCTCGAGGAGCTCCATCGGCGTGACGACGTTGCCCTTCGACTTCGACATCTTCTTGCGATCGGGATCTGTGACGAATCCGGAGATCGCGGTGTGGCTCCACGGGAGCGTGCCGTGCTCGAGCTCCGAGCGAAGCACGGTATTGAAAAGCCATGTCCGGATGATGTCGTGTGCCTGCGGACGCAAGTCCATCGGGAAGACACGCGCGAACAGGTCAGGGTCGCCGAGCCAGTCTGCGGCAATCTGCGGCGTGAGCGACGATGTCGCCCAGGTGTCCATGATGTCAGGATCGCCCGGCGAAGCCATTGGGCTGATTGCGCCGGTCCGAGTCGTACCCGGCTGGTGTGTCGGTCGAGGGGTCGATCGGCAACTGCGATTCAGTCGGGCACGATCGGGTGTGCGTAATCGATCTGCCCGTTGGCGTCGATCGGGTACCACACCGGGAACGGCACGCCGAAGAATCGCTGCCGGCTGATGCACCAGTCGCCGGCGAGACCATTGACCCAGTTCTCGTAGCGATGGCGCATGAACTCGGGATGCCACTGAAGCTCGGAGCCGCGCGCCAGCAGTTCCTCCCTGAAATCCATCGTCTTGATGAACCACTGCCGGCTCGTCACGATCTCGAGCGGGCGATCGCCCTTCTCGTAGAACTTGACCGGATGCGTGATTGGGCGCGGGTCTCCGATGAGATCGCCTGACTCCTTGAGCAGCTCCACGATCCGTGCGCGCGCCTTCGCGGCCGACAGGTTCGTCAACTGATCGTAGGCGGCCTGCGCGGCTGCGGCGTCGCGCGACTCCCAGCCCGCTGCTCCCCACGTCAGCGGTCGAAACGCGCCGTTCGCCTGAATGACGGCACGCACCGGCAGCCCGAGTTCCCGCCACCAGGTCACGTCCGTGAGATCGCCGAACGTGCAGATCATCGCGATGCCGCTTCCTTTCTCGGGGTCGGCAAGCGGGTGCGCCTTGACCGGCACAGGCACTTTGAACAGCGGGGTGATGACCTCGGTCCCGAACAGCGGCTGATAGCGCGCATCGTCGGGATGCGCGACGAGCGCGACGCATGCAGGAATCAGTTCCGGTCGGGTCGTGTCGATCTCGACGAACGGTCGAGTCGGGCCGCGCGAACCTGATGCGATGGTAGGCGCCAGGTTGTTCACGATCCTCGAGCTCCGCCTGCGCGACAGCCGTGCGGAAGTCGATGTCCCACAGCGTTGGAGCCTCGAGCTGATAGGCGATGCCGCGATTGAGCAGCCGCAGGAATGCCGTCTGCGAGATTCGCTGCGCGCGACGATCGATCGTTGCGTACGTCAGCGACCAATCAACGGAAAGCCCAAGGTAGCGCCACAGATCCTCGAAAGCCTTCTCGTCTTCGGCAGTCAGCCGATTGCAGAACTCGATGAAATTGGGGCGCGAGATCGGAGATCGCCTGCTTGCCTGGCTTCTCTGGCGGCTGGAAGCTGGTGTCGTACGGCAGGGAGGGATCGCACTTGACGCCGTAGTAGTTCTGCACACGACGCTCGGTCGGCAGGCCATTGTCGTCCCACCCCATCGGGTAGAAGACAGTCTTGCCGCGCATGCGCTGAAACCGCGCAATGAGGTCCGTGTGCGTAAACGAGAACACATGGCCCACGTGCAGCGATCCACTGACAGTGGGTGGCGGCGTGTCGATCGAATAGACCTGATCGCGAGTGTGATTCCGATCGAATCGATACGTGCCGTCGGCCTGCCAGCGCTCGGCCCATTTGGCTTCGAGCCCCTCCAACGCAGGTTTCTCTGGAAGATTGATCGGGTGCTGATACATTGATGACTGTTGATTCAGAGATCTTTGATTCGTTTGTGATTGTGGAGTGTCGATTGATGATTGCGGCGGACGAGCGATCCAGTGTGCCGCGAAATCACGAATCTTCAATCTCCAATCATTAACGAATCATCAATCACTAATCAAAGATCCCCAAATTGGTCACGGGCGGGCCGCTGCTGCCTTGATTCGCGAGATCTCCTCACGAATGAGGCGCTCGGCCACCTCGGACACAATCTGCGCGACAAGCTCGTTCGCCGCGTCCGGCGCCAGGCGCTCGACGACGCGACGAGTCACTTCGTCCACGAGACCGTCTGTCGCAGTTACGGGACTCGACGCCGGGTGTGACGCCTGAGGCGGCGCGGCCGGCGCGACGGCTTCGCCCTGCTCTGCGGCGAACAGCGCCGCGAACATGTCGGCGACCAGATTGCGCCCCTCCTTGGGCTGAAGTGATTCTTTGACCGCGCTCGGTGGCCGCGCGGTTGTGTGTTGCATCACCGGCTCGTACTCGGCGAGTTCAACGGGCACCGGCGGTTCCGGCAATGGGAGCTCGGCCGGCGAGGTGCCCGACGACACGGCAAGCAAGCTCTCCAGTGTCGGGACATCGCGCCCTTCGTAGTCGTCACGCATGTCACTGCGCGCGCGCTTATCTCGATCCGCCCCACCACCGAGTTCGGCGAACGCTGCATCGAGGCGATCGAAGTAGTCGTCCAGTTTCGTCTCGGCGTTTCGATCGCGAGACTCGAGGACGTCGGCCTTCGGCTCGTGGCCCACGGCAGCCGGCCTCGGAGTGTGCGCAACCACGTCTCGACCGTGGGCATGCTGATCCGCGAACGCGACCACGGGCTGTGGTCTCGCCAAGGCACTTCGCGATCTCTCGATCAGATCTCTTACGCGCGAGATGACCTGCTGAGGCTCGAATGGCTTCACCAGGACGCCGTCACTGTGGACCTGCTGCGCGCGGTTCTCGTCTACCGGCTCGAACGCGCCAGCCAGGAGGAGAACCGGGATGTGTGAAAGGTCCGCCCGGCCCTTGACGAACGCGGCAACGTCGTAGCCGCTCCGCTTGGGCATCCCGATATCGGCCAGCACGATGTCTGGCAGCTCAATGGGAATGCGCGCGATGGCCTGCTCGCCGTCTCCGACGGTTACAACCTGCACGTCCTCGCCCGAGAACGTGAGCTCGACGACGCGTTGAATGGTCACGCTGTCGTCGGCGAGCAGGAGCTTATGCGTCACGAGAGCCTCTCAGATACGGCACGGATCCGGGCGTTCTTGGTGATGAAGTCTACGATCTCCTGCATCGGGGTGCCCGGCTGAAAGATGCCTCGAATCCCGATTTCGTTCAACTTCGGAACGTCCGCATCAGGAATGATGCCTCCAACGACGACAAGAACGTCAGACATCTGCTTTTCTCGAAGCAATTCAACGATTCTCGGGCAGATGTGCATGTGGGCGCCCGACAGGATCGAGAGTCCGATGACGTCGGCATCCTCCTGCATCGCCGCCGACACGATCTGTTCCGGCATCTGCCGGAGGCCCGTATAGATCACTTCCATTCCGGCGTCGCGCAACGCGCGGGCAATGACTTTGGCGCCCCGGTCGTGCCCGTCCAGCCCCGGCTTGGCAATGACCACTCGAATCTTCTGGCTCATCTTCGTCTTCGGTTCACGGTCCACGGTTCCTCAGTTCACCGCCTGCTGCCTACCGCCTACTGCCACCTTCAGATTATCGGATCCTCGACGTACTCGCCCCACACTTCCCGCAGACCGTCGCACATCTCACCAAGGGTGGCGTGGGCCTTCACCGCATCGATCAGCAGCGGCATCAGATTCGATTCGCTCTTCGCGCCGTCCTGCAGGCGGTCGATGGCAGCGTTCACACGCGATCGATCGCGCCGGCGGCGGGTGTCGTCGAGGCGTGCGAGCTGCCGGTCGCCAGCAGACTCGTCGATATACAGCGTCCCGATCCCCTCGTGCACCGTGCTCACGAACTCGTTGACGCCGACGATCACCTGTTCCTTCGATTCAACCAAACGCTGGAACTGGTATGCGCTCTCCGCGATTTCCTTCTGCGGATAGCCGCGCTCGATCGCCGGCACCATACCGCCCATTCGATCGATCCGGTCGATGTATGCCATCGCCTCGTCCTCGATCTCGACTGTGAGCTTCTCGAGGAAGTACGAACCGCCGAGCGGATCGACGACATCAACGATACCGGTCTCGTGCGCGATGATCTGCTGCGTCCGCAGCGCCAGCGTGGCTGCGGCCTCTGTCGGCAACGCGAGCGCCTCGTCGAGCGCGTTCGTGTGGAGCGACTGAGTTCCTCCCAACGTGGCAGCCAACGCCTGGAGCGCCGTCCGCACCACGTTGTTGTACGGCTGCTGGGCGGTCAGCGACACGCCAGCCGTCTGTGCATGAAAGCGCAACTGCCACGAGCGCGGGTTCACGGCCTTGAACCGGTCGCGCATGACCCGCGCCCAGATCCGGCGCGCGGCTCGAAACTTGGCGATCTCCTCGAAGAAGTCGCTGTGCGAATTGAAGAAGAAGGAGATCCGCGGCGCGAACACGTCGACATCGAGCCCCGCCTCGATCGCATAGTCCACGTACTCGATTCCGTTGCGCAGAGTAAATGCGAGTTCCTGCGCCGCGGTCGCTCCGGCCTCGCGGATGTGATACCCGCTCACGGAAATCGTGTTCCACCGGGGCACATGCGACGCACAGAACGCGAAGACATCCGTCACGAGACGCATCGACGGTCGCGGCGGATAGATGAACTCCTTTTGCGCGATGAACTCCTTGAGAATGTCGTTCTGGATCGTGCCGGAGAGCTTGGCCCAGTCGGTCCCGCGCTCCTCCGCGACGACGAGATACATCGCGAGAAGCATCGGCGCCGGCCCATTGATCGTCATCGACGTCGTCACGGCCCCGAGGTCGATATCGGCAAAGAGGGCTTCCATGTCGGCAAGCGACGTGACGTTGACGCCGCACTTCCCTACTTCGCCGCGAGAGAGCTCGTGGTCAGGGTCACGACCCATCAGCGTCGGCAAGTCAAAGGCGACGCTCAGACCCGTGCCGCCAGCCGCAAGCAGACGACGATAGCGCTCGTTGGTCTCTTCCGGCGTCCCGAAGCCCGCAAACTGGCGCATCGTCCAGAGCTTGCCGCGGTAGCCAGTGGCATGAATGCCGCGCGTGTACGGAAAGTCCCCGGGGTCGCCCAGATCGCGATCGTAGTCGAGCGCTTCGATGCTCTGCGGGGTGTAAAGAACGTCGCGGGGCACGAATTGATTATATCGTCGGCATTTCTGGTCCCCAGTCCTCAGTCCACGGTCTCCAGGCCACGGTCCCCGGTCTCCAGCCCACAGGAAGACTGGAGACCGCGAACTGCGGACCGAGGACCGAGGACTGAAGACGAACTAGAATCGCCTCATGAACGAGACCGGGCCCATCTTTGGCGCGATGCTCAGAGAGTTCGATCGCGCTGCACGCATTCTCGAGCTCGACCCCGGCATCTGGCGGATCCTTACCTATCCCAAGCGGCAGATCGTCGTGTCGTGTCCAGTGCTGATGGACAACGGCGAGATCGAGGTCTTCAGGGGATACCGCGTTCAATACAACATTACGCTCGGCCCGGCGAAGGGTGGTATCCGCTATCACCCTGACGTCTCACTCGACGAAGTGACGGCTCTCGCGGCGTGGATGACGTGGAAGTGCGCCGTCGCGCACGTGCCGTTTGGTGGCGGCAAGGGCGGTATCGTCTGCGACCCGACCCGGATGTCGCCGCGCGAACTCGAGGCGCTGACCAGGCGCTACGTCGCGGAGATCATCGACGCGATCGGTCCCGAGAAGGACGTGCCCGCACCCGACGTCAACACCAACGATCAGGTGATGGCGTGGGTGATGGACACCTACAGCATGCACGTCGGCCACACCGAAACCGCAGTTGTAACAGGCAAACCCATCGAGATGGGCGGCTCGCTCGGGCGGCGTGAAGCAACCGGGCGCGGCGTGATGATCGTCACACGCGAGGCCGCCAAACACCTCGGGCTGAACATCAAAGGGGCAACCGTTGCCGTTCAGGGCTTCGGCAACGTCGGCTCGGTCTCTGCCGACCTCCTCGCGGGTATTGGGGCGAAGATCGTCGCCGTCACCGATTGGAAAGGTGGCGTCATCAATCAAGGCGGTCTCGACATCCCCAAGCTCCTCGAATATGCGGCCAAACACAAGACCGTCGAAGGCTTCACCGGCGCCGAGCCGCTCGACAACGACGGCCTCTGGGGGCTGGACGTCGACATCCTGATTCCCGCGGCGCTCGAAAACCAGATCACGATGGAGAACGCGCCGCAGATCAAAGCGAAGATCCTCACGGAGGGTGCAAACGGTCCCATGACACCTGACGCTCACAACCATTTGCACGAGCGCGGCGTCTTCGTCATCCCCGACATCCTGGCCAACTCCGGCGGCGTCACCACGTCGTACTTCGAGTGGGTCCAGGATCGTCACGGCTACTTCTGGGAACTGGACGAAGTGAACATGCGCCTCGAGAAGAAGATGGTCGAAGCGTTCGACGACGTGCTCGAGAAGTCGCTGAAGTACAACGTCGACTTACGAACCGCAGCGTACATCGTGGCGATCAGTCGAGTCGGTCTGGTCACGAAGATGCGTGGAATGTACGCGTGAGGCGCAAGGTCAAAGGGTGCGCAAGGTCAAAGGGTAAAGGTCAAAGGTCACACGCAGGACGCCTGACTTTTGCCCTTTGACTTTTGACTTTTGAGCAGACATGCGTCTACGCTAGGCATCGCTTTCCTATGCCTAGGGACGCTGGACTACCGCCCGGTACGCTGATGATGCTCGTCTTGCGCGTCCTCGTGCGACAACCGCTGCACGGCTACGCGATCGCGCAACGCATCCGCCAACTCTCCGCCGACGAACTCAGCGTCGAAGAAGGTTCGCTCTACCCCGCGCTCCAGAAACTCCTCGTCAAAGGTTGGGTCAAAGCGACCTGGCGTGAGTCGGATTCCGGCCGGCAGGTGCGCGAGTACCGCCTCACTGCCAGTGGAAAGCAGCAACTCGAGACCGAGGTCGGCGAGTACCGCCGAATGACGGGCGCGATTGATGTGTTGCTGAAAGAAGCGTGAGCATGGCGATCATCCGCGAATTCATCAGTCGCCTTGGCTACCTGGTTCGTCGCCGGAAGATGGAAGACGAACTGCTCCGCGAGATGGAGGCGCATCGCGCGCTCATGAAGGATCCGCGCGCCTTCGGAAACACGCTGCGCCTGCGCGAGGAGGCGCGCGACGCATGGGGGTGGAACTGGCTCGACGACCTGGTGCAGGACACGCGGTTCGCGTGGCGGACGTTGCGTCACAGTCCCGGATTCGTGGTCACGGCGATCGTGACGCTTGCGCTCGGCATTGGAGTCAATATCGGCATGTTCACCGTCGTCAACGGCCTGCTGCTTCGCCCGTTGTACGAGCGTCCAGACCAAGTCGTCAACATCTACGGCCGCAGTACAGCGCCCGACGGCGGAATTCGCGGCATCTCTTACCCGAACTACCTTGATCTCGAGGCAGGCACAACGAGCGTCTTTTCGAATCTGGCGGCGTCGTCGACAGTCTTCGTGGGTCTCGAAGCTGGCGAAGGGGCGCGTCGCACATTGGCGTCCGGAGTGACAGCCAACTACCTCGACGTCTTCGAGCAAAGCCCGACCCTTGGCCGGCCCTTTACGGCAGAGGAAGAAAAACCTGGCGCGGATAACCGCGTGGCGATGGTGAGTCACTCATACTGGACCCAACGCGGCGCAGACCCAGGATTGATCGGCCGCACGCTGCGAATCAACGGCGTGCCGTTCACCGTGATCGCGGTCGCCCCGAGAGATTTCGCTGGTGCGAGCATCCCCGGTCCTGACGTGTGGCTGCCGCTCGGCGCGCAGACGGCATTCGCAGCGTCGGCGCCGGCGGACAGCACACTCGACTCACGCGCCGCACACACGTTGAGCGTTGTGGGCCGACTCCGTTCCGACGCGTCAATCGAAGCTGTCGCAGCTGCTCTTGCAACCGTCGGAAGCCGACTCGCGCAGGCATTTCCAACTCACAACGCCGGCTACACCCTGCAGGTTGCTCCGCCTTCACGCTTCTTGTTCATGCCTGGTCCGGGGAGCCGCGCGTTCACCGCGATATTCACCGTGCTCCTCATGGCCATGCCCGCAATCGTCCTCCTGGTGGCCTGCCTCAATCTCGCTGATCTGCTTCTCGCCCGCGGTCACGTTCGTCGTCAGGAGCTCGCAATCAGGGCATCACTCGGTGGCGGTCGCTGGCGACTCACGCGGCAGCTGCTCACCGAAGGACTGCTCCTGGCTTTGGCCGCAGGCGTTGTGGGACTGCTGCTCTCGAGATGGGCAACCGCTGCGCTTCTCACTTCTCTGCGCTCGGTGATTCCGGTTGCGTTGAGCCTTCCCGAACTCGATTTCGATTGGCGAGTGCTTGTCGGCGCGGCGGGGTTCAGCCTGCTCGCTTCAGTAGTCTTCGGTATCTGGCCAGCGTGGTTGTTGACCGGCCGCGCAGCCGCCACAGAGCTCAAGCGCCAGGCCGGGGAAGAAGGACGTCGCCTCGGCAGTGTGAGGGTTGGCAATGCTCTGGTGATCGGACAGGTCTCGCTCTCGGTGCTCTTGCTTGCCGTTGGTGGATTGTTTCTCGCGAGCGCGATTTCGGCTGCGACCGCTGACCCGGGCTTCCGCCTCGACCGAGGCCTGGTGGTTGAACTCGATTCCAGTCTTGCGGGCTATGACGAGACGCGAGGGAGAGAAGCGAATCTCGCGCTGGTCGATCGAATGCGAGCCGTCCCTGGCGTCGAGGCGGTCACGATCTCATCGAGTCTTCCATTCACGTCCTTCAACGACAGTCGCAACGTCGCGCCGGCCGGGGCTGCTGATGCGCAGGCGATGGCGATCGACGCCGTCTTCAACGTCGTCGGTCGCGACTACGCTCGCGCGCTCGGACTCCCCATGCTTGACGGGCGCGACTTCACGGCCGCCGAACTCGCACCGGGTGCTGAGCCGGTCGCAATCGTGGACGATCTGCTCGCCCGTCGGCTGTGGCCGGGGGACAGCGCACTCGGTCGGTTCATCCAGTTCGTTGATGGCGAAGGGCCCGAAGCGGGGCGAACGATGCGCGTGGTGGGTATCGCCCCCACTGTAAGGCACTCTCTCAGCAATCCGCAGCCGTTCCCTCACGTCTACGTGCCGCTCGGACAGCGCTATGAGAGTGCAATGACGCTGCAGCTTCGCATTGCAGGGAATCAGTCTGAGCCCACAATGCTGACAACCGTCTCGCGCGTCATCCGCGAGTTCGACGAGCGGCTGCCCATCGTCCGGCTCGAAACCTGGCGCGAGCATCTCGACACCGGCCTTGACTCCTGGATCTATCGAGCCGGCGCCACGGTGTTTTCGGCCTTCGGAGGAATCGCGCTGCTGCTCGCCGTCATCGGCGTCTACGGCGTCAAGTCGTATGTCGTGTCACGCCGGACGCGCGAGTTCGGTATCAGGATCGCGACCGGTGCGCATCCGCGCGCCTTGCTGTGGCAGGTGATGAAAGAGGGCGGCCGCATCACAGCGATCGGACTTGGGATCGGTGTGCTGCTGGCTGTTGCCGCCGGACGGCTGCTTCAGGGCTTTCTTTACGGAGTGGATGCCGTCGCTCCGGTGGTGCTCCTATCGACGCCGCTGATCCTGCTCGCGTCGTCTCTGCTTGCGTCGTACATTCCAGCCCTTCGCGCCACGAGGGTCGATCCCACCGTGGCGTTGCGATCGGAGTAGCGAACCGCTCGTAAATCTACGACGAAACTCTCAGAGGGATGAGCGCCTTGGTCTCACCGTCTGCGCTCTTCGCCGTGATCTCCACGAGGGTACTCGCCAGCGGGGACAGTGGAGAGACCGAGCGTGATCTCGTGAGTGGTTCCGGGGATCGTTGAGGGAGCGACTGGAAGGTCGGCCATCTTCGCCCCCGCGCGATTCAACAGCACGGCTGTCGCTCCTGGCATCTCCGTTCCCGGAGCGTATGCGCTGAAACGCACGAGGACGCGATCGGTTCGTGCGAACTCTCGACCGGCAGCCGGAACAGCGTTCGGGTCGGATGTAATCGAGCGCAACTCCGGAAGCGTTCGGGCGCGATAAAGACGTGGCGTGCCCAACGACACCTGCGGTGTCGTAAAGTCTGGTACCTCGATGTCGCGGATCTCCTGATCGAGCGTGCCGCCGGTTGCACCTTCAACGGTGATTCGGAGCTCCACTTTCCCGGGCGGTGCATCGAATGTCAGCCGCTGGGGTGCTGCCGGCGCCGCAGCATTGACTGTCCCGCTTGGGCCAAGCGAGCCGGTGGTCGCTGACGGAACGATTGGGCGTTCCGGCGCGCGGCCTCGGAACACGACGTTGCCTGCTCCGGTCGCTGCGAGCAGCGAGACTCGGCCTGCGGGTTCGCGTCGATCGCCTGGTGGGAAGGTCAGCGGCTCCCAGACAAGCGTGACGCGGGTATTCCCGCCTTCACCGCGCTCGGTGCCGAGCCACGTCCGCACGTACTTCCCGGCCTGCACTGACGTCGCAATCGACGCGAGCGCTGTCTGCACCGGCTTGGCCACTTCTGGTGTGGGTGTCGCCGCACGAATCGCATCGTCCGGCGAAACCGCCCAGAACCCGCGACGGGCGCGCACGTTCACATCACGCCGTTTCACGCGGACCGTGATCTGATGGAACTTGCCGTCATTCGGAGTCTGGCTGGTATAGCCGAGCAGGTAATAATAGCTCGAGTCCCTGATGACGGCCTGGAGTCCTTGCTCGAGCGTGTTGCGATTGACGATCGCCTTCCCGTCGGTCTCGTCCGAAATCGATCGCAGCGTGTCCTGCGTCATGCGGAGCGCGCGCGCGTCGGTCGCGAAGCTCGGAGGCGGCCCGCTGGGAAGGTCGTCGAAGCCGTACTCGAATGGCGCCAGGCCTCGGGGATCGAGCGCATAGAACGACGTGTTGTTCCGGTTGGCCGTATCGATGACCTCGCGCATGCGCGAGTAGACGTCTGTCTGGCCGAACCACTCGGCGGTGATTTGCTGCGAGCTGTCCTGAGCCCCCGCTGCGGCGGCCGACTGAATCGGGTTGTCCGGCGCGGACGCGTCCGCCCTCCGCATCTGCGGAGGCAACATGGCTGTAAACCCTTCGCTGACAAAGATGACCGACTTGCGTCCCTCGCGCAACGACCCCAGGCGAACGGAGAGTCCGCGCAACGCGCCCATGACCACGTCGTTCCGGATCTTCTCCACCTGCTCGGTCGGATAGCGCATGTAGTTCACCTCGAGCTGGTTGAGCGGTGTGTAGTCGAACTTGCGCCCGGCGAAGTTGTTGATCGCGCCCATCACGACGTCATGGTTCCGCGTGAACGTGAGGTCCGACACCGGCGACAGCGGATACATGATGGCGACGATGTCGTTGGGACCTAGCTGGTTCTGGACGAACCGCATCAGCGGCTCGCGAACGGTCATCGAGTTCGCGCGCCGGACGTGGTAGTCGTCCAGGAAGAACACGAACACGCGAACGTCATCGCGATTGGCGATGAGCTCCTCGTCGTTGCGGTTGCGGATCTCCCGCGGGGGCGGTGCGCCGGGCCGCGGATTGCCGTCGACTTTTACGAGCGAGAACTGTTCGACTGGAACTGGCTTGCCATCTTCGAGCAACTCGAACTCGGCCTGCGTGAGTGTCGAGACAGGCTGACCCTTTTTGTCGTCAACGATCACGTCGACGCGTACGAAGTTGATGCTGCCGCGGAATGTCGGACCCTGAGGAGTCTGACCTTGTTCGGTCTGACCTTGCGGCTGCGCCTGCCCTTCCGGCGCCTGCCCCTGTGGGGCCTGGCCTTGTGGAGGCTTCGCTTCCGGATCCTGATTGGCCGGGCGGTTGGCGTCCTGCTGCGCAGACCCTGACAGCACGGCCAATGACAGCAGCACGAGCGAGACAAGAGACGCCGGAATCTTGCGGAACTTGAGCATGGAGCGCCGCCTTTTGGCGATGATAGCACTCTCAGAAACTCCCAAATCCCAATCCGATTCTTGCCCCAACTCCCAAACTGGCGTTCTAACTCGGGTATTGGAGTTGGGAGTTGGGAGTTGTTCTATTCCGGTCGGAGCACGACCGTCGGATCTGCTCGGACGGCGCGACGCGCAGGAATGTATGAGGCTGCCGCGGTTGCGCTGGCAAGAAGCAGCGGGACCACGGCAAACACCAGCGGATCCAGTGTGTCCACCTGGTAGAGCATCTCGGACCGCTGAAGCACCAGGATCAATCCAACCGCGAGCACTGTGCCGACGAGCAGTCCGGTCACGGCCATCCATGAGCCTTTTCGAAGCAGTTGCCCAAGGGTCTTGAGGGACAGAACAGGTAAACGCGGATAGACGTTCTGGATCGCGTTGCGGACAGACTCAGCGTGGCCGCTTCAGTGCCTGGAGCGGTTCTCGCATGACAGCCTGATCGACTGACCAATCGCGTTCGTTCCCGCGAACAACCGCCTGGCCAGTGCGCGATCGCGGCCTCGGCGATCAGGCTGTTGAAGACGTCGTTCTCTCGCCGAATATCGACGTACTCGGGATAGGAGAAGGGGCGATAGCGATCCGGGCGCGTACGGTCTCCTGAATAGAGCCCGACGAACTCGCCGCTCAACCTGCCACCGTTCAGTGGTCGCAGCAGCAAGCCGTTCACGAGGCTGAACACCGCGCTGTTGCCGCCAATGCCGAGAGCCAGGATCAGCACCGCGACAACGGTGAAGCCAGGTGCCTTGCTCAACATGCGAATGGCAAAACGGATGTCCTGGACGAACGACTCTGGTGACGGCATGGTCCCTCTCGGCAAGCAATACGTGTCAGAAGAAACGCGGTTAACAGCTCGAAGGGTTAAAGTGTTCCCGTGATGCAGCCGGCACTGACCTCGCTCACCGACGACGAACAGCTGTTCCGGAACAGCGTTTACGAATTCGCCGACCGGGATATTCGCCCTCTCGTGAGGAAGATGGACGACGAGGCGAAGATACCGCGCGATCTGATCGATCGGCTCTTCGAGCTCGGCGTAATGGGCATCGAGATCCCCGACGAGTTCGGCGGCGGCGGCGCGACGTTCTTTCACTCCGTTCTCGCCGTCGAGGCGCTGTCGCGCGTCGATCCGTCCGTCGGCGTGCTTGCCGACGTGCACAATACGCTCGTCATCAACGCCCTCCTCCGTTGGGGCAACGAGCAGCAGAAACGCACCATCCTGCCGCGGCTCGCCCAGAAAGCCGTCGGCGCGTACGCCTTGTCCGAAGCCGGCTCGGGAAGCGACGCATTCGCGCTGGTCACGCGCGGCGCCGCGCGCGGCAGCGACTACGTCCTCAACGGCCGCAAGCTCTGGATCACGAACGGCAATGAGGCGGACCTCTTCATCGTCTTTGCGAACGTCAACCCGGATGCCGGCTATCGTGGCATCACGGCGTTCCTCATCGAGCGCGGCACCCCCGGCTTCACGATCGGCAAGAAGGAAGACAAGCTTGGCATCCGCGCCAGCAGCACGTGCGAGTTGATCTTCGAGGACTGTGCCGTGGCCGCAGATCGTGTCCTCGGTGAAGTCGGCAAGGGTTACAAGGTCGCCATCGAAACGCTGAACGAAGGACGCATCGGCATCGGCGCACAGATGCTCGGGCTCGCGCAGGGCGCGCTCGATCACACCGTCACCTACACCAAGGAACGGAAGCAATTCGGAAACGCCATTGCGTCTTTCCAGGGCGTGCAGTTTCAACTCGCTCGCGCAGCGACCGAGGTCGAGGCCGCGCGACTCCTCGTCTACAACGCCGCACGACTGCGCGACGCTGGAAAGCCATTCCTGCAGGAGGCCGCGATGTGCAAGCTATTCGCGTCCGAGGTTGCAGAGCGCGCAACGTCGCTCGCGGTGAACCTGTTCGGTGGTAACGGCTTCGTCAAGGACTACCCGGTCGAGAAGCTATTTCGCGACGCAAAGATCGGTCAGATTTACGAAGGCACGTCGAACCTGCAGCTGCAGACAATTGCGAAGCAGCTTCTGTCATGACTGTGGACGACTGAGGACTGGAGACCGAGGCCCGAAGCCCGCTAAAATATCTAGATGCAAGTAGGCATCATCGGTTGGCGTGGCATGGTTGGTTCCGTGCTCGTGCAGCGCATGCGCGAGGAGCGGGACTTCGATCTGGTCGATCCCATCTTTTTCTCCACCTCGCAGGCGGGCGGCACCGCCCCCGGCATTGGCAAGACCGTTCCGGCCGTCAGAGACGCGAAAGACGTCACTGCGCTTGCGGCGATGGACGTCCTCATTTCCTGCCAGGGCGGCGAATACACTGCGGACATTCATCCCAGGCTGCGCAAAGCGGGCTGGACGGGCTACTGGATCGACGCAGCGCGCCACCTGCGCATGGCCGACGATGCAGTGATCATCCTGGACCCGGTGAACCGTCCAGTGATCGACCGCGCGCTCGATCGCGGCCTCAAGGATTTCATCGGCGGCAACTGCACCGTCAGCCTGATGCTGATGGCCATGGACGGTCTGTTCCGCGCCGACCTCATCGACTGGATGACGTCGATGACCTATCAGGCGGCGTCCGGCGGCGGTGCGAAACACATGCGCGAGCTGGTGTCGCAGATGGGGCTGGCGCATGCGTCGGTCGCCGATCTCCTTGCAGATCCTGCGTCCTCGATCCTCGACATCGACCGTGCGTTGATCACCACGCAGCGTGGACGCGACTTCCCCGTCCAGAACTTCGAAGGCTTCCCGCTCGCCGGGAGCCTGCTGCCATGGATCGACGCTGATCTCGGCAACGGGCAGAGTCGCGAGGAATGGAAGGCGGAGGCCGAGGGCAACAAGATTCTCGGCCGGACGTCGAGGCCGATCCCGATCGATGGCATTTGCGTGCGCGTCGGGTCGATGCGGTGTCACAGTCAGGCGCTGACGGTGAAGCTGCGGCGCGACGTGCCGCTTGCTGAAATCGAAGGGATGCTTGCCGACGCCAACGACTGGGTCAAGGTCGTTCCCAACGAGAAGAAGGTGACCCTGCGGGATCTCACACCGACAGCGGTCACGGGCACGCTCACCGTCCCGGTCGGCCGATTGAAGAAGCTATCGATGGGTGGCGAGTACCTGCAGGCCTTCACCGTCGGCGACCAGCTGCTCTGGGGCGCAGCCGAGCCGCTTCGACGGATGATGCGCATCATCGTCGGCGCACCACTCGAGTCGCCGGCGGACAGGCTGAGCGCGGCCGCGCGAGGGTAACCGGCATGCGCGGCGGAATCATCACATCTCATGTGGCGCTGGCACTGCTCTGCGTTGCGGGCACGGTCTTCGCGCAGGCGGCACCGCCGCCTCCGCCGAAGGTCTGGACAGTAACGGCCAGCGCCGGCCTCGCAATGACGAGCGGCAACTCCGACACCGTCAGCACCAACGCAGCCTACGACATCACCTACGATCCGCAGCAGCGGAACATCGTCAAGTCGGACGGGCTCTTTCTTCGCGCCAGAACCGAGGGCGATCTCACCGCAAACCGCCTCGGCTTCAATGTTCGCGATCAGTACCGCCTCACACCGCGCTTGTACGTCTTTGGCCAGAATCAGTATCTGAAGGACCAGTTCAAGGAGATCGACTACCTGGTCGCGCCGACCGGTGGACTGGGATACAAGCTGTTCGATACCGCGGCCACCAAGTTGGACGTCGACGGCGGCGTCGGCGTCGTGTGGGAGAAGAACCCCGGTTTCGACGTTGACTCGTCGGGCGCAATCGCCGCCGGCGAGAAGCTGGTACAGACGATCACGTCGAACACCACCCTGACGCAAACATTTACGGGGTTGTGGAAGATGGAGGACTTCGAGGACTCGCTGTTCACACTTGGCATAAGCCTCGCGGTCGCGATGTCCACGCACACGCAAATCAAGATCGAAGCGCTCGATACGTACAAGAACAAGCCGCCAGTGCCGACCATCCAGAAGAACGACGTCGCCATCTTGATGGCGATCGTTTACAAGATGTAGGTCCTCGGTCCGTCTCAGTCTGCGGTCTTAGACGCGGTAGCGTTTCCAGAGCCACTGCCTCACTCAACGCCTCAGTCCGTCCTGCGAAGAGTTCGAGCGTCCGGACGTCCTGTGCGAGGCGCTCGATGATGTGCCCCCGACGAAACGAATCCGCGCCCACGACCTGGGTCGCGCGCGCAACGGCGCGCTGCGTGGCCTCAGTCGCGGCGAGCTTTGCCATCGATGCGTCCGCAAACGACAGGTTGGCTGCTGCCGCGGCCTTCCAGGTAAGAAGCATCGCGGCATCGAGTTCCGTCGCGGCGTCCGCCAGCAGTCCTTGAACCGTCTGCTCACCGCCGGCGCCGTGGCCCGTGTGGCCGCGTGCGGCAACCAGCGATTCCTGAAGCGCGCGGCGCCCCATGCCTAAACCCGCCGCTGACAAGAGAATCCGCACGCGCGACATGAACGGCATCGTCGGGCCGACGGCCGTGAACGGCGTGCCATCGAGACGCACGTGACCGCACACGAGTCCACCGAGTGCTGCGGTATCGACCGGCTCCTGGACGACGCCTGGCGCGTTGAGCATCACAGCGGCTGCAGAAAGCCTCTCACCGTTGCGCACGCCTATCACAGCGATGCCGAGTGGCGTCAGCGGCGTGACCCACGCGGCGCGTCCGGACAGTCGGCCAGCCTGCTCGACCGGCACATCGTCTGAGGACAATGCGATGGCGCCGACGACATCGCCTCGTGAGAGGCCGGAGAAGTGGTCGTCGCCATCGAGGCCCGCAGTGACGCCAGTGTGCAGCGCAAGCGAGACGCCCGCTGATGACGATTCGTACGCCAGCGCCGCGACGGCGACGGCGGCCGCGAGCAGATCCACGCGCGCATCGATCAGACCCGCTGCCACTGCAGCGCGAATCACATCGTTCGCCGACGCATCCGTCGCGAGCGACCTCCCCAGCTCGTGGGCCTTTGACTGCCACGCGAGCTGGACGTCGGAAAGGTTGAAGTCCACTTCCTAAACTCCCGACACTGAACATACCAACTCCCAGCGGAGATCGCATGTGGGAACTGGAAGGTGAGAGTTGCGAGTGGATTAACGAGAGAGTCTTTCGAAGATCGGAGCGAGCCGCGACGCCGTGGATGCGAGATCCTCTGGCAACACACGCGTGTCGCCGACGACCGTCATGAAATTGGTGTCTCCAACCCAACGCGGCACGAGGTGCACGTGCAAGTGACCAGGGATCCCGCCTCCGGCAGGCTTGCCAAGATTAATCCCGACGTTAATCCCTTCCAGTTTGTACGCCTCCCGCAGCACCGCTTCCGAGCGCTGGGTCAAAAGTGCGACCTCGTTGAGCTCATCAACGGACAGATCGACAAGCGCAGGCAGATGCCGGTTCGGCACCACCATCAGATGACCGTTGTTGTAGGGATACCTGTTGAGGATGACGTAGGCGAGCGTGCCTTCGAAGACGACTAGCGGATCGCGCTCAACACCATTTGCCGGATCGGCGCGACGCTGGCAGAACACACACCCGGTGGCCTTCTCGGACGTCACGTAGTGAAGACGCCAGGGGGACCAGAGATGGTCCACCCTACGCCTGTGAAGCGACGCCTGGGATCTGATCGATCGACGCTCCGGGCGACGACGCCGTGGCTTCGTCCTCTCGATTGATCAGCTCCTTCAGCTCCTTGCCCGGCTTGAAGTACGGCACCTTCTTCGGCGGAACGTCCACCTTGTCGCCGGTCTTCGGGTTGCGGCCTTTTCGCGGCTCGCGCTTGCGAAGCCTGAAGCTGCCGAACCCACGCAACTCGATCTTCTCCCCGCGATGGAGTGCATCGATGATGCTCTTGAATACGGTGTCGACGATGACTTCCGAGTGTTTCTTGGTGAGGTCGGAGACTCGGGAGACTTCCTCCACCAGCTCCGCTTTGGTCATGCTGCCGCCAGGCGTATTCAAGCTTCGCTCCTTGGCTGCGGGGCTCCGGGCTGCCGGCGTAACGTGACGCCCAGCCCGGAGCGTTCCCAGTTACCGGTTCCTGAAGTGATCCCCGAGCGTCGCCGTGCCAGTCCCTTCGCTTTCCTGATAGGTTTCCCAGTCGGTGCGATACTCGTCGCTCTTCAGTGCCCGGATGCTCAGGCCGATCTTCCGCTCCTGCGGACTGAGCTTGATGATCTTCATCTGATACGTGTTGCCCACCTGCAAATCGATCTTCTCGCCGCCATGCGAGTCGTCGAACTCGGAGACGTGAATCAGACCCTCGATTCCCTCATCCAGCTCGACGAAGGCACCGAAGTTCGTCATCCGCGTGACCTTGCCGGCGATGACGTCGTTCACGTTGTGTCGCGAGAAGAAGTCGTCCCAGATGTCGGTGGCAAGCTGCTTGAGGCCCAGCGACAGCCGCTGGTTCTCCGCATCGATGCTGAGCACCATCGCGTCGACGACATCGCCCTTCTTGAGCACTTCGGACGGATGCTTGACGCGCTTGCTCCACGACATGTCGGAGATGTGGATCAGGCCATCGATGTCCTCTTCGACCTCGACGAACGCGCCGAACTCGGTGAGGTTGCGCACCTTGCCCTTGATCTTCGTCCCGACGGGATACTTCTCACCGAGCTCGTGCCAGGGGTTGCTCTCGACCTGCTTCAGGCCGAGCGAGATGCGACGAGCCGTCGGATCGACGCCGAGCACCATCGCCTCGACGGAGTCACCGACGTTCAGGATCTTCGACGGATGCTTGACGCGCTTGCTCCACGACATCTCGCTGACGTGGATCAGGCCTTCGACGCCAGGCTCCAGCTCGATGAACGCACCGTAGTCGGTCAGGCTGACGACCTTCCCGCTCATGCGCGCACCAACCGGATAACGGTCCTGCACGGTCGCCCACGGATCCTGCACGAGCTGCTTGTGTCCGAGCGAGACGCGCTCGGTGGCAGCGTCGTACTTCAGGACGGTCACGTCGACTTCGTCGTTGACCTTGAAGATCTCCGACGGATGGCCGACGCGGCCCCATGACATGTCGGTGATGTGCAGCAGGCCGTCGATACCACCGAGGTCGATGAACGCGCCGTAGTCGGTGATGTTCTTCACCGTGCCGCGCAGCACCTTGCCCTCTGCGAGCGTCTCGAGCGTTGTCTTCTTCTTCTCGGCGTTCTCTTCCTCGAGCAGCGCCTTGCGCGACAGCACGATGTTGCCGCGCTTCTTGTTGACCTTGATGACCCGCATCCGGAGCTCCTGCCCCTTCAGCGCATCGAGATTCCGCACCGGTCGCACATCGATCTGAGATCCGGGAAGGAATGCGCGGACGCCGATGTCGACTGCGAGACCGCCCTTGATGCGTTCGATCACGCGACCGATGACGACCTTGCGATCGGCATAAGCCTTTTCGACTTCGTCCCAGATCTTCATCTTCTCGGCCTTCTCGCGCGAGAGCACGATGTGGCCTTCACGGTCTTCGGTCCTCTCCAGCAACACGTCAACGGTGTCGCCGCCTTGAACGGTCACGTTGCCGTTCTCGTCGAGGAACTCGTGAATCGGGATGAGACCTTCGGACTTGTAACCGACGTCGACGACGACGGCGGCCTCGGTCACTTTCAGCACTGTGCCCTTGACGACCTCCCCCTCCGCCATGTTGCGGAAGCTGTCGTCGTAGGCCTCGAGCATGGACGAGAACTCTTTCGGGTCCATGTCATCGTGGTGCATTGGTTTGAAAGCGGGGCCCGCCGGTTTGCCTGAGCGTGTACGCCCAGGCGCTACGGGCTGACCGCCAGCGGATTCGGGCGATACCAACCCGTTGTCTACATTCGCCATTACGTGCGCGTCCTCCTCAATCGTAGGATGCCCTTCGTTCGTCCTGTGTGTGGGGCTCGCTCAGGGCTCTCCGCCGGTTTATATTGCGGGGACCGGCCCCCCGCGGCTATAACGGCGATGGAGAAAGTGTGGAGGGTGCTGCACGCGCAGGTGGGACAGCCCATGGGCCCGCCCCACGCCCCTGCAGAGAATCTTCCTTCGCCGATAAGCAATAGAGCTTACGTCACTTACCGGCAACTGTCAAGGTTGGAGGGACCACGCGATGGCCAAACGGAAGGCCGTACGAGCGCTCGAGTCGGAAGCCGCCTGCCAAGGGTCGCAGCAGCAGCCGAAGGCGGGTCATGGCAAAGAAAACCGCCTCCTCACGGAAGATTGCGCGCAAAGCCGCCAAGAAGTCGGCAAAGAAGGCCAAGGCCAGCGCTCGCAAGACCTCCAAGGCCGCGGTTCGACGAGCGAAGCCAGCCGCGCGACCGCGCGTGGTTGCCAAGAAAAAGACCACGACTGCTCGAAAGAGCGCTCCGGTCAAAGCGAAGGCGAAGGTGAAGGCCAAGGCCCCTCGAACCAGCTCGGCTGCCCCGCCGGTCAAGCGCACGGCGCCCAGGGTGGTTGCTCGTCCCGTCGTCCGCACCGCACCCGGTCTGAATCGCGAGCGGCGAACGATCTCCGACGAGGACCGCATGCCGCCGTCGCCACCATCCTCACTCGATCTCGATCGCACGGCGTCCTCCGCGCGATCGGGACGACGCGAACTGCTGGAGAAGTACGCAGAGCACACTGAGACCAGCCCCGCGATGACGGGCGGCGACGTCGATGCCGATTGGGAGTCCGCATACAGCGTCGGTGACGAAGCGCCCGGCGGCGACAACCCTACTCCCGATCAGGACATCGTCGACGACATCGGCCGCGCCGTCGGCGTGCAGTACAACGACAACGAGGAGCTCAAAGGCGAGAAGAAGCTCCTCGAGCGCGACAAACATCGCTGGGAGCTCGATCCAGCATCTTCCGACGATTGGGAGGATCGCTTGACTCTGGGCTTGGGCTTGCGAGTCCCAACTTCCAATTCCCAACTCCCAACACCGACTTGGGAGTTGGAGATTGGAGTTGGGACTTGTCAATGGCTGAACTGAAGAAAGTTCAACCAAAATCCAGAGCGGCGTGGCGTGCGTGGCTCGATAACCATCACGCCACGTCGCAGGGCGTCTGGCTCGTGTTCGCGAAGAAACACACGGGCCTGCCTACCCTCTCCTACGAAGACGCCGTGGAGGAAGCGTTGTGCTTTGGGTGGATCGACAGTCTGATGAAGTCGATCGACGACCGCTTCCACATGCAGATCTTCACACCGCGCAAGCCGAAGAGCGCATGGTCAGTGACCAACAAGGCGCGCCTAGCGAAGCTGATGAAAGCGGGCGTGATGGCGCCCGCCGGTCTCGCAGCGGTGGAACAGGCAAAGAAGTCTGGCTCGTGGAATACGTACGCCAGCGTGGATGCGATGACGATCCCGCCGGAGCTGAAACGCGCGCTCGACGCGAACCCTGATGCGAAGAAAAACTGGCCCACGTACACTCCCAGCGCACAGCGCGCGTTCCTCCATATGGTCAATGGCGCGAAGCGTCCCGAGACGCGCGAGAAATACGTCCGCCGAGTCATCGACCTCGTCTCCAACAAGGTGTCCATGACGGAGATTCGCAAAGAAGCGATGGGAGGTAAGAAGAAGAAGTAGCGGTCCGAGGGGACGACGGGGCGAGGGTGCGACGGTCCGGTCCGAGGGTCCGGTCCGAAGGTCCGGTCCGGAGTCCGATGGTCCCGGGCCTACTCTCATCGCTGCCTTCGTGTCCGTCGGCGGAGATAGCGCTGGAGGCCGGCAACTGCACCCACTGCCCGACTGGCAAGCGCAGTCGAGTGCGAACCGTTCCTTCTCGTCGATAAACTTCCGATCCTGTGCGTCTGCGATGTGACTGCGGCTCTCGTTCAACGAGCCCCGAGCAAAATCGAGGAACCGCGCAAACTCCGTGTCGGATCGTCTCCCGAATCCTTCAGCGATATTGGCCGGCGGCGAGGCAACCGCTCGGCGTATCTGATCGCAGAAATCGCGATCAGTTTTGATCTGTGGACGCTCTGACAACTGGTACATAGCGAGCTTCAGCTCGGTCGCCAATTTCCAGCAGTCAAAGTCCTCGAAGCGGTCGAACAGCAGACATGCGGTGGAACGTGCAGGAATCGGACTCCGGCAGGTAAACGTTCGAAAAGTTCTCGGAACGGTTCGGATCGCTTGAGATCTTGCATTCGACGAAATCGAAGAGCTTCGTCACGAATTGCGATCCGGTGACGTTCGGACCGAACCTTCGGACCTGACCTTCGAACCGGACCATCGCACTCCGGACCGGACCGTCGCACCTCCGCCCCTTCGCCCCTCGGACCGTTAGTGCAGTTTTTCTCTCACAAGCGCCAGCACCCGGTCGACCACTGCATCGATCGGCATGTCAGTGGTGTCGATATGGACAGCGCCAGGTGCGAACGCGAGCGGTGATGCTGCGCGGGTCTTGTCGGACAGATCGCGCGCCTGAATAGCGTCGGCAACTGCAGCCTGCCCTGACTGGCTGCCGGCGTGCGCCCTGTCGTGCGCGCGGCGGCGTGCTCGTTCCTCGGCCGACGCATCGAGGTAGATCTTCACGTCGGCATCTGGAAAGACGACGCTGCCGATGTCGCGTCCTTCCATCACGACACCGCCCTGCTGGCCGATCGCACGCTGACGTCGAGACCAGGACTTCCCGCACCTGCGGAAGGCGCGCCACCGTGGACGCGAGTTTGTCGACTTCAGGCGTCCGGATCGCGCTCGTAACGTCATGACCGTCGATGCTGACGACTCCACCTTCGACGACAAGATTCGCGGAACGCGCAAGGTGGGCGACCGCCGCTTCGTCGCTCAGCCGGATGCCGTCGTGATGCGCTTTCCATCCGACTGCGCGATACATCGCTCCCGTGTCGATGTGTCTGTAACCAAGCGTCTGCGCCAGCGCACGTGACACCGTGCCTTTGCCGGCACCGGATGGTCCGTCGATGGCGATGATCAGTCTCTTCATGCAGACGGTTCGAGAATAACACGCGCCACTCGACGTGCTCGTGGCGCCCCGAGCCATGTCGAGGGGCAGTGTAAGATGCAACGCGATGAGACGACGACTACTGGTCGTGGTAACAGCGCTGTTGATCGCACTCGCGCTGTTCGTGTATGTCGGCGCGCCGTACGCACGCGCCACGACGTTCATCATTCGCGCGACAGACCTTGGTGGTCGCGCCGAGGCCTTCGCCAATCGCGAAGCACGCACGGTAGTCATTGAGCCTCGCCAGCCGATCACGACTCGTTACGGAGGGGTGCCGGCGCGGTTGTATGTGCCCGCGGGACGTCACGCCGGAGCGTGCTGCTCGTGCCTGGCATTCACTCGATGGGCATCGAAGAGCCTCGATTGACGGCGCTCGCCGGCGACCTTGCAGGTGCTGGTGTGAAAGTCATGGCGATGGCGCTGCCGGATCTTCAGGCGTATCGCATCACGCCGCGTGCAACGGACGTCATCGAAGACGCGGTGACCTGGATGTCGAAGCGGCCCGATCTGGCCCCTGACGGCCGCGTCGGCATCGTCGGGATCAGTTTCGCCGGCGGGCTGTCGATCTCCGCCGCAAGCCGTCCGTCGATTCGCGACAAGGTCGCGTTCGTCCTGTCGTTTGGTGGGCATGGCGATCTCGATCGCGTCATGCGCTACCTGACGACGGGTCAGGCGCCGCAGGTGCCAGGACTCGAGACGCATCCACCGCATGACTACGGCGTCGCGGTGATCCTGTATGGGCTGGCCGATCACGGTGTCGTGCCGCCCGATCAGGTGGTCGCGCTGCGAAACGGGATCGAGACGTTTCTGCTGGCGTCGCAGTTGACGCTCGTGAGCACTGACAAGGCGAACGCCACATTCGCCAAGGCGCGGGAGATGGCGACGACGCTGCCGGAGCCGTCGAAGACGTATCTGAACTATGTGAACGACCGCGCGGTCGACAAACTGGGGCCGGCGCTCGTGCCGTACCTCGGCCAGATCGGATCCGAAAACCCGGCGCTCTCGCCGCAGCGCGTGGAGCATCCCGCATCGGCTCCGATCTTTCTCCTGCACGGCAGCGGACGACACGGTCATCCCCGCCGCCGAGACCGCCATCTTCAGCGACGATCTCCGGCGCAAAGGCGCCGACGTCCATGTGCTGCTCAGCGAGCTCATCACCCACGCCGAGGTGAACAAAGCAGCCACCTACATCGACGTCCTGCAAACTCATCCACCTGTGGGCGCAGGTATTACGGCAGTAGAACGACGCGTGAGCGACAGCACGCGGAATCAGTTCGTCTTCAGAAGGTCCTCTCGCAGGCTGGCGTCGCGTCGCGGCGTGCTGCAGAGAAGCTCATCGCCGACGGCCGCGTCAGTGTGAACGGCAAAACCATCCTGACGATGGGCGTGAAGGTCGATCCGCAGAAGGACGATGTTCGCGTCGATGGACGCCGGATCAAGGCTGCCGCGCGGTTGCGCTACATCCTTCTCTACAAGCCGACGGGTTTCGTCACGACGCGCTCGGATCCTCAGCGCCGACGTACTGTCATGGATCTGCTCGCAGGCGTGCGTGAGTACATCTACCCTGTTGGCCGGCTCGACTACGACACCGAAGGACTTCTGCTCTTGACGAACGACGGCGACCTCGCTGCCAGGCTGACACATCCGCGTCACGGCGTGGCACGCACCTACGAAGCGAGAGTGGCGGGATGCCGGACCGCGAAGCGATCGAGCGGCTACGAACGGGGATTCCGCTCGACGGACATCGAACGCTCCCCGCCGACGTGATGTTACTGAACGAAGGGCGACGAGATAGCGCTGGCGTCCTGCGGCTGACGATTCGCGAAGGGCGCAACCGCCAGGTCAGACGGATGTGTGAGGCCGTCGGTCACCCGGTTCAACACTTGAAGAGAACGAAATTCGGCTCGCTGTCCGATCGAAGTCTTCGCCCCGGAGAATGGCGCGAGTTGGAGCCGAGGGAGATCCAGAACCTGAAAGTGGAAAGTTCGAAGGTCAAAGTACGTAAGTAAGTCTGAAGCTGCCTGCAGACGTCGAACTTACTTATTCACTTTGCCCTTCGACCTTTACACTTTCAAGTTCGTCCTCGTCCAGCGGCAGCATGTCTTCCCGCGGAGCGGTTTCCATCAGCCCCGCCGGTGGGTCGAAGCCGAGCGCTTCGGCCATGTCTTCGATCTTGGGCAGGTCGTGGAGATCCTTGAGCCCGAATCGAATCAGGAATTCCTTTGTCGTCGCATAAAGGAACGGACGGCCGACGACGTTCTTGCGGCCGACGATTTTGATCAGATGCCGCTCGAGCAGTGTGGAGAGCACGCCTGACGTATTCACGCCGCGGATCTCCGTGATCTCGAGCGCCGTGATCGGCTGCTTGTAGGCGATGACCGCGAGCGTCTCGAGCCCCTGCACCGTCAGCTTCGACGACGAGCGCTCGTGGAAGAGCCGCCTGTACCCACTCGTGCAGATCGGGACGGGTGACGATCTGATAGCCGCCAGCGACTTCCACCATCTGCAAGCCGGGCCGGTTCTCGTAGTCGGCCTTGAGCGCTTCGATGGCCGCGAGCACGTCTTCCCTCGGTTCTTCGGCGAGCAGCTTGAACAGCATCTTCGGCGTCATCGGATCGGGCGATGCGAAGATGAGCGCCTCGACAACGGCCTTCACCTCCGCCGCGACGGTCACGGTCGCTTGCGGCTCTTCGTTAAGTGTTTCGTTCGACATCGCTCTCTCCGCCGGGTCTACACATCAAGACCCGGCCTACTTGACATTACGTCACAGGATCATCAATCGGGTGCGGAGCGTCCGCCGGCCGCGCGCGCTTGTAGACGCGGATCGGACCTGCTCCGCCCGACTGGAAGACCCGAATCAACTTCAATCGGATCATCTCGAGCAGCGCGAGGAACGTGACGATCAGGAACGGACGCGATCCGTCGCCGTCGCTGAAGAGATCCTCGAAGCCGCACGCTTCGCTTTCCGAGAGCCGTCCAAGCACCTGCTTGATCCGATCCTCGATCGACATCTGCGCCGGCGGCAGGACCACCATCGGCCGCCGGCTCGCCCGCTCGAGCACTCCCTTGAATGCGCTCAGGAGTCCGAAGAGATCCACTTCCAGTTCCGGCTCGTACTCGTCGCCAGCCGCATCGGCGACGCGCTCGTCCGGACGCATGTACTGCGCGCTGCGCAGCGTCTCGCGATCGTGCAGCAGCTCCGCAGCCGCCTTGTATTTCTGGTGCTCCAGCAGCCTTCTGACCAGCGCCTCACGCGGATCCTCTTCAGGCCCTGCGTCTTCCTGCGTCGGGTCTGGCCGCGGCAGCAGCGTCCGTGACTTGATGTGAATCAGTGTCGACGCCATCACCAGGAACTCTCCCGCCACGTCGAGATTGAGATCCTGCATCAGCGTGATGTAACCGAGATACTGCTCGGTGATGAGGGCGATCGGAATGTCGTAGATGTTCAGCTCGCTCTTGCGAATCAGGTGAAGGAGCAGGTCGAGCGGTCCCTCGAAGGCGTCGAGCTTGACCTGATAGGCGTCGGGAGAGGATTCGAAATCGATGTGCTCGTTCACGTCGCGGTCTACTCAACAGCTCGCTTGTGTTACCGAACACAAGCGAGTCCTAAGGTTAGTATCTCAATTTCATCGCGTCCCTGACGCGCTCCATGGTCGCCTGCGCAATCACCCGCGCCCTGCGCGATCCCTCGACGAGAATCTCGCGCATGTGATCAGGCCTGGCCATGACCTCGCGCCGCCGCGCGCGAACCGGCTCGAGCGCGGCGTTCATCGCTGCCGCGAGCTTGGTCTTCACCTCGACGTCGCCCACTTTTCCAGCGCGGTAGCGCGCTTTCAGATCGTCAACCTCGGCGACGTTCGTGTTGAACGCATCATGGTACATGAAGACCGGATTGCCTTCGACGGTGCCCGGCACGTCGGCACGCACACGCTTCGGGTCCGTGTACATCTGCCGCACCTTCTTCGTCACCGCCTCGGCATCGTCAGTGAGGTCGATGGTGTTGCCATAGCTCTTGCTCATCTTCCGGTTGTCGAGACCTGGCAGCCGCGGGACCGGCGTGAGCAGTGGTTGAGGCTCGACGAGGACCTCTCCGTAGAACTGGTGAAAACGGCGGATTGCTTCGCGCGACAGCTCCAGGTGAGCCACTTGGTCCTCGCCTACCGGCACGAACCGGCCGTCATAGACCGCGATGTCTGCCGTCTGCAGCAACGGATAGCCGAGGAACCCGAGGGTCGACAGGTCTTTGTCAGTCAGCTGCTCCTGCTGTTCCTTGTAGGTCGGGACCCGCTCGAGCCACGGAATCGGAACGACCATGGACAGCATCAGCGCCAGCTCCGCGTGTTCGGGCACGAGCGACTGGATGAAGAGCGTGCTCCGCTCCGGATCGACACCAGCGGAGATCCAGTCCGCGACGTTGTCGATCGCGTTCGACGTAATCGACTTCGTGTTGGCGTATTCGCTCGTCAGCGCGTGCCAGTCGGCGACGAAATAGAAACAGTCGTACTTCTCCTGCAGCGGCGCCCAGTTCTTGAGCGCTCCGACGAGGTGACCGAGGTGCAGTTTGCCCGTCGGGCGCATCCCCGATACGACACGGGGTCTCTGAGCCGTGGTGTTCACGCTTCTCGCTTCCTCACTTCCGTTAGAGCAACCAGCCAAGCACGACGGCGTAGATGGGAGTCACGACCGTGGCGAACACGCCGGTCAGGAGCAGGGCGTACAGGATGAGGAAGCCGTACGGACGGAGGCTGTCATACAACTGCGCCACCGGTCCCTTCAGGAGCCCTGCGAGCACATTTCCCCCGTCGAGCATCGGCACCGGGAGCATGTTGAAAACCGCGAGGAGCACATTCAGCTCCACGACACGATTGGCGAAGGCAACCAGCGAATATCGATCCGTCATTGCTTCGAACCCGCCGAGTACCCGGAAGACGAGAGCACCGACAATAGCGATCACGAGATTGCTCGCCGGGCCGGCTGCCGCGATGAGCATGAATTTCCTTCTCCAGTCCCCACCCAGATTGCGGGTATCGACCGGCACCGGCTTGGCCTAGCCGATGAGCGGCAAGTTCGAAAAGATGGCAATCAGCGGCAGCACGATCGTGCCGAAGACATCGACGTGGGCCACGGGGTTGATGGTGAGCCGACCCATCCAGGCGCGCGGTGTTGTCGCCGAGCCGATTCGCGGACCACGCGTGCGCCGCCTCGTGGATCGACAGAGACCCGATCATCACCACGAACTGCATCAGAAGCAGTGCTGGATCGATATTGAGCAAGCCGGACTCAGCGTACCACAGCGATTGCGGCTTCGCGCTGGCGTGCCGAAAGATTTCGCGGCCGCCGCGAATTACTTCACGGTCGGCTCGCTCGGAGACCGGCTACTCCGAAGACGCATGCGCGCCGCGCTCGGCACGAACGGTGCTCTCTCCGATCTGACTCGTTCACGAGGGAGGATGCCATGACACGCGGATCTCACTCGCATTCTCGTTCCCATTGATTTCAGCCCTCCATCGGACGCTGCCCTGGCCGCGGCAAAAGACCTTGCGACGCGATTCGGAGCCTCGCTTCATCTGGTTCACGTCCTCGAGGACCCGTACACCGTCGCCGCCTATCGCGGCCGAGGCTGTACGGCTATCATTCCACCGGGCATCAAAGAGTCCTGGCAACAAGAGGCCGACAAGCATCTCAATGCGCTCCTGACGCAAGCGGGACGCACCGCTTTCAGGGCGACGACGGCAGTGGCTGTTCAGCGGATCGGCGGCGAGGGAGATTGTCGAATACGCCCACGACGAACGACATCAATCTGATTGTGATGGGCACACACGGCCGCGGAGGTCTCGCGCACCTGCTGATCGGCAGTGTGGCCGAGCGCGTCGTTCGGACCGCAACGTGTCCCGTTCTGACAGTGAGAGGGACTGTGACAGCGCGCGCAGCCGCATTTCCTCAAGAGAGAGGCGCGGCCGTCGCCGGAGTGATTCACTCGACCTTCGCGAGCCCGAACTTCTCGATGCGGTAGCGGACCTGATCGCGATTGATGCCGAGCAGCTGCGCCGCCTGCGTCTGGTTGCCGTCCGCTCGTTCGAGGGCCTGCACGAGGAGTTGCCGTTCGACCTCTTCGAGCTTCACCCCGTCTGGCGGCAAGACGAATTCGACCGGCGAGACACTTCGCGTCAACGTGAAGTCCTCCGGCTCGAGATAGCTCCGATCGACGAGCAGCATGGCGCGCTCGATCGCATTTCGCAGCTCGCGAACGTTTCCCGGCCACTGGTAGCGCTCGAGGAGCGACACGGCGGCGGCGACAGGCCGCGAATCTTCTTGCGAAACTCACGGTTGAACTGATCGATGTAGAAGTTCGCCAGCAGCGCGACGTCGCCGCGCCGCTCGCGAAGCGGCGGCAGGGTGATCGGCATCACCTGGAGGCGATAAAAGAGGTCCTCGCGAAATTTCCCGGCCTTCACATCCTTTTCGAGGTCCCGGTTCGTCGCCGCGACGACGCGCACGTCGACGCGCACGTCGTTGAGCCCGCCGACCCGCTTGAACGTCTTCTCCTCGAGAAACCGCAGAAGCTTCGACTGCAGCCCCGGCGTCATCTCCCCGATCTCATCGAGGAACACGGTGCCCACCATCGGCGGTCTCGAGGAGACCGCGCTTCTGCTGCCTGCGCGTCCGTAAAGGCACCGCGTTCGTGACCGAACAGCTCGCTCTCGAGCAGATGCTCGGGAAGCGCCGAGCATGTGATGTTGACGAACGCACGCGAGGCTCGATCGCTGTTGTAATGCAGCGCCTTCGCTGCCAGGTCCTTTCCCGTCCCGGTCTCCCCTGTCAGCAGAACGGTGGATGCAGGGCTCAGCGCCACCCGGCCGATGAGGGTCTTGATGGTCGTCATCGCCGGCGACGCGCCAATGATGGCTTCAATGCTGTAGTCCCGACCCTGGCTGCTGCGGAGCGCGCGGACCTCTCTGCGCAGACTGCTCGTCTCCAGCGCCTTTTCCACGAGCAGGGCGACTTCATCGAGATTGAACGGCTTGTTGACGTAGTGATACGCGCCGAGTTTCATCGCCTCGACGGCGTTCTCGACCGTCGAAAACGCGGTCATCAGGATGACCAGCGTCTCGGGTGTCTGTTCCTTCACCTGCCGCAGGATCGTCAGCCCGTCTCCGTCCGGCAGCCTGAAGTCGAGCAAGATCAGATCGACGCCCTCGCTCGCGTGGGACATGCGCCTCTGCGGCGGTCCCCGCCTCGAGGATCTTGTATCCCTCGCTCGAGAGACGCTCACGCAGGGACCATCGGAGAAGCGATTCGTCGTCGACAATGAGAATCGTGGCGGCGGGCACGACGTCAGTATATCGGGACGTTCGGCCGTCCCGTGTTGCGTACGCCGAGCGCAGCCTCGTTACCATCAGCCGTGTCCTCGGATGAGACTGCACTGACCCGGGCCCTGGCTCGTGTGACTCGCACGGTCTCGCAATGGACTTCTTCGCTCCGCCAGCATCGCCAGGATGATGGTGCGAGCCGCAGTCAACTCGCGGACTTCAAGCGCGCGCTCGACCACGCGGCGATCGTCGCCATCACCGACGTGACCGGCCGCATCAGCTACGTCAATGACACGTTCTGTCAGATTTCCGGCTACTCGCGCGAGGAGCTCCTCGGTCAGGATCACCGCATCGTCAACTCGAGCTATCACTCGAAGGAGTTCATTCGCGAGCTGTGGCGAACGATCGCGTCAGGGCACGTCTGGCAGGGAGAGCTACGCAATCGGGCCAAGGATGGTCACATCTACTGGGTCGATACGACCATTGTTCCCTTCCTGAACGAGCGCGGAAAACCGTATCAATACATCGCCATCCGGTCGGACATCACCGCGCGAAAGCAGGCCGAGGAGAAGCTCGCGCAGCAGGCGGCCCTTGCTCGCGTCGGGACAAATGGCCGCCGTCGTCGCGCACGAGGTCCGCAACCCACTGGCCGGTATCAAGGGCGCCGTGCAGGTGCTGATGTCTCGCCGCACGCCCGGTGACGCCGAGTTGCCGGTGATGCGCGACATCGTCGGACGTATCGACTCGCTGAGCGAGTTGATCAACGACCTGATGCTCTACGCGAGGCCGCGCGCCGCCGCGCTCTCGGCCAGGTCGAACTGCGACCGCTGATCAGCCGATGCCGTCACGATCGTCCGCCGCGATCCCGGCGCCCAGTCGATCGAGATCGTCGATCGAAGGCGACGAGGTATCTCGCATCGGCTGACGATGAGCTGATCAGGGCCACCGTCTTGAATCTGGTGTCAACGCCGCGCAGGCGATGGGCGGCCATGGGCAGATTTCGGTGACGCTGGACGAATCCGGCAGACTTCGCGAGCATTGAGGTGCGCGACACAGGCCCGGGCATCCCAGCCGACGATCAGCGACACAGGTCTTCGAACCGTTCTTCACGACCAAGGCGAGAGGCGGCGGCCTGGGACTCCCGATCGCCAGACGAACGGCCGAACTGCACGGTGGATCGCTCGCGCTCGATTGCCCTGATGGCCGGCGGCACTGTCGTCACGATGAGACTGCCGATTCGGCCGGCCAGCGAGCGAAGTCGCTAACTCTAGGCCGTGTAAGCTGCCAAGTCGGCGCGAACGTAGTACGGCCCAATCTGCCGAAGCACCGCGGCATCGACCAAGTCCTGCAAGCGCCTCGACGACCTTGTTCGGCTCCCCTCCAAACAGGCGGCACGCCTGATCTGCGTGTCAGACGAAGCCCCGGCATCGTCGTGGAACTCTGCCCAGATACGAAACTGCAGATCCGTCGGCTCTTTCAACGATCTGCGTCATGGCTACCTCACAGTCACGCGGAGGCAGCGGCCATCGCCTTCTCGTGACTGGGTTTTGTCAGGCCGAACTTCTCGATGCGATACCGAACCTGATCGCGATTGATCCCGAGCAGATGTCCGGCCTGCGTCTGGTTGCCTCCTGCGCGTTGCAGCGCCTGAATCAGCAATTGGCGTTCGATGGCTCTCGAGGTCGACGCCCTCGGCGGGAAGGCGGAACGTTGCAGGCGTCGCTGCTTCGCGACAACGTGGCGAAGTCCTCGGCTCCAAGCAGACCGTTATCGGCCAGCAGCATCGCCCGTTCGATGGCATTGCGAAGCTCGCGCACGTTGCCCGGCCAGCGGTACTGATCGAGCAGCGCCTGGGCGGCCTGGCTGCAGGCCGCGCACACGCTTGCGGAACTCGCGGTTGTAGCGGTCGATGTAGTGCGCGACGAGCAGACGGATGTCGCCGACGCGCTCACGTAGCGGCGGAAGACGCACCGGCATGACCTGCAATCGATAGAACAGGTCTTCGCGAAACCGTCCGGCCTTGACTTCGTCTTCGAGGTCGAACGGTTGGTGGCCGCGATCACACGCACATCCACGCGGATGTCGTTGAGGCCGCCGACACGCTTGAAGGTACGGTCCTCGAGGAAGCGAAGCAGCTTCGCCTGCAGACCCGGCGTCATCTCGCCAATCTCGTCGAGGAACACCGTGCCGCCATCGGCCGTCTCGAGCAGACCGCGCTTCTGCTGTCTGGCGTCGGTGAACGCGCCGCGCTCGTGGCCGAACAGCTCGCTCTCGAGCAGCTGCTCCGGCAGCGCCGAGCACGTGATGTTGACGAACGGCTTCGAGGCGCGCTCGCTGTTGTAGTGAATGGCCTTCGCGGCGAGATCCTTGCCCGTGCCCGTCTCCCCGGTCAGCAGGACCGTCGTCGCAGGGCTCGCGGCAATCCGTTCGAGCAGCGACTTTGCTCGACACCATGGCCGGCGATGCGCCGATGATCGCGTCGAAGCCGTAGTCGCGGCTTTGACTTCCCGCGAAGCATGCGCACTTCTCGCCGCAGGCGGCTGGTTTCGAGCGCCTTCTCCACGACCGCCGACACATCGTCCAGATTGAACGGCTTGTTCAGATAGTGATATGCGCCGTGCTTCATCGCGGCGACGGCGTTCTCGACCGTCGAGAACGCCGTCATCAGAATCACGAGCGTGTCCGGCGACGACTCCTTGATCTGGCGCAGGAGCGTCAGGCCGTCACCGTCAGGCAGCCGTTGATCCAGCAGGACCAGATCGACCGCAGGCGTCAGTCTTTCCATCGCGCTGGCAACAGTGCCCGACTCGAGCACGGTGTAGCCGTCCTTGCGGAGCCGCTCCCGCAGCGACCAGCGAACGAGTTCTTCGTCATCAACGATCAGTAAAGTTGCTTGCGCCATGATCAGTCCTTAGAAAGCGTTTCCAATGAACGGGAGCATGCGCCCCCAATAGATCACGAAGAACCACGACACGATCGACACAACGGCGATCACCTTCACGCGATCGGTCGGCCGGCGTCCAACGCCCTGGCTTCAACCTGCTTGCGGTAGAGGGCCTCGAAGTACACCGCGTTGAGGTTGGCGACGATGAGGAAAGAAGACCTTGCATGTAGAAGGCAGGATTGTCGATGTATTGCTCTGGCGCGCCGATGAAGAACGTCACGCCAGTCAGCGCGGCCAGCGCAAATCCGCACTTCGCCCAGGGCATCAGCGTCCACGCCGCGCTGATCGGCACGCGCTTCATGAACCCGAGCAGCCGGAGATCGAAGAAGCCGGCGATGCCGATGAGAAGCGAGAGACCGAAGAAGTGCAGGATCTCGCACAGCGGCCACAGCCAGGGAGCGACGCGAATGGCTTCCGAGATCGACGTCCCGCGAAGCCAGGCCGCAAAGAGATCGAGCGTTTCGTTCATCGCAGTCTCCCGTCACACGTAGGCCATGTAGCGGCCAGTGACGATCGCCAGGAACCACAACGCCAGCGAGGCGGCCGCAAGCGCGCGGCTCGTCGGCGTTTCGACGCGCCGGCGTGCGCCGCGCCCGTAGACCGTTCGCCTGAGCGCAACAGCAACACGACGCCAACGACGATGATTCCAGCTTCGTCATGAAGACCCAGGTCGTCCCCTTGGTCGTGGCATCGCCGACGAAGAGCGCGACACCGGAGATCGCGTTCACCCAGAACCCGACCCACATCATCGGGAAAGAGCTTCTCGAGCGGCGCAAGCGGAATCGCCCTGCCCCACCCGAGCAGCCGAAGGTCGAGCACGGCGTTGCCGCCGACGAGGACGCCAAGACCAATCGTGTGAAGGGTGAGCACTGCGGGATACGCCCAGATCGACGGCGACTCGCGCAGCCACGTGCCGAACCCACTGTTCTCCAACGCCGCGAGCAACTCCATCATCTGTCGATCTCCTCGTCATCACGCATCAGTGCAAGTCGGTGGCCACTCGCAACACGCTCCACGACCCTCGTTTTCCGGGAGATTTCGGCGGGACGCCCGACGACTCGAATGGGGAGCGGGGGATTTTCCGCAGGATGGGGAAATTTGCCGCAGGATCCGCGCTCTGAGGACCGGTGACCCGCTCTCAGGCGACAGCCGCGCGCGGTCGTTTTCGCACGCGCCGGGGAATTTCTCCGACGCATTCAGCACGTCACTGCGCCGGCAGCGAACGGGCGACGAGACGTATCGTGTTGAGTGGCTGAACTTTTGCACTGAGACGGATAAACGGAGGGCGCCATGTTCGACCTCATCGCCGGGCGAGAAAAACACCTGCCAAGCCACGCGACAGTCCCGCTGCTGCTCTCGACGTCGGCGCAAGCAGCGGTCATCGCGCTGATATTCGTGCTCCCTCTGTTGTTCATGACCGAGCGGCTGCCGGAGGTCCCGACGATGATGGCGTTCGTCGCGGAGGTGCCCGCTCCGCCTCCGCCGCCTCCGCCGCCGCCGGCGGCCGCAAAGCCGAAGCGGGCGCCGCCGAAACCCGAGGCCGCGAGCACAACAAAATCAGTTCATCGCGCCAATCGAGGAGCCGGCAGAGATCGCGGCGCTTCCCGATGACGAAGGGTCCGATGTCGGCGTGCCCGGAGGTGTCGAGGGCGGCATTCCGGGTGGCGTCGCGGGTGGCGTTGTCGGTGGTCTGCCTGAAGCGCCGCCCCCTCCGCCACCGCCGCCGCCGCCGACGCCGCGCACGCCGGTTCGCATCGGCGGACAGATCAAGCAGCCACAACTGACTCGAAGCGAGTGGAACCCGAGTACCCGCCGCTCGCGGTAAAGGCGCACATTCAAGGCATCGTCATCCTGGAGGCAACCGTCAGCGAGGACGGCGCGGTCACGGAAGTAAGACTTCTGAGGTCGGCAAATCCGCTGCTCGATCGGGAAGCAGAGATGGCGCTGCGGCAGTGGCGATATTCACCGCTCGACCTGAACGGAACTCCCGTGCCCTTCATGCTCACCGTCACCTGTCGTTCTTCCTAGAGGCGCCAAGGTAGGCGGAGCATCATGGCCAGGACTGCAATCGCCATCAAGCAATCGGCATGGGAGTGCAAATGGAGCCGCCCCGGGTTGCGGTTGGCCGGCGTCGAAGAGGCGCAGTTCAACCAGAAAGCGATCTGGGTGTGTGTGCGGACCGGGACAGCGGCGTCAAGTCTCGCAGAGACGACGTGCGATCAGTGCCCGTACTGGGAGGCAGATAAATTCCGGAACAATTGAGTCAGGGTCCGGCGAACCAGAGCTAGCGACTCGTTTGCGCGAAGTAGTCGATGACGGCGCGGGCCGCCGTTCGCGCCGACCACCTGTCTCCAGCTCTTCTCGCGTGGCGCGCCGCACGCCCGCGAGGCTGCCGAAAATGGTGAGCAGCGCGCGGCGGCGACGGGGCCCGATGCCGGGAATCCGATCGAGCTCCGATCGCAGATCGCGCATCGAGCGCGCTTTGCGATGAAACGTCACGGCAAATCGATGCGCCTCGTCACGGATGCGCTGCAGGAGCAGCAGCGCGGGATCGTGCTCGGCCAGCACGATCGGCTCTGTCTGATCACGCGTGAACAGCAACTCCTCTTTCTTGGCGATGCCGATCGCGACGAGGTTGGCAAGCCCAATCTCCTCGAGCGCCTCGTAGGCCGCTGACAACTGTCCCTTCCCGCCGTCGATCAGGATCAGATCCGGAAACGGCCCACCGGACTTCGAGCACGGCGCGATACCGGCGCTGCACGACCTCTCGCATGGCCGCGAAGTCATCCGGGACCCGGGACTCGGGACGCCGGGATTCGGGATTCGGCGATTCGGGATTCGGAGGCAGCAGTCGGGGCCAGCGAGGCCGCAGCCCGCGCACGCGAAACTTTCGATACTCGCTCCTCTTCATCCGGCCGTCTTCACACACGACCATCGACGCCACCGTCTCGCTGCCCTGGATCGTCGAGATGTCGAAGCAGTCGATGCGACGCGGAATGGCGGGAAGATTCAGCCTGCTGCGCAGCGTTTCGAGCGCATCGAAGTGAGCCGCTGTCGTTTCGTTGAATCGCGTGCGGTAGAGAGCTCCGCGTTTCGGGTGGCCAGCTCGACGAGCGCGCGCTTGTCGCCACGCTGCGGGATCAGAATCCGGACGCTTCGGCCTGCGCGCGACGTCAGCAATTCCTCCATCGCTTCGACGTCTTCGATCGCCGCCGGCAGATTGATCTCCGATGCCGGCACGCGAAGCTCGTAGAACTGCATCAGTGCCGCATGCAGGACGTCGGCTTCCGCCGCCCGCGATGGCGCCGGGATCGGTGCCCGAGCTCCACGCGCTCGACGACGCGGCCGCCGCGCACCTGAAAGACCTGAATCGCGCCGCCGCTTGGTCCGATCTTCAGGCCGAACACGTCTCGATCGCCAAGCCCAGCACTGGCCACCTTCTGCTGCCGGTCGCGAAGCGTCTGGACCGTCCGCAGCGCATCTCGCAGCTGCGCCGCTTCCTCGAACCGCTCCTCATCCGCCGCCGCCTGCATCCGATCGCGCAAGCGCTCGATGAGCTCGTCGTTCCGTGCCTTCGAGCAGCAGCCTCGTGTTCGCCACCGCCACTCCGTACTGATCTTCGGTGCAGATCTCCGCCACGCACGGGCGCCAGGCAGCGTTTGATGTCGTACTCGAGGCACGGGCGGCCGCGCATGTCCCGTGATCACCTCGTTGCACGAGCGAATGCCGAACACGCGATGCGACAGCGTCATCGTCCGTCGCGCCAGCTTGGCTGGCAGGAACGGTCCGGCGTAGAAGTCGCCCGATCTTCTCGACGCTGCGTGCGACGAGAATGCGCGGAAACGCTTCGCTCGTCGTCAACCGGAGGTACGGGTAGTTCTTGTCGTCGCGCAGCAGGATGTTGTAGCGCGGCGATCGCTGCTTGATCAGGTTCGTCTCGAGGACCAGCGCCTCCATGACCGAGTCGGTGACGATGACCTCGACGCGTGCGATCTCGTCGAGCAGCGCATCATGGCGCGGGCTGAGGCCGTATGCGCCGAGATAACTGCGCACGCGGTCGCGCAGCGAGCGCGCTTTGCCGACGTAAATCGTCTCGCCCGCGGCGTTGACCCACAGATACACGCCCGGCTGCTCGGGCAAGCGCGCCAGCTGATCCTTGAGGTCATGAACGGGCATGGGCTACCATGACGGTTCGTTCGCGGTTGAAGAACCTTTAATTGTACTCACGGAACCACTGCTATGACTTCTGTCATCGAGGACAGACACTGACCGGCTGCTTACTCAGGAATGACCGTTACCGGCTTCATCGGCACTGTCTGCATGTTCCCGCTGCGCGCCATCATCGGCGCCAGCGTGGCACTTGGCATCCATCCCAACGTTCTGACGCTCATCGGTGTTCTGATCAATGTCGGCGCGGCCTGGGCGCTCGGGCGAAGACCACTTTCTGCTGGCCGGCGTCATCATGATCGTCGCCAACATCTTCGACTTCATCGACGGCAAGGTGGCGCACATCACCAACACCGTCTCGCGCTTCGGCGCCTTCTGGGACTCGACGCTCGATCGCTTCTCCGATATCGCGCTCTTCCTCGGCCTGATCTACCTCTACGCGTCGCTGCGGCGGACCGACTACGTGATGGTGACCGCGCTCGCCATGATGTTCTCGATCATGACGAGCTACGCGCGGGCCCGCGCCGAGTCGCTCATCGAGAAGTGCAAGGTCGGCTTCATGGAACGCCCCGAGCGCATCGTCCTGTTCATGATTGGCGCGTTTCCGTCTCCGATCCACCTTCGACACCGGATGGCCGCGGTGCATCTGGGTGATTCTGATCCTGTCGATCGTGACGGTGGCCAATCGCATCCACTACACCTACCTGGTGCTCAACGACAAGCCGATCCCGACGGGCTCGAACGTCGATCACCGCCGTCGTTCTGGCGCGCGTTCTTCTGGCGCGACGAGCGCGCGAGCGTCCCGTACGACCTGTGGGTGATCGCCATCCTGGCGTTCGTCTGGCTGACGCCGCCCGACTGGCTCCGCGATCCGACAGCGTCCGGGCTGGGAGTCTGGGAGTGCTTCAGATAGAGCCACGAGACATGGAGCACGGCTCCGACTCGGCTGAGGCGTCGCAGAATCCTGCGCGAGCTCAGCTACATTCGGTCCGGTCCTCGCGGTGAAGCTGTATCGTCATCACGCTCGATCCGGCGCCTGCGGTTCCGATCCTCCCTGCCTCGACCATGAGGCCATGCTGCACGAGGGCGTGGCGCCGCACATCGCCGTCTACATGCAGGACGGATCGTCCGGGGACATTCACGAAGTGGTGTTCGTTCCGTCCGAGCGCCGCATCGAGGTGGACACCGTTTCGACGTGGGGCGAGTGCTCCGCCGGCTCCCGGGCACGTCTCCTGGCGGCTGCGTCGCGCAGCGCTTTCCGAACTACAAGGCCCAGGTGACGGAACCTTCATGGTGGCGCGGCGATCGGCGAGTGGCCGCCGCGTGCCGCGCGCAGGTCACGCTTGCGTGACGTGCTGCTCGGCAGCGATGTCGCGCGCGTGAAGGCCGGAATCGAGCGGCTGCAGACGATCGCGGCGCTGATGGAAAAGCAGTCGCGCGTGGCGTCCTGGGGCGTGCGCACAGTGACCGGTCCCCTTCTGGCCGCGACCGGCGTGATCGTGTACCTCGTGTTCGGCGCACTCAGCCTGCGGCATGAGCGAGTCAGCCGTCAACGGCGCTGCGCTACCTGTTCATCGGACTGCTGGGCGCATGGTTCGTCTATTACGGCGTCAAAGCTGTGCAGCTGACCGAGATGTCGAATCGGGTATGGAAGCGAACCGCCGAATACAACCTGATCCTCTCTGAACGTAAGCGACTGGGGCAGTAGAGCTGCAGTTCCTGGTTCCAGGTTCCGGGTTCCGGGTTCGTGTTCGAGGTTCCAGTTCAGAGTTCGAGGTTCGAGGTTCGAGGTTCCGGGTTCGACGTTCCGCCATTCATTGGCGTAAACGCCCTCGCAATTTCGTCACACATCTCACCCAATCCGAGCGAAATACGCACCGTTTCGCCGAGGCATCGCGCATGCATCTGGACAGTGCATGACAGCAAAGACGTTTCGTGATCTCCGCGCGTGGCAGACAGCATATGCGTTCAAGTTGAGAATCTACGAATTAATCGAATCGGGTCCGCTCTCGAACGACGAGACGCTTCGCAAACAACTTCGAGAAAGCGCCGCTTCCGCCGCAAGCCAGATCAGCGAAGGTTTCGGTCGGTTCGATCCCGTCGACTTCGCTCGCTTTGTCAAAATGGCGCGAGCGTCGCTAGTCGAGTGCCAGAATCATCTTCAGGATGCTGTCGATCGAGGTCACATCACAAACGACGTGCGCCACGAATACGAGAAGCTCGCCAAAGATGCGTTGCTGGAGATCGGCGGGCTCCTCGACTACTTACAGTCGCCGGAGGCGAAGCGGAACGCGGAGCGCGTGCGGCAGAAACGCCACGAGCGGCGGGCAAGAACGAAATCGCCGTACTGGAACCGAGAACCCCGGAACCTAGAACCCCGAACCGAGAACCCTGAACCCGAACCTAGAACACGAACCTGGAACCGGGAACCTGGAACCCGGAACGGCAGTTAGCTCGCCTTCCGCTTCTTCCCATTCGCTGCCTTCGCCTTTGCGACCGGCTTGGCGAGAGCAGCCTTGGCGGGCTTCTTCTTGTCGCTGCTCACGGAGTCGAGACTGCGACGGAGCGCCTCCATGAGATCCACGACCTTCGGCGGTTCCTGGATCTCCGGCGCGACGATCTCTTCGCCGGCGATCTTGGCCTCGATGATCTTGCGCAGGCCTTCCTTGTACTCGTCCTTGTAGTCCTTCAGGTTCAACTCGCTCTCGAAGGACGAGATGACCTGCTTGGCCAGCTTCATCTCCTCGGGCTTCACCTTCGCCGGCAGCGACCCGAGCTCGTCGATCTGATCGATGCTGCGAATCTCGGCGTCGTGATGCAGCGTATACATCACGAGTCCCTTCTTCTGCGGCTTGACGGCGACCAGGTACTCGCGCCCGTAGAGCGCCACCTTGCCGATGCCCGCCTTCCCCGCCATCCCCTCGCGCATGACTGCGAAGGCCGACGCCGCCATCGGGCCGTCGGGCGCCAGGTAGTAGGCGCGGTCCACGTAGATCGGATCGATCGACGTGTCCTCGGTGAACTGGGCGAGATCGATCACGCGCGTCGATTCGACGCGGACCTTCTCGATGTCCTCCTCGGACGACGACGACGTAGCGACCCTTCTCGAACTCGTAGCCCTTGGCGAGCTCGGTGTTCGCGACCTCACGTTCGCAGTGCGGGCACCAGCGCTTCTGCTGGATGCGCGTCTGGCACTCGGCGTGAAGCTGGTTGAAGGAGAGCGCCGCGGCCGATTCGGTCGCCGGAAACACCTTCACGGGGATGGTGACGAGGCTGACCTTGAGGTAGCCCTTCCAGGTAGGTCGAGGAGACATATGTCCGGACATTATCGGTGCAAATTCGCCGGCCGAACAGGTCAGATTGCGTCCCGCTCGTCCCTGGCCCCCAGGTCGAGCCCGGCCCCCCCCATGTGGATGTCGTGGGTCTGAACCCGGTCCCGCAGCAGCCGCCGGGCCTGTCCGTACAGAGTGCCCGGGCACATCCAGCCGGCGGGCGATGCTCTGCACGTGGGAAATCAGCACGAGCGTGACGGTTGGCTCCTCCTTCCATGACACGGCCGAGATCTCCGACCACTTCATGAACCCGCTGTCGGACCAGACGCCGTCGCCATAGAAGCCCCGGCGGATTCGCGTGCTCAGCGGGAACATGTAGCCGTAGTAGATGAACATCATCGCTTCGCCGAAAATCGAGCGCGGCGAGCGCTTGCAGGACAAACGCCTCGATGATGAGCAGGATTCCCAGCACCACGCCCAAGCGCAAGGCTGAAGCCGTAGTACTTGGGCTTCTCGCCCTGCCAGACGAGCAGCGCCGATCGCACGCGGCGCCGATAGGCCCAGAGCGACGCGCCGAGCCTGATGTTGGCGACCAGAAACCCGAAGCCGAACAGCAGCAGCAGCCGCGGCGTCAGCCAGGCGAACAAGGGAACCCACTCCTGAGGAGTCATCGGTCCGGTTGTTATTCAACCGGGGTGCCCGAGTCAACCCAAATTCCTAGGTGCGCTTCTTTCGGCGCGATCGGAACCTGGATCTCGGACGCGGTCGGCGTCCGCGACAGATGCGGATCGAAGCAGCGACGGCAGCGCGCTTCGTAGAGGCCGGCCGCGCCGACGAGCACGCGGTCGCCGCTGGCGACCAGTCGCTGCGTGTGATTGGCAGGGTTGCCGCACACCATGCAGATCGCGTGCGTCTTGGTGATGTACTCGGCGATGGCCAGCAGCTGCGGCATCGGCTCGAACGGCTTGCCCGAGGTAATCCTGATCCAGTCCCGCGATGATCACCCTGACGCCGCGATCGGCAAGCGCGCTGCACACCGCCGGCAGATCCGGCGTCGAAGAACTGTCCTTCGTCGATGCCCACGACCTCGGTGTCTGGCGCGATCTGATCGAGCAGCTGCCGCGAGTTGTCGACGACCGACGACTCCATCCGCATCTCACCATGCGACACGATGTCGTCGGTCGAATAACGCGTGTCGATGCGCGGCTTGAAGACCTGGACGCGCTGCCGCGCGATTCGGGCGCGGCGCAGCCGGCGAATGAGCTCTTCGCTCTTGCCGCTGAACATGCTGCCGACGATGACTTCGATCCAGCCCTGATTGGGCTGGCGCACGACGTCCATTGGTGATTTCTCGATCTTTGATTATTGATTACTTGTTGATGTGATTGTTGATTCGTGATTGGGCGAATCAGCATCAATCAACAATCAGCAATTCAACGATCAACAACAATTCAACAATCAAAGATCACCAAAATCAAAGATTCGAGGTTCACGCCCGTGACAAGTATTCCCCGGTATCCGTGCTGACGCGAATCGAGATCGCCTGGGTTCACGAACGGTGGCACCTGCACGACGAGTCCGGTCTCGAGCGTCGCCGGCTTGACCTGCGCGCTTGCCGTGGCGCCCTTGATGCCCGGAGCCGTGTCGGTCACCTTCAGGTCCACGGTCTGTGGCAACTCGATGCCGACCGGCTCGGTGCCGTAGAACTCGACCGAGATCGTCATCTCCGGCTTGAGGTAGTTCACCGACTCCCCCAGCGCTTCGCTCGTGATGTGAATCTGGTCGAAGCGTGACGGTGTCCATGAAGTAATAGTCGTCGCCGTCCTGATAGAGGTACTGCATCTGGCGCTCGTCCAGCGTCGCGCGCTCGACAGTATCCTCCGACCGCAGCTTCTGGTCCGAGAGCGCCCCGTTGCGGATGTTCCGCAGCTTGATGCGGACGAACCCGCGCAGGTTACCCGGGGTGACGTGCTGGAGCTCGAGGACCCGGAACAGGTCCTGCTCCATCTTCACCAGCATGCCCTTCTTCAGTCGCGTTGCTTGTATAGAAGCCATAAATACCGTTTGTAGAACCTTTCGATCGTAGCACAGCCACTCGACTGACCCGGGCCCTGGGTCCGGGACTCCGGCGGCTCGTAGGCGCCGGCGCTTGCTCTCGAGCCCGGCCTCCGGATCCCGCAGTCCTGACAGTGGTACGATCTCGCCGTGGCTTTCGTACGCTGGGATCCGCTTCAGGATCTGCTGGCCACCCAGCAGCGGTTGAACCGCCTCGCCACTGGACCGACCGGGTGGACCCCGGCAGTCGACGTGTTCGAGACGCCGGATCGCTACGTGGTGATGGTGGAGCTGCCGGGACTCACCCAGGACGATGTGCAGCTGCAGCACCACGAAGGGCGCCTGACGATTTCCGGGATGCGCCGCGAACGTGAATCACCCTGCGAGCAGTTTCACCGGATCGAGCGCGGCCACGGCGAGCTTCAGCCGCACGTTTCAATTGCCGGTGCCAATCGACGCGGAACGCATCACCGCGGATCTGCGCGACGGCGTGCTCACCGTGACCTGTCCTAAAGCGACGGACGCCGTCCGTCCGCCGGATTCAGATCAGCTAATCGCCGATGACTCGACGTTTCTGCGACGCATCGCTGCTCCTGCTCGTCAGCTTCGTGGCAGGGCTGCTGCTGGCGAACCGCGATTCGCGAGTCGACGGAAGCGGTCGCTCAGGCGCCGGCCCAGAGCCGGCCGCCAGCCGTGCCGCGCCCGGCGCCAGTCACGTCTCCGGCCGCCACGCTGACGGATTTCAGCCGCATCGCCGAGCGCATCATCCCGGCCGTCGTCAACATCTCGTCGCAGCAGGTCGTGCGCCGGCAGGTGCCAGATCGACCCGTTCTTCGGATCGCTCTTCGGCGATCCCGACGCGATTTTCGGCTCCCGCCGCGGGGTCGAGAACAGCCTGGGCTCCGGCGTCATCGTCAGCAGCGACGGCTTCATCCTCACCAACAATCACGTCGTCACTGGCGAAGCGCGGCGCGTCACGATCGAGCAGCTCGATGTCACCGTCGCGCTCGCCGACAAGCGCGAGATGCGCGCCGATGTCGTGGGCGTCGATCCAGCGACCGACCTCGCCGTGCTGAAGATTGGCGCGCGCGAATCTGCCGACGATCCCGTGGGGAGACTCCTCGCGACTCAAGGTCGCCGAGTGGGTGCTCGCCGTCGGCAACCCGTATCAGTTGAGTCAGACCGTCACGCTCGGCATCGTCTCGGCGGTCGGGACGAACGAACCTCGGCGTCTCGACGCTACGAGGATTTCATTCAGACCGACGCCGCGATCAATCCCGGCAACTCCGGCGGCGCGCTGGTGAACGCGCGCGGCGAACTGGTCGGCATCAACACGGTGATCTTCAGCCAGAGCGGTGGGTATCAGGGCATCGGCTTCGCCGTCTCGAGCAACCTCGCGCGGCGCGTCGTCAACGATCTGCAGCAGTACCAGGAAGTGCGACGCGGCACGATCGGGACCGGATCAGTACGTGCCGCTGTCGACGCGCATGGCCGAGGAGATGGGACTCCGGATACGCGCGGCGCGCTCGCTATCGGATGTATCGGAACTCGCCCGCGTATCAGAACGGATGCGTCCCGGCGACGTCGTGGTGAGCTTCAACGGCACGACAGTCGAAGATCCTGGCCATCTGTCGCGCCTGGTGTCGGACGCCGCGATCGGCAGCACGGCCGCTGTCACAGTGATTCGCGAGGGAAGCGCGTCGACTGAAGATTCCCGTCGTACGATTGACCGAGAAACTAGCTGGCGCTGAGAGATGACGCTCACGCGGATGGACCGGCACGATCGGCGGGACTGGCCGGCCGGACTCCTGCGCGGCGCTTTCACTCGGATACAGGACTCCGGGATGTCGTTGACGCCGATCAAGCGCTCGGCTGTTTGCGCTCCCGCGGACGTGTGCCGACGCGTCTCGATGAACTGGTAGATGCGGAGTCCTCCCCGCAGTGGGAAGGCAGGTACGTCGCAGGCTTGAAGATTTCGGCATCAGCTGTTCTTGCCGTGCCGCAGTGAATTTGCATACTAGCGAGCTCAGACCCCGTGGCCGTATCCCGACTCGTGGATCGCGGGCTGCGCCGCCGACGGCGTGTCGAACGGATCGACGGCGTCGTGTGACACGGTCTGGTCGGCCCGGACGCGCGCGATGACCGTGCGAATGTCCTGATCGGTCAGGACCTTGCGGTCGTCGGCGATCGCCATCAGGCCGCGATAGACTTCGACCAGCTCATCGCCATCCAGCTGGAAGCCCAGATCGGCGCAGCGTCGCTGCACGGCATGCCGGCCCGAGTGCTTGCCGAGGACCAGCGGATTCCACGGCGCACCGACGTCCTCGGCGCGCATGATCTCGTAGGTCCGGCGATCCTTGAGCATGCCGTCCTGGTGGATGCCCGCCTCGTGCGCGAACGCATTGCGACCGACGACGGCCTTGTTCACCTGCACGCCCTGTCCCGTGAGCTTCGTGAGCATCTCGCTCGACGGGTAGATCTCCTTGGTCTCGACGCTGGTCGTGAACGGCATGCGATCGGCGCGGATGCGCAGCGTCATGACGATCTCTTCGAGCGCCGCGTTGCCGGCACGCTCGCCGATCCCGTTGACCGTGCATTCCACCTGGCGCGCGCCACCCTGAATCGCCGCGAGCGAGTTGGCCACGGCGAGGCCGAGGTCGTCGTGGCAGTGCGTGCTGAAGATCACCTTGTCGGAATTCGGCACGCGCCGCGCGAATCCGCTCGAAGAAGGCGCGGGTCTCGTCCGGCGTGCGTGTATCCGACGGTGTCGGGCAGATTGATCGTCGTCGCGCCCACGGCAATCACCGACTCGACGACCTTGCAGAGGAAGTCGAAGTCGCTTCGCGTGGCGTCCTCAGCCGAGAACTGCACGTCGTCGGTCTGCTGGCGCGCGTAGCGCACGGACTCGACCGCCGCCTCCAGGCACTGCTCGCGCGACATGCGCAGCTTCACCTTGAGGTGAAGATCCGAGGTCGCGATGAACGTGTGAATCCGTCCCTGCGCGGCCGGCTTGATCGCCCACGCCGCCTTCTCGAGGTCGGCGCGATGGCAACGCGCCAGGCACGCGATCACCGGACGACGGATCTCGGTCGCGATCTGACGGACCGCCTCGGCATCGGCGGGTGACGCAATCGGGAACCCCGCCTCGATGATGTCCACGCCGAGCGCGTCGATCTGGCGCGCCAGCTGCAGCTTCTCGGCCGGCCGGAGTGAAAATCCGGGCGCCTGCTCGCCATCGCGGAGCGTGGTGTCGAAAACGCGGACGTGGTTATCTGCCATTGGGACTATCTCCCCTCGTAGCCAGTAAACGCGACTGGTCCCGATAATGTCAAACTGATAATTATTCTGTTTGGATTATGATCCGTTATCTTGGAGGGACCGCCGCCAGCCCTCCGGAGATGCTCGTGGAACTGAGCGAATTACGTGTATTTTTGAAGGTTGCGGCCGAACGGAGCTTCTCCAGGGCGGCCATGAAGCTGCACCGGACCCAGCCGGCCGTCAGCCAGGCGGTCCGCCGCCTCGAGGAAAGCGTCGGGGAGCGGCTGTTCGACCGCGCCACCAAGGACGCCTCCCTGACCGAAGCCGGGCGCCTGCTCCGCGACTACGCCGAGCGCCTGCTCCGCCTGTCCGAAGAGGCCGAGGGCGCGGTGAAGGACCTGCGCGACCTGCGGCGCGGGCGGGTCCTCATCGGGGCCAACGAGGCCTCGGTGCATGCCGTGCTGCCGCTCATCGCGCGATTCCGCGAGGCGCATCCGCTCGTCCACGTGGACGTGCGCCGCATCCCGGCCCGTCAGATCGGCGCCGAGGTCGCACAAGGCAGCCTCGATTTCGGCGTGCTGACGTTTCAGCCGGCCGAGACCGGGCCTCAGCTCGATCGTCCTCGGACAGGACGAGCTCGTGATGCTCGTCCACCCGTCGCATGCGCTCGCCCAGAGCCGAGAGGTCACGCTGTCGGAGTGCGCGCGACAGACGGTCATCGCGCACAACGATCCGTCGCACGTCCGCGATCGCGTCCTGCGGCTGTTCGAGCAGCATCACATCCCGGCCAACATCCTCGTCTCGCTGCCCAGCCTCGAGGGGATCAAGCGCGCGGTCGCGATGCAGATGGGTGTCGCGCTGCTGCCGCGCCGATGTGCGGAGTCCGAGATCGTGCGCGGTGAGCTCGTGGCGCTCGCGATGCCGGAGATTCGTCTGCGACGGCAGGTGCGGCTCGTGTATCGGAAAGGCGGCGAGCGATCGCACGCCTCGGCGGCGTTCCTGGCGCAGCTCGACGACAAGAAGAGTCACGCTGCCGTGTAGCGGCGTAATGGGCGAAATGGGGTCGGGAGTCATTTAAAGAGGACAGCCTTGCCTCCGAGCGGGTGTCCTGATCAAATGACTCCCGACCCCCTCACGGACTCAGAAACCCGCGACGTACGGAAGACGCGCGGACTTCGCGTTGACCTCGTCGTAGCGATCGAGGAGCAGCCCGGTCGTGTCCCAGGCGCCTGTGGCAAACGCGTCGCGGACGTTGGGCGGCAGCGACACCGAGCAACGGAAGTCGCCCGGCCTCGCACGTTCCTGCGATGAGATCGATCCGGAGCTCGGTGCGCGGGTTTCGCTCGACCAGATCCTGCAGCGCCTTGACGTCGGCGCTCGACGCGGTCACGCACGGCATGCCGATCATCGCGGAGTTGCCGAAGAAGATCTCGGCAAACGATTCGCCGACGATCGCCTGGATGCCCCAGCGTCGAATCGCCTGCGGCGCGTGCTCGCGCGACGATCCACACCCGAAGTTCCTGTTGACCAGCAGGATCGACGCGCCCTGATACGCAGGGCACGTCGAACGGGTGGCGATTGTGCCCGGGCCCGCCCATCTTGCGATCGTCCTCGAAGAGATGCGCTTCCATGCCCTCGAAGGTGATCGCGCGCAGGAATCGCGCCGGGACGATGCGGTCGGTGTCGATGTCGTTGCCGCGCATCGGAATCGCACGGCCGGTGATCTTCGTAATGCGCTGCATCAGGCCAGCTCCCGCACGTCCATCACTTCTCCGGCCACAGCCGCCGCGGCGACCATCGCCGGGCTCATGAGCAGCGTCCGTCCCGTCGGACTTCCCTGCCGGCCCTTGAAGTTGCGGTTCGACGAGGACGCACACACCTGATCGCCTTCGAGCTTGTCCGGATTCATGCCCAGGCACATCGAGCAACCGGCGCCGCGCCACTCGAACCCGGCAGCCTTGAACACCTCGTCCAGGCCTTCCCGCTCCGCCGCCTCGCGCACACCGACCGACCCGGGCACGACGAGCGCCTTGACGTGCTTGGCCACGTGCTTGCCTTTGACGATGCGCGCGGCTTCGCGGAGATCGGACAGACGCCCATTCGTGCACGAGCCGATGAATGCGACGTCAACCTTCATGCCTTCGATCGGCTGCCCGGCGTGAGGCCCATGTAGCTCAACGCGTCGGCCACCGCCTTCGGATCGCGTCGGCATCTGCAGGCGCCGGCACGCGATCGTGCACGCCAATCGACTGACCAGGGTTCACGCCCCACGTCACGATCGGGGTCAGCTCGCCCGCCCTGATCTCCACGTCATCGTCGTAGACCGCATCCGCATCGGACGCCATCGACTTGCCACCACGCTCGCGCGCGCTCGAACGCCTCGCCCTGCGGCGCAAACGGCCGCCCCTTCATGTACTCGAAGGTCGTCTCGTCCGGGTTCACGTAGCCGACGCGCGCGCCGCCTTCGATCGACATGTTGCAGATCGTCATGCGCTCGTCCATCGACATGCGATCGACGACGTCGCCGGCGTACTCGTACGCGTACCCGTTGCCACCCTGGACGCCGAGCCGCTGGATGATCGCGAGGATGACGTCCTTCGCGTAGACGCCCTTCGGCAGCGCACCGGTCACGCGGATGCGGCGCACCTTGAGCGGCTCGAGCGCCAGGCACTGCGAGGCGAGCACGTCTCGCACCTGCGAGGTGCCGATGCCGAACGCGACCGCGCCGAACGCGCCGTGCGTCGAGGTGTGACTGTCGCCGCAGGCGATCGTCATGCCGGGCTGCGTCAGTCCGAGCTCCGGGCCGATCACGTGCACGATGCCCTGGCGGTCGTCGTCGAGGCCGGCGAAGCGAAGACCGAACTCGCGCACGTTGCGCTCGAGCGAGGCCATCATGTCCTCGGCCATGACGTCGAGGAACGGCCGCGTCCGCACTTTCGTGGGCACGATGTGATCGACGGTGGCGAAGGTGCGATCCGGGCGCGCGACCTTCCAGCCGCGCAGGCGCAGCTCGTCGAACGCCTGTGGCGAGGTGACCTCGTGCACGAGGTGCAGACCGATGAAGAGCTGCGTCTGCCCCGTCGGCAACTGGCGAACCGTGTGGAGATCCCACACCTTCTTGAGCAGTGTTGTACCCATCAGCGTCGATGCACCTTCATCTAGCACCGACTTTTCATAAGCATTTTGCATCTGACTTCGACTCTTGCCCCGCTTGCCTTTGCCCGACTTCTTGCCCGACACCGAGGGGTGACCCGGCGAGCAGCACCGCCACGGACGCTCGACGCCGACCCGGATGCCGATCCTGCGGCTCCACGCGAGGGTGCCGGCGCGAGAGCCCCGGTCCTCGATCCAGAGCGGGCCGGTGCTCAGGTCCGAGCGATTCTGCTTCAGCGTGATGCCGAGCGCCTGCGTCAGATTGCCCGGGCCGCGGCAGAGACCGGCGTCGTCAACGCGTCCGCCGGCTGCGCGCCGTCGTCGCGTCATCAGCTCGATCCCGTCGAGCGGCTCGAGCGCGCGAATGAGGACCGCGGCCGGCGAGCCCTCCGCTTCCGTCACGGCGTTCACCAGGTTGTGGATGCCGTAGTTCAGATACACGTACGCGTAGCCCAGGCGGACCATAGAGCGGCGCATTCCGTCTGGTCGGGTCCCGGTGCCGCATGACACGCCGGATCGTCTTCGCCGATGTAGGCCTCGACCTCGACGATCATCCCGGCGGCGACGCCCGCACGCGTCTCGTGCACGAGGACTTTGCCGATCAACTCGGCGGCGACGGTCAGCGTCGGTCGCTCGTAGAACGATCTTGTAAGGGGGTCGGTCATTTAAAGGGACGGCCTTACTGTTCGCGAATTGTCCTGACCATTGACCCCGACCCCCTTCTATCGCGCGGCGTAGGCATTGGGCCGGCCGGCGGCGAGAACATCGCGAAGGGCGCGTCCGGTGTGCGAGGCCTCGACCTGCACAATCTGCTCGGGCGTACCGGTCGCGACGACCTCTCCGCCCGCGGCGCCTCCCTCCGGGCCCGAGATCGATGACGTAGTCGGCCGTCTTGATCACGTCGAGGTTGTGCTCGATGACGAGCAGCGTGTGTCCGGCTTCGACGAGCTTTCGGAACGCCGCCAGCAGCTTCGCGATGTCGTCGAAGTGCAGCCCGGTCGTCGGTTCGTCGAGGATGTAGAGCACGCGCTCGCCGCCGAACGACGACAGATGCGCAGCAATCTTGATGCGCTGCGCCTCTCCGCCAGACAGCGTGGTCGCCGGCTGCCCGAGCCGCAGATATCCCAGCCCGATCTCGTCGAGCACCTGCAGGCGGCGCAGCACCTTCGGCGACGTGCTGAAGAACGTGAGCGCCTCGCGCACGGTCATCTCCAGCACCTGATGCACAGACCTGCCGCGATACCGGACCTCGAGCACCTGCGGCTTGAACCGCTTGCCGTCGCACTGATCGCACGGCACGAACACGTCGGCGAGGAACTGCATCTCGACGCGCACCTCGCCCTCGCCCTGGCACGCCTCGCAGCGGCCGCCGGGAACGTTGAAGGAGAAGTGGCTCGCGGTCAGTCCGCGCGCGCGCGCATCCTTGGTCAGCGAGAACAGCTCCCGGATCGGATCGAACGCCTTGAGATACGTCACCGGGTTCGAGCGCGGCGTGCGTCCGATCGGCGTCTGATCGACGAGCGCGACGTCGGTGATGTATTCGAGGCCCTTCGAGCTCGCTGAACGTGCCGACGCGGCGATCCCAATCGCCCTTGGCGCGTTTGATCGCGGCATAGAGCACGTCGTGAACCAGCGTCGACTTGCCCGATCCGCTCACGCCGGTCACACACGTCAGCGTGTTCAGCGGAATCTGCGACGTCGATGTCCTTCAGGTTGTGCTCGCTCGCGCCTCTGAGCCGGATCTTCTGGCCGATGCCCTTCCGTCGAGGCGACGGCACTGGAATCGCCAGTTCGTTGCGCAGGTACTTCGCCGTCAGCGAGCGAGTCTCCTGAAGCAGACCAGGCAGGTCGCCCGAGTAGACGATGCGGCCGCCCTGCTCTCCGGCGCCGAGACCCAGGTCGACGATGTGATCGGCGACGCGGATCATGTCTTCGTCGTGCTCGACGACGAGAACCGTGTTGCCCTGATCGCGAAGCTGACGAAGGATCTCGATGAGCCGCTGGTTGTCGCGCGAGTGCAGCCCAATCGACGGCTCGTCCAGCACGTAGAGCGTGCCGACAAGCGCCGATCCGAGCGATGTCGCGAGGTTGATGCGCTGCGACTCGCCTCCCGAAAGCGTCGACGACAGTCGATCGAGTGTCAGGTAGTCCAGGCCGACGTCGCTGAGGAACGAGAGCCGTCTTCGAATCTCGCGCAGCACCTTGTCGGCAACGGCCGACTCCTTCTCGCTCAGCTGCAGATCGGCGAAGAACTGCCGTGCCGCGTCCACGGTCAGCGCTGAGACTTCATCGACCGTGCGTCCGCCGACGCGCACGTTCCGCGCCTCGCGGCGAAGCCGCGCGCCACCGCAATCAGGGCACGCCAGGTAGCCGCGATACCGGCTCAGGAAGACGCGGACGTGCACCTTGTATTTCTTCCGCTCGAGCCACCGGAAAAAGCCGCGCACGCCCTCGAAATCGCCATCGCCCTCGACGACGAACCGCCGTTCATCGTCGGAGAGATCCTTCCACGGCACATCGAGACGGATGCCGGCCTTCCTGGCGGCGCGCTTCAATTCCGCCAGCTGCGCACGGTAGTGCGGCTTGCTCCACGGCTCGATCGCGCCCTGATTGATCGAGAGCGACGGATCGGGCACGACCAGACCCATGTCGAGCTCGATGACGTTGCCGAAGCCGTGGCACGTCGGGCAGGCGCCGAACGGATTGTTGAACGAGAAGAGCCTCGGCTGCGGTGTCTCGTACGCGATGCCGCAGGCGCGGCACTCGAAGCGCTCGGAGAACACGAGTCTCTCGTCCTCGGGCTCCGGGCCTCGGGCTCCGGTCGGCTCCGGGTTCTTCGGATCCCGAATCCCGGATCCCGAATCCCGGCCGAGAGCTATCGCGAATGCGGCTCCACCGCCCTCGCGATAGGACGTCTCGATCGAGTCTGTCAGGCGGCTGCGCAGATCGCCTTCGATCCGCACGCGGTCGACGACGACTTCGAGCGTCGTGCGCGTTGCCGAGCGCTGCGAGATCGATCTCCTCGAACGCGATGGCCTTGCCGTCGACCAGCAGGCGGCCGAATCCTCGACGCCGAAGCCCGTTGATCGTCTCGCCGATTCCATCGACACCATTCTTGGCAGGCTCGAGCTCATCGGAGCTCCTCGTCGCCGTTTCGTCTTCAGACGAAGACGGCGTCGAGGCTGAGAATCGAGACGACGGGAATCTCGAAACCAATCAGGAGACGCGTGCCTTCCGGCAACTCTCCCAGGCGCTTGGCCACGACCTCGGCCGTTTCGCGAATGACCTCCTGGCCGCACTGCCGGCAGAACGTTCTGCCGACGCGCGCGAACAGCAGTCGCATGTAGTCGTGGATTTCGGTGGTCGTGCCGACGGTCGAGCGCGGATTCCGAACGCTGTTCTTCTGACGGATCGCGATCGCCGGGCAGATTCCCTCGATGCGATCGACGTCGGGCTTCTCCATCCGCTCGAGGAACTGGCGGGCGTACGCCGACAGCGACTCGACGTACCTACGCTGCCCTTCCGCGTAGATCGTGTCGAAGGCGAGCGACGACTTCCCCGACCCGCTGACGCCCGTGATGATCGCCAGCTTGCCCGCGGGCAGGGTCACGTCGACGTTCTTGAGGTTGTGCGTCCGCGCCCCGCGAACGATGAGCGGCTTGCGGGGCTTCGGCGTCTGGGTCGGGGGTGCAGTCGCCACAGTGACGAATTCCTGAGGATCCGTAAACCGGCATCGTACTACCGTGCGCGGATTTGCGCAAAGCCTCCGGGCGCAACCGGCGACTCGCGCGGCTCCAGTCGTGCCAGCGCGACCGCGTTCCGCGTCGCCGAAATCAGGAGTATGAACACCAGGCAGCCGATCGCGACGAGTCCGCCGAAGTCGAACAGCGGCATTCGACCGAGAAGGCCAAAACTGACGTGCGGATCGTTGCGCAATGCGATGGTTCCGATTGCCAGCAGAATTCGCAATTCGGTAGGACCGAGTCCGCCGAACGACATCTTGAACACGCCTCTGACCGCTGTCGCGAGGAACACCTCGCCAGAGACAAGCAGATACGCCACGAGCAGCGCGAGCGCGATGACCGGCGACATGAACGGCGAGGCCGCCAGCCCTCCGAAAAGCAGTGTGATGCCGACGATGTCGAGGACGTGATCGAGGTAGAAGCCGTACCTCGGTCGCTCAACCTTGCGGACCCGGGCGAGCGTGCCGTCAAGGCTGTCCCCGAACCAATTGACTGCGAGGGCGAAGACGACCAGCCAGAGCGCGCGTGTGTCCCAACGCGCGAGGACATACCCCGCACTGCGCGACAGCCATCGCCGCCATCGCCAGCCCCGTCAGATGATCTGAGTGGACCCACAGTGGCAGCCGCTGTGCGATGGCAATCAACAAACGCTTTTCCGCGGTTGCAAGCAGGCTTCGGTGATCGCGGACGTGTTCCGACATATAGGTGTGCTCCTGCTGGGGAAGGTGCAAATCGCAGATTGATCGGCTCAGAGACCGGCGTGAGCGAACTACCATTGCGATGGCATGCCGGAAACCGGGCTCATTCTCACCTTGGCCGGAGGGCTTGGCGCCGCTCTCATCGGCGGATACATCACTCAGCGGCTTGGCCTGTCGCCGATCGTCGGCTACCTGCATGGCCGGCGTCGTCGTCGGTCCCTACACTCCGGGATACACCGCGGACGTCCACCTTGCCGAGCAGTTCGCCGAAGTCGGCGTCATCCTGCTGATGTTCGGCGTCGGCCTGCAGTTCCATCTCGACGAACTGCTGGCGGTGCGCCGCGTCGCCATTCCCGGCGCGGTGCTGCAGAGCCTCGTCGCGACGGGACTCGGCGCACTTCGCCGCGCGCGCATTCGGCTGGGAATGGCCGGCCGCGATCGTCTTCGGGTTGTCGCTCTCGGTCGCGAGCACGGTCGTCCTGATTCGCGTGCTCTCGGACAGCCGCCAGCTTCACACCAGCGCCGGGCACATCGCGGTGGGCTGGCTCGTCGTCGAGGACGTCTTCACCGTCGTCGTTCTCGTGCTGTTGCCGGCCCTCGCCGGCTCGCCCAGCCCGCGAGTCAGTTGCGCTCAGCCTCGGCATCACCATCCTCAAGGTCGTCGGCCTCGGCGTGCTCGCGGCCGATGATCGGCAGTCGCGTCATCCCGGTCATCCTCGACCGTGTCGCGGCGACGCGGTCGCGAGAGCTGTTCACGCTGGCGGTGCTGGCGCTCGCGCTTGGACTGGCCGTCGGCGCCGCCCTCGTCTTCGGCGTCTCGATGGCGCTCGGCGCGTTTCTGGCCGGCATGATCGTCGGCCGGTCCGACTACAGCCTGCGCGCCGCGACCGACGCGTTCCCGATGCGCGACGCCTTCGCGGTGCTCTTCTTCGTCTCGGTCGGCATGCTGCTGCGGCCGGCTGCGCTCCTCGAACAACCGGCTTCGTGCTCGCGGCGCTCTTCATCGTGCTCGTGGGCAAGCCGGCAACCGCGGCGCTCGTGACGTGGCTCATGAAATATCCGCTGCGCACGACGCTGAGTGTCGCCGTCTCGCTCGCGCAGGTCGGCGAGTTCTCGTTCATGCTCGTCACCATCGGCCGGACGCTCGGCGTCGTCCCACCCGAGGCACTCGACGTCGTCGTGGCGACGGCCATCATCTCGATCACGCTCAATCCGCTCGCGTTCAAGGCCATCGAGCCGCTGACCCGCAGGCTCGGACAGATGCGGGTGTTTCGTCCGAGCGACTCGAGCCGTTGGACGTCGGCGCATCGTCGTCGCTCGATCCCGGCGGACGCGCGATCGTGATCGGCCACGGACCAACCGGACGCACCGTGACGCGGCTGCTGCGAGAGAACGGCATCTCTCCCACCGTCGTCGAGCTCAACATCAACGTCGTTCGCGAACTGCGCGAGCAGGGCGTGTCGGCGGTGTACGGCGACGCCAGTCACACCGACACGCTCGTCTCGGCGGGTCTTCCCCACGCCTCCACGCTCATCGTCAGCGGTGCCGACACCGGGTCGCCCGGCATCATCCAGTGCGCACGCTCGATCAACCCGACCGCGCACATCTTCGTCCGCAGTCAGTATCTGCGAGATGTTCCGCCGCTGCGACAGGCAGGAGCCGAACAGGTGTTTGCGGGTGAAGGCGAAGTCGCGCTGGCGATGACGGAAGCGGTGCTGCGACGCCTGGGTGCGACACCCGATCAGATCGATCGCGAGCGCGCGCGCGTGCGCGAGGAATTGATGCCGCTCGATCCGAGACACGCCAGGTCTGACGAGCGTAGACGCCGGCCTACACGTTCTTCAGAGCGCTTCGCGCACGCTGAGCCCGCTCAGCCGCTCGCGATTCGCCTTCACGTATCGCTTGACCTCGCGCGGATCCGTCCAGGCGTACTGACGCAGCGCCCAGCCGATGGCCTTGCGAATGAAGAACTGCTTGTCCGCGAGATTCGGCTCGATGCAGTCGTACAGCAGCTTCAGGTCCGTGTCGCGCTTGAAGCGGAGCTGACACAGAATCGCCGCGCGGCGCTTCCACATGTTCGCTGTCGCGAGCCCAGCGGCGCATCAGCTTCGACATGCGAGACGGGTCCGCTGCGCAGGACGTCGCCGAGCTGATGCGCTGGCAATCGCGTCCACGAAATCCCACCAGGCACCCGAGACGATCATCTCCTCGAACATCGGCACGACGGCCATCGTGCGGTACGGCGCATAGGTCCGAAGATCGGTGAGGGCGATCGCCGCGTAACGCTCCTCGCGAAACGTGGCGTCGCGCCACAAGCGTCAGCGCCACCTGCTGCCACTCGTCGCGCGATGACAAGCGGATGTGCCGGGAACACCCGCCTCCAGATGGCCTTCTGCTCAGGCGACGAGACGCCGCGATACGGCATCGCTGACTTCATGTACGCCTGCATTTTTGGCGCTTTCGACCGGATCGGCGGCCTTTTCGAGCGCCGCGCGAACCTCGAGCACGAGCGGATGCGTCATAGGGGAAGCGGAATGTTACCGTTCGGCGGTATACTCAGCCCGTTCTGGCCCAAGGGTGCTCGACGGGCATTCAGCTCAGGAGGATTCGTTCATGCGCGCATTGATGGCGATAGGGTTGGCAGCGGCCCTGGCGGTGGGAGTGAAAGCTCAGACCACTGAGCTGAAGGTTGGGGACACGGCTCCCGATTTCAGCCTGCAGGCGTCCGATGGCAAGACCTACAAGCTGTCGGACTTCAAGGGAAAGAGGGCGGTGGTCGTCGCCTGGTTCCCGAAGGCGTTCACCAGGGCTGCACGATCGAGTGCAAGTCGCTGGCGGAGAACGGCGACAAGATCCGGATGTACGACGTGGCCTACTTCATGGCCAGCGTCGACAATCGTCGAAGACAACACCAAGTTCGCGAAGGCGACCAGCGTGACGCTGCAGGGACGCGGTGGCGGGCCGGTCGACGGTCGTCGAGAAGAAGGAAGCCGACTTCCCGATGCTCGCCGATCCGACGAAGGAAGTGGCGGCGAAGTACGGCGTGTTGATGCCCAACCCGCCGGCTTCGCCAATCGCTGGACGTTCTACATCGACAAGGACGGGCAAGATCGCCTACATCGAGAAGAAGGTGAAGCCGGCGACGTCCGCCGAGGACATGATCGCGAAGCTTGGGGAGCTCAAGGTCCCCATGAATCACTAAGAGACGCGGGTCAGACCGTTCAATCTTCGGGGCGGGCCCTCATGGCCCGCCCGTTTTGTTTTATGCGCACAGCGACGTCGCGCGCACTGAATCCGTTGCGCCATGTCGCGCGCGAGCTGTATCGACCTGCTTCCAGTCCGTGAGCTCATAGTCACGGCTCGTGTCCGTGGGCGCACCCTCCTTTCTCGCGATCCGCTTCATCACCCATCGAATGAAGAAGCCCGTATTCGCGATACGCGAGTCGGCCGGCCAGCGAAACGATGCATCTCCGGCAGTCCAGCCGCGAGCAGCCGGAAATGCCCTGGCCAGACTTCTCCGCCGCCTCGACTTCCTTCTCGTTTTTCGACGCGGCGCTGAGGCTGACCGAGAAGAACGCCGACGGGACAGCGTGTGAGATCGGACGCGTATGCGCGGACGAAGCTGCTCTGCGGTTTTCTGATGCTTGCCGATGTGGATAGACGCGCCGACAAGCGCGCCGCGGACCTGCGTCCAGTCGACCAGGCCGCGTCAGGACCGGCAACGTCGATCGCGCAACTGTCGATGCCGAGATCGTGAAGGCGGCGGCAAGCCGCTCGGCGATTCGGCGAGTCTGCCCTTCGCTGGTGGCAAAGAACACGGGAACTTCGCAGATGAGGAACGATCGTGGTAGCCATGCCCATTGCGATGGGCAAGTTGCATGCCTCGGCTGAGGCGCGCTCTGTCGACACCTACTGAGGCCGGTGATTTCTCCACGCGACGTGCGAGAGCGCGTGCGTGTGGGAAATCACCCGCAGCGGCGCGCGGAAAATCACCCAGCCGTCGCGACGGTCGGGACTGGGAGCGGGACGGAGCGATCGTCCAATCGTCAGGAACGACAGCCCGGCCACGACACAGAGCACGCCGGCCGTCCAGAACGCGACCTGATAGTCGCCGAGCATCGTCCGAATCGCGCCAGCGCCGAACGCCGCCGCCGATGCGCCGAGCTGATGACTGGCGCCGATCCATCCGTAGATGACGCCGGTGTTCTCGCGACCAAAGGCTTCGCTCGTGAGACGAACAGTCGGCGGCACCGTCGCGATCCAGTCGAGCCCGTAGAACACGGCGAAGATCACCAGGCTGCTCGCGCCTTCCTGCAGCGTGAGCGGCAGGAACAGCAGCGAGATCCCGCGCAGCGTGTAGTAGCCGAACAGCAGATGGCGGCTCGAGTAGCGATCCGTCAGCCATCCGGACGCCGTCGTGCCGAGGATGTCGAAGATGCCCATCATCGCCAGCAGTTGCGCCGACTGCACCTCGTGGATGCCGTAGTCATGGCAGGCGGCGATGAGATGCGTGCCGATGAGGCCGTTCGTGCTCGCGCCACACACGAAGAACGTCCCGGCGAGCAGCCAGAACGCGCGCGTGCGCGACGCCATCGGAGAGCGCCGCGAGCGGCGCGAGCGCACGCGCGCTGCGGCATCCGGCACCCAGCCGGTCGTCCGTACGGCAGCAGGCCGAGATCCTCCGGCCGATCGCGCATGAAGATCAGCACGATGACGAACACGACTGCGGCGGCGCCGGACACGAGCAACGCCGCGGAACGCCACCCGCTCGACTCGACCAGACCCGCGAGCGACGGAAGGAAGATCAACTGCCCCGTCGCGTTGGCCGCTGACAGGATGCCGAGGACGAGGCCGCGCCGTTCGTCGAACCAGCGCTTGGCGATGATCGCCGCCAGCACCATCGACGTCACGCCCGTGCCGGTGCCGACGAGCACGCCCCACAGCAGCGTCAACTGCCACTGCGACTGCATCTGCGTCGTCAACGCCACAGACGCGGCGAGCAAAGCGACGGCGCCCAGAATCACGCGACGAACGCCCCAGCGATCCATCACCGATGCGGCAAATGGTCCGATGAGGCCGAAGAGCGCGATGTTGATCGCGACAGCGGAGGAAATGACCGCGCGGCTCCAGCCGAACTCGCGTTCCAGCGACAGCATCAGCACGCCAGGCGTCGCACGAACGCCCGCGGTGACGAGCAGGATCACGAACGTGACGACGGCGACGACCCAGGCGTAGTGAAGCGATCGGCGGGCCATGTACTCACTCATAGCATGAGGCTGCGCGGCAGTTGTGCGTAGGACGCGCTTCAGGCTGAGGGGCCGTGCTAGACTGATCTTCCGGTGCCTCGTTCGCGAGCGCCGCTGTTCCCACCCCGTGCCGGCGTAGCTCAGTTGGTAGAGCAGCTGATTCGTAATCAGCAGGTCACCCGTTCAAGTCGGGTCGCCGGCTCCATAGAATCAATTACTTACAGCAATGGCGTCTGATCCCCACTTCTCGCCCGGGCTCCCGCCGCGGCTCCCGTCTACTTAATCCACGCTTCATCATCAGAGCAATGAACGAGGCTGATACGTGCAGAACTTTGTCGTTCCCAAACTTCAAGCAGCGGGTTGGGAAAATTCGCCGTTCAGCATCGCTGAGCAGCGATACTTCACGAATCCGAAGGGCCGCATCCGTGTCGTCGGCGGGCAGATCGTTCGGGGCAAGCCGAAACGCGCCGATTACCTGCTCCGGTATCGTCGCGATTTCCCCATCGCCGTGGTCGAGGCCAAGGCTGACTACAAGACTCCGGGCGCGGCACTGGGCCAGGCCAAGGAGTATGCGCAGATTCTCGACCTCAAATTCGCCTATGCCACCAACGGCAAAGGCATCGTCGAGTTCGACTTCACCACCGGCATCGAGCGAAGCGTGGACAGCTTTCCCGACGCCGGAGGAGCTTTGGACGCGGCTGAACGCGAAAGCGCCGCTCTCTGCTCCTGCGACGGAGAAGGTTCTGGCGCCGTACTATCCTGACCCCGAACGCCCGCCGCGCTACTACCAGCAAATCGCCATCAACCGCGCCGTCGAAGCCATCCTGCGCGGCAAGAATCGCATCCTCCTCACGATGGCGACCGGCACCGGCAAGACCGTCGTCGCCTTCCAAATCTGCTACAAACTTTGGGAGTCGCGTTGGAATCGCGCCAACGACCCGATCAAGCGCCCGAAGATTCTCTTCCTCGCCGACCGCAACATCCTCGTGGATGACCCGAAGGACAAGACCTTCGTTCCCTTCGGCGATGCCCGCCACAAGATTGAAAACGGCGAAGTCGTGCAAAGCCGCGAGATGTATTTCGCCATCTATCAGGCCATTGCCGAGGACGAGAATCGTCCCGGCCTCTACAAGGAATTCGCCCGCGACTTCTTCGACCTCATCATCGTGGACGAGTGCCATCGCGGCAGCGCCAAGGACGAATCGAACTGGCGGGAGATTCTCGAATACTTCGAGCCGGCCGTGCAAATCGGCATGACGGCGACGCCCCTGCGCAGGGACAACAAGGCCACATATCGCTATTTCGGGAACCCGATTTACCAATACAGCCTGCGTCAGGGCCTCGCCGATGGCTTCCTTGCGCCGTACCGCGTGCATCGCATTGTCACCTCCGCGGATGCTACGGGCTGGAGGCCCACCAAGGGTGAACTCGATAAGCTGGGCCGTGAAATTCCCGACGAGGAATATCACACGCCGGAGTTCGAGCGCCGTCTCTCGCTGCGACCGCGCTCCGAGGCCATTGCGAAGCACCTCACGGACTTTCTCAAGAAGACCAACCGCTTCGACAAGACCATCGTCTTCTGCGTTGACCAGGAACACGCCGACGAGATGCGGGAGCTGCTCAACAATCTGAACGCCGACCTCACGAAGACACATCCCGACTACGTGTGCCGCGTCACCTCCGACGAAGGCAACATCGGCAAGGGCCATCTCGGACGCTTCCAGGAACTCGAATCCGACACACCCGTCATCCTCACCACTTCTCAACTTCTCAGCACGGGCGTGGACGCGCCCATGGTCAAGAACATCGTTCTCATCCGCATGATCGGAACGATGACCGAGTTCAAGCAAATCATCGGGCGTGGCACGCGCCTGCGCGAGGACTACGGAAAGTTCTATTTCAACATCCTCGACTACACCGGCACGGCCACTCGCCATTTCGCCGACAAGGAATTCGACGGCGACCCCGAATTCATTTCCGAGGAAGAAATCGACGAGAACGGCAACACGACCACGACGACGATTGTGGACCCCGGCCCGGACGACGACGGCGGAGATGACGACGACGAGGTTATCGTTGATCCGGAGCCGCCCGTCATCGTCGAACCGCCGGAGCCGCCCGCAGAGCCACGAAAGTTCTATGTCACCAAAGGCTCGGTGAACATCGCCACCCACGCCACCCGCGACATCGGGCCGGATGGAAAGCAACTTAGCGTCACCGAATTTCGCGACTACACAGGCGAAGTCGTGCGGACGTTATTCCCGGACCTCGCTGCCTTCCGGCACGGATGGGCGGACCCGGACCGCCGTGCCGAAGTCCTCGCGGCCTTGCAGGAGAAAGGCATCAACCCCGGCGAAGCCGCCGATGCATTGGGCAATCCCGAGGCCGACCCCTTTGATCTTCTCTGCGGCATCGCATGGAACGCGCCCGTGCTGACGCGCAAGGAGCGCGCTGCGAAGCTCCGGTCCACCCGGCCGGATTTCTTCACGACTTATGCCGAACCGGCCCGGCAAATTCTCGATGCACTGCTCGCGAAATATGCCGAGCACGGACCCGCCGAGTTCTCCATCCCCGACTCGCTGAAAGTCCCGCCCCTCTCCGATCTCGGCAATGTCGCCGAAATCACCCAGCGCTTCGGCGGTGAGGACCAGTTCCGCTCCGCCGTCGTCCAAGCTCCAGGAACTGCTTTACGCCGCGTAATCGTTATCGACTCATGCCAAAGAAATCTGCCAACGCCCAAGACCCGCGCCGAAAAGAAAGCCGCCCCGCCCCTGACCACCGCCCAACGGCTCGGCGGGCTCATCAAGTCCGCCCGCAAAATCATGCGCAAGGACAAGGGCCTGAATGGCGACCTCGACCGCCTGCCGCTCTTCACCTGGATTCTCTTCCTCAAGTTTCTCGACGACATGGAAATCGCCGCCGAAGGCGAGGCGAAGCTCGGCGGGAAGAAATACCGCCCGTCATCGAGCCGCCTTACCGCTGGCGCGACTGGGCCGCCAAGCCCGACGGCATCACCGGCGATGAACTGCTCAAATTCATCTCGCAGGACGAAACCATGCGGCCGGACGGCACCAAGGGCGCGGGCCTCTTCGCCTACCTGCGCGGCCTGCAGTCCGAGTCTGGCAAGGCGCGGCAGGATGTCATCGCCAACGTATTCAAGGGCGTCACCAACCGCATGGAGTCCGGCTACCTCCTGCGCGATGTCATCAACAAGGTCAGCGGCATCCACTTCACCGCCAGCGAGGAGATGCACACCCTCAGCCGCCTCTACGAAAACATGCTGCGCGAGATGCGCGATGCGGCGGGCGACAGCGGCGAGTTCTACACGCCGCGCCCGGTCGTGAAGTTCATGGTGGACGTCACCGAGCCGAAGCTCGGCGAGACCGTGCTCGACCCCGCCTGCGGCACCGGCGGCTTCCTCGTCGAGGCCTACGACCACCTCGCCGCCACCTGCAAATCCGTCGCCGACCGCCGCGTGCTCCAGCAGGAGACGCTCTTCGGTCAGGAGGCCAAGCCGCTGCCCTACATGCTCGTGCAGATGAACCTCCTCCTGCACGGCCTCGAATACCCGAACATCAAATACGGCAACACCCTCGCGGTGAAGGTCACGGAAATCGGCGACGACGACCGCGTGGACGTCATCCTCACCAACCCGCCCTTCGGCGGCGAGGAGGAGCGGGGCATCCTGAACAACTTCCCCGCCGACAAGCAGACCGCCGAGACCGCGCTCCTCTTCCTCCAGCTCATCATGCGCAAGCTCAAGCGCCCCGCCCGCGGCAAGCCGGGCCGCGCCGCCGTCGTCGTGCCCAACGGCACGCTCTTCGGCGATGGCGTCTGCGCCCGCATCAAGGAGGAGCTGCTCAAGGAGTTCAACCTCCACACCATCGTCCGCCTGCCCGAGGGCACCTTCGCGCCCTACACCGACATCCCGGCCAATCTCCTTTTCTTCGACCGCTCCGGCCCCACGCAGACCATCTGGTATTACCAGGTGCCGCTGCCCGAGGGCCGGAAGAAATACACCAAGACCATGCCCATGCAGGTCGAGGACATGGCCGCGTGCAAGGAGTGGTTCACCGCGAAGAAGCGCGTGGAGAACGAGCAGGCGTGGAAGATTGATTTCAAGACCCTGTTCGATAAAGCCGTCGCCGAAGCCACCCCACATTGGGACGCCGCCCGCGAAGCCGCCACCCGCGCCCACAAGCTCGAACGGCAGGCCAAGGAGACGAAGGACGAACTCCGCGCCAACGGCAAGGACCCCGCGCAAAAGGCAAAGCTCCAGTCCCAACTGGACGAACTCGAAGCCGCCGCCGCGAAGGAGCGGAAACTTCAGTCCGACGAACAGGCTGCCGGCGACGCCATCTACTGGCCGCTGTTCAATCTCGACCTCAAGAACCCGAACAGCGCCGACGCCCTCGAACACCGCCCGCCCGGCGAACTCGTCGCCAGCATCCTCGACAAGGAGCGCGAAATCCTTCGCCTCATGGAAGAAATCCAAACCGAGGTGGAGGCGCTCGCATGAAGCAAAGGGTGGAGCGAGGTGGCGCTTGGCGAGGTCTGCCGCGCTCGCGCGACGCCGAAGTCACGGCGTGGAAGAGCTACAATCTCGAAGGTGGCTTATTCGCATGGTGGAAGGGCTGTTCAGAAGCTACCACGCTGCCGGGAAGCAGTTCGGAGAACGAGCTCTCGACTCGAGGTGGACGATTTCGTCATTCGAAGCTGTTGGCATGGGAAGGCGCCTTGCGCGTCGTGCCGCAGGATGGATGGTTTTTCGTGTCGCCTGAGTTCCACTTTTCGATGTCGATGCGAGAGATGATGGCGCTTCCTGCTTTGGTATTTCATGCGGCGCAGCGGGTTTGGTCGGCTCGGCAGACTCAGCCCCGGAACACTCCGCCGTCGGCGCCTCGATGCGGCAGGGCTTTCTGAATATCGGATTTCAATGCCGCCGCTGGCGGAGCAGCAGCGCCTCGTTGCCCACTTGGACGCCATCGAAGCCGGCCTCACCCGCGCCCAAAAGCTCCGGGAAGAACAAGAGCAGGAACTCCAAGCCGCGCTCCGCTCCGCATTCCACCAACTCGAAGCTCACGCCCAGTGGAAACCGCTGTCTGAAGTCGCGCCTCTCGCATGGCGGCGAATCACCATCGAGCCGAAGCCAGCTACACCGAGTATGGTGTGCGCAGTTTCTACAAGGGCATCTTCCTACGCCGCAAAGTTTCCGGCTCCGTGTTCAGTTGGCAGGAACTTTACCGTTTGGAGCCTGGCGACATCGTTTTCAGCAACATCATGGCTTGGGAGAAGGCTATCGCGGTCGCCGGTTCCGAACACGACGGTTGGGTCGGCAACCACCGAATGCTCGTGTGCGAGCCACGGCGAGACTTGGTTCTGCCTAGCTGCCTGCATCACTACTTCATGACCGCCGACGGGTTCGCGAAAGTCTTGCGGCCTCTCCGGGCACCGTTGCACGCAATAGGACACTCAAGGCTGATAACTTGATGACGATTCAAGTGCCCGTGCCGCCGATGTCTAATCAGCGCGCATTTGACGCCCTCTGTCAGCAAGTGGCGCAACTCCGCGCCACGCGAGCACCTCTTGCCGCCGGATTGAACGGTTCCTGCCTTCGATGCTCGACCGCATTTTCCAAGCGTGAGCGGCGCTCACGATCACCGATCGCGCACATACAACCGGGCGGAGCGGCCCGACCATCGAGTGACCGGCGACGTGCCGGACGGCCCTTTGCGACCCAGGGCGAGCCCGTCGCCCGCCACGAAAAAACAAAACGCGGGAAATTCGCGACGCCGACCGATACAAGGGACATGAGAGAGCGGTCCCTGATGGGAAACACGAGTGGGTTGTGGCGCGGCGGCCCCGGTCGCCCAGCCGGGGTCCCGAACAAAGCCTCGCGCGAAGTGCGCGGGTTTTGTCGACGATTGATTGGAGCGACGGCGGACCGCGAGAGCCCCGAGGACGGCTGCGCGCGGGCACCTTGCCGCCCGCGCTCGAGAGCCCGATTGGCACTACGCCTTCGGAAGCCGCCGCAGTCGCTTGACGTCACCAGCCGCGGGCCATCACTGGCCAGCCCGATCGCCGCACGGCGAGCGACGACGACGATGAGGAGAACACGGGAGCACTGAGGGAGCAGTCGGAAGGCCGCGCCAGCGCACGTAGGCCCTTGCCCGAGCCGTCGAACCAGGTAAGCAACGGAATCCGATGCAGCCGCTCGCCCCGGGCTGCGGCTCGCTGATCCCCCAGGGGAGCTTACGTCGCGGAGCTTGGCTCGTTTGCGGTCTGCACCTGCCCCGCCGTGATGAAGCGGGATACAGCGCAGACGCGCCTGCGCGCCGCAATCGCGGGGATGACCGCGGCCGAGCGTACCCAGTTCGGCGCGTGGATCGGCGGCAACCTCTCGCGCGAGCTCGTTCAGCGACAGGCGGCATTCATACCATCGCCAACCTCGTGGCGGCGAAGGCGCCGTCGCGACGACGTGCTCACACAACTGCACGCAAAAGGGCACCACTCGTCACGTCCGCAGACCTGCAGGCGATCCTGGCGGTACGGTGAGAAAGACCTCTATGACGACTTCGACCGGACCAAGTCCCAGACTACGCAGTCGCCGCGGAAGCCCTCGCCGAAAAACACGGGGTCAAAGCGCAAGCCATCCGCGCCGCGCTCAAGCGCGGACGAGAGGCGGCCGCCAAGATGACAAGAGCTACACGATTAAGACTTGCACGAGCTGCTCGAGCGCGCGTAGCCAAACTCCAGCAGGGCCAAGCGCGCCGCACGAGCGGTGAGCTCCATCAACTCTCCACGCGCAACCGCGCGAGCCGTCCGACCGCCCGACTACGCGACCGTGCAGGAACACGGGCCAATGGGCGGATGACCGTGCGCCTGCCCGATGGGGCCGGCGCGATCCAGTTGGTCGATCCGGTGCAGGCGATTGCGTTCGCCGAGCAGAACGGCGCGAAGCGGTACCCCGTCAACCAGTGGACGCGAGTTCCCGAAGGGCTACCGTTCGTCGAGCTCTCAGCGCGTCGAGCGCGCGGTCGCGTACCCTCGAGCAGAGGGGCAGCGCGAAACCCGCCTTGACGCGGCCGACATCCGAGGCTGGTGCCTTTGATGATGTGGTGGCCGTCAGTGGAACTAGTGACTTCAGCAGAAACACAGCTCGGCTCGAGGCCAGACGTGCGGACGAGGAGTGCGACCGCTCAGCGGACGGGAAGGTGCAGGTCGATACCGCAGCGGGGCTGGAGGAGTTCGACGCGCTCCTGGCCACGACGCCGACCCGCGTCTTCATGAAGCTCGCGGAGGGCATCCCCGACGACTACCGGGAGCGCTACGACTGGGGCGACTACTACGGCGCGCACGCCGTCATCCTCGGGCTGAATCGGCAGCTGCTTGACGGCGTCTACTGGCTCAACATTCTGGATAGCGGCTTTCCTTTTCTGGCGGCCGTCGAGCATACGAACTACATGCCGCCAGGCGACTACGGCGGCCTGCACGTGGTGTATCTCGGGAACTACCTCTCGATGGCGGACCCGCTCTTTCACCGCCCCGACGAAGAGGTGGTCGACGAGTTCGTCGCGTCGCCGCCGTGGC
>CAVWST010000023.1:0-83196 GCA_963757735.1 uncultured Acidobacteriota bacterium
CGTCAAGCGCAGTGACCTCGACGCGCGAGGGTGGCTCGAAGGGGTGCAGACGTTCAACTTCCATCCGCATCTCCCGCATTACGCCATCACAACGGACGACGCATCAGCCATTCACCTGCTTGCGCAGCAGCCGATCGATGCCTCGAAGCCGCACCCGTTCACCGAGGCGGGCCACCGCGAATTCAATATGTTTCTGTGGATGCCGCCGAAGGGCGACCGGGCAGGGGACATCCTGCTGGCTGATTCGACGATCTTCACGACGTTGTTTGGAGGCGATGAGAGTCTCGAGCGGTTCTGGAAGAACATCGCGACGAAGTGATGCCGCGACCAAGCCGCGGTGCTTGGCTGTTGGTCTGTGTGTGCCTGCTGGTAACTCCGGCCACTGCTCACGGACAGAGTCGGGGCGTGTATCCGCTCGGTATGACCGCCGTGGGATTCGGCGTCACCCCCGAGCCGGGTTTCACGTATGCGAACCAGCTGCTCTTCTACGCGCGCGACGAGTCCAAGGCCGCCGACGGGTCGACGCTGCCGGTGAGCGGCACGAATACCGTGATCATGGACATGAATTCGTTCGTGTGGGTCAGCCGGCGGACGCTGCTCGGAGGTGCGCGCTACTCGGCCGTCGCGACCCTGCCCCTCGCAAAGAACCAGCTGGTCTCAGACATCCACGGGCCGCTCAGCGGTGGAGGCGGGTTCGCTGATTGGTACTACCTGCCGCTGATCCTCGGCTGGAACGGAGCACGCTCGTCAGTGCGCGCCCTGGTCGGTTTCCTGGCCCCGACCGGGCGTTTCGCCGAGGGGGCCACCGACAACGTGGGATCTGGATACTGGACGCCGACGCTGTCCTCGGGCCAGACGGTACATCTCACCCGCAACAAGTCCCTGACCTTCTCCGCATTCGAGCTGTACGAATGGCACACCACGCAGCCTGGAACCGGCACGACGCCCGGCGACACGATCAATCTCGACTACTCGCTGATGCGAACGTTTTCGTTCGCAAAAGGTCCCACGCTCCTGCAGGTCGGGGTGGCCGGATACGAGCAGCGGCAGACGACGGCGAAGAGAGGGCCGGCGATCAGCGAAGAGCAAACCCGCGAACGCTACGAGATCAACGCGATCGGGTTCGCCTCGAACCTGGCGTTTCCGAAGCAGCGGGTGAACGTCGGCGTCAGGTTCTTCGAGGAATTCGGCAATCGCGCTTCGTACCAGGGTATTGTTTCAGCTGTCCGGAACCGTGAGTTTCTGAGTCGTGTGAGGCAACTCCGATGGATCTGAAACAGGCAGCCACCTCGATAGCCATGCTGACGTTCGTCCTCTCGAGCATGATCGGGATGGGTCTCGGGCTGCGTCTGGGCGAGATTGTCGCGCCGTTACGTAACTGGCGGCTGGTCGCGCTTTCACTCCTTGCGAACTTCGTCGTGATGCCGATCGTCGCGCTGGCTCTGGCAAGAGCCATGCGGCTGGACGAATCACTCGGCATTGGCCTGTTGCTGCTGGGTGCGGCGGGCGGCGCACCCTTCCTCCCAAAACTGGCGCAGATTGCCAAAGGGGACCTCGCGTTTGCCGTGGGGCTCATGGTGCTGCTCATGGTGACCACGGTCGGCTATCTCCCGATAGTGTTGCCGTTCCTCCTGCCCGGCGTATCCGTGAACCCGGCGCAAATCGCACGATCGCTCGTCCTGCTCATGCTGCTGCCGCTCGCGGGCGCGCTCGCGGTGAACGCGAATCGTCCGCGGGCCGCGGCCAGAATCAAACCGTGGCTCGACAAGACATCGAACCTCAGCTTGATTGCACTGATCGTGCTGCTCACCTTGTTGAACATCAGAAGCGTGATGGCCGTCTTTGGAACGGGAGGTATTCTCGCCGGCGCCCTGTTCCTCGTGGCGGGCTTCGCGGTCGGCTGGGCTCTCGGGGGCTCAACGGGCCAGACCCGGTTGGTCCTGGGCCTCGGAACGTCGCAGCGCAACATCGCTGCCGCACTCGTCGTCGCCAATCAGAGCTTCAGTGACCCAGACGTGGTCGTCATGGTCGTCGTCGTCGCAATCGTCGGGCTGCTCGTTCTCATGCCGCTGTCCCGCAAACTGGGCCGCCGCGCGGACAATTAGGCATGTAGCTTGTCGGCTCTGGTGCGGCCCAGATTGATCGCGGCGATTGGCTTGCCAGCGTCGGCCGCGGCACGCCGCAACTCCCAACTCCCAACTGCCCAACGAGTCTTGGAAGTTGGAAGTCGGGAGTTGGAGGTTGACACAGACGATCTACGTTCGATTCACTCGATCCGCATGGACTTCGTATCCCAATTCGGATTCGTGCAAAGCGAGCAGTCCTTGCCGACGAACATCTTCGCTGCCGTTTTGTCGCCCTTGAACTGCCATCGGAGCCAGTTCGAGGCGACGTTCGCCCACTCGCCGCCACCGGGATGATCGACTGTCGCGGTGTGCCCGGCGCCGTGACGCGCGCCGTAGAACGCCGGCAGCTTCTCGATCGCGTCGAAGGTTGCCCTCGAGGACGCCATCAGGAAATCGCGCTCGTGTCCGTTGATGAGGAGCACCGGACCGTGCAGCGCGGCGAGCCGGGCGACGTTGTCCCCCTGCGCTCCTGAATTGAACACACCGATCGTATCGACGCGTGGATCCGCTCCCAGTTCGATTGAGAGAAACCCGCCACACGACTGGCCCATGACCGCCACACGATCGAGGGCGATCTTGCCGTTGAGCGGCGACCCCGCGCGCTTGTTCTCCGTTTCGGCCCACTCAATGGCTTTGCGCAGGTTATCCGCCGTGGCCCGGGTGCCCGCAGCTGTGCCCGGCTGGCGGCCGTGGCAAGAACGACGAAGCCGTGCGATGCGATCGTCGTCAGGAAGCCTCCGTAGCGCGTGCTGTTGATGGCGCATCCACCATTGCCCCAGACCATCACGGGCAGCGTGTCTTTGGCCGGGAACGGCGTGAGATCCGCAGGACGGTAGACCACATGGCCTGGCGAGCCGAATGCGGGCTCCGACATGACCTTGTAGGTCCCGGCTCAGCCAGCGGCGCACCTTCCACTGGCAGCGCCGTCGCGATCATCTCCCGCGTAATGCCGGGCGGCTGCGCGTGGCTCGCACTGGCGAGCCCGAGGACGGCGACGATTGCAGAAACAACGGAAAAGGTGATCTTCTTCAATTTGTACTCTCCACTTGATGCGCGTATGGTCGCCGATTGCTTTCGGCCGCGCAAGGTACGATCGTCCTATGCGCATCTTTCGATCGAGTGACGCGCCAGTCGGGCCAGTCGATCCGGCAACCTTCCTCGGCCAGGCCACGGTTCAGGGTTCGCCTGCCACGTAGGGGTAAGATCGCCATCCTGATGGTGGTTGGCGGTTGAGAGTCAGGTCGGAGGATGAGCAGCGTGACACAGCTTCCCTACACCGGCGCGGAGTTTCTCGAGAGCCTCGACGATGGGCGCGAAGTTTGGATTTATGGCGAACGGGTCAAGAAGATCACTGACCATCCTGCGTTTCGCAACTGCGCGCGTATGCTGGCGCGTCTCTATGACGCGCTGCACGACGATCACGACAATGGCCAGGGTGTCCTGAGCACCCCGACCGAATGGGGAGGGTTCACTCACCGCTACTTCAAGCCGCCGACCACGGCCCTCGAACAGCTCGCCGCGCGTGATGCCATTGCGGGCTTCGCACGCCTCAGCTACGGATGGCTCGGGCGGTCGCCTGATTACAAGGCGGCGTTCCTGGCAACGCTCGGTGCCAATGCTGACTTCTATGCACCCTTCCAGGAAAATGCGAGGCGCTGGTACCGTCACGCTCAGGAACGCGTGGCCTTCGTCAACCACGCGATCATCCATCCTCCGATTGACCGGCATCTCGCGCCCGGTTCGCCGGGGAGCGCGAGCGACGTCTTCGTGCACGTCACTCGAGAGACGGATGCAGGTGTGTACGTGAGCGGGGCGAAGGTCGTTGCCACGGGATCGGCGCTCACGCACTTCACGTTCATTGCGCATCATGGTTTGACGCCCGTGCAGGAGAAGAACTATGCGTGCGTCTTCATCGTTCCGACCAACGCCCCTGGCTTCAAATTGATTTGCCGCGTCTCCAACGAGCAGCGGGCGGTCGAATTGGGCAGCCCGTTCGATTACCCGCTCTCCAGCCGCTTCGACGAGAACGATGCCATCGTCGTGCTCGATGATGTGTTCGTCCCGTGGGAGAACATGTTCGTGTACGGTGACCTCGAGAAGGCGAACAACTTCTTTCCCCGCACCGGATTCCACCCCCGCGCCATGCTCCATGGATGCACGCGTCTGGCGGTCAAGCTCGATTTCATCACCGGCTTGCTCATCAAGGCGACGGAAATCACCGGCGCGCGCGCGTTCCGAGGTGTCGAGGCCAACATCGGCGAGGTGGTCGCCTGGCGCAACATGCTGTGGAGCCTGTCAGACGCCATGGCAATGAACGCCACGCCATGGACGGGCGGCGCGGTGCTGCCGGGCATGGATGCGGCGCTCGCCTATCAGGTGCTCGCACCTGAAGCCTACGTGCAAGTCAAGAACCTGATCGAGAAGACAGTCGCGAGCGGATTGATCTATCTGAATTCGCACGTGAACGATTTCAAGGCGCCGGAGATTCGTGGCTACCTCGATCGCTATCTCCGTGGATCAGCAGGCGTCGATGCGGTCGAGCGCGTCAAGCTGATGAAGCTGCTCTGGGACGCCACCGGCTCCGAGTTCGGCGGTCGACACGAGCTGTACGAGATCAACTACAGCGGCAGTCATAAGAGATCCGTCGGTACGCGCTGTTTGGCGCGCTCGCCACCGGAAACTACGACCGGATGAAGGCGTTCGCGGAGCGGTGTATGTCCGAGTACGACATTGATGGCTGGACGAGCAACGATCTGCGAGTCGACCGGGGGCCATCCGTTTCGATTCAGCCCTTGAATTAGAGCTCGAGGCGCAGAGGCCCTAGGGGATGAGGACGAGCGCCCGGCCCTTTTTCGCGATCAGCTTGTCGACCTCGGCAGCCATTGCGTCCCGGCGCGTGATGATCGCCGTGATGGCCTCTTCATCGAGCCACCCTCCGAGCGCGCGCGCCAGATTCTCGCGGGTGAGCGTCTGCATGCGCTCCCACAGCTCGGCGTCGACGCGTTCCACCTTGTTATGCAGCTTCTTGCCGGTGGTGAACGCGCGTGAGTGGTCGATGAGGATCACGTCGCCTGGCCCCCCGATCAGGATGTTGCCGGCGTTCCGGTCGATGTTAAGGATCAAATTGTCGAACATCTGCATCCGCCGGATCGGCTTCCCCCAATCGGGACCCGTTGGAACCTTTCCGCCCAGCTCCTTGACGCTCTTCATCCCCACCACCCACATCACGGCGGCGCCCGTCTCGCCGCCGATCTGACGCTCGACGGCGGGGGGAACCATGCGCATGTTCAGCAGCCTGTCGAGCTCGTACGCCGCGATCTCCGACTTGTAACTTTCCCAGTAGCCCTTTCGCATGCCGGGTGGGAGGACTTTCCAGGCGAGACTTTCTACCGGCTCGTTCGGCGCGAGATAGGCGCGCTTCGGACGCGTGACGCCGGTGCCGATGTCTTTCATGCTCGTGATGGCGGCGTTTCTCAGATGCTCCTCGATCCGCTGTTCCTGCCCGAGCCATCGGCTGGAGGACTCGGTGGCGGCGGTGGGGGCAGGAAGCTGCGCGGAGGGGATGGCGGTGAACGAGATCACCCAGACCGTGACAAGACTCGCGACCGATGCGAGTGCACTCGTTCTTGTGCCGTGCCGCTTCTCAAGTGGCATCTTGCGCACTCCTCGTTTCGCTTATGACAGGGTCAATGACGACGCAGACGGTAACTGCGTGACGTGAATCATAGCCGAAAACCTCATCCGCTCGAGCTGGCCGATGGTGAACACCTGGATACGGCGGTTCAACCTGTCCGCGACGTTAGTCAGGGGGGATTGCTTATGGCTTGCCGACCGTCTCATCGCACAGGACGCAGTTCAACATCTCTCCGAGGCGTGCGCGGCGTCCCTCGTCGGTGAGCACCCACGGTCGCACCTGCCATGGTGGGTCGTGCCGGACGTGCTGGTTATGGCCGCAGGCCAGCTCCGCGACCCAGTGGCCCTGATCGTCCTGATGAAAGCCTGTGATCGCTTGCTTCACGATTCTCCGTAAGGAGAGCTAGCGCGGCGACGATGTGTTCTTCGGCGGCCACTCGGGCCAGACGTTGCCCGCTGTGGCTTCGATCGGAATCGGCCCTTGCAGCGAGAATCCCGGGACGATGCCCGGCCGCGGGGGAGGTGATGGGCTGATGGTCGGCGGCCGTCGTGCACCGCATCTCGTTCCAGCCCACGTGCGCGGTCACGTGCTTGTCGAACGTGGGGATCTCGCCGTCTCCCCAGTCTTCATGGAGGATGTTGAACTTCAGCGTGTCGCCCTCGATGCGGAAGTCGTCCAGCGCGGCCATCGTGTACGGGTTGTCGCACGTGCCGCACACCATGCCGCGAAGCTTGTCGCCGACCTTCTTGATGATGAAGAACTGCTTCGGCGCGCCCACACCGAAACCGAGCCACACGCCGACGACATCTTTCTCCGTCAGCTTCGACTTCCACGGCCCCGGCTGAATGTAGGGAAGGCCGTCAGCGCCGTCGGGGTTTCGACGAAGGGGACTCCCTGGCACCGACGGACGATCCTTCGGGAGCACGGATACTTTCGCCGGTATCGGATCCGGTCCGCGCGGATCCTTGATCAGCACACGCTCGAATGCGCCGCCGCCGGGCGCGCCGCTCGTGCCCGTCACGATCAGACGGCCCTGGCTGAACTTCGCGCTCGCCTTGTCCTTGTATTTCGTGCTGCCGTCCGCGTTCACGTGGGTCACCTCGAACCTGATTCCCTCAGGTCCGAACGTCCCATCGACGAACGCCAGCGTCGTCGCATCAGCGCAATAGGTGCAGTAGATGCCCCTGACCGTCGCGCCGCGAATCGAGAATTCGTAGGTGTGTGCCTGGCCGCCGTCCGTCCTCCAGCCGCCGCGATAATCGTCCGCGCTCTGACCCGCGGCCGCGCGCGCAAAGGCGAGGACGGCGATCAGCAGCACGACCTGTTTCACGGGCGCCCTCCGTTCAGGCTGTGAGCGCGTTACTTCCCCTCCGCGCGCTCACGTTCGCGAGCCAGTTCGGCACGCGAACGCGCACCGAACCGGGTGCCGTCGGCCGTCACCGCGGCCGTCACATACCCGCCATCGCTACCGTCCCTGAGCGGCGCGATGGAGACGGTGATGGTGTCGCCCACCTTGATCATGTTGTCGCGATAGCCGTTGCGGTACATGTTGTTCGTGCTGTGACCCTCGAAGGTGATGTCGCGTTCGCCCTTCTCGTCCTTCACGTGCAGCACGAGCTGCATATGGGGGTTGATGGCGCGGAACTTCATGACGACGCCCGTAACCGTCTTCGTGTTCGCGAAGTCGAACTGGATGGCGGAGTGGTGCGCCGACACCGTGACGGCCAAGAGGACCAGGACTCCCGCAATGCACACAATGTGTCTCATGACCTGCGCTCCGAAAATGTGGTGTCGACGATCGCGTTACTTCTTCGCCGCCTGCTCGAGCTCCTCGAGACGCTTGAGCCAGTTCTCCTCGGCGCACTCGTACGGCAGCAGATGCCCGTTGGGCACGCGCGCCCACTTCTTCACGGTCTTCACTGGCTCCGAGTAGAAATCCGAATCCGTCATCGTCATCTCGGCGACGAGCACATCCTCGCCGGTCTTCCCCTTCTCGAGGTGATAACGCTCGACGATTTGCGCTTTCGCGCTGTGGGCGTATCGCTGGTCCACCTGCTCGACCAGGTGCGTCGTTTCGACCACGAGCGTGTTCCCCTCCCATCGTCCGGACGAGTGGCCGTTCCGCCCCGGCAACCTGTCGGCGTTCGGGACGATACGGTCACCCAGGTAGACGCGGCGAATCTCGTTGTGCGCCTCGTAGACGATGATGATCTGTTCCGGCCGCTGATGGATCTCCATCGGGTAACCGCCTGAGCCGAGCATCGACCCGGGCATGCCCGTTCCCAGGCAGTACCCGCCGGGTGTGTCGCCGGTCGGCTTCACGAGCGCCTGATAGCGCTCGACCTTCCGCCTGGCTTCCTCCTTCAGCGGAAGTGGCGGTCCTCCTCCGCGTCCGGCAGGCGCGGCTCCGGGCTCGTTGTACGTGGTCCAGATGCCGGTGAAGTCCGGGTGCGGCTGCTGCGCCGTCACGCTGATGCCGGCGAGCACGCACGCACTGACGCAAACTACCGCGAAAAGCCAGATGACTGCACGAGAATCGCTGGTTCATTGTTCTCCTCTAGGTGCCGAGAGCCCAGAGCCGAGCGTCCAGACCAATCACTTCGCCGCGGGCGGCGCAATCGTGGCCGGATCCCAGTGCTCGTCGGCCTTGCCATTGACGAACCGCCAGGTATCGAACCACGTCGTGTAGTACTCCGCGCCAGGCTTTCGCGGGTCAGGATACTTCCGCGGCAGCATCACCGTGACGTAGTCGTCGTCGGCCATCACTGCGACGATTTCGGTCGTCAACTTGTCGCACTTGTCGACGCGCTTGACCTTCAGCACCTTCGTGAAGAAGGTGACGACGCCATCGAGCCCCGACGCCGCGTTCGGGTTGTGCTGAATATAGCGCTGGGTCAGCCACTCGCCAGCGCGGTCCCACTGTCCGCACTGCAACAGTTCGCGCATGATGTGCAGCGCCGCCTGCTTGTTCCGGTTGAGCGCCGGATCGGCGTCCTTGAACAATGACTCGGGATCCTTGACCCCGACCACTGGCTCCTGGGCATGAACAGCGGAGCCCACTGACAAGAGCAGAGCTCCCAACACAAACGTTCTCATCGTCATTCGATTCCTCAAGTCGTTGAGAGCTGCATGAGGATCGTCATCGAGGGCAACGACGAATCACGCAGCGGCCTGGGTGGATTTTAGTGCCGCGTCAGCGCTCCTGATCGCGCTCGCCGGTTGCCGCTCCCTCAGCCAGCGGACCCGTGCCACGACCGCCAGCCGGTGCATCGCTGCAGCCCGCCACCGGGGCCGAGCCAACACCGGCGCCGCAGTCCTGCACCGAACGCCGCGGGCGGACGATGCCCTTGGCGAGATCCGCCGCCAGCCGCTGGTCTTCTGCGCGCTCGCCGGCGAGCGACATCGAGATCGCCGTGTTGCCGGGATGGCAGTGGTACGGCAGCAGCATCCCGCCGTCGAGCGGGGTCAGCGGAAACGAAATCGTGAACGGCCGCTCATATGTGAGCGGATCGTCGAACGTCGCCTGGTACTGGATGATGTCGTTGGCCACGCGACGGAACCGTTCGGTGATCTTCATCTGCTCGCTATGCTGGACACCGTTGCCGTTGACACCGACCGCGGTCAGGTTCGTCAGGTTGGTCGTTTCGACGACGAGCTCTTCGCCCTCCCACCAGGCGCGCGAATCACCCAGGTACTCGCGGATGCGCTGATTGATGTGCGGGCGTCCATCCGTGTAGAAGATGCGCGTGTCGGGCAGCATCTCGTACGAGAGCGCCACCACCCCGGGAGCTTGCACGATCCGGTTGCCGTTACCGTAGATGACGCGGAGGGTCGATCCGGCGATGCCGCGCGTGATGCAGCGTTCGTAGAGCGAGAAGTCGCGCCATGAATCCAGAGGGCCGGGACCGTAAGTGCCACGCGGCATGAGCCGCGCCTGCGCCTCTGGCTTGATCGCGGGAAGGCGGCCATCGGGCGGATCGACGATCAGCCGCGTCTGGGGAAAGGCGCGTCGCGCGTAGTCGAAGCGGAACGAACTCTCGGCGCTGGTATCGCGTTGGGTGGCGCCGCGCTTGACCTGCTCCACGCGCGCCTGGAACGCCGCGTCGTCAAGGTAGAGCGGCTGCGGGCCAGTCTGCGGTGCCGGGCCGCCACGTCCGCCGCGGCCACCGACGGCCATCGGGACGTTCTCCATGTCGTCGCTCGACCACGCGCCCTGGAGGTCCGGATCGCCCCACGGCGTGCGGGGCGCCTTGTAGTCGACCGCCTTTCCGCCGAACGCGGTGATGGCGAGCGGCGGCGCCGCACTGCGTTCCTGACCTGCGATCGTCCAACTGCCAGCGGCCGCAAGTACGAACACCACCACGGGAAGTGCAACCCATCCGAGCTTTCGCATGATCATCCTGTGCTCCTTCGACGCGACGAGGCGCGGCCGTGAGGACCGTCACGGCATCACAACGATTCTAGCGCGCGACGACCCCGCAGCGTGGCTGAGGCCGAACGGATAAGCCGGGCGCCAAAAATCGCCTAACCCTTGACGCTGTACCCGCGCTTCGTCAGCGCATCTCGGACACGCTCGCGCACATCGCCCTGCAACTCGATGCTGTCTCCGTCCGTCGTCCCGCCCGTTCCGCACGCGCGCTTCAGTTCCTGGCTCAGGTCCTTCAGGAACTCTGTGTTCTCCGGCAGGCCGTGGACGACGGTGACGATCTTGCCAGCGCGGCCCTTTTTTTCCATTCGCAGCTTCGCCACGATGCGCGCAGGCACGGGCCGCGTGGCCGAGTGACGACGACTGCACTGGCAGTCCCGCTGGGGCCAGCCACACACCGGGCACTTGCCGGCCGTCTCGGTGGAGTAGACGAGGCGCGCGTTCTTGTGGCTCATGAGTCGGCGTCGCACGCGACGTGTAAACGAGATCATTGGATGGCTGTCCGGCGAAATGCGACAAGTCTTCCAGCCTGGTTCAGTGCCTCGACTTCCACGGTCGCGTTCTTCTTGTGCTCCTTGCCGAGCGCGACCTCAGTCGATGGCACCGCGCCTTTTTTAGCGTCGATGGAACGCACGGGTCGATTGTTCACGTAAACGTCCACGCGGGAAATCGCCTGGCTCGCCTTCGACGAGGGAACCTTCGACGCCGCGCTCACCACAATCCCGCGCGCGCCTTTGCGGCTCACCGGCGTGACCGACAGCTTGAACGACGGCTGTTGCCGAATGAGTCGTGCGGCGCAGGCCAGCAGATCGCGGTTGTCCTCCAGGACGTCGCGTTCGGTCATCAAATGGAGCTCGTCGGGCGCAACGCCGAATTCCTCGAGGGGCGAGCCTGCGCGCGGACCGACGCGAATGCTGCGGCGCATGGCCACGATCATCTCGGCTCCCTTCGGAAGTTTCTTGAAAGGAGATTTGGGATTCTTTTTGTGCGCCCGCAGCAGATCGTCAAGCCACCAGAAGTTGGCTCCCCCCGCTCCAGTGTTGCCGCTCGTGCCGAGCACCACTCCAACTCCATTGTCCTGAAAACCCGCGGCGAAGATGTCCGTCGCGCTGTACGACAGCGCGTCGGTGATGAGCACGACCGGACCGTAATAGACCTGCCCGATGCCGTTGCACCGTTCGTCGCTCGTCATCGGAAATCCGGCTGAATAGGTCGCGCCCGTCAACACCGAGTCGCCGATCGATGGCACCCATGGTTTCAGACCCCAGTCATCCGGCGCAGACTTGCAGATCTCAAAGTTCAGCGGCGTGTTGATGAACTCGAACAACTCCGGCTCGATTCGTTGCGGCGTAAATAATTGCAGCAGCGATTCCGCAGCGCGGATGTTTCCACCCGGGTTGCCGCGCACGTCCAGGATGAGACCGTCCTGCGGAAAGCCGTCCTTGGTGATCAGGTTGGTGAACGACTTGACGAACTTACTGGTATCGCCCACTTCGAAGCTGAAGAGCCGGATATAGCCCAGGGTCTGGCCGTTCACCGTCTTCTTCAATGCGTACAAGACATCCTTGATCGACCCGAGCGTGGCGGTGTCGTCGCGCGGGTACAGCGTCTTCTTGACCTCGAGGATGCGCGTCCGCTTCAGATCCAACGCCGTTCGCTTCCTGCTGTGCGGCGTGGACGATTCATCGGCGTCACTGGTCTTGTGAACCAGCCAGTACTCCCGATGACTCGCGAAGACTCCATTCTTCGCGCAATACAGGATGTCCACCCAATGTTCGTCCGGGGGCAGCGAGCTGTTGAGAGGTCGGATGGTCAGATTGTCGAGCCCCCGCGCAAACCGCGCATGGGGGTTGCTGCCGGCCTGCGACTCACCGTTGATTTCGATGGCCCTCGCAATCGGGACGCCGTTCCAACCCAATACCTCGACTCCAGGCTCGAACCTGGCCCCATCACCATCGTCGGGAGCCGTCGCCGCCTCGCCGCTGGTTGCCGTCCGAGTGACGATGAATCGTTCGGCGCCTCGCTCGTAACACTGTTCGATGAGAAATGGCAGATAGGCGGTGTAGTCCTTGTACGGTTTGGGCAGCAGGTAGAGCGTGTGAAGGTCGCGCGTCGATCCAAATATCGACAGCATGCGCCGATGGAAGCCGATGGTGCTCTCGAGGCCCACATCCCCCTCGGCGAGCTGGAATCGGAGGAGTTTGAGCTGCCGGATCGGATCGATCGCGTGAATGGCGCGCTTCATCGGCAGATGCACATAGTGCATCTCCATCAGCAGCAGCGCCTGTTCGACGATGCGAAGACGCTCCTGCCTGGAGAGTTGTGCCTGTCGCTCACACGAATTGAGGAAGGCCCCCAGATCCCGCGCTGTTCTGCGGGCTCTGGGTGAATCGGCGATTTCCAGCAGTTCCAGCCTCTTGCCGACTTCGACTTCAGCCATAGTCCTCCATCCGTTGCGGGCACACGGTCACGGCGCCAGATGTCCAAAAAATAGCCGGCATCAGGAGTCCCTGATGCCGGCTATCGCGTTACTTCTTCTTCGTCGCCTTCTTTGCGGTCTTGACGGGTTTTTTCTTTCCGCCTCCGCCCTGGCCGCCTCCCGGATCGCCTTCTTTTCCTCGAGCCATGTTCAGTCTCCTCCTGTGCGTGGAACGATCGTCTTTGCTCCAGCAGTTGCCTGAGCTGCTTCAAGTGGACTTGAATGTCAGGCCTTCGCACGTATCCCCGGTAGTTGTCTTCGCCCCAGCGAGCCTGGAGAGCCGCTCGACTGGACTCGGCGCGGGTGGCGTAATCGTATGCGGTTGAGCTGTCGCCCTCAAGCAGTACGGACATCGCCGACACCAGCCACGCGCGCCACTCCGATTCGAGCTGTGCGGCCGAGGCGAACATCTTCTGTGCCGCCTGCGCGTCGGCGAGCGCGCCTCGTCCGTCTCCGCCGGCGATGCGAACTTCGGCCGATGCGAGCAGCGCTGTCGAAAGGAGCCGGGGAAGCTTCAACTCCCTGGCGGCGCCGACGGCTTCTTCGACGAGTGCCGTCGCCTTTTTCGGTGGCCAGCAATCGCCTGGGTGAGCGCAAGGATTTGCTTGGCTTGCAGCGCCGTGTCCTTGTAGTCGCGTTCAGCCAATTTGAGTGCCGCTGTCGCTCGCGTCGTGGCTTCCGCACGTTTGCCCAAGCTGAACGCCATCTGCGCGCCGATCAATTCCACATAGGCGAGTTGGGCCTTGAATCCCGCTTCTGGTTCGGCGGCGATGGAATAGGCTTCGTCGAGAGCAGTTCTGGCTTCCTCGTATCTCCCCAACTGCCACAGCGCCGCCGCGCGATTCGCCTGGTCCAATCCCATGCCGACTCGTGCGCCGAGCGACTTGTTGATCCGATAACTCTCGTCGAAATGCGGGAGGGCCTCGGGGTAGATCTCCTGGTTGTCGCCGAGAAGGACGCCGAGGCTGGAATGCGTCGCCGCCAGTCGCGCCGGGTCGCCGGACTGCTTCGCCAATTCCAGCTGCTCGGAAAATGCTTTCATGGCGACCGCGTATTCGCCTTTATCGCGATACGCTCGGCCAAGCAGGATCAGGGCGTTGGATGTTTCTGTGCGATAGCCGGCCGGCTGGAAAAACTTCAGCGCCGACTCGAGATGAGTGACGGCCTCATCGAGGCGGCCCTCCTGGGTACTCAGGCTGCCAAGGGCGAGGCGGGCCCGTGCTTCCAGCCGAATCGACTTGTCCTGGCGCGCAAAATCGAGAGCCTGCTGAAGGTACGAGCGCGTGTCGGCGAATTCGCCACGCGCCAGCAGCGTATAACCGAGGTCGATCAAGCCGTTGGTCGCCAGCGTTCGGATGTTGACCGATTGCGCGGCTTTGACAGCGTCGGCAGCGATCGTCTTGGCGCGATTGCTGTCGCCCTCAGCGTAGTACACGTTGCTGAGTTGCAATTCGGTCCTGATCGATTGGTAATCATTGGACGAACTTCGTGACATCTCCAGAGATCGTTCCAGTTGCTCTTTGGCTTCGGGCAGTCTCCTGATCCTGGCCAGCAACGATCCCCGTTGGTAATAGACCTCGGCCAGCCCTTCCTGGCTGGACATGGCCTGATAGATGTCCTGCGCCTTCGAGAATGCGTCGTTCGCCATGGAGAAGTTCCCGGCGACGGGCGTAGAGAATTCCGGAACGGAGGAATCCGGCGGCCGACTGCGGATCCAGTTGCGTCGCCCTCCCGTACGATTCGATGGCTTTGTCGAGATTCTCGTCTTTCTCGTACGCGCGGCCGAGATCGACATACGCCGCAGACTTTTCCTCGTCTCCAACCGACTCCACGATCTGCGAATGCTTTTCAATCGCTGTCTTGAAATTGCGGCTCAGCGTTGCGGCGACGGCGTCCACATACATCGACTCGGCGTTCGACAGACTCGAGCGATCCGGGAGCAGCGCCATGGCCTGCAGAAGTTCCTCCCTGGCTCTATCGGTGAGTTCGATTTCCGCGTAGGCTTCCGCCCGCCGAACGCGCGCCAGCGCGAAGGCGTTGTCGATCTCGAGCGCGCGATCCAGACGCCTTACCCGCTTGAAAATACGCCCCCTCGCGAATGGCGCTGCTGCCGCGGTTGTACCAGACGACGGCCTCGGGCTGCGGCACGTGCTGGCCGCGTCGCAACAGACCGGAGCCGAACCACACCGCCAGCAGCGTGGCAACGACGGCCGTGGCGATCAGCGCCTTGAATCGAAACGACCGCCGGTTCTCGTTCGGCGTTGACGAAGCCGTGGACACCGGGCGCGATACTGCTGCCGATCCTTCGATGTCCTGCCGGAGTTCGAGTAGATCGGATCGAAGCGATTCAGCGGACTCATAGCGCCCGGCAGGATCTTTGGCCATCGCGCGGGCAATGATCCTGTCGAGACCAGGCGGAACTGCGGGGTTGAGTTCGGAAGGCGGAGGTGGAGTGTCAGCCACGACGCGCAGCGATACTTCGAGGGGCGTCCCTCTTTCGAATGCGTGGATGCCGGTGGCGCACTCGTAGAGCGTGACCCCGAGCGAGAAAATGTCGCTGCGTGCGTCGATCGTCTTTCCCCGCAGCTGCTCGGGAGACATGAATCCCGGCGTGCCGAGGATGCTTCCGGCCTCGGTCAGGCGCTCCCGTGTCGGGGTATCCGGACCGTCGAGATCACCTGCCTGTGCGATTTTCGCGAGTCCGAAATCCAGCACCTTCAGCTGTCCTCGCGACGTGATCACGATGTTCGAAGGTTTGATGTCGCGATGGATGATGCCGGCGGCGTGCGCCTCGGCCAGCGCTTGCGCTGTCTGGATGCCGACATCTATCACTTCGGCGGGAGGCAGTGGGCGTTTCCAGATCCTCTCGGCAAGGCTCTGGCCGTCGATGTATTGCATGACGATGAAGACGTGGCCGTCTTCTTCGCCGACTTCGTGAATGGAGCAGATGTTGGGATGATCGAGCGCGGCAGCGGCCCTTGCCTCGTTAATCAGCCGTTCCCTGGCTTGATGACTGCCGGCCAACGTCTCGGACAGCATCTTGATGGCAACTTTGCGCCCGAGTTTTCCGTCTTCCGCGAGGAAGACCTGTCCCATGCCGCCTGCGCCCAGCTTCCGAATGATGCGGTAATGGCCGATCTCTGAGGGTTCCAAACAGCTCCATTCTACGGAGTCACTCAACAAACGGCGAACGAATGTTCCTGGCGCGTTCAGATTCTAAGCAACCACCGGGTCCCTGCCTAGACGCGAAACAGTCGATTGATCTTCACGATGAACGCGCGGTTGTTGAGGGAGGGAAAGCTTGGCGTCACGGTGTTGCGTTCCTCGTTGTAGACGACGAACAACTCGCTGCCGGGCCGGTACTCCCACCTGAACCTCGCATTCGTCGACACTGAGCTCGTTCCAGAGTTGAACTGAAGCAGCGCGCTGACGAACATCAGCGGCGTCATCGAGTACGTCACACGCGACCCGGCCAGATGGGTGACGGACTTCCCCTGCTCGAGTGTCACATGGTTGAACGTATAGGTCGGCTCCACTGACAGTTGATTCGTGATCGGCATCCGTCCGCGCGTGGCGCTGAAGGATTTCTTGTGACCGTTGTAGAAGGTGCCGAACTCCGCAGTCACGTTTGCCGAGACCACGCGCTGCTGGCTGATGCTGTAGCCGACTCGGAACGTATCGAAGTTGTACTCGCCGACCGGCAGAAGGACACCGACGATTGACGAAGGCACCGGCAGGAACTCGAACGAGTTGGTGTAGTTGACGCTGAGACGATCGGCGCTCTGGAACTCGAGCGCGAACTCGGCCGCACGCTCGCGTGACTCGAGCCGCCCGGCGCCATCCTCGATGTATTCGATCGCGGCGTCATACACGTACTTGCGGATCGCGCTGCGGTTGCGCGGACGCGGGCTGAACTTGAAGCGCGCGTACTCGCGCACCATGTCGTCGCGGCGGAGGAAGCCCACTTCCGGATTGAAGTCGTCGCCAATCTTCAGGTGTTCGAGCTGCACGGTGTAGCGGTCGCCCGAGTAATCGAGCTGTCCGCGGTAGCTGGTGTCGTCGCGTGAGCCCAGTCCTTCTGTTTCAGTCCCAGCCCAATACGTGTTGATCTGCAGGTTTTCGAAGAACGCGAACGTGCCGTCGATCCCATACGCGCGGTTGGCGCCGGTGTCGAACGTCGACTCGGATCGGTTGGTGAACAGCAGCCCGATACTGCTGCGCCGGAGCACGTCGCGCTTCACGCGAACGACACTGAAGTTGGTCGCGGGTGCGCCGAACTCCTCCTCCTTGTCGCCGGTCTGAATGTTGAGGACGCCGACGCTGTACTTGCCGGCGCGGCCCGTGAGCCGCCCGCCGACGTTCAGCGGTACTTCGTGATCCTGGTACAACCCGATCCGGCGGCTGTAGAACATGATCGGCGCGGCGTTGCTGCCGCCGATGAAGCCGCCGGCGAAATTGCCCCCGGCGCTGTTGATCGGCACGCCGCCGAACGAGAACGTGCCCTGGTTCTCGAGGAAGAAATCGCGTTTCTCCGGAAAGAACAGATTGAATCGCGTGAGGTTGATCTGCTGTTCGTCCGCCTCGACCTGCGCGAAGTCGGTGTTGATCGTCAGGTCGGCCACCAGTCCCTGCGTCACGCCATATTTCACGTCGAGACCGGCTTCGGCCTCGGGATGGTTCGAGATCCGCGGCGTCGCGGCGGTGTTGGTCGTCAGATTCGAGATCGCGTACGGCTTGATGTCCAGATTGGCTCCGCCGCGCGGTGCCTCGATCCCCACGAGCGTGGCCGCGAATTGCGCCTGCTGGAATCCAGACTGTCCTCGCGCCGGCGGCACGAGCGTCAACGTCGAGATCTCGTTTTTCGAGCGCTTCACGCGCATCGCGTTGAACCCCCACACCTGCGCGGTGCCTGGCTGATACCGCAACGACTTGAACGGCACGGCTGCTTCCACGGCCCAACCGCCATCGAAGCGGCCCGCTTTCATGTCCCAAACGGGATTCCAATCGCTGCTGTATTGCCGATCGTTGACCATCGTCCCGTCGGATCGACCGCCGAGCGGGTTCATCGTGAACGTGAATGAGGTTCGCTGGTCGTAGAACGTATCGAAGATGAACGAGACGAGGTCGTTTCCCTGCCAGCTGTTGGTGCTGTCGCGTCGCATCTCGGTCGCGATCAGGGTGTCCATGCTGGTGTCCCACACCCTGAACGACACATAGACATAGTCGTCGTCAAACGCGACCCATGTCTCCGTGCGTTCGGTGGCAGCCTGGCCGCCGTCCGGCTCGACCTGGATGAAGTCAGAAATCGAGCGCACGTCGCGGTAGAGGATCTCGTCGAGCGCTCCGTCGATGCGTAGCGGCTGACTCACGCGAACGGCGCGTACGGTTGCGCGGCCTTCAGGGTTGCGGCTCACGACCTCCGGCGCAATCGGCTCGGGCGGTGCGTCCGGATGAATGGTGACGCTCCGTGAGGAGGGTGCCGCGACGGCGACCGGCGCCGAACCGTCGGACGCCGACTGCGCTGAGGCATCCTGCGGGAAAGGGCAGAGCGCAGCGACCGTGAGGAGCAACACGGTGATTCGAACGCCCGGTCCGCTGTTCGGTGTGTTGCTCACTGGTCCCTGGCGCGCACATGGTATATCAGTGCTCGAGTCGGTCTGCAGGCCGACTCTATTTCACATTCTTCATGCGCTGATACGACTGCTCGTTCTCCAGGCAGATCTCGTCCACGAGCTCGGTGTCCACGGCGATGCGTTGCTTCAACGTCACCGTCCATGGCTTCGTGTACGCCTTGGGATCGTCGACGGTGAGCTCGATCTCGAGGTGACCGTAGTCGGGCCGGCGGATACGCTCCTGCACCTTGGCCGACTCAGTCAGCATGCTGCCCTGTATGTCGATCCAGAGGTCGTCGCGAAATCCGGTCGTGTTCACCACGAGCGTGTCGCCCGACCATGTCGCCGACGAGTAGCCCTGCCATGAAGGCGTTGGATCCGTCGGCATCGGCCGTCCGTCGGTGAACACCTGGCGATAGCCGGCGTTCATCTCGTTGAGCATCACGAGAAGTCCCGGGGTCTGAATGAACTTCAACAGGTGAGGCAGTCCGTAGGCGCGCACGAATGTGTCGGGGAGGCAGCGTACATGCGGGTCGTCCTTCGCATCATTCGCCGTGCGCTCCTTCACCAGCGCGGCGAGCCACGGCTGGTAGGGCAGGCCGCCGGGCATGTCGATGCCGAAGTTGATGCCTTCGCGCGACAACGGCAGTTCGTCGCCGCAGAGGTAGGTGACTGGATCAGGCTTGGGGCAGAGCGGCTTGTTCGTGATCCAGATGCCCGAGAAATCCGGTTTACCGTCGGCAGTGCGGGGAGTGGGCGCCGACAGATTGACCGTCCCGTCGGCGTTTCGTGGGACGCCTGCCGTTGGATACCGCAGCTACTGAGCAGCGGAGGGGGTCGCTACAAAAGCGACGCCGATCGCGACGAACACAACGGCAACGACGTGGTTCCGGATTCGACGCATTGAAGGCCCTCCTGCACTCACCTTATTTTCGCTCAACGGCTGGTGCCCGTTGAACGCGCGAACGATTGGTCACCGCGTAGATCTCAGAGGACACGATGCGTATGCCGACCCGGACAGCCGGCTGCCGGCGAAGGCTTGCTCGCGCAAAGAGCGTTCTAAATGACGCTTCGCTCGTGGCACTGATCCTGCTCCGGCGACGCGCACGCCTGTATGAACCGCGTCCTCTGTTTCATGCTGGTCGCCAACTGCCTGACCGCCGGCGCGGGTGCGCAATCGCCAAACGTCTCAGGGATCGTCATCGACGATCGGACGGGAGAACCACTCCGAGGCGTCTTGATCTACGTCGAGAACCAATCGAGCTTCACAGAGACAGACGCGAATGGTCGATTTGCGGTGATGATCCCACGCGGCCGGCAGACTGTCACCGCATCGGTGATCGGCTATGCACTGTTGAGCATCGACATCGACGTCACCGAGGCGCCGATCGACATGACGATTCGGCTGTCAGAAGGCGCGGGCGCCTACACCGAGCGCGTCACGGTGTCAGGTTCTCTCCGAGGCGAGTCCGACTCTGTCCCCGGAGGCACGTCGTTACACGGCCGTGAATTGGAGAACCTGCGCGGCGCAGTCCTCGACGATCCACTGCGTGCGATTCAGGCGTTGCCGTCCGCCACGGCAACCGACGACTTCTACAGTGAGTTCGCCGTGCGCGGCAACCCATTCCGCTACGTCGGCCTGGTCGTCGACGGTGTGCCGACGAGGTACCTGATGCACAGCGTCAATGGCATCAGCGACGGTGGGTCGATCGCGATGATCAACAGCGAGACGCTGGGCAGTGTCTCCCTGCTCCCGGGCAGCTACCCCCAGCGCACCGGTCGTCAGATGGGCGCCGAGGTCGATCTGACCACGCGCGCCGGCGGCCGCGATGGATTCCATGGACGCGCGGGACTGAGCGGTACGAGCGCGGCGTTTCTCGGCGAGGGACCGATTGCCGGCGGCAAGGGATCGTGGCTGGCGTCGGTACGGCGGAGCTATCTCGACTATCTCATCGAGCGGATCGATCCGGAGGCGGGATTCGCCTTCGGATTCGTCGATGCACAAGCAAAAGCGGTCTACGACTTCAATCCGCGACATCAGGTGTCGGTGACGACGCTCGTCGGCCGGGCAGTGTTCGATGAAGGCGACCCCGACATCGACGCCAACGAGATTCGAACCGGCATCAGCCGCGCGTGGCTCGCGACGCTGTCGTGGCGTTACCTCCCGAGCCCGCGCTTCGCGATCACACAGCGCCTGTATTCGACCGGCTTGCGCTACGACAACGATAACGACGAGGGCGGCACGCTCGACTCCGCGCGGTTCACGGACCTCGGGTGGCGTGCCGACGCGTCTTTTTCGGCGGCGACGCACTGGGTCCTCGAGTTTGGCGGCGACGTCCAGCGGCTCGAGGCAAGGAACCTGATCGCGCGGCAACTCTCAACCGCGAGCGGCCTGATCCCCCTGAGCGACTACAACGAGCGTTCGTCAACCGGCTCGGTGTATGCCCAGACGCGGATCGCCCTCGGCTCGCGCCTCACGGTCACGCCCGGGGCCCGCGTCGATCACTGGTCGCTGACGAGCGACACGACCGCGTCGCCCTGGATCAACGCCGAACTGCGTCTTGGTGAGCGCACGCGCGTGCGCGGCGGCAGCGGCCTCTATCGTCAGTTTCCGACCCTGGAGGAGGTTCATGGGCTTCAGGGCGGCGGTCGCACGCTGCGCCCACAACGCGCGTTGCACCTCGACGCGGGCATCGAGCACACACTTCCTCGCCAGACGCGCCTTCTCTTCAACGTCTACGCGCGCCGGGAGCGGGGCGTGTTGTGGGCGCCGGGCTCCGAGCCTCGGCTTGCGCCGGACGGCACCATCGACCGGGGCTCGTTCGACGTTCCCTGGGTGAACGACCTGGATGGTGAAGCCCGCGGTGCTGAAGTCGTGCTGCGGCGCGACGCGGCTGGCCGATTCTCCGGGTGGGCCGGGTATGCCTACGGTCGCTTGAAGTACACCTCCGCGGCGACCGGAGAGTCGTTCTGGGCTGACGCCGACCAGCGGCACACGGTCTCGCTGTATGGCAACTATCGCCTGTCCTCCAGGTCGAGCCTGAGCGCAAGATACCGCTACGGATCGAACTATCCAATGGTCGGGTACATCGGCAATCCGCCGCCAACGACAGGGATGGTGCCGGCGGTGGATGGCCGTCCGTTGTTCTATGGCCTCGCGGACGAGCGGAACACGTTGCGCCTGCCGGGGTACTCACGCCTCGACGTCCGCGCCGATCGCGCATTCAACTGGTCGGGCCGCCGCCTCGTGTTGTTCGTCGACGTCGCAAACATCACGAACCGGGAGAACCTGCGCAACATTCCTCCCTTCGTGGACCGGGCTGGTCGCGTCTTTGGGACCACCGAATCGCTGATGCCGATCGTTCCGTCGGGCGGATTCGTGATCGAGTTCTGAGGTGGCGTCTAGCGTATTTTCGCTCAACGGCTGGTGCCGGTATGCTGAGCGGACCTGTGACCTCCTCGAAACCCACGGCGATCGGCTTCGGTGAGTTCGTCGCCCTGATGGCGACCCTCACGGCGCTCGCAGCGATGTCGATCGACACGGTGCTGCCAGCGCTTCCAGCAATCGGAGCCTCGCTTGCCGTCGAGCGCGCGAACGACAATCAGCTGATCGTCTCGCTATTCTTCCTCGGGTTCGGAGTCGGCCAGCTGTTCTACGGCCCGCTCTCGGATGCCGCCGGCCGCAAGCCAGCGGCCTACGTTGGACTGGCGCTCTTCATCGCGGGAAGTCTGCTCGCGCTGCTCTCGCGCGCGTTCCCGGTGATGCTCGCCGCACGGCTCCTGCAGGGCATTGGTGTTGCGGGGCCGCGCACGATCACCCTCGCACTGATACGGGACAAGTTCGAGGGCCGTGCCATGGCGCGTGTGATGTCGCTCGTCATGTTCGTGTTCATTCTTGTCCCGGTCGTGGCGCCAGCGATCGGGCAGACGATCCTCAGCCTGTCCGGGTGGAGGGGCATCTTTGTCGTCTACCTGGTGATTGGTCTGCTTGCGACCGTGTGGTTCGGCGTGCGTCAGGAAGAAACGCTGCCGAGCAGCCGCCGCATCCCGTTTTCGGCGAAACGCATCGGGGCTGCTCTGCGTGAGGTCGTCACCAATCGACGCTCCATCGGTTTCACCATCGCGTCGGGATTTGTGTTTGGCGCCTTTGTCGGATACCTGAGCTCTGCCCAGCAGATCCTGCAGCAGCAGTACGCGCTGGGCGCGCGGTTTCCGTTGTACTTCGCGATGCTCTCGATCGCGATTGGCGGCGCGTCGTTCGTCAACGCCAGCCTGGTTCTCCGCCTTGGCATGCACGTGCTCTCGACCTGGTCGCTGCGCGGCATCTGCGTCGTGTCGGTGGCGTTCAGCGTGTTCGCCGGCGCCAGCGCGGGACATCCACCGCTCTGGAGCTTGATGACGTACCTGATGGTGTCGTTCTTCGGCATCGGGCTGCTCTTCGGCAACTTGAACGCGCTCGCCATGCAGCCGCTTGGCCACATCGCCGGCACTGGCGCGGCGGTGGTTGGTGCGACGTCGATGCTCATCTCGCTGGCGTTCGGAACGTGGATCGGTCAGAGCTACAACGGTACGGTGATGCCGCTGGTGATCGGGTTCGCCGCTCTGAGCGCGTGCGCGAGCCTCATCGCCTGGTGGGCGGAGTCGGGAGTTCAACGGCCTCAGGATGTCCCGATGTCAGCCGCTGACTCCGAAACGACGGAACCCGCCTCACCCTGAGAACGGTCTTGGAACCGACGAGAGGTTCAACGCGGGAAGTTCATGCGCGCCAGCAGATTCTGGAACCGCGGATCCGATCTCAGGTCATCCCAATCCCAGAAGACGGCCACACGTGCGAGCGTCGATTCACGCGCGGTGTACGCGCGCTCTAGCCACACCATTGCTCGGTCCGTGTCGCCGGCATGTGCGAACATCCTGGCGATTCGAGCAGCCGGCACATGCCGGGTTGCGCTGCGTGCGGCCATCATCTCGCCCGTGCGGATCATCGCGGCGCGGTAGGCGTCGCGGTTCTGTCCGGTCCCGAGCGCAGAGGCGAACTCACCGTCGCCAGCCGCCTCGAAGTAGTTGCGCGCCGCGGCTAACGCGGCTTCGTATCGTCCCGTCCGGAAATACGCACCCCAGAGCCCCAGATAGTTCGAGGCCTTGTTCGGCCCGCTGGGGAGCAGCTGCTCGAAGATGGGGATTGCCTCGCCGTAGCGGCGCAGGTAATTGAGGTGCCATCCGTAGTAGCTTCGGTTGAAGTCGTTCAGTGGGTCCAGCTCCAGCGCCCGCTGGATCTCACGATTCCAGTCGTCGGCTTTGTTGAGGACCGTCAGCAGGAGATCGGCATAGAAGAAGTGGGCGTCTGCCAGGTTTGGATTCGCCGCGATGGACTGCCGGTATTCGCGTTCGGCCCCCGGCCAGTCCCACTCCACGGCCCGCTGACCCCCCAGCATTACGTGCAGGTCGGCAAGGCCGTCGTCGAGCGCCAGCGCCCTCTCCATGTACTCTCGCGCAATGGGCACCGTCTCGCTCGGCGGACGGAAGCCAGCGTCTCCGCGCATCATCCACACGCTGCCCAGGCCCGCATACGCCAGCGCATAGGTGGGGTCCTTCTCGAGCGCAAACTGGTAGGACCGCTCGGCCTGGTCGAAGTCCTCGCGCGTCTGCCTGAGCCAGTGGAACCGGCCCTTCAGGGCGGCCTCGAACGCGTCGGCGTTGACGCGACCTCTCGTCGCGAGCCGTGTCTGCTCTCCTGGCGACAGCTGCGCCCTGATTTCCCGGACGATGGCCGACACGATTTCATTGCGCAGCGCCAGCATGTCCTCGAGGTCCCGCTCGTAGCGATTGGTCCACAACTGGTCACCGCTGCCAGGATCGAGAAGCTGCGCCGTGATGCTGACGCGCCTACCCGATCGCTGCACCGAGCCCATGACCAGCGCATCGACGTTCAGCTCGCGAGCGATCTGATCGAGTGGCGTGTTCGAGCCCTTGTAGCGCATGACCGATCCACGCGCCGTCACGCGCCTCAGCCCGCTGAGACGAGCGAGGTCGGTGCTCAGCACCTCTGTCATGCCGTCGGCGAAGTAGTCCTCGGACGCCTCGCCAGACAGGTTGTCGAGCGGTAGCACCGCAAGTGAATCGATGCGCGGGCCGGTTGCGAGCCATCGAGAGCGGATCCACTCGCGATTGAGACCCGCGAGCACGCCCGCAGCGAGAGCCAGCGCGGCGGCCGTTACCACGAGTGCCTTCTTCCAATTCCGCGATCGACGTGCGGGAGCCGACATCCCGCCGGTTGTCTCCAGGGCATCGAGTGCAGCTCGAACCTCCGCGGCATGCTGATAGCGCCGTTCGGGATCCTTGATCAGGCATCGATCGATCACGCCTTTCAGCGCAGCAGGTACAGTCGCTGCCAGCGGTCGCGGATCGTCGCGCAGGATCGATGAGAACAATTCGGCAGTGGTGTCACCCTCGAACGGCCGGCCGCCGCCGGCCAATTCGTACAGCAGCACGCCCAGTGCCCAGATGTCCGTACGTGCATCGGCGGCGCTGCCACGTATTTGCTCGGGCGCCATTGCGTACGGCGTTCCGGCGGCGACTCCTGCCGGACGATCGAGGCGGCCGTCGTCGCGTCGGGGAGGAAGACATCGTCGCGGCGCGCCAAGCCCGAAGTCGACCACCTTGAGACGCCCGCCGGCAATGATCGCGTTTCCAGCCTTGAAGTCACGATGGATCACGCCGTGCTCGTGCGCGTGCGCCAATGCATCGGCGGCCTGCACGCCATAACGACGGACGTCGTGCAGGGACACTGTGCCGGCGTCCAGTTCGTCGCGCAGCGATCGCCCGTTCACATACTCCATGGCGATGAACGCCGCGCCGCCGACGTTGCCGACTTCGTGAATCGTGCAGATATGCGGATGGTTCAGAGCGGCCGCATTCCGTGCCTCACGCAGCACGCGGGCTCTGGTCGCTTCGTCGTCGCCCCGGCTGTCTACAAGCTTCAGCGCGACGTGTCGATGGAGGGTCGTGTCGAAGGCAAGGAAGACGACACCCATTCCCCCGCGCCCGAGCATGCGCTCGATGCGGTAGGCGCCGAACATCTGGCCGGGTTGCGCGATACCGGACGGCTCTGGTTGGTCCAGACGCGGCATTCTATGCAGTTCGTTTGTCGAAACGCAAAGGATCCCTGCAGGTTCGCTGTTAGACTTCTGCGTTCACGAGGAGGCGACGATGCGACTGTTTCAACTGACGTTGGGGATACTCGTCGTGATGGCCGCGGCGTGCGGTGGAGAAGCACCATCAACGCCGGCGACGTCCGAAGCTCCCGCGGCCGCATCAGCGCCGGCGGGGCAGGGCGCGATCCTCAGCGACCTGGTGAAGGACTGGCAGGAGCAGAAGGACGGCCTGATGAAGCTGGCCGACGCGATGCCGGAAGACAAGTTCGGCTACAAGTCCACACCGCCCCAGCGCAGCTACGGTGAGCACATCATGCATGCGGCGCTCGTCAACGTGGATCTGCTGAAGCTGCTCGGCGGAAAGGCTGCGGCGCCGACGTTCACTGCCGATAGCGTAAAGACCAAGGCGGATATAGTCGCCGCGCTGGCGGCGTCGTACCGATTACGGGACGGCGCTCCTCAAAGAGCAGACCGAGGCGACGATTGTTCAGACGCAGGATGCCTCGTGGCTTGGCACATCGACACGCGCCCGGATGTTCTGGACGCTCCTGTCCCACTCGATGGACGTGTATGGGCAGATGGTCGTTTACTTGCGCTTGAATGGCATCGTGCCTCCGGCGAGCCGCGGGGCATAGTTCAAGGCTGACGACGAGCTGACTCCGGCTACAACCCGGTGAAAGGCGGAATGAGCGGTAGGTGTTCAGGGCTCAGGTATCATGCTGCCACTCCGATTCACAGCAATCGGCGGATAGCTGACATGTACAAGATTTACGAGCATCTTCATCAGCTACCGTCGCCAGGCCGATACGCACTTGTGGATCACAAAGCATTTCGCTCCGCGCCTGGAAGCACGTGTGGAACTCGAGCTTAGACGAGAGGCCTGCCATCTTTGTCGACGACCGGATCGAAAGCGGCACGTCGTGGCCGGCATCGCTCGGCGAGGCACTGGGAACGTCCCGCATCCTGATCACGCTTTGGCTTCGGACGTTCTGTCGAGCGCGTGGTGCGCGCCGAGTTGAGCCACATGCTTGGACGCGAGGCAGATGAAGGACTGAGGAAGAATGAACGGCGACACGGCGTGATAGTTCCTGCATTCATTCACGACGGTGACACGTTCCCGCCGGAACTCAGCCACAGTTTACCTACTTTGAGATCCAGAGAACCTACATCGCGCACATGCCGCGCGACGGCAGGCTCGCCGCGAGACTCGAAAGCGCACTGGCAGGCGCAGAGCCCGCCATCGCGAAGTGCATCGAAAAGGCGCCGCCCTGGCGCGAGGCGTGGCCCAAGGATGCTGCGACGCAGTTCTCGGCGTTGCTCTGTCGGAAAACCGAGCCTCTCCAGGCTACGACGCCGCGGCTCTAGCTGCATGAGCAGCATCGTCACGTTCATTGGTAGGGCGGGGTCGGCCGGAGCATGGCGATCGCCAACGTTGCGTCCTGATCGCCAGGCGATTCTCAAGTGCTCGCGGTGGACATCGACATGAGGCACCTGGGCTAGATCGCTATGTCGAGCGACTTGACGTCGAGCCCGATGCGCCGGGCCTGCTCCGGATGTTCATCGACGCGCGCGACCACCGACCTGCGGATTACCGGAAATTCACCTCGCTGAATTGCGAACTCGAGATCCGATCTGCTCTTACCGCGGTCGCGAACACGACTCGGCCTATTCACAGAAACTGGCAGGATTCGATTGGGACGGGTTCTACCTAAACCGCGGCGGCGCCTTTGTCGAGGATCTACGTCATCGATGGCGCAACGAGTTCGACATCGTGTTGATCGACAGCCGGACCGGCTTGAGCGATACCGGCGGGATTTGCACCATTCAGCTGCCGGACGTCGTGGTCGCGATGTTCACGGCAAACTATCAGAGCCTTTACGGCGTGCGCGACGTGATGCGCCTGGCGCAGAAAGCGAGACAGGCGCTGGCATACGACCGCATGCCGCTCGCGGTGCTGCCGCTGCCCGCGCGATGGGGATTGCAGGAGTTTGCAGGAAACACAACTCTGGCTGGAGCGCGTGAGGAGGCACTCGCGGAGTTTTATGAAGACTGGTTGTTCGGACGCTTGGCGCGCGACATAGACGAGCGGTCTGAAGGTCCGCAGAGTAGATTTCTTTGGTTTAGGGAAAGGCAGGCAGTCTCGAGCAGGGCACGAGGCGATCCACAGGGGATGGGCTTCATCTACGACAAGGTCGCGTCGTTCCTAGCAAGCGACTCGGCGACGTGACGGCGCTCGTCGGCACGAGCGCGCTGGAGAGACGCAGAGCACCCACCGGAGACGGTCGCCACGCCGGTGGCCGGCAGCGGCGCCGATCGGGCGGACTACCTCTACGACGTCTTCGTCAGCCACGACCGGTCGATGCCCGAGTTCGTCCTCGATTTGGTGCATCAATTGAAGGAGGAATTGTCTGCGCTGCGCGAGGAGGCCCCGAGGATGCTTGTCGACGTTGGCGAGGTGCGGCCTCGCGAAACCGGGGACGAGGAAACCGAAGCGCCGTTGACGGGTCGAAAGTGTGAATGGCACTCGCTGACGCCGCGATACATTGGGAATCCGCGCTACGTGAAGGAGGCGCTTACCTTCGAGGAACGGGCGCGCCAGACCGGGAAGCCGCTGCTCATCTCTGTGGTCATCCGCGGCGAGCAGTTTCCGGAGTGACTGCATCGGGTTGGATGGGTGGACTTGAGAAGGTTTCCGGTTTCGAAGACCTCACCGAGCCGACGGTCGTCGGCATGGCAACGCACGATGATGGGTCTGGCAGAGGGAGTGAACGCGTCGATTGCCACTGCGCCACCGTACGACCGGCACTGGGCGCTGGTCTCGGCCCCCTCCGAGTCGAAGCTCGAGGTCAGTGTGCGGCCAGTCGATCTGAACCTCGTCACCGGCGATCGCACCAGACATCTGGATCTGGGTGCAACCATCAACATGACGTGCAGGCTCTCGAACGCCTCCACTCACCAGTTTGGATCAACCACCTCGCGATGAAGGTGTCGAGAGGCGGCGAGGCCGTTTATCAACTCGCGTGGCATCTCTTCTACAGCACGTTCAGGGTACTGAGAACGTCAGGATGGGGGCCAACGAGCCGATCCGCGTGGCTGCGAGATCGGTGCTGGACCAGGGTATCCAGTTTCGGGACGTTCGGCCATGAGGGGTCGAATACCTTGCAGACGGGCGCCTGTGCCGAGCTGCGCTTGTTCGGCTGGGTGAATCGAGGGCGCGATCAACCACCAAATCTCAGGACCGCGTTCAGAGCCACGATCGACGCGTACGTCGAAGGACAAATGACGCGATGGTGGCGCGCGAGCTGGCAGGACTGGGATGCTCTGGCTGCTTCCGATCGGGCAGTTGGGTTCCCTGTGCTGGCCACTGATATTCGGATGGATGCTCCCGCCGATGACGCCGGTGAGTCGTTTGCACCGAACGCCGGTGGGTCAAATATTGGAGTCGAATCCATTATTTGATACTATGTCTGCTCGTGGCCACCGACCCGGCTGACCTCCTTCGGCAACGCGGCATCCAGGTCACCGCCCAGCGATTGGCTGTCTTGCGGGCGGTCTCGGGTGAGCCACACATCACGGCCGACGCCGTGGCCGAGGCCGTCAGGGCCGAGATCGGCGCGATCTCGCTGCAGTCGGTATACGACGCGCTCAGCGTCCTGGTCACCGAAGGCCTGATCCGGCGCATTCAGCCCGCCGGATCACCGGCACGCTTCGAGGATCGCGTCGGCGACAACCATCACCATTTGATCTGTCGAATCTGCGGGCGCGTGGTGGACGTCGACTGCGCGGTCGGCAAAGCCCCCTGTCTCACGGCGCACGACGACAATGGCTATCAGATCGACGAGGCCGAGGTCGCGTACTGGGGACGCTGTCCGGATTGCCGGGCAAGTCCGAAAGTCGCATCCCGCTCGCAGGCAGCCGCCGCGCAGATGCGAAAGCAGAGCAAAGGTTTGCGCAGCGCAAAGCGCGCGACGGACGCGTCGCACCGGAGACCGAAGATCCCGACAGACCGGAGACCGACAAAAAGAATCGCCCGGACGAAGTAACCGGGCCGCACTCCAATCACACGAGAGGTCAACGCACATGGAAAACGAAAGCAAATGTCCATTCTCGGCTCCCGCGCGCAGCGGCAGGTCGAATCGCGACTGGTGGCCGAATCAGTTGAACCTGAACGCCCTCCACACCAACCACCCGTCTGGCAATCCGATGGGCGGGGAGTTCAACTACGCCGACGAGTTCAAGTCTCTCGACCTCAAGGCCGTGAAGAAGGACATCGAGGCGGTGATGACGAACTCGCAGGCCTGGTGGCCGGCAGACTTCGGCCACTACGGACCGCTCTTCATCCGCATGGCGTGGCACAGCGCGGGCACCTACCGCATCCACGACGGCCGCGGCGGTGCGGGCTCGGGGCAACTGCGCTTTGCACCCCTCGGCAGCTGGCCGGACAACGCCAACCTCGATAAGGCGCGCCGTCTGCTCTGGCCGATCAAACAGAAGTACGGCCGGAAGATCTCGTGGGCCGACCTGATGGTCCTGACCGGCAACGTCGCCCTGGAGTCGATGGGGTTCAAGACGTTCGGCTTCGCAGGCGGGCGCAAGGATGTCTGGGAGCCGGAGCAGGTCAACTGGGGATCCGAGGCCACGTGGCTCGGTGACGAGCGCTACAGCGGCGACCGTCAACTGGCGAATCCGCTCGGCGCCGTGCAGATGGGCCTCATCTACGTGAACCCGGAAGGGCCGAACGGCAGCGCGGATCCCGTGAAGGCGGCACGCGACATCCGCGAGACGTTCCGCCGCATGGCGATGAACGACGAGGAAACGGTGGCGCTCATCGCCGGCGGACACACGTTCGGCAAGACGCACGGTGCGGCGCCTGCGGACAAGCATGTCGGCCGGGAACCCGAGGGCGGCAACCTCGAGGAGCAGGGCTTCGGCTGGAAGGGCAGCTACGAAACCGGTGTGGGAGCCCACGCGATCACGAGCGGTCTCGAGGTGACGTGGACCACGACGCCCGACGAAGTGGAGCAACGACTTCTTCAAGCACCTCTTCGAGTACGAGTGGGAGCTGACGACGAGCCCGGCTGGCGCGAAGCAGTGGAAGCCGAAGAACGGCGCTGGTGACGGCACGGTGCCGGCCGCCCACGACAAGTCGAAGAAGATCGCCCCGAACATGCTGACGACGGACCTCGCACTCCGGCTCGATCCGGCCTACGAGAAGATCTCGCGGCGCTTCAAGGACAACCCGCAGGAGTTTGCGGACGCCTTCGCGAAGGCGTGGTTCAAGCTGACGCACCGCGACATGGGTCCCATCTCACGCTACCTTGGCCCGGAGGTTCCCAAGGAGCCGCAAATCTGGCAGGACCCGGTCCCTGCGGTCGATCACCAACTGATCGACGCAAAGGACATCGCGGCTCTCAAGAGCAAGATCCTCGCATCGGGACTCTCCACCTCCCAGCTGGTCTCGACCGCCTGGGCATCGGCATCGTCTTTCCGAGGCACCGATAAGCGTGGTGGCGCCAACGGCGCGCGCATCCGGCTGGCGCCGCAGAAGGATTGGGCGGTCAACAATCCACCGGAGCTCGCGAAGGTGCTGCCGGTACTGGAGAAGATCCAGAAGGAGTTCAACGACGCGCAGGCTGGCGGCAAGAAGAAGGTGTCGCTGGCCGATCTGATCGTGCTCGGCGGCGACGCGGCCATTGAGCAGGCGGCGAAGAAGGCCGGCGTCGACGTGCAGCTGTCGTTCACGCCGGGACGCACGGATGCGTCGCAGGAGCAGACCGACGTCGAATCGTTCGCCGTGCTCGAGCCAGACGCGGACGGGTTCCGGAACTTCCTGGGAGAAGGACACGAAGTGCCGGCCGAGCATCTGCTGGTCGAGCGCGCCTTCAGGCTGACACTGAGCGCGCCGGAGATGACGGTGCTCGTGGGCGGCCTGCGGGTGCTGGGCGCGAACGCGGGGCAGTCGAACCACGGCGTGTTCACCAAGCAGCCCGGCGCGTTGACCAACGACTTCTTCGTGAACCTCCTCGACATGAGCACGGAATGGGTGCCGGCGTCTGCCGACGGTGCGACGTTCACGGGTCGCAGTCGCGCGAAGGGCGAGGCCAGGTGGACCGCGAGTCGCGTGGACCTCGTCTTCGGCTCACACTCCGAACTGCGTGCGTTCTCGGAGGTCTACGCGTGCGACGACTCGAAAGAGAAGTTCGTCCGCGACTTCGCCGCTGCGTGGACCAAGGTCATGAATCTCGATCGATTCGACGTCGCCTGATTTCGGCGAGAACACGTCAACTCCCAATCTCCAACTCCCAACGCCCAACCGATTGGGAATTGGTAGTTGGAGTTGGCAGTTGGGAGTTGGAGGTTGCCGCCACCTCGGCGTCAGCCGCGCTGGCCGAGACTTGATCCCGACTGGCAACACGAGTCATTGTTCAGAGTCGATCAATGATGCTGCTCACTTCTATTTTCATCACGGGGCTGGTTGCGTTTGTAGGCATTGCCCCTGCTCTGACGACCCCACCGGAGCGTACTGCGCTCCAATCCACGGCATCACTCGAACGCAGGACATCACGCATCGCCGTGACCGTCCCGGCCGACGATGCGGAGCTCGTGGTGAACGGCGAAACGATCCGCGGCGAGGGCGCGTCCAGAACGGTCGAAACAGCGCCGCTGGGCGCGGGTACTCACCGATATACCTTCACCGTCACGTGGAAGCCAAACACCTACACGACGATGACCCGCAGCAAGACCCTGGAGCTTCGCGGGGGCGAGACGGTCAAGGTTGATCTCACGATTGACGATCCGGCAGACCGCGTTCGCGTGATCTATCATCCGACTCCCGCCGATGTTGCGGAAGCGATGGTCGGCCTCGCCGCCGTCCGCCCTGCCGACGTCGTGTACGAGCCAGGCTGCGGTGACGCGAGGATCACAACCGCGGCAATCCGCGCGGGCGCGCGCCGGGGCATCTGCATCGACATCGATCCGGATCGGGCCTTGGAGTCGAAGACGAACGTCGAGGCTGGCGGGGCTCGCCGATCGAATCGATGTCCGCGAGGGTGATGCCCTCGACGTCAAAGACCTGTCGGACGTGTCAGTGGTCTTCCTGTACATGGGAGACCACTTCAACCTGCTCGTCCGACCGGTTCTGTGGCGTGACTTGAAGGTGGGCTCGCGGATCGTGTCCCATCATTTCACGATGGGCGATTGGAAGCCTGACAAGACAGTGTCGGTGTCCAGCGCGGAGGGCGGCATCTTCGAGCTGCATCTCTGGACGATTACCGAGGAGATCAAGCAGAAGGCAGCGTCACGCTAGGCTCTTGCAGTAGACGCGCCCGTTGATAAGTTCGGCCCGTGATAGTCCGCAATGCTTGCGCTCACACCTGGCACCCGAGAAGCGAATGACACAGAATCCAGCAGCCCCCGACTGGGGGCGAAGCGTGGGAGCGGTGGTGGCGGGATTCATCTGCACCGCACTGCTCTCAGTGGGCACTGACGCCTTCATGCACGCGCGCGGCATCTTTCCGCCACCGGGCGAAGCGATGTCGGACGGACTCTTTGCGTTGGCAACCGCGTATCGGCTGGTGTTCACAGTCCTCGGTGGGTACATGACCGCTGCGCTGGCGCCGCGGGCGCCGATGACGCACGTCTTCATCCTCGGCACGATTGGCGCTCTCGTGGCCACCGCCGGTGCGGTCTCGACGTGGAATGCCGGACCAGAGTTTGGACCGCACTGGTATCCAGTTCTTCTGGCGGTCACCGCCTTGCCGTGCGTCTGGGCGGGCGGCGTGTTGCGGATGCGCCGGCAGCGAGCGATGTAGCGAAGACAACGACAGTCAGAGGTGACGGTTCATAACGATCACAGCCATGTGCCACCCTGGCGCTCACTGGGCACCTGGGTGCGGGCGTCGAACTCATGGATCCAGGCAAGGTGATGCAGCGCACCCTCGAGCGATGCCGAGCCGGACGTTGCGTCGATCGGCGTTGTCGCCGTCGGGGAGATGCAGGATGTCCGCGGTGCTGATCGACGCGTACCTGAACTTTGCGGGTGCGGCCGCGGCGCAGCATCTCGTAGCGCGCGATCGCGTCCGCGATCGGACCCGAGCCTGCCTTACCCAGGCAGTCAGCTAGCACGACAGCGTCCTCGATCGACTGGTTCGCACCCTGCCCATGATGCGGCGCCAGTTGGTGTGCGGCGTCCCCGAGGAGTGTCACGCGTCCCTTTGTCCATCGGCCGAGCGGAGGGCGATGGAAGAGGCCCCAACGATCGCTCACCGGCTTGGCGGTGATCATCTCGACGATCGCCGGATGCCAGTCGGCAAAGTGCCGCAACTGTTCCCCCTCTGTTGCCGGCATGACCCACTCGCGTTGCGGCCACGGTGTCGGGTGACGCTCGACCAGCAAGAAGTTGATGTGGTCGTTACCCATCGGGTAGTGCAGCAGATGCCCGCCTGGTCCCATCCAGAACTGAAGCGCTGTGGGGTCCGGCAGGCTCGGGAGAGCGTCCATCGGCTACTACACCGCGAAACCCGCTGCATCCGGAATACAGTGCGTCGTCGTAGCCAGTCATCCAGCGCCGCACGACCGAACGCGCGCCGTCGGCTCCGACGACGAGGTCGGCTTCGATCGTGCTGCCGTCGTCGAAACGCAGCGCGGCATGCGCACCGCTGTCGTCGATGTCGACAAGGCGCTTGCGCAGGTGAATGCGATTCATGCCGACGGCCGCGGACAGGATCGCCTGCAGCTCGGCGCGATGAATGCCGACGTAAGGTGCCCCGAAACGCTGTCGATACGCTGGCCCCGCGTCATGTTTGCCAATGAGCCGCCCAGTGCGGCCATCCCGGTAGATCAGCGCTGACACCTCAAACCAATGCGACGCGAGTTGCGCAGACAGCCCGCACTGATCGAAGAAGCGAGTTCCGTTGGCCGACAATGCGACGGCCGCACCGACCTCACGCAGCTCTGTGGTCTGCTCGTAGATGTCGACCCGGATGCCGTACTGGCGCAGTGCGATCGCAAGGGTCAACCCTCCAATGCCTGCACCGATCATGGCGATGCGACGCGAATTCGCCGGGCACATGTGGGAGCGATTGTAGGACTAGGCTAGCCGACGGCTTGGAAATCTTTTGCGGGCCTGCGTTTGGCGCGCGGACTAAGATAGCCGCAAACATGCAGACACTCCGGTGATCGGCCAGACGCTCGATCGATACAGGATCGAATCGAAGCTCGGCGAGGGCGGGATGGGTGTCGTCTACAAGGCACACGACACACATCTCGATCGCACCGTCGCGATCAAGGTGCTTCCCCATGAGAAGGTCTCCGATCCGGAGCGCAAGCGGCGCTTCGTCCAGGAGGCGAAGGCGGCAAGCGCGCTCAACCACCCGAACATCGTCACGGTCCACGACATTCGATCGGATGCCGGCGTCGATTTCATCGTGATGGAGTACGCGGAGACCGACGCTCGACCAAATCATTCCGGCGAAGGGCCTTGGGATCACGCAGTCCCTTCGCTTTGGAGCCCAGATCGCCGACGCGCTCGCACGGGCGCACGAGGCAGGAATCGTGCATCGTGACGTGAAGCCGTCGAACGTCATCGTCACTGACGACCACCGGGTCAAGGTCCTGGACTTCGGCCTCGCAAAGCTGTTCGAGCCTTCCGCTCGCGCCGCCGACGCCAGGACGCAGACCACACCGTTGACCGACGCGGGGATGGTGGTCGGCACCGCGGCATACATGTCGCCGGAGCAGGCCGAGGGCCGAGAAGTCGACGCGCGCTCGGACATCTTCAGCTTCGGCATCGTTCTCTACGAGATGGTGACCGGCCGGCGGCCGTTCGTGGGAGATTCGAGCCTGTCCGTCATGGCGAAGATTCTCAACGAGGATCCCGCGTCACCAAGCACCATCGTCGCGGCGGTCTCGTCGGATGTCGAGCGAACGATCCTGCGCTGCCTGCGCAAGGATCCGGCGCGCCGATATCAGACGATGGCGGACTTGAAGGTCGCGCTCGACGACCTCGCGGCGGACTCCGATGCCGGACTGCCGGCCCAGACGCCGGCGGCGCGCGGGTCTCGACGTTGGCGCTGGGCGTGGGCCGCGCTCGTTCCCGTTCTGCTGATCGCCGCGTACGCAGGTTGGCGGTCGTGGCAATCGCCGGAGGCCGTGCCACCGCTGCGCGCCGTGCCGCTGACGTCTTTGTCGGGCGTGACACGCTCCCCGTCGTTCTCACCCGACGGCAATCAGGTCGCGTTCACCTGGACCGGGTCTGGACGGCAATAACCCGGATATCTACGTCCAACAGATTGGCGCGAGCACACAGTTGCGGCTCACCACCAACCCGGGTAACGACTACAGCCCGATGTGGTCGCCCGACGGTCGTTGGATCGCGTTTCTCCGCAGCGAAGGCGAGGGCCGTCCGCACGAATTGCGGCTCGTGCCACCACTCACCGGGCCCGAACGCAAGCTGACCGAGATCCGTCCACGGGGGTTTCTGCGAGCCGTCACGCTGGCCTGGTGCCCGGACTCGAGTTGTCTCGTCGTCACCGATTCGGGTGGGGATGGAAAGCCCGATTCCCTGTTCGTGGTCTCGCTGGAGTCGGGGGAGAAACGGCAGGTCACGAAGGACGCGGTGTATGCGGACAGCGATCCAGCGATCTCTCCAGACGGCAAGTGGCTGGCCTTCCGGCGCGAGGTCGCGCCGTTTACCGGGGAGCTCACCCTGCTGCCCCTGGGAAAGGACGTGACCGCGGCAGGCGAAGTGCGTCGTCTCACAACTATCGACTTCGCAGCGTACAACCCCAGGTTTACGCCCGACGGCACCGAGATTCTATTCACTGCGAAGGCGGCGCTCTGGAGACTCCGTATCTCCGGCAACGGGACGCCAGAGCGGCTGCCCTTTGTGGGCGACGACGGAGTGACGCCCGTCGTGTCGAGTCCCCGGGCTGATGGTCCGGCGCGGCTGGCGTACGTGCGGAGTTACACCGACGCCAACGTCTGGCGCATCGAGACGTCATCTCCCGGTGCGCCCGCTACGTCTCCACCGGCCGTCGCGATCTCCTCGACTCGACGCGACGCGATCGCACATTTCGCTCCCGACGGACGCCACGTGACGTTCACGTCAACCCGGTCCGGCGAACTCGAAGTCTGGCGGGCGAGCGCCACGGGGGCTGATGCAGTCCAGTTGACGTTCATGGGAGCAATCCCAGGGTGGGCACGATGGTCGCCTGGCGGCGAACAGATCGCATTCCATTCCAACCCCGATGGAAACGGGGACATCATTCTCGTGCCGGCTGAAGGCGGCAAGCCCAGAAACCTCACCTCGCATCCCGCTACGGATACGTTTCCGACCTTCTCGCGCGACGGGCGATGGGTCTACTTCGGCTCGACCCGATCGGGACAGACGATGATCTGGAAGATTCCTGCTTCCGGCGGGCCGGCGGTCCAGGTCTCGGCGGGCACTGGAATAATGGCGATCGAGTCGCCGGATGGGGCATCCCTCTACTACACCGACAGCCAGACCACGAACAGCCCAGCGACGTTGTGGCGTATTCCGGTAGCCGGTGGCGCCGCCGTGAAGATTACCGATGGCGTCAACTCCACAGGCTTCGACGTGACCAGCGGCGGCATTTACTACCTCGAGCGAATCGCCGGTGAAGCGCGAATACAGTACTTCGATCTTGCCTCGCGCAAAGCCATCACCGTGGCCAGAAACCTCGGAAACGTCGAGTTCGGTCTGGCGGCATCGCCTGATGGTCGAACGATTCTCTTTACCCGGATCGATTCTTCAGTCAACGACCTGATGCTGGTCGAGAATTTTCGGTAGCCTGCGATCCATGAAGGGGCTCGGGACAACATTCGCGGCGTTCGGGTTGGCGATCTGTGCCGTGGCGTACTCGCACGCGCAACAGATCGGCACGACCGATTTGCTGCGCGGGCTCGCAGCGCCATCGCGCTGGTTGATTCACTCGGGCGATTACACCAGCAAGCGGCACAGCCCTCTCACGCAGATCACACCGGAGAACGTTACACGTCTGACGCCTCTCTGGACCTTCGAGGCCGGCCTCGGCTTTGGCCGCGGCGCAAAGTTCGAGGCGACGCCGATCGCCATCGACGGCACGTTGTACCTTACCGGCCTTCTCAATCACGCGTGGGCGATCGACGGCCGCACGGGCAAGGTGCTCTGGCACTACGAGCGGGATCTGCCTCCTGCCACGCGTGTCTGTTGCGGCATGGTCAATCGCGGGTTTGCCGTGTTCGGCGATCGTCTGTTCATGACGACGCTCGACGCGCACGTGATCGCACTCGATCGCAAGACCGGCACTCCGATTTGGGACGTCGCGATGATCGACTATCAGCTGGGCTACTCGGCAACTGCCGCGCCGCTCGTCGTCAAGAACAAGCTGATTGTTGGAATGGCTGGCGGCGAGCTCGCCACGCGAGGATTCCTCGACGCGTACAGTCTGGAGACCGGCAAACGCATCTGGCGCTTCAACACCATCCCCGCGCCCGGAGAACCTGGCGGCGACACGTGGCCCGCCGGTCACTACGAGCGCGGTGGGGGCCCGACGTGGATCACGGGCTCGTACGATCCCGAGCTGAACCTCCTCTACTGGGGTGTTGGGAATCCGAACCCGGACTTCTACGGCGGCAATCGCCCCGGCGACAACCTCTATACCGCATCGGTCGTGGCTCTCGACCCCGACACCGGACGACTGCGGTGGCATTTCCAATACACGCCGCATGACGAGCACGACTGGGATTCGAATCAAATCCAGGTGCTCGCCGATCTCACAATTGGAGGACGAGCGCGCAAGACGCTCGTCACTGCCAATCGAAACGGATTCTTCTACGTGCTCGATCGCACGAACGGCGCGTTCATCCAGGCGCGACCGTACGTGACCACGACGTGGGCAAAAGAAGTCGACGCCAAAGGCCGACCGATCGAGCTGCCAGGTCAGCGCCCGACGCCGCAGGGCACGCGCACCTGTCCCGATCTGGCCGGCGGCAGCAGCTTCACGTCGCCGTCATTCGATCCGGTGCGGCGCCTGTTCTTTGTGTCCGCGCGCGAGACCTGCCAGGACTTCATCGCCTCTGCGCCCGGAAAGTACAGCTCGGCGACTACGTCATGGGCGGCGGCACTCGTAATCGTGGCGGCACGGGGGCTCTGCGAGCGATCGATCCCGTGACACTCGAGCGTAAGTGGGAGGTGCCGTATGGCGGCCCTTCGTACAGCGGTGTGTTATCGACCGCGAGCGGCCTCGTGTTCGCGGGTGACCATGGCTCCACCCTGATGGCGGTGAAGTCCGATACCGGTCAGATGCTGTGGAGCCATCGTCTTCCAGGAACGTTCTGGGGGGCGCCGAGCACGGTGATGGTCGATGGACGACAGTTGGTGGTCATGCCCGCGGGGCAGACGCTCACCGCATTTGCACTCAATTAGCGCGGCGACGTGTGTTCTTCGGCGGCCATTCGGGCCAGTCATCCGAGACAGTGTCGTAATGGCGAGTCTTGGTCACCTCGCGGTCGGCATGGCCGTGGCCCGTGTCTATCGGGCCGAAAGCTCGATGCAACGTGCCTCGTGGGGAGCGATGCTCGCATGGGCGGCGCTCTCGTTTCTTCCTGATGCCGACGTGATCGGCTTTGGGTTTGGCGTCAGATACGAAGACGAATGGGGTCATCGCGGCGCAACGCACTCGCTGGCGTTTGCGCTGGCAGTCGGCGTCGCACTCGGGCTCCTGGCGCCGCACGTCCGTCGCTCCGCAGTCCGCACCGGGGTGATGACGACTCTCGTGCTGGCCAGCCACTCGCTACTCGATACGTTCACCGACGGGGGCCTCGGGTGCGCACTCCTCTGGCCGTTCGACGACACGCGCTACTTCGCGCCGTGGCGGCCGCTGCCGGTTTCGCCGATCGGGCTCGGCTATCTGTCACCGTACGGCATGTACGTTGCGGTAACGGAGATCGCGCTGTTCGCGCCGGTTCTCTGGTACGCGTTCAGGTCGCGAACGGTTGCGTACGCCGTTACGTCGCGAGAGTCCGTTCGCGCGCTGTTGATTGTCGGATGGTTGCTCTCAATCTGGCTGCTGATGTCCAGCGATCCGCTCCGCGAGCGTGTCGTCGGATCGGTGCTCAGCGATACGACTCAGTTCACTGCTGGCTTTTCCGACGCTCGATTCAGCGCAGTGGAACGTGGCGATTCCGCGCAGGATGTCCGTGTCCGTCTCGGCACACCGTTCTCCGAATTCCTGTTGTTCGACGAACGGCCGAACGTGTGCGCCATGGTGCGTGTCGAGTCGGACATCGTCGCCGAGTCTCAGCCTCCCGATCCGTGCAGCAGGCGCGGTGTGCGGCCCGGTGTCCCGCGCGCGGCCGTTCTGCAGGCGCTCGGCATAGCGCGTCAGAGCTGCTGGTTTTACAGCCGCGGCCTGGACCAGGGCTATTACCGCGCGCGCGGTGTGTGCTTCGACTCGGATCGTGTGGCGAACGTGGTCAAACGATGGTTAAAGGAGTGATGCCTGTTTCGTGCGCGCCTCCGCGGCGTATCGTGCCGGCCGCGACCCTGATAGAGCGAACCGGTTCCCTGCGCATGCAGGCGGATCGCGTCGAGCGCGTTTGCGACGCGATGCCGAGTCGTCCGTTCACAGTTTCTCTCACTAAATAGTTGTTGGGCGACGCGGCATTGACCCGAAGTGCCCTCGCGTGCGCATCTCTGCGCCTCCCTGTCTCGCGTGCGTTTGATCTCCAACCTATAGAATCGAATATGCCCGAGCTGGCTCGGGTTTGAAGAGGAGCACACGCGAATGACGTGGAGAACGCCTGCAGTCCTGGTGTTGACGGTAGCACTCGGTTCGGTCGGAGTAGGGGCACAGCGGTCACAACCTGACCCCCAGCGTCGCTCAGGCTTCCGAGCGGTAACCGGGGCTGCAGCGGCAGCCTTCCGCGTGCCGTCGGACATGCGGCTGATCGCGCAGGAACGAGTGGGGCGGGAGCGAGAGATCGTGTCCGAACGTTATCGCCAGTACGTCGGCAATGCCGAGGTGCTCGGAGGCCAGCTCACCATCTATCGCGACGATGCCGGTGATCGCGATGCAGTGGTTGGCGCTCACTACGCCGATCTGACAACCCGGCAATAGCATCCGACTGACAGCTGGCGCAGCCCAAGGCATGGCAGCAGGACGTCGTGACATGCCGGGGCGACGTGGAACGTCGATCTGATGATCAATCCGGGACGTCACGTTACTTCTACCGCGTCGAGTCTCGCAGCGTCGATGCGCGCTGGTTCTACTGGATTGATGCCGACACAGGGGCGGTCCTCAACGAGTACGACGGCCTGACCACCGGAAGCGGCTACGGTGTACATGGGCGATGACGAAGGATCTGTCTGGCCTCACGGTGAAAACGAAAAGCGGATCCACCTATCAATTGGTATCGAACGACGGACGACAGAAGACCTACGATGCGCAGAACCGAAGCAAACTTGCAGGAGTGCTGGCTACCGACGCCGACGACAACTGGGTACCGGCGGCAGTACGTCTCCAGGACAGGGGGCGCTGGTCGACGCTCAGTTCTACGCGAACGTGACCGATGACTACTATTTCCAGGGCACGCATGGGTTCAACTGGACTCATCACTACCCCCAGGGAATGGTCTCGTCGGCACACGTCGGCCGGCGATACAACAACGCCTACTGGAACGGCACACAGATGGCCTACGGCGATGGTGACGGATCGTCCTTCATCGAGTTCTCCGGTGACCTCGACGTGGTCGGCCACGAGTTGAGCCATGGCGTCACGGAAGCGACGAGCAATCTGGTCTATCAGAACGAGTCCGGCGCGTTGAACGAGGCCTTCTCGGACATGATGGGGACGGCGATTGAGTTCCACAACAGTGTCTGGAAACTGGACGATTGGCGAGGACATCACACCGGGCAGCAATGGCATTCGCAACATGGCCAACCCGAACGAGGATGGCGACCCATCTCACTACGCGGATCGCTATACCGGTACCAGCGACAACGGAGGCGTCCACACCAATAGCGGTATCGCCAATCACTGGTTCTATCTGCTTGTTAACGGAGGGCGGAATGCAAACTCGAATCGTGCCAGTGGCACCGACGTGCACGGGATCGGGATGCAGGCCGCGGAAGATATCGCTTTCTTAGGGTTCACCGCGCTCACGCCGACGGCCAGCTTTTGCGATGCGCGATCTGCGACTATCGCCGAGTCGCTGGTGGGCATCGGCTAACGTCGCGGCTGCCTGGGACGAGGTAGGTGTTGACGAGACGCTCTGCGCGGGTGGCGGTGGTGAGATCCCGGATCTCTCGTAATCAGCACCGTCTAGAGCATGAAGCTCGCTGGCACCAAATTCCAGATCAAGTGGACCACGGATGTGCCCGCTGACAGCGTCGTGATCTTCACGTGCTGTGGCACCCACTCTAATTCGGGCCTCGTGACGAGCCACAGTCATGCAGTTCAACTGGCTCTCGCGGAGTAAAGTACACATACCGCGTCCAATCGACTGATGCAAACGGGAACACTGCCACATCCGAACCCTACGACCACCAGAACTGATTAGGGATTTCGGAGTGCAATCGTAACAACGTAGTCGTCTTGCGCAATCTCCACATCGGTCTCGGCCTGGGGGTCGAGGCCGATGACCTCGACTCGATAACCCTGAAAGGGCTGTGAGGCCCCGCCACCCGGCGGAACTTCGAACGTGAGTGTGGAAACACCGCCATCGTCTTCACGCAGACTGAAGACCACCACGGCCTCACCCGCACGGATACAGCGAGCGCCCCTCGGACATCGCGAGTCGCGCTCCACGCGTACGAAGGTGAGCGAGGTTCTGGCGCCGCCTATCTGCAGCGCTTCTCCTACCTTCAACCTGGCCGATTGTTCGAGCGTTTGAGCCGCAGCCACAAGACCCTCCAAGAGGAGGCCCGCCATGAAAACGACCGCGGCAAACGTGCGCCCACCGGCCCCACCTCGGCTCATTGTCTACAGCCTACCAAAACTCTCCATTCGTGCTCCAAGTGCGTTAGTCTTTCCCTCCGCGAATCGGAGGATCCGTTGCAGACCACACAGCCGACGCCTGCCGCCCAGTCACCGCTCCTGACCAAGAGGTGGTACGCGAACTACGTCCTCGGGGCACTGACGCTCTGCTACGTGCTCAACACCATGGATCGCTCGCAGATCCTGGCGGCGTCGCTCCAGGCGATCAAGAAGGAGTTCGCCGCCAGCGACTTCCAGATGGGCGTGCTGACCGGGATCCCGTTCGCGCTGTTTTATTCGGTGATGGGCATCCCGATCGCCGCGTGGGCGGACCGCTCGAGCCGGCGCAACGTCCTGTCGCTTGCCGTCGCGGCGTGGAGCGCCATGACCGCCGTCTTCGGCATGTCCGTGAACTACGCGATGTTGTTCGCCGCGCGTGTCGGCACGGCGATCGGCGAAGCGGGAGGCAGCCCGCCGTCGCACTCGCTCATCTCCGACTACTTTCCGAAGAGCCGGCGGGGCACGGCCTTTTCGATCTTCGCCCTGGGCGTGCCGATTGGCAGCTCGCTCGGCGCTTTTTTCGGTGGCTGGGGCAACCAGACCCTCGGGTGGCGCATGACGTTCATCCTTGCTGGTGTGCCCGGGATCGTGATTGCCCTGTTCCTATGGTTGACAGTGAAGGAGCCGCCGCGCGGACTGTCCGATGGTGTCTTGCGCGAGGCCGGGCGGGAGCCTGTGCCGGGTATGCTCGAGGTGCTGCGCACGCTCTGGCAGAAGAGGTCGTTTCGCCACTTGACGCTCGCCGCGGCGCTCCACTCGGTGGTCTGGTATGCGAGCAGCGCGTTCAACAACGCATTTCTCCAGCGCTCGCATCAGATGTCAGTTGCCGAAGCGGGCTACTGGATCGCGCTGCTCTCGGCCATTGCTGGCTTCGGCACTTTCCTCGGAGGCTTCGCGTCGGATCGACTGAGCGTTCGATTCAATGACCGGCGCTGGTACCTGTGGGTGCCGGGCATCGCGACGCTGCTGTGCGTGCCGTTTCAATTCCTCACCTTTCTGTCAGCCGATCGCGCGGTGATGCTGCCGTCGTTCGTGGCGCTCATGTTCATGGCGGCCGTGTTCTTCGGGCCGTCGTTTGCCATGACCCAGGCGCTGGCCACGCTGCGCATGCGCTCGGTCGCGACATCGTTGCTGCTGTTCGTCCAGACGCTCATCGGCAACGGCCTCGGGCCGTCGCTGACCGGGTTCATCAGCGATCGCCTCGCCCCCTCGTTCCAGCAGAACTCGCTTCGCTATGCCCTGGTCATCATCGGTGTCATCAACATATGGGCCGCGCTGCACTATGTGCTCAGCAGCCGGACCGTCCGGCAGGACCTGGAGGCGACGGAGAAGCTGGCGACCGCTTAGTCCTTGGTTCTTAGTCCTTCGTCCTTGGTCCGTCCTAGGATAGTTCGATGTCGAGTGACGAGTACGATGTCGTGATCGCTGGAGGTGGTGTGGCGGGCCTGACCGCAGGGCTGACGTCGGCGCGTGCCGGGCTGAAGACTCGGGTCTTGACCGGCCCGTCACTCGGCGGACACCTGGTAAGCATCGAGCGGATCGACGGCTATCCCGGCTTTCCCGATGGCGTCCCGGGCTACGACCTGTGTCCGATCATTCAGGAGCAGGCTGCCGCCGTCGGCGCGGACTTCGACGCTGCGGAGGCGACTGCGCTGCACGGCGATGACGGACGCTGGCACGTGACCACAGGCCGGGGCGATGTGTGGGCGCGCGCGGTTGTGATAGCCACGGGCACGACCTTGAAGACACTCGGAATCCCGGGTGAAGAGTCGCTGCGCGGCAAGGGCGTGAGCCACTGTGCGAGCTGCGACGCCCCTCTTCTCCGCGGCCGAACCGTCGGCGTCGTCGGTGGCGGAGACTCGGCCTTGCAGGAATCGCTGACGCTGGCGCAGCACGTCGCACGTGTGATCGTCCTGCATCGCGGCAATGCGTTCGCCGCTCAGGCGGCGTACGTGCAGCAAGTGCGGGAGAATCCCAAGATCGAAGTGCGCTTTGGCACCATCGTCGAGGAAGCGATTGGCAACGGCGGACTGACCGGTGTCCGGACGCGAACCGTCGGTGAGGGGAAGACCGGCGATCTCGAGCTGGCTGGTCTCTTCGTCTATGTGGGACTGGCGCCCGCAACGACATGGCTCAATGGTGTGGTCGTGCTCGATGCTTCTGGACGGATCTCTGTCGATGGCGCAATGCGCAGCAGCCTGCCCGGTCTGTTCGCGGCAGGAACGGTCCGCGCCGCATCGGCAGGCCGGGCGGCGGCGGCCGCAGGCGACGGGGCGATCGCAGCGGTAAGCGCCGACCAGTATGTGAGGGATGGTCAATGGCGCGCGTGAATCGACCGGGGATGGTGACCCTATGACACAGCAGATCACGGTGCACGATCCTCGCGGCTATCCTCCGAAGGTCGTCGGCAAGCGTCTGGCGTCGCGGCTGCTCGCGCTCGACGGCAAGACGATCTATCTGGTCGATTGTCTGTTCGACAATTCAGCCGTGTTCATGGACCAACTGCAGCAGTGGTTCGGTGAGCACCTGCCCGCGGTCGATGCGCGCATCATCAGACCGAAGGAGACCTGGGCCGATGATCCGGCGATGCGCGCGGCCATCGCCGCCGACGGCGACGCCGCAATCCTCGGCATTGGTCTTTGAAGCACCTGCAGCCCGACGGTCGTCGGGCTCGCCGCGGCGCTCGAAGAGGGTGGCGTTCCTTCAGTCGCCCTGCATACGCAACGATTCGCGCGGCTCTGCAAGGCGACGGCGCTGTCCATGGGGATGCCGCGTCTGCGCCAGGCGTACACGCCGCACCCGGTCGTCGATCAGTCCGCCGCGCATCTGCGTGCGTACATCGAAGGTAACGACGCGGTCTCGGGGCGTCCCTTCATGCAGGAGGTGCTCGAGGGCCTCACGTCCCCGCTCGAGGATGCGGATCTCCAGGGCCTGTCGTTCGAGCGGACCACACCGCGGCTGATGGAGCCCGATAGCGAGGACAGTCTCCAGCGGTTGTTCGAGGAGAACCGCTGGACGGACATGCTTCCGATCATCGTGCCGACGGAGGCGCGCGTCGAGGCGATGCTCAAGGGGACCAGCCATCGGCCGGACGAGATCGTCGGACGACTTCGCCCGACCGTGTTTCGCGAGGCCTGGGAATTCACCGTGGAGAAAGTGGCGGTCAACGCCGTGATGGCGGGTGCGCGGCCCGAGTACTTCCCGGTCATCCTCGCGTTGGCCGCCAGCGGAATGACCGCACGATCGAGCAGCACGACGTCATTCGCGACGATTTCGATCATCAACGGCCCGATCCGCAACGAGATCGCGATGAACTCCGGGATTGGTGTGATGGGTCCGTACAACCATGCGAACGCGACGATCGGACGCGCGTACGGCCTCCTGTCGCAGAACCTTCAGGGCGGGTCGGTTCCGAACGAGAGCTACATGGGCTCGCAGGGCAATTGGTATGCGTACACCGCGGTGATCCCGGAGGCGGAGGAGCGCAGCCCCTGGCAGCCGTTGCACGTGCAGCACGGCTTCAAGCCTACTGACAGCGTCGCCAGCATCTTCTTCGGCGGATGGTACACACATGCCGGCTACGGCCCGCGCGCCACGTGGCGGGAGAAGATGCGCCACGCTCTCGCGGCCGTCGAGCAGTACAGCCCGCCCCTCTTCGTGATGGATCCGATCGTGGCGCGCGGATTCGTCGATCTCGGCTTCGACGCCAAGGAAAAGCTGATTGCCTGGTGTGCCGACAACGCGCTGCTGACCGCGCGTGAGTACTGGGACAATCAATCGATTCAGCTGTTGCGCCCGAAGGCCGTCGCTGGCGTCGAGCCGTATGCCTCGCGCCTCAAGGCCCAGCCGGACGAGGTGATCAAGATCTACGAACCCTCGGACATCAACATCGTCGTCGCCGGCGGCGAGACGCAGGGCGCGTGGAAGATGATCAGCGGCGCGCTCAGGGCGACCGTCTCGATCGACGCGTGGCGTTGATGGCTGAAGAGCGGAGTAGGGAATGAGTCAGCAGATAACGGTCCACGATCCTCGTGGTTATCCGCCGAAGGTCGTCGGCAAGCGTCTGGCGCCGCGGCTCTCGACGCTCGACGGCAAGACGATATATCTCGTCGACTGCCTGTTCGACAACACGGACGTGTTCATGGAACAGCTGCGGCAATGGTTCGTCGAACGGCTGCCAGCCGTGAGCGTCCGCACGATCCGGCCGAAGGAAACGTGGTCTGACGACGCGGAGATGCGAGCGGCGATCGCCGCCGACGGCGACGGCGCGATTCTCGGCGTCGGTCTTTGAAGCACCTGCAGCCCGACGGTCGTCGGGCTCGCCGCGGCGCTCGAGCAGGACGGCGTCCCGTCGGTTGCCGTGCACACCCACGTCTTCCAGCGGCTCTGCAAGGCGACGGCGCTGTCCATGGGCATGCCGCGCCTCCGTCAGGCGTATGTGCCGCAGCCGGTGGTGGACCGTTCGGCCGCGGACCTGCGCGGCTACATCGAGGGGCAGGATCCGGTATCAAAACAGCCGTTCATGCAGGAGGTGCTCAACGGTCTTCTGTCTCCGCTGGACGAAGCCGATCTGCAGGGTTTGACGTTCGAGCGAACGACGCCGCGGCTAGTGGAGCCCGATACCGAGGACAACCTTCAGCGGCTGTTCGAGGAGAACCACTGGACGGATATGTTCCCGATCGTGCTGCCGACGGAGGCGCGCGTGGAGGCGATGCTCGAGGGGACGAGCCGCGCGCCGGACACGATCGTCGGACGGCTCCGCCCACGGCGTTCCGCGAGTTCTGGGAGTTCACCGTGGAGAAGGTCGCGGTCAACGCAGTGATGGCGGGTGCGCGGCCCGAGTACTTCCCAGTCATTCTCGCGCTCGCCTCGAGCGGCATCTCTGCGAGATCGAGCAGCACCAATTCGTTCGCCACCATCACCGTCGTCAACGGTCCCATTCGCAACGAGATCGCAATGAACTCGGGGATCGGTGTGATGGGGCCCTACAACCATGCCAATGCGACGATCGGGCGCGCCTTCGGTCTCCTGTCGCAGAATCTCCAGGGCGGGTCGGTTCCCGACGACACCTACATGGGATCGCTGGGCAACTGGTATGCGTACTCCGCGGTCCTTCCCGAAGCGGAGGAGCGCAGTCCCTGGCAGCCGCTGCACGTGCAGAAGGGGTTCAAGCCGACAGATAGCGTGGCCAGCATCTTCTTCGGGGGGTGGTACACGCATGCCGGCTACGGCCCGCGGGCCACGTGGCAGGAGAAGATGCGCCGCTCACTCGCCGCGGTCGAGCAGTACAGCCAGCCGCTGTTCGTGATGGATCCGATCGTGGCGCGCGGATTCGTCGACCTCGGCTTCGACACGAAGGAAAAGCTGATCGCCTGGTGCGCCGACAATGCGCTCATGACGGCGCGCGAGTACTGGGACAACCAATGGATTCAGTACCTCATGCGGCCGCGCGCGGTTGCCGGCGTGGAGCCGTATGCGTCGCGGTTGAAAGCCAAACCGGACGAGGTGATCAAGATCTTCGAGCCGTCGGAGATCAACATCGTCGTGGCCGGCGGCGAGACGCAGGGGGCGTGGAAGATGATCAGCGGCTCGCTGCGGGCGACTGTCTCCATCGACGCATGGCGTTGACCGCGCCTAGAAGATCGCCAGCGGATTGAGCGGCGATCCTGTGCCTTTCTCGACGCGGAGCGGCGCCGCCATGAACAGGAACTCGTAGCGATTCAGCCGTCTCGCCTCTTCAACAGCTCTTTCGAAGTCGAGGTTGTCGAAGATGCTGACGCCCATGGCCACGAGCGCAAGTTGGTGGAGTCCCACGCCCTGTGGCAGGCCGGAAGGTGAGACATCGTTGGGCCCATCGGCGCCAATGAACGAGACGCCGCGCTCCTTGAGAAAGTACGCGACGTCGATGTGGTAACCGGCGAATCCGGTGGCGTTGGGCCAGGGACCCAGCGCCGCGCGACGCTTCCATCGACCCGTGTAGAGCAGGATGACGTCGCCTGGTGAGACCTTCACCCGCTGGAGTTCGTTCCAGAGCCTCGAGGTCCTCGCGGTGGATGGCGGTTCCCGGTTCCAACCACCCTTGCGGGGTGGCCTTGCCGGGCAATCGCGTGGCGTCGAACAGGATGGCTCGCGTCACGACGCCGTCTTTCAACGCGTTGATGCTGCCGCGAGGGCAGCCGCCGGCCGCCTTGATCTCCTCTACCGACACGCCGTTGTAGCCCTTACCGTCCACCATGATGTGACAGTCCACGGCGTCGAGGTGGCTGTGAACCACGCCATGGTAAGTGCCCGTGTACTGGTACCGGTCCAGCGCCACGTTTGGAGCAACCGTGACGAGCGCGCGGTCCAGGAACGTGGGCGTGTCTGCTGCCTTCTCTTGTGGCACGTCGTGCGACAACGAGACCGGCCGCCCCTCTCGCGCGAGTGCCACCGCCTGTTTCCGTTTCGCGGGAGTGATCAGGTTGGCGGCGCCAAGTTCATCCATCTCTCCCCAGCGGCCCCAGTTCGAGAGTTCCTTCATCGCCCGACGAAAATCATCTTCAGTCGCAATCGTCGGCCGGGCGTTCTGTCCCGAGACGAGTTGACTCGCCACGACACCGACCACGATCACACCGACGATGCCGATCAGCAGACGGAAAGCGATTCTCATTGGTCCAATCCTCTCGTTCAGCCATCTGACCGCTATGGCAATGCGAACACCTGCAGCGATTCGTTGTTGCCCTGACCGTTCGTTGCGGCCACGACAGCAACGTATTGCTTGCCGTTCTTGCCCATGTAGGTGATCGGAATCGCGGTGACGTTGTAATCGAAACTCGTGGACCAGAGCTCCTTGCCGGTCCTCGAGTCGAACGCGCGGAAGCGGCGGTCGCGCGTCGCGCCGATGAATACCAGTCCACCTGCCGTCACGATCGGTCCGCCGTACCGGGCGAGCCGACGTTCTTCTTGCCATCGGGCATGTTGTCGTTCACGCCCAGCGGCACGCGCCAAGCGAACTCCCCGGTCGCGGCATTCACCGCCATCAGGCTCGCCCATGGAGGGCGGAAGCACGGCAGGTTGCCGAGCGATCGTCCGTCCGCATCGCGCGCTTCGGCGCTGAGCGTGCCGCCGCTCTGGTGCACGTACGGAAACTCTGTGTCCTTCGTCTTCTCGTTGTAGCGTGGGTTCGGAGCGATCCAGCCAGTCGAGGGCTCGTCCTTCGAGTTCACGAAGATGTATCCGAGCTCGGGGTCGGTGGCGGTGCCGCCCCAGTTCACTCCGCCAGTCATCCCCGGAAAGGCGAGTGAGGCCGGACCACCGTTAGGCCGATAGTTCCACGGCGTGTACGGACCGTCGTTGCGGAACTGCACCTTGTCCCACAACGCTCGACACGCCTCCGCGTGTGCGGGCGTCGTGTCTTCAGCCGTGACGAGATCGTTCCTCGTCATGCTCACTCGTGCGAGCGGGCCGGGCTTCTTCGGGATCGGCTGCGTCGCCGGATACCACTCGCCCGGCACGTCTGCCTTCGCCTGCGGGCGTTCATCGACGCCGTGAACCGGCGTGCCGTTCTCGCGGTTCAGGATGAACATGAAGCCGGACTTGCCGGCCTGCGCGAGCGCGGGAATCGTCTTGCCATCTTTCCGAATGTCGATCAGGCCAGGCGCTGGCGGAAGGTTGTAGTCCCAGATCTCGTGGCGGATGTTCTGGAAGTGCCACTTCAGTTTGCCCGTCAATGCGTCGAGCGCGATCGTCGAGTTACTGAACAAGTTGTCTCCGGGCCGATCGCCGCCGTAGTAGTTCATGCCCGGACCGCTGACAGGCATGTAGACGATGCCGCGCTGTTCGTCGACAGTCAGCGTGAACGACCAGACATTGTTGCCGGTCCGGTTCTTCCAGCTGTCGTTGCCCCACGTGTGGTTGCCGGCCTCGCCCGGCAGGGGAATGGTGTGAAAGTCCCACACTTTCTTGCCCGTGCGCGCGTCGTATGCGTGCACATCGCCCTTCTCACCCCGGCTCGTCGTCAGGTGCGGTCCGATGTGACGCTCGCCGGGGCCGAAGAAATTCGATCCCATGAGGATCACGTTCCGATAGATCACGGGCACGCCGCTGTACGGAATTTCGAGATCGAGCTCACCGCCATCGCCGAACGTCGGGTCGAGCGCGCCGGTGTCTGCGCGAAGAGCGATCAGTTTTCTCAGGCTCGTGAAGAAGATTCGCGCGGGCGCAGTCGAGGGGCCATGCACCGGGCCAGTACGTGACACCTCGGAACGAGGCGAGTCCTTCGGGCAGCTCGTAGCGCCAGATTTCTTTCCCGGTCTCTGGTTCGAGCGCAACGACCCGATGACCAGACGGCAGATACATCACGCCGTTCACGACGATCGGCGTGACCTCCTGGAAGATTTCGAACGAGCTTGCCGGCTTGTCGATCGCGGGGATCGATCTGCCAGGCTCGGGGCGGAGTCGATACGACCATGCCCGCGTGAGCGTCGCGACGTTCGTCGTGTCGATCTGCGTCAGTGGCGAGTAGCGGGTGCCGGCAAGATCGCGATTGTAGGTCGGCCAGTCTGCCGCCGCATTGCGAGCGCCGCCCTGCTTCTGCGCACTCACGATGTGTGCGAAGAGCGCGCTCACAATCACGCCCATGATCACGCTTCGCTTGAAACGCATGCTGCCGAATTCTATCAAGCGGGACGACTCAACGCCGCACCGAGGGCGCGCCGCGCGGCGGCCGCGACTCGCACGCCGGGAAATTGTCTGTGCTTATGCTCTCACGCAAGCCGCGCGTCTAAGAGCTTCTTCGGGGCGACATGTGCCAGGCGGCTCAAAACGCCCGTGGTATCTCGACACAACTCGAACGCATGGACGGAAGACGCGCGGGAGAAATCGCTCCGCCAATTTCCGGCTTCGCCAAGCCGTCGGCATGCTCGTACGCGTCCGCCACGCGGTACGCCCTCGGCTGCGTTGCAGTGGCAATCTTAGATACGTAGTGGGCCAACTCTCGAGCCTCTTTGTGCGTGTCGCGGGCATGCCGAACGGCAGTGGCCGTATGGAGCACGCCGCGCAGAAATCCGGAAAGGGAGCGAAGCGATTCATCGCCGCGAGTTTCGTTCTGCGTGATCAGACGATCTGTGGTGATAGAACCAGCAAGACGGTGTATGCCACGATGGCAAGCCGTCGAGGCAGGCACTACTCCGGCGGTTACCATCGGCTCAGCGGGCGCCCTGCCCGCGGCTCCCGTTCGCGACGTGGAAAATCGGCCCTCCGGCGCTGGTGCTCACGATCTCGCCGTCGCCTCGCGCGAACCGGGCGCCTGTGAGGAATCGTGTCGGTAACCAGATAATCCGAACGACAGCGGCGATAGCGGCGGCGACGGCGCTTCGAACGCCTGCGGGCCGATTTACTGGATCGTGATCACGCCGCTCACAGGTCGCTGGCGTCCAGAGTCACCCGCTGATCCGATGTGCACGACGGCAACGACGGCGTGGCTGGTGCGCAGCGACTCTGAGCACCGTGATCGCCGCGGGCCCCGGCAGGTCTACCTCGCACTGTGGTCGTATTCCAAGGGCACCGGTGGTGACGACGGCTCGGGGCGCGCCAGAGTTCGCCTCCGGTGCCCTCAAGATTGAGCATCCGAGGTGGACTCATGTCCGGTTCGGTACCCCTGAATAGGTATGCGCACGCTGTTCCGATCTCGGGCACACTTTGACCATGCCTCGACGAAACGTGACGTGCGTCCTCATGAGCATTGCTCTTTCGGTGGCAGTCGTGCTCGGCCAGTCCGGCAGATCGGCCTGGTCTGTGCCGCGGGCACCGGATGGCCTTCCCGACTTCCAGGGCGTCTGGGCCAACAACGGCATGACGCCGCTCGAGCGGCCGAAGCAGTTCGGCCTGCGCACCACGATGACCGACGCCGAGCTCGCGGACCTGAAGCGGCGCGCGACGACGTTGATCGACGGCGGCGACGCGTTTTTTGCCGACGAGCTCATTACCGCGGCGATCGACGGCAAGACGAAATTCAGCTCCAGTGATACGCAGGTCGGCAACTACGACCAGACGTGGTTGTCGGACCGCGTGTGGGACAACCGCACATCGTTGATCGTCGATCCGCCCGACGGCCGGATCCCGGCTCCCGCACCGGGTGCGGCGGAGCGCGCACGCGCGCAAGCCGTCGCCCAGCAGGGCAGAGGACCGGCGGATAAGGCCAGTGACCTGTCTCTGGGCACGCGCTGCATCAGCTATGGCACACCGAACATCCGCGCCGGTTATCAGAGCTACTTCGAGATCACGCAAGGCCCGGGCGTCGTCGCGCTGCGCAGCGAGATGATTCACGACGCGCGCATCTTTTCGACAGACAAGACAACGCACGTCTCTCCAGTGCTCAGGCAATACCACGGTGACTCGCGCGCGCGATGGGACGGCGACACGCTGGTCGTGGACACGACCAACTACGTGGCCAACGCCACTCGGGTGGGTGCCACCGACAAGCTGCACACCATCGAGAAGTTCCGGCGGGTAGCGGAGGACACGCTCGAGTACTACGTCACCTTCGACGATCCAACTGTGTGGTCGCGCCCGTGGACGCTGATGATTCCGCTCAAGATGACTGGTGAGCGGATGTTCGAGTGACGCGTGCCACGAGGGGAATTACGGTCTGGAGGCCATCCTCCGCGGGGCGCGCGAGCAGGAGAAGCCGTCGACGCGATAGCGCGTCAGCGTGGACGCCTGGTACTGACCAACTCCGGAGAGGGAACGTCACGTGGCTCGGCACGCACCGCGCGAACGATGTAGCGCTGCGGAGCAGAGCCGACGAAATAGAACGGATAGCACGTCACCAACGTGATCGATTGTGCGGGTGTCGAGTCGAGCACCGACACGTCCTCGGGGTTGACAATCCAGACTCGTTCGATGCGGTAGAGTTGTTTCTCCTGAAGTGTTTCAAGTTCGATCTCGTCCCCGAGGCCGACGTCCTTCAGGCTGCGGAAGAAGCCGTCGCGATGTCCGGCGATGCCGGAGTTGCCGCTCGTGCCTGGCATCGCGGTCTCTTCGATGTGACCGACACCCCGATTCAATGTGACGTCGCTCGTTCCCTCCAGCACCGGTACTTCCAGATCAATGCGGGGGATGCGAAGCACAGCGAGAGGGAGCTCACGCGGCAGGGTCAGCGTACTCTGCCACGCTGCGATGCGCTGTGGTGACCACAGGGTGAGATCGGGCGACTCCGTTCGCTTCTCGGTGGCCCGCAGTTCAGCGAAACGCTCGAGCGCCTCCTGGCTGCCGCGCCTTCCATCGATGTATTGCGCACCGACGTAAACCAGGCACACGAGCCCAGCTGCCCACCCCAGGATTTCCACCATCAATAACAACCGGTGGGCCCTGGGAGGATTTTGAACAAATCCCACGCCTAATCTCCTTGTGCCGCGCCGCCCGATCACTCTAATGAATCGAACGGGCGCGGGCCGCGTGTACCGCGGCCCGTGCACAGGACATACTAACGCGCGCGGCGACGCCGTGTCGCAAAGGCGCCAATCGCCAACGAAACCAGACCGGCCAGCGCAACCGTTGGTAATGGTCCAGCAGTGCTGGGCAGCCTCCTCGCGGTTGTGGCGACAGGCTGTTGCGCGGGGGCGGCGGCGGGTGGCGCGGCCTGAGCTGCGCTCGGGGCCGGCGCGGGTCGCGGCGCAGGCGCTGGTGCTGGCGCAGGCGCAGCTGCTGCTGCGGGGGCGGCAGGTGCCGCGCCCGTCTTGGCGAGCGTCGCCTGCACTTCCTTCTCAGTAACGATCGAGGGCGGTTTCGTCGTGATGATCGTGGCTGTCAACTTGTTACCTTCATGGAGTTCGTTCACCGCTCTTGGCTTGCCATCCACGAAGATCTTGATTCCGCGCTTGTCGAGTTCGCTCTGAGTAAACAGACGCACTCCCTCGGGGGTCCGAACATACACGGCCGTCCCCGACACGAGCGCCACAGTGCCGCTCTTCACCTCCGTGACAGTAACAGGCGTAACCGTCGTTGTTGTCGTGATCGTCGCCGTCCCGGACATCCCGGGCTTCAGATCACTGACCGACAGCGGCTTTCCGTTGACGGTGAACACGAAACCCGGCGGCACGTTGATCTGCCTCGTGCCCTCGGGCAGTCTGACGACGAGATCGTTCCCGTCCACAGCGATGACTTCGAACTTCTTGACCTCAGTGGACGCGGTGGTTTGCGCCGACGAGACGCCGGCGGTCAGGATTACCAACACGCTGGCGAGCATGAGACACGAACGTGGCATGGGGGCCTCCTCCCTAGCCAATTTGGATCTGGCGGTGAGATCGACACGCGCGGGGATTATGCGCCTGTCGGCTGCTTCTCGATCGTTTCTTCAGGACTCCGCGTGTTTGTGCAGGTCTTGTGCCATGGCAATGCACGGCCTCGGTGGGTCCGCTTCTGTTGACGTGATCGCGCAGCTCCATCGGTTACCACGTCATTTCGCGGGCGACCGTTCACGCCGCCTCGCTTCAGGACTCGATGAGTTTGAAGGATTAGATCCCGATCCGAATGCGTGGGGTCACTGCGTCGAGGGTCGTCCGGTGGCGGTGTCGATGGCGCCGCATACGAGTTACGGGGGTGCAGAGATCCATCGAGATGTTTGTCTGGCGTCACGACATGTCGTGACTCACCACGATACAGATCGAGCCCGCGAGGCAGAAGCAGTCGACACGATTACCGTCAGCGAGTGGGCGGTCCCGGCATCACACCCGCCACGTTCATCCGGATGCGATAGACGTGGTCGCAGGCAGTGACGTAGAGGCTCTTGCCGTCTGGATCTCCGAACGCGACGTTGGTCGCGCAGATCTGACGCTTCGGTTCCCCGCCGACGATGGGCAGATTGAGATAGCCGAGGAGCGTTCCAGTCGGTGACGTGATGCGGACGATGCCTGGGCCCGCGCCACTCGTGGAGTACACGTTACCGAGCGTGTCCACCTTCATTCCGTCGCCGATGCCCGGCCCCTGTGTGAACAGGCTGCCCGGCCCAAGCGAACCGTCGGCCTTCACCTCATGGCGCATCATCCGCTGTCCCGCGTTTGCGTAGAGATACTTCTCGTCGGGCGAGAGCACGATGCCATTCGGGATGCCGCCAAGCACGGTGGCATCGAGCACCATCGTTGACTTGCCGTCCTTGATCCGCCAGATGCCATTCGGCATCTGCTTGTCTGGATTGCTGCCCCCGTCTCGCAAGCCGAAATCATTGTCAGTCAGATACACCGCATCGTCTTTCGCGACGACGATGTCATTCGGTCCGCTGAAGCGCTTGCCGTCATTCGACCCTGAAGACAGCACGGTGCGGGTAGTGCCGTCCTTCTCGAGGCGCATCACCGTGCGATCGTTGTCGGCGCACCAGATCAGGCGACCCTGCGAGTCGAGGCTGGTGCAACTGGGGCCGATGAGCAGCACGTGCGAGCGGCCGCTGCGCGTCTGCGTGCCCGTGTGATTGACGTCGGTGCCCGTGTAGCCCGCCTTCTCCATGAACACCGACACGGTCTTGTCGGCCGCGATCTTGTAGATCACGTTGTCGAGCAGGCCGCTCACGAGCAGATAGCCCGACTGTCCTTCGCGCACCCACACGGGGCCTTCGTTGAGGCCGAAACCGGAGGCGATTAATTCGGCCGTGGTGTTGGCCGCCACAACCGCATCGAGCCCGGGATCGGAACGCGTGATGTTGAACGGCTTCGACGCCGGCGCCGGACCATCGCCGCGCATCGAGGGTGCCGGCGGGGTGGACTGCGCCGCGAGCGAGGTCGTCGCGAGCACGGTGACGACCAGATCGAGAAACCATCGCGAGCCGCGCGTTTTCATGGGCGGATTCTATCAGGGCAACGTCTGTCGGGTGATGGAGCGTTTGGGATAAATCCGGAACGTTGAGGTACATTACGGCGGTCCTGTTCGCATCGAACGAGGGGGAAGAACGATCATGGCGCGACTTACGAGACGTGGATTCGTCAAGGTATCGGGCGTGCTTGCAGCACCGGCGCTTACAGCATTCTCGCTGCGGGCTCAGGGGCAGGCGCCGGACACGGGAAACCTGCGCGTCGAGAAGGACATCGTGTTCGGCAAGGGCGGCGGCAAGGACCTCACGCTCGATGTCTACCAACCACCCGCGGGCGTGACCCCGAAGCGCACGGCTATCGTGCACCTGTTCGGGGGCGGCTTCTTCGTCGGCAACAAGAATGCCGGCTACATCATCAACGATGCCAAAGCGCTCGGCGCCAGAGGGTACACGAACATCTCGTCGAACTACCGGCTCCAGAGCGAGGGATCTGTGGCCAGCACAGATTCAGGACACGAAGGCCGCGATTCGCTGGACCCGCGCGAACGCCGACCGCCTCGGCGTCGATCCCAACCGGATCGTAGTTGCCGGCTACTCGGCCGGCGGAATGCTGTCGCTCATGGCCGCCGGAACGAACGGACGGAAGGAGTTCGAGGGCGATGGTGGCAACGCGGGCGTGAGCTCGGACGTCAACGCGTGTATCGGCGTTTATCCGTTGGCAAGTGCACAGATCGCGACGGGGCTCTTCGCGCAGGGACAGGCGACACCTGAGAACATCGCGGCGGCATCACCCACGTCTGTACATCACCAAGAGTTTCGCGCCCACGATCTTTATTCACGGCACCAATGACGGCACGGTTCCAGCGCAGTCGAGCATCGACTTTTACACGAAGCTCCACGCCCTCGGCGTGCCGTCCGCACTGACCCTCATTCAGGGTGCCGATCACGCGTTCGACAATGCCGCATTCGACGCGATCGAAGTGATGGCGCAGTCGATCGATCTCTTCCTCGATCGGCTCATGGTGAATCCGAAACCCTATCCGTCGTTTGGCGGGGGTGGCGGCGGCCGCGGGCGTGAGGGACGTGGTGGTCCGCCTCCAGGAGGCCGCGAATAGCGTCGAGCCGCATTCTGAACAGCCCCGCGGTCCGATGGAACGAGGGGGCGATGGTGCGACGGTGCGGTACGAAAGTGCGACCGTCCGATGGTGCGTTGTCACGACTTGGACCCTCGGACCATCGGACCGGACCCTCGGACCGTCGGACTGGACCGTCGCACCCCGCACCATCGCCCCGTCGGACCGTAGATGCTCTGTCTCCGATCGGAGAGCAATCCCCACCAGCAGACAGATTGCGATCGTCGTGATCGTTTCATCGAGGCCCCGGCCGCACACCGGGCGAGTTGAGCCGGACGTGATAGACATGCGTGCACGCGGTGATGTAGAGACCTTTGCCGTCCGCATCACCGAATCCCACGTTCGTCGCACAGATCTGCTCCCGCGGTTCTCCTGGCGGCTGCGGAAGCCGAAGAGTCCCAAGACGCTTGCCCTCGCTCGAGGTGATCCGGACCTCACCGGGTCCGGCTCCGGTCGTCGAAAACACGTTGCCGTTGACGTCCACTTTCAATCCGTCGTTGCCCTGAACATCCAGAAACTCGGTGGCGTTGGCGACGGTGTCGTCGGGCTGCACCTGGTAACGCATGATCTTCCGGCCGATGGTGACGTAGAGATGCTTCTCGTCGGGCGACAAGGCGATGCCGTTGGGGAATCCTTCGCTGAATTCCTTGTTGCTGCCGACGAGCGTCACCGTGTTCTCTCTGACCAGGTAGAAGCCGTTGAACTGAATCTCCCGCAACGGACTGTTCGCGCCGCCGCGCAATCCGGAATTTCCGTCGGTGAAGTAGATCGACCCGTTCGATTTCACGACCACGTCATTCGGGCCGTTAAATCGTTTGCCCTGATAGCGGTCCGCAAGAACGGTTCGCGTGCCGTCCTTTTCCAAACGAAAGACCGCGCGGCTGGCTGGCGAGGCGATGATCACTCGTCCCTCGCGATCCAGCGTGAGGCCGTTGGCGCCAATGATGAGGACGTTCATCCGCCCTCGCCGCGTCTGCTGTCCGACGTTGAGAATGTCTGGACCGTCGTAGACGTTCTCGAGGAACGCGGAGAGCTGCCCGTCGGGCGTCCACTTGTAGATCACGTTTGAGATGAGATCGCTGAACAGCAGGTGCCCGCTCCCGTCGTCCTGGACCCACACCGGTCCTTCGGTCAGACCAAAGCGATCGCCAATCGTTTCGAGTGTTGCGTTGGAGGAGACGATCGCGTCCAGCGCAGGATCGAGTCTGACGATTGCGAAACCCGAGGTATCCGCTTTGTCAGCGCTCGCGCGGTCCGTGGTGCCAGCTGCCGGCGCCGGAGCGTTCTGATTGCAGCCAGCAAGGACTGCGAGCGATGCGAAGATGACTGCACGAGCACCGTCGGACCATCGCCCTGGACCGTCGGACCATCGCCCTGGACCGTCGCACTTTCGCACCCTCGCCCCTTCGGACCGCGGGTTACTTTTCCAGTGCCTGATACACGAGCGTCGGGAACACCGTCCTGATGTCCGTTGCATTTGGGAGCAATTGACTCATCATCAGCATGACGAGCTTGGCTTCAGGGTCGATGCGATAGATCGTGCCGTAGGCTCCGGCCCATCCGAAGGCTCCCTGCGAATCCATCCCGTTGGCGCCGTATCGATCGGTCGTTTCGAAGCCGAGCCCGAATCCGAGCCCAGTTGTGGAATGGAGCGTGCCCACCTGGTTCGTGGTCATGAGCTTGACCGTGCGGGGAGCAAGGATGCGAACGCCGTCGAGCTCGCCGCCGCGACGGATCATTTCCAGGAAGCGGCCGTAGTCACGAGCCGTCGAGAGCAAACCCGCGCCGCCGGCGAAGCTGCGCCGCGGACCGTCGACGTAGTTGCCCTGTCCTCGCGGACCATCGGGTGCTCGTTTGATCAGCCCGTCGTCGCCGCTCGCGTAAACCGCGGCCAATCGGTCGCGCTGCGCCGCCGGCAGGAAGAACTGCGTGTCGGTCATTCGCAGCGGTTGGGTGATCCGCGTCTTGATGAAAGCATCGAGCGGCATTCCCGACGCACGCTCGACCACACAACCCAGAATGTCGGTGTTGTAGCCATACACCCACTGCTCGCCCGGCTGCGCGATGAAGGGCAGCGTGGCGAGACGCTCCATCGTGGAACAGACGGGCTCGTCCTTATCGGCCGTGTACCAACCGAAGCCGGCCGCCGGGCCGAGACCCTTGGCCTCATACTGCGACGCGATCGCCGGCTCGTTGCCGTAGGAGATCCCCGCGGTGTGGGTCAGCAGGTCGCGGATAGTAATCGGGCGCTTCGCTGGCACGACCGACCCTCCTGTCGCGACCGTCGTCTTCGCGAACTGTGGAATCACGCGGCTGACCGGGTCGTTAATCGTGAGCTTGCCTTCCTCGACGAGCGACAGGATGGCTGTACTGGTGATGGCCTTCGTCTGCGAAGCAATGCGGAAGATGGTGTCGGTCGTCATCCGCCGCCCGGCTTCCTTGTCGCTCCACCCGACGGCCCGTTCGTACACCGGCTGACCGTCGCTCAGCACGAGGGCGACGATGCCCGCGATCCGATTTTCATCGACGTATCGCTGCAGGGCGCGGTCGATTCGGGCGACGCGTTCCGCCGACAGGTCTGACTTCGACGCAGTTGCCGCACGGGGTGCGGGATTCTGCGCCGTCAGCACGGTCGCAGTCACGACGATCGTTGCAACGACTAGCCAGGTGACGAGACTTTTCATCGGCTGTTCACTCCTCGCGTATTCTACGAGAGGTTGTCGGGCTTCAACGTGAGGGGTCATGAAAAAAGCGAAACGCTTCGTTGTCCTGGTCGGCATTGCCACGGTTGCGGCTTTGCTGTCTTCATCGGCTCAGCCACGTTCGTCTGTCGACTGGCCGCTCCACAACCTCGATCTTGCCGGCAGCCGATTCTCCCCGCTCGATCAAATCAACACGTCGAACGTGAAGTCGCTCACACCACGCTGGCTGTTCCAACACGGTGTCATCGACGGCGTCAGCAACCAGACAACCCCGGTCGTCGTCGATGGCGTGATGTATGTGACCGATTCCCGCGGAAGCGTGTATGCCGTCAACGCCGCCGATGGGAGTCATCTCTGGACGTACGACGTCACCAGTCTCCTGGGAGGCGACCGGCGCGATGGGTACGTCTTCCGCAACCGCGGTGTCTGCTACGCGAACGGTGTGATCTACGTCGCCGGCGGCTCCTTCCTGTTTGCGCTCGACGCCAAGACAGGCAAGCCGATTCCAGGCTTCGGGAACAACGGGCAGGCGAGTGTGATTCTCGACGTGCTCAGGACGAGATACCCGGAGGCCAAGACCGCCATCAGCATGGGCTACTGGTTCACGACGGCGCCGCAGGTCTACAACGGCGTGCTCTACATCGGCAGCACGCGCAGCGAGAGCCACATCCCGGGCGGCCATGTGTTCGCTGTCGACGCCAAGACGGGCAAGGTCCTCTGGCACTTCAACACGGTTCCGCAGGACGAGAAGGATCAGGGTTGGGAGATCGCCGGTCCGACGTGGGTGGGTGGGGAGCGCAACGGCGGCGGCATCTGGGAGACGCCGGCAATCGATCCCGAGTTAGGACTGTTGTACGTCGCGGTTGGGAATCCGTTCGGCGACAGCCGGAAGCGGGCAGGGCAGAACCTCTTCACCGACTCGATCATCGCCCTCGCGCTCGGCACCGGTAGGCTCGCGTGGTACTTCCAGCAGACGCACCACGACGTCTGGGACTACGATTCCGGCGGTCCGCCGATCCTCTTCGACATGCAAGTCGGCGGGCGGCGCGTCAAGGCCGTCGCCGAAGCCAGCAAGAACGGATACCTCTACATCCTGAATCGCGAGACGGGCGAGCCGGTGCATCCGATCAAGGAGATGCCGGTCCCAACCGAAACCTCGCTCGAGGGGGAAAAACCTTGGCCGACGCAGCCGATCCCGCACACGGCAGCGGGGAAGCCGATGAGCCCGGTGTCTCCGATCTTCCCGACGGAGATTCCACCGGAGCGTCTCGCGAAGTTCAAACCGGTTCCACTCTTCACGCCGCCCGCCCCCAACTTCATCATCGCGCCCGGTATGGGCGGCGGTGCCAATTACGGCGCGCTCGCCTACAGCCCTCGCACGGGGTTGCTCTATGTGAACGCGATCGACGATCCGCTGAACTCCGGGCGTCCGCCAAAGGGCTACTTCTCCGCCTTCGATCCGACGACGGGAGAGCTGAAATGGCAGCAGGTGTATGACGGCTACGGACAGGCAGGCTCGGTCGCAACCGCAGGAGGTCTTGTTTTCGTTGGCAGCGGAAGCAATGTCGCGGGCTACTTCTTTGCCTTCGACGCCAAGACCGGTCAGCTGCTCTGGAAGTTCAACACCGGCGCGGGTGTGTTCGGCTCGCCATCGGTGTACATGGTGAACGGCGAGCAGTTCGTGACGGTGGCCTCCGGCGGCGGTGAGCGCGGCCGCCGCGGTGGAGATCTCATTCTGAGCTTTGCGCTGCCGCAGTAATGTGGTTCCTTAGAACTGATATTCGGCAGGCGTGATGCCCTTTGCTCGCAAGTACATCTCCGCCGATGCGCGGTGATGCGTCGTGTGATCGAGGACGAACAACAGGAGCTCGAGGCCAGTCATCGATTCGCCGAAGCCCGGGTAGCTCTGGTTGATCTGCGCCGGTGTGAGCTTGGACACGGTTGCAATCGATTCGTCGAACGATTGGCGCACGAACGCAATGACGTCCTTCTTGCTCATCGACGCCGGCTTCGACGGCTTCGGCTTCTCGCTCGAGAACGGTGCCAGCAGTCCCGCTTGATCCGACGCAAGGTGCGCCATCTGCTCGGCGAAGCTCATTTGCGGCGGCGTGAGCTTGAAGCCATAGTCGGCCTCCGGCATCTGATCCGCAACCTTCAGCGTGAAATCGCGCGACGTGGTGAGGTGCTTCACGATGATCGCTTTGATGTCCGTCTGCGCACTCGCAGGCTGAGTCGCGAACAGCACGCAGGCGCAGGCGAGGATCGAAGTGAGAGATGTGAGACGCATTCAGGACTCCTTGCGGACGATTGTACCGCGGGTGCTATCATCGCCGCGTGATGGCCAAACGGATGCTGGTCGCGCTGATCGTCTTCTGGACGAGCGTGCCCTTCGACTCGCCATCGCTCGCTCAGGGCACGCCTTCGGCTTGGAAGCAGCCGATGACTCCGTGGGGCGAGCCCGACCTTCGAGGCATCTGGCCGCTCAATCATCTGATCAGCACGCCATTCCAGCGTCCCGAGAAATTCGGCGATCGCAGGTTTCTCACCGACGAGGAATTCGCCGCAGCGCAGAAGAGCGCGGAGGATCGCAATACGCGTTTTCAGTCTGGCGCGATCCCGCAGGCCGACGCGGGCGAGGCCACGCGGCTCACTTCGCTGATGATCGATCCCCCGAACGGACGGTTTCCCGAACTCACCGCCAAGGGCAAGGAGCTTTACGAGCGGATGCGCGGCAGCTACAAGCCAGGGCAGACAGTCTTCGACAGCCCGGAGGACTTCGACAGTTGGGATCGATGCATCACGCGCGGGCTGCCGGTGTCGATGCTGCCTCGCAACTACAACAACGGCATCCGCATCATGCAGTTCCCGGGCTACGTCGTGATTGTTCTCGAGATGGCGCACGAGACGCGCATCATCCCGACCACAAAACGCCCGGCGCTCGATGGATCGATCAGGCAGTACCTCGGTGAGTCGAGAGGACGTTGGGAAGGAAATACGTTGGTCGTCGAGACGACCAACTTCAACGGGAAGACCGCGATGACCAACCTCGGGGTTCCCGGATCTCCGGCGCTGACTCCGTCAACGCCGAACCTGCGGTTCACCGAGCGCTTCACGCGCACAGCGCAGGACACGATCGAATATCAGATGACCGTCGAGGATCCGGAGATCCTGACGACAGGGAAGTGGTCCGCGGCGTTTCCGATGAAGCTCGATAACGACTACCAGATGTTCGAGTACGCCTGCCACGAAGGCAACACCGCCATCCGCAATTACATCGAGACCTCACGCTTCGAGCGCGCGAAGAAAAAGTAGAGGCGGGTCTTCGCCAGGCCTGTAGCGCGAAGGTAGAGCGCCGGCGGTGTAGCTCGGCTTCGCTCCGGTTCGACGCCGCGGAAAAACGGCTCGTCCGCGCATGCACTGACGATGACGGCGGCGGCTATCTGATCCGTGGGACGGTGAACAATCGCTCTATAACGAGGTGTTGGGTGCGTCAGTGGCGAATCGGTGCCGCCGCCGTTCGGATCGCTTCCGAGCCGCTTTACTTCCTGACGCGTGTCGCGGCGCGAACAGTCGCTCCGCCATAGCCACACCGCCGTCGCTTAGCTGAATGCGCGGCAGGCTCACCGGGCGAAGTGCCGTGATGCGCTCATTCGCCGTAAAGAACCGTCCGCGGATCGGTACGTGATGCGCGGAGGGCAGCCGGAAGAACAGCGCCGACGCCGGCTGCGATGAGCACCAGCAGCGCCAGTCCGATGCTCAGGACGTCAGCGTGTCCGGTGTTGAATATCACGCCGCTGAGCGCGTTCACGGCCCAGATCGACAACAGGCCTCCAAGGACTACCCCGATGGCCACGGTCACGATGCCGCGTCCAAGCGTGGTCCCGAGGATGCCCATCGGGTGCGCGCCGAGCGCCATGCGGAGCATCAACTCGGTGCGCCGGCACGCGACGTCGTGCGCTGCCACTCCAAAGAGTCCAATCATGCTGAGCACCACTGCAAGGAGCGCGAATGCAGTGAAGGCCGCGGTCAGCAGTCGGCGAGCCGCGAGTCCTGGAGACGCGGCGACGACCTCCTCCATCGGACGTGCCCGGTACACCGGGAGCTTCGAATCGAGTCGGTCCACCTCTTCGCGGACAACCGTGATCACGTCAGCCGGACCGCTGCTTCGCACGACGACGATGCTGGAATTCGAGGGCTCCTGCAGCGACGACAGGTACACGGTAGCCATTGGAGTTTCATCGAGCGAACGGTGCTTGACGTCGCCGACTACGCCGATGACGTCGGCCATGAGCGCTTGTTGCACCAGCCAGATCTGACGACCGACAGCTGATTCCGAACCGAACACCTGGTTGGCAAGCGACTGACTGATGACCACTCGCGGCGTGATCACCGCCGCGGAATCCGTCGCCTCGAAGGATCGGCCAGCGACGACGGGAATGTGCATCACCTCGAAATAGCCCGGACTCGCGGACCGCACGATCGCCTCGCGCCCAGGGTCGCCCGGTCGCGCGCCGACGAGACGGCGCCCGCGATCCCCGGTCAGCGGAAGTTCGTCGATGACCGCCGTTGCACGAGCCCCCAGACGTTCACTCAACATCGCCTGGAGCGTCGAGTAGAAGCTCGCGCTCCGCTCAGCGGTGCTGTAGGTGGCCCCCGGCAGCGACACTTGAAGCGCCATGACGCCGCGAGCGTCGAAACCCGGATTCACGTCGAGCAAGTTGAACAGACTCCGGCCGAGCAGCGACATCGAGACAAGCAGCACGAAGGCCACTGTGACCTCGCCCACGACGAACGCGCGCCGCACGGCGAGTTCGTGCGCCGAGGGGGTCACTCCCCGACGCAGCACGTCAACGATGTTCCAACGCGCGGCCGACAACGCCGGAAGCGATCCGCAGACGCACGCACAGATACACGCCAGGAGCGTCAACCCGCCAAGCACCCGCCAGCTAATGGCCACATCGATGATCGGCCGCTCACCGGGAACTCGTTCGAGGACCAGATTCGCCGCTGCCGGCGTCATCCACCATGCCAGCAAGACGCCGCCAATCGTGCCCAGCGCCACGATGGCAAAGGATTCGATCACCAACTGCCGGGCGATTTCCGGCGGGGGCGCCCCCAGTGCGGTCCTGACGGCGAGCTCGCGACGACGATCGATGGACCGCACGAGTCAACAGGCCTGCGAGGTTGGCGAAGGCGATGACCATCGCGAGTCCAACCGCACCGGAGAGCAGCGTGAGTGTGGTGGTCCTGTTGCCTGCGATAGCAGTCGCCACGCTCGTGATGAGGACCCGCGCCGGTGGCCTGGAAGCGCGGCTTACATCATCCAGTGCCTCAGCCACCTGTGCTGGTGTCGCCGTCTGGTTGAGACGCGCGATCACGAGCACGCGCACACCATTGAGGGCTGCCTGTGTGGGCGCGATGGCAAACGGTCGCCAGATATCAGCGACGCCCAGGGCGAACACAAATTGCTCCGGCAGAACACCAATCACCGTATGCGAACGGTTACCGAGCACAATCTCGCGGCCGATGATGTTCGGGTCGCCTGCCAGCTTGCCGCGCCAGAACGCATGGCTGATGATCGCAACCGGCCGCCCCACGTCGTCGGCCGCAAACGTTCGACCCATTACGGGCGACACGCCGAGGAGGCCGAGAAAGCCGGGCGTGACGTCCGTGGCGCGGACTCGCTCGGCCAGCCCGATTTCTGTCAGTGTCAGGTTCGTTCCATCGAAGGCTTCGAACGACGCGAGCGATCGGGCCCGATCGCGCCACGCTTCGAACGTGGCATAGGGCACCGTTGACTGAGCTGCGGCTGCCCGTTCGTCGATCGGAACCTCACCGACGGTGAACAGCGCATCCGGATTCGCGAACGGGGGAGGAGTGAGGAGTACCGCATCCACGATGGCGAAGATCGACGCGGCTGTGCCGAGCGTCAACGCGAGCGTGACAACGGCTGCGAGCGCGCTGATTGGAGAACGCCTCAGATGCCGCGACAGGTGGAGAAGGTCGATCCGCATGTTCTCCTTCTTCGCGCGTCCACGGAGCAAGAACGATACCGCGACGTAAAAGGTCTTGCTCGCGAGAGGCGACGCGTCTGAGCCACGAACCTGTTCGAAATCGGGATGCCAGACGCTCGCGTCCGCACACTGCGACTACGGAGTTACTTCCTCTGATCGAGCGTCGAGGATCCCGAACCACCGAGATCCATGCGGCGCCACGCGAACAGTCGCTCCGCCATAGTCGCGCCGTCGTCGCTGAGCTGAATGTGCGTCGGCTCACCGGGCGTGCCTGGATCGGCTCCCGGTTCATCGGCGTGCCCGCCTTCGCCAAGGCTACGGCGAGGTCTCGCCGTAGCTCGCTCGGGAATCCGCGCGAGCGGAGGCGGAGAAAATCGGGTCTTTCGGCGGGTGTGCTGACGCTGACGCTGTCGCCGTGGATGATTCGAAGGACAGCGAGGAATCGTTTCGGTAACGAGCCGGTCCGGACGCCAGTGGCGAATCAGCGGCGACGCGCGAGGAGCGCCTCCAAACCCGATTTGCCCTCTTCGCCCTCACGCCGTGAACAGGTCGCCCTCCGGAGGCCCGCCCGATGTGCCGCCGCAGATTCAGTAAGCGACGCGGTGTGGCTGGGGCGAAGCGACTGTTTCGCGCCGCGACAAGCGACAGTGGGTAAAACAGCTCGGGGAGCGGTCCTATCGGCGGCGGCAATGAATCGCCACTGACGCACCGAGCACCTCGTTATCGACGCGATTGTTCACGGTCGCGCGAATTAGATTGGCCGCCGCCGTCATCGTCAGCGCATGCGCGCACGAGCCGTTTTTCCGCGGCGTCGAACCGGAGCGCAGCCCCCAGCCATGCCGTCGGCGCTCAGCACGGCGGTTAGAACGCGCTACTTCTTTTGATCGAGCGTCGAGGATCCCGAACCTCCGAGATCCATGCGTCGTCCGTCGGGGAAGCGGAGCTCGCGCGAGCTGGCGCGCAGCGAACCGTCCTTGGCCTGGAATCCGACGACGGTGACCTTCGTGCCCGCTGGAAGCGAATCACGGTTCCAGCCAAGACGAAACAGGACGGATGGCGATCCGCCTTCGATCTTCCACCGCTCGACGGAGCCGTCGGGCTTCTTCACATCGATGTGCAGCCAGGAGTGCGGGTTCACCCACTCCATCATGGCCACTTCGCCCGCCAGTGTGACCTGCTTTGTCGCGTCGAACTCGGCGGAGAAGGAGTGATGCGCAGCAGCCGGCAGCGCGAGCGCCAGCACCGAATACGTCGCCGCCGCAACCATCGTCAGTCTGTTGGGCATTCGTCTACTCACCACCTACCACCAACCACCAACCACCTAACTACTTCTTAATCAAATCCTGGTAGAGCAATCCGTCGGCGAACGTCACGCACTTGTGCTCGAGCAGTTGCGCCTGCTGATCGATCATCCGGTACAACGGCATCTCGATCGTCCACGGACGCGTGTACGTCTGCGGATCATCGAGCGTGGCTTCGTACCAGAGGTGGTTCGGGCTCAGGAGCGTGAAACGCTCGGTGACCGTCAGCTTGTTGCTCGAATAGTTGCCGGCCCGATCGAGCCACGACTGCTCCGTTCTGCCATTTCGTGGTGATCGCCAGCACGTCGCCGTCCCACGACCCGTACGATTTTCCCATCCACGAATCGACCGGCAGCTCCGTGCGATCGGTCATGTAGATGACGCGGTTCGCGGCAGCGAACGGATAGACCATCAGCAGATCGCCCTCGTTCTGAAAGATCTGGAACGGCATGTTGTGGTACGTGACGCGAGGCACGCCGAGCATGTAGCACTTCGCTTCGGGATCCGTCGCCGGCCACTTCGCGCGATTCTCGTCGCGCTTCGCAAGCGCCTCAGGCTTGTATGGAATCGTGCCGCCGCGCACGACGCTCTGCCCGGCCGGGATCGCGGCGATCGCGCCGAGCTGCCAGAAGTTGTTCAGAGCCTCCGCTGAGTGAGCCTCTAGGTTCCAGTAGGCGGTATTCATCGCCTGCCAGATACCGTTGAAGTTGGGATGCCCGGCTATGCGCGCGGGCCGCTCTGGGATGGCGGGGACACTGGGAACGGTCGGTTGCGTCTGCGCGTCAGCAACGATGACCGCGAGCGCGATCGCTGCCGTCGTCGTGAGTGGCCGCATCCATCGATTTCTCATGAGGGTTCGTTGGTGAGCGTACAGGCCGCGCACTGGCTTGTGTTAGAAATTCACGTGATTGGCAGAATTGATCTGTCGCTTGTGAGTCAGTCGTTTACGCTGACTGCAGCGTTCTGCGCCACGATGACGAAGCGTTGCTCCTGCAGGACGGTTCCATCTGCGGTGCGCAGTTCGACCTTCCAGTCGCCTGCTCGTTCCGCGCTGACGGTGTTGCTGCTGAATGTCCGGTAGCCGCTGCCCGGAGTTGCTGCTACGCGAAGGCGGATGACCTGGTGCACGCGCTCGCCGCGGTACCAGCGATGTTCGACTGTGGTGTTCGTGTCGGTCAGCAGTCGCGTGTAGAAGAAGAGCGTTCCCGGTTGCAGATCGGCGCCCGCTGACGCGCATTGCCAGTCCGGTGACCCGCGTCTCGCGAGAGCCTTGCACAACTGCGCGTTCAGCACGGTCACCGGTTGCGGTGTCGCGATCCTGGCACGCGTTGCCGGACGTTCAACCCGTGGCGGAGTCGGCTCAAGCCTGGGCGTGACTGCGACTGTCGGCGGGACTTCAGGTGTTGGTGCGGGTGTTGTGGGGGACGGCGCAGGTACGTTGCTCGGCGATGGCGTTTGCGGTTCGCGCCTGGTCGTGAATACAACCGCGACAACGAGGACGGTCGCGAGGGCGATCCCGCCGATCGCGAGCGGTCTCCGCCAGGTGACGACGACAGGCACCTGCTCCTGTTGGCTCTCTGGTGCGCTATCGCTATCGGGCGTCGCTGTCTCGGTATCAGGCGTTTCAGTCTCGGTATCAGGCCGAATGGCCGGCGGCTTCCAAATCGGAATCCCGTGCGTCGCGCAGAACCCCACGAGGTTCTTGATGCTGGTGGCGACGAGCGGATCTCGCGGGCCGAGGGACGCGACCACAATGGCATGCGCCCGCCGGTAGCCGCGCTCGGCTTCGGCAATGCTGTTAGTGCGCTCGCAGACGAAGGCGAGATTGTTCAGCGTGCTCGCGAGGTCGGGATGCAGCGAGCCGAGGGTCGCTTCCTGGATGGAGGCGGCTTCGCGCAGCAGGCGCTCGGCGGCGGGATAGTCGCCGGCGCCGACGGCCTTCTGCGCAGCCTCAATCATCGACGCGGGATCGAGGGCGTCGGTCACCCTATCGCGCCTGCCTGCGATTCATCGGTGCGACAATATAATCCGGTCGGCACTCGTTAAACGCACAAGAGGAGGGTCGTGACCCTCGCACCTGGCACGCTCTGCGCGGCAGCCCCGGGCCGATCTATTTGCAGACGAAGTTCGCCGCGTCGTTCGTGCTGCCCGTGCCCTTGTAGGTCGCAACCTGCGGGTACGCGCAAAGCGGCCGTGTCATGTCCACACGGTTGCCCACCACGCGCGTTGCCGTCAGCGACGCAGGCGCTTCGCCCGCTTCGCGCCAGCGCTCGAGCGCGCTCATGTAGTTGATCTGGTCTGGACCGGGTCCACCCTGGCAGTGTCCCATCCCCGGCACCATGAAGAGACGGATGAAGTCGCTCTGGTTGCGCCCCATCTTGGCGAGCACGCTGGTGTAGTAGTCGATGCTGTTCTGCGGCGAGATCGCCGCGTCGTTCCAGCCGTGGTACATCAGAATCTTCCCGCCGCGCGCCTTGAACTTGCTCAGATCGGGATCGGTGGCGTTGACGAAGCCGGTCTTCTCGTCCACGAATTTCACATCGCGGTCGATGTCGAACTTCGTCCAGTCCCAGTTGGGATCCTGATAGGCGAGCTGGAACGATCCGACGGCGACGAAGATCGGCTGCTTCTGGGTGTCGAGGATCGCCGTCCACGATGCCTCGCTGCCGATCGTCTTGCCGGGGAAGATCACTTTGCCGTCGCTGAACTTCGACGGCGCATACATCCGCTTGACGCTTGCGAGCTGCGCTGGCGTAAAGCAGTGCTCGTCGTCGCCGGCCTTGCAGGCCAGCGTCGCCGGGTCGAACGTGCACGCGCCCGGGTTGTTGAGCAAGCCGTCTTTGACGCCGTCCTGCGCGTCGCACGCGTTGAGCACCGCCTGGTTGAGCATGTTCAGCTTCGCCTGCGACACCAGCGCCCCGGGTGTCGTGAGCGCCGGCACCGCGTTGACCAGATCGTTGCTGTGCAGGTGCGAGTGGTAGTTCGCTGGCGCTCCGGCGAGAATCGCATCGAAGTCCTCGGGAAAGCGCTGCGCCGACATCAGCCCCTGGCGGCCGCCGGTGGAGCAGCCGTTCCAGTACGACAGCCGCAATGGCTGCGCGTAGAAGGCATCGATGATCTTCTTCGAGGTCACCACCATTTCGTGGACGGCACGATGCGAGTAGTCGATCACCTTCTCCGGATGCCCGATGAGCGGTCCCGATGTGCCGCCCACGTGCCCGGTATCGGTGGATGAGGTCGCATAGCCCTCTCGCAGCGCGGCAGCCATCGCCGGATAACTGATGGTGCCGGCCCAGCCGCCATTGCCCACCGCCTGGTACTTGCCGTTCCATCCTTCGGATGGTAGCCACACCTCGATCTTGATGTCGGAGTCCGACGACGGCGCGAGCGTTGCCGCGATGCGACAGTGCGCGGGCAGCATCAAGGGCGGCGCGGCGGGCGCGCCGCCCGCGCGACCCGCAGGCGCAGCCGCCGCTGGTGGTGGACCGCCCGCACGTGCAGGTTGCACGAACGGTCCCGCGGCTACTGCCTCGGCCATCGTGATCGTGGTGTTGGATAGCTTCAGCGACTTCAGATCGGCGCAGGGTGTTGCGGCAAGCGCCGGACTCGCAACGGCAACGCTGACAAGAACGAGCGTGACGTGTCTCACCATCTTCGACTCTCCAGGCGTTCAGGCGGCCGTTCGTAGCGCCGAACGCGGGCCTCATTGTAATCCGCAGCGCTCTTGCCCTCAGGCGAGGACGCGCTACTTCGTTGCTGCTGCCGTCCCACTCTGTGCGGCAAGGTACCAGTCCAGGATCTGTTCCCCTGTCCAGAACAGCACGTCCGAGCGTGACTGCATATGGGCAAGCGCGTCATTGAAATACCGCAGGCGATGCGGAGCACCCATGATGTAGGGATGCACAACGAGCGCCATTACGCGAGCTGAGTCCTCGGCGTCCGCATACAGCTGATCGAACTGATCGATGGCACGCCCCCGATATTCAGACGCCGCGTGATGCTGGATGAGCATCATCGCGACGTCGTTGCACTCTTGCGTGTACGGCACGCTGATCAGTGATCCCGTTCGCGTTCGCACGGGCACGGGTTGGTCGTCGAGCACCCAGTCGCACACGTATTCGTACCCTTCTTCCGCAAGGATGTCGGGCGTGTCCCACGTCTCGGTCAGGCCAGGTCCCAGCCACCCGCGCGGCCGTCGTCCGGTGAATCACTTCGATGGCGGCGGTCGTCTTCTGGATATCCAGGCGCTCGTCGGCAACTTTCTGCATGTTCTTCTGGCTGAAGCCATGCCCGATGAATTCCCATTGGCGCTCGAGCGCGGCACGGGCGATCGGTTCGTAGGCCTGAATGGCGCTGCCATTGATCGCGAGCACGGCCGGAACGTGCAACCGATCGAAGACCTCGAGCAACCGCCAGAAGCCAACGCGGTTTCCGTATTCGTGCCAGGCCCAGTTGGGAACGTCAGGCATCGGCGACCCGCCGGCGGGTGGCGGCAGGACCGTTCTCGGGAGCGGCTCGAGCGGGTTCCACTCTTCGACGTTGACGATCACCCACACCGCCAGGCGGGCCCCGCCCGGCAACACGAGGCGCGGGCGCTCGACAATGGGCGAGTATGTGAAACGTTCAGTCGGAAGCATGGCGGCCAAGTATCACCGATCGGCTTGAGAACGGCCGGGTCTCCCCTGATTAGGTAGCGGGTCGAACCTGCGCAAAAGCGCAGTTTCAGCGCCTGCTAAGTCCCATCCTGCGTTAATCTTGTATGCCTCCGGGTCCATGAGTAGACTCGGACGGATTTTGCCGGTCGGTATCCGGGTAGATCTCGATGACGCAACGAATTGCCAGGAACGCAATCGCTACGTGCGCCGTGCTGCTCGGCCTTGTACCTCGCAGATACTCTGCGAACAGACGCGCAGGCACCGCAGGCGGACCCTCGGCCCATCGGACCGCAAGCATCAGAGAGCCCTCAGCGCACACTGATCAATCAGTACTGTGTCGCCTGCCATAACGACCGGCTCAAGTCGGGCGGCCTGACGCTGACCGCATTGAATCTGGACGATCCTCACCAGAGCGCCGAGATCGGCGAGAAGGTGATTCGCAAGCTGCGCGGCGGTCTGATGCCGCCGGCTGGCGCCAAGCGGCCCGATCGTCAGGTGGCTGCGGAATTCGTCACGTGGCTCGAGAACAAGATCGACACCGCGGCGACTGAAAGCACACCGGGACGCGTCGCGCTGCGTCGCCTCAACCGTCGCGAGTACGGATACGCCATCCGCGATCTGCTTGGCCTCAACATCGACGCCACGGCGTGGCTGCCCGACGACAACGTCAAGGGCAACTTCGACAACAACGCCGCCGCTCTTCAGGTCTCGCCCAACTTCATCAACCAGTACGTCTACGCCGCGCGCGCGGTGGCGCTCGAGGCGATCGGCAACCCGAAAGCGCTAGCCGAGACGACAACGTACGGCGACGTTGCCAACATGGTGATCTCGCTGCCGCCGAGCGGCGCTCCCGGCACCGGCAGGCAGCAGCATCACATCGAAGGGATGCCCTTCGGCACGCGCGGCGGCTTCATCGTCGAACACAACTTCCCGGCGGATGGCGAATACGAGCTCACGATCGGCGACATGGCGCTCGCGCGCGAAGTACCGCGGATGGAGTTCGAGAACACGGTGATCGCCCTGCTCGACGGCAAGGAGTTCTATCGCACGACGATCGGCGGGGAAGAGGACCACAAGGCGATCGATCAGACGCTCGATCCCGCGGTCGAACGAATCAACAACCGGCTGCGGAAGATCAGGTTCCACGCTTCGGCAGGGCAGCACAAGCTCGGGATCACCTTCGTGCATCGCAGCTTCGCCGAGAGCGACGAACGCGTTCGCACGACCGCGCTCGAAGGGGGTCAGGAGCGCATCCAGGCCGCGCATGCGTTGCAGATCCGCGGACCGCTCACGGTGACCGGTATGAGCGGATCGCCCAGCCGCTCGAAGATTTTCATCTGCGAGCCCGAAAGCCCCGACGACGAGGAAGCGGCCTGCGCGAACAAGATCGTTGAGAACCTCGCGCGACGCGCGTTCCGTCGCCCGGTGACAGCCGAGGATGTGAATCCTCTGATGGCGTTCTACAAGACGGGATACGTGACGGGCGGCTTCGATGGCGGCGTGCGCGATGCCCTCAGCGCGATCCTGGCGAGTCCGCATTTCCTGTATCGAGCGGAGTCCGGAGTCGGGACCAGCGCCACTCGCACGCTGAGCGATCTCGAACTGGCATCGCGTCTGTCGTTCTTCTTGTGGAGCAGCCTGCCGGACGACGAACTGGTGAAGCTTGCGACCGAATCGCGGCTCAGTAAACCCGACGTGCTGGCCGCGCAGGTGAGCCGGATGCTCGCCGACCCGCGAGCCGAATCACTGAGCGACGATTTCGCGTTCCAGTGGCTGCACCTCTCTAAGCTGGACGAGATCACGCCGGACCGAGGCCAGTTCCCTCACGCGAGCGGACTGCTGGATCCGCGCGCACTGTTCAAAGAAGAACTGCGGCTGTTCGTCGACAGCGTGCTCCGCCCTTCGGCTTACGCTCAGGGCGCCCCGAGCAACGTCGAGGGGCGAAGTGATCAAGCGTGTTCAATCTGCTGACCGCCGACTACACCTTCCTCAACGAGCGAGTGGCGATGCTCTACGGCATCGAGACGGTGAAGGGCAGTCACTTCCGCCGCGTGGCGCTCGACAACCCGGCTCGCCGCGGCCTGCTGGGCAAAGGCGCGATCCTGATGATGACGGCGTATCCCAATCGCACGTCGCCCGTGCTGCGTGGCGCGTGGATCATGGATCGCCTGCTCGGCACTCCGCCGGCCGATCCACCGCTCGAGGTCCCGTCACTACCGGAAAACAGGCGCGGACAGCCGGCGAAAACATTGCGCGCACGGCTCGAGCAGCATCGCGAGAAGGCCACCTGCTTTGCCTGTCACGGCGTGATGGATCCACTCGGATTCGCGCTGGAGAATTTCAACGCAGTGGGTCAGTACCGCGTCAACGACCCCGACACTCAGACGCCAATCGAGGCCGCTGGTCAGCTGCCGGACGGTACGGTGATCAACGGACCTGACGATCTGCGCAAGGCGCTGGTCGATCGGCCCGATCATCAATTCGTTCAGGCGCTCACTGAAAACCTGATGACCTACGCGCTGGGTCGCAGCCTCGACTATCACGACATGCCCACGGTCCGCCGCATCGTCCGAGAGGCGTCGAAGGACGATTACCGTTTCAAGTCCATCGTCCTTGGCGTCGTCTCGAGCGATGCGTTCCGCAAGAGGGAAGCTGACCCGCCTCCGCTCGCGCCCACTTCTTCAGCGCGAGCTACGGCGAGGCCTCGCCAAAGCGGCTCTGACCCACAGGCCGCGACGGCGGGAGACCAGGCCCCGGCGCCTGCGAAGCCCACGTCTACGTCCACTTCAACTGGAGGACCTTAGGGGGCTGTATCAACTGGAAGAGTACAAGGTAGAACCAGCCTTCGAGTGCGATTTCGCGGCCGCGACAACGGAGCGGCCGCCTAGATAGTGGAAAGGATGAGCCACGAAATGTTTCTGAGCGGAAAACATCTGTCACGGCGTACCGTTCTCAAGGGTGCTGGCGCTACCATCGCTCTCCCGTTGCTGGACGCAATGATCCCGGCCGGAACAGCGTTCGCGCAGACTGTCGCGGCATCGAGCACGCGTCTCGGCTTCGTGTACTTTCCGCACGGCGCGCTCCAGGACGAGTGGCAGCCGAAGCAGACGGGTCGCGATTTCGAATTTCCGTTCATCGTCAAGCCGCTCGAACCGCTTCGCGACTACGTGACTATTGTGAGCGGCCTGCGCAACAAGGGTGGGGAGAGCTCCAGCCCGCACGGCATCATTGAAGAGACCTGGCTGAATTGCATCAGCCCGCGGTCGCGCAATGCGAAGACCGGTGCTGGGGTGACAGTCGATCAGATCGCCGCGCGTCACCTGGGCAAGGACACATCGCTCCCCTCGCTCGAACTCTGCGGCGAGCCGGGCGGCATGATCTCGTTCCGCACGCCGGGGCAGCCGCTGCCGATGGAAAGCAATCCGCGTAAGGCGTTCTACAGCATGTTCGGCCAGGGCGATACGGCGCAAGAGCGCGAGGCGATTCTCAATACGACGGGCAGCCTGCTCGATTACGTGCGCGACGCGACCGCCAGCCTGAACAAGACGCTCGATGCCGGCGACCGGGCTCGGGTGAGTGAGTACCTCGATTCGGTCCGCGAGATCGAGCAGCGCGTGCAGAAGCTGGAAGACAACGCGAAGTCGCTGCGCGACGATCTCCCGGGTGCGCCGCTTGGTCCACCGGAGGAGTTCGGCAGCCTCCTCGATATTCAGTTCGAGATGATCGCGCTCTCCTGGCAGACCAATCGCACCAGGGTGGCGACGATGAAGATGGTCGAGGAAGCGAGCATGCGGACGTACCCGAACCTGGACGTCCATGAGGCGTTCCACCCGACGTCACACTGGGGTGGATTCCCGGACCGCGTCGCCAACCTGAGAAAGATCCAGAACTACCACACGGCGATATTCGCGAAGTTCGTCAATCGACTCCACGAGATGCGCGAGGGCAACGGCAACGTGCTCGACAACTCGATCATCCTGTTCGGCAGCAACATGGCGAACAGCGACGCGCACAACAACGATCCGCTGCCGCAGGCGCTGATCGGCCGTGGTGGTGGCGTGAAAGGAAACCAGCATCTGCACTATCCGCAGGACACGCCGCACGCGAACATCCTGGTCACCATGCTGAACCGCGCGGGCGTGCCGGCGCAGGACTACGAGAAGTTCGCCGACAACACCGGCGTGTTCCAGGAAGTGTGATCGTCAGGGCTCTGTTGACCGCGCTGTCACCGTTGTCGCGGCGCTGGCGATGACGTTGCCCGCGTACGCGCAGACGCCTGTCGACCTGGCTCGCCACGGAAGCCGTCGCTCGCCGGACACACAGACCGCTCGAGCGCAGGCTCCGGCCACAACCGACTCCGCTCGTGGCAAGGAGGACGTCAACCGTCGCAACGCGGACGGCAGCACGCCGCTGCAATGGGCCGTCTACAACGGCGACGTGACCGAGGCCCGGCGACTACTCCGAGCCGGCGCCAACGTGGCGCTCGCCAACAACTACGGCGCGACGCCGATGAGCCTCGCTGCCGAAGTTGGCAACACCGACATACTGAAGGTGCTGCTCGAGGCTGGCGCGAACGTCGAATCACCGAACGTCGATGGACAGACGGCGCTCATGGCGGTTGCGAGAACGGGCAACGTGGAAGCCGCAACGCTGTTGCTGGACCATGGCGCGGCCGTCGATGCGAAAGAAAAGTTTGGCGGGCAGACCTCGCTGATGTGGGCATCGGCACGCCGGCATCCGGAGATGATGCAGCTCCTGGCCTCCAAGGGCGCCGACGTCAACGCGCGCTCGATCGATCGCAACTACCAGCGTCATGTGACGGCCGAGGGGCGTCCCAAGAACCTCGACAGCGGTGGATTCACGCCCCTGCTCTATGCCGCGCGTGAGAACTGCGCGGCTTGCGTGGACGTGCTGCTCAAGAACAAGGCGGATATCGACCTGCCGGACCCCGATGGCGTCTCGCCGCTGCTCCTGGCGATCATGAACGCCAACTGGGATCTGACGAAGCAGTTGGTCCTGGCTGGCGCCGATGTCAACCAGTGGAACATCTCGGAGAAGCGCCGCTCGGCACGGCGATCGATCTGCGCACCCGCATCGACGGCGGACGCGCGTCGATCGATGCGCCGAACGCGACGAGCGGTCTGGCAATCGTGCAGCTGCTCCTCGAGCGCGGCGCCGATCCGAATATGCAGTTGTTCTTCAAGCCGGCGAACGCGCGAGGCGCGATCCAGACGCGGGGCGCCACGCCGCTCATTCGCGCGGCTGTGAATGGTGATTCCGAGGTCGTGAAGCTCCTGCTGGAGCATGGCGCCGACGCCACGGTTTACTCGGCGGATCGGCAGACGCCGATTCACGCCGTGCTCTTAGGTCGCGCTCCAGAACCGCAGGCGCTTGAACTGATTCGGTCGCTGCAGAAGGCTGGCACGGACGTCAACGTCGTCGCGCTGATCAATCATCCCGAGGAGATCCGCGGCGGCACCGCGCTGCACTACGCCGTACGCAAGCGCTACAAGACGGTCATCAAGGAGCTCGCGTCGTTCGGCATCGACATGAACGCGGTCGATCAGGACGGCCTCACCGCGCTCGACTACACGCAGTCACGCGGCTTCATGCCGTTCATGGCGTTGCAGACTCCGCTCTACAAGGAGGAGGCGCAGCTCCTCCGCGATCTGGGCGCAACGAAGCTGATGGCGAAGAATCCCGTGTGGCCGGTGCTCGGCCCGCCGCAGGGAGTCTGGGAAGACATCTGGCCGCTTGGCGAATCAACGGTTCATGAGCCGGTTTACAGACCCACGATCGACAGTGCACCCTGAACTGCAGAACAGATCAACTCCCAACCTCCAACCTCCAACTCCCAAAAACCCGGAACCCGTGGGAGTTGGGAATTGGGAGTTGGGAATTGACGCGCGCGTGCGCGCGGTCGTTTCACGCCGCGGCTTTTTTCAAGTCGCCGCGTCCGCGTTTGCAAGCGCGCTATTGCCTGCGTCTTTCGCGACCGCGCAGGCGCGCATCACCACGACCGATCTCGGCGGCGCGACGCTGCTTCAGGGTGCGGGCAGCAACGTCATTGCGATGCCGGGTGCCGACGGTGCTCTCATGATCGACGGAGGCCTGGCGGCGAATGCCGATGCGCTGCTTGCCGCAATCAAGACGGCAACGGGCGCCACTCGTATCAACACGCTGATCAACACGCACTGGCATCCCGAGCAGACCGGCGCCAACGAAGCGGTTGGCAAGAGTGGCGGCGTCATCTTCGCGCATGAAAAGACGAAGACGCTGGTGAGCAGCACCGTGTACTCCGCCATTGGCTTCGCCGACCGCGTACGTCCGCTGCCTCAGGCCGCGCGACCGACGAAGACCGCACGCAGTGATGGCTCGATGGAGTTCGCGGGCCAGCAGATCGACTACGGCTACATGCCCGCGGCGCACACCGACGGCGATCTGTTCATCCATCTTCCTCAGCTGGGTCTGCTGGCGGCCGGGGGAGTCGTATCAGCGGAGGAGTGGCCGCTGCTCGACTACAAGAACGGCGCGTGGCTCGGTGGCCGCGTCCGCGCGCTCGAACGGCTCGCAACGATCGTCAAGCCCGACACGCGCGTCGTGCCCGCGAATGGCCGGATGATGACCGGCACGGACATCGTGCGTCAGCGCGACATCTATCAGAAGCTGTTCACGACGATGATCGGCTATCTGAATATGGGGCTCGGTCCCGAAGACGCGGTGCAGCGGAACCCGCTCAAGGAATATCAGTCCGAATTTGGCGACCCTTCCGCGTTCACGTATGGCGCGCTCCGCAGCATGATGATCGCCTACGTGCCTGATTGAGAGTCGGTTCGTTTACCGGAATCAGCGGTCGGTGCTGCGGGCGGCATACCGCGCTAGTAGACACTTCGCCGTTTTCCGGCACCGATCGCGCTGGCGACGGTACTAGGTCCTCAGGGCTCACGAAAGGGCGCTACCATCGCGATTGGAGGCCAGCGGAATGAGGCAGGCACTGATGACGCTGGCAGCGACTCTCTCTATCGCACTCACATGGTCTCCGGCGGATGCGCATCACAGCCATTTCTACGATGAGTGCAAGACCATAACTATCGAGGGGCGTGTCGAAAGCGCCGCATTCAAGAACCCACACAACTTGATCGTTCTCAGATTAGATGATGGAACGGCCTTTGCCGTCGATTGGGTAAATGTGACCTGGTTGACGAGGGCCGGCGTCATCCGTGCCGCGAAAGGGGCGGTAGTACCTGGGGCGCGCCTCGCGGTGACCGGTTATCTCATCAGGGATGCGGCTACGATCCCGAAATTCAAGGGCGTCGTGGACCCGAATACGGTCGAAGCTCGCTTGCTACGCCGCGTGGACGACAGTTTCAGCTGGGGGATGCCTCCGAGGTCAACCTCACCGAACTGCGACCGGGTAGATAGCGCCGGCTGAAGCGTCGTACAAAGGAAAACTCGCTCGAGCAGGCCCTACCCGCGGACGACCATTGAGGGATCCCAGCAACGCTGGCGGCGACTCGTCTCGATGACTATCTCGCGGCTGGGCGCTGCGTGACGCTACACGATCGAACCTTCGTCCCAGGGTGCGCCGGACGAACCACGCCAAGAGTGGAGTGCCGCGATGAGATATTTGCGTCTCATGGGCCGGGTATCAGCAATCCTTGCATTGGCCTCGGCGCTTGGCGCCACCGCGCTCGGCCAGGCGAACCTTCCTGCTGAATCGATTGGCGGACCGCTAAGCGGCCCACCTGTATCGGGGCGCCGTTTTCGGCGGACGCAAGGACCACCGTCCACGCCATTCTCGGCGACGGTACTCGACTCGACCAGAGCACCACGGATCGGTACTACCGCGATTCTGCCGGGCGCGTCCGTGTGGAGAGGCCGATGAGCGCTCTGCCTGCGCCGGTGACGATCTTGAGCGTCACATTCGGACGATCATCGATCCCGATCCCGGCGACGGCGGGGTCTACACATTGGATGCCCAGACGAGGACAGCACGGTCCGCGCCGCGCTCCCTCGTTGGGATGACCACTGGCGGTAGTCGCGAGTTTTCGGTACCCGTCGGCGGTGTGCGATTCCTGGGCTTTCGACGGGCGGGGGATCTGTTGTCGGCGGAACCGGGCGAGTTTGCCGACGTACGAGACGAGCCACTCGGCAGCCAGCTCATTGCGGGAGTGGAGACGACTGGACGACGCATCACGCTCATCGTTCCCGCCGGGTACCACGGCCACACTCAACCGATCGAGATGATCGACGAGCGATGGGAATCAGCGGAATTGAACCTGCTGATTCAGTCCTGGCAGTCGGACTCGCGGAGCACGATCGAGTATCGGCTGTCGAACATCCGCCGCATCGAGCCGCCCGCGCGCCTCTTCGACATGCCGCCGGACTACACGATGGACATGTTATCGACACCCGGCGACCCCTGGATGTCGTTCGCCTCGGCCGAAAGCCCGCGCGCCGGTACGTTTCGAGCGGGACGAGCGCGATGAGAGGGGCCCGAGGCTTGGACATGCAACGCCCGCCTTCGTCAGCCGAAGCATGGCGCTAGCCAGAATAGATAGCGTGAAGTCGTTAGCGTTCATCGGAGGTGTCTCGGCCCTCACGGCTGGACGAGCACCCCGATGCGATTGCCGAGACACCTTCGATAACGAGACTTGAAGGAAGCCGCTGGCACGGCGGCCGGCTATGGAGCTGGAATCAGGATCTCCGCGCGTGGACTGCGGTTGATTGGGCAGCCGTCGACGCGTGAGCGGCGGCGGCGCGGGCACGGTTGGGTGAGCGTGCGTTTCGAAGATGCCCGATGGGTGCGGGTTTCTGAGTGCGAGACACACGGCTCCTGACACGTGGCTCGCCACGTGGATGACGCCAGTCGTCACGAGGTCGGTGGGCCATCATGACGTGTCGAAGCCGAAGGCTGCGGTGGCGAGGTTGCGCGCCGAGAGATGGGCCCGACGATCATCGCGGCGCCGCAGCGAGGACACGCCCACGTCGCGCGCGTCGGTGTCTCGGTGGTGGCCGGTGCGATTGCGTCGGTGGCGGTCGCCGGCGACGCCGGTCTCGCAAGGAAGGTCCGGGCGAGGGCCACGCGAGTCGCCCGGCAGGTGTTGGCGAGGAAGCCGGACTGTCGAATGCGCACGAAGCCGCGCGGCAGGATGTGTTGGACGAAGCGGCGGAGAAATTCCAGTGGCGGTGAGCGTCATCGTGCGGCGCGCGTCGCCATGCGCGTAATCCTTGTAGGAGAAGGTTACGTGCGCTGGGCGCTGCGTGGAGGTGCCGTGCGCTTGCGATGAGCCGCTGCACCTCGTCGGGACTGAGCACCACCGGGAGCCGCAGTCGCTCCTTCGGATACGGCAGGTCCTCACGCACATCACGACGGTGCAAGACGTACCGACAGAAGAAGCGCAGCGCGCAGATCTGCGTAACCACCGTCCCGATCGCCAGACGGCGCTGCTCGAGGAGGAACAGGTGGTGCGGCGGAGCTGGGCAGGCGTGATCCGCCACGGGCACGACACTCGACGTCGTGTCGCGTCAACGAGCCAGGCGCCGACACAGAAAACAGGCTTGGTCTGTCCGCTTTGCAAAGAGGATACCGGTTCAATCGAGGATCAGCAGCCGAAGCGCGTCGTGTTGAAGTGCCTAGCCTGCGGACACCGATGGCGCTGGGACGATCCGTGGCCGGAGCGTAGTTGATGGACTTCGATCCGTATCAGTCGCTGGTTAGTTGGACAACGGCGCGACAGTGGAAAGTCGACACCTCCCGCGCGAGAATCGGTCCTGTGTTACGGCGCAGTGTTTTCCGATCGACTGAGGAGCCTGCCACCACACGGGAGTCTTGAACGCCGCCTTGCTAGGAAAGAGTCGTCGTGGAGGGTCGCCAGACTGCCTGGGTAGGGTTCGTCTGTCGCAGAGGATCAACGTTCCTTTCGTCCCTCTCGTCCATCCACCGAAGAATCGTGAAGTCGATTGGAACCAGACGTCCGCAGGCATAACAGGTCACGGACGTCGGTTCGTCCACCGGTACCGGGACCCAAACCATTCGTTGCGGGCTCGCGTCGCGACAGGCCATGCATCCTGGTGTGCCGATCAATTGAGCGGGCTAAACGGGCGACGCGACGCCGAATTCTGACAATGAACCACGCATCATGGCGCTCTGATTAGAACGGCGAGAGGTTCGGTTTCATTAACTCCTGCCTCTGCTGCCACTGCTCGATTTCGTCAAGCTTGCGCATGATCGTGTCCGCGTCATGCTGGTGGATGCCGATCTCGACAATCGTTTTGGCTGCGCCCAGCCGCACCGACGGCGCGTCGGTGACATCGAGCAGAGCGTCGAGGGTGTCCACCGCCTTTGCATTGAGCGTTGACGAATTTTATGGCCGCGTCCGATAACGTCGGATGAATCAGTGCCCCGTGAGTGAAGGCCTGTGAAGAGGTAAGCCAAATGAAGAAGATTGTCGTCGTCCTTGGCGTTGCGTTGGCGCTTGCCGTCGGCGTCTCAGTGCGGTCGTCGCTGCACGCGAGGGTCTTCGCAAGCAAATGACCGACCTTCAAGTCAAGCTCGAGAAGATCGAGGCGAAGCTTCAGCCACTCGAAGCGAAGCGCCGTGCGTCGAAACGAATCACGAAGGAGTTCGACATACCTGCCGGGTCAGTGCAGAGCCTCTCGTTCTCTGCGGCCGTCGCTCCGGGCACGCTGTCTGGGAAGTGGCAATCGAGCGGCGAGGTCTGGCGTGGCGCGGACGATTCGATCTCCGGTTTCACGCTGTCCGACCCGAGCGATGCCGTGCTGGACTCGGCGTTCCGGAACTCATCGGGGAGCTTCATCGTGAAGGTATCCTCGCCCGGCAAGCACACGTTCTTCTTCGAGAACGCCGGCTCGCAGCGGTCAACGCCGCGTCGGGTCTTCCTCGACGCCGAGTTCAAGCCGGACTAGTTATCGCGAGTCGCGCGCCGCCGAGCATCGATGCGACACGTAGCCTACTAATCTATAAACAAACCGAGCCTTTGACTCCTTACGCTCGATGGAGGCACGAGCGGAGCGACGCCGTTCGCCGCCACCTTGCCTTCACGAGTTCGAAGTAGCCGGCGGAACGAGGGACTCCCCTGAAGCTCGCTACGGCTTCCAGTTCAGCATCAGCGTTATTCGTAAAA
>CAVWST010000024.1:0-32056 GCA_963757735.1 uncultured Acidobacteriota bacterium
CCTGCACGCCGATCCTCGCGTATCGCGCCGGAACAATAGTCGTCGGAGTCAGCCACCAGCCACCCGGCACGAACCCATAGTTGTAGTTTGTCACCGTGTCGGCATTCAGCAGGTTGTAGATGTCGACACCAACCTGGGCCCGCGTCCCCCCGAAGCGGAGAATCTTCGCGATGCGAAGGTCGATGTTGTTGCGCCGCTCGCCCCACAACGTGGCCGGAGCGATCAGGTTCACCTGGTTGAGGGCCCCGGTGAGCGGCCGACCGAGCGGCTGCGGACCCGCCGCGATCCACGCATTGGTCACCGTGTAGTCCGCCCGCAAGGAGTCCCCGGGAGTGCTGACCCATGTCGCCGCCAGCTGGACGTCTACTTTCGGGACGATATACGTCGCGAGTCCTCGGAAGTCCGTGCGTAGGGTTCCTCGATGCGGCAATAGGGGTTGTTCGTCGAGAGCGAGTATGCGCCACCCCCGAGCGCAGTGACGTTCGCCGTCACGGAGCTATTCGTCGCGAACCCCGTCGGGCCTGGGATTGGGCCGGTGCCGAGCTCCGGCAATTTGGCCCGCACGGCGCAGCCGTCGGCAAGCCGGCGTCCGGTGCTTGTGCCGCCTGGACCGTAAGCCCATTCTCGCAGCCGCGCCAGCACAGAGAAATCCACACCCTGCCAGTTCTCCGTCTGCTCGCCGAAGTTCTTGTAGGACTGGGCGAGCTCGTCCACCTGCCCGACCTTCTCCGGCACGAGGTTGTACAGGCCGCCGATCGTATAACCGCCGCCATTCGGCAGCCGCGAATCGAGCGGCGCCTGGATGCTGAACGGCGTGTAGTCCTCGAGATTGGTCGACCGGTTGTCCACGACATACCAGTTACCCCACCAGTTGCGCGTGTAGCCGACCGTCACCGAAACGCGAGGCACGACTTCGTGCTGAACCGACAGGCCCATCGACCAGTTGTTGGCACGGTTGCCCCAGCCGCCCACGTAGTCGGGATCGAAGGACCGGACGAACACCTGCTGCCCCAGGGTCTGGTTATCCATCCTCTGACATTCGCCATTCGCCGCCGGGCTGTTGAGATCGCAATCCGGCACGAAGTCTCTGTCAAGCGTCGGTCCACCCGCGTGTCGTGTTCGTGGCCGTGCGGATCAGCGGGTTCATGTCCAGATCGTTGTTGCTCGCCGTGATGGCTTCCAGATACTTGCCGATGTTGAACTTGACCGCCGTCTTCCCATTCCCGAACAGGTCGTAGGCCACGCCCAATCGTGGCGTCAGGTCTTTCCAGCTCGTAGCCAGCGGTCGAGCGGCTCGGAAAAAAGATCTCGACGGGGGCGTACGGCCAGCCGGGGCCGCCAATGCCCTGGTCGGGATAGTTCGAGATCAGGGAGTCGTACCGCACGCCGCCCTGCACGGTCAGCCGGTTGAGCGTCCACTGGTCTTGCGCGTAGAAATTCGTCGGGATCAGATTGCGAATGTACTTGGTGTCCGGCCCGACGGAAATGGTCTGAGTGAGCTGGTTCGGCACGCCGTTGCTCGTTCGAACCTGAACGACCTGGGTGAAGTTCTGGTAGGTCTGGGACGGATTGCCGAACCCGCCCTGGTAGCCGAACTTCATGTTGTGGGAGCCGGTGACATATGACAGCGACGCCCGCAAGCTGGCGAGGTTCCCGATCAACGAATGCGTAAATCCGCCTTGCCCGGGTGCGCGTGGCAGCCGCGAGATCAGGCCAGGGATGCAATCTCCCCGGTCTACACAACCGGGCTCGCCGGTTTGCTCCAACCGCTGGATCATCGCCGTATTGTTTGTCCCGTCGTTGCGCATTCCGAAGCGGTACCGGGCCTGATACATGCCCCAACCGGCCTCGGCGAGCAACTTGCCCGAGATCGGCGACTGCCAGCTGGCAGTGGGCTGCCGCGACGGGATGTACAGCACTCGACTCGACGCTTCCGGCGTCGTGGGCGGCACCCCAGCGCCACCCCCGGTTCCGTAGTTCGCGTCGTTGTATTGCTCGGCCCAGTGGAAATTGAACTTGTTACGCGGCGTGGCCTGCCACGTCAGCCGGATCGTTGCCTGGCGCTCCAGGCTGTTATTGAAGGCCTGCTGGGATCGATCGAAGTCCACCGCCCAGGCATTCGGGTTGCCGGCGTTCTTGTTCTGGAACATGCCCGGCACCGTCCGTCTCCCCTCCGACTTGGCGGTAGACGCCGTAGAACCACAGCTTGTCCCGCACAATTCGGCCGCCGTACATGGCGCTGACGTCGTACACGTTGATCAGCTCGAACGGGGCCCGCAGGCCCGCGTCCTTGAGCGCGTCCGTGTAGTTACTGCCCTGCAGCGAGTCGTTCGAGCCGTTGAAGTTGAACTGTCCACTGAAGGTGTTCGCCCCCTCACGCGGGACGGCATTGAAGACCAGTCCGCTCGTCTCGGCTTCGGCGAGCCCGCCCGAGATCGTCATGACCACTTCCTGTGCGGCGGCAACCTGCGGCATCTGTCCGCCGCCGCCGCTGCTGCCTGCCCACCCCATGTTGATGCCATCCGCATAGATCCGCGAGTCGTTCGCGCGCCCGCCGTGGATGGTGGGGCGCCCCCCTGCATCGTTCCCGCGAGGCCACCGTCATCTCCAGTCCGTATTCATGCCGGGGATGATCGCCTGGATGCCGGTGACGTTGCGCGAGGAGGGGATCGCCGCGAGAACGTCCCTGTCGATGATCTGTTGAGACCGCGCGCTCTGCACGTCGACGATTGGCGACTCGCCGGTCACCGTGACCGTTTCCTCGAGCGCGCCGACCCTCAGGTCGGCGTTCACCGTGGCCACGAAGTTCCCCGACAGCTCGATGCCTTCGCGTTTGAAGGTCGTGAAGCCTGGCAGTGAGAACGTCACGGAATAGATGCCGGGGCGCAGGTCGACGATGCGATACTGGCCGGCGGCGTCGCTGGCGACCGACCGGACCTTTTCAATCAGTACGGGGCTGGCGGCTTCTACAGTGGCGCCTGGTAACACGGCGCCCGAGGCGTCCCTGACGACGCCGGTGATAGCGGCCTGCGCGTAGGCCGCTGACGGCAAGAGCAACGAAACCAATGCGACCACCAGTGCGCCCCGGGATCGCTGGGCTAGGTTCAACATCGCGGTCCCTCCTCAACCTGTCTCGAGACGAACACCACAGCTCGCCCCGACTCGAAGTAACGACACCTCCCCCAAGGTTCACCGTTGGTTACCAAGACCAGGGTTCGCTGGAACACGAACGCCGATTGACTATGAGGACGACGACGCTGGAAATGACGTTGAGGTTAAGGAGGACTACCGAGGCCGTAGTAACACCTGTCGCGCAGCGATGTCAAGGCGAATCTGGAAGCCTACAGACGCGAACAACCTGCATCCAGAGCTACTTACAGCAGTCGATCCCGGACCGGGAGCAGGCGCGCTAACGTCGCGAATTCAAAACGGCCTCCGTCAGATCGCCGAGCTGACGAGCAGTGAACTGGTTGCCTTCGATATTGGCGACCATCTTTCCCTGTCCGGTCGATGATCGCCGTGTGGAGCGAGTGGTTCATCAGACCTTCGTCCGGAAAGAAGTCCACGCCGAACAGGTGACAGACACGCTGAACGTCACCGATCGGCCCCGTCAGGAAGTGCCAGGTCGTCGGATCGGCGTCCAACTGGCTGGCATATGCGCCAGCACCTCCGGCGTATCGTGGACAGGGTCGAACGTCACCGTGAGCAGACCAGGTCGCGCCCGAGCTGCGCCTTGAAGCGCTTCTGGAGAACGCCGAAGTTGTTGGCAATGCGCAGGCAGAAATTCGGCAGCGCGACAACTCGTGTAGATGAAGTTGATGGCGACGACCTTCCCGCGCAGGTCCGAGAGCGTCATCTGCTGGCGTTTCTGGTCGGTCAACCTGAAATCGGGCACAGTCTCGCCCGACGGTCGAGCACCTTGCGCGAAGCCGCACCCGCGATTTGAGTCAGCAGCTTCAGACGGCTGGCGGCCAACGGATCCTGCTCCGCGCTTTGATACCGCACGATACCGAATACGCTCGGCATGCGACGAGTTCCGGTTGACGACGAGCACGAATTCCACAGTGGCGCCAGGCACCAGGCCGTCGAGCTCTTTCTTCTGCCGAACCTCGAACGGCATCGCCATCGCTGGCATGAAGCCAGGGATCGCCTGAATCGACGCGGTAAAAGTGTTGTCGTGAGCGATCGACTGTCAGCACCATGCCGGTCACCGGATAGTCCTGTGCGACGACTGGAAGGTTGGACCGGCCAGAAGCAGCAGCGCGGTGACGCACGGGCTCTCATTCAGCCTTCCTCCCTCCCCCCAAAGTGATCGGACGCCGTTCGATCCTGGTGTAGCTCCGCGCCAACTCGGTGATCTCGACGGACTGGTTCTTCTCGAGGCCCGTAACGCGCTGGCGGGTGTTGCTGGCTGGCCACCAGATCTCCAGCTCGACGATTCGCGCCGAACTCACCCAAGCCGATGTGCTGCTCCAGCGGTGAAGCACCGAAGGACCCGCCACTGCCGACGGAGCGATGGATCGTGCGGATGCCTCGTCCTTCGTTTTCCACGGTCAGCTTGATTCGAGCGCCAATCGCCGCCCGGTTGGTCTTGACGCCGACGAGCCTCAGGCTGATCCAGTCGTTTCCGTGACCAGGGTTTTCGAACAGTCGTAACGGATGACTGTCACCCGGTGTCGCGCCACCGATTTCCGCGATGATCTCCTCGTCGCCATCGTTGTCGAGATCGGCAAAGGCGATCCCGTGGCCCTTGTGCAACTCGCCGGTCCCGGAGGATGCAGTGACGTCCACGAACGAATTCCCCTCCTTGTTGCGAAGGAGCACATTCGGAAGGAGTGAAGCATAAGACGGATTCCCGGTGCCGAGATGAATATCGAGAAAGCCGTCGTTATCGATGTCCCCGAAATTCGCGCCCATGGGCATGAACACTTTGTCGAGGCCGACGTCCGTCGTCACATCCCGAAAGCTCCCGTCCCCCAGGTTCCTGTAGAGCTTCAATGTCGCCGCGTTGTGGGCAAGACCGAGGTACGTCCGAACCGATTCGTCGACCGAGGTGAAGTAGCTGGTCGCAAAGAGATCCGACCATCCATCGTTGTCGTAGTCGAAGAACCAGGTCGCAAAGCCGTGGCCGGGGCCCGGCACCCCGGCCGCTCGCGCCAGTCTCGGTGAACGTGTTGTCGTGATTGTTCCGATACAGAAAGTTGCTGCCCCTTGAAATTCGAGACGTAGAAGATCCACGAAGCCATCGTTGTCGTAGTCCGCCGCGCTGACACCCTTGGTGAACCCGACGCGATCGATACCGGCCGCGCGAGAGATGTCTTCGAAGGCACTTCCACCTTTGTTCAGGAACAACTGCGAGGCGCGATCTTCGTTGCCGACGAACAGATCGAGCAGTCCATCGTTGTTGACATCCGCCCACGCCGCGGTCTGCGATGCTGGTTGCCGGTTTCGCCAGCCCACTTGCCGCGGTCACGTCGGTGAAGGTGCCGTCGCAATTGTTCCGCAGCAGCGAGTTGCGCTGGGGCAGCTCCCACCCGCCGCGCAGCACCAGGATGTCCTTGCAGCCGTCGTTGTTGTAGTCGGTCTGAACCAGGTTCAGCCCGCCCAACTGGCCGTCGAGCCCGGCTGCGGACGTTCGCTCGGTGAACGTGCCATCCCCGTTGTTGCGGAAGTAGTGCAGGGGCCCGCAACTGTCGAAGTTGGACGTGACGACGTCGAAGCGCCCGGTGCCGGCGAAATCGTCGACGATGACGCCGCCGGCCGTGGCCACGACATTCAGGCCGGCTTGCGGAGCCACGTCGCGGAAACGCCCGACGTCTTCCGTCAGACACGAACGTCTGCCGGCGGAATCAGATACGCAGGCGGAACCTTGTCCGGATACCGGCCGATGGTCATGTAAGCCAGGTTGAGAAGCCACCGCACCTCGAGGTCGTCGGGCTGCTGCTTCAGGAAATTCAGGAAGTACTCGATGGCTCTTTCCGAGTGTTCGGCTTTCGCGTACGACTGACCCGGGCGCAACGGTAACAGGCAGATGTCCCCTGGCGCGCGATGGGCGCCGTTCTCCGTTCCGGCCTTGTGCAGGTATGCGACGCCGAGCGCTTCCATCATCCGCGCGCTGCCGCGGGCACGCCGGCACGGGCAGCCTCGTAGGCCCGTTGATACTCGAGCGAGCGCGCGATCCATCCGGCCGTCATACGCATGGAGCTGAGCCAGACGCGAAGTGGGCCTGCATGACGTCGAACGGCGATCGCGACGCGCGGCCATCCAGCCTCTCACGCGACAAGAAATCTTCGAGCGACCTCTGCGACGATGCCAGAGATTGGCGGCGCGCCTGGCAGATCGCGCGCGGATCCTGGTTCCAGTCGGCGGGTTTGGGAAATGCCTGCAGGATCGCCTCCGCTTCCACGATGCCGCTCACGTCGATCACGTATTTCACGTTCGCCGCCGTCGCACAGGCTGGCGGGATTGACCGGCGTTCATGTTGATGTTTGCCGGATCGGCGTCGTCGACCACCTTCAAGATGGCGAATCCTGTGGGGATCTGAACCACTGGAGTCAGTTGCCCGGGCGCGACGCCCACAAGGGCGTCTTTCAACACCGCTGGCAACGTCGACAGCGTCACCTTGCCCAGGAGACCTCCCGCACTCCTGGTCGGATCGATCGATTCGGCCTGGGCCAGGGCGATGAAATCTTCGCCGCCTATTCAGTCGGGTGACGAGACGCTGTGCTTCCTCTGCCGAGTCGACGACGATGACTCGCAGTGTCACTTCATCTGAAGGCGTGGATTGAGCGGCTCCCCCCGCGAGCTGGTGGGTGCGCGGTCGAACCTCGAAGGACAGCAGTGCGCCGAGGACCAGCAGCCACGCCGCGCGCTTCGCTCTGACGTTCATGGCGAATCTCTCTGCCTACTGCCTACTGCCTACCGCTTCAAAACTCGATGGGCTCGTCGGCTTGCCATGGCATCCGGCAGGGCCGACCGGCCTGGTAGCGTGTGAGGTTGTCGGCCAGCCGCCTCATGACGTCCCGCCGGCCCGTCCGCTCTGCGGCCTCGATCGCTTCACGCTGAGACTGCACCGCGGCGCTGTAGTGCCCGACCTCGGCCAACGCCATCGCCATCGTTTCGGCCAGCTCGATGGTCCGCGGCTGCCGTGCCACGAGCGCCTGAACGATCTCCAGCGCGCGATGGCCGTCACGAACACGATCGTCGGGTGCGGCAGCGAACAAACGGGCAGCCGCGCGCGCGAATGAGAGCTCGTTCGGATAGAGATCTATCGCCTCGACCAACCGATTGCGAGCCTCTCGATACTCGATGCAGGCGGATGAGCGCCGCCGTGTAACCGAAACGCGCTTTGACCGCGCCGGGATCGATGCTCAAGATGCGCTCGTACGCGGACAGCGATGCGTCGAGCTGACCACTTCGTCTCAACTCGTTGGCCAGTCCAAGACGCGCGTCGACATGAGCAGGGTCCGATTTGACTGCGGCCGAGTAAGATTCGATCGCCTGCTGATGTTCGCCGGCCTCCTCGTGCATCACGCCAAGCGCGTAATGCGCGCCGGAAAAACTCGGCGACAGCCGCACGGCCTCCTGGAACTGCTCGAACGCACCGCGCCGGTCTTTCAGGTAGAAGAGCGCCGTTCCCAACTTGTGACGCGGTGACGCCCGCGTCGGGGCCAGGGCCACGGCCTTCCTGAGATACTCCGCGGCGGCGGCCCACTCACCTCTGTTGCCGGCAACGTCGGCGTTCCTTTCGTAGGTGAGCGCGCTGTGGAGCAGTCTCGTCGAGAGCCTTCCTCAAGGGATCGGGCTGGATCTGGCAGCGTGCCGCGCTGCTGCAAGTGCGATTGGGCTCGGCGATGGTCGCCCTGGCCCCGGTACGCCATGGCCAGCGAATAGTGGATGATCGAGGCCTTGTTGTCGAGCGCCAGCGCCTGCTCGAGACTTTGCGCGGCGCGAACGTAATCCTTTCGAGCTAACGCCGCGCGGCCGAGACCGTAATGCGCTGCGGCCGAGCGAGGCTGCAGTGACAGCGCATTCGTCAGGAGCCGCTCTGCGACATCCGGTCTTCCCTGATCGAGAGCGGCCTCCGCGAGCCAGATCATCGTCGGCACGTCGTTGGGCGCTGACCGCAGCGCTCGCTGGAGCGCCGCGATGGCATTCGGGATGTCGCCTTTCGTCCTGTACAGGTGTCCGAGGTAATACGGCCAGCGCATGTCGTCCGGCGCGAGCGCCTCTGCATTCAGGAGCGCGGCTTCTGCCGGATCGTTCAATCCGGCGGCAAGCAGCAGGGCGCCCGTCTCACCGAATTCCGTCGCCAAGTCGGGAGCAGGTGTTGCCGGATCGTTCTGCTTCGCAGCGAGCATTCCGTGGCGCTCGCGCAACTGAGTCTGGACGGATTCCTCGAGACGCGAGAGATCCGGCAGGGCGACCGAGCGCAAGGTCCGTCGATCACCGGTCTTCTGGTCGCTCGTCGCGACGCAGGCGCCAGCCAGCAGGACCACTGCTGTGACCCCGATGGTGGCTTTCATCGGCCGTCGCCTTCCTTCAGAGTCGTGTATCGATCGACGGGCACGTCGGTCCACTCCTCGGCGATGCCCGCCCGGCCATTCGACGCGGACTTTGTCAATCCTCGCTGTGTCACCGAGACCGACGAGCACTCTCGGATCGTTCGCGGACGCGTAGCTGCCATCGGCTCGCGCCCGACGGACAGAGCGTGGGGCCGTTCGCGCGAACAATACCCACCCGCGCGCCAACAACGTCTCGAGTGTGGCGCCCCACCACCCTCACACCCACCCAGTGTTTGCTGCTGCCGACGTTGTTGATCAGCAGCCTGATGGGTCCATTGTCGTTCGCCACCACGACATCGGTGTCGCCGTCGTTGTCGACGTCGCCGAATGCGGCGCCACGACTGACGTCCGCTTTCCTCAACACCCCGCCGTCCGCGTTCGGTGACGTCCGCGAATTGCCCGTTGCCAAGATTGCGGAACAACTGCTTGGGCTGCTGGAGCGAAAACGTCTCTCTCCGCGTGAGTGCTTCGGCCGAATGCCTGACCGCTCCGTTGACGGTCAGGATGTCCAGCCAGCCGTCGTTGTCGAAGTCGAACCAAGCCGCGCCGAAGCCGGTGTAGGAAAGGCTCGGCAGCCTGAGGCCGGCACCCGCTGCCCGCTCCTCGAAGACGCCCGATCCGTCGTTCACGTAGAGATCGTGGCCCTCGCGCGCGAGCTCGGTGATGAACAGGTCTTCGTCGCCATCGCGATCGAAGTCGCCTGCGTCGACGCCCATGCTCCCTTTGGCCTCGCCGTCAGCGCCGAGCGCAACACCGGCGAGGAGCGCCGTATTCGTGAAGGTGCCGTCGTGCTGGTTGATCCACAGCTGGTTCGGCGTGCCATCGTTGGCGACAAAGATATCGACCCAGCCGTCGCCATTGAAGTCAGCGGTCGAGACACCGAGCGCCGGGCCGAACTCGCGTCCCATCCCCGCCGCGACCGTGACGTCGGTGAACGTCCCGTCACGGTTGTTGTGAAAGAGGTGGTCCGGCTGCGCACGGTACACGCTGGGCGGACAGTAGTCGACGAGGCTCCCGATCGGGTGAAGGCAGGGCTTGTCTCCCTCGACGCTGTAGTGCACGTAATTGCCGACGAACAGATCGAGCCACCCATCTCGGTCGTAGTCGACAAACGCCGCCGAGACGCTCCACCCGCGATTCCCGGCTCCGCTCTCGGTCGACACGTCGGTGAAGGATCCGTCGCAGTCGTTGCGGAACAACTGGCTTCGTTCGAGGTTGGTCACGTACAGGTCTACGCAGCCGTCGTTGTTGAAGTCACCGGTCGCGGCCCCGATGGCATACCCGTGAACCGCGATGCCGCTGGCACCTGTGACATCGACAAAGCGCAGCGTGCGCGTGCCGTCGACGTGAATGTCGAGGTCATTGCGGTACAGCCGACTCTTTAGCGGACCCTGCGGCGGCTGGAGCGCCTCGCTGGGCGCCTGCTTTCCGAGCATCTGCCCCTGGGCCACGAACACATCGAGATCGCTGTCACCGTCGTAGTCGAGCAGGGCGACGCCAGGCGGTATCACTTCGGGAAAATGAAACCGTCCAGTCATGCCGTTGAAGTGGACGAAGTCGAGTCCCGATTCGTGGGCACGGTCGGTGAACCACTCCTCCACCCCGGCGTCCACCGAGTTCTCCGGTTCGGCCCCAACAGACGCGGGGCGATCGGAGCATGAGGCGGCCAAGAGCGCCAGGGCCAGAAGCCCTCTCACGGAGTCGCGCGACTGCGCGGCGACCATGGCTGATCCTACCCCGTCGAGTCACACTTCGGCTCGCGATTCTAGTCCCCGGAGGTCACTTGAATCGGGCACGAGAGTTCGATCTTTCCGACGATCGACTGGAGTGCATCTGTGTTGAGAGTCTAATTCGCACGCGCCTTGTACCAGACGATGAAATCGCGGATGTTCTCGTTGACTGCGCGAGCGTAAAGCGTGGTCGTGGTTTCGAGCGGTCGGATCGTGAGCGAGGTCAGATTCGGCGCGGAGAAGTTCGCGAGCAGAAACCCGCCGGGCTTCAGCATGGCCTCCACGTTCGACATCGCCAGCGCCTGCTCGAACACGTCGTAATAGAGGAAGACGTTTGTGGCAATTACGAGATCGAAGGCCTGCCCATCGAGGCGATCAGTCACGATGTTCACGTCCAACACCGACAGCTGCTGGACGACAGACGGCCGCACACGCACGGCCCGTAACTCGGCCAGTTTTGCAATCGCTGTCGACGTTCGCGCGGGGACGGGGGCGCCGATTCGATCGCCGAATATCTGCCAGTAGGTGCGAACCTCGGGGACCCAGGGCGTGCTCGTCGGCAGCGGCAAGTTCAGCGTGTAGCCGATATTCTTCGCGGCGCGCGCGCGAGCCTGCTTGACGTGTTCGATGATCCGCGGACTGATGTCGAGAAGCACGATCTCCGGACCGCCTGAGGAGGGCGCGAGACCCAGCCGCGCCAGCGAATCAACGACCGCAAAAGGCTGCAGCGTCTGTTGAGGATAGAAGTCGAAGCCAACGTCTTTGTCTGCGAAGTCGAGTCCGGGACCGATGATCGCCACGCGTGTGACGGCGCCGGGCTTGAGCAACCCACGCGCCTTCATCGCCGCTAGTGCCTGCTCGACCGAGTAGTTGGACACGAGCGATGTGTCGAGAGACAGACCGCGCGTGCGGAACAGCGTGGACCGCTGGACGAACTCCGTGAGGGGGTCGCCGCTCGTCGCACCAAGTTCCTGATCGATCTGGTCCTGTTCGGTTGCCACGCGCACGACCGCCGCCCGCAGATAATCTCGCGCGGCTTCCGTGTCCGCAGCGGTCGCGAAACGGAGTCCTTTTCGCTCGAGAAAGCCACGAGCGAACAGCCGGCGCTCGTCAGTGCCAGGGGCAGCAAGCGCCTGCAACAGATCCTCGAGGCGGGCCGAGATCAGCTCGATTGTCCGGCGCAACACTTGCTCCCGATCCCCTGCCGCTCCCGACTCGACGGCACCAAGTACTGCGCGTGGTCTCGAGGTAAACGACGTGCCGAATAGCAGCCAATTGACGATAGTGTCTTCGTCGCCCCGCTCGAGCCGCGCGCGAATCTCCCGATCGTGGCGCTCGATCCAAGCTGGCCATGCGGCGTCTATTTGCGCTGAGGTGAGCGTGTTTAGCTCGGGAGGGAGCTTGCCCGCCAGTTCGATCACAATCGGCCGAGTCTCGTTGAAACGGACGGATCGGGCGGGAGCGACCGCGGCTGCAGTGATGAGCAGTAGGACGCCGACAGTCCTAGCGTGAGTCTGTGAAATGGGTTGATCCTATCAGCTTTCGATGGTGAGCTTGCTCGTCACCTCACGCGACCAGGTATGGCCTGATTCCCCGTGCGCATGACACTCGCAGCCAACGCTCTGAGATGCTCAGCCCACTACACAGCCGTCGGTGCGCTGATTTGTCAGCGACATGATTGGCCGCGATCGTGGTCGTGACAGCCCGGTTGCGCCGGGTGTAAGCTTCCTCGCGCTCGACTTCCCTCATCATGAACACCCTCTCGAGGCGATCGCAGCGTGATTTCTTGCGAACCAGGCGGTGAAAGTGGGTTGGCAGTTTACCCGGTAACGCTTCAAGCGAGGTAAACGCATGGCCAAGAAACCGGACAGTGATCAGAAAGAACGGAAACTCCAGGGCGAGAAGGCGGTTAGCAGACGAGACTTCGTCAAGACAGGAGCTGTCGCCGGCGTAGGCGCGGCAACCGGTGTCGGGGCGACTGTCCTGTCGACGTCGGGAACGGCTTTATCGCAGGTGTCCCCCGCCGACGCCATTCACTGGAACTACGAGGCCGATGTCGTAGTGATTGGAGCAGGGTGCACGGGGCTGCCCGCCGCGATTCGGGCGCGAGATCTTGGGGCGTCCGTGATCGTCGTCGATCAGAACTTCGACCCTGGCGGCAAGATGCTGCACAGCGGCGCCCAGGTCTCTTTTGGCGGGGGCGATCCTCTCCAGTTGAGGGACATCGCAGGCGAGGGCGACACAGAGGGGTTCGTCACGGCTCCCCGGCAGCACACGGTGGAGGAACTGACCGAGGATGCGGACTTCCTGTTCAGGGACCATACCGACTGGTCGGTCATGGACGCTGCGGCCCAGGCCCCTTACCGGTACAACGAACGCGAGCTTCATCGCGCCTATGCCGACAACTGTTACGCCACCAGGGAATTCTTGATGGCGAATTACGTGCGCATGGGCCGCATATCCGGCACGCATGGCAATGGCGGCGTATCGCGCGCCAGGCGGGCGGTGTGCTTCCTCATGGAAGGTGTCACGACGGACATCAAGAAAGGAACCGTTGCGCGGCAGGATGCTGGAATCCCGAACGCGAGCTCGAGCCACTTTGCGCCACGGCCGATGGGCGACGGAGCCAAGGTCGCCAGCCCGGGCGCTCGCACGAACGGCGCCGCGCTCGCCCGACCCTTGGAATTCAGCGCTCGTGAAAAAGGCGTCCAGTTCATCCTCAACCGGCACATGGACGAGATCATTCGCGAGCAGCAGTTCTCGGGCAGGGTTCTGGGTATCCGTGCCAGCTATTCGCCGCGGCTCGATCCGCAGACCGGAGCGCGCCTGGAGAGCCTCTGGCAGAACGGCAACATCGACGACCGCAGCGAGACGATATTCATCAGAGCTCGCAAGGCCATCGTCATTGGTGCCGGAGGCCACGGAGCCAATCCGCAGTTCCGCAGTATGTTCTACGCGGCGTGGAGAGAGCCCGCGTTCGTGTCGAGCGGCTGGGCCCTCCTGGGACCCCGCGGCCAGGACGCGAGCGGGATCATCGCCGGAATGAGGGTCGGGGCGAACCTCGCGGGGATGCAGCAGAACCTCTCGTACGCCAACACGTTCCATATCCCCGGAATTCTGGCCACGCGCGATTCCTACACCGACATGTTTCCCGGCCACCCGACGTTCTCGTTGCGGGGATCCACGGGCATCAATCTCCCCAACGATTCGTTCCAACACCTGATCGTGGTAAACCAAGTCGGGAAGAGATTCTTCAACGAGCTTCTCATCACGGACAGGAAAGGTGGCGCCGCCTTTCCGGCCGGCCCCGCCAGGGGTCAGCCGAATTCGGGCCTCAACCACGTGCAGCTGGATTGGCGCAACGCGAGCGTCGCAAACATCAGGGCAACCTACGCCGAGCCCAATAGCATCCATGCCGCCTTGGCAATGAACGAGGGGTCGAAGGCTCCAGACTTCTTCTCCGGACCGATCTGGGCGATCTTCGATCGAGGCGCAGTGGAGCGTGACCGATGGAACATCGATCCGCCCTTCACGTCGCCAACCAATGGCTTCTTCTTCAAAGCCGACACGATCGAAGAGTTGGCCGCGAAGATCCACGCCAACCACGAGTTCCAGAGGGTTCCGCTGTCCTACCTGGCCGAGACAGTGGCCAAGTGGAACTCGTACGTGGACAAGGGCAACGATCCGGAGTTCGCCCGTGGGTCAGATGCTCCGATGTACAAGATCGACAAACCGCCGTTCTACGCGGCAACCCTCTATCCGGTCTGGCACGATTCGTACGGTGGTCTGCGGATCAACGGGCGAGCCCAGGTCATAGACATGCAGGGTGAGCCTATCCCTGGTCTCTATGCTGGCGGAGAGTCAAGTGGCGGCGGCAACCAACATGGTCTGGGCAGAGCGCTCGTCCACGGCTACATCGCCGGGACGAACGCCGCCAGGGAGGGCACAACCTGACACGGGCCGGCTCTCTTGAGGGCTCGAGAGAGAGGGGCGGATCGATCAATGCCCAACTCCCAACTCCCAACTTCCAACTCCCAAACAACCAGACGCTTGGTAGTTGGGAGTTGGATTGCGAGGGGAGGGCGGAGTTGGTAGTTGGGAGTTGGATTTTTGGAGTTGACGGGTTTCAGTGTCTGGCTAGAGGTAAACATGGCCTCGCACAGCGATGAAATGCACGGTCACATGACGTGTGCAGTTGACGTCTCGCCCAACGTCGTCGATGCCGGGGCCGAGATGACGTTGCGGGGGAAGGTGTCGTGCTCCCCTTCGTGCGACCTGCGCGGGCATACCCTGTTGGTCAAAGACGAGGCCGGCGCTGACGCCGGCAGCGTTGAGCTGACTGAATTCGATGGCGAGACAAACAGCACCAATGAGTTGGTGCTGAAAGCGCCGGTTACGCCGGGGGGATACACATGGTGGGCCATTTGCCCGGCAGTAGTAAGGGGAGGCACCTCATACTTCGAAGCGTCAACACCGATTTCGTTCACGGTCACACCGCACACAACGTACGTCGTCGCGTGGGACATACCATCGGATATCGTCGTTGGCGAACGATTCAAGATAAAGGTCGGGATCAAGTGCTCGACTGGGTGCCGCCTCGCGAACCACGACTTTGGGATCTACGATCACGCGGGGACACGAGTAGCTGTCGGGACACTGTCTGATGAACGCTGGCCCGATACGGCCGGCCTGCATGTTGCGGAGGTCGAACTTGACGCGCCGGCGTCAGAGGGCCTCTACACCTGGCGCGTCAAGTCCCTGCAATCTGGTATCGGGATTCCACACGCTGAAAGCTCCATCGATTTTGGAGTGAGAGTTGTCGGGCATCCCGAGTATCTGGTGACGATCGAGACGGTTGACAAAGTGACTCAAACTCCCTTGAGCGGAGCGCGTGTGGTCATGCACCCATACCGGGCCGTCACCGACACACATGGTATGGCGAGGGTCCGAGTGGCGAAAGGTGCATACAAGCTCTTCGTCTCTCAGACCAGTTACCTCACGTTCGGCATGCCAGTCGAAGTGGCGGCGGACATGACGGCCCGAGCGGAGCTCGACTTGGAGCCTGTGCCCGAGCGCAACTGACCGTTCCAGCGAGAACTGTCGAAGAAAAGCGGTAGGAGCGTACGCGATCAGGCCTTGGCGAATGCCACTCGGGCGCGCTCGGTTTGTAGCTCATGCAGGAGCCGCATCACGTTGTACGCCGTGAGCTCAATCAGGACTCCCGTCACCTGGGCATGAAGCTCAGCGCTGAGTTTGGGCTCGAGACTCTTCATCGCCGATACGAGGCGCTGCTCCTGCGCGTTCAGCTCCTCTTTATCGACGACGCCATCGGCCATCGCCTGGGTGAACGATTCCAGCTTCTCGACACGCTCATGGAGCGTCGAATATTCCGCACGTTCGTCGAACCAGCTCGTATTCGCCATGGGTTGCTCCTTTCTTGGAGGCTGTCTAGAGGTCCTTCAGTGTCTGCTTCAGGACGGTGAGACGCGTCTGAAACGTGGCTCGTCCACCGTCAGCGTCCATTCGCTCGAGTGTCTGCCGCGGAAGAAACTGCCGGTCGGTGCACTCGATGACGGCGGCAATCTCCTGGAGTTCGCGCTCCATCCCCTGCGTCGAGGGCATGAACTGCGAGACGACGTCGGCCAGCGACTCGCGCGTGATGTGATCCTGACCGGCGAGCAGCGACTTGCGCCACGCCCGACCCACCATTCCCTCGATGTCGGCTCCAGAAAGATGTCCACGCTGAGGAATCGCCGGAACGTCGTCCTGCGAGACGCGCGATCCCATCTTGTTTGCGAGGATCACGAACATCTGACGGATTTCCGCTTCGTCGGTCGGATAGAACAGCGGGATGTGCACCTCGGCGCGACCCTGGCGCTTCAAGTCGATCGGCAGCAGATCGGGACGGGCCGTCAGCAGCATCCAGATGATGCGCCCGCGGTATTTGGTGTCGCCCATCTGCGACGCGATCATGCCGAACACGCGGCTCGACGTTCCTGAATCGCCGTCCTGGTCGCGCCCGCCAAGCGCGGCGTCCGCTTCATCGATGACCACGACCACCGGCCCCATCGCGCGCAGCACCGAGAGCACCCGTTCGAGGTTGCCTTCCGTCTCTCCGACGTACTTCGAGCGAAAGTTCTTCAGCATCACGCAGGGGGCGCCCATCTCACCGCTGACACACTGGGCGAGAAACGACTTTCCGGTTCCGACCGGCCCGCAGATCAGATAGCCCATCGGCAGACTGTCGAGTAAGCCTCGCTTCAGCAGTGCCGCATCCTCGCGCAGCCGGGCCTTGGCCGCTTCATGCCCGACGACGGTGTCGAGCGACCATTTCGGCTCGATGAACTCCAGGAGACCGTGGCACTGCCGTTCGATCAGCAGCTTCTTCAACTCACGGAACACCTTCGAGTCGAGCCGTCGTCCGCCTTCGCGTGCCGATTGCACGATGACGTTGAGGTCGGTGAGAGAAATGCCCGCAGTCAGCGACGCGAGCTGCGCGGCGTCGTAATCGGAAAACTTGGCGAGCGTCGCAGCGTCCACGGTGGTATTGACGAATCGCACGCGCTCAGGTTCGGCGGGTAACGGCACTTCGATGGACGCGACGTGTGGATTGCTGGTCAGACGTTCGCTGAGATCGGCCCGCTTCTCATCCACCAGCACGAACGCCATGTTCAACCGCTTCACGTGCGGACTGGTGGCCCAGTTGATCATCGTCACGAGCTGGGATGACGCCTGCGCGCTCAATCGGCCAGGGTCCCCCGAGGGGAACACGTACGACGCCTGATCGACGATCACCGCCAGGCTCAGACGGTCGGCTTCAGCGGCCATCAGGTTGTTCCGCACGAACCGATCGAGCAAAGCAATCGTCGCGCTCGGTTCCTTTGACAGCGTGCTCAGATCGCCGACCTTGCGGTTGGCGAGCGTGACTATGTCCTTCAGCCGCTGCTCGTCGCGTCCGGCGGCGACGCGCAGGCCTCGTCCGAGGTCGTAGTGCAAAACCAGCGACCATCTTCCGAACAGCTGCTCGGCCAGGAACTCCGCCAGGCCGACAAACTCGTCCTTCTCGCGGCCGGGGCTGCGCACGTAGTCGTAGGTATTACCGTGGAGCACGAACGCCGACGTGGTGCCGGAGAAGTACAGCTCCGCAAGCTTTGTCGCCCACGGCGGAAACGACGAAGGCAGATCGGATAGCGCACCAACCTGGCTCCCGCTCTTCGTGATCTCTGCTCCGGGTACTGGTTCGGGCGTCATTGGCGGAGTACCTGTCGCAGGTCGGCGTCGAGGATCGGCGGCGGGTCCTGCAGTTCGTCAGCGAGGCCGGTGAGGTGCTGCAGCTCGCTCACGGCTTTCTCTGTCTGCCGCATGCTTTCAGCGGCAGAGTCAACCTGGCTGCTCAGCAGATCCGGATCCTGGCGGTTGACGGCCATCTCCGCCAATGCCTGGATCTTGTTTTCCATCCGATCCAGCTCGATCGTCACGAACTGCGCGTTCTTCTTTGCCCGTTCGTAGTTGTCGAGGCGGAGCTCCGCCATCGCGATGCTGTCCTGCAACGACCGCACGATTCGCTCGTCGCTCGCCGGTTGCCCGGCGGCGGGCTGCTGCGCGGCGGCGAGATCCTTTCGCAGCTGCTCGAGACGCGCAATGACCTCCTCACTGCTCATCGTTTGCAGAAAGCGATCGAGCGCGTGCTTCGACATCAGCAAGCGAAGGAACAGCCAGAGAAGCCGATCGAGACCGGGCGTGCGAATCTCCTCGGCGGATCCAGCCTCGCGTCCCGACGCGCCGCGCACGCCGACCGCGAGCGTCCGCATCTCGACGCAGCGGGCGTGCAGCTGCTCGAAGCGCTTCCGCGCGTCACCGGGCAACCCGGCGAGCATCACGACGAGCGACGGTGCAGTGGTCGCCGTCGCGGCGGCGGTTGTTCCCTGCGCGGAGTGGACCTTCGCGTCGATGGCGGCGCGAAAGCGCGGGAGCGAGGTGAGCGCGGCCAGATACGCGAGCTCGCCGGCGAAGACCAGCGGGAACGTGACATCCGACAGCGGCGCGATCGCCGCACCGGCGAGCCCGCCGAGAAAGAACAGCAGATTCCACCGGAAGAAGAACGCCTCCTTCAGGTAGTCCTTGAGCCCGGCGCCCTGCGGCGCCTTGGACGACCGATCGGACGGGATCGGCGGTGGAATGATGTTCGCCATGCGTCAATCGCCGGCGCGCGTTGACGACTGCAGCGTATCGACGGTGTCGCGGATGTCATCCACCAGCTCGATAAACCCCTTCTCGCGCAGCATCTCCTTGGGCGGCCTGTCGGATTTCGGCACGGCGATCTCGCGCAGGATAGTACCCGGAGACGAGGAGAACACGTACACCCGGTCGCCGAGATAGACGGCCTCTTCGATCGAATGGGTCACAAAGAACACCGTGGCTTCGGCTTCGCTCCACAGCTTGTTGATCAGCTCCTGCATGTGCAGCCGCGTGGCCGGATCGAGCGCGCCAAACGGTTCGTCCATGAGGATGATGCGCGGCCGGAGGATCAGTGTGCGTGCGATCGCGACGCGTTGGCGCATGCCGCCGGACAGCTGGCTCGGATACTTGTGGGCGTCACGCTTCACGTCGAGCCCGACTTTCTCGATCCACGTCCGGGCTTGTTCGCGCCGCTCCTTCGCGCCGACGCCACGGCACTCGAGGCCGAACGCCACGTTGTCCTCAACCGTGCGGTTGTCGAAGGACGTGTAGTCCTGGAACACCATGCCGCGGTCCGAGCCGGGTCCGCCCACCGGCGCGTTGGCGACATGCACGAGGCCTTCGCTCGTCGGGTGATGCGGCGGCAGGCCGGCAATGAGCCGAAGCACCGTGGACTTTCCGCATCCCGACGGTCCGAGGATCGTGACGAACTCCCCGGTGCCGGGCAGGTCGGGCACGGTGAACGTCACATCTCGGATGACGGTGAGTTCGCCGAAGCGTTTCGTGACGTTCCGAAACTCGACGATGTTCGGAAGCGTCGTCATTCGTCGGCCGGACGATAGGGAAACAGACCGCGCTGGAAGAAGTACAGCAGCCGGTCGATGGCAAAGGCGAGCAGCCCGATCACCATGAGGATCAGGATGATGTGTTCCGACAAGCCGCGCCGCTGGCTCGTCATCAGCAGGAAGCCCAAGCCGTAGCTCGCGTTGATCAGCTCGGCCAGCATGATGTACCCGAAGGCCATGCCGAACAGGTGACGCAGACTGTTGTAGATGTCCGGCAGCGCGAGCGCGACCAGCACCTTCATCATGATCTGCCAGCGCGATGCGCCGAGTGTCTGCGCCGTCTCGACGTAGCGATCGGGCACGCTGCCGATCGCGCGCACCGCATCCGAGTACACGAACGGGACGCAGGCAATGAAGATGAACATCACCTTCTGCGTCTCGTCGATTCCGAACCACAGGATAGTCAGCGGAATCAGTGCCGCCACGGGCAGGTTGCGTCCGAACAGCGCCAGTGGCGCGCCGGTCGCCTCGAGCGCGCGCCACGAGCCGGCGGCGATCCCGAGCGGAACGCCGATCAGAATCGCGAGACCGAAGCCGAGGAGGACGCGCTTCAACGTGGCGGCGATGCTCTGCACCAGGGCGCGCTCGTTCAGCAGGCTGGTGAAACTCGAGAACACCTCGAACGGACTCGGCAGCACGACCGGCGACACGATGCGCGACTCTGCGGCGCCGAGCGTGACGAACCGCCACACGAGAACGAGGAGCCCCACCCCACCCGCACCGAGCAGATAGCGCACGGTGCGGGGCGGGGAGACGCGAAGCGCGAACAGCCCGCTCACGGAGGGGCCCGACATCACTTCGCAGCTACGGGAGCTTCTGCTGGATACACCTTGACCTCGACGCGCCGGTTCTTGGCGTGGTTGTCCGGATCGGTCGCGTCTGCCGGTTTGTCCCAGCCGAGCCCTGAGGTCGAGAACTGGTTCGGTTGCAGCGTCGAGAACTTGCCGACGATGGCCTCCTTGACCGAATTGGCCCGGTTCAGCGACAGCTCCTGCACCGCGCTCTTCGGCGAGTTGCCTCGCATCGATCCGTCGGTATGCCCTTCGATGACGATGCGCGCCGCGCCGTACTGGCCGGCGAGCTTGCCGATCTCCTCGACAATGAAGTTGACGTTCGGGTCGTACATCTCCTCGACGTCCTTGCCGTCCACAGACCGCGTTACCCTCTTGTTCACGTCCCACGAGTTGGGGAAGAAGTGGATCACGACTGTCTTGGTCAGGATCTCGTCGCTCTCACCCTGGATCGATCCCGCGCTCGTCGGGGCGAAGCGCACGTCGTACTCGTTCTTCGTGCTGGCGTACTTGGCCTCGCTCCCCAGCTTCTGGATCACCGAGAAGTCCATGACCTGATCGAACGGCGTCTGCTGGCTGACGGCGCCGATCTTCTTGTAGAGGAAGTACGCCGTGTTCCATGTCCGCTCGAAGTTCGTCGGATTGTTCTGGTTCAGGAAGAACTCGCGGTTCTCCGCGTAGTTGGTCGAGTGCGCGTCGCCCAGCATCCCGAGCGCGTCGCTTTCGGGAATCGAGTAGCCGGCGGCCATCAGCTTCGCCACCTGCTGCTTGGCATCCTGCGTCTTCAAGTCCTGCATCGCGTCGAAGATTCCGCGGACCAGACCCTCCATGATGTCGGGGTTGTCCTTCGCGAAATCGGCGCGCGAGAACCAGACGTCGGCAATCAGCTTGTTGGCGGTCGCCGTCGTCACCATCATCCGATTGCCGCGAACCTTCTCGAGGTTGTAGATGTCCGGCGCCCAGCTGACGGCGCCAGCCAGGCTCTTGTCGCCGTTGAACGCGGCGGCCGCCTGGAAGGCGTCCTGCGTGAACTTGAACTGCACTTCAGCCGGCTGCACGCCGGCGTTGATCAACGCGTTCAGGACGAAGAAGTGGGACGGTGAGTTCTGCGCGAGGACGACTGTCTTTCCGCGCAGGTCGGCCATCGTCTTGACCGCCTCGCGCACGACGATGCCGTCGCCGCCGTTGGACCAGTCCACCTGCTGGAGGATGCGTGGCATTACGCGGGTGTCTTTGCGGAGTCCTTCGAGGAAGAGCGGCACCATGTCGAGCGTTGCCCAGCCGACGTGCAGGTTCCCGGCAGCGAAGGCGTCGCGCATGGCGACGGGGTCGTCGATCAGGACGAGCTCGACCTTGAAGTCCTTCCCGCTCGGCGTCTTCCACGCCTTGCCCGGTTTGAATCCGTTGTTCGCGTAGATAATCGGACCCCAGCCTGCCCACACGTTGATGGCGAACCGCACCGTGCGGTCGTTCATCGCCGTGTAGTTGGAGATCCCCTTGACCTCGGGGAGCTTGGCCGACGGGACGAAGTTGTATTCCTTGACCGTCGTGATGCCGGAGCTGTCGGGATTCTCCGCGCTGCCCGCGACCTGCTTCAGCTCGTCACTCGAGAAAATGCCCCCGCCGCCGCCGGCACCGCCGCCATACCTCCAGATCGCCAGGCCGACGAGGCCGAGGACGACGGCAAAGACTGCGACATAGAACGCTGGACGTGGCTGTCCGTTCGCCATCTGCAGAATCTCCTATGGTGATTCACCGACTCAGTTCGTTTGTTTCTCGACGGCCTTGTCGGTCGCGGCCGGTCCCAGGTCCTTGGTCGCCGGGGCGATGCGCGTGGTCTCCGGCGACTTCAGACCGAGCTCCACTTCGAAATTGGTCAGTGCCTCCTCGGCGAGCACCGCCTGCATCCGCTCTTCGGCGTCGATTTCGGCGATGCCCTTCTCGGACAAGTCCGCGGCGACACGTACCTTGCCGCGGTTCTGGTCGATCTTCTGCTGAATGACCGCCTCGATCTGCCCGAAGTCTGTCGTCAGGTTCAGGTCGAGGCTCTGCGCCAGCTTCGCGATCTCGGCTTCCGCGGAACTCATCTTGAGCTCGGCGTCGTACTTCTGGATCTTCTGCTTGAGTTCGACCAGCTTGCCGTTGGCGTGCTGGATCTTGCGCAGGTTGTTGCCGTACGCGGTCTCGTGCATCTGGTGCTGCTGCTCGTTGGCCTCGAGCTCCGTCTTCGCCTTCTGCAGCTCCAGCGCAAACTTGGCAGCGGTCGCACGGTCGCCGGCCTTCAGATAGGCCTTCGTCTCCGCTTCGAGCTTCTGCACGTGAGCTTTGTTAGCGGAGACCTGACGCGTCACCCGCTCGACGAGCCCCCGGTACTGCTCAAGGCCCGTGCGGCCCTCCTTGAGCTCATCGACGGCGCGGTCGTACTGGTACTGCATCTGCGCGATCGGATCCGCCTCCCAGAACACGTTGGCGATCTTGTTGATCTGCGCCATGAACGCCGACCAGAATTTCTGAACAATCACGCGAATCTCCTTCGAGAGGAACGATCGTGTCTACTTGGATTCAGGCTCGCGTTCACCAAGTGCCGAGGCTTCCGCGAGAATTCGACCCTGATAGATCTCGTCGAGCGCTTTTCGCAGCTCGGGACCGCTGTTCGCGCCGATCACATCTCCCTGCACATCCTTGAGGAAGGCGAACCGGTCGGCGCCGGTATCGAATGCCACGAAATACATTTGTACTCCGTGCTCGCTCTTCTCGAAAATTTCGCGCGCGACGATGTCCGGGCTGCGACCCGACGTATTCTCCCCATCGGTGACGACCAGGAGATACTTGCGAAACACGCCGGCGCGATACAGGTCCGGCCTGGCAGCTCGCATCGCCTCGCCGATGGCCGTGCCGCCTCCGGGCCGGGGCAGCCGAGCGAGCGCGTCACGGACGGCCGCGCGATCGAATGTGCGGATCGGCAGCACCGTCGAGGCGTCGCTCGAGAAACTGTAAATGCCGACCTTCACCACGAACTCGGGGCGTTTCGCGACCAGCGCCTCGGTGGCGTCGAACATGGCTTCGAGCGCTTCGCGGGCAACGGCGGCTTTGGGTCGAGAATCGCCGGGAGCCTCGTTTCTCATCGATCCCGACGTATCGACCAGAATGGCGACGGCGGCGCCGAGGCCCTCCTCGACCTCGGCCTGATAGGGTGCCGAGGACGCTTCATCGTCTTGGGGTGGTCGGCTGCGGCGTGAGCCGTCGCAAGCCGTCAGGCTCAACGCCAGGGCCACGATCGATAGCCCGGCGGAGAGAGGCCGAATCGTGTGGGTCAGGTCTCGGAGTGTATCGTCGGGGTCGAAGTCGATCAAGGTGTTGACGCGGCCGTTTGATCAGCGCGCATCAGTAACACAGATCGACGCGGATGCTCCCCCGGAAGTTCCTTGTCGCTGAGGCGGCCGATGAAACCTCTTCCCAGTCACAGAACTTGTCGGTGCCCGCATCGTCGGCTAACTGCCGAGCGCCGACATGGTTGACCTGTGGGTTTGAATCTCGTCCGGCATCGTGAAATACGGGTTCGTGATCGAGTACCGAGACCTCGAACCTCCACGAACCGGCATCTTCGACGGTCTGCGGATCACCGTCGATCCGGATGTCGGGTTCGAGATGCAGTGCTTCCTGCTGCTCCATCTCTTCGGACACTCCGTCCAGTGGGTCGCTCCGTCGCTCGAGCAGGCGCTTGGCGAGTTGCAGCGGACGCAGGACCGTTCGCGATTTCTTCAGGTGTTACACGACTACGAGTTCCAGGCCGCCAGGTTCGGCATCACGAGCGTGGCATCAGAAGCCTCGATCAGTGGTACAGCGATTTCGTCGAGACGGATTGGCGCTACGTCGAACGTTTCTATCAGACTGACAAGATTCCGCCGTGGACCGACTGCATCGTGACCGGTTGTCCGCTGATTGAGCCAGCGCCGATTCCGGCGCTCAGGCACAGGCAGATGGAAGTTCGGTTCGCATTCTGATCCACGCCGCCGTCCGCATTGTCACACGCCGCCGTGTCCGACACCTTCGTAGACAGCGAGGGCGTGGCGCACCTTGTCGCGGCGAGGACCTATTTTCCAGACCCCTCGTAAAGCGCAAGGTCTGACATTCCCGGGCGAAAAGCCCGCGGAACTCGGATGAGAACAACGGGATCGACGATCCGCGCTTCTGTAGTCATCGATCCGAAACGTGTCGCTGAGTCGTGGTCCTTCTGTGAGATTCCCTGTTGACCTTCGGAGACGCGAGCGACGGAAGAGGAAACGAGTGGTGGGCCAGGAGGTCGTTCTGGAGAAATTGGGCACCGGCGTTCGGGGGCGCAGCCGGCAACGTTGATCGAGCTAGCAACCCTTCGCTGAACGACGAGGTGCACATGGCCAAGAAGACTCGAACTAATACGCGGCGCATTGATGCCCCGCTCACCGCGCGCCAGTGGACGCGCGCGATCCGGGAGGTGAAAAAAGCATCCGCCAAGGAAGTACCGGATCTGCTGCTCGACAGCTACCTCGCCGATCCGTCGCTGGCGGCCAACGTACACCTGGAACGCCGCGACGGGCGCGTCGACGTGCTCATGCCCGGCGCCGCCGTCGGCCAGCATCACTTCCCGCCTGCCGTCGAGACCGTCCGCCTCACGGCGCGGACGGCGTTGCCTTTCGAAGCGGGGGTGCACGCGCTGGCGGGCTATCGCCCGGAGCATCTCGCGCTTCGCGCAAAGCCGCAACGCCTGGCCAAGTCGCTGGAGGTCGCGCGGCCCTGGCGTCGCACCCGCACACGCCGGGATGACGTGGGCGAGCCCGGGACGATCTTCGCGCCGGACACGCGCTTCGTCTTCAGCGATACGTCGTTCCCCTGGTGCACGTGCGGCCGAGTGCAGACGGCCAGCGGATCTGGGTCGGGTGTGATGATCGGTCCGCGCCACATGATGACGGCGAGCCACGTGATCAACTGGGGGCCGAACAACACGGCCGGCTGGGTCAGGTTCACGCCGCTGCAGTTCGACACGAGCGCGCCGTTCGGCGTGGCATGGGTCACGCGCATCTACTGGTGGCAGCAGGTGAACGGCGGCGACGGCGTCTCCTCTAACGAGGCGGCGTTCGACTATGTCGTGTGCGTGCTCGATCGGCGGCTCGGCGAGACGACCGGATGGATGGGGTCGCGAGGATACTCGTCGAGTTGGAACGGCGGCGCCTACTGGGCTCACGTTGGCTATCCGGGGGACTTGGGAAGCAGTACGCGGCCGACGTTCCACGGCGACGGCGTGATCGACAGCACCGTCTCGGAGTCGAGCGGCGGTCGCACGTCATTACGGATGATGCACCGGAACGACTACTGGTTCGGCCAGTCGGGCGGGCCGGCATTCGGCTGGTGGGCGAACGAGCCGTGGCCGCGGGTCGTGGGAATCTATAGCGCGGTGAACTGGGGCGGTCCCGGCGGGGACAACGCGAACGGCGGCGGCAATCCGCTACCTGAGCTTATCAACCATGCGCGAACAGTGGAGCCGTGACAACCCGGGAGAAAATCTGGGCACAGCGATGCGCGGTTGTCTGACCGCGCGATCGCGTCGGTGGTGGAACCCATTCGAATCTCGTACCTGTGGCGGCCTGTGCTGCCGGACTCGGGAGACGATCTGGTGCTCGAAACGGCGGTGAATGGACAGGCCGACGTGGTGATCACCTTCAATCGCCGCCACGTCGTGCCGGCAGCGGCGCTCTTCGGGCTCCAGATTCTGGCGCCCGCGGACGCGGTGCGACGACTGGAGAGTCGCTCATGAAGAAGAGCAATTTTGCGTTGAGGCTTCAACCGTCTGAAGCGCGACGAGCGCCGTCAGAAAGAGGGCAATCGCGCCAAGGATGGCGAGTCTTCTCTCGAGCTCGATGCGCGCGTCAGACGGAGCGGACCGCGACGGGCACGGGCTTTCCGTTCTCGTCCATGACGAAGGCGTACGCCTCCTTCAAATCCGTCCTTCCACTGTTGGTGCACACGAGCAAGCGCTCGCCGTCGGTACGCACGGTGACCAGTCCAAACGCCGCGCGACTGAACGCAAAGAACGGCTTCCGCGCTTTGGCATCGAGCGTGGCAACGCCATCCTTGATCACGGCGACGCCGCTTTTCATTTTGTGGCATTCCGGCGAGACGACCTTCTCCACCTGGAAGAACGCAACCAACTCCGTAACGAAGACCAGCGGTTCGTCGAGTCGCGAATACTTGCCGAGCGCGCCGACCAGCGTAGCCCGAGGGTGAATGAACTCTTTGCGCGCGTTCTCATCGCCCGACGACACCACCGACACGACCGGAGAAACCGCCTGCAGGAACGCGCCCGAGAAGTCGGCAGAACCGTGGTGCGGAACCTTGAACACTTCGGCTTGCAGACTGAGATCGCCGCGGTTGTGTGCGCGCGTCAAAGTCCTTTCCGACTCGTCGTTCAGATCACCGCTGAACAGAAACGAGAATCCCTTATAGGTCATGCGCAGAATGACCGAGTGGCCGTTGATCGTGTGCGATGCGGAGGGCGTTCCAGTCGTGCTCTCGTCGAGACTCAACACCTCGCCGCCGCTTCGTGGGCCCTTCTTCGGGGTTCTCAGGAACTTCAATCCGGTTTTCGCGCCTACCTTCGTCGTCAGCGGTCCGAGCACCTCGACCTTCATCCCGTCCTCGGCCAGGAAGTCGAACTCCTTGTCGTCGCCCAGCTCGATCCGGCGGAAGGTGATGGGGCCGCGTTTGCGAAAGGCCTTCAGCGCGTTCTTCCACGCGAGAAAGACTGGTTCATCTGCTTGTCCGGCACCTTGAGCAGGTCCTCCTCGAGGCCGGTGATCACCAGATCCTTCCCGACCGTGACGGTCTTTCCCAGCTGCTCAGCGACCTTCAACGTTTTGCCGTTCCGCTTCGTAGGCCGCTTCACGATGCCGTTGTGATACACGCGGCGCGGATGGATGAACAGCCGCTTGAACTTCGCCTTGTTCGTCTCGGACGTGTGAATCTCAGTCAATCCCGCGAAGTGATCCGCATCACCGTGCGACACGAGGATGCAGTCGATCTCCTTCGGCTTGTCCGCGGTCGTGCCGCGAAACCGCGAGGCGAGATAGCGCGCGAACATCTGGTTGTCGCCGCCGTCGATGAGCATCACTTTGCCCTTCGGCGTCTCAACGACGGCTCCATCGCCTTGCTGTACGTCGACAAAGTCGACCTTCAGGATCTTGTTCTTCGAGCGCTCGACGACAACGTCTGCCGGTTTCGTGCCTTTCGGGGGCACGATGAAACCCTCGATCGGCTTGGGCTTGATGCTCCCATCCGGCTGCTTCTCGAAGTCTGTCGCCCTCAACTTGACGTGCTTCGAGGTGATCGCGAGGACCTCCACCGCGGCGCCCCACGTGAGGACGTGGAGGAGGCTTTTCCGATCGGTGCTGCGGAAGACTTTGGCGATGTCGACGTTGATCAGATGCTTCGATGGCATGTTGGCTCCAACCTGCTACTTCTTCACGCAGGTGAAGGTACTGCACTTCACCGGTATAGAACGTTGGCTGAGCTAATTTCGAACAGGTGTTCTCCGACCTGGAGCTACGATCACCCGATGGCTTAGAGGGTTCATTCGCGGGTTGTTCGGTCGTCGAGAACAGTCGGTAAGCAGCGAGAGTGCGCCGCTCGCTTGGCGGAAAGCGCCCTTCGCTCAGGACCTCGCTTAGATCAGGAACACGTGGTCGGGAGGATCGGCGCGTAAACGAGGTGATGTTGGAGTACCAGACCTTCTTGTTGGCCTTGAGATCCCAGCCGCCCTTGACCGTCGCGCCGAGGGTGCCATCAGGTTTCTGCGACTTGTACTCGAACTCGATCTTCGCGAAGTTCAGCGAAAATTGATCCACCGGGAGCGCATTGGACCCCTCGGATCCGCCGCTCTGATACGAGCTCACGAGGGTGTCGCCGAGCTTGACGATGTAGTACTCCAGTTGGTCTCGCCCGGCCTTACGTACGGTCAGCGTCGCCTCTTTGATGTGCTGACCGCTGGCGCACGCCACCATTAGATTCGGAGACGCCACGTTCACTCGCATCGTGAAGTGGATATCCTGGAAGCTCACCTTCCCTGCGCCGCCGCCGCCCGATGCAACGGCTGCGGGCTGGGTCGCTCCCCAGGAGAAACTCTCGATTTCGATCTCGTCCTTGTGTTTAGCGTCCAGGGACTCACCCTTGATTCCTTCAAGCTTCAACAAATAATCGCTCGCCACGGGCTACCTCCTTGCGCACTATCTAGGCCTGCTCATGACCTCCGGCGACGATGCAGGAGCACCATTGCACCAGCCAACAGGATCATCCTCTAGGGTCGGCAGGCCACTCTCCCAGCGAGCAAGCGACGATTGCCGATGCGTTCGCGGTTCACTTGCCAGCCTGGCGCGCCTTGGCCGCGTCGATCCAGTTGAGCAGGACGACGATCGAGCCAGCCGAGTCGCCGGCGTCGCTCCCCCGGTCTCTTTCAACATCAGAAACCGCTGCCCGTCGGGCGACACGTCGTACGAGTAGAAAGTGCCCCAGTACTTCGAGTCGAACACCTTGTACGGCTTTCCCGCGGTGAACGCGACGCCGACGTCTCGATCGGTACCGCCATCAGTGTGTTGGTCGGATCGAGATAGAAGAGCTCACGTCCGTTCCGCGCCCAGACGGGCGCTTCGCCGCCTCCAGTCGAGATCTGCGAGCGGGCCTGAGAGACATCGGGGTACGGCCGCACGTAGATCTCGAACCGCCCCGACTCCTCCGACTGATACGCGAAGTGGCGCCCATCGGGGGACGTGTTCGCTGCGTATTCGGCAAAGGGCGTCGAGATGATGAACTCTCTTGGAGACGCACCGGTTTCAGGCGCCTGCCCGTCGGAGGACGGACGAGGGAGCGGGCGCAGGGGAAATACCGCGACGTCATAGCCGGTCTTGGGCCGTGACTCGCTACCGAGGATCGCCGTGCCATCTGGGATGATGGAGTTGGCAAACTGTGGCAGAGGGCTGACGGTCAGCCGTTCGGCGGCGCCGGAACCATCAGCGTTCTGAACGTACAAATTGAACACCGCGCCGGCACGAGCCGAGTGGAACACGACGCGGCGGCCATCGGGCGTCCAGACCGGGAGGCCATCGTAGCTGGGACCGAATGTGAGACGCGTCAGCGCCTCCCGGGCGAAATCCCAGATCCAGACGTCGCTCTCCTCGTCGATCGCTTGGGGTCGTAGTGGTCGGAGAGCTGTCCCGGTGTCTCCTCGATCGGGACCTCGTGCAGGCCGTTCGCGTCGAGTACCCGGCGCGCCACCTCGGCGCCGGTCAGGCCGTGCGAGACGGGGACCTGGAGGTTCTTCGCGAACGTGCTCTTCACGCGATGCTGCGCCCAGAAGCCGATGACCATCGGGACGATGAAGGCAATGAGAAAGGTCATGGCGGAGATCGTACCGCCGTGCCTCGGCGTGCCGTGGCCGCGGAGTCGGCGCTCAGCGGATTCTTAACCGCGTCGCCCGAGGGCACCGAAGGAGCTCGGGGAACTGGCATGCGGGCCGCCTTCCCGAGCTCCTCGGCGAGCCCTCGGTTGCGACGAAGTACCCTGGTGCCGGCGCCCCCGTAGCTCAGTGGATAGAGCAGCGGTTTCCTAAACCGCGTGCGCATGTTCGATTCATGCCGGGGGCATTCGCACGGCATCGGCTTGGCTACTGGCGCGCAAGTGGCGCGCACTGCGAAGAGGCCCGACACCCGAGCACCTCGCGAGGGGAGGGGTGCCGACTCGAAGCGGCGATTGCGTTCGATGGGTGCCCCTCGGCTACCCCGAGCCTCCCCTGAGCGACGGCCGGGTGCTGCTGCGACCGTGGGAGCAACGAGACCTCCGCGCCCTGGAGCGGGCCAGTCACGATGAATGCGTCGCTCTGATCGAGCACCTTCCCGAGGCCGAGGGGGAGGGGTGCGGGTCGCGCCCGAGAGAAGGAGCGGAGGCCGGGTGGCCTCCGCTCGCATGCCCTCCGTTACTTCGTGAACTTGAAGTTCGCCCGGTGGAAGGTCCCGTCAGTCAGCTGGACGACGAGCTGGCGGCAGGTGCCGGCCCAGGCTTTGTTCGTCTTCCAGACGTAGGTGTAGGTGCCGGTCGAGGGGTCGTAGGACAGGCTGCTGTTCCCGGCGGTGACGGTCTCCTCGACGCCGTCCCCCGGCACCGGCGAGGTGCACGAGATGTCCTCGGACTTGGGATACCCCGCCGCGAGGATGCTCAGGCCCTGATCGCCGTTGAGGCTGAACTTCACCGGAATGCCCCGGCCCGAGTTGACCACGTTCATCACGGGCAGGTTGTCCACGGGCTGGAAGAAGCCGGAGAAGTCGTAGAGGACGCTGTACGACGCGTCCGCGGTGGCCGTGTTCCCGGCATTGTCGGTGGCCGTGCACGTGACCGTCTTGGTTCCGACGCTCGTGGTATCCACGGCGCCACAGCTCTCGGAGGCAAGACCGGAGAGCGGGTCAGCGGCACCCGAAGTGACCGTGGCCGAGCCGTTCAGCAGCACCGGATTCGGCGAGACCACCGGATTCAGCGTCGGAGCGGTCTTGTCCACCTTGACGCTGTAGGAAGCGCTCCCGATATTCCCCGCCACGTCGCTGCAGGTTGCGCTCAGGGTTATGGGGTCGCCCTCTCCGGACGAGGTCGAGTTCGTAGTGCAGTTGGTGTTGTCGATGCCGGACCCACCTGGTTCATCCGTCCAGTTCCAACTCACGGTCACATCGCTCGAGTTCCAGCCGGCCGCGTTCGCGGCGGGTGACTGGGTCGGGCTGGCCGTCGGTGCGGTCGTGTCCTCCACCCAGAGCGGCGTGACCCAGTAGTTCGTGTCCCGAAAGGTCCCGGTCGGGAAGCATGACGCGAAGTAGCAAAACACGCCGTTGCCGTCGCCCGTGACGGACTGCAATGCCGTGATCGGACCGACCGTGTACGAGCTGTTCGTGAAGTAATCCCACTGGAATGCGTACTGCGAGGTCGGCGCGAAGTACGAGGCGACGTAGGTCTCGCCGGGTGTGATCGCGACCGAGTCGCTGAACATCACGTCCTGCCAGCTGTGCGTCGCGGTGCCACTGAGGCTGGCCGCCCCGGCCAAGCGCGTGCCGTCCGCCGCCCAGAGCGATCCGGTGACCGGGCCGGCATCGACCCGGTAGATCCGCACTCCCACCACGTTCACGGCCGTCGACGAGGTGAACTTCACCCCGAGCTCGACGGAACTGTCGTTCGGGACGTAACAGAAGTCGTTCGAGTCACGGACGAACTGGCCACAGTCGGTGGCTGTCGCCGTGTGGTCGCTGGGCCAGAGCCCCGTGCTCGCCCCATTCGCGGCAGCGGCCGGCACCCCCACCAATGCCAGTAGCGCCAGCGCAGCCGCCAGGCGCGTAATCACCTTCGACATGTTCCCCTCCCAGAGAAAACCGCAGGTTGACGTCGCAGGCTATATCAACTGATCGCGTGCGGCCGGAGTGGGCCGAGACCTTTGCAGCCCTGATCGGTATCGGGAAGACGCTGCCCTGGTGATTCAGGGAGCGAGGAGGACGAGCAGGACGGACACGGCTCCCACCGCGATCCCGACCGCGGCGAGCGCCAGCAGGAAACCCTCCCCGGCGTGCGGTTCCCGGCCCTCCCGTAGCGCGGCCTGCAATTCCCGATAGTGCACGATCCCGTACACCATGGCCGCGAGCCCGGAGGCCGCCAATGCGGTTCCCAACGCGACATACGGCCAGTTCGTGCCGCCGATGACCTCGGGCAGGACACGCCCGATTGCGAATCCCGCCGCGATGCCGGCCAAACCCGTACGCCACCACGCGAGATACGTGCGCTCGTGCGCGAGCTGCGTCCGGTGGACTTCGCCGCTCGCCATCTCAGGGGGCCGAGCTAAGCGTGTCCCACAGCCAGCTCCGGAGGCGCTCGCTGCGGCCGTACCTCGGGCATAC
>CAVWST010000025.1:0-29880 GCA_963757735.1 uncultured Acidobacteriota bacterium
GCCTAAAGCGGTCGCCATCCTCGGCTGAAACACTACCTTTTCTCGCGCCGAATTCAGATGCGGATTTCAGAACGCCCGTCGAGCAAGATGTTGCCGCTGACGATACGGGAGGCTAATGCTGCCCGGCAAGTTCAGCGAAGACCACCCGATTGCCCGCGGGATCAGTTACCGTGGCGGTCTTCACGTAGTCTGATGTGGTGGTACGTTCGATCGAAATGCCCTTGGCCTTCAGTTCGGCGAGTTGATCATCCAGGCCGGACACCAGGAATGTGACCGAGGACGATCCTGCACGATCTTTGTCTTGAAACACTTGAATCCATCCACCGTCCGCGAGCTTCCACTCGGCCAAGCCCTCCATCGGTCGAGCGTCGGCAGGACGGGAAAGCAATTGCTCGTACCAAGCCTCCGCCGTCGTGAGATCGCTGACCATGATGCCTGCGAGAGCATTGACGATGGCCATGAAAGACTCCCATTGAAGCGGCCGCCAAGCAGGCGCAGTCCCTGGATACGAACTGCGCCGGATGATGACGCTCTCTACTCGGCTGCCAGATTCGAGACAGTCCCCGTCGAGATGGCGGTGGGTGCTCTCAGTTGGATCGCTATACGAGCGTGCGACGACCGCTCAGCGACCCCACGAGGAAGAGCACGATGGCGACGACCAACAGCACATGAACGAATGCGCCGACGGTGTAATTCCCGACGAATCCGAGCAACCATGCAATCAGCAAAACTACAGCTATGGTGTACAGCATCGCGATCGCTCCTTTTTGATGTGCGAGTCGTCTCTCGCCCAATGAGCATGGGCGGAGGCGTCTACGACTCATCTACCCACAAGCATGCTGCAAATGCGGGCGAATGCCTGTCCAGTTGAGGACACCCACATCGTCAACTCGCCTTTCGGCGAGCTTTGCCCGGTATCCACCCAACTCGAGATCTCTCACACAAAGTCGTACGGGAGAAATCCGGCGTACGATCGATCATGAACGGGTTTGGCGCGATCGAGTCGCTCGCACGCGTGGGCTTCCTTGTGAAGGGTGTCCTTTACATGGTCATCGGCGCACTGGCCCTCCAGGTCGCAGCCAGGGCAGGCGGACGCGTCACGGGGACGCGCGGCGCACTCACGACCGTCCTCGGACAACCATTCGGCCATACGCTGCTGCTCGTCGCCGCCATTGGACTTCTCGGCTACGCCGCCTGGCGCGCCCTTCAAGGTCTCTTCGATCCAGACCGTCTGGGCCACGAGTGGCGCGGCCTCGCGATCCGTGCGACCTTCGTCGTCCGCGGGGTCATGCACGCGGTGCTCGGTTGGCAGGCGTTGCGCCTCTATCGTGGTCTGTCGGGCTCGTCGGGGACCAGCGAGCGTGAGGTGGCCACCGAGGCATTTCAATGGCCGCTCGGTGATTGGCTCGTGGTGCTCGCAGGGCTCGGCCTCATCGGCTTCGCCGTGCAGCAGGTCTATGCGGCGGTCACCTGCCGATTGGAGCGCAATCTCGATGTCGAACAGCTGCGACGCGAAGCTGGCGAGTGGGCGGTGAGCCTCAGCCGGTTCGGCGTGGCAGCACGCGCCGTTGTCTTTGCGCTGCTCGGATGGGCAATCGTCGTCGCCGGTTGGTTCCGCGATCCGTCGGAGGTCGGCACCACGGCGTCGTCATTCCGCACGCTCGCTGCACAACCGGGAGGGCTGGGCCGTTGGCTGCTCGGCGTGACCGCAGCAGGATTCGTCGCCTACGGCTTCTACGAGATCATCCACGCGCGCTATCTACATATCCGCCGCGTCCGATGAGATCCGAGCACCGAACGCCGTTCGGCGAGCCAGTCTCGTCGGCACGCGGTGAGCCGGCGGCTCCAGATCTTCCAGACGGCGTTGAGTCTGGTGGGCGGCTTGCCGCTTCCTCACTAGGCAGGAGAGTCTCGCTGGCAGCGACATGCGACTGCATCCGCGTCCACCGTCACAAACGTGGCGCATCTTTCTCACCAATCACGCGAGCCAGATCATGGCCGCCGACCTCTTCGTCGTACCGACGGTGACACTCCGGCTGCTCTTCGTTTCTCGTCATCCTCGCCCACGACCACCGACGGAATCGTCCACGTGGCGGTCACCGCGCATCCGGCTGGCTGTGGCGAGCCATCGACGACGCCGGCGAGGAGCTCGACACCCTTGTTCAACACCGTCGGAGCGCACGGGCAGCGAAGCGCTTCCTTCGGAAACTCTTGAGGGCCGCACGCCGCGCATCGGAACACGAGGATTCTCGTGAGCCGATTCTCGGGGCGCCGGCTGGCCACCGATCCAGCACCCGGGATCGGATAGCCGTGTCAGACGAACGACCCGCCGATGCGTGCTGACGGTATTAAGGATGGACCGTCTCGATCGCGCAGAATCCGAACTGGTTGATGAAATGGCCACCGTGTGCCTTCAGTATTTCCAGCGCGCGGTGCCGGCGTTCGGCGCTTTCTGTCCGCACCATGACGAGGCAGCGTCCCGACAGCAGTTCGTGCTCATACTGCTGCATGTACTCGCCTTCCACGGTCAGGAAGTGGAGTGCGTGGCTCAGCCGTGCGAGGGGGCCATGCTCAGTCCCGCTGAAGTCGATGAGTCGCGAGTCGGCGGCGCCACAATGCACGTCAAGCGATTTGTCGAAGCCAGCCGACGTCAAGCCATCGACGGTCGCCTGGATGTCCGCCTGAGAATCGAACACCGCAACCAGGCGGCTGTGTGCGTAATCGAGCAGGCGATCACCCGCTGTCGTTGTTGAAGAATCCATGGCAGGCCTCCCATGATGCCGAGCCGAGTTGGCCCCCGACTCCCTGACGATCAGAGCGACTTCAGATACTCGACGAGCTCCCGCTGCTGCTCCGCGGTGAGACCGAGAGTACGAACCCGGTTGTAGTGCGTCACGACGTCCGCGAGCGTCGCCGCGCTGCCGTCGTGGAAGTACGGCGGGTGCTGCCACAGTCCACGCAGAGGAGTGGTGCGGTACGCCTTGTTGGCCGTGCGCGCCGCGTACGCTCCGTCGACGCCGGTTTCCGCCGGCATGTGCAGCGTCCCGCTGTTGTTATCTGTGCCGGATCCCGCCAACGTGGCAGCTCGCGCACGTCCCGTCAAACACCACGCGTCCACGCGCTGCGACCGCCGCATCGAAGCTTCCGGCCGGAGGTGGGGGCGCCGGCAGGCTATGCTGGTACGCGCGCAACGCCGGGAGCTTGGAGGTGACCATGTCCGGCGAGTGCTTGACGTCGATCCCGAGCCGCGGGTCGGAGAAGTTGCCTTGTCCGCCCATCTGGGTGACGGCGACATAGGCATTCCAATAGGAGATCGGCCCCTCCGCCGTGTACGTTTCGTTCGTGACCTGTGCCAGGCCATAGGCGGGCGGGAGGACGAGCGGCGTGTTCTTCCCGTCCTGGTTGTACCGCGGGTCGTATTTGCCGGGGCCCCACGACTTGTAGACCGCCTTCTTGTCCGCGGAGAGCGCCGGCGACAGCGCAATGATGGCCCCGACGTTCAGATCCCGGTTCGGCCAGCCGTCCTTCCTGCGGCCGATGCCGGGCATCACCGAGTTGTCCACGTTGGAGTGACAGAGCGCGCAGGTGACGCCGAGCCGCGTGATGTGGTTGTTCGCGTCCACGGTGGCCTGGAGGCCCACGACGGCATTCATCTTGAGCAGCGCGACCGTCGTCGCCGGGCTCTTGAGATCGACCTTGTCGAGGATCCCGGGAGGCAGCGCCTCCGCGTCCACTTTGAGCCCGACCTTGAGCGCCGTCGTCGGGTCCACGTTCTTCTCGACGACCTCGTGCAGGCGGAGCGTGTCGGTCCAGACTTGCTCGTCACCGAAGGTATCGAAGCGGAAGATCTTCTGGCCCTCGGCGACGAGTGCGGGTGATGTCTCCGCGGTTGTCGGAGCTTCAGCGGCCGCTACGGACTGCGTTCCGCCAGGAGCCTTGCTCGACGATCCGCATCCATTGACTGCTGCGCTGGCGGCCAACGCGACGAATGTCAACGTTGCCACACCAGCGCTTGGGCGTTGATGTGTGCGAGCTGTGTTGTGATTTTGCAGGATCACGATTTCGTCCCCATCTTCCGTTTCGGGGTGGCGACGTGAGCGCTCCCCTGACATCGAAGAAGGCCGGCCAGGGTAATCCCATTACAGCAACCCAGATGTCTCGTCGTCTGTTCAAAACCACACAGTCGCGACGACGGTTTCTCGCATTCCGCACGTCTTTACTGGAAATAGAGCCGAAGTTGCGCGAGCTGGGGCTTATCGTTGACGGGCGCGTCTCGCGTCGCGCGGCCGCCGCGGCTTCGCAGACACGCAGTCGGAGTAGCGTTTTCTCCTGAACTAATCGTCCGCGAAGTCGGACCGAGTTTTCGGTAGGCACACCATCCACGACGCAGCGTTCATCGCTGTTCCGAAGTAGACTGACGCCCGCGCGAATCGTTCACCGTGTAAACATGGCGCGTGTGCGACCAGGCGTTGGTCGGCAACGATTCTCGCTGGGGCGAAGCCATCAGTGCGCGTTTTGAATTGTTTGCGAGGTCGACTGATGCGCCGGATATGGGTTGCGGCCTACGTTGCGATCGGGTGTCTCGTTGGCTGCCAACCGGCCGAGGTCGACCATTCGCAGCAGCCGTCAGCCACCGGCCCGGCAGCCACCGAGAAAAAGGCGGAGGCGCTGGAACAGAACGCTGCGGCCGCCGGCAACAAGGCGCCTCCCTCTCCATCCGAGATGATCAACAAGCCTGAAGCGCAGGCTGTCGATCCGGCCGGCCGGGAGCCGTTGGACGATGCGATCACCTGTCTTGCGCGCACCATCTATTGGGAGGCCAGGGGCGAGGCGACTGTCGACATGGAAGCAATCGCCGATGTCGTCATGAACCGGTTGGGCCATGAGGGCTTTCCAAACACCATTTGTAACGTTGTGAGGCAAGGCCGCGAACAGGGTTCCTGCCAGTTCTCGTGGTGGTGTGACGGCCGTTCCGATCAAGCGAAGGAGGATGAGTCTTACGCGACCGCCAAGGAGATCGCGCGAAAGGCGCTCAACCTTCAACTAACGGATCGAACGGGCGGCGCGCTGTATTTCCATCAACGGAATGCGACGCCAGGTTGGGCCGCGGAATACACCAAGACGGTCGAGATCGGTGAGTTCGTCTTCTACAAGCCTCGCGGGGGCGAGGCGCGATAGCAAAGCGCTTCAAGGCATTGTCAACTTGAGGCCACTGCGGGCACCGTAGTCGGATGCCTGACGACGTCGCCTGTTATCCACGCTATCGCTTCCCACCGACCATCAAACGGCATGGTCGGCCTTCCTGTCCTCTGAAGCGAACGAAACATCCTGGCAGATAGCGCGCTGCAATCGCTCACGCTTGTCTTGCGTTTGAGGACATGTTGATGGCCGGGGTGGGACCCCTGCTCGCGCGAAGGTGAACTGGCTGTCTGGAACGGTACATCGCTCGCCATTCCCCAGGCAGTAGTCTCGTGACAGGAAGATCCAACGTGAGACTGATCACTTTCCAGTTGCTTTCCGACTGCGGAGTCGCAGCTAGTCGTGACAGCCTTGCACGAGGTGTTGGCATGACTGCACGAATGTCCGCTCGTCGGTACGCGAGGCTGCTCCCCGCGTTGCTCCTGGCACTCCTCGTCGCCAACCCCTCGGCCCAGACGAAGATCACGCCGGAAAAGAACAGCTATTCCGTCGCAGACGATGTCAAGGTCGGGCAGGAAGCCGCGGCCGTGGCCAAGAAGCAGCTTCCGATGCTCAACGACGATCAGGTAGACAAGTTCGTCGAGCGCGTCGGCGCGCGGCTCGCCGCGGCGATCGACGGCGAGCTTCGCCACGCAGGCTTCCGCTACACCTTCGACGTGGTCAACCAGAACGAAATCAACGCTTTTGCCCTTCCGGGCGGACCGATGTTCCTCAATCGCGGAATGATCGAGGCCGCCAAGACCGAGGCCGCAATGGCCGGCGTGATGGCGCATGAGATCGCCCACGTCGCGCTTCGCCACGGCACGGCGCAGGCGACCAAGGGCCAGAAGTTCCAGATTGGCGCGGTTGCGGGTCAGATCCTCGGCGCGATCGTCGGCGGCACCGCCGGCTCCGTCATCTCGCAAGGCTCGCAGTTCGGCCTCGGCACTTACTTCCTGAAGTACGGCCGCGAGTACGAGCGGCAGGCCGACCTGATGGGCGCGCAGATCATGGCGCGCGCGGGGTACGACCCACGCGAGATGGCCAACATGTTCAAGACGATCCAGGCGGAGGGTGGCAGTAGCGGCCCGGAGTGGCTGAGCAGCCACCCCGACCCGGGCAACCGCTACGACGCCATCGTCCAGGAAGCCTCGATGCTGCACGTCGTGGGCAATGGCGACTCCGGGCAGTTCGAGTCGATCAAGTCGCGGCTCGCCGGGATGCCGCCCGCCTACACCGCCGAGCAGATCGCCAAGGGGCAGACCACAACCGATCCTCGAACGGTTGCCACCGGCGGCCGGCGCGTCGTCAACGTGGAGCCGCCTTCGAATTCATACCGGACGTATCAGCCATCGGACTTCTTGCGCATCAGCGTGCCGGCCAACTGGGACGCAGTAGAGGCGAGCGCCGGCAGCGTGACCTACGCACCCAAGGGCGGCTTCATCCAGGGGGACGACAACGACGGCACCGCGTTCACGCACGGCGTCCAGATGGGCGTGGCGCAGGGCGGCGGCGGTAACCTGCAGCAGGACACGCAGCAGTTGCTCCGGAACCTCTCGCGGTCGAATCCGGACCTGCGCGCCGCGGGGAACTCCAGACGCGAAACCATCGGAGGGCGCAAGGGGCTCACGACGCCGCTGAGCAACGTCTCGCAAGTGACCGGCGAGCGCGAATACGTCACGCTGTCGACGACGCAGCTGCGCGACGGGAGCCTGCTCAACATCATTGGCGTCGCGCCGCAGTCTGAAGCGAAGACCTACGAGAACACATTCCGTCGCGTTCGGCAGTCGTTGCAGATCGCCGATTGATAGCGTCGTGATACACAGTTTCAATGGACGAACAACTGGGCGAACGTTCTACTGCCGTGCGAGAGCGACCGCCTGCGCAGGCGACATCGCGCGTCCCTCGGCACGGGCCGTCTCGAATGGTCCGGGACCGAGCGACGTCTTCGCGGCCTCGAAGTAGCGATCCCGGATCCACGCGACAGTCGGGTTCAGCGAGCCTTGGGTCTGTGTTTCGGAGCCGCGCTTGGTGCGGCCATGCAGAACGTAGCTGTGGGAGTCGCCATTGGCGTCGCCCTTGGCAGCGCATTTGGCATGGTGTTTAGCGGCTCCAGCGCGGAATTGGATCGCAAGAAGGTGGCATCTGACAAGCCGTCGCCCTATCCGTTGAGTTTGTAAAAGGGCTGATCACCAACCAAAACTGACCCACTACCCAGCCAGTCAAACTGAGACAGTGCCCGCCGGGGCACATCGAACCGGTTGTTATACGCTCGCGCGCCGCTCATTAGCACCGAGCACCTACCCAGCAAAGTTGATCCGAAACTCTACGCCGTGCTTCTCGAAGCCGAGACGTTCGTACAGTTCGTGCACTTTGGGACGCGACGTTCGACTCGTTGCCACCAGTTTGTAACACCCGAGCTCACGAGCCGCATCAATAACTTCCTTGACGAGAGCAGAACCGAGGCCGCTACCCCGTTGCGACTCGTCTACGTATACGTCTTCGAGCAACCCGAACGGCGCCTTGTGAAGGTCGTTGGTCATGACATACAGATACGCTCGGGCCACCTCGCGACCGCCGCCGCTGATAGAGAAGCGGATACCCTTTGCCGCCCGTTCTTGCCGATCAACCTTCATGGTGCGCGCCCGACAGAGCGATGAGGACCGAATCGCGTATAACGGCTGCGGCCCACCCGCGGCGGCCGCAAGCGATATTTCGACGTAGCTCGTTTCACTCAATGGCCGCCGTCGGGTGCAGCCGCGCGTTAGGTTGCTGTCGGTCTTGCGCACAGAAGAACGCCACCAGGTCGCCAACCGTCTTTACACGCCTGTAGAACGGGTTTGCCTTGGTGTTCCGGATCGACCGACCAGTGCGGGCCGACACGTCAGACACGATGTCCAGATCGATGTCGTCTGGGTCCAGGCTCAGATCTTCGACGAGGCGATCATCCGCGCGCACAGGGAAATCCGGATGCGCCCAATGAAGTTGGTCCTGAAGCTGTTCATAGACTGCTCGAATCACCCACGCGTCAGTCTCCCGAACGTTGAAGCTCCGGCTGAAGTCGCAGATGGACCCTGCCTGTCGTGTCGCGGCGAGGCGAGCCAGGTGAGCTCTGTCCGCGCGATTTCGTCGGACCGCGATTACGGATAGAATCACTGTGCCCAACCCCACCAATACGGGGTAAGGCGACAGAGCGTACAGATATCCGGCAAAGAGTCCCAACAAACACACCCACGCCACCACGCGCCCAACGTGCGTCTCGCGTCTCAGAGCCTTAGGCATCCTTCGAGACGGAATCCGCATGTAGTCAACCTAACGTATTGCCGCTCACCTGGGGCACGCGTGCGTCATCGATCGTATCGCGCGCGAGGGGCGCGCACGAGCGCGGCCCGGTGCCGTCAGGTGCAGCGGACAGTTAGCCAGGCCCCTGGGAATCCTCGATTTGGTTCATAGCCTCATCGATCCATTCCACCAGCTCCGACGGGGCATCGATCTTCGCTGCGCATAACGCGTTGAGCGCCGTGGGGCTGGCGGCTGTCACCAGGCCGTCCAGAGCGGCTCTCCACACCTTCGCATCGCGATCTCGTAGCAGCGCCGCCAGAAATGGCACTCCCTGAGCCGAGCGCAATTCCGAGATCACACCGATCAACGCCGCTCGCACATAGGTCTCGTTCGACCGATGAAACGATTCCATAAGGACGGCAGCGCATCCGGACCGGCCTCGACAAGAGAATGCCACGCGTCATCGGCTTTGGCGCCCGAGAGCTGCGACACGTGTTCTTGAACGTCTCGTCGAAGGTCGTGCATCACAGTCTTGCTCTGGCTAACGTTCCAAATGAGCCGCGCCGCGCGCCTGTCACGATGGCACTGGCGCGCGGCGTCGGCTCCATTGGGTGTTAGCCGGCTTCACTGTTTCGCCAGTTCGTTGTAGGCGAGTTGCATGTTGGTTCGCACCGAGAGATTGGGAGCTGCCGTGGCGGAATAGCCCTTGAACCTCGGTGGCACTTGGTACTCCGCAGTCGCCTCGTCCACTGACTTGCCCGCCTTCATTGCCCGCTCCGCATAGGTGGCAAAGTCTTGCACGAAATCTGCGTACTCTCTCAAGTCGTCCCATGTCGAGATCGGCATATGCCCGCCGACGACCGTGTCCACGTCCCGGATCGCTTGCAGAGCCGCTGCCAATGTCTTCGGATGCTCGAGCACGCTGCCCCCGATGCCGGCGTCAATGAACGGCAGCGCCTTCCACGGAAACTGGTCTCCTGCATGCAGGGTCCGTAATGCCGTGAACACGACGAACGTATCGCCGTCTGTATGGCCACGTCCGAAATGATAGAGATCGATTTGGCCCGCACCTGTCCCAATGGTGCGCTTGTCGTGGTACGTGGCCCTGGGTTGGAGATTCTTCGCTCGCCTCATGGTCGCGTCGGCGTTCTCGTGCGTGATGATCTCGATGTCGGCGCCGAAGAACCGATTGTTCCCGTGTGATCTGCGTGCGCGTGTGTGTTGATGATTCGGATGACGGGTTTGTCGGTCACGGTGCGGATCCGCTCGAGGATGGTTGGACCAAACCCGGGCAGTTTTGTGTCGGCCAGAGTGACTCCTGCGTCGGTGATGAAAACGGCTGTGTTGCCCCCACTGAAGCTGTCGCCCGGGCCCGAACCCAGTAATGACGTAGAGGTTCTCCTTCACTCTCTCGATCTTCGTGGCCGCAATAGCGCTGGCGGGTGGCTCGGCCGGTGCTTGGCCGAAGACCGCGATCGAAAGCGCGCCACTCCCAAGCAACGTTGCAAGCACGAAAGTTCGCGTCATCATCGGCTTGCGCCTCGTTCTTGTCCGGCTAACGACCGGCGCGTCAGCCGCGGCAGCCAAGTGCCCGGATGATGCCACAACATGGGACCGCCGTCGGCTTCACGCCCATGTTGACCGACCGTATTACGTCTTTCGACCTGGCCCGAGTTGACGCAGCATTGTGTCGTTTGCTTCGAGCTTGCGCGAGCCGCCGCCACACATTGGGATGCCCCAGGCGTCTGGCCTTTCCGCAGCTCGAATACATGGCGCTGCCGCGCGTCAAGCCGAGTGGCGAACACAAGATACTTCGCGCCGATAGCGGCACCAATAAAACGAAAGCTGTCGATGCTCTCCAACTGATGCAACACTACGCGTTGGCCAACATCGCCTTTCCAAACCCGATCGACGGCGAACGTCACGACCGTACGTCGCGAATCAAGTTGCTGGAATCCTTGAATGGCGCCGCTGAACACAAGATCAGCGTGCTTCTTGTAGTGCTTCAGCGGGAAGCCCACGCACTCAGCGCCTAAGTCAGACGACGCCGCCAGTAGCAGAATCGCAAATAGGGCGAGATTCACGCGATGTTCCGTAAACACGTCGTCCCTCTTCAATGTCGGTCTAACGCGGCGGTTCAGCCGCGCCGGCTCATGATCGCGCCAGACGGCGACGGCTGCAAAACCGCTTGGGCAGCTGGTGCCGCGTCTCACTCCTTACGATAAGGCTAGACCGATCCAGTAGTAGCGCTTCAAGGGCCTGTGCGCCGCAAGAACTTTAGTCTCCCGAGAGTACGCCGCCGTTTCGTTCGATGACGCGAATCGAGGCGACGTTCGAGTCGTCGCAGGTGAGCAGGACCTCATCCAGGCCTAGGCTGCGCGCTAGCGGCAGCGCCTGACGCAGCATTTCCGTGGCCACGCCCCTGCTCCGGAAGGACGGAACGGTGTACGTACCGATGTGCCCGCCCTCGACGCGCAGCGCCTCGTTGAGCCCGTGGTCGATCGATGCGTCCCACGAACGAGGTCGTCCGCCACGCCCCAGAGGTGCGTTTTCGGCACAAGTGTGTCAGTGGCCGGGCTTGACTCGGCCAGCGTTCGCGCGACGAACGTGGCAAGGTCCCCTTCGGCCGTCTCGAGATCGTCGCCGACCCACCACGGCAATCCCTCGCGCCGAAACTCACGGAACCCGCGCAGGAAGCTCTCGCGCCATCGCTCCGCCGGTGGTACGAGTCCGGATTCGTAGTCGAGAACTCACCCGGGAATCCTCGTGACGTGTTCTTTGGTCTGCCCAACTTCTCTTTAGAACCGCTCATCCAGCTCGCAGCCAACCGGACCGAAGAACCTCCGCCGATTGGCGTCCAAACACTTACTCCTGCAACGGTGCGGCGGTACGCCGTAACCGAGCCCTCCGGCGCTATGTGCAAGCGCTCGCACATAACCGCCACGCGCTTCGTCCGATCACAGACAATCGGCAGGACTTCGCACTCCCCAATGCACCTCGATTGAGGACGTGCGTGTAGATCTTGAAGCGGATGTTCAGACCCGCTGACGACTCGTGGAGCGGCGAAGGGGCGGCGCTCGCTGGACACTACTTGCCTCAAGAGCTTTGACAGCCATTCTGACAGCCAAACGGACGGACGCGGGCAGAAATGGCGAGCTTCGACGGACGCCAAACTGGCACGTTTCCTAAAGAAAACGACTCGGCGATACGGGCGGACACTCCCCCCTCGATCTCTTAATCTGCGGGTTGGAGGCTCGATTCCAAGCGGATCGCGCAGTAGTTGATTTCACCAAGATAGGCACTGTGTTGACCAGTTTCGCTTCTCCATCTTGGGGGGATATTGTCGTTACCCGCCTAAAAACCAGCCCTGTTCCGGGCGATCTGTGTTCCGCCACACACATTTGCAACGTTCCGAGCGTTCCGGCCGTGCCGGGCTCCGACCAGACCGGTAAACATGGCCCTCCCTAATCCAGAAATCCATCCTTACGAAATGCCTGGAACGGTTGGAACGCTCGGAATTCCTGATGGAATCTGCGTTCCGCTCGGTTCGCGGCTTGATTCCGCCCGGAACTACTTCCTGCACCAGCACCACACGGGCGTTCCATCAATCCTGACTTTTCGCTTCTCGAACCCGTGACGCTCCGCGATCTCAGTAACGCGGGCCGAGTGTCGATTGTCTTGATGCGACGCTTCCAACCCCAGCGTGTCCCAAATCGTCTGCACCCGGAACTGATCCTGTTCAAAGAGCGGCTCGAGCAACGGCTCCCATGGATCGCTGGCACGCCGACGTTCCTGCTGTTCCCTCGCAGCGGGCCACAAGTCCGGAGCCAGCCGTATGGGATCGCCGAGGCTCTCACAGAGCGCCGCCTCAGCCCAGAGTTGGTCGCGGTCTCGTTGTAACGCTGCGACATCGAATTGCTGCACGTTGACGGGCCAGAATCGGCGCCCCCCTGTCGAGTCTTTCAGGTAGGACGTGGAGTTCGTCGTGCCGACAAGGATGAACTGCCTCGCGAACTGTTGTCGGAAGACGTGCATACGCCAATCGAACGGGCCCATCGACCTGCCGGGACAAGAACGCCTTCAGTTGCTCGGTTTCTCGGCCTCGGTTGCCGTGCATTTCGGCCGCCTCGATGATCCATCTCCCGGCGGTGCGCTCGATCACTTGCTTCGATTCAGTGCCGAGTGGCAGGTCGTCAGTGAACCATTGATCGTCGGGGCATAGGGCTCGCAAAGCGGATGACTTCATCGTGCCTTGCTTGGATTCCAACACAAGCAGCTCGTCGAACTTGCACCCTGGTTGCCGAACTCGCCGTACAGCCGCCAGCAGCACAAGCTTGCCAACGGCATTGACATATTCGGAGGCCTCCGCGCCACCGTACGTAGACAACCAGGTGTCAATCCTCGGAACGCCGTCCCAGACGTGCTGATCCAGGTAATGCTGCACGGGATGCACACTGTGCAAACGCGCATCAACGTCCATCAAGACAACCAGCGTGTCCCTGATCGGTCGGAACTTAAAGGCATCGTCGATCGATACCCAGAGACGATTCAACCCGACATCGTCTGCGGGCTGCCCGTCAATTAACATCACGCCAGCAAACTCGTCATAGGAGAGTGTGATGCCGAGCTTTTTGAGAGCGAGGCGGATGTTGTCGAAGGAATTCCGAATGATGCAGCCTTTGTCGTCGCGCTCAAAGTCGATCGCTTGCGCTTGGTCAATGACCTGCCATAACGCCGGATCCCGCGCAATCCGACACAATCATCAGGGCCGTTGATGCGCTGGTCGTCGTCGGGTAAGTGCGCATCCCGAACATCGGCGCCGCGCATTGTCAGATGGTGCCCCAGCTGCCTCCGCGATGCTTGCACGCTGCTATTCGGCCTCGCGTCGAAGAGCACGATCGCGCGTCGATCCGTCCAGATGATGTGATCGAAATCCGATAACGGTCCCGTGACTGGGCATCGCGCACCATTCGCATCGGGCGCTTTCCCAACGGTACCCTTCCAGTTCCAGCATCCGCCGAGCGCGACAGCCAAGACTTGGCGCCCTGCGCGCTGCGCTGCCGACGTAATCGCGAGCGCGCTCTTTTCAGCCTCGACGATCACGACGGGCACGCTGGTGTCCTCGAGTAGTGCGCCGGTGCCCGGCGAGAAGTACAGATGGCGGTTATCGCCGTAAGGTCGCACGTATTTCTTGTCGGGCGTCCCGTCCGGCTTCAACGAGGGCCGATCAGTCGGATGCTCGATGTCACGCGCCGCCCAGTCTTTGGGTCTAAATCGGATACTCAACGCCGTCGAAGTAGCCTGGTTTGCTATGGCTCTTCCCGAGGACGTCGCGTGCCTCGCGGTCGTCCACGCGTCGCACTTGTGCTCTGGTGAGGATGTCAGGGCTTATGCCGAGGCGGGTGTGCGCATCAACGTCGGATTGTGGGAGGAACTGCTGCCCTTGACGAAAACGGGGGCCACGGTTTCTTGTGCGAATGTGTCGGTCGACTTCATCGGTCGTTCTCATGGGTGAATCTCCTTTCGGTGAGCAGTTGGCTGCCCAAGTCGCGCCAGTCGTACCGCGGTGCGTTGCTCCATTGGTCAGAGCGACTGCCGTCGAGACGACCGAATGACCAATTTTCAGGTTACGGGTGGAAATCGACTTTGGTCGAGTGCGTTATAGCGAAGTAAAACTGAGGTGCGCGAGGGCAGGACAGTGCGGAGTCAACAGCTGCGGAGCGACAGGCCGGATTCTCCTTATCCGAGACCTGGAACTGCTTGCCCAGCTCGTACCTCTCGTCGCTGCCACTCTCGATTCTCACTGACGAGGACGAGCTGGCGACCAATCTGTATTAGCGCCTCACGACCGGTCGCATCCAGGGCATCCCAGATTTCCTTGAGTCGCGGATCTTTGGGGACGTCGGCCTCGAAGTCGGCACCTTGCGTACCTTGCGAGCAATTTCTCAGTTGCGCCAATCGCCACATTTGATGCGCATCGATTCCAAGTTCCTCACAGAGTGCATCGCTGAACTCTTGTGTAAAGGTCAGCTCGCCCGCGACGACCTTGCGCACATGCTCGTAGCTGTAAAATATTGCGCCCAATTTCACGCATGCTCTTACGATCTACCGGGTTGTGGAGCTTTTCTTTCATGATCTCCGCGTAGGTTTTACCGTGGAATCGGCATGCGCCAAACACTAGCACACAAAAACACAAATAGCAGCTGTCAGCTGCATACTCGCAGGCACAAATATTCATGGAGTTTGCCGAGAAACGCAGCAATATACACATATTATTGTTGACGAGTACCCAGCTGCCCACCGTATCCTCGGAGGGTGAATCACGAATACCTTACCGTTCCGGAGGTCGCGGCTCTTCTCCGTACGTCGACCCATTCCATCTATTGCCAAATCGGTCGTGTCTCCTCCAGGCGTCACACATATCGGCCGGCGCGTCTTGATCAGGAACGTCAATCTGCTATCGTGGCTCGACAGCAACCGCAGCCCATCGCCGACTGAGAGGTAGCGATGGCATCCGTGCGACCGTACAAAAGAGGTGGGTTCGATGTGGACGTACGGATTAGACGGCCGGACGGCACGGAGATTCGCGAATCGGAGGAAGGTCAGGCAGTCTTCGAAGAGTCCGCTGCCAAAAGGTGGGGCGAGGCACGAGAACGGGAGCTTCTTCTGAAGGCGCTCGCCGCAACGTGGAGCCTGAGCCCTCACCGACACGAAAGGAGGTGCCGACACTGGGCGAGTTCGCGCCGGGTTTCTCGCGTGGGCGGAGTCAGAACGCCACAAGGCGTCTGGCGTCGCGGCCAAAGGAACCACCTTGCGAGTGCATCTGATTCCGTTCCTCGGGACGGAAGCTGGATGCGATCACGAATCTCGACATCCAGGAGCTGAAGCCAGGCTCGAAGGCCGAAGCGCGAAGACGCTGCAACAACACGTTGACGTGCCTGAACACGCTGCTGAAGAAAGCCGTCGAATGGGCGTCCTCGAGATGATGCCCTGCACGATCGAGCTCTTGAAGCTCCCGGAGGGCTACGCGGTCGTTCTACGATTTCGAGGAGTACGCAAGCGGTCGGTCAGCGAGGCTGCGCAGGATTGGCGTGCGTACCTCATCGTGCTGCTCGGTGGCGAAGCAGGCTTGCGACTCGGCGAGATGCTGGCGCTGGAATGGAGTGACATCGATTTCCAACTCGGTCACGTCGTGATCGCGAGGTCGGAATGGAAAGGCATTGTCGGCGCCACCAAGGGCGGACGGTCTCGGCCGGTGGAGCTCACCCGGCGACTCAGCGCGGCACTCCGCAAACACCGCACCTGCGGAACCGGCGGGTGCTCGTTCAAGGCGATAGCTCGTCGATGTACGATGAAAACGATTCAGACAGGAGATGAACGGGCCGCGAGGCGAGCAGACGTGAAACCGGGCGTTCACATCCTTCGGCACACCTTCTGTAGTCATCTGGCGATGAAAGGGGCGGTGCCAAGACAGATTCAGGAGTTAGCCGGACACAAGGATCTGTCGACGACGATGCGCTACATGCATCTGTCGCCACTGTCGAGACGGCAGGCGATTCAGCTTCTGGATGCAGCCGTTTCCGGGAAACATACGGGAAACGGGCTCGAAAAAGTCGGGAATTCGCAAATTCCCTAAGGAAAGTGGTGGAGGCGGCGGGAGTCGAACCCGCGTCCGAAAGCACGTCGTCGTGGGACTCTACATGCGTGTCCGCATCTGAATTCTCGTGCCCGGCGTGAGGACGCGGCCAAAACCGCCAGGCACCAGCCTCGGAAAATCTCGCGGCCACGCGCCGAGGCGCCGCGTGGCCACCAGCCTGTTTAATGGCGTTCGACCCTCAACCACCAGGCGAGGTCAAGGCGAACGTCACTGCTTAATTAAGCAGCGAGAGCGTACTGATTGTCCGCAGTTAACGGATGTTCCATCGGATTAACGAGTCAATGGTGCTCGGCATGCATCCCGCAATCTCATGCCCCCGTCGAAGCCAATTTCGCCCCCTCAGGCTGAGTGCGCTTGCCTCGCCGAAGCTTTCGGCGGAGGCGGGTCACGCATCGGACGCTCCTCCGATACGTTCCTCTATTTTACAAGGTTCATCCGCGTGGCGGGTCTACAAAGCAAGACCCGCCCTACGAAGCCCGAAGCCCGAAGGGATTAAGACGCCGGATCCTTCTGTCTCGTTTTGACGATTCCGCCCATCAGGCCCAATCCGATGATGACAAGCGCGCCCGCGACGATCCACACCTGACTCACGCCCAGGCGCGACGCGCCGTATGCGAGCCCCGCAACCACAAGAAGCGTCCCGATCAGGTAGACAACGAAGTTCGTCATGCTCATGCACTCCGGTGAAGCTGGGTGCAAGACATACGCCGTAGCGGGAATACCTGACTCTACAAAGACCAGGTCAGGGCGCGACGCGAACGAACGTGTGCTCGTCGTGGACGCGCACCTCAGCTACCGTCGTCCTCCTCGCCAATTCCATCCGTCCGCCGGCCGCTCGATCCGCTTCAGGTGAATGCGGTTCTCGCTTGCATTGCGTCCGGGACTGCCCGTAACAATCAGCCGATCGCCGGCTTTGAGCGTCTCCTTGGTAATGCCATCACGTGACAGCCGGTTGGGATTCGCCCATTCCGCAGCGTACCGTCGCACCGCTCCACCGTCGTCGGTGACCGACAAGTGGACCCACGCGTGGGGAGCCTCATACGCGAACTCGACGAGCGTCCCTTGAATGGTGACCGACTGCTCTTCGAAGTAATGCGCGGCAAAGGAATGATGACCAGAGATCACGGACGCCGAGGCCAGCACGAGCACCAGCACGAATGGAAACGCCTTCACGACCCCTCCTTCCGATCCCGGCAATGGGCAGGTAGGGACACTTTACACCGATGTCCTGCATTGCGGCGCGGCGAAACGAATGCGATCATGTGAAGCTGTGCAGCGGCGAACTTCTTTTGTTGCGGCTCTGATCCTGGCGCTCGTGACCACGACGTCGGGTCAGGACCCTGCGTCGTCCACTCCCCTGACTCTCGTGTCGCGCGACGTGCGCCGAATTATTCCCACGAGCGTTCAGAACGGTCGCGAAGTCGTGGCGCTCGACGATCTCGCCACGCTGTTTCAGCTGAGCGTCAAGGAAGATGCACTCGCCGGCGGCGTCACGGTGTCGTATCGCGGTCGCACGATCGTCGCGTCTGCCGATCGACCGATCGTCTCAGTGGAGGGACGCGTCGTCTCATTGCCCGCACCGATGGTCAGGTCCGGCCGACGCTGGCTTGTCCCCATCGAGTTCATCTCGAATGCGCTCGCATCCATCTACGATCAGCGCATCGAGCTGAGGCGCACGTCTCGCCTGGTCGTTCTTGGCGACGTGCGATTACCACGCGTCACCGCCAGCATCGACAGCCCCGGTCCTCCAACTCGCGCAACGATCGAGATTGCGCCTGCTGCTGCGGTAGCCGTCAATGCAGATGCTGGGCGAATGCAGGTACGAATCGATGCTGACGGCCTCGACTTCAGCGCATCCGCGATGAGCGGTCTCATCGATCGCATCCGCCTCGGCGATCAGCCGAACACGATCGTCCTCGACACCAACGGCACCGCGCGCGCGACCGTGACGACGGCGAACAACGTTGCGCGCGTGCTGATCGAGGTTGCAGCGGCGGCGACGTCCGAGTCTCGAGCCCCCGGTCCGGCTCCTGCCCCAGCTCCAACTCCGGTACCGTCGGCCCCAATTCCCGATCCGCGAGCCGTCATCGCTGCGACGCGCACCTGGCAGACGATCGTGATCGATCCAGGTCATGGCGGTGACGATGTCGGTGTGCGCAGCGCGAAGGGTGTCGAAGAGAAACAAGTGACGCTCGACATCGCCCGTCGCCTGCGTGCCATGGTGGAGAGTCGACTTGGCCTTCGCGTGATCCTGACTCGAGATGACGATCGCGCGCTCGGGCTCGACGAGCGTGCCGCAGTCGCCAACAACGGAAAGGCGAACCTGCTGATCAGCCTGCACGTCAACGGATCGCGCGTGCCCAATCAGTCCGGCGCTGAGGTATTCCACCTTCAACTCGATCGAGAAAGCGCCGAACTGGTGCGCGGGGCAACGGCTGAAGGGGCTGCACTTCCAACACTCGGCGGCGGCATCAGGAGACTGGACCTTATCCCTTGGGATCTAGCGCAGGCCAGTCACCTCGATGAATCTTCTGTGCTTGCCAGCGTGCTTCGGGAGGAACTGCAGCGACAGGTGCCAATCAGCGGACACCCGATCCGCCAGGCTCCGATGCGTCTGCTCGCCGCCGCAAACATGCCCGCGGCTCTCGTGGAAATCGCGTACCTTACTAACCCTAGCCAGGAAGCCCGTCTGGCGACCGACGACTTCAAGAACACCGTCGCCCAGGCAGTGCTCAGCGCGATCGTGCGATTCCGAGCGTGGTCCGAGGAGTCGCAGGCCCAATGAGCATGAAGACGTGGTGGCTGGCGTTCGTTGGAGCGCTCGCCGTCCTGGTGCTCATCGCGCTCAGCATCGCGCGCATGTACGGACCGGCACGTCCGGCGCCGAGCGAAGAGGCACCGGTCGCCAGCGCGCCCTCGACGCCAAAAGAAACAGCACACATCACGGCTACGCTGTTTTTTGGCTCGCCTGATGGTCAGACGCTCGTGCCCGTGCGACGCGATGTGGCGCTGGCCAACACCGTCGTCGAGCAGGGGCGTCAGATTCTGAATGCCCAGCTCTCGGAAGTCCCTCAAGCTCCACACGTCGGCCTGATTCCTACCGGGACGAAGCTGCGTGCGTTCTACGTCACCGAGCGTGGTGACGCCTTCGTCGATCTGAGCTCCGACGTCGTCACCGGACATCCTGGCGGATCGCTGAATGAGCTGCTTACCGTCTACTCGATCGTCAACTCTGTCACCGCCAACCTCCCAGCCGTCCGCCGAGTGCAGATCCTAGTAGACGGCAAGGAAGCGGACACGATCGCAGGACATGTCGATCTCCGTCGGCCACTCTCGCGAGACGATTCGCTCGTGCGGGACGCGGGTGAGAAGTGATTCGAAATGCAAAATGCAAAAGGCAAAATGCAAAAGGTAAACAGGGCCCGTTTGAATTTTGCATTTTGCATTTTGCATTACAGTGTCACCACATGAGAACAGACGGCCGCCTTCCAGAACAGCTCCGACCGACCCGCATCACGCCCAACTACCTGATTCACGCCGAAGGTTCAGTCCTTGTCGAAGCCGGCAAGACGAAAGTGATCTGCACAGCGAGCGTTGAAGACCGCGTTCCGCCATTCAGGCGCAACACCGGCAAGGGATGGGTAACCGCCGAATACGGCATGCTGCCGCGCGCAACGACGACGCGCACGCAGCGCGAATCCACCGCGGGAAAAGTCGGCGGACGCACGCAGGAGATTCAACGCCTCATCGGCCGCTCGCTGCGCGCGGTGACAAGGCTCGAGGAACTCGGCGAGCGGACGATCACGCTCGACTGCGACGTAATTCAGGCAGACGGCGGAACGCGAACGGCCTCGATCTCCGGCGCATTCGTGGCGCTCGTGCTGGCCGTCAACAAGATGCGCGAGCAGGACGTGATCAGGACGATGCCCGTCACCGACTTCGTTGCGGCGACGAGCGTGGGCATCGTTGGCGGCGAGCCGATGCTGGATCTGGCGTACGTCGAAGACTCGAAAGCCGACGTGGACATGAACGTGATCAAGACTGGCGCCGGACTGTATATCGAACTCCAGGGAACGGCGGAAGCACTCCCCTTCGGTCGCGAAGCCCTGAACCGTCTGCTCGATCTCGCCGACACCGGTATTCGGCAGCTGATCGCACTGCAAAAGGGTCTCGTCGGACAGTACCTCGGAGCACAGCCGAACGTCAGGCCTAGGTCGCAGGCTGCATCTGCTCGTGCCACGACCAATCGCGATAAGATTCGCGAGATCCGGTCGCTACTTGCAGGCACTCCCGTTGACCTGCTGACACTGAGTGACATACCGCCGGTCGCCGAGCCCGAGGAAACTGGCGAGACCTTCCAGGAGAACGCGCGGCTCAAGGCGCGTTACTACGCCACACATTCGGGGATGCTGACGGTGGCGGAAGACTCCGGCCTCGTGATCGATGCCCTGGATGGCGAGCCCGGTGTCAGGTCAGCCAGATTCCTTCGACCTGACGCTCGTACCCGGAACGATTCGCCGCGATCTTCGAGCGGCTTGCACAGAGTCCCGATCGACCTCGAACTGCACGCTTCGTCTGTGCGCTAACGGTTGTGGACGGCGATCGCATCGTGTTTGAAACGATCGGCACCGTCGAAGGCACTATCGCATCCGCCGCGTCGGGCACCCGCGGATTTGGCTACGACCCGATCTTCTATTACCCACTCTATAGAGCGACGCTCGCCCAGGTCGATGAACACCAGAAGCTTGCGATCGCGCATCGTGGTCAGGCGTTTCGAGCGCTGGCCGAGTGGATACGCCCTAAACAATAAAGGCACCCAACAAGCAGCCTTCCGATCTGGTCAAGAACCTCTGACTTTGCCAGACCGGAGGATCACGTTCTTGTCGACTCACTGGGTCGTCATCGCGCGCCATGCCGCGCACACTCGCGCACGGCGGTCGTCCGCAAAAATGCGATGTGCACTTGGCTCCCCGGTTGCTGATTGAACCCTCGATGTCAATTTTCGTCGTCGGGCCACTCGTGCATCCTGGGCGGTCCCATCGCGTGCGACACACGCACGATTCGGTGAGGGACTGAGGACAGGAACGTGGTGGACTCCATGACTTCGCTCGAATCTCGACGGCCGGGGCCGCCGCGGTCAAGCTCCGTCGAGTGAGCCCGAGGACGCGCTGCGTTCGCAGCCGCCCGCCGCGAGGCTGTTCGTCGGCGCCATCATCGCGGCCGGCGTGTTGGTGCTCGCCTTCTGGGGTCCGAGGCACGTCCCGAATCCGATTCTGTTTGCCACGCTCCTGGCTGCGTCGGCTCTCGCATCGAGTCTCCGGCTTCGCGTTCCTCTCGGGGTCAGCTCCTCTAATCTCTCGATTTCGTACAGCGTCGACTTCGCGTCACTGCTACTGATCGGCACAGAGCTGACGATGCTGGTCGCGGGTGTGAGCGCGTGGCTGCAGTCGGCGTTCGGTCACGACCGAAAGCGCAATCCCGTCTTCCGTGTCGTCTTCAACACTGCCGCGCTCGTGCTCACAGTGAGAGCCGCAGGATGGGCGTTTGAAGTCATGGGTGGGCAGCCGGGTGGTACTCGACCTGAGCCTGCGCGGAATTGCAAAGCCGGTTGTCGCCAGCGCGCTCGCCTACTACCTGGTGAATACATCGATCGTCGCGACGGCGGTGGCACTGGCCAACGGTCGATCGGTCTGGTCGGTCTGGCAGTCGAACTTCTTGTGGACCGCCCCCAGCTACTACGTGGGTGCAGGCGCCGCGGTCGCGGCCTCGATCCTGTGGCAGACGCAACAGTGGTGGCTCCTGCCTCTGGCGGTGGCGCCGGTCTACTTGACGTTCCGCTCGTACAGGATGTACGTTGAACGGCTGCAGCTTACCGAGCGGCACAAGGAAGAAGTGGTGCGGCTCCACGGCGACACGCTGGCCGCGCTCCAGGCCGCAAAGAGATCAGAAAAGCGGTACGAACTGGCGGTAGACGGTTCGAATGACGGCATCTGGGACTGGGACGTCGCCGCCGATGCCCTCTACTGCTCTCCTCGCTGGAAGCTGATGATCGGCATGTCGCCAGACGACAGCGTCGCGACGCTCGAAGACTGGATTACGCTGGCCGACGAAGAAGATCGTCCCGCGCTGCAGCAAGCGATTCAGGAGCATCTGACCAGCGAGCGCTCGCATTTCGAGATCGAGTACCGCCTGCGTCACGTTGACGGGACCTTCCGCTGGGTGCACTGCCGTGGCATCGCCGAGCGTGAAGACGGACACGCCGTGCGTCTCGCCGGCTCGCAGACCGATATCACCGAGCAGCGCCGCATCCGCGACTCGCTCGCGCAGCAGGCTCAGCACGATGCGTTGACGGATCTCCCGAACCGGACGCTCTTCCGCGAGCTCGTTCAGCGCGCGATTGCGCAGACGAGCCGCACGCCATCGGCCGGCTATGCGGTCTTGTTCATCGACCTTGACGGTTTCAAGTCGATCAACGACACGCATGGCCACGTCGCCGGCGACCGATTCCTGAAGGCGATTTCGCGCAGGCTCCAGACACAGCTGCGTCCAGGCGACGTGCTCGCGCGGCTTGGCGGTGACGAGTTCGGCGTGCTCGCGCAGAGCATCGAGACCACAGACGATGTGTGCAGCATCGCAGAGCGGCTACAGGAGGCGCTGGCGGAGCCCTTCCTGATTGGCAAGCAGAAGGTGCGCGGTGCCGCCAGCATCGGCGTCGTCGTCGGAACTGCCGAAATCGAAGTCCGTCGATGCCCTGCTTCGCGATGCGGACATCGCGATGTATCGCGCGAAGGCTGCGGGCCGCGGTGGCTACGAGTTGTTCGACGCCGGGATGCATGCTGCCGCGCTGAAGCGGCTGACCTTCGAAACGGAGCTTCGCCGCGCAATCGAGCGGAACCATCTGACGGTCTTTTACCAGCCGATCGTCCAGCTGCCCTCGTCGCGAATCATGGGACTGGAAGCGCTCGTTCGCTGGGAGCGCGCTGACGGCCGCATGATGCCGCCATCGGACTTCATCGCCATCGCAGAAGAGACCGGGCTGATCGTGCCGCTCACGTATCAGGTCCTGGGACGGGCGTGCCATCAGGTGGCCGCGTGGCAGCAGATGTTCGGCCGCCCGCTGGATCTGTCCGTGAATATCTCGTCCAAGCTGTTCTCGAGACCCGAGTTCATCGACAAAGTCGAGGAAGCGTTGCGCGAGAGCGGCATCCTCCCGGCACGCTGCGGCTCGAGATCCCCGAGAGCGTGCTCATCGATTACTCCGATGTCGTTGGGCATCACTTCGATCGTTTGCGTGCGCTGCAGGTGGCGCTGCATCTCGACAACTTCGGAACCGGCTATGCCTCTCTGAGCTATTTGCAGCGTTATCCCGTGGACGCGTTGAAACTGGACAAGTCGTTCGTCGCCACCATGGGCACGCCAGGCAACGACGGTATTGGCGGCGCGATCGTCAAGCTTGCGCGCGAGCTCGGGATGGGGCTCATCGCCGAGGGCGTCGAGACCGTCACGCACGTCGAGCAACTGCGCGCGCTCGACTGTCCGCATGCGCAGGGCTACCTCTTCTCGCGGCCGCTCACGGCCAGCGACATGGCGCCGCTGCTCGCCAGCGAGTCATTGGCGGCCGAACTGCCCGCCGCTTCCTGATTACAGCTTTCGGAGCCGTACTCGCCGGACGGCGTGGTCGCGGCCCTTTTCCAGGATGAGATGCGCGCGCTCGCGCGTGGGCACGATGTTCTCTCGCAGGTTGACGAGGTTGATGGAGGTCCACAGGCGACGCGCCGTCTCGATCGATTCTGCGGGAGTCAGCCGCGCGTATCGATGGAAGTACGACGAGGTGTTCTGGAACACCGTCTCGCGCAGCTTCTGAAACCGTTCGACGTACCACTGTTCGATGTCGTTCTCGCCAGCGTCGACGTAGATCGAGAAGTCGAAGAAGTCCGACACGAACAGCGGCAACGGTTTCCCGGCGCGACCGCTCCCCGTCTGCAGCACGTTCAGCCCCTCGACGATCACGATGTCCGGGCTACGCACGTACTGGACCTCGCCGGGCGCGATGTCGTACCGCAGGTGCGAATAGACCGGCGCCTGCACTTCGGGCATGCCTGATTTCAATTCGGCCATGAAGTGCACCAGGCGGCGGACGTCGTAGCTCTCCGGAAATCCTTTGCGATGAATGAGACCGCGTGCCTGAGCGTGGCCAGCGGCATCAAGAAGCCATCGGTCGTGATCATATCCACTTTCGGATGGCTGGGCCAGCGCGAGAGCAATGCCTGAAGCAGTCGAGATGCGGTGCTCTTCCCCACTGCGACGCTGCCTGCGACACCGATCACGAACGGGACGTGCGACCTCTCGCCACCGAGGAAGGTCGTCGTCGCGTTCCGAAGGTTCTGCGTGGCGCCGACGTAGAGGTTGAGCAGACGGGACAACGGCAGGTAGATGTCGGCGACTTCATCGAGGAATCCGCTCGTTGAGGCTGACGAGTCCCCTCAACTGCGGTTCGGTAAAAGGCAGCGGCGTCGCAGCCCTCAGCCGCGCCCACTCGGCGCGGCTGAACTCGACGAATCGCGAGACAGCGACATCCTCGCCGCGGCCGGGCATCCCGCCATTCTATGGCACCTGGCTCTCGCACCTCCCCCCTCTCCTCCTCCTCCCCCCCGCCGTCTTCCACGAAGACAGAGGCCGGCCGACGCCGTCATGTCACAAGGACATCATGGCCTTGCCTTGTTCATTCGGGCCAATTCGGCTGTCCTCGATGGCCTGATGTTTGCCAAACCGGGGGGCACTATGCGCTAGCTGGCTCCCGGCCGTGCTCGTCTTTCTAGCGGGCGCCACCGCGCATGCTGCCGCCAGGTCGACCAGGACTCACCCGCTCCTTCCAGCGACCCCGCCGAAGCCCGACTTTCTGTTCGGCCGCCCGGACGGGTCGATCGGGATCGAGGCAACTGGATTTCAGCCGCGCCGGCAGCGACTGGTATGATTCGTCACCAACCAACTGACCGTCGACCACGGCGACTTCAACGGCCCGCAGTTCGACGTTCGAGGTCGGATTCACCGTCACGCCGCGGGTGGATATCGTCGCCGGCGTCGACATCTCGAACGCCTCGACCAGGTCAGAGTACCGCAATTTCGTGGACAACAACCGCCTTCCCATCAGCAGAAGACCGAACTCCGCGGAACGACGATCAGCGGCAGCGTGAAATACGCCCTGATTCCTCGAGGCCGCGAGGTCGGGAGCGTCGCCTGGGTGCCGAACCCAATAGTGCCGTACGTCGGTGCGGGTGGCGGAGCGCACTGGTACAGGCTCACTCAACAAGGCGACTTCGTCGACTTCGTCGACAACTCGGTCTTCACCGACCTGTTCAAGTCCAGTGGCTGGAAGCCCAGCGCGCACGTCTTTGGCGGCGCGGATATCAAGCTGCACAGGCGCCTGTATCTCACGGTGGAGGCACGGTACCAGTGGGCGACGGGCGATTTCGGTGCCGACTGGATCGATTTCGATCCGATCGATCTGTCGGGCCTTCACCTCGGCACCGGCATCAACTTCATGTTCTGAGCTGGTCGGAGTAGGATCACCTGAGGAGCAACCGATGAAGACACTGGCCCTCGCCTCTGCCGTGCTGTTGTTCCCCATGATCTCCAATGCGCAGCAGGCCACGGATCCGAAGTGGAACGCGTGGCTCGGCTGCTGGGAACTGGTGGTCGAGAACGCGCGGGACGCCGCGACACGTCCAAGCCCGTCGCGCCGCACGCTGCCGCAGTCCGCGCATTCCTCGCGTCCGCAGGTCTGCGTCGAGCCTTCGGGCAACGGCGTGACGTTGACGACGCGCGTCGCGAACCAGTCGGCGATTCAGCAGACGATCGTCGCCGACGGCGCCGACCACCGATCACCGACGCCGAGTGTCGCGGCACTCAGCGCGCCGAGTGGTCCGGCGACGGGCGGAAGCTGTACCACGGGCCGACTTGCCTGCTCGGCGACAAGGGCAACCGCCGCGTGTCGGGCTTCTCGATTCTTGGCGTGAATGGAACGTGGACGGACATCCAGGCGGTGGATATCAGCGGACAGCAGACCGTGCGCGTCCGCAGCTACCGTCGAGTCTCCGAGGTCCAGATTGGGCGGGCTCACGCATGCGCACCGCTCACACTTGACGACGTGAAGGAGGCCACGCAAAGTGTCGGCCCGAGCGCTCGAAGCAGCGCTGGTTGAGACCGGCTCGTCGTTCGATTTGTCCGGCAAGGATCTGCTCTCGCTCCAGGACGCCAAGGTCCCGGGCAGCGTCACCGACCTGATCGTCGCCCTCTCCTACCCCGATCGGTTCATCGTCGAGCGCAGGGCGCGCGCCGATATGACGCCACGACGCCAAATCGACGATCCGTTCTTCGTCGGGTGGGCGTTCGGTTATCCAACGTGGTTGGACTATGGTTTCTACTCTCCGTTGTACGGACCGTATTCCCCTTACTTCTATTCGCCGTTCTATTCGTACCTGCCTTGGTACACCCCCGTCTATTACGGTGGCGGAGACTTCGTGGTCATCGGTGACGGCGGCGGGTCGGGAGGAGGAGGCGGCGGGGGTGGTCTCCAGCCGAGCGGACGGGGACGAGTGGTTGATGGTCTCGGCTACACGCGCGTTCGGCCGCGTGAAGCAGAGCCGACGCCCCACGGGTTCGTCGGCGCAACAGGTTCGCGTCGTCCTCGGGCGGATCGTCATCGTCATCGGGCGGAGGGGTGGTGGTGGAAGTGTCTCGAGTCAAGGCTTCTCGAGTGGCGGATCCGGAGGAGGCGACGGCGGCGGACGCACAGCGCAACCGAGGTAAGATTCCCGGATGCATGAAGCACTGAAGAAGACGATGGTCGCCGTGGCCATCGTTGCGATGGGCGCAGCGGCGGTGACGCTGGATGCGCAGCAGGGGCAGGGACAGGCGCGGGGGCCCCGCAGGTCAGGGACGCGGACAGGGCGGCGGGCGCGGTGCCGTGCGTCCCGAGTGCGTGAATCCGAAGATCCCGGCCGCCGAGTGCAACATCGGCGCAACACCGATCAATTGGGCCGACCCTCCGCTTGGCGACGGCCCGTTCCTCATCGAATCTGCGCGGCCAGAGCATCGCAACCTTCGCGTCGTGGTCATGGCACGCCTTCGGCAGCCGTGGTCGATCGCGTTCCTGCCGGGTGGCGACATCCTCGTCACCGAACGCGGCGGCGGAGTGGACGAGAACAAGCGGCCGAATCCCGGACAACTGCGCATCATCCGCAAGGGCGTGCTCGATCCGAACCCGGTTGCCGGGGCGCCCCAGGTTCACGCCGCCGGCCTCCAGGGCATGATGGACGTCGTCCTTCATCCACGCTTCGCGGAAAACCGCTTCGTCTACCTCTCGTATCACAAGCCTGTTCCCGATGGTTCTGGTGGAATGGCCGGCGAGACGACGCTGGCGCGCGGTGTCTGGAATGGCACGGCGCTGACCGATGTGCGCGACATCTTTCAGTCGGGCGCGACGCGGACGGAGTCGTCGCGCATCGGGTTCGGACGCGACGGGATGCTGTACATGACGATCAGCGCCGTGGCACCGGGCCTGACGTCTTCCGCTCGTCGGATCCAAATGACTACGCGGGCAAGACGGTTCGCCTGCGGGACGACGGCACGATTCCGCCCGACAACCCTTTCGTCAACAAGCCCGGATACAAGCCAGGGATCTACACGATCGGACACCGGAACGGCCACTCGATGTCGCTCAACCCCGAGACCGGACAGATGTGGGTGACCGAGCAGGGCCCCAACGGCGGTGACGAGATCAACATCCTCAAGCCTGGCGCCGATTACGGCTGGCCGTTCGTCAGCAACGGGCGCAACTACATGGGGCCGAAGATCTCCGACGTTCCCTATCAGGCGGGCACCGAGCAGCCGCTCGTGGTCTGGGTGCCGTCGATTGCAGTGGCAGGCGGGACGTTCTACACGGGCAATGTCTTCACCGGCTGGAAGCGAAGCTACTTCGTCGGAGGCCTGCGCGAGGGTGAGACGCCGCGCACCGGCCAGATGCAGCGGATCGAGTTCAACGAGAAGTGGGAAGAGGTCCGTCGCGAGCCGATGCTGCGTGAACTGCAGCAGCGCATTCGCGACGTTCGCGAGGGACCGGACGGACTCCTCTATCTCGTGACCGGTGAGCGCAAGGCGCCCTGCTTCGAATCGAACCGGCCACACCTGCACCAGCCTCGACGTCCAGGTAACGACACACCCGGCCTGCCAAAAAGTGGCAGAAGGAAAAAAGTGGCAGGCCGGCGTGTTCAGAATGTCAGGCGTCTGAGAAGAAAACGGTTGAGGGTGTGCCGGTCCGGCACACCGGCACACTCACACCCGCCCGGTCTCCTACGCGCTGTGCGTTGATTTTCAAGCCTTTACCGACAACTACCCTCTTCATTCCTTCCGGAACGACAGTTGCTCAGGGCAGGCCCCGGAATGAAGAGACTACAGCTGGCAAGTCCTGGAGCGCGTCAACAAAGAGTTGTGGGTCGTTCTCTCGCTCTTTGCGATCGCCCTTCTGCTCAACCAGGTGATCGCCGCTCAGCGCATGGTCCTGAGCTTTTACGCATTGCCAACCATTGCCTCGGCCTACTTTTACGGCCGCCGGCACGGGACGCTTACCGCGTTTGCGAGCGTGCTCCTGGTGGTTGGCCTGCTGATCTTCCGTACTCGGTCACGGTGCCCCTGCCGCCACACGATGAGCTATGCGGAATGGCTGGAGGTCGTGGTCTGGGGCGGGTGGCTCATCGTCACTGGGTACCTGATGGGCAGCCTCTACGAGCACAAGAACCAGCAGATCAACGAATTACGCGAGACCTATCAGGGCGTCCTGATGATCCTTCGGCACTTCATCTCGAAGGATACCTACACCGAGAATCACTGCTATCGCGTGTCGGTCTACGCCACGAGGATTGCGGCGCAACTGAACCTGCCCACTGACCGTATCGAGGACATCAGGGCGGCCGCGCTTCTGCACGATATCGGCAAACTCGAGATCAGCCGCGACCTGCTGTATAAAGCCGCGCGCCTCACAGGTGAAGAGCACGACCGAATCAAGCAACATGTCCCGCGCGGCATCGAGATGCTCGAACCTGTCGGCGGCGCCCTGAGACGAGTCATTCCGATCATCCTGGCGCACCACGACAAGTTCGATGGAACCGGCTACAACCCGACCAGCGGCGAGGCGATTCCGTTCGAGTCGCGAATCATCGCTGTCGCCGACGTGTACGACGCACTGACCAGCGACCGTCCCTATCGCAAGGCCATGTCGCCGTTCGAAGCGCGTGACGTGATCACGAACGGGGAGAACACAGAGTTCGATCCGAAGGTCGTCGCGGCGTTCAACGCGCTGTACCGGAGGGGCGAGCTCGAAATCTGGTCCGCGCCGCTCTCAGCTGCATGAGGCATTCACGACCGCGAAGCGCGGCGTCAGCGAAAGGTTTCACGCTCATCGAACTGCTCGTGGTCGTGGCAATTCTGGCGGTCGTCACGGCGATCGCCCTGCCCGCCTGCTGCGCGCCCGCGTTGCCGCCAACGAAACCTCGGCGATCGCTTCACTACGATCGATTCATTCCGGCCAGGGAGCGTATTCGTCGATTTGCGCGCACGGTGGATTTTCGCAGACGCTGAACGACCTCGCGCTGCCGCCCGCCGGATCGAGCCAGGGATTCATCTCGGCCACGCTCTCGGGCAATGGCATCTTCAAGTCGGGCTACATCGCTAACGTGGCGCCCGATGTCGGCGCCGTCGCCATCGCG
>CAVWST010000026.1:0-346948 GCA_963757735.1 uncultured Acidobacteriota bacterium
CGGGGACCTTATTGGCCCGACGTCCGAAACGGCACGCGCGTGTACTCGGCCTGACCCCGGAGATAGCCGCCGTACATGTGCGAATAGCCGAACAGGCCCGACCCCGAGTAGCCGCTGATCTTTCGGCCATCCACGCGTTGGGGTTCGAGTTGTCGCAGAGCGACCAGAGTTGCTCCTTACAGAAGTAGCAGCGGCCGCAGGCAATCGTGAACGGTACGACGACGCGATCGCCGACTTTGAGATTGCGGTACTCACGACCGACCTCGACGACCTCGCCCATGAACTCGTGGCCGAGGATGTCGCCCTCTTGCATCGTGGGGATATAGCCGCCGTAGATGTGGAGGTCCGATCCACAGATTGCGGTTGCAGTGATTTTCACGATCGCGTCCGAGGGTTCAGCAACTGGGGATCAGGGACGTGCTCGACGCGGATATCTTCTTTGCCGTAGTAGCGGACGGCTTTCATCGCCGTTCCTTCGTGGCGGGAGCCACCGCTTGCGCGATTTCCCCGGCCTCGAGGATCTGGCTCAGCCGTCGAAGGCCTCGCGGATCGTTTGTGAGGGCTCGCGTCCAAACAATGTCGCGATGAACGCGCCGGCCTTCCCTGCAGGCGCTGCGTATTGAAGATTCACCGTGACCTGCGTTTCGCGGCCGCCGCGCACGGAGTCGAAATTGACGGAGCCTGCCGTCGTGACATCTGAGCCGGGCAGGGAGCGCCAGCCGATCACCTTGTCTTGTACTTCGTTGATCAACTCGGCGTCCCACTCTACAGCAACTCCAATAGGGCCCGCCGCCACCCAGTGCGAGCCATTGGCTCCGTCTTCTCGCACGCTGTCGAGATGGCGCATTAATCGAGGAAGGTTTTCGAATCGTCGCCAGAAGGAATAGACCTCATGGATCGGCAGCTCCAGCCGGACCGCTTCGCGGACATGCACACCGCGATCGCCGCTCAGCGCCCTCTTTGTGTTGCCATTCGCGCCGAGCGCGCGAAATGGCTCAGGCCAGTGACCGACGAATGCGCGGTAGAAGAAGGGGAGTGACGCGGCCGCGATCCATGCTCCGGCAGGCGATCGTCGGACGGCGCCGTAGGCCAGCAGGGCGGCACCTGTCCCGACGGCGATCACCTTGTTGGCGTTCTTAACTGATGGGGAGAACTCGTAGGCACGTTCGGCTTGCATAGTCGTCGACGTGAACGAGCATGTCGTGTACCAGCACTTTCGCTTCGCCTTGTCTGTGCCTTCGGATTGCGTGGGACGTCCGTTCGCGGTTTCACCGAATCCTGCACGAATCGTTTGTATCGATTGCAACGGTAGCGCCGGTACTGCAGTGCTCTTCTTTCGCTACGGGTGGGCTGCGAGGCTATACCACCGGCCTATCTCATTGACAAATACATCCAGAAATCGTTGAATGCCGGCAAAGATCCGTCGAGGCAGGCCGCGCTGTCGTCTGGGACCGCACTCGGTTACCGAAGGAGGACTACCATGCGTGGAGCGTCGAAGGCCGTCTTGATCCTGACGGCAGCTGTCCTGCTGCCGTCCCTTGCGTCCGCGCAAGGCACCCTTACCGGCACCGTCAGGGACGAATCGGGCGCCGTGCTGCCGGGCGTGACGGTCGAGGCGTCCAGCCCCGCCCTCATCGAAAAGGTGCGCACGGCCGTCACCGACGGCGCCGGGCAGTACCGCATTCACCGGTCTGAATCCCGGCACCTACTCGCTGACCTTCAGGCTGACCGGCTTCAACGTCGTCAAGCGGGAGGACATCGAGCTCAGCGGCACCGCAACGCTGACGATTCCGGTCGAGATGCGCGTCGGCGCGCTCGCAGGAGACGGTGACGGTCACTGGTGAGACGCCGGTGGTCGACGTGCAGAACGCCCAGCGCGAGACGGTGCTCAACGCCGACGTCGATCGCGGCGATTCCGGGGAACCGCACCGTCGGCACCCTGCTGAATGCCGTCCCTGGCCTGGTCGTCAACGAAGGCGCGCTCGCCGCGTCGCCGACGATGACCTTCTTCGCGGCGCGCGGCGGGCCGATCAACGAAGGGCGCATGGCGATCAACGGCATGACGATCGCGGCGCCGTTCAACGGCGGCGGCGTGTCGACCTACATCCTGGATTCGGTCAACGTCGACGAGGTCTCGGTCGCCGTCGCCGGCGGCCTCGGCGAGTCGGACATCGGCGGGCCGGTGATGAACCTCGTGCCGCGTTCCGGCGGCAACTCGTTCCGCGGCCAGGCGTTCATCAACAACGCCGGCGACTGGTCGCGCGGCGACAACCTGACACGACGAGCTGCGCGCGCGTCGGCACTCACGGAGACGCCCGGCATCATCAACTCCTACGACGCGAGCGTCTCGTACGGCGGCCCGATCAAGCGCGATCGACTCTGGTTCTTTGGCAGCTATCGCAGCCTGGATACGGCAGCGGCCGGTCCAGGGCGTCGTCGCCAACGCGAACGCCTACAACGCCTCGCGGTGGGACTGGGTGGCAGACCCGAGCGTCACGGCGCGGACAGCTGCAGGGGCGCGAGTCGTACATCGGCCGGATCACGGCGCAGGTGTCCGCCAAGCATCGCCTCTCCTACAACCAGGAGTACCAGCGCCGCTGCGAGGGGTCGACGCTGACGGCTCGACAGCGACGACGGCTGCAACACGCGCGGCGCCGACTGGGTCGCGGCGCGGGCACAACGACCGTCGTCACCCGAGGCCAATCCGAACTATTTCGGCAACCCTCCCTATCACGTCGACCAGGCGATATGGACGGCGCCGATGACGAGCAAGCTGCTGCTCGAGGCGGGCTTCACCCGCTTCTTGTTCAGCGGCGGGACGACGGGCCGGGCCGCGCCGGACGGCATCTTCGAATCTGATCTCGGTGACCGAGCAGTCCACCGCGATCAATCCGGCGACCGGTCTGCCGTATGCGCCGCGCGCGAACTTCGTCTATCGAGGCGTCGCGACCGCCAACCCCAACTACGCCAACCCGAACAGCTGGCGCGCCTCGGCCTCGTACGTCACGGGGTCGCACGACGATGAAGGTCGGGTATCAGGGCGCCTACATCCGGGTCAAGAACTGGTTCCTCGGTCACGAGCCGCAGTTGGCCTACCGGTTCAGCCAGGGCGTGCCGAATCAGTTCACGTTCCGGCTGCCGGAGTGGCACCAGTCGGACCGCACGTCGACGGCGGCGCTGTACGTCCAGGACAAGTGGACGCGCGGCCGGTTGACGCTGCAGGGCGCGCTCCGCTACGACCGCGCCTGGAGCTTCACCCCGGCGGAGCACAACGGGACGACGTTGACGTCGCAAGTTCAACGCGGCGCCGATCACGCTTCGAGCGCACGGCTGGGTGTCGACGCGTTCAACGACATCACGCCGCGCTTCGGCGCCGCCTACGACGTGTTCGGCAACGGCAGGACGGCGCTGAAGTTCAATCTCGGCCACTACCTCGATGCGGCGACGAACGACAGCGAGTACACGAGCAACAGTCCGGCCGGCGCGCATCGTTCGCACGGCGCGCGCCGGAACTGGGCGGGACACGCAACAACAACAAGGTCATCGACTGCGACATCATGAACTTCGCCGCGAACGGCGAGTGCCCCGCGTTGACCGGCGATGCCCTGAACTTCGGCACGGTATCGGGCAACGTCACGCAGGTGAACCAGGAGACGCTCCGCGGCTGGGGTGTCCGTCAAAACGACTGGCAGTGGGGGCTCACCGTGCAGCAGCAGCTGATCCCGCGCGTGTCGGCGGAGGTCGCCTACAACCGCCGGTGGTTCCAAGGCGCCAAGGTGACCGACAATACGCTTCGCGGGCCCGAGGACTACGAGCCGTTTACGATCCCGGCCCCGCAGGATCCGCGGCTGCCTGGCGGCGGCGGCTATCCGATCACGCTGTCGATGGTGACGGCGGCGGCCGCCGATCGCGGCGCGCAGAACTACGTCACGTTCGAAACCGACTTCGGCCCGGAGCGCACGCTGTACTGGCACGGCGTCGATTTCACGCTGAACGCGCGTCTCCGTCAGGGCTTGACGTTGCAGGTCGGGACGCAGACCGGCCGGTCGGTGCAGGACACCTGCGCGATCGCCGGTGAACGATCGACGCGCCGGACCGCTGGACGAACCTGATCAAGGACGTCCGCAACTGCCGCGACGTCGATCCGTTCCAGACGACGCGTCCGAGGACTGGCGTCGTACACGGTGCCAAAGATCGATGTGCTCGTCAGCGGCACGGTGCGCTCGCAGCCGTCGCTCGAACGCAGTCGCCACCTGGGCGGTGCCAAACACGGTGATCCAGAGCATCATCGGACGGCTGCCGCCCGGCGGTCTCGCCACTGGCAACACGAACGTCGAGATCCTGGACAACGACCATCGGCTGTACGCCGACGATCGGCGGACGCAGATCGACATGCGATTCGCGAAGATCTTCCGATTCGGCGAGAGGCGCGTGGATGTGGGCGTGGACCTCGGCAACCTGCTGAACACCAATTACGCGACGACGTACGAGAACACCTATCAGTACAGCGCCGGCAATGCGGCGACTGGGCGGCACGTGGAACAACCCGACGGCGATCTACACGCCGCGGTTCGTCCGCTGGAACCTGACGGTCGACTTCTGACGTGTTCCGTGGCGTCGGCGAGCCGAAGGAGCCGAGACTCGTCGATCATCGCGACAGTCCGGATTGCCAGTTGAGAGGATGGGTCTCGATCGTGGGACCTTAAGACGAGCATTGTGGAAGGAGACGTTCGTTATGCTCGCAGTCCCTGTAGAATCGCGCAGACGTGATGCTCTCGTCCGGTACCGACTCGGCCCATACGAAATTGCCGGACAGATCGGCTCGGGTGGCATGGGCGAGGTGTATCGAGCCACGGATATCAATTTGAAGCGTCAGGTCGCGCTCAAGGTGCTGCCCGAAGGGCTCGCGGCCGATGGCGATCGGCTTGCGCGCTTCCAGCGTGAAGCCGAAGTGCTCGCCTCGTTGAACCATCCCAACATCGCGATCATCCACGGCCTGGAGAAAAGCGAGGGCATCACGGCCCTCGTCATGGAGCTCGTCGAGGGGCCGACGCTCGCCGATCGCATCGTGGCCGGGCCCATTCAGATCGAGGAGACGCTCGGAATCGCGAAACAGATCGCCGAAGCGCTCGAAGCGGCGCACGAACAGGGGATCATTCACCGCGATCTGAAACCCGCGAACGTGAAGGTTCGGCCCGATGGCACGGTCAAGGTGCTCGACTTCGGGTTGGCGAAGGCCATGGGTCCGCCGGAAGGCGGACACTCCACTGGTGATCGTAGTGTCCGGCTCCCTGGCCCGAGCCAGGTCGAGGGCAGCCGGACCTCTCGATGTCGCCGACGATCATGACGCCGGCCATGACCCAGGTCGGGATGATCATGGGCACCGCCGCGTACATGTCTCCGGAGCAGGCACGCGGCAGAGCGGTGGACAAGCGCAGCGACATCTGGGCGTTTGGATGCGTGCTGTTCGAGATGCTCACCGGCACGCGCGCGTTCGAAGGGGACGATGTCTCCGAGACGCTCGCGTCGGTGCTGGCACGGGAACCTGACTGGAACCGACTGCCATCTGACGTGCCCGCGGTCGTTGCGATCTATCTGCGTCGCTGCTTGCAGAAGAATCCTAAAGCGCGCATCGCCGACGTACAGGACCTCCGACTGGCGCTGACGGGGGCGTTCGATGTGGCCGTGCCGACGCGCGACACCTCCACACCTCGAGAACCGACGCGTCCCTTGTGGAGGCGCGCGCTTCCCCTCGTCACCACGGCGCTCGTCGTCGCCGCCGCTGCGGCGTCTGCAGCATGGTTCATGAGGCCCGCCGACCCGCGTCCGGTGATGCGGTCCATCCACCTGTTGCCCGAAGGGCGCACATTCCGCGGGCTTGAAGCGCAGGTCGTCGCAATTGCGCCCGACGGTCGGTACTTCATCTATTCGGGTACCGGAGGGCTCTACGTTCGCTCGATGGACGCGCTCGAGGACCGCGTGATTCCTGGCAGTGAGACGCCCGGCGGATCTGTCGACGTCATCGTGTCACCCGACGGCCAATCCGTCGCGGTCTTCCAGCCATCTTTCGCAGGTGGCGCACTGATTCGGATGCCGATCGCGGGTGGGGCCAAGGTGAAGCTGACCGATTCCAGTGTCGCCTTAGGCGGCACGTGGGGAGAGGACGGCAGCATCCTGTACACGCAACCCGGCGGCATCTGGGAGGTCTCGGAGAATGGAGGTACGCCGCGGCGCGTGATTACGTTGAAATCAGACGAACTGGCATTCCGGCCGCAGCGGCTGCCCGGCGGTGACTGGATCTTGTTCACCGTGACGCGCACGCTCGGCGGGTCGCGATGGGACATGGCCGACATCGTTGTCGAGTCCGTGGTGTCCGGAGAGCGTCGCGTGCTGCGTCAGGGTGGAAGCGACGGCAGATACCTGCCAACGGGTCACCTGGTGTACGCCTACCAGGACGTCCTCTATGGCGCGGTCTTCGACCTGGATCGGCTCGAGGTCACCGGCGAGACAGTGCCGATCGTGCCGGGTGTGCGGCGGGTCGATGCTCCCGGCGGCAACACTGGCGCCGCGTTCTTCGGTGTGTCCACAAACGGCACTCTTGTATATGTTCCAGGCACGTCCAGCGCTCCGGCCGGATCGACAGGCCTTGCCTGGGTGGCAGCCGACGGCACGCGAACAGCGCTCAATCTTTCGCAGGGCCGATACGCTCATCCTCGCTTGTCACCCGACGGCAAGTGGCTGGCCGTCGAACGTCAGAGCGGCGCTACGGTGGACATCTGGATCTATGAGACCTCCGGAGCCACGGAGATGCGTCGTCTCACGAACGGTGGCAACAATCGCTATCCGGTCTGGTCACGTGACGGTGGGTTCGTAGCGTTTCAATCGGATCGGGACGGCAATCCCGGAATCTTCCTGCAAAAGTTCGATGGCACGGGCTCCGCTGAACGATTGACGACGCCAGACGGCAAGCGCTCGCACATTCCGGAAGACTGGTCACCGAAGGAGGACCTGCTGGCATTCAGTGTCCTCGACGGAACGACAGGCGGGGCCACTCAAACGGAGTTGTGGGTGTGGAGCCAGTCCGACCGCAAGGCGACGCGATTTGGAACCATGCAATCGGCCAGTCCTTTCGATGCGGTGTTCTCACCCGATGGCCGATGGCTGGCCTACTCGCAGCGCATCCTTGCCTCGGGGATCAACAACGTCTTGACGTACGTGCACTCCGTCGCGTCGCCTGAGGACCGCTTTCAAGTGGGACGGGACGAGGATCAGGTGCACCATCCGTTGTGGAGTCCAAACGGCCGCCAGCTGATTTATTTCCCAGGCGGTGGAGCCGCCGTTGCCGTGGACGTGAGAACGGCGCCGGTCGGGTTCGGTCGCCCCAAGGCGCTGCCGGGCGACGGCCTGCCGGTCAACGTGTCTCCAGGCTCGCTGCTCAATCACGATGTGCACCCTGATGGCCGATTCGTGACGGTCGCCGACGTTGAAGCCCCCGGCGCCAATGCCGCCAACCGCAATGCCGTCGTCATCGTCCAAAACTGGACGGAGGAACTGAAGCTGCGGGTGCCTCAATAGAACTCAGCTACTTGGTCCTCGCCGGCAGGTCGATGAGCACGAGATCGGAGTTCTCCCGCAGTCGGTCGAATACGATCTGCATACCATCCGGCGTAACGTCGAAGGTCCTGTTCGTCGACCGTATATCGAAGGATGAAAGGCGGCGTGTGCTCATCGAGTCGAGATCCAGTATCCAGAAGTATTCAGGGTCCACCTGCGTGGGAGTCGGCACGTAGACGAGTTGCCGCCTGCCAGGCACGAATCGATAGTGTTCCGTGTTCACTCGAATGCGTATCGGCGGCGAGGTGACGGCGGAGCCATCAGGCCGGATCACGAGCAGAGATCCGGCCGCACCGACTACCGGACCTGTATAGGCAATCATCGATCCGTCCGGAGACCACACCGGATTGCTCGTCACGCCCTCGACAATCCGTTGTGGTTCGCCGCCATCAATGGGAATTGTGAACAATCCGGCGCCCTTCGAGTCTTGCCCCGACGCGACGATCCAGTTCGCGTCCGGGGACCAGCTCGCCGCGCTGGTCACGTCGATTGCGGCCGCGAGCTGGCGTGCGTCGCCCCCATCGGGCGACAGCAGGGTCAACGTTCGACGCCCCTGCTTCCGTACGATGACCGCCACGTGCTTCCCGTCGAAGGACACCGCCGCTGGCTCGAGCAGAGCTCCGTCCACCCCACGCCACACTTCGGCCACCTGGCCGTTGTCGTAGCGCCACAAGCCATCGCCCCCGCCGCGCGACGACAGGAAGAAGAGTGTCGATCCACCATAGCGGGGCGCGTACGCTCGAACTGACGGGAGCGCGAGGGGCTTCGCGTCAGACTCGTCCACCGGCTGGGTGCGCATCGGGATTGTCCAGAGGTTTGCTGTTGGCCGCGACACCGTCGCGACGAGGCGTCTTCCATCGCCGCTCGCATCGACCGACGTATACACTTCGAGACCTGAGCTGATCCGCTGCGTGCGCCGGGTCGCCGTATCCAATGCCCACAACCAGGGGCCTGCACCATCCTGACCCGGGGAGGTGTAGACGATGGTGCGATCGTCGATCGGCGCCAGATACCGGATGTCGGTGCTCGTATTCGTCATCCGCTCCGGATCGCCGCCGGTCGCACGGATGCGCCAGATATCCATCTCGCGCGCATCCCACATCCCGCTGACGAAGTAGATCCAATGCCCATCCGGCGACCAGATCGGGTAATGGTTGTGTCCGCCGGCCTTTAGCGAATAGATCACGCGCGGGTTGCTGCCGTCGGCATCGGTAATGGTCAGTGGGTCCCCATCGTCGAATGGGTGCGATACGACATGCGATCCATCTGGAGACCATACCGGGTTCATCGAGTGCTCGAAGAGAAAGGGGCGCAGCGGGCCGCCCATCGACGGTGTGAGGCGCAAGCGGTCACCGCCACGCATCGACGAGAGCCAGACCTCAGACCCGTCGCTGTTGAAGCCGGCATTGCGAACGAGTACATGGCTGCGAGAGCCCTTGGTGAGGTTCACGTAGTTGCCGCTTCCGATCTGGGTGACCCACGTGTCCTCGGGGCCGTCGCGGTCGGAGCGGAACACCATGAAGCGGCCGTCTCGCGAAATCGAGGCGTCCATTTCCGAGCCGTCGAAATCCGTCAGCCGCGTATAGCGCGCGTCGGCAATCGGATTCTCCAGTCCGTCCGTGCGGGGCAGCCACCACGCGGTCACGCCCCCACCAACGACGAGGGCGGCCGCGGCGGCCACCCACGCCACGCCTGTCCGGCGAGCTGGTCGAGTGGCGCGCGCCGGTTCCTGCTCCTGCGTGTGTCGTGTCAGCCGCTTCAAATCGACGGCGACCTCGCGCATGGATTGATAGCGCTCCGCCGGATCCTTCTCCAGAGCTTTCTCGACCGCGAGTCGCAGGCTGAACGGGATCTCGTCGGGCAGCGGAGCCGGCGATGCGTGTATGACCTTCTGCAGTACTTCCAGGCTCGTCTTTCCTTCGAACGCCTGGTGTCCCGCGAGCATTTCGTACAACACAGCGCCGAAGGAGAACACGTCGCTCCGGGCATCAATCGGTTCGCCACCTGCCTGCTCGGGTGACATGTACGGGATCGTGCCGACGACGATCCCCGGATGCGTGTGGCTTCCGGTGTCCGCTCGCGACAGATTGACGTCCTGTTCCTCCGCAAGCTTGGCCAGCCCGAAATCCGCGAGCTTGGCGTAGCCACTCTGCGTGACGAGGATGTTCGCAGGCTTGATATCGCGGTGGAGGATACCGGCTGCGTGTGCGACGGCGAGCCCGTCGGCGACACCCGCGAGGAGCTCGACGACCTTCCGCCACGAGCGACGCTCGCGTCCGCTCCACCCCTCGAGCGTGCCGCCGTCAATGTACTCCGTGACCAGGTATTGCCTGCCTGCCACTTCGCCCGCGTCGTATACGGTCAGGATATGGGGATGATTCAGCGACGAGGCCATCTGCGCCTCGCGCTGGAATCGCCGGCGTCCCGCAGCATCCGCCAGCGTATCGGAGAGGAACTTGACCGACACCGGACGATTCAATTTGATGTCGAGGGCGCGAAACACAACGCCCATGCCGCCGTGCCCGAGTGTCGCCTCCAACCGATACGTGCCGATCGTTGTCCCCACAGCCATGGCCAGCGCATCGCGCTGGACGTCATCGGCGGGAGGGTCTACGTGCGACTCGGTCATGTCGATCTCAGCTCAGCCGGAGTTCCGCGCAGATGGTCGGTCGGATACCTGCGGACTGTCAAGGATGACGGCCAGGCTGCTCGTCGCTTCGTCGCTGGGGCGTTGCATAACGCTCGAAAACGATGCAAGCTCGACCCCTATTGTCGCGACCGTCGCGGCAGGCCTCGGTGCCAAGGAGCCTCAATCATGAACGCGCGTTCGATCGCACTGCACACTTCTGGTGTGCTTCGTCCTGGTCGACGCGACTGGCGGTTCGGCCCAGTCAGGCGGGACCTATAAGGTGGACGCGGGCTGGGCGCAGCTGCCGCAGGGAGCGGACTGGGGCGGGAACACCACGTGGATCACGGCGGACGGAAAAGGAAACGTCCTGGTGCTCGTGAGGACCGCGCCGTACTTTCGCGTGTTCACCCGCGACGGCAGGTTCGTGAAGGCCTTCGGTGAAGAAGGGTTGTTTGAGAGCGCGCACAGCGTGACCGTTGACGCGCAAGGGTTCCTGTGGGTCACCGATTCCGCCGCCCATGTCGTGCACAAGTTCGGTCCGGATGGGCGCCTGCTGATGACCCTGGGCAAGAAAGGTGTCGCTGGCGACAACGCGTCGCGGGATCTGTTCAACCAGCCGAACCACGTCGCCGTCGCGCCCAGCGGCGATATCTATGTCTCGGACGGTTATCAGAACGCACGGGTCGTGCAGTTCTCCAGCAAAGGACAGTTTGTTCGCATCATCGGTGGATTGAAGGGCTCGCAACCCGGACAGCTTCAGCTCCCGCACGGCGTCGCGCTGGATTCCCGAGGCCGAATCCTGATCAACGATAGCGACAACCAGCGTGTGTCGGTCTTCGACAAGGACGGCCGGTTCGTCGAGACGTGGCCGTATCCCTCGCGCGGTGGCATCGCTGTGGCCTCGGACGATACCGTCTACATCAGCGACGTCAATATCGGCATCGTCAACATCGTGAAGAACGGGAAACGGATCGACAGCGTTTCCGCTGACCGGGCTCACGGCATGGGGATCGATACCGACGGTTCCATTTACGTCTCCGGCGCATCGCGGATGACGGTCATGAAGATCGCGAAGGCACGCTAGCGACGGGCCGAGGTAGGCTTTTCTCGCGGTCGTGCTCGACCGCCGCCCCCCTTTTCGGCAGACGTATGGGATTTTTCCGCGTTCGCAAACGCGTTGTGCCGCACGCCGATACCCGAGTCGACCGGCGTGACGTGTGCGCTCGGGTCGCGGCGCCAGATCGATCTCTGGGGCGGCCGCCGTCTGGCCGGCGGCCGGAACGCGTGGGTCGTCGGCGCCGGGTGCATTCAGCGCATCCGCTAGCTTTGCATTTTCGCCAGACTCGTCGTGACAATTACGACCGTCTTGTCCAGATCAAACAGAAGCACGATCCGACGAATCTGTTTCGGCTGAATCAGAACATCAAGCCGTAGCCAGGCTCGGTCCGCGCGAATCAGCAGCAACGGAGATCAACACGTACCCGCTAAGTGCGATTTCGATCTGTGTCAGAACTGTTCGGCCACGATGAGTAGCCGGCCTCGATCTCTATCCCCGTAGTTTTTCGGGGCATCGCCTCAGGTAGTTCTCCTCTCGCCGGCTCGACGAGACCGCGTCCAGAATACGCGGTGTCATATTCGCAATCCTGTGCCGCCGTCCGCGGCTGAGCGGCCCTCGCCTGACGTCATCGTCACCGATCGCGATACCTGGGATCGCGGCCAGCGCGCCTCCTCGAGTCAGATTCAAAGTTGATGGACGCTCAAGTTCTGACGTGCGGCAGTGAAGTCCCGAGGATCAAGGCCTTCTGAAGGGGAACGCCGTGCCTAATGCCACTCGGCTCGAACGGATCGGGAAGTACGCCGCGATCATCAGCGCGCTCGTCGCAGCATCGATAGGCATCGCCCAATATCGGCGAGGCGTGTCGCAAAGCGTCCGGGAGCTTGAATGGAAACAGGCCGACATGGCGCGAACGCTGGTCACCCGCATGATGAACGATGAAGGTTGGCAGGCGATGACGATGCTCGACTGGGAGGAAGGGCGCGTTTACGAGATTGCGCCAGGCACGAGCGTGCGCATTTTCCCACAAGATGTTCCTGTGGCCATTGAAGCAGCCATACGAGCAGACGCGCCGAAGCGCACGGAGACACAGCGATTCATCACGGACAGATATGACCGCTTTCTGTTCGAGGTCAGTCAGTTGCAAGCGGCGGTACGTTCGGGCTTGGTACGACCAGGACGATGTTCGGTTTCCGCTCGAGTGGTACGTTGAGAAACGGATCTGTATACACAAGAAGCTCCTTCTTGCGTACATGGCCGAGAACTCCACGATTGAGTCGAAACAATTCTTCGAGTCTCTTGACGCTTGGCAGCGGTGCCCTTCCGACTGAGTTCAGGCCTACGTTCGACCCGCGTTTTGCGCAGCTTTCCGAGCATGCTCCTTCAACCCTCGCTCATCGTCCGTATGAAGGCGAAGAAGGCCTCGCGCTCGACCGACTCGACGAGGCTCCTAAGGTCACAGCCGATGGAAAAGGCTGAGTCAGGGCCGGGGCACATGACTGTCGGCTCAACGTTGACCAGACCGCCCGGACGATTTAGTGCCACCTTCACATGAGGTTGAACACGCTTGCGGAACAGCTAAATTCAGCTCCCCGAAGTTTTTCGGGTCCTCCCCTCAGGTAGTTCTCCTCTCCCCGGCGTGACGCGACCACGTCAAGAATGCCCGGTGTCATGTTCGAACCCTGCACCAGTTACTCCGAGCGGACTTCGACGTCATTGCTTCGGTGGAGGCTTGGTAACGCTGTGGTGGATGCGGCGCAGCGGATCCGATGTGGAAAGAGCAAGCTGAATTCACTCGGCGCTGGTAGTCGCAAATGTCTGACAGACCCAACATCACAGAATGGAGAAAACATGGACGGTCTCACGAATCCGAATGTCGTTACACCACCGAGTTGGTCGGATTGAGCCAAGGTGTGCTATGTGTTCTATTCGCGCGCAGCAACATCGTCGCGCCCATGGGTGCGGCATTAAAACAAGGAAGTGGATCATGAATCAGCCTCACTCATTGGCGAGAACGGTGTCGGGCATTGCTCTGATAATTTTGGGCAGCACAGCTGTCGGCTTTGCCCAGAATGAAGGTGTCAAACAGGTCGAACAACTCATCAAGAAGGCAAACGCGGGCGTTGAATCAATCACTGACACCAAGGTGCAACTCCAGAAAACGATGGACGCCTACAACGCCGTACTCGCACCAGACGTGAAGGATCGCCGTAATGCCTACGAGAAGCTCCAGAAAGAAGTGACAGAATCCGAGAAGAAGCGCGCGGTGGTCTCGACGCGCAACGGTGAGTTGAACGTCGAGGCGGGTAAGCTCTTCAAGGATTGGGAAGGGTCAACAGCCGCGATACAAGATCCCGCGCTGCGCCAGCGTAGCCAGGAGCGCCTGGCACAGGCGAAAAAGCGTTACAGCGAGATTCAGGCGAACGGCCAGGGCGCGGCCAAGCTATATACGCCGTTCATCAAGGCACTACAGGATCAGGTCACCTATCTCGGTCACGATCTCAACCCAAGCGCGGTGGCGAGTCTGAAACCGGAGGCCGACAAGCTCAACGTCCAGGCGAAAGAACTGTACTCTGCGATCGATAAGACGACGGCCGCGGCAACCAGCAACATCAGCCAGCTGAGCGCCAATTAGCGAGGGCATCACACGAAAGCCGGATGACCGGGGCATGGCTCGTTCTGTTTCAGGGCCCTATCGCGGGGCAAACGGAAAGGCTGTGACCTCGGGCATCACTCCAGCGATCGGCGTCGGTTTCGGGAATCCTAGCCGCGTCCAAATAGTGGAAAGACGAGTCTAAGATCCCCTTCGTGCCCCGCTTCCATGATGATTCACGGAAGCATCAGGGTCCCTCAACTCCACCACTTCGCGACGATCTCGCGCATGCGATCACGCTGAGTCGTCACTCGGCCAGTTGCTTCGTAGGATCCGCCCATCATCTCTGGAGTCCCCCAAGCGTCTCCTTCGATTGCTGCTTTTATTGATTGTGAGCGATTCTTCGAGTCTCTCGATGCCTGGCAGCGATGGTCTTCTGATTAAAGGGGTCGACGATGAAGTGCCCTTGGATTCACCGCAGAATTCACAAGTTCTCTCTTGAAGTGAGTCCGGTGACGTAGGACAGTCTTCGTGGAGTTGTCATCATGACTAAAAAGATTCTGGCGGGGGCAGTCTTCGCTTGCCTTTGCGTGAGCGGAATCGCGTATGCGCAACTGGCGTTTACGAAAGCGCAGGTCGCCGACCGCATCCGCAAAGTCGAAGACGGCGTGGATGAATTCCGGAAGTGGGCCGAGAACCGGGCCGAGAACGGACAATCCACCGCGCAAGCGGCGAAGGCGTCCGGCCGTACTCGCAGCCGCACGGCGACGGAGTCGCAGAAGACCGTTGCGCGTGAGAAGACAGACGAACTGGACGATGCGCTGGGTGATTTGAACCGCTCGACGAATCGCTTGCGTCGCAAATTCGATCCGACCGACAAGTGGATGGAAACGCGGCCGCAGGTGGAAAGCGTCCTCGACGACGCACGCAAGATCAACCAGGTCATGGTGCGCGGAAAATACGGCACGCAGGCGGAGCGCTATTGGGGCGTGCTGCGAACGGCCGTCAACGATCTGGCTCGCTGTTACAACCTGACGCCGCTGGGTGTGTGAGCAGTGCGGCTTCCGGCGTCCACAACGTTTTCTGTAATCGATTCACACGGCCCGAAAGTGTTTTCGCATTGCGCACGGCGCGTACAAGCTGACGCGGTAACTTGATACACTTTGCGACCAATCTGCGATTGAGGCCATACCGGCGAGGCCGGTAGGAGGCCGGCGTTCGAGAGGAGAGGTCGCGTGAATCGGTATTCAGTTGCGGTTTTACTGACCGCCGCGGTGATCACCACTGTCGCTGTCGCCGGAAGAGGCGGTGGGCTCGTCGATGCGATTAATAGTGGCGACGTCTCCGCCGTGCGGGCGCTCATCAAGTCTGGCGCCGACGTCAACCAGCGCTCAGGCGATGGATCCACGGCGCTGCTGTGGGCCGTTCATCACTCCAACGTCGAGATCGCCCGCGCGCTCATTGCCGCCAAGGCCGCCGTCGATACACCGAACGACTTCGGCGTGACGCCGTTGCTTGAGGCGAGCCGGAACGGCGACGCGGCGATGGTCGATCTGCTCCTGCGGTCTGGCGCCGATCCAAAGCGCTCGCACCCGGAGGGTGAGACGCCGCTGCTCAGCGCGGCGCGCGCAGGGAGCGTCCCCGCAGTGCGCCTGCTGCTCGCGCGAGGCGCCGACGTGAACGCCGCCGAGACCTTTCAACACACCACGGCGCTGATGTGGGCCGCCGCGGAAGGCCACACCGACGTCGTCGATCTGCTGCTCGAATCTGGCGCGGATCCGAATCGTCAGGGACAGATCACCACTCTCGAGACGCGCCACAACGCCGACCACCCGACCGGCGGCTTTTCCGCGCTCATGTTTGCCGCGCGCAATGGCGACGAGACGATGGTGCGCCGGCTGGTTGCGCGTGGCGCCAATGTCAACCTCAAGAACGGCGACGGTGCGTCGGCCGCGATGACGGCGATCTATAACGATCGATTCGACGCTGCCGCCGCGCTTATTGAGCTCGGGTCCGACGTGAAGGACGGCTCGCTCTACGTAGCGGCCGAGATGCGCGACGCCACCACCGATCAATTCGCATTCGACGGGTCGCGTCGCCGGCCCGACAATCCCAACACCAGGACGGCTCTCGACCTGATGCGGATGCTGCTCGAGCGCGGTGCCGACCCGAACCAGCGGTTCCAGGGACAGTTCCACTCGACGCACATGCCCAACACCGACCGTTTCGACAACACGCCGTTCTTCCGCGCCGCCGTCGCGGCGGACGTCGAGGCGCTGAAGGTGATGATCGCGCACGGCGCCACGCTCGATCAGGTGCCGCCGGTTGAAGCGGAACCCGAGAGAAAGCCCGGCGATATCACGGTTGGGGGGCGCCGCGCCAATCCGAACGCGGGCCGCACACCAGCCATGGTTGCGATGAACGGCGGCCGCGGACCGGCGATGACCGGAGGTCCCGCCTACATCCGCGACGGTGCCGCGCCGTATCGAGAGACGGGCAGCCGCAAGCCCGAAGAGGCGTTGGCGCTGCTGCTCACCGCGGGTGCGAATCCGAATGCAAAGGCGCCCGACGGCAACACGCTGCTGCACCAGGCGGCGCGCGCCGGCAATCTCGAGATGATTCGCGTGCTGGCCGCGGCCAAGGTGGACTTCAACCAGAAGAACGGTGACGACCTGACCGCGCTCGACGTTGCCGAAGGGAAGCAGTCGGCTTCCGCGACTGGTCGAGGAACTCCGCCTCCGGGCGGACCGCGCCGCGGTGGGCGTGGCGCCACCCCGCAGGATGTTGCGAAGCTGCTGCGCGAGCTCATGGGCCTGCCGCCTGCAACTCCTTCAACTGAGGCGGGGGCCGCGCAGTGAAGAAGCTTCTGTTTGCGGTCTCCCTCTTGATGCTGACAGCGCTGGTATCGGCGAGCAACACGCAGTCGGCGCCACAGGCGCAGGCGCCCCGACCGGCTCCCACGCCGCAAGTCGCTCAGGCCACTCGACCATCTCAACCTGCGATCGATGCACCGTCGTCGTTTCAGCCGATGGTCACGCGCTACTGCGTCGGTTGCCACAACACCCAAAACCCGCTGCCGGCCGGAGCGCCACTGGCACTCGACAAGGCGAACTTCGCAGATCCAGGCGCTGACGCTCTGACGTGGGAACGTGTGGTCAAGAAGCTGGGCGTTGGCGCGATGCCGCCGCAGGGCTCGCCGACACCTGGCGCCGCTGAGCTCGCGCGGTTCCGCGCGACGCTCGATCACCAGCCTCGATCGCGCGGCCAGCCGGACGAAGCAGCCGGGTCAGTTCGTCGTGCACCGATTGAATCGCACTGAGTACGGGAACGCGGTGCGCGATCTGCTTGGCGTCACGATCGATGAGACGGATCTGTTGCCGAGCGATGGTGGTGACTTCGGGTTCGACAACGTCGCGAGCGCGCTGAAGACATCGCCGCTGATGCTCGATCGGTATGTCGCTGCGGGCCTGCACGTCGCCGAACTTGCCGTCGGCGATGCCAGTGCCGAGCCCGGGACGGCGACCTACACCATCAGTACTGTCGTCACGCAGGATCAGCACGTCGAAGGGCTGCCGCTCGGCACGCGCGGTGGCGTCCTCGTGTCGCACACCTTTCCAGCAGACGGCGAATACGTCTTCTCGGGACGCCTGTTGAAAACGGTCGCCGAAGGCCTGGCGGGTGTCGAGGGACACGAGACGCCACATGCCTTCGTCGTGACGGTGGATGGCACGCGCGTCTTCACGGCGCCGATTGGCGGAAAGGCGGATCACGACGCGGCCGAAGAGAACAAGCCGGTCCCTCGCGAAGAGTTCAACCAGCGCATGACGTCGCCGCGAATCAAAGTGACCGCCGGCATTCACGAGGTGGGCTTCACGTTCGTCCAGCGGCCCGCGCAGGAACAGAACATGTGGCGGCCTTCACTGCGCGCGACGCAGGAGGCGCACAATCCATCCGGTCTGCCACGGCTGCGTAACGCGATCATCGAGGGTCCGTACGCCGTCAGCGGTGCTGGAAATTCTGCGTCGCGTCAGCGGCTCTTCGTCTGCACGCCGAAGGCGGCTGCGCAGGAAGCGCCGTGCGCCGAGAAGATTCTGTCCACCGTGGCGCGCCGCGCGTTCAGGCGGCCGGTCGTGAAGTCAGACATGGCGCCGGCGATGGCGCTCTACAACGAAGAGCGCGCCGCGGGCGGGGATTTCGACGCCGGCATTCGCGCCGGCCTCGCGCGAATTCTCACGAGCCCGTGGATTTCTGTTCCGCAAGGAGCAGGACCTCGCAGGCTCGCCGGTCGGGGCCGCGCATCAGGTCAGCGAGCTCGATCTGGCGAGCCGCTTGTCGTTCTTCCTGTGGAGCAGCATCCCGGACGACGAGCTGCTCAACCTGGCGATCGCGGGACGGCTGCGCGCGCCGGGCGTGCTCGACGCGCAGGTGCGGCGCATGATCGCGGATCCGCGTGCCGACGCGCTGATGAACAATTTCACCGGACAGTGGCTGCAGCTTCGCAATCTGGACAAGGTCACGCCGGACGTCCTGTTGTTTCCCGACTTCGATGACAACGTGCGTCAGGCGTTCCGTCGCGAAACGGAGATGTTCTTCGCGAGCATCGTGCGCGAGAACCGTTCTGCACTCGATCTGCTCAATGCCGACTACACGTTCGTGAACGAGAGACTGGCGAAGCACTACGGCATTCGCGGCGTCTACGGCTCGCGCTTCCGCCGAGTGCAGGTGACCGATCCGAACAGGCGCGGCCTGCTGGGTCACGCCAGCATCCTGTCGATGACGTCGGTCGCCAATCGGACGTCGCCTGTGCTGCGCGGCAAGTACATCATCTCGAATCTGCTGAACACGCCACCGTTGCCGCCGCCGGCGGTCGTGCCTGATCTGTCGGAGAGCGCGCACAAGGATCGGCCATCAACCGTCCGCGAGCAGGTCGAACGGCATCGCGCCAACCCGGTGTGCGCCTCGTGCCACCGCAACATCGATCCAGCGGGATTCGCCCTCGAGAACTACGACGCCGTGGGGCAGTGGCGGACTGCGACGCCGCGAAGGGCTGGCCATCGACACGGCCGGACAGCTGTCAGACGGCACGAAGATCGATGGACCAGCGGCGCTGCGGACGGCACTGCTGGCCCGGCCCGATGTGTTCGTCGGAACCATCACCGAGAAGTTGCTGATCTACGCGCTTGGCCGCGGTCTCGAGCCGGTTGACATGCCTGTCGTCCGGAACATGGTCTCCACCGCCGCCGCGCAGAACTACGCCATGCAGTCGATCGTGCTCGGAATCGTTCGCAGTGTTCCGTTCCAGATGCGGACGACGATGAGAGGCAGTGCCGCACCGGAGACGACCAGAGCAGCCAAGGAGTAACGGATGATTGTCACGAAGAAGCACTTGCCGCGGCGGACGTTCCTCCGCGGTGCGATGGGGACGATGCTCGCGATGCCGTTCCTCGACGCGATGGTGCCGGCACTCTCGGCGCAATCGAAGGCGCGCCCGATGCGCTTTGGAGCGATCTACATCCCGAACGGCATCTACCCGCAGCTGTGGCACCCGGAGACGGCCGGCAGCACGTTCGAATTCAAGCCGGTGATGCAGCCGCTCGAGGCCTACCGCAGCCACCTCGTGACCATCAGCGGCATGAAGGCGCCTGACGGCAACCCGGATATGGGTGGTGTGCACATGGGCGCCAGCGCCGCATGGCTCAACGGCACCGGCCCTGTGACGGAGATGGCGAAGTTCGTCGTGCAATCGAAGAAGTCGATCGACCAGTTCATCGCCGACAAGATTGCCGAGGACACGCCGCTGCGGTCGCTCGAAGTCGGCACCGAGGACATGGGCACATCGGCCGGCGCATGCGACGGTTATCCGTGCGTGTTCTTCAACGCCATCTCCTGGCGCGACGACAAGAGCCCGCTGCCTGTTGCCGTCAACCCGCGCGCCACGTTCGAGCGCATGTTCGGTGAGAGCGGATCGACGCGGCAAGCGCATGGCGAACATGCGTCGCAAGCAGAGCCTGCTCGACTCGGTGGCCGAGGAAGCCGGCCGCACTGCGGCGCACGCTGGGGCCGGCCGACAACGCGATCCTCGAGGAGTACATGACGAACATCCGCGACGTCGAGCGTCAGATCGCGCGGATGGAGTCACGCGCGGCGGCCGTTCCCGAAGGCGCGGTGGCGCCGCTCGGCTTGCCCGACAACATCGACGATCACCTGACCGTGACGTACGACCTGATGCTGCTGGCGTTCCAGGCGGACATCTCGCGCGTCTTCACCTTCATGGTGGCGCACGAGGGCAGCGGCCGCAGCTACCCGCACATCGGCATCCCGGAGCCGCATCACCCGGTGTCGCACCACGGCGACACGCCAGAGGGCATCGCCAAGTACGCCAAGTTGACGACGTATCACGTCAGCAAGCTTGCAGAGTTCGTGGGTAAGTTACAGGCAACGGCGGACGGTGACGGAACACTGCTCGATCGCTCGTTGATCTACTTCGGCAGCGGCATGGGCAATGGCAACGCGCACGATCGCAACAATCCTCCCGTGCTCCTGATGGGCGGGGCCAACGGCCGTCTCAAGGGCGACCGTCACATCGTCGTCGAAGACAAGCAGCCGACGGCCAACCTGCTTCTCGGGATGGCGGAACTGGCGAACGCAGAGGTCGAGCAGATCGGGCACAGCACGGGACGCCTCAGTCTGTAGACCGAGTGCTATCAGACGTTCATCAGGTGCTCAGTCCTTGAGCGCTTGATGGACGAGTGCGACGGCGATCGACCCTTCGCCGACAGCCGACGCAACGCGCTTCACGTTTCCTCCTCGAACATCACCCACCGCAAACACGCGCGGGCGACTCGTTTCGAGCAGGTAGGGCGGCCGTGCCAATGGCCAGGCGGCCGACGTCAGTTCCTCAGGCGTGAGGCTCGGACCAGTCTTCACGAATCCATTGGCGTCGAGTTGAACGCATCCGTCCAGCCAGTGCGTGTTCGGAGTGGCCCCCGTCATCAGGAAAATGTGACCGATGCGATGAACCTCGGTCTGGCCGGTCTGGTTGTCGCGCCAGGTGACACACTCCAGTTCGTTGTTCCCATCGAGCGCCACGATTTCGGTGTACGGATGCACGACGATCGATGGGTTGTCCTCGATCCGGCGAATCAGGTAGCGCGACATCGTCAATGTGAGGCCCTGAGATCGCACGAGCACGTGAACGCGAGGGCAGGTCTGCGCGAGGAAGACAGCAGCCTGGCCAGCCGAATTTCCACCACCGACGATGACGACTTCACGGTCGGCGCACACGTGCGCCTCCATGGGTGTCGCGGCGTAGTAGATGCCTGCGCCTTCGAATTTGGACAGGTTGGGGAGTGAGAGCTTTCGGGTACTCGGCGCCGGTCGCGACGATGATCGCGCGTGCGAGGACTCGCTCTCCTGACGCCATTTCCACCGCGTACTTCCGGTCGGCGCAGACCAAGCGGGACCCGCCCGACGCGACCTGCACATCCGCTCCAAATTTCTGTGCCTGCGTGTAGGCAAGTGACGTGAGCTCCTGACCGGATACGCCCATCGGGAAGCCGAGATAGTTCTCGATCTTCGAACTGGCTCCTGCCTGTCCGCCGGGCGCACTTGATTCGAGAACGAGCACGTCGAGGCCTTCGGATGCGCCATACACCGCCGCAGCAAGTCCCGCGGGTCCCGCACCGACGATCACGAGATCACGGACCTTGGTGGCGTCGAGCGGATCGTTGAGTCCCAGGCACTCGGTGATCTCCCTGTTGGAGGGATTCCGAAGCACGAGCTGTCCTCGGCAAATCAAGACCGGCACTTCGGCGATCGTCACCGAGAATCGATCCAGCAACTCCTGCGCGCCTGCCTGTCGATCGAGATCGATGTAGGCATGGGGATGGCCGTTTCGCGTCAGAAAGTCCCTGATGCGCAGCGTCGCGGCGCAGTGCTCCGACCCGACCACCACGACGTCGCCGAGGCCTTGCGCGATGAGCTCAACGCGGCGAAGGATGAACGCGCGCATCAGGATGTCACCGAGCTCGGCGTCGCTCTGAACCAACGACTGGACATGCGCGTGATCCAGTTCGATGACATCGCTGTCTTCGCTCGCGCGGATCTGCATCAACGCACGATGGTTCGAAAACATGTTGAGCTCGCCGGTGAACTGGCCAGCCCGGAGGGTGCCAACCAGCGACTCTCCGCTCCCTCCCGCAGGGCGGCACGATCCGAAGCTCGCCGGTCTGGACGACGAAGAACGGTGCCTGCCGCTGTCCCTCCGTCACGAGCACATCGTCGCGACGCACCGCACGTTTCTGCCCAAGACGGACCATCCGCTCCAGATGCGAATCAGTCAACGTCGGAAAGACATGATCGAGTGGCGACTGTGGAACGAGTTGGGCTTGAGAGATGTTCGTCATGGTGAAGCAGAGATGCATTTACTCTACCCTTCCGGGCGACCTCAACCTTGACGTTTTTTTGAGCGAACTCTCGGCAGTTTCCTGCAACAATCTCGCTGCGTCGAAAACTCGTCCTTACCACCGGAGGGAGCGTTATGCGCACACCTGGCACTGCCTGGGTCGTCGTTGCGTTGTTCCTGGTGACCCCTTCTATCGTGTTCGCCCAAGCGTCAATCACCGGAACAGTTCGGGATACCTCAGGTGCGGTGTTGCCTGGCGTGACCGTAGAGGCGACAAGCCCTGCGCTCATTGAAAAGGCGCGCACCGCTACTACCGACGGCAACGGCCAATACCGCATCGTCGATCTGCGGGCCGGAGAGTACGCAGTCACGTTCACTTTGCCGGGATTCAGCACGGTCAAGCGGGAAGGCATCGCCCTCGAGGGGACCTTCACCGCAACCATCAACGCCGACATGCGCGTCGGCGAGCTCACCGAAACCATCACCGTGACCGGGGAGTCGCCCATCGTCGATGTGCAGAGCGTGCGCCGGCAGATGGTGCTCGACAACGAGATCATCAGCGCGATTCCCTCCTCGCGGTCGTACAACAACCTGATTCAGCTGATTCCGAACAGCATCAACCAGGCCGGTGCGCCGACGGACGTCCAGGTGGTGCCAGGCATGGTGGTGTTTGGAGGATTCGGTGGGAGGTCCAACGAGGGGCGCGTCAACGTCGATGGCATCAGCGTCGGCTCGGCATTCAACGGTGCGGGCGTGTCGTCGTACATCGCCGACGTTGCAAACGCGCGCGAGATTGCGATGACCACCACCGGCGGTCTCGGGGAAACGGAAGGCGGCGGCCCGGCGCTGAACGTACTGCCGAAAGAAGGCGGCAACTCGGTACGAGGCACCTTCTTCGCCTCCGGAGCCACGAGCGGCATGGTGGGCAGCAACTACACGCAGGAACTGCGCGACCGCGGCCTGACGACGCCTGGCGAGACCAGGAAAGTGTGGGACTTCAATCTCGGCATCGGCGGACCGATCGCGAGAGACCGCTTGTGGTTCTTCCTGAACCTGCGGGAAGAAGGGAGCGAGCGGACAGTGCCGGGCATGTTCGCGAATGCAAACGCCGGCGACCCCACGAAGTGGACGTATGTCGCAGACACGAGCCGCCAGGCCGTGCTCGCCGCCTCTTATCGCATCACCGCGCTCAGGCTCACCGCGCAGGCCACGCCGCGAAACAAGTTCACGGTGTTCTACGACCAGCAGCTCCCTTGCGAAGGCGGCGCCGCGTCTGGATTCTCCGGCGACGCCTGCCGCAAATCGGGCGACGACGAGGTCTTCGCTGGATCGACGGCCGCTCCAACGCCGTCGGCGTCCGCCATCGCGGCGCCTGAGACGGCGGGATACCGCGATTTTGGCAACCGCGTATCGCAGGTGAAGTGGACTTCACCGGTGAACAATCGGCTACTGCTGGAAGCGGGGACCGGCATGTACCGCAGCCGCTACGGCGGCGGGCAGCTTCCCGGCCTCGAGACTGAAAATCTGATCCGCGTGGTCGAGGCGTGCGCCGGTGGCTGCGCCGGTAACGGCAACATTCCGGGGCTGACGTACCGATCGCTCAACTGGTTCTCGAACGTGAACTGGAACACACAGTGGAATGTCGGTGCGTCGCTCGTCACCGGAAGTCACAGCATCAAGGTCGGCTACCAGGGCGCGCTGCTGATCGATCAGCGGAAGAACTTCGGGAACCTGGAGTATCTCCAGTACCGGGTCAACAATGCCATTCCCGATCAGATCACGCTCAACATCAACCGCTTCGACATCCGGCAGTCGGTCCGCAGCGATGCCTTCTACGTACAAGAGCAGTGGACACATGGGCGGATGACGCTGCAGGGGGCTTTGCGATACGACCACGCGTGGAGCTACTTCCCCGAGCAGCAGGTCGGGCCCGTCCGCTTCTTTCCCAACGCGGTGACGTACCCGCGCACGACGGGCGTCGAGGGCTACCACGACTTCTGGCCGCGGGGTGGCGTGGCGTACGACGTGTTCGGCACGGGCAAGACGTCCGTCAAGGTGAACTTTGGTCGGTATCTGGAGGCGGCGCAGAATGGCGGGTTGTTCATCGCGCTCAATCCGACAGCGCGCCTGTCGACGACGACGACGAGGGCGTGGACCGACGCGAACCGCAACTACGTGGCCGACTGCAACCTGCAGAACGCGGCCGCTCAGGACCTGCGCGCCACCGGCGGAGATGTTTGCGGCGCCAATGCGGTCGCAAACTTTGGTACGGAGGTCCCCGAGTCCACGCTCGATTCGGCGTTGCTCTCGGGTTGGGGCGTCCGCTCCGGCGACTGGCAGTGGGCCGCATCGGTGCAGCAGGAAGTGCTTCCTCGCGTGGCGGTCGAGGTCGGATACCAACGTCGGTGGCTGGTGAACAACCTGGCGACCGACAACCGCGCGCGTGGGCCCGAGGATCACACGGAGTTCGGCGTCAACATTCCTGTCGATTCACGGCTGCCCGGCGGAGGCGGCGGAGTGCTTCCCGGCCTGTACAACGTCACGCCGACAGCGTCGACGCGGCTGACCGACAACTACCAGACGCTCGCCGCGAACCTTGGCGAGTGGACGCAGCTCGCGAACTCTTTCAACATGAACGTCACGGCGCGGATGAGAAACGGCCTGATGCTCCAGGGCGGGTTCAACACGGGAGTGTCGGGTAACGACTACTGCGGCGTAAGGAGCGCCATTCCCGAGTGGACGGTCATTCTTGCGCAATCGCCAACCAACCCATGGTGCGACACGTCGTCCGGATGGGTCACTCGCGCGACGGCGCTCGGCTCGTACACGATTCCGAAGATCGAGGTGCAGGTCGCCGGCACGCTGCGCAGCGACCAGGGCGCGCCACTATCCGCGAACTGGACCGCGCCGAACTCCGCCACCGTCGGCCTCGACCGGCCGTTTGCCGGCATCGGCGGCCAGACTATCGTCGTGAATCTGATCGAGCCGGGGACGCTCTACGGCGATCGCGTCACGCAGATCGACATGCGATTCGCCAAGATTCTGAGGTTCGGCCGCACGCGGACAACGGTGGGGCTTGATCTTTACAACATCACGAACTCCGCCGCAGTCCTGACGTACAACCAGACTTTCGTGCCGACGACCGACACGTGGCTGCGGCCGAACAGCGTGTTGCAGGCGCGCTTCATGAAGTTCAGCGCCCAGATGGATTTCTGAACTAACGCTGTCAACTCCCAACGCCCAACTTCCAACTTCCAAGGTCGCATCACGGACTCTTGGGACGTTGGGAATTGGGAATTGGGAGTTGTCGTCAGGGCTGCGCCGGCGGAGGAGCCGCTCGCTCACCGAGCACGCGACCATCAGCCAGCGTCACCGAAACGAACAGACCGCCAGGGTCCCCGTTCCGGAACGGCCGGAGCGTGATGCTCACCTTGTCGCCCGGCTTGAGCGTCGACGACTTCCATCCTGCACGAACCAGAAATGCCGGAGATGTCATCTCAACCGACCACGTCTGCGTGACACCCTTGTCGTCGGTGACATCGAGATCGATCCAGGAATGCGGATTGGTCCAACGGAACTCTTTGATGGTACCGGTCACGACCTGACTCTTCGTCCGATCGATCCCGGCCGCTGAGTGGTGAGCCCATGCAGGCGCGGACAGTCCCAGGAGAACCACGCATAAACATCCGGCAACTGAGCGAATCATCTCGGCCTCCCTAACGAACGTTGTCCTGAGAACGCGTGCTCGGCATGTGATCGTTGAGATCGGGCAGGCACGAAACTTCGGCAATGTCGCGATCGTCCTGGCGATTCCACCGCTTCGTCATCTTCCATTCGCCTTCCCAGCTCTTGGGATCGCTCAGTCGCGTACTCGATCTCGAGCGTCTGCCCGTTGTTGATCATGCGTACGCGCTCGACGATGTGCAGCGCGGTGCTGGCGGGTATGCCGGAATCAATCCAATGGTGATGGCCGACGAAATATTTCGTGTCGATCACCAGCGTGTCCCCCTCCCATCGTCCGATGGACTCGCCATTGAAACTTGGCACCACGACATCGGGATCGGAGTGTGGACGGCCATCCATGTACACGACCCGCAAGCTGTTCATGAACTCGCTGACCATATAGATGACGGTTGGGAACTGCATCATCGCGATTGGCCAGACGCGCGTCATGATGACGGGCAGCCCGGCCGGCCAGCACTGGCCGATGTCATCGCGATAGACCTTGCCTTCCTTTTGCGCCTTCTGCGCCGCGTCGTAATGGACCTGCGCTTCGGGTGTCAGCTTGAACCCGGGCGGAGGAGAGAAGCGGAACCCATTGCCCGGTCCGCCGGCATGGAGCCACACGCCGGTCAGATCGAACGGCGGTTTCGCGCGTGGCTTGGCCAGGTTGGCTGGCGCCAGCGCGCCGAGCGGGGGCGGGGGAGTCTGGGCGGCGGCGCCGGCGCCTGTGCGCGCCCGGGTTGAACGATCAGGATGGTGACTGCAAGTGTGGCCGCTGTGATCTTGATCATCGTCATGGTGTCGAAGTCGGATACTGATTTCCTGACACTAGCGACCGCCGCTGTCGAGTCGCATGCGGACGCGCCCTTTCTCGTCGATGTACTCGCGGTTGTTGTCGCACACGAACTCCACCATCTTGTAGTCGCGCATGCGGCGATATGCCAGCGTGTAGACGACCGGTTTCTCCAGGACGACAGGATCGTCGATAGTGATCTGGTTGTGAAGGACATCAGGCGTCACCAGCCGCAGTCGCTCGGTGATGCGCATCTGGTCGCTGTGCGGAATGTTCTGATAGCCGGGCACGGATTCCTTGATTCCGACCGTGTCGATGACAAGCGTCTCGCCGTCCCAGCGCCCCACCGAATGGCCGTAGTAGCCGGGAGGCACTTCGTCGATGGGAAGCTGCGGTTGGCCCATGAAGACGCGCCGCACCTCGCTGAATGCCTCGGTGATGATCGTGAACTGTCCTGACGTTTCGAGGATCTCCACTGGATAGGAGGCGACCGCCATCATGCGCGGCATGCCGTAGGGCACGCAGGCCACGGAGGCACTGGCCGGCGGCTCGCCACGTTTGGTCGCTTCAGCATCCGCGGCGCGTTGAGCCAGGTAGTCCTTGGCGTACGCCGGCTTGAGGACGACTGGTCCAGCAGGCGGGGGAGCCACGGCAGGATCGGCCCCGCGCCCTCCACCGAACGGCGCCCACACTCCGGTCAGGCTCGGACGGGGCTGGCTTGTGTGGCGGCTGGAGTCGCGAACGCGATCGCGCACAGAACGACCCCGCTTACACATCCGACGATTCGAGAGGGAGTAATCATCGACTCTCTCGTCAGCGTGAGGGTGCGGTCGCAGGCGGAGGAGTGCCCGGCCCGATGCCAGCCGGCCCGCCGTTGCCGAGCACGCGGCCGTCGGCAAGCGTGACGCGATTCAGCAGGCTTCCCGGTTCGCCGTTGCGAAGTGGGCTCACGACAGCCGTGATCTTGTCGCCTTTCTTGATCGTGTTGAATTTCCAGCCGCCCCGCATGAGGATGCTCGGGCTTCCCAGCTCGATTGCCCAGTGCTTCGCCGCCTGGCCTTCCGCCACATCAACCTCGATGTAGACGTGCGGATTGGTCCACTCGAATGCGGTGACGGTGCCGGAGATCGTGATGGGATTGGCGGTGTCGAACATCGCGAACGAGTGATGAGCGATGACAAACGCGGTGCCAGGCACAAGCGCGAGGAAAGCGGCCAGCACGATGCTAGCGTGGCGGTTAGTGGACATCAGGCCTCGTCGAGGCGCTTATCGTAACCGGACCGGCGCCATTCGTTGGCCAAAAACGATCAAAATCAAGCATGACCGAATCGCTTTCGTCCCGCGGCCCCGAGCCTGGTCGGATCGTCCGTCCGACGGATCGAACCGGCTGGACACGCTGGATTCCCGGGTGGCACACGCTCCGCGAGTACGAGTCGTCGTGGCTGCGAAGCGACATCGTGGCGGGCCTCGTCATGACGACGATGCTGGTGCCGGTGGGCATCGCGTATGCGGAGGCGTCCGGGATACCTGGCATCAACGGCCTCTACGCGACCATCGTCCCGCTGCTTGCGTATGCGATGTTCGGCCCCAGTCGCATTATGGTCCTCGGACCGGACTCGGCGCTGGCGGCCGTGATCCTCGCGGTGGTGCTGCCCCTTTCGGCAGGCGAGCCGCAGCGCGCCGTCGCGCTCGGCGGACTGATGGCGATTGTCTCTGGTGTCGTGTGCGTCGCCGCAGGTCTGGCCCGTCTCGGCTTCATCACCGAATTGCTGTCGAAGCCGATCCGCTACGGCTACATGAACGGCATCGCACTGACAGTGATCCTGAGCCAGATCCCAAAGTTGTTCGGTGTTTCCGTGGAGGCAGAGGGACCGTTGCGCCAGACGTGGGGGATTGCCGAGAGAGTGTGGGACGGAGACATCAATGTCACCGTCCTTGCGATCGGTGGCAGCACGCTCGCGCTGATTCTCATCTTGAAGTGGTGGCCGCGACTCCCCGGCATGTTGATCGCCGTTGCCTCTGCCACCTTTGTGGTTGCGGCGTTCGATCTCGCATCGCGCGCCGGTGTCTCGGTGCTCGGACCTTTGCCACAGGGGCTGCCGGCGCCGCGCCTTCCGCTGGTGCCCATCGATAGCCTGGGCCCCATCTTCACGGGCGGCCTCGCGGTTGCGCTCGTATCCTTTGCTGACACGAGCGTGCTTTCTCGAAGCTACGCGGCGCGCCTGCGAACACCGGTAGACCCGAACCAGGAGATGGTGGGCCTTGGTCTGGCCAACGTCGCCGCCGGCTTTTTTCAAGGCTTCCCGATCAGCAGCAGTTCTTCTCGCACACCGGTCGCGGAGGCGGCAGGCGCCAAAACGCAGCTGACGGGTGTCGTGGGCGCGCTCGCAATCGCACTGCTGCTGGTCTTCGCGCCCGCATTGCTCCAGGATCTGCCGAACACCGCATTGGCGGCCATCGTCATTGCGTCCGCCATAGGACTCATCGAAGTGTCCGACCTGCGCCGCATCCATCGCATCCAGCGCTGGGAGTTCTGGTTGTCGATGACCTGTTTCGTGGGTGTGGCCGTCTTCGGCGCCATTCCGGGTATCGTGCTCGCGATCGTGATGGCCGTCATCGAGTTTCTCTGGGACGGCTGGCGTCCGCATTCAGCCGTGCTCGGTCGGGTTGACGACGTGAAGGGGTATCACGACATCACTCGCTATCCGAATGCACGTCTGGTCCCGGGCCTCGTGTTGTTTCGGTGGGATGCACCGCTCTTTTTCGCGAACGCCGAGTTCTTCCACGATCGTGTTCTCGACGCCGTTGCGAGCTCGCCCACTCCGGTTCGCTGGCTGGTTGTCGCGGCCGAGCCCGTTACCAGCATCGATGTCACCGCAGCCGATGCCATCTCCGAACTCGACAACACGCTGCACGCGGCGGGCATCGAGTTGTATTTTGCCGAGATGAAGGATCCAGTCAAGGACAAGCTGAAACGCTTCGGGCTTTACACGCAGTTCGGTGAGCAGTCGTTCTTTGCCACGATCGGCGAGGCAGTGAAACGCTACCTCGCGGCACATCCAGGCGCGGCGAGATAGCTGGCGAGATCACTTCTCCTTGAAGACCGTGTCGATAGCGAGGCCGGCTGCGAGCAGCAGCGGAGCGGCATCCGGTCGGATTGCCGCGGTCTCGTTGAGGGCAATGATGTAGTTGTCGGCCGAGGTGAAGAGTTCCTTGCCGAGTCCCGCCCACTTCTTCGTTACCTTGCCGATCTCGTTGCCCTCGGGCGTGAGGAACCGAAAGTTCCATCCCTTCCAATCGCCCTTGATCTCGGCAACAGGCTGCTCGAGACCATCGAGGACGTGGAATCCTCCGCCGATCGAAAACAGCTTGCTCTTGAACAGGCCGATCTGCTTTCCAACACTGTCGGTGACAGTGACGTGCGATCGCAGCAGAGTCACGCCGCGCGAGATCGTGAGCACGACGCGACCGTCTTCGCGCTCGCGCACTTCGACGGTGGTCGGGAGCAGGCGCTTGTTGATCAGAAAGCGAAGCAGCTTCACCAGGATCCCGATGTTCTCGCGAGCGATCCCCACCTGTGCGCCGGTCGACGGATCGTAGATATCGAACGTGTCCACCAGTTTGAGAAACCCGACGCGCTCTTTGATGAGGAACGTCTTCAGATTGAACATCACACACCCTCCTTCGCATCACGAGGTGATGTCGCCGCGCTCGTCTGATTTTTCGGTTCGGAGAAAGGAAGGGAGTATGGCGGGGCCGGACGAAATTACGGGCATGCGTGCGAAATGCCGACGCGCGACGTCGTGCGGCTAACGAGTTTCCTGGTCGCTGCTACCGAAGACGTAGAAGCGTATCCACGCCAATACGACAACGGCCACGAGCCCGAGCTTCGTGGCTGTAGACGGAATGCCAAAGCTCCAGTCGGCGCCTGGATCGGGCGTACAAACAACACGACCGCCACGACGAAGAGGAGGTCGCTTCGACGGAGGGGCCATGAGTCATTTCGCACAACCAGAATATCGGCTTGGAAGACTCTTCCGTGACCGCCGGTGCAGATATGGGTAATTGTTAGTTGTGCACTTCGGCGGGCGGCAGCAACAGCGGATCTTTCAGATTCACGATTTGGCGCGTGCCATCCCCGTCGACGACAGCGACGCTCTTGAGACCCGTGTCGCTCTCCTCGACGGCAATCTCGCGCGGGTGACGGATCAGGTGGTTCGAACGGTCGAGCGCGATATCCAGCAGGTCATTCCGTGAGTCGTACGTAATACCGATCAGCGGTACCCAATCGACAACGATCTGGTCGCCAAGGTCGAGCGCCGCCACCTCGACCTCAGCTCGCTTGCCGAGTAACACCTTCGACATCCGGTCGAAGAATCCTCTCCACTCTGCTTTCGGGACGCTGTGAAGTGACGCCATGGCAACCTCGATCTCGAAAGTGACAAACTCGTCCGGAGATCGAATGCAAGAAGCGCGCACACGCCCCGTTCAGTTTTCCGCTTCCGTCGCAGCGACGGCTTCAACGGCGATCGGTGCCCGCGGTTCAACCTGCCTGATAGCCGTAGACGAAACGCTTGAACTCGGGATGCAGGAAGTCCGCCCCGAAGTCGTATTGCTTCATCTCCTTGAACGCCTGATCGGAGTTCCAGCCGTCGTGCGTCATCCGATATACGGCGGTCATCACTCCGGTTCGATGCCGTCCACCGGCGCAGTGCACGTAGACGGGCTGGTTCGCAGGATTGTTGACGAGTTGAAGAAACCGCGAGATGTCGTCGCTCGTCGGCGCCGTGCGTGTGGTCATCGGGATTCGGAAAAATGGGGTCAGACCCCTTCACATGTGAAAAACCGTGAAGGGGTCTGACCCCGCCTAAGTTTTGCGCCTGACGACGCTGATGTGCCCGTTGCGCTCGAACACGGCGAGCGAGACATCAGCGATGTCGTCAACGTTCCCGTGCAGGCGCAAGTCTTCCATCACGTCGTTCCTGCTGAGCTGGTTGCGCATCGCCACCGCTTCATCGAGCGTTCCGTCGCGAATGATGACGTCGCACTCCCCCTTGATGAGATCTCCGACTGTGTGAGAACGGCGCGCGCCATATGCCAGCACGCGATGCAGCATCACCAGCACGAACCCGCCGGCAAGTGTCGGGAAGAACGCCGCCGTGCCGTTGACCGCCCGTGCCAGCATCGACGCGAGGATGAATCCGAGCACCGCATCGAAGGCGGTCTTCTGTGAGAGGAACCTGCGGTCGCCGCATCGGACGATCGCCAGCGCCGCGAGAAAGACGATGATGCCGCGCAGGCTGATCTGGGTAAAAGTGAGCTCCGTTGCCTCACGACCGAGGCCGAGAGCGTTGGCGAGATCGAAGGGGAGAATTGGCATGTGCACCCTCATGTGAGCAGATCATTACGAGTCGAAACGAACCGGATGGCGACGGCTATTCGCGGACGAAGCGCGGGTGTATCGTTTTAGTCATGGCGATCAACATGCTCCGAACGCCCGCTGCCCTCATCATGGCTTTGTTGCTGTCAGTCACCGGAGTGGTCGCACAGACTGCCCTGAAGCTGGCGAAGAACAAGTACACGCCGCAGCAGGATGTGGAGCTCGGTCGCAAGGCGGCTGCCGAAGTTCGCCAGCAGTATCCCGTCATCACGGATCAGAGAATCGCCACCTATCTGAGCACGTTAGGCGATCGATTGGTGGCCGTGGCGCCGGCGAGCCTCAATCAATCCGTCTATCAGGTACTCGTTCACGCCCATCAACATGAAGGAGATCAATGCCTTCGCGCTGCCGGGTGGACCGATGTTCGTCAACCGCGGCATGTTCGAAGCTGCGGCGGAGGAAGGCGAGGTTGTCGGCGTGATGGCACACGAGTTGTCGCACGTCCTTCTGCGACACGGCACCGCCAATGCGACGAAAGCCGAGAACCCCTGGTTGCAGCTTGGCCAGCTCGCCGGTGCCGTGGGTGGCGCAGTCGTGGGAGGCGCGGCCGGCTCGGCCATCATGCAGGGCAGCCAGTTCGGATTGGGCACGCTGCTCCTGCGGTACAGCCGCGACTTCGAAAAGCAGGCGGACCTGCTCGGCGCGCAGATCATGGCGAAGGCCGGCTACGATCCGCGAGCGCTCGCGCACATGTTCGAGACGATTGCGAGCGAGGCGAAGAGCAGTGGCGGCGGAGCACCGCAGTGGATGAGCAGCCATCCAGATCCGGGCAACCGGACGCAGTACATCACTCAGGAGGCGCGATCGCTCACCATCGCAACGCCTGCCGACCAGAGTCAGTTCGGACCGATCAAGAAAGCCTTTGCGTCGCTGCCGGCGGCCAAGACCGAGGCCGAGCTCGCGCGCGGTGCGAAAGCCGAAAACACTGAAACGGCACAGTCCGTTGGCGCCCCCGGTCAGCCCGTCCCCGCACCATCGTCGCAGTACAAGAGCATCAGCGGTGGCAGGGTGTTTCAGGCATCGGTTCCGAGCAACTGGACCAGCCTCTCATCGAACAGTTCGATCAAGGCGGTGCCGGAGAACGGATATGGCCAGCTGAATGGACAGACGGCGTTTACACACGGCGTCGAGTTCGGCATCACGAAAGCGTCAACACGGGACCTGCGGGACGCAACCAATGCCTGGCTGAAAGCGGTTGCGCAGAATAATCCGGAATTGCGGCTCGCCGGCGATCAGCAGCCGGTAAAGATCTCGCGGCGTTCAGCGCTCAGCACGCCGCTGACGAATCCGTCGCCGCTCGGTGGCCGCGAGCGCATCGGCCTTTACACGACCTTTCTCGCAGATGGCACGTTGTTCTACTACCTGACCATCACGCCTGAGAAAGATGCGCAATCTCTTCAGGGCGCGTTCCAACGCATCGGCGACTCGATCCGGCTGACCGAGGCGCGCTGATCGGTGTACGATGAAGCGCCATGAACAAGCGCTTCCTCATCATCGCAACCACGGCGGCGATGCTGTCGCCGCTATCCGTCTTTGCTCAGGCGCCGCGGGCCGACCGCGCGGATGCGGCGGGTACGAAGAACTACACGCCGCCGCGCACGCCCTGGGGCGAGCCCGACCTGCAGGGCACGTTCTCGAACCGCACGATCACGCCGTTCGAGCGGCCAGCGAACGTCGCGGGCCGCGAGTTCTTCACGCAAGAGGAAGTGGCGGCGCTCGAGAAACGTGCGCAGGAGCAGAGCGGCGACGAAGGACGCTCGAAAGGCACACGCGGAGATGTCGAGCGCGCCTACAACGACTTCTGGTGGGACCGTGGCACCAAGGTCACGACGCCACGCACCTCGCTCGTGATCGATCCTCCTGATGGTCGCGTGCCGGAGCTGACCGAAGAGGCAAAGAAGCGCGCGGCCGAGGAGGGCAAGCGGCCGTCGTTTCGAGGTGCCGGCGCGAATGGACGCGGAACTGACACTTGGCTCGATCGCAGTACCTTCGAGCGCTGCATCACTCGCGGCATGCCGGGCGCAATGAGCCCGACGGCCTACAACAACAACTACCGGATCACTCAGAGTCCTGGATACGTCGCTATTCAGATCGAGATGCTGGGTGGGGCGCGCGTGATCCCGACCGACGGACGCCCGCATCTCAATCAATCGATTCGCCAGTGGATGGGACACTCAGTCGCCAGGTGGGAAGGCGATACGCTCGTCGTTGACACGACCAACTTCACCGACAAGGTCCTTTATCGAGGGGCCGCCGAGAATCTCCACCTCATCGAGCGTTTCACGCGCGTGGCCTCGGGACAGATCGACTACCGCGTCACGGTGATCGATCCCAGCACCTTCACGAAACAGTGGACCGTGGCAATCCCATACGTGGACACCGGCGAGGACATGTTCGAGTACGCGTGCCACGAAGGGAACTACGGCATGGAAGGCATTCTGAGCGGAGCGCGTGAGGAAGAGCGTGCCGCGGCGGAAAAGGGGAAGTAGCATGCGGCTTCAGCGAATTCTCATCACGACATTCGCAGCGCTCCTGCTGATCGGCACGGCTGTTTCAGCGCATCACTCGTTCGCCGCGGAGTTCGACTCCAACAAGCCGATTCAGCTCAAGGGCACGGTGGTCCGCGTCGAGTGGATCAACCCGCACACCTGGATCCACATAGCGGTGAAAGACGCCGACGGCAAGACCGAGGAGTGGATGATTGAAGGCGGCACGCCGAATACGCTTTTGCGGCGAGGCCTCACCAAGAACTCGTTGCCCGAGGGCACTGAGATCGTCGTCGACGGCTACCGCGCGAAGAACGGCTCCAATCGTGCGAACGGCCGCGACGTGACGTTCCCTGATGGCCGCAAGCTGTTCATGGGATCGTCAGGCACCGGCGCGCCCAAAGACGGTCGCGACTCATCGGAACGCTGATCCACAATCGACGTCTCTGACCCGTCGCTTGCAGCGCGCTCGCGCAAATTACGTTCAAAACTGATCGTGGGCGCCGCCCGCGCTGCCTTGCCGGCCGATCGGGTCCATAATTCGGCCACAACTTCGCACGCACCGAAGTCGATAACGTGGCAGGAGATGGCCAGATGGTGAATGAGCGTTGCGGGATACGCCAGTTGGCGGCTGCGGTCATGCTTACGGCGGTCTGCCACGTGGCGGTAGCGGAGGCCCAGGCCAGGACGCTGGCCGGAGTGCCGTGTGAGTCGCCGCCGCCGTTGCACTGCGACGCCGACTGCACGACTGCACTGCTCGGCAATCATGGCAACGCCACCGAGCCGAAGACCGGGCGTTCGTTCTTCCTCGACTACCCGTGCGACCTCAAGCCGAACGAGCAGGTGGTCGTCATTCTGAGCCTGCACGGCGCCGGATCCATCGGCAATTGGCAACGGCATTACTTCCCGGCGCTGGATTTCAAGGAGAAGTATCGACTCGTGATCGCTACGCCGACGGCGGCGAGCACCGGGTCGATCGGTCCTGACACACGAGCGGCCCGCATGTGGACCGCCGAGGCCGACGATGCCTACTTGCAGAAGCTGACCGACTACGTGCTCGACGAGGTGGGGAGGCACAACGTCAAGTCATTCTGGCTCGCCGGCCACTCGCAAGGCGGGATGACATCAAACCGCATCGCGTGCACCGATTTCTTCAAGAGCAAAGTCGATGGATGGTTGAGCCTGTCTGGTGGCCGCATTGGCCCCGCGCAGATCGCTCCTGACTTCTTTGGTCCGAGCGGACCACCCGCGGCCTTGAACGCTGGTGGCGGTGCGCCTCGTCCCGGCGTCGCGTCCGTTCCGCCGTGCGATCTGTCCTACATCTTCACGTCGGGAGAGCACGAGATCACTGGTCTGCCCGCGACATCGCCGTGGGCGCAGAAGTACGCGTGCGGCGCGCGGGAGCGCCGTGCCGACGTTGTCGATACCGTGAAGGGTTACGTCACCGGGGCGGCGCCTGGACGTGGTGCCAGTTGGGGCCGCGCCGCCCGGCCAGGCACGGCGGAAGTATTTGTCTTTCCCCAGTGCAAGGATCGCCGGATCGTCGCCGACGTGTTGCGGATGGACAAGGGGCACACCGAGGGGCTCGAGCCGCGCGTCACGGAATCGCTCATCGCCATGATGGTTTCGGCGCCGGGAGGGAAGGCCCGCGCCGGCGACACGAGGGCGCAGGCGGCCGGGAATGATTGCGACCGCGAGTGCTTGCGCGGGTTCATCACACGCTATCTGGACGCCATGGTGGCCCACACTCCGCGTGCGCTGCCCGTTGCAGCCAACGTTCGCTTTACCGAGGACACCGTCGATCTGACGCTCGGAGAGGGTTTGTGGAAGGCCGTCTCGAAGATCGGCCGTACCGCCTCGACGTACTCGACGCGACACAAGGCGTTGCCGCGTCACAGGTCGTCGTCGAGGAGGCTGGCTCTCCCGTGATGCTGGTGTTGCGGCTGAAGGTCGTCAACAAACTGATCACCGAAGTGGAGAGCCAGGTCACGCGCAGCCAGAAGGAAGGGGCGATCTTCGCGATCGATGCACTCCAGGCTCCGAACGCGGCGATGATCGCGCCCGTCGCACCAGCGATCCGCAGCTCGCGTGCCGAGGCCATCAAGCTGGCGGAGTACTATCCGGCCGGTCTCGAGGTGGGAAGCTTCGTCGCCGTGGACGCGCCGTTTGCGCCGGGTGCGTATCGCTTCGAGAACGGCCGGTTGATGGCCGGAAAGGGATGCACGGTGAGCCCGCCTTCGTGCGAGGACATCAAGGCGCAGAAGATCTCGACCCATCCGGGTCTGAGCTACCGAGTTGTCGCCGTGGACGAGGAGCTGGGGATCGCGCTGCTGCGGATCAACTTCGGACGTGCCGACCGCTACGGCGTTGGCAACGCGCTCATCGTCTGGGAGGCGTTCAAGGTGTACGGCGGCCAGGTTCACGCGGTCGAAGCGTTCATGAGGATCATGCCGGCCGATGCAGGTTCTGGCTGGGACTCCGACGTCCGCCGGCCGGTTCACTGAGTTCCAGCCTCTTCGAGGCTAGTGCACTTTGACGATGAGCCCAGCCGAGAACTCGATCTGCCAGACGACGTCTGTGTTGAGGCCGACGAAACAGATACCCGTGCCGCAGCCGAGGGTCTTCGCGTCGAAGTAGACGAACGTCGCTGATACCTGACCGTTGAGACGGACACCGATGTTCTCGGTTGCGAACAGCTTCACACCACCTCCAGCACTGAGCGAGAACCGGATTTCGCTGTCGCCCTCGCCGGCGTATCGCGTGAGCCCAAGCATGCCGGTCGCAAACGGACGCACGCGGCCGTCCTGATACTCCTGAAGTGCACCACCCTGAAAGTGATCGACGGTGGCTTTCGCGCGCCGCAGCGGGCCGAAGGGGCCCGACTCGATCTCCACGTGTGCGTCCTGATGGGTGAAGAGCCCTTCGACCTGAAGTCCGTCGCCAAGCGGGACGTCCACGATGGCGCCGACGGCGGGCGCGCCGTCGGTATCAACAGGCCGCCCCGCGACCAGCTCGAAGAAGTCGCCGCCGAAGCGATACCCACCAAATGGCGTGATCTCGATGCCCTGAGCCTGAAGAGGCGAGGCGGTGCCGAGAGCGCACGCGATCGATAAAACACCAGCGATCAGGAGAGATCGGCCGTGCGTCATGGGCGGAGCGCGTCCGTGTCCTGTCCGTGCTGTGCACGACGTGTGCCGTAACTGAAGAGCCAGACGGGCACCTCCGAATCGGTATGGCGCCGGGTCCCCAAACCAACATAGACTCTGGCCCCGGATGGTGGTCGGTGGTTAACCACGAACCTCAGGCCACCATCCACCAACTACTTACCACCAACCGAAGGGAGCCGCGATGAGAGCTGCGGGTTGCATCGCCGTGTTGCTGCTGGCCATGGTCGCCGGTATTTCGGCGCAAACGAACCAGAAGCCGAAGAAATTTTTGGGCGGACCGCTCGTCATCGAAGATCAAGGCAGCTTCTTCGTCGGTGGTGTGCAGAAGATCACGGAGCATGCGGTGGTACCACCGCCTCCAGCGGCCGGTCAGCCGGCGCCGCCGGCTCCGACACCGCAGCAGATCACCATCGGCCAGATGTACGTGCAGTTTCAAATCCCGCAGAAGAAGTACGGCGCGGGATGGCCGGTGATCATGGTCCACGGCTCGACGCACACCGGCGCGTGCCTCGAGGCGACTCCTGATGGGCGCGAGGGCTGGTATCCCTACTTCGTTCGTCGCGGAGTCCCGAGCTACGTAGTGGACCAAGCAGGCCGAGGCCGATCGGGCTTTGACGCAGTCTGTCATTCATGAAGGCGAAGCGCGGATGGCCAGCGGAGATGTCAAAAGCGGCGCCGAACTTATTCCCAGCTTTGGCCGCATTACTGACAATGGTGCATGGACGGCATGGTTCGGGCATCTGGTTCCGCAGGGCTCAACCGTTCTGACCGGAACGCTCGTCCCGCACGCAGATGCAAACGATCCCCAGCCCAAGCCGGACGCGTATCAGCACGTCGCGCCGCTTTTCCCGATTGAGGCGACGGATGCGAACCTCGTCGCGCGTAAGGGTGCGATTGGTCCCGCGCCAGCCGGATCCAGCAACTACTACGCGCTCGAGTACTACAAGCAGCTGGTGCCGAATGCCGAGGTCACGCTTCCGGGCTCGACGTGCGCGTCGTGCGATCCGAAAGAGCTCTCGCCAGCCAATACGTGGACGCCGCAGAATCTTGCTGCGCTCGTCGAGCGCCTCGGGGGCGCGATCGTCGTGACCCACTCACAGTCGGGGATCATGGGGCATCATATGGCCCGCATCCTCAAGGAGCGGGGACACCTGGATCTCCTCAAGGGGCTCATGACGCTAGAGGGATCGTGCTCGCTGACCAACAGCGGGCTCACAGCGGCCGACTTCGACAACATTCCGTATATGGCGCTCAAGGGCGATTACACGGCGACCAGCACGGTGTGCCAGGAAACGGTGGACGCGATCAATGCGCGCCGCGCCGCGAAGCAGGGAACGGCCAAGGCGGAGTACCTGAAGCTTGATGACATGGGGATCCTCGGTGTGACCCACATGATGATGCTCGACAAGAAGAATCTCGAGATCGCCGACATCATGATGGGTTGGGTGGAGAAGAACGTGAAGGGCAACAGCAGCCGACGCTGACGTTCGCATCGGATGCCGTGCGCGGCAAGCGCACGTCGAACACACTCGGGTACACGAACCACAGGAGAGGCATATGAAGAGACTTTCGAGGCTGTTCATGGTCGTTGGATCCCTCGGGGTGGGAGCCGCGGCCTGCAGCAGTAGCACCCCACCAACTGCTTCTGGAACCGCGCAACTCGCTGCGCCATCGCCGGTTCTGGATGCGGACAAGCAGTGGTCGATGCAGAACAAGAACACGTCTGCCACCCGATACAGCACGGTGAACGAGATCAACACTGAGAACGTGAAGAACCTCAAGGTGGCGTGGTCGTTCTCGACCGGCGTCCTGCGCGGGCACGAAGGCGAACCGCTTGTCATCAACAACACGATGTACGTGCACACCCCCTTCCCCAACATCGTCTATGCGCTCGATCTCTCCAAGGAGGGCGCGCCGGTGAAGTGGAAGTACACGCCGCGTCAGGATGCGGCAGTCATCCCGATCGCCTGCTGCGACACGGTCAACCGCGGTGTCGCGTATTCGGACGGCAAGATCTTTCTGAATCAGCTCGACACGAACACGGTGGCCCTCGACGCCGAGACCGGCAAGGAACTGTGGAAGGTCAAGCAGGGCGACTACAAAATGGGCCAGACGATCACATCCGCCCCGATGGTGATCAAGGACAAGGTCATCTCCGGGATCTCCGGTGGCGAGTTCGGCGTGCGCGGTTTCGTCACAGCGAATGACGTGAACTCGGGCAAACAGGTCTGGCGGATGTACAGCACCGGACCCGAAGCCGAAGTTGGCTTCCCCGGTTCTGTCGAGACCTGGCAGGGTGAGGAGTGGAAGCGCGGTGGTGGCACGACGTGGGGCTGGTACAGCTACGACCCCGAGCTGGACCTGTTCTACTACGGCACCGGCAACCCCGGATCGTGGAACCCCGATCAGCGCCCCGGCGACAACAAGTATTCGATGACGATCTTCGCGCGCAATCCCGACACGGGGAAGGCTGCGTGGGCGTATCAGAAGACGCCGCACGACCGTTGGGACTATGACGGCATCAACGAGAACGTGCTGGTCGATCTCAACATGAACGGCCAGATGCGAAAGACGCTGGTCAACTTCGATCGCAACGGCTTCTCGTACGTGCTGGATCGCACCAACGGCGAGCTTCTTCTCGCGCAGCCGTTCGTCCACGTGAACTGGGCGAAGGGCATCGACATGAAGACCGGTAAGCCGATCGAGGATCCCGAGAAGCAAACCTCGGCCACGAAGAACACGAAGGACATCTGCCCGTCGGCGATGGGGGGCAAGAACCAGCAGCCCGTCTCGTATTCGCCGCGCACCGGGCTTCTTCTACGTGCCCACCAACAACCTGTGCATGGACTACGAGGGCGTGCAGGTGAAGTATCAGGCGGGGCAGCCGTACGTCGGCGCGATCGTCGTGAGCAAGCCGGGACCAGGCGGCAATCGCGGTGAGTTCATCGCCTGGGATCCGACGGCGGGCAAGAAGGTGTGGGGGATCAAGGAAGAACTGTCGGCGTGGGGCGGCGCGCTCTCGACCGGTGGCGACGTGGTCTTCTACGGGACGATGGAAGGATGGCTGAAGGCGGTGAACGCCAAGACGGGCGACGTGTTGTGGAAGTTCAAGACGCCGTCGGGCATCATCGGCAACCCGATGACCTACGTCGGACCCGATGGCAAGCAGTACATCGCTGTGCTGTCTGGCATCGGTGGCTGGTCGGGCATCGGCGTCGCGGCTGACATGAGCCTCGAGGATCCGACGGCCGGTCTCGGCGCGATCGGCGCGTTCAAAGACCTGGCGAACTTCAGCAATCAGGGCGGCGTGCTGACGGTATTCTCGCTGCCATGACCTCTCGCGACGCGACACGCGTCGTTGTCACTCTTGTTTGTCTGGCTTGCGCGAACGACGTGTTCGCGCAAGCCCCTGCCGAAGCGGAGGCGTGAAGGGACAGTTCCGCGTTTGTGCCGATCCTGAGAACATGCCGCACTCGAACCAGAAGCAGGAAGGGTTCGAGAACAAGATCGCGGATCTCGTCGCGAAGGAGCTCGGGGAGCCGACACGCGTACATCTGGTGGGGCCAGCGACGAGGCTTCATCAGGAACACGATGAACGCGACCCTCGAAGAAGGGCGCTGCGACGTCGTCATGGGTGTGCCAGAGGGATACGATCTGGTGAGCCCGACAAAGCCGTACTACCGATCGACGTACGTCTTCGTGTATCCGAAAGACAAGGGACCGCAGATCAAGTCGCTGGATGACCCCGTTCTCAAGAAGATCAAGATTGGCGTGCACCTGCTCGGGGACGACTACACGAACCCGCCGCCGGTTCACGAGCTCTCGAAACGAGGCGTCGTCGGCAATCTCGTGGGTTTCAGCACGTTCTATTCTGCGGACAATCCTCCGAGCGCGATCATCGACGCCGTTGCGAGCGGAAAGGTCGGTGTCGCGATCGTCTGGGGGCCGGCTGCCGGATACTTCGTCAAGCAGCAAACCGTGCCTCTCGCGATGGTCCCAGTGCCTTCGGGCTCCTGGCGATCTGCCGTTCGAGTTCGGCATCTCGATGGGCGTCAAGCCGGGCAACGTTGCGCTGAAGAGTCAGTTAGAGAAAGTCATCGATACACGACAGCGCAGAGATCACGAAGATCCTGAACGACTACAACGTTCCGCTCGTCCAGAGGAAGGCAGGCCCGAAGAAATGATCTCCGCATGCACCCGACACCTTTGCGCGCGCGAACGTGGCTCACTGTTTCCGTCGCAGTCTTTCTGGCGACCGCTGTCGGGCGTGATTGACGATGGCGGTCAGTTTCTGCCGACGACGGTCGTTGCTGCGCAGGCTCGTCGGACACGTATAAGAACGTTTACGACGGGTGGAAGTGGTGGCACGTGTACTGTTACCGGTGTCATGGCGTCGATGCCATCGGCACGACGAACGCTCCAAGCCTGACCGATCCCAACGAAAAGCTCTCGGCTGCCGAGTTCCTGAAAATCGTCCGCGACGGCATACCAGATAAGGGCATGCAGGCGTGGGACAAGCTCCTCGATGACAAGCAGATCAACCAGATCCAACTGTACGTTCGAGCGCGGACCGAAAAGATACTGCCGCCAGGACGGCCAGACGAAGTCGGGCCCGAACAAGGGTCCGTGGGCGCCCCCAGCCGGTTGGCCTCGCCGTTAACGCAACTCTAGCTTGGCGTCCTGTACATGTTTCATTTACATGAGCCGGCATGGGGTCGGCTCGACGGTGCTGGACCTCGAGCGTATTGATGTAAGCCACTCATCGCGCAAGAGTTCCTCCCGCTCGGGACGGAATGGGCAGGCATCTTGCCATTCATACGAGCAGGAGGACCAGCATGTTGAAGAGGCTCATTACCACTTCCGTGTTGGTGGTGCTTGTCGGAGCGGCAAGTGGCGCCAATGCGTTCACGAACACGTCAGACAAGCGGACGTATTTCACATTCAGCCAGCCAGTGGCTCTTCCGGGAGTGACGCTCCCGGCCGGAACGTACATGTTCCGTTTGGCTGACGACACCACCGCACGTAAGGTCATTCAGGTTGCGAACAGAGAGGGGACGCAGAGTTTCGCGATGCTCCACACGATGCCGGTGTATCGACCGGACGCGCCGCGAGATCCCGAGGTCCGATTCATGGAGACTGCTTCGGGTGCGCCCATCGCCGTGAGGGCCTGGTGGCAAGGGGGCGAACGAACTGGGTACGAGTTCATTTACTCGAAGGAACAGCTCGCGGCGTTGAATCGCAGCGTAGCAGCGGCAGTGCCGGCGCCGATTGCGCCGTCAGCGGACGCGGGGATCGAGTCAGAAGCGGCTCCCGCCGGTGAGCCGGTCGCCGAAGGTCCATTGAGTGGACCGGACGTCGTCGACGGTCCGGGCGTTCCGGCTGAGGAGCCCGAGCTGCAGTTAGCACAGTGCACAGGCAGCCGGAGCAGGCTACCGCCTCCGGCGCGAGAGGCGCGACCGGAGCCGACGCGCGAGACGCTGCCGCGAGACCGCCAGCCCGCTGGCACTGCTGCTGCTCGGCGGCGTGGCGAGCGCCTCGCTGGGTCTGCGATTGCTGCGAAAGTCGTCGTCGTAACCAGGGGCATGGCTGACTCGTGAACACGACACGGGGGGAGGGCATACCCTCCCCCCGTGGGGATGTCCTGCAGAGGAACACCATGCGCACACTCGTGCTGCTCGCGACGCTGACCGTCGCCCTCATTGCTCCTCGCCTCGCCGCACAAAGTCATTTTTCCGCGCGGTCGGATCTCGTCGTGCTGAACGTCGCCGTCACCGATTCGCGCGGTGGTTTCGTCAGCGGGCTCCCGCAGGATGCGTTCAAAGTCGTGGACGATGGACGACCGCAGAAGATCGAATTCTTCGCGGAGCAGGACGCGCCTGCGACGATCGGGCTCTTGATTGACTGCCAGCGGAAGCATGCTCGAAAACCGCGATCGCGTCATCGCCGGGGTGACGGAGTTCGCCAAGGCGAGCCATCCTGACGATGAGTTTCTGCCGCTCGTATTCAACGAGCAGGTGACAACCGGTACCCCCGAAAGGGACATTCACCAGCGATCCAGCGGAGCTGCGCGACGTCCTGACCACATCGCTGGCCGCGCGAGGTCGAACGGCCTTTCACGATGCGCTCGCCGAAGCCGTCGAGAAAGTCGGGCATGGGCGCTTCGAGCGCAAGGCGCTCATCATCCTGAGCGACGGCGGTGACAACGCGAGCAAGCTGACGTTCGATCAGGCATTCGACAAGGTGCTTGCCTCCAACGTCGTGATCTATTCGATTGCGCTGGTGGATCCACTTGCGCTCGATCGAAACCCGAAAGCGCTGCGGCATCTCGCAGACGGGACTGGCGGTCTTGCGTTCCAACCCGCGAACGTGGCCGTCGTCGGCCGAGCGTTCCAGTCGATCGCGCACGACATCCGCAGCCGTTACACCGTGGCTTACGCGCCGCCAGATTCTGTGACCGAAGGCCATCTGCGTCGCGTGCGGGTCGTGACTCGAGGCGCCTGGACGGACCGGTCTGAAAGTCAGGACGCGAACCGGTTACATCATCGACTCATCGCCCACGGTCTCCGCCGGACGACGTGAGGTGACGCGGTGATCAGGCGACTGCTCGCGCTGTTGTTCGTTCTCGTTGGATTCGTCGTGATCGCTGGGTCTGGACTCGCGCTCTTCTGGTCGGACGAGCTGCAACGTATCTATGTGCCGTCGCTGCCCAGCATCGAGCGCCATTCAGGCACGGACTCAACAAGGACGCCTGAGGCGGAGGATGGGAGGCCGATTGGCCTGATCGAGATCCCTAGGCTGGGTCTGTCGTCCGTCGTGCTCGAGGGCGACGATACGGCCGCGCTGTTGTTGGGCGTCGGCCACCTGTCGGACACCCCATTGCCCTGGCACGGTGGCAACACCGTGTTCGCTGCCCATCGGGACACCTTCTTCCGTCCGCTCGCGCACATTCGTAAGGGCGATGTGATCAAGTTCTCGACTGCCGATGCCGCAGCTCGAATACGTGGTGAAGGAAATGAAGGTCGTCGAACCGACTGCCGTCGAGGTCCTCGAGCCGACGTCGGCGGCAACGCTCACGCTGATTACGTGCTTTCCGTTCGACTACGTCGGGCCGGCGCCTCAACGATTCATCGTCAGGGCAGAACGCCGTTCGAGTTCTCCGCTCGAACCTGAGGCCTGAGCCGGTTCGCGGGGAATCGGCTCAGAAGTCGGTCGGGATGGGGAGATTGTTGGAGTCCCAGTCTTTGACCGATCCGTCCTTTGCCTTCACGAAACCGAGGAGGCAGCCGCGGGAGCCGTCGCGCAGCGGATGGCAGCGGGCCTTAATGGTGTCGCCGGCTTTGATGTAGTCGCGCGTGACGCCAATGCGCTCCAACTGGATGACGCTGGAGGCCTCGAGCGACCACTTCTGCGGCTGACCGTCCGGGCCTTTGACTTCGATGTAGATCCACGAATGCGGATTGACGAAGTGCACTTCCTTGACCACGCCCTCGACGTCCACGAAGGTGTCGGAGTAGTTTCCGTGCGAGTGGTGTGCGCGAATCGGGCTCGTGCCGACGATGCTCGCCACAGCCAGGATCGCGGCCAGACGGAGCGTGGGGTGAACCGTCATCTCGCGCCACCTTGCGGAGCCGCGCCTGGTGCTGCAGGTGCCGCACCCGCGCCGCGACCGGTGCGTGGCGGCGGAGGATAGTCGTTGTCGTAGTAGTCGCGATAACGAATGCCGTTGCCATCCTTGTCAACGAACCCGAGCGACTGCTGAAAGAGTCCGGGCTCGGGATCGCCGTCGGGCACCGTGCCTTCCGAGATGTAGAGCCGGTTGTCGTGCATGTAGATGGCGACGAACGTCCGCGACTTGTCGTCGTTGTTCGTCAGCTGCAGCTGGTGCCCCTCGACGAGATCGATGAAGTTCCACATGTAGTGGGTCACCTTGGCGTCGCGCTGCATGAACTGCCACGAGGCCCATACCAGCGCGCCGCGGATGTCGGTCTTCCAGTAGCCGAACCCGACGGCCGCGCCGGCGCCGATGCCGGTGCAACGCTCGTCGGCAAATGGCGGACATGCTTCGACTTTTTCGGTCAGCAGCTTCTCAATGCCGCGATAGTCGACGACGGTGACCGAGTAGCGTTCCTGGTCGCGTGCCACCGTATATACATGCGCCGGCAGCGACGCGCCGTACTCCGAGGTGTAGGTCGTGTCGGTGACCTTCGGTTGAGCCGGGAAGTTGACTTGAAGCCGTCGTCGCGGCTGACGAAGTCGATCCACTCCTGCGCCGGTGCCGGAGTGACCCAGAGCAGAACGAGCGCCGTCACGTAGACATCAATCGCATACCCGGGCCCTCGCGCTCGTCCTTCGTGTCTTACGCGGCTTATCACGGCACGGCCGATCGTTCAGCGCCATCCAGCCTCGCGCGACTCGGTAGATAAACCACAACGCCACGATGCCGAGCGGCAGCCAGGCGATGATGATCCCGATGCCGAGCGTCATCACAACGAAGGCGCAGCAGAGGCACACCCAGAGCAGTCCCCACCAGAAAGTGCGGATCTGCCAGCGGAAATGCGACTCCAGCCACGTGCCGCGTGCGTCGGCGCGTTTGATGTAGTTCAGGACCACCGCGATGATGGAAGGCCATCCGGTGAGAAACGCTCCCACGACAGACGCAGCCGTGAGGATTCCCGTCAGCAGGCTGAGAGCATGCAATGCGTAGATCAGCTGTGCCCAGTTCGTCAGCACTTCGTTCGTCGCTCATATCGCTCTCGCCTCAGCGCGTCGATCGCGCAGCAGGAGACAGGCTTCGGTACACCGCCTCGACGAACATGTCGGTCGTCCACGCGCCGGTCGTCGCGCCGTAGCGCGAGTCGTAGTCGAGCGTTGGCCGCGCCGCCTTGACCTGCTCGAGCGTCATCTTCTTCGCGATCATCGACTGAATCCGGTCGCGGACGATCGTCACCATGTCGCGATACTCGAGCACGTCGAACTCATCGGCGATGCGGCCGTGGCCCGGGACGACGAACGTGCCGCCCTCCTCATGATGTGCAGGGACGGCAAGATCGAGCACAAGGTTCAATCCATCGATTACGCCCTGAACGTTCCCGCCTTTCTGGAGGTCGATGACGGGGTAGCTGTCCGTCCGGAAGATGTCGCCGGTCGCGACCACGTCGGAGTGCCGGAAGAAGACGATGCTGTCGCCGTCGGTGTGAGCGTTGGGGACGTGATACATGAAGACCGGCTCACCGTTGAAGTAGAACTCCTTCTCGCGTCCGACGAAGGTTTCGCTGGGCGCGGCAGATGCCGGAAGGGTGCTCATCCGGCTGGCGACGTTGTCGTGGGCCAGCACTTTGACAGCGGTCTGCGATCCGCCAGGCGTATTGATGATCGTCCACGTATTTGCCGAGCCGAGGGCCTTGCCGATGGCCTCGTTGCCGCCGATGTGGTCAGCGTCGGCGCTCGTGTTCAGGAGGTACTGGGGCGGCTTGCTCGAGAGCGCGATCTTCTTGATCTCGGCCAGCACCTTGTCCGTCAGCGGACCAGGCTTGGAGTCCACCATGATCGATCCGGACGGTCCGACCTGCACGGTGACGTTGCTGCCGCCGCCCGCAATCAAATAGACGTTGCCCTGCACGCGCAGGACCTCGATCTCGCCCGTATCCGGGTTCTTCGCCTGGCTGACGCGCGGCGCTTCAGCCCGACTGACGGCCGCGCCTCGCTTCAGTTGCTCCTGATACTCGGGGTAAATCGTCTCGGGGCCGCCTTTCGCCGCCACCGCGGGCGCCTTCGTGCGATCGATGAACTCCTTGAGATACGGATTCTCTCCGGGCAGATAGTGCGGGAACTTCGCCCTTCGGCCGGCCGGTGATCTCCTCGACGTACTCACACGGCCACGTCCACGCGGAGTTGTCCTGCGTGGCGATGGAGAAGTCGGTCGTTCGAACCAGCGGCTCAGCGAGGTACACCGGATCAGAAATGATCGCGACATGGGTCAGGTACTTGTCGTGCCGGATGAAGCGCTCGACCATCGTCGTCTGATCGCTCTCCGGTACGCCGTTTCGCCGCAGCCAGCCCTGCTTCAGATGCGTCGTCGTGACGACGAGATGGTTGCCCTCCCAGCGCCCGGTGGAGAAACCCATGAACGTGTGCGGCGCGTACGGTGAAGGATGCGGTCGGCCGTCCATCCAGATCGTGCGCGTCTGCTCGTAGGTGCTGATGTAGTTCTTGATGGCGACGACCTGCTGCGTCTCGGGATCCTTCTCCTCCCAGATTCGCAGGTTCAGCGGGCCGTGGTAGATGTAGGGCGCCACGTGCACGCGGCACTGGTGCTCCTGAAGCGTCAGGCGTGATGCATCCCAGCTCTCAGCGAACAGGCGCGCGGCGTCGTTGATCGGGATGCCGAGATAGTCGCCAAGGTCAGGTCCGGGCCCGCGGTCCTGTTCGTCTTCGTGGGTCCGGTACGGAATCCAGTTGCCAGCGAGGAGAACCTGCGCTGATGCCGGCACACTCGAAAGGACCAGGAACATCAGGCAGGAAGTAACGACAGACCGTCTCGTCAACATGTCAGCGCGCTCCTTGGCGGTTGGCTGAACCCGGGAAGACTAACACGTTCACGCCCCTGCGGAACGACTCACCTTGACATCCTAGGTGAGTAGGCGTAACGTCTTTCACCTAGAATGTCTACCAAGAGCGACCAAGGCCAAATCCCACTCCTGCAAGGCACGCTCGATCTCCTGATTCTGCGCACGCTGCGCCTCGGTCCTGCACACGGACATGCGATCGTCAAAGCCATCGAGAGCGGCTCCGACGATGTTCTGTTAGTGGAGCAGGGGTCGCTGTATCCGGCGCTGCATCGACTGATCGAGCGCGGCTGGATCACTTTCGACGAGGGCACGTCAGAGAACAATCGCCGGGCCAAGTTCTATCGACTGACGGCGAAGGGGCGTAAGCAGCTCGACATCGAAACCAGTCGCTGGGAAAAGCTGTCCGGCGCGATCGCGCGCATTCTCCGTCCCGCTCCTCAGGAGTGATGTCGCGATGCGGCGCAAGCTCTTTGGCGGCGCGTGGCGACGGCGGGCGCTGCATGGACTGGACGAGGAGATCCGCGCTCACCTCGAACAGGAAGTCGAGGTCAACATCGCGCGCGGGATGTCTGTAGAGGAAGCCAGACGTCAGGCGCGGATCGCGTTTGGAAACATTTCGCTCGTGCACGAAGACAGCCGGGCCGCATGGAAGTGGTCCTGGCAGGAGCAAGTGCGCCAGGACGTTCGATACGCACTGCGCACGCTGCGAAAGAGTCCCAGCTTTGCGGCCGTCGCCCTGCTGGCGCTGTCGCTGGGCATCGGCGCGAACACTGCGATCTTCACTTTGATCGACGCGCTGCTGCTTCGCTCCTTGCCCGTGCCGAGTGCCGGACAGTTGCTCCAGATTTCGATGACGCCGGGCGATGCGCGCGAGTCGCAATTGAGCGATTCACTCTCGTACCCCGTGGTGCGTGCGCTTGCCGACCAGCGGGATGTGTTCGATAGCGTCGGCGGATTCAGTACGTTTACGTTCGACGCCGGTCCACCAGACACCGTTCGCAGGACGCAGGGCGCCTTTGTGACTGGCGCGTTCTTCGACGCGATGGGACTGGTGCCGGCAGCAGGTCGGCTGCTCACGACGGATGACGATCGGATCGATGCTCCGCTGGTGGCCGTCATCACCGACGGATACTGGGAGCGAGCCTTTGCACGCGACCCGCGAATCATTGGCCAGCCTTATCGAGTAAACGGCCGCGCTGTCAGCATCGTCGGCGTTACTCCGCCTGGATTCACCGGAGCGCATGTCGGGTGGGTGGCAGATATCACGCTGCCGGTGTCGGCAGTGGCGCAAGTACCGACCAGAACTCTCGAGCTTGCTCGGGCCGGGCAACATCTGGCTTCGAGCCCTGGCCAGACCGCGAGCGGGTGTCTCGGAGGATCAGGTCGCGGCTGCACTGGCGCTGCGGTGGCCGGAGTTGTCGCAGGCAGCGATCGCGCCGACCTTCACCGCGGAGCGACGAACTGGGATCAGGAACGCGCGCTTCGCGTTTCGCCCCGGAGCAACCGGCTGGACCAACCTTCGCGACCTCTTTCGCCGGCCGCTGTACGTACTCATGACATTGGTCGGCCTGGTGATGCTGATCGCGTGTGCCAACGTCGCCGGGCTGCTGCTCGCGCGTGGAACGGCGCGACAGAAGGAGATCGCGGTTCGGCTAGCGCTCGGGGCCGGTCGTGGGCGTCTCGTTCGACAGTTGTTTACGGAAAGCCTGATGCTCTCGCTCGGCGGCGCCGTGCTCGGTATCTGCGTCGCGCAGTTTCTCAGTCGTTACCTCGTGGATGTGCTCGCGACCGGACCTCTCACGGTCACGTTCGATCTGACGGCGACGTCGCACGTGCTCGCATTCACAGTCGCGTTGTCCCTGGCGACGACTGTCCTGTTCGGTCTGGTGCCGGCCTGGAAGGCCACGGCGCGGCGACCGGTCGACGCGCTCAAGACCGTAAGCGGCATCGCACCGCGGGGGCGACTGCTGCCGTCCGTCGTGACGGCGCAGGTCGCGCTGTGCCTCGTGCTTCTCGTCGGCGCGGGGCTGTTCGTTCAGACGCTGCGGAATCTGCAAACGCTGAAGACCGGTTTCGAGCATCAAGGTGTCCTGCTCATCGATGTCGCCGGTCAACGTCCTCGCAGCTTTTACAAGGACGCCCTCGACATCGTCCGGCGTCTGCCGGGGGTGATGTCGGCCAGCGTGTCGACGAACACTCCACTGAGCGGTGCAGGCTGGAGCGAGAAGGTGACGATCGATGGCGTCACGCAGGAGCGTGAGCCGAGCTTTCTGGCAGTATCAGCCCAGTACTTTCAAACGCTGCAGACTCCCATCCTGCGCGGACGAGATTTCGCTGAGACCGATGAGGGGAGTCTCGCGAGAGTCGCGATCGTAAACGAGACTTTCGCGCGACGCTACTTCCCGCAAACGGATCCGATCGGAAGCCACTTCTCAGCGAGCGTGGCGACGCCGTTGGTCGATCTCGAGATCGTTGGCATTGTCAGCGACGTGATCGGGAACAACCTTCGAGCGGCGCCACCGGCCACGGTGTACATGCCGTATTTTCAGGTCCAGGTCATGTCGCAGAACTTCAGCAGCCTGCAGGTGCGCGTCGACGGGCCTTCGGAGCCCCTCGCGAACGCTATTCGTCGCGAACTGCAGCCTCGAATGCCTGGGACGCCGGTCGAGATTCGTTCACTCACCGCCCAGGTCGACTCGGCGTCGGTTCGCGAACGGTTAGTGACGTCGCTGTCCACAGGACTCGGAGTCGTCGCGCTCGTGCTTGCTGCCATTGGCCTGTATGGGCTGCTGGCGTACAGCGTCGCCACGCGCACGAGGGAGATCGGCATTCGCGTCGCACTCGGAGCGAATCCTCTTGGTGTCATTGCGCTCGTTCTCCGGCAAGGCGCACGGCTGGCCCTCGTCGGAATCGCAATCGGGATCGTCGTCGCGGCAGCACTCTCCCGGTTTATCGCCGGAATGCTATTCGGGCTGACGCCGCTGGATCCTGCGACCTTCATCGGTGTGTCGGTCCTGCTCGCCACCATTGCGCTTCTGGCATCGTGCATCCCTGCGCGACGGGCGACGAGGGTTGATCCGCTCCTTTCGATCAGAGCCGAGTGACGTCATGTGGAGCAGGCGACGAAATCAGGCGCTCGATGGACTGGACGACGAGATCCGCGATCACATCGAGCGCGAAACCGAGATCAACATCGCGCGCGGAATGACACCAGACGAGGCGCGTCGTCAGGCCCGGCTTGCGTTCGGCAACGTGACCCTGGTCCAGGAAGATGCTCGCGCCGCCTGGACGTGGACGTGGCTCGAGCAGGCGCGTCAGGATCTCCGCTTCGGCGCGCGCATTCTCAAGAACTCGCCGGGCTCAGCGTGACTGCGGCCGTCTTCATCGCCCTGGTGATCGGCATCAATACCACGATCTACTCGATGGTCAATGCGCTGGTGACGCAGCCCGCGCCCGGCGTCGACCGGAAGGACTAGTGAGGATTGCGATCCCCGAACGACCCGGCGCGCCGTTCATCAGCTATCCGGACTACCTCGATTACCGCGCGCAGACCACGACGCTGCAGTCACTCACCGCGTTCACGAATGGACGCGTGACAGTGACGTCCGAAGCCGGCAGCTACGCCCTGACCGCCGCAGCTGTCGATCCCAACTTCTTCGAAACGATCGGCGTCCGGCCACTTCGAGGTCGAACGTTCACACCAGATGAAGGGCGCTCGACGGACTCAGCAGGACTCGTGGCGATCGTGAGCTACCGCGCGTGGCAGGACTTGTTTGGCGGGGCCGATGACATCGTTGGCCGCGCGATAGAAGTGAACAACCAGCCGGCAACGGTGATCGGCGTCGCGCCACCGAACTTTCGCGGGACGATGCTTGCGGAACGAACGGACGTGTGGCTGCCGCTGCTGATGTACTGGAGCAGTTTTCCTGTGGATACGCAGCAGCGCTGGGCCACCGACCGCAACCAGACGCCAGTGGACATGATCGGGACGCCTGGCATCAGGCAAGAGCATTGCAGCGGCACACACGGAGCTCGCGACGATACGAACACGCCTGAATCGGGCCTATCCGACATCAGACCGCCCCGCGGTTGCCGTGGTTCGCTATGCCGCGACCGCCGGGGGTGTACTTCCTGCGGGCGCTCCGATGTTTCTCGCGATCTTTTCGGTGATCACGATGCTCACCGTGTTGATCGTGTCCGCGAACGTCGCCAACCTCATGCTATCGCGTGCGGTCGCACGACAACGCGAGACTGCCGTTCGCCAATCACTCGGAGCATCGCGCTGGAGAGTCGTTCGTCTGCTTCTTGCGGAAGGCCTTGCGATTTCGCTCGTGGCATGGCTGGCCGCATGCCTGATCGCGATGTGGGCATCACGCGCGATCCCGCGTCTACTTCCGGAGTCGCCGTTTGCCGAATCCGGCCTCGACTTCAGCCCTGACTGGAGCGTTGTCGCGTACGCGATGGCACTGGCCGCGATCGGGACGATCGCCTTCAGCATTGCACCCGCGCTTCGCGTGTGGCGTCAGGACGCATTGCCATGGCTGAAGGCAGGTGAGCACAGCGTCGCGCAGGGACGATCCCGCTTGTCCAGTGCGCTCGTCGTTCTGCAACTCGCGTTCTCCGTCGTCCTGCTCACGATCGCCGGCCTGGCCACTCGTTCTGCGTCTCTGATGATGGTTGACCTGGGATTCGATTCGAACCATCTGCTCCTGCTGACCGTGCGCACTACGGCCAGCGCGGCGACTCGTGAGACGGACCTGGTGTTGCTCGATCGGGTGCGCGAACGTCTGCAGAGTATTCCTGGCGTTCAATCGGCGTCTCGTACGTCCGGACGTTTGCGAGGAGCACGAACATGGTACGCACGGCGGACTCACTACAGCCTGTGCGAGCCACCAGCTACGTCGTCGGGCCCGACTACTTCTCGACGATGGGGCTTTCGCCGATTGCCGGTCGAGCTCTGACCGTCTCCGACCGGGAGCGATCCGCGGCGCTGGCCGTGATTAACCAGAACATGGCGGATGCGCTCTGGCCGGGCCTGAACCCGTTGGGCAAGACGATGTCGATGCGGGCGCTGACGTTTCGCGGGCCCAGCGACGTGGAGACGGATCGAGTCGAAGTTGTCGGGGTGATGCCGAATGCGTTCGTCTTCGGCTTCAATCCGGAGCGCCCCGATGCCCGTCCGAATCTGATCTTCACGGTGGAGCAGCGAGCGTTTGCCGCATCTGGTCGCGATCCGGCGGCCCCCGGCGAGATCACGTTCTACTTGCGCCACCGTAAGTCCGCTCTGGAATCCGTCGCCGCCGCGCTTGGACCCGCGCTCCATGAAATCGATCCTCGAATAGCGATCGCGTCGACGCGGACGATGGAGGCGCAACTCGAAAACGTGACGTTCACGGCGCGGATCATCGCAAGGCTGTTGCTCATTTTCTCGGTGATATCGCTGCTGATCGCGGCCATCGGCCAGTACGCCGTCATCGCGTTCAACATGCGGCGGCGTGTTCGAGAGTTTGGTGTCCGCATCGCGCTCGGCGCATCGGCCAGGCAGGTACTGTCGACCGTTCTCGGTGAGGGGTTTGCGCTGACAGCGATCGGACTGTGCGTGGGGCTGCTCCTCAGTCTCGGTGTGGCGCTTGCCGCGCGCGGAGTCTTGTTCGGTGTCACGCCGACTGACGCACCAACGTACGCTGCTGTCTTCGCACTGCTTGGGTGCGTCGCGCTGGTCGCATGTTGCCTGCCCGCGCGTGCGGCGACACGAGTCGATCCGGTTCAGGCGCTGCGGCAGGAATAGTAGGATACGCGGATGGAAGTCCGCGTCTATTCGAACACCAGGCGACCCGGGGTCGGGACGGCCCCGAAGAGGGAAGGGTCGCGTCCGCTGCTGCCCCAGCATGCCCGTCACTGTCCCGTCCTCGAAGCCGGCAGCGCGCTCGGATTCATGGTGTATGCGTCGCTCGAGCCCAAGGAATCGCTCTACGTCGAGTTCGAGGGCGACGGACGCTACAAGTTCGTCTACTACCTGCAGACGCAAGGCGGGAAGCGCACGCCGATCTTCCAGGTCACGATGAGTTTGTCGGTGGGTGGGATCGGCATGATGAAAGAGGAGGTGACGTTCGTCGGTGCCCCGATGCTGTCACGCGAAGCCGCGCTGGCGGTGATGCGTGCGTTTCTCGTCCCTGAGGACATGGGCACGCCGGCAGGTGCCATCGCGCTGCGGGGTGCCACCAACTTCCAGACGCCGTCGGGATGGGACACGGTCTACGTGCCGATCCTGAACATGATTGAGCGGCCGGTCGCGCCGATGCTGTCCGTGCGCGTCGAGACCGATTGGTACACGCATGAGACGGAGTTCCGCTACGTGCTCCAGCCGGGGGAGGGCATTACCGTCGAGCACAGCATCCCGATCGGTCAGGTCTTCTTCGTGCCGCGTGAGGAGATCACGATGCGGCAATGCACCGCGGAGGAGTTGAAAACGATCGAGGCGTCACGCGAGGAGTTCCATCACCACAAGGCTGCGGCCACGCAGCAGACCTCGTACGGTCTGAGCTACAGTCCTCACTACCTGAGACAGAGCCGCGCAAAGAAAGAGTAGTTTTCACGACGGCACGCTGTAGTGGAAGTGCTACGGCTTCAGCTTACGATATGCCAGACGATCGGCGAAGAACGAGCCGAGCCACAACTCGTCGCCAGCGCGCATCGCGATCGCCGTGCCCGTGAACGAGGGAGTGGCCGGTCCTCGCGCGATCTCGGTGACCGCCATCGTCTTCGGATCGATCGTCACGACGACGTAGCCGCGCGGGCATCTGATGCCTTCTTCGGTCTTCGGAGCCCCTCCGCACGCCGGCTCGTTGTCGATCATGCCAGCCGTGATCAGACGATTATCCGCAGTCCAGCGAACGTTGTCCGGCCCGAACTCCTTCAGCTGCGCAGTGCGAAGCGGTTTGTATGGTCCGTTGCGTGCGAAGGCGACGATGCGCTTCGTCGTCGTCGAGGCGACGTAGAATTCGCGATCGTCGGGCGAGGTCTCGATGCCGTTGTTGGCGGACAGTTCCGTGCCGGGAAGCACCTGGAACGTCTTGTCACCCGGCTTCCATGCGAGCACGACGCCGGTGTTGCGCTGCGCAAAGGCATCCTCGAATGTCTTGCCGGGAAGAATCAGTACCGTCGCGACGAGCGAGCCGTCCGTGAATGCAGCGACGCTGTTCAGCGCCATGTTGTCCGGCGTCACGACGCAGCCGACCCATGTCGCTGTCGGTGTGGCGCCGCTCGTATCGAGTTCGAAGACCTCGACCGATTCGCGGCCGCCGTGGTTCGTCGCGTAGACGGTGTAGCGGCCGTTGCTCGCCGTGCGCAGGCTCAGGCCGTGCAGCACAGCCTGTTTGGCGTCGAGCGGACTGGGACAGCTCGCGTATTTCGTCTTGTCGGCGCGCGCGTTCGCGGTGCCGGCGGCGTACAGGTTCCGCACAGTCTTCGCCTGGGTGTCCACGAGATGAAGGCCGCTGCCGGGCGCCATACTGCTGGCCACCATCCAGCGACTGTTCGGGACGACGACCAGATCTTCGGCGTTCTGGACGCCGCAGACGAAGCTGAGTCCGCCCGCCGGCGCGCAGCTCGATGTCGGTGCCTGGGCCGCGCTGAGGGAAAGCGAACAGCAGATCGCAGCGCACACGAGCGTTGTGGCGAGGATGGTGTTTTTCATGATTGTCACGGAGCGCGATTCTGGATCCCGGCGGGTCTAGACAGCAAGACCCGCCCACGTCGGCCATACACGAAGACCCGCCCCACGTGCGTGAGGCGGGTCTGCATACTGCTTACTGTCTACTGCCTACTTAGAGATCCAGCCGGCCGGTGCTGGCGCCGAGCTTGTCGATCTCTGCGCCCGAAAGGTGCGCCATCGCAAGCAGCAGGTTCGCCGTCGGCGCTTCCTTCGCCTCGATGTGGCGGTTGCCCTTCATGCGACCATGCGCGCCGCCGACCAGCACCCCAGGCGGGTTGCTGCGATCGTGCTGGTTGCCGTTGCTCATGCCGCTGCCCCAGTAGAGCAGTGAGTGATCGAGCAGGTTGCCGTCGGCGTCCTTCGTGGCCTTCAGCTTGTCGAGGAACTCGCTGAACTTCACGATCTGATAGGTGCAGAGCTTCGCGTACTTCGCGAGCTTCTCGGCGTCGTTGCCGTGATGCGAGATGCTGTGGTGCGTCTCCGGGAATGCCGATGTGCGCGTACCCACGGTCGCTCGCCTCGTGGCCGATCATGAACGTGAACACCCGGCTGATGTCGCCCTGGAACGCCAGGTGCATCAGGTCGTAGGTGATCGTCATGTGATCGTCGAACGCTTCGGGCAGCCCGATCGGCGCTTCCGGCGTGCCGGTGATCGTGCCGAGGCGCGTCTCCATCCGATCGAGCTGCTGCTCGACCTGACGGATGTTGCTCAGATACTCGTCGAGAATCGCGCGGTCGGGCGCGCCGAGCGTGCTGCGCAGCTTCGACGTCTCCGCCATCACCGAGTCGAGCAGGCTCTGCTTCTCCTTGAGACGTGCCGTGCGCTGCTCCTTCGAGCCGGTCTCGCCGAACATCCGCTCGAACGTGACGCGCGGGTTGATGCCGATCGGGAGCGGGCTGAAGTCGTCGCGCCAGGAGAGGGCGTTGAAGAACGTGCAGGGGAAGCCGTCGCAGGCGCCCACGGCCGTTCCCATGTCCTCGGTGCCGACCTCGATCGACCGCAGCGGCGTGTCCTCGGCGACCGCGTCGGCGATGAACTGATCGAGCGTCTTCTTCGACTCGATCTTGCCGAACGCGTCACCAGACCCGTCGCGTGCGCCGACAGGGCCGACGCCGTTGAGGAACGCCGAGCTCGCGCCCAGGTGGACCGACTCGCCCCACGGCGCTTTCATCTTGCTGACCGTGACGAGCTGGTCGCGGAATCCCTCGAGGGGCTGCATGACCGGCTTGAACTCGAAGTCGCTACCGACGGTTGCCGGATGCCACGTATCCGGAAATACGCCGTTCGGCATGTAGATGGCCCCGAACCGGAACGGCGTCTTTGCCGCCGTCTGCGCCTGGGCCGTCAGCGCCGGCACCATCGCATCGAGCATGGGCAGCGCCATAGCGGCGCCAAAGGTACCGCGCAGGAACGTGCGGCGGGACAGATGCTTCTTCGTGATGATCATGGCTGCTGTACCCTCGCTAAGGAACGCTGACTGGGCGTTCCAGAGACTGTGCGACTCTGGTCGTGGGTTCGGCTGGCTCCAGCCGGGTCCGCATCTGGAATGGCGCGCTTTCGACGATGCTCTGGACGATGGATTCGAGACGGTAATTATTGGGTGCCGATTTCTTAACAATGCTGCGAACGACGGGCATATCCGACGGCTCGACGCCTCGACCCAAGGCGTAGGTCATCAGCCGCTCGGTGAGAACAGTGGCGAACGCTTCGGGCCGGCTGAGGATGGCATTGCGCAGCGCGATCGGTCCGTCGACCTTCGAGCCGTCGGCGAGCACGCCGCCGGTGTCGATCGCCGCGCCGGTTTCCGTCACCTCGCGCCACTGTCCGACTGAGTTGAACTTCTCGAGCGCGAAGCCCGCCGGATCGATGATCCGGTGGCACGACGCGCAGACCGGGTTGTTGCGATGACGCTCCAGCTGCTCGCGCACCGTCTTCGGCGCCGCGTCCTTGTTGCTCTCCTCGAGCGTCGGCACGTTCGGCAGCGGTGGGGGAGGCGGCGTGTTGAGGAACGTCGTCAGGACGAACTTGCCGCGGAACACCGGCGACGTTCGCGTCGCCACCGAGGTCAGCGACAGGATGCTGCCCTGGCCGAGCAATCCGCGGCGGTTCGGATCGGCGATCTTCACCTGGCGGAAGCGGCTGCCGTAGACGCCCGGGATGCCGTAGTGCTTGGCGAGCCGCTCGTTCACGAACGTGTAGTCGGCGCTGAGCAATTCCATCGCGCTGCGGTTCTCGCGCAGGATGTAGCCGAAGAACATCTCCGTTTCGCGACGGAACGCCTTGCGGATGTTGTCGTCGAAGTCCGGGAACATCAGCAGGTCGGGCGCGACCTTCGATTCCAGGTTGCGGAGCTGCAGCCACTGCCCGGTGAAGTTGTTGATCAGGGCGTCGGCGCGCTCGTCCTCGATCATCCGCTTCACCTGCGCGGCGAGCACGCCAGGCTGGCGCAGACGGCCGGCCACGGCGAGGTTCATGAGCGTCTGATCCGGAATGCTGCTCCAGAGGAAGAACGACAACCGCGACGCGAGCTCGACGTCGCTCACCGGGTGCGCCAGCGCCGGCACGCACGCCGGCAGGATCGCGCTCCATGCGATAGAGGAATGACGGGCTGGCGAGCACGCGCGCCACACCGGCGCGAATTCCGGCGTCGAAGCCTGCCGTTGTCCTGCGCGCGCCTGCTTGTAGAACGCCATCGGCGCTTCGACGTCCGCCGCCGTCACCGGACGCCGGTAGGCGCGTCGCGTAAGGTTGGTGAAAATCTTCTCGGCGCAGGCGGACTCGTCGGCTGCGGACGCCGGCTTGCACACGAAGAGTCGCTCGCGGCTCGCGGATGTGGCTGACGCCCTTGACGTCGTAGGGCCCTCGACGCCCACGGTCTTCAGCCGCGCGAGGCCGCCGATCATGTGGACTTCCTGGCTGTCGCGCAGAGCGGGCTGCCAGACGTCCTGCCGACGCGCCGGCCGCTCTTTCCACGTGATAGCCGACTTCATGCGGACCTGCCGTGACGAAGACCTTGCCGGTCATACGCGCGTCGATGAGCGCCTTCGCCTCGTTCATGTCCTTCGACTGGACCTCGTGATCCTGCTTGCCACCGACTTCCGCGGTGAAGACCTCTTCGCCGTCGATCGTGATGACGAACGTGTCCGGCGTCTCGTTGCTTTCAACGCCGGCGTAGCCCTCTTCGACTCCGCGGACGAGGCGCCCGAACAGCTTGTACTCGGCGTCGGCGGGGAAGACATGCGTGACGACCGTGCCGCCGCGCGTGCCGAGCGGAAGCCCCTCGACGTGCAGGTTCTGGCTGAACTCGCGGCTGATCGAATACTCGGTCGTGCCGGGGCGCACATTCGGATCGCCCACTGCCATCGTGCTGATGCGCTGCGCCGCCGTCAGATACCGCTCGAGCAGCAGCGGGGACGTGCCCAGCGCCGAGGCGATGTTGTCGAAGCCGAAGTTCGCGCCGTCGCTCGGCAGCAACTCGGTGACGTCGATATCGAGCGCCAGCAGATCGCGAATGGCATTGGCGTATTCGGTGCGGTTCAGACGATGCACCACATACCGTCCCGGCGTGCTCTTTCCCTGCCACGCGCGATCGAGCGAGCTCGGCGAGCCAGGTCGTGAACCCGACGTACTCGGCTTCCGTCGGGTGCGGCATGCCCTGAGGCGGCATCGCGCGCACGCTCAGCTTGCGAAGCACGCGTTCCCAGGTGGCGGCGTGCGGGACGAGGATCGGTGAGGCTTGCCGTTTCGAGGTTGACGGGCTCGTTCGCGGGCGACGCGGTGCGGCTGTTGTGGCAGTTGATGCAGTACCTGCTTGACCCACGCCTGGTATTTGGCCGTCTGGTCACGGTGCCGCTGCTGCCTGCGCGGCAGGCGCCGCGGTCGCAGGTGCCGTGCGAGCGCGCCGGAGTGGATTGCGGCTGCGCGGGAGCCGGGGATGACGCGCGCGGGCGCGGTCGTGGATTGCGGGCGAGAGGCGGTCGTGCCGGCCTGTGCCCACAATACGGCTGCGCCAACCCAGACGAGGGCCGCGCTCATCAGGACTTTCTTCATCGTGCCGTTCCTTGCTGATCTCTGGCCGGCGTCGGCAGCCTGCGCCGACACTGCGCGGCCGCATCGTCTTCAGTCTTCTTCTCGTCCTTCTTGTCCTTGTCGTCTGCCGACAGGCGGCGCCGGCGGCGGCTGCGGCGTCGGGTCGTTCGGGCCCAGCCCCATCAGCTCGCGCACGGCTGCGATCACGTCTTCACGCGAGTCCCGCTTCGGACGCCACGTGCGTGAGTCGGTGTTGTTTCCCGGCGGCGGGGGAGGCTCCGGTTTCTCGGCCAACTGCAGCGGCGTCAGGTTGTCCTTGTTGACGACATCGAACTTGGCGCCGGCGCCGGCGAGCGCGCGAACGATCGCGACCTGTCGTGCCTGAACGGCCTGATGCATCAGATAGGCGCCGTCGGGAGCCTTCGCATTCGGATTCGCGCCGGCGGCGAGCAGCGCCTTCACGGCATCGACCGGCTCGCGATTGGACTCCTCGCGGAACGGCGGCGGGCCAAGACGATCGAATCCCGGGCCGGCGGCAAACGACGCACCGCGTCCGCCGTTCAAGGCGACCATCATCGGCGTCTTGCCGACGTTCGGGTTGCCGCGGCCACCACCGGCGGCGCCCTTCTTTCTTCTCCTTCTTGACCTCGGTCGGGCTCCACTCGACCTGCGCGCCGTGCGCGAGCATCAACTTCAGCGCCTCGACGTCGGCAGCCACTGCCGCCCGGAAGAACGGCGATGAATTCACATCGTCGCCGCAGCACAGCGTGTAGGAGTGAAGCTGACCGATGAACGCCTTGTTCGGATCGGCGCCCTTGTCGAGCAGCACCTTGATGAGATCGAGCGCGGTCAGCTTGTTGGGGAAATCAGCTCGCAGCCGGGATCCGTCCTTCGCGCGCATGTCGGTCGTGGCATCGTGCATGTCCACCGCGAAGTAGAGCGAGCCGTCGTTCGCGTCGGCGCCGAGGTCGACCAGCGTCTTGGCGAGGTCGAGACGATCGTTGACGATGGCGACGATGGTCGCCGTCGCGCCGTCACCGTTGGTCAGCTTCGGATCGGCGCCGCCTGCGATCAGCGCCTTGAGCGATGTCTTCGTGGCCGTTGCGCGCCGCATACATGAGCGCCGTGAGGCCACCGGTCGGATGATCGGCGTGCTTCCGCTCGGTCAGCGTCGTGACGGCCGCCTTGACGTTGGGATCGGCCTTCGCGTCGAGCAATGCCTTCACGACGTCGAGGTGGCCTTCCGTGGCCGCCCACATCAGCGCGGTCTGCTTCTGATAGGTGTCGGTGGCGTTGACGTCCGCACCCGTTTCGAGGAGCAGCTTCACCGGTCTCCAGGCTGCCGGCGTAGGAAGCCGCCATCAGCGGCGTCTCGCCTTCCGGATGCGTCAGCTTGGGATCGGCCCCCGCACGAAGAAGGGCCTGGATGATCGGCGCCGCGCCGGTGCGGCTGGCCTGCAGCAGCGGTGTGACGCCGTATTTGTTGGCGAGTGTTCGTCCGGGCGCCGGCCGCGATGAGGGCCTGCGCCATCGCGAGGTCGGAGTGGTAGGCGGCCCAGAGAAGCGCCGTCGAACCATCGCGGCGCGGTCTCGTTGACGTCGGCCTTCTTGGCGATCAGCGCCCGAACGGTCGCAATGTCACCCTTCCTGGCGGCTTCGACGAGCGGGCTGTCCCCGACCGCCTGTCCCCGGCCTCCCGGGAACGCCATGACAATCGTCAGGAACGAAACCAGAAGCCATCCAGAATTACGAGCGGCGTGCATCTTGGCCCCACCTTTTCACAAAGACGCGAGAAGCGACAAAAATCGACTGTGACGCGAATGCTACCCCGGGACCACCCTCCGGAATCGTCAAAAACTACACAAATATCCGCCGCGCACACAGAGCAGCGCGACACCGCAAATATTACACCCGCACGGCGTCCGGATCGGGGCCGGAATACCTATACCCGAGTCGTATAACCGAGACGATGGTCGGTTGCGGGATTTGCCGCGGAGTCCGCCCGGTATCTAGGGGCACGCCTCAGCCACGCGATTTACGGTGGCGACGTTGATGCCATTTACGCCGCCGGCACCGATCAGAATGCCGGTCACCGACATCCGCTGGCCGACGAACCCGTCGAGCCGGTTCAGGACGAACTTGAGCGTCATAGTCCTGTCGCCCAGCGGCCGAGTGGCGTCTTCCGGGACGGCGCCGGTCTTCTCGATTCGCTCGAGGTGCGGTCGCGCTCGTCAGGGTCCAGTCGCTTCCGCTCTTGGGCGCCAGGCAGCCGACCACGCGGACGAGGGTGTTGGCCAGGTAGTTCGCCCGGGCCGTCCTTCGGGATGATCTGCACGTTGGCGATGGTCTCAGGTGTGAGCTCCGTCTTCCCGGCAGGGAACCCGTTCGACTTCAGGATCAGCGCGACGAGGTCGTTGTAGGTGGCCGCCGGGAGAGAGCCACCCTGGCCGTTGGGCATGTTGGTCTTGACGAAGGTCAGAAGGTCGCCGACGGTCTTCTGCGTGTACCCCTCCCAGAACTTCTCACCGCTCAGCGGCCTGGTGCCTTGAGCTGCCAGCGTGTGGCACCGCTCGCAGCTCTGACTGAACATCCCCGCCGCGCGATCGGCCTGCGCGTCGGTGAAGACGCCGTCCCAGACCGTCGGCCCGGTCGGCTTGGCGTTGCGCGGTCACGACGACGTTGTGACCGAGGCCACGGAACAGCGACGGAACACATGCACGCGCGAAGGCACTTCGGCGATCGTGCGAAGGTCGGGCATTGTCTCACTGCCTCCCAGGTATCGAGGTTCCGGTGTTTCGGTCGAGATGTCGGAATGGTCGCGCGTATTGTAGCCAAGTCATGCGCGCGGCGCGCGCGCGATCTACGTGACGAGCTCGTGGTCGATCAACGCGCCGAGTGGAACGTCAGGAGCGCTCGCCGAGCGGGATCCGCAGCGTGGCGCGCGTCCCGCGGCGATCGGTGCGGTTCTCGAGCGCCAGTGTGCCGCCGTGTCCTTCGGCGATCTGGCGGCTGAGGGCGAGGCCGATGCCCGATCCGCCGGGCTTGGTCGTGAAGAACGGCACGAACAGGTTGCTGGTGCTCTGCAGGCCCGGTCCTTCGTCCTCGATCCGCACGACCAGCATGCCGTCCTGCGTCGTCCAGTTCGCGGCGACGCCGCCGCCGGTTTCGAGCGCGGCATCGGTCGCGTTGCGCAGCAGGTTGATCAGCAGTTGTTCGAGTTGATCGGCGTCGGCTGACAACGTCGTCTCGAAGCAGCCGTCGAGCGCCACGGGCAATCGCGGATCGAGTCCGACGACGCGCCGCATCAGCTCGCCGAAGGCCAACGTCTTGCGCGTCGGCGCCGGCAGGCGCGCCAGCCGCGCGTACGCGCTCGTGAACCGGCTGAGCGCATCGGCTCGCGACGCGACGATGCCGAGGCCGCGCTGCATGTCTTCGCGCCAGTCGTCCGGCGGCGGATCGCGAGCGAGCAGCGATTCGAGGCTGCCGGCGATCGACTTGATCGGCGCGAGCGAGTTGTTCAACTCGTGGCCGATGACGCGAATCAGCCGGCGCCAGGCCTCGCGCTCCTGATCGCGCAGCGGCTGACTCAGGTCCGACAGCACGAGCAGCTCGTGCCGCGTTCCGCCCTGCCAGAACGTCGTCCGGCGCGTTTCCCAGCGGCCGGTGCCGCCGGGGAAGCTCAATTCCTGGATCGTCGACGTGCCGCCGAGCGCAGCCTGCAGTCCGAGCTCGCCGGCGGGATGTCCCATCAGGCTGATCGCATCCTGACCGAGCAGCCGTTCGCCCGCGCGATTGACGAGGACCAGGCGATGCTCGTTGTCGAAGGCGAAGATGGCCACGTTGATCTCGGCCATGACCGAGCGGAGCAGCGCCGTGGCTTCCTGCGCGCCCAGGCGCTGCACGCGGAGCGTCTCGGCGAGCGTGTTGATCTCGAGCATCACGTGCGCGAGCGGATCGCTGCCCGGCGCCTCGCGTGCGCGCACGGAGAAGTCGCCCTCGCGCATGGCCGCGAGCAGATTCGCGATGGTCTGGAGCGGCCGCGCCACGCGATCGCGCACGATGACGGTCAGCGCGATCCAGGCGCCGACGGCGAGCACGAGCGCGGTGACGCGGACGAGCATCGAGTAGTCCCCGAGCCAGAGCAGCGCGACCGCACAGCGCGATCGCGGGCAGCGCCGTCGTCATCGTGAGCAGCGTGACGCGCCGATCGTGAGTGAGAAACGACACCCATCGAGCTGAGAGGCGAACCTCCACTCGGGTCTCTATGATTTCCGTCACCTGAGCACCGGAACGAACCGGAACGAATCGACCTCGAACATGGAACGCGGACCGACACGGAACTGCTACGAGAGCTTGTACCTCTCCAGCCGCCGATAGAGTGCCGAGCGGCTCAAGCCCAATGCCTTGGCGGCGAGCGTCACGTTGCCGTGGCGCGCCATCGCCTTGCGAATGAGAAGCGCCTCGACGTCCTCGAGGCTCATCTCGTCGAGGTGTTCACCCATGGCGACAGCGGCGCGCAGCCCGAGATCGGCCGTGTGGATCACGTTGCCCTGCGCCATCAGCACGGCGCGCTCGACGGCGTGATCCAGCTCGCGAACGTTGCCGGGCCACCGGTGATCGACGAGCGCTCTCAACGCGGACGGATCGAAGCCGGTGATGCCTTTGCGATAGCGCTGCGCGTGCGTCGTCAGGAAGCAGGCGGCGAGCCGCGGAATGTCTTCGCGCCGATCCCGCAGCGGCGGCAGATGGATCTCGATGGTGTTGAGACGGAACAGCAGATCCTGCCGGAAGCGCCCGGCCGCGACTTCGGCGTTCAGGTCGGCGTTGGTGGCCGAGATCAGCCGCACGTCCGCCTTTCGCGTGCGCGAGGACCCGAGGCGTTCGAACTCGCCGGTCTCGAGCACGCGCAGCAGCTTCTGCTGCTGACCGAGCGGCACGTTCGCGATTTCGTCGAGGAACAGCGAGCTGCCATCGGCCATCTCGAATCGCCCCACCCGATCCTGCTTCGCGTCGGTGAAGGCGCCCTTCACATGGCCGAACAGCTCGCTTTCGAACACGCCCTCCGACACGCCACCGGCATTGATCGTGACCATCGGCCGTGCCGCCCGCGACCGACACTCCGTGAAGCGCCTGCGCCACGAGGCTCTTGCCCGTGCCGTTCTCGCCGGTGATGAGGACGTTGGCGTCGGACGGGCCGACGCGATCGATCATCTGCAGGACCGGGCGCATCGCCGGCGCCTCGGCGATGAGCGTGGCGCTGCCCTCGGTGGCCGCTCGTGTCTGCGCTTCGAGGCGTCCGGCACGGCGCAGCGCCCGTCCGAGCTCCATCTGCGTGCGCAGGATGGTGAGCAGCCGTTCGTTGTCCCACGGCTTCTCGATGAAGTCGCCGGCGCCGCGGCGCATCGCTTCGACCGCGACGTGCACCGAGCCCCACGCCGTCATGACGATGACCGGCAGGACGGCGTCGCCGGCGTGGATCTGCCGGAGCAGCTCGAGGCCTTCCTCGCCCGACGTCGTGTCGCGCGCGTAGTTGAGGTCGATCAGCACCACGTCGTAGTCGCGCTGGCTGAGCGCGGTGAGCGCCGCCGCCGGCGACTCGACGGTGTCGATTTGATAACCCTGACCCTTGAGCAACAGCCGGAGGGCTTCGAGGACATCGCGCTGATCGTCGGCGATGAGGACACGGGGAGAAGTTGAAGGCACGACGCGAAATTATCCCTCAGCTGATTCAGGCGCTCTCTTCAACGGCTGAAACACCGCCGTTGTCGCGCCGATACCAGAAATAGAAGAGTGGCCGCATCAAGCGGCGTGCCGCTGAGAACGGCCTGAAAAGCGTCGGTGGCGCCGCATTTGTTGTCCGGTCTTGGGACAGGCCGTCCGGACCCGGACGGTTGGCTGCGATCGGCCGCCGTTTGGTACGATAGGTCAGAGATGGTCAAAGGTCCGACACGGCTGGCCGTGTTCTCGGGCTCGGCGCGCTCTGTGTAGCGACCTTCGGCAGCGCAGGATCGTCCGCTGCCCGATCAGGACACGTTCCTCAAGGAGACCCGCAAGCACCTTCAGACCGACAGCTCGGTCCAGCGCAGCTACATGTATGTCGAGACACAGCGCGAGGTGAAGCTCGACAAGGACGGGCGGATCGAGGAGGAGTCGGTCAAGGTGTACGAAAGCTACCCGGGGCTGCCCGGCCAGCCTCGCTGGGAGCGGCTGATTTCCAAGAACGGAAAACCGTGTCGCCGCAAAAGACCTGGCGGAACAGGATCGCGAGCGCACAAGAAGGCCAACGAGATGGTCAGGCGACTCGGACCGACCCCGGCAAAGGAGCGCGCGCGGCAGGAGCGCGAATGGGAAAAGCTGCGTGCACGACCGGGCCGAGGCGGTCAGACGACATCTACACCGTCTTCGACGATCCAGATGACCGGGCGCGAGAGCATCGAAGGTCACGACACGATCGCGTTTACGCTCACGCCGAAGCCGGACTCGAAGCCGAAGACCCGCGAAGGCGATTTGATGAAGCACTTCAGCGTGCGCGCGTGGATCAGCGAGACGGACTACGAGCTGGTGCGTCTGGAGGCGGAGGCCATCGACAACGTGTCGTTCGGGCTCGGCGTCCTCGGCGCGCCTGCACAAGGGAGCGCAGTCTGTCGTTCCTGCGCCGCAAGATCAACGGCGAGGTGTGGCTTCCGGCCGTGGCCAATTACAGCGGCAGCGCCCGCGTCGGGCTGCTGTGGACGCTCCGGCGCAATGGCTCGTCCGAGTATTCCGGCTACAAGAAGTTCGCCGTCGACACCTCGTCGAGCTTCGACCATCCGAAATAACGAGTCTAGACCCGCCCGACGACTTGCCCTATTGGCGTAGCGTCCGCGCGGGATCGACAGCGAGCGCGCGTCTCGCAGGGATCAGACACGCGACGAACGCGATGAAGACCAGGAGCGCGGTGACGACGACCAAGGTCGTCGTCTGATTGCCATCGTTCCGAGTGATCTGAAGAGGCAACAGCCGCAGGACTGCGATGGAACCTGCGAGTCCGACGACAAGCCCTGCCGCCACTTGAATCGACGCTCGCCGCGTCGCGAGCCACCACACATGACGGACGCGGGCACCGAGGGCGATGCGCAAACCGATCTCGCGGGTGCGCTGTGCCACCGCGTACGCCGTCACCGCATACAGGCCGACACTGGCCATCGTGAGCGCGATCGCCGCGAAGATCGTGAACATCGATCCGAACATACGGTCGGCCCATCGTTGAAACGAGAGGAGATCGTCGATCGTCCGCACGTCGAAGACGGGCAGATCCGGGTCGATCGCGCGTATCTGATCCTGTACCTGCGACGACACGACACCAAGCTCCGTCGAGCCGCGCACCAGGATGTTGATGCTCCAGTCAGGGTTGCCGGCCAACGGGACGTAGACAACTGGATCGAAACTCCCGTCAGTTGGGCGGCCGTTGCTGAACGTTCGTGACCACACCAACAATCGTCATCCACTCGATTGCACCGCCGGGGGCCGCCGGCCTGCCGGGAGCAGCGAGGCGAATCCGCTTGCCGATCGCATCCTCGCCGCCGAAATACATCGCCGCGAAACGCTCGTTGACGATCGCTGCGCCCCGGCCCGACGCTCCGTCACCCGCGCCGAACGCCCGGCCTTGAATCCGTCGTGCCCCGAGCGTGTCGAAATAGCGATCGCCGATGGTCACTGTCGTGACGTTCGGTCGCGCGCTCCCTTCTACGTCGGCGCGGCCGTCGATTAGCAGTGTCCGCGAAGCCCCACCGCTGGCGGGAGGCACGTTGGCGATCGCCGCTCGCAAACCTTGCATGGCTTCCAGGCGCTCATCGAGCCTGCGATAGAAGGCGGAGCGTTTCTCTGGCGTGTCGTAGGCTGGCGACGGGAGATCGAGCCGAAGTCGAACGAGGCCTGTCGTATCGACGCCAGGATCTGTCGTGGACAGCACCAGGATGTTACGCACCATCGCGCCAGCGCCGCTCAAGAGCACCAGCGTGAGAGCCAGCTGCCCGACGACCAAGGCGGCGCTCCAGCGCCTGCCACGCCGGCCGCCGGTGACGCCGCGTGTCATCGCTTCGACGACGTTCGTCCTGGCGGTGTAGAGCGCAGGCACGAGTCCGAACAGGACCGACGTTACGAGGCAGATCGCAGCGAGATACATGAAGACTCGCCAGTCGATCGGGAACTGCAGCCAGTAGGGTGGATGCGTTTGCGACGCGGTGAGCCAGAAGACGCGGATAGCGCCGGCCGAGAGCGCGAGGCCGAGCAGTCCCGCACACGCGGCGAGCACGAGGCTCTCGACAAGGAGCTGCCGCACGATGCGCCAGCGGCTCGCGCCGATCGACATTCGCACGGAGACTTCGTGCGCGCGCGTGGCCGCGCGCGCAAGCAGCAGGTTAGCCACATTCGCGCAGGCGATCAGCAGGACGAACGCGACGGCGCCAGTCATCGCGGCAAACAGCGCGACGATGGGCCCGCCGACTCCGCTTCGAAAGGCGTCGAGACGAAGCTCGAGATCGCGGTCGGTGTCGGGATACTGGTTCGCCAGCGACGCGATCACGCCCTGCAGGTCGGCGCGAGCCTGGTCGAGGGTCACCGACTCGCGCAACCGGCCGAATCCTGTCAGCAGACGCTCACCGCGATCGTTCCGCACGCCGGGCTCGAGCCCGGACAGCGGCCGCCAGATCTCAGATATGGTTGGAAAACCAAATCCCTCCGGCATCACGCCGACGACGGTCGATGGAACGCCGTTGACGCGAATCGTGCGTCCGAGGATGTCGCGGCTGCCCTGATACCTCCTCTGCCACACGGTCCACCCGAGCACGACGACGGCTGGTGCACCTTCGCGCTCGTCATCGGGTTGGAGAGTGCGACCCAGCACCGGCGCATGCCCGATGAGAGCGAACGCATTAGAGGAGACGAATGTGCCCTCGAAGCGCTCCGCGACGTGCTCCTCATCCGACACGTTCATCGTTTGCTCGTCGTATCCACCGATGCCTGCGAACGTTCGCGCCGAAGCCTGAAAGTCTCGTAACGCGAGTACGGAGAGATGTCCCTCGACAGGCCGAGTGTCCCCGAGCGCTCGGACTCCCAACGTGACGATGCGATCGGGTGCATCGAGCGGCAGATCGCGCAGCAGCGCCCCGTTAACCAATGTGAAGACGGTGCCGTTTGCCGCGATACCGAGGGCGAGCGTGACGATCGCGGCGCAGGCGAACCCAGGACTGCGGCGAAGTCCGCGGAATGCGTAAGTGAGATCGTTCATGAGGAGAGGTTAGGTGGCGTTGGCCCCGATGCGAGGGCCGACGTGACCAGCGCGATCGCCGTGAATGAGGGACTCTTGCGAAGAGCGCGAAGGGCGAATCGCAGGTCGGCGATCACGTGTCAGCTCTGCTCGATATATCCGTCGCGCAGCTTGATGACGCGATCGCTGTAGGCGGCGTTCGCTTCCGAGTGGGTCACCTGGATGATCGTCGTGCCCTGATCGTTGAGACGCTTGAACAGCTCCATGATCTCCTGGCCCTGTGACGAGTGCAGGTTGCCCGTCGGCTCATCGGCGAGGATGACCGCCGGGTTGGCGACAATCGCGCGCGCGACACCGACCAACTGCTGCTGTCCGCCGGACAACTGATTCGGATAGAGGTCCTTCTTCGCGACGATGCCGAAGCGATCGAGCACGTTGGCGACCGTGCCCTGGCGCTCGGACTTCTTCACGTCGCGGTAGGAGAGCGGCAGCTCGATGTTCTCGTACACCGTCAAGTTGTCGAGCAAGTGGTAGCTCTGAAAGACGAAGCCGATGTGACGCTTCTGCAGCGCGGCACGATCCTTTTGCGCGAGCGCGTGGATGGGATGTCCCATCAGGTAGTACTCGCCGCTCCAGGCGCTGTCGTGCATCCCGAGGATGTGGAGCAGCGTCGACTTGCCGGCGCCCGACGGTCCCATGATCGAGACGAACTCGCCTGGCTTGATGTCGAGCGCGATTCGGCGCAGGACGAAGGTCTGTCCAGCCCCGACCGGGAACGACTTCTCGACGCCCTTGAGCGACATGAGCGGGGCGGTCGGGTCGAGCTGCGGAGGCTCGGTGAGGGCCGAGGAGGACGAACGTCTGAAGATCATGTCGTGTTCCTTGTGTGAGCCCGGACGGGATCAATCCCTGTGCCGGACGGTTCCTTACGCAATTTACGCGATTTGGGGGTCGATTTGTTCGACGCCGGGAATCGGCGTCCCGTTAGCGGACAAGGTGTGCATGCCGCGCGGTCAGTCGGGTCGCAGCGCCGAAGCGGGATCGACTCGTGACGCGCGCCGCGCAGGCAGATAGCTCGCGGCGAGTGTTGCCGTCACGAGCAGCGCGGCGGACGCCAGCGCGACCAGGTGGATCGAATGCGCTCACGTCGTACAACAGTGCTTCGAGCAGGCCCGATACCCATTGAGCCGCGATGAGTCCGATGAACGCGCCGGCCATGATAACCCTCGACGCATCGCGAAGAACATCGCGCGTGAGATCGAATGGCCGTGCGCCGAGCGCGAGCCGCACACCGAACTCCTGCGTTCGTCGCGCAACGGAGTACGAAAGCACTCCATACAGTCCGATGCAGCCAAGCAGCAGCGACAGCGCGCCGAATGCGGAAGCAAGATAGGTCACGATCCGCTCACGCAGAATGTTGCGATCCATCTGGAGCGCCATCGTTCCCACGCTGTCGAGGACGAGGCCCGGCTCAGCTTGTTGCAGCGCCGTGCGCACGCTTGCGACCGCTGCACTCACGTCGCCGCCGACTCTGACAGCCAGGTTGTTGGCCTGGGTCGGCCACTGACGGATGGGGAAGTAGACCATCGGCACCGGCGCATCTCGAAGCGAGCGCGGCTTGACGTCGCCAACGACGCCGACGATCTCCGCGGTGAACTCGCGGTCGCCGATCCGTCGGCCGATCGGATCGAGTCCGGGGAAGTAGCGTGCCGCAACGGACTGGCTCACGATTGCGACGAGTGCGCCGCCGTCGCGGTCGCGCTCATCGAATTCGCGCCCGGCACTCACCGGTATCCCAGCCATCGAGAAATATCCAGGGCCGACGTAGTTCTGGTCCAGATCGATCTCACCCCGAGCGAGATCGCCATCGAGCACCCACGAGCTGCTGTATTGACAGTTGTCCAGCAAGCCGCATGTGGAGACTGCGGCCGACACGAATCCGGGCGTCGCCATCACGGCGTCAACGAGACGAGACTTGAGCGCCGGAAGCCGATCGAGCGAGTAGCCACTTGCCGAGGGACTGAACGAGACGGAGATCAGATGATCTGTGTCGTATCCCGGATCGACCTTCGCGAAGTTGACGAGGCTGCGTCCGAGCAGTGCCGCAGCGAAGACCACCACAACGGCCAGAGCCAGTTGCGCGGCAACCAACGGTCGCATGCCGCGCATGATCGAGGGGGCGCCGGTTGAGCGTGACGTGATGAGCAACGTTCCGCGCGAATCCGAGCGAGCCGTTCGTGCGGCGGGTAGCAGTCCGCAGAGCAGCGCCGTGGCGATCGAGACGCCGGCGGTAAACGCGAGCACGCGCACGTCGGGAGAATAGACATCGGGCAGCTGTTCTCGCGACGTGGACAGGAACGCGCTGGCCAGTATGCCGCTCGACCACTGACCCAAGACCCAACCCGCCGCACCGCCAAGCGTCGCGAGGAACGCGCTCTCTACCAGGCCTTGCTGCACCAGACGCGCTCGGCTGGCTCCAACCGCTATGCGAATCGCCACTTCGCGCGCGCGTGCCGCCGATCGCGCGAGTAACAGATTCGCCACGTTCGCGCACGCCACAAGGAGCACGATGGCCACCATCGCCGCCAGCGCGACGAACGCCTGCGACAGTTGCGCGCGCAGGCGCGAGTAGCCCTGCGAGAACGGCTGCATCACGAACGCGTTGCCGCGAACCTCCTCTCTGAACCTGGGATCGTCAACGGCCATCGCCATGTCTTCGATACCGGCGCGATTCGCACCCTCGAGAGCCGCACGCGCCTGCGCCCACCCACTCGCGGGTATGCGGCCGATCACGTTGAGCCACGCAATACGATCCTGCGTCGCCCATGGCTGCGTGGACTCGACGTCGCCGTACGAGCTCATGTTGCTGCGATACCCGAGCGCGTGCTGCATCGTCAGCGGCAGCCAGAGATCGGCGCGCGCATCGCTCCACGTCCCGATGAACCCTGGCGGTGCGATACCGATGATCGTGGACGTCACTCCGCTCACGACGATGGACTGGCCGAGTACGTCAGCACCGCCGAGGCGCTCCTTCCACAGGCGATCGCCGATGACGGCGACTGGCTGACCATTCGCAACGCTCATGTCGTCGCGTCGATCGCGCGCCCGCGACTGACTGGAACCTGGAGCGTGGAGAAGTAATCGCCAGATACGAGCTGCGACCTGACAGACTCAGGCTGCTTCTGCCCTGGAAGACGGACGACGAGGTTCGCGGTGCGCGTCATCGCGGCGAGCGAGCCGCGGTTGCCGAGTGCAGCTTGCAGGCGCTCGAGGCGTGGATACGAGAAACGCATGTAGCGACCGGTGCCACCCGTCGCGTCGGGTTCTTCCTCGCGTGGGCGCTCGTACAGCGTGACCAAATCCTGCGGCGACGCCACGTTGAGCGGCTTGAACATCACGGCGTCGAGTAGCGTGAAGATCGCCGTGTTGGCGCCGATGCCGAGGGCCAACGTGACGATGGCCGCGATGGCGAAACCGGGTGTGCGGCGAAGTGAACGCGCCGCGTACCTCAGGTCCTGGCGAAGAGCGTCGAACATGGTCATTCGTTTCTCAGTGCGACAAGCGGATCGATTCGCGCCGCGTGCCGTGCCGGGAGGTAAGTGGCGATCACCGCGACGCCAGAAATAGCCAGCACCACACCAATGTAGTTCGCCGGGTCGCGCACGTCGATCAGGGAGAACACGCCCGACATCGCATAGACGAGCCCGACTGCCGCGGGAACCCCCACCAGTCCACCGCCGGCGACAGGCCGCGCCGACTGTCGAATGACCATTCGCAACACGGTGCCGGGTCGCGCGCCGAGCGCCATGCGGAGGCCGATCTCTCGCGTGCGCAGGGTCACCATGTACGAGACCACACCGTAGATCCCGACGCCAGCCAGGCAGAGCGCGACGAACGCAATGGCGCCGAGCAAGCCCGCGAGGGTGTACAGGCTCGCCTGATCGTTGAAGAGCACCTGTTCCATGGAGGCCGCGTCGAAGATCGGTTCGTCAGGATCGAGGGTCGCCGCCTGCGCGCGGATTGCCGGTAGGCTGAGCGTCGGATCGCCACCCTCGCTGCGAACCACGACCGCCATCGCCCGCTCGGGCAGCAACGGTGACGGTACATACACCTGAGGCATCGTTCGCTGATCGGCATCAGATCGGCGCACATTGGCGACGATACCGACCACCTGCAGTGGCGTCTCAGGCATGTCGCTGGTGACGACGGTCGCCTGTGTGCCGACCGGATCGCGTCCGGGCCAGAACCGGCGCGCGGCTTCTTCGCTCACGAGCGCAACTGGCGCTCCGCTGCGAACGAAGTCGGTGTCACTGAAGCCGCGTCCTCGCACGAGCGGGATGCGCATCGTCTCGAGATATCGAGGACTGACCGTTGCGAGCGCGACGAACGGCAGCGTGTCGTCTTGAACTGGAGCGGCGTTGGCGATCCTGATTCGCGCGCTCAGTTCTCGATCGGCAACCGGCAATCGATTGATCATTCCGGAGGACACGATCCCGGGCAGCGCGTCTATGCGCATCAGCAACTCGCGATAGAACTGGCTGGTTCGCTCTCGCGTATATTTCGCCGCCGGCAGATCCATCCGGAACGTCAGCACCCCTTGCGGGTTGAGCCCGCTCTCCATCGTTCTGAAGTTCCAGGCGGTCCGAGCAAACAATGAAATTTGAACGAGCAGCACCACGGCGAGTCCGACCTGGACGGCGACCAGCACTCGACGGATTCGATGCGCGGAACCGCCTCCGATCGCGCGCGCGCCATCCTTGAGCTCCGCGGGATTCGGGTGCCAGGACTGCAGCGCCGGGATGAAGGCAAAGCCGAGCGGCAGAACGAACGACGTCGCGATGCCCACGGCGACGATGCGCCAGTTGAGTGCCGCCTCACCGAAGAGACGTGCCTGTGGTCCGGCCAACCACTTGAGGAGTGCGAGTCCCCACCCACCGAGAACCAGGCCGGCCACGCCGGCGGCAAGTGAGATCAGGAGACTCTCAGCGGCGAGTTGCTTCACATGATCGCGGCGCCGTGCGCCAAGTGCCGTGCGCACGGATAATTCGTGCTGACGTCCGATCGCCTGCGCGAGCACGACGTTCGATACATTCGCGCATGCCATGGCGGCGACCAGCACCGCGATGAGCGCGAGCAGTAACAGGAGCGTCTGGATTTGTCCGCCGAGCTGCTCGATGAGCGGACGGACGACGACGCCGGTGTGCGCGTTGGTGTTCGGGTACTGAGCCTTGAGCCGACTGGCGATGCCGGCGAGATCCGCTTCTGCCTGCGATCGGGTCACGCCCGGTTTGAGTCGCGCCGTGACGAACAGCCTCCGTTCGTCGCGTGCGTTGCGTGTTGCGTCGAGCGGAAGTGCCACGAAGAGATCCGTGTCGACGAAGATGCCCGTTCGAATCGATCGAGGCACCACACCGACTATCGAGTGCGCAACCTTGTCGAGCAGCACCGTTCGTCCGATGACAGAGGGATCGAATGCGAACTCGTCTTGCCAGTATCGATGGCTGAGGAGGACCACCGGTGTCGCACCGATCCTGCCGTCGTCGGCACGGAACAGGCGACCCAGCGAGGGAGCGTTCCCCCAGAGCGAGAACATGTCCGCGGTCGTGCGAACGAGCGAGACGCGCGCCGGTGCATCACGTCCCGTAAGTGTCGCGGTGCCATAACGGAACGCGCCGAACTGCTCGACGGTCGTGGACTGCGCCATCCAGTCCACGAGATCGGGAACTGACGTGCCCGTCATGGCCAGATTGCCTGACATGCCCGACTGCGCCTGACTGGGGCGCGGATCGGTCGAGGCCACGAAGACGAGCCGTTCTGTATCTGCGGCGGGGATGGCGTGCCAGACGCCGTCTATCGTGCTCGCGATGATCGTCGTGGCGCCGATGGCGATCGCCAGCGTGACCGTGACAATGAGGGACGACCCGGGCGACTTGACCAACGTTCTGAGCGCGTAGCGGAGAGGGGGCACGACGAGTCTGCAGGGTCAAAGCCCATGCCAGATGTGGTCGGGTGCGTGGCCAGTTTTGCTAGGGTTTCCGCCGATTGGAATCATCAGCTCCTCGATCGCCGTCCGCTCATGGGACGCTCCGTTCGATGGCGCACAGCCGGCGCGGTGTACGCTACGACTGCGGCGCGAACCCATTCGCGGCACACGGACGAGGTGATCGTGATGATGCTCGATTGGCACGCGTGATTGTTGATTTCACGATCTTTGATCTTCGATTCGTTGGTGATTGTTGATTGTCGATTGTTGATTTCGGCTGATGCTGGTCCCACCAAATCATCAGTCAACAATCTCCAATCAACAACGAATCAACAATCAATAATCACGAAATCGTCAATGTCGTCTATTCCTGTCGCAGCGCGACCAGCGGATCGATCCGCGCTGCGCGCCGTGCGGGCACCCAGGCGGCGAGCAACGTAATCGCGACCAGCACCGGCACCACCAGCAGGTACGTGGTGAAGTCGATCATCCCGGCATTCGGGAAGACGCTGCGAACGAGGCCTCCGACGGCGACGCTGCCGATGACGCCCAGGAGCACGCCGGCTGCCGCCAGCGCAAGCCCGTGGCGGAGGACCATTCGAAGCACCGACGAGGAAGGCGCGCCCACGGCCATCCTGATGCCGATCTCTCTCGTCCGCCGTGCGGCGACGTATGCGACGAGCCCGTAGAGACCGATGAGCGCCAGCGACAGGCCGAGCAGTCCCATCAAGGCGGTGACGCGCGTCAGCGCGAATACGAGTCCGGCCGCGTTCCCGTAGTAGAACTCCTCGATCGGCCTCACGCTGGAGATCGGCATGTTGGGATCGATCTCCTTGACGATCTCGCGAACCGAACCCGCGAGGGCGGCAGCCTCGCCAGTCGATGCCATGAGCAGCGTTCTGCGCGATCCCACATCCTGCCCGTGAGCCAGATAAAGCCACGGTGTCGGCCCTTCGCCGATCCAGATGTACTTGTTGTCCGCCGTGACACCGACGACTTCCGCCCACGGTTGATTCTGGCGATCCATCAGTCGGACGCGCTTGCCAATCGGATTCTCCCCAGGCCAGTAGCGATCGGCCATCGTCCGGTTAATCAGGACGACACGCGGAGTGTCGGTCATATCACTCGACGCGAACCCGCGACCCGTGACGAGGGGAATCGCCATCGTCGCAAGATAGCCCTCGTCGATGCGCGAGGAGAGGATCGTCAAGCTGGTCGTATCTCGAGGGAGTTGAAAGCCGTCGGGCACGATCGCGATCGGCTCGCGGTTGTCCTGGTTCAACGGCATGATCGACGTCATGCCCACGGACGTCACGCCAGGCAGCGCGCGTGCGCGTTCGGTCAACCGGCGATAGAACGCCTCGGTCTGCGCGGCGTTATAGCCGGCAAGCCGCGGATCGAAGCTCGAAAGCAGCATGCGTTCGGTGCGGAATCCGGGTTGGCTGAGCTCGGCTTGAAATGCGCGGCCGAGATATACGGTCACCGTCAGCAACATGAGCGCGAGCCCGATCTGTCCCGCTACGAGTCCGTTGCGGCCCCACAGCCGCGACAGACGCTGAACGTTCGAGCCCCCTGAGCGAAGTGTGAACGCGAGGTTGGTCGCCTTGCTCGCCCGCCACGCCGGAACAAGGCTCGCGAGCAACGCGCTCGCCGCCGCGAGCACGAGCCCCACGGCAATCACCCGGCGATCCAGCTCGAACGTGAGACGCACACCGATATCGCTAATGACGGGCAGTCGGCGAAGCAACAGCACGCCGCCGTAGCCCATCGCGAGTCCGAGCGCACCTCCGCCGACGGCGAGGAGAACACTTTCCGTGATCATTTGCCGCGTGATGCGATAGCGGCTGCCTCCGATCGCCAGTCGCAGCGCCATCTCTTTCTCGCGTGCGGGAGCGCGGCTCATGAGCAGGCCGGCGACGTTGGCGCACGCCACGAGGAGAACGGCGAACGCGAGCGTCAGGAGCATCATCGCTGTCGGTGCCGCCCCACCGCGCTCGTCGATGCGCGCGTCAAAAGCGGTCTTCACCAGCATTCCGTAATTCCGATTGGTGTCCGGATAGGTCTGCTCGAGGCCGCGCGCGATGGACGCGACTTCCTGCCGCGCCTGCTCGAGCGACACACCCGACTTCATCCGCCCACGGACCTCGAGGTAGCGGTAGCTGCGCTGTTCCGTCAGCGTGGCGGGCGGAGCGCCCGCGAGCCTCGACGACATGGCGATGGGAATGATGAACGCCGGCGGGAGAACCAGATGCATACCGGTGAACGTCTGCGGCGCCACGCCGACGACGGTGAAGTCGAGACCACCGAGTCGGATCTGCCGCCCGATGACGCCCGGATCGGATCCGAACTGCTCGGTCCACGTATCGTAGGCGAGCACGACGACGGCGTCTCGTCCGGGCACGATGTCCTCGTCGGGACGGATAGCGCGACCGAGCGCAGGCTGGAGTTCGAGCACGTCGAAGAAATTGCCGCTGACCGCGAGCCCGAGCTTGCTCTGCGCGATCTGGTCGCGCCCCGTCGCGAAGCTTGCGAACGTCACGTTGTACGCAGCCAGACCAGCGAAGGTTTGCGCCCGGTCTCGCAGGTCGACATAGTCGAGATACGAGATCCGGTTGTTGTTCAGGAAGAACGGTTTCGCTCGCCCGCGGCGCCGTGGCGCTCACGCTGACGACCTGGTCTGCACGGGTACAGGGAGCGGGCGCAGCACGAGGCCGTCGGCCAGGCTGAACATGGCCGCATTGGCGCCGACTCCAATCGCGATCGACGCGATTGCGATCAGCGTGAAGCCGGGGTTCTTCACGAGCATCCGCGCGCCGTGTTTCAGATCCTGGAAGATGCTTTCGATCATTGTTGATCTCGCGATCTTTGATTGTTGAATCGTTGATGATCGTTGATTGTTGATTTCTGATTGACGACAAGTACCCGCACCTCAAATCTCCAATCAGCAATCTCCAATCAACAACGAATCAACAATCAATGGTCATAAATCGCCATTGTTCTATTCCTGTCGCAACGCCATGAGCGGATCGATTCGGGAGGCCCGTCGTGCGGGGATATATGCCGCGGTCAGCGTAATAGCAAGAAGGGCCGGTACCACGATGAAGTAGGTGCTCAGATCGAGGTTGCCCGCATCCTCGAACGGGAACACCGCGCGCAGCGCTCCTCTCGTGGCCACGCTTCCAAGCAGGCCCATCAACGTCCCGCCGAAGGAGAGCAGTGCTCCATGACGCAGGACCATCGCCAGTACCGAACGGGGATTGGCGCCGACCGCCACGCGAATGCCAATCTCACGCGTTCGACGGCTGACGGAATACGCGACGAGGCCATAGAGGCCGATCATCGCAAGCGTCAGTCCCATCGATCCCATGCCGAAGACCACTCGCACGATCACTGATGTGAACGTCACGCTGCTCGCCCGGAAGAAGTCCTCCATCGTCCGCACACTGAGCACGGGCATGTTCGAGTCGATGCCTCGAACCACGGCGCGCAGCGACGGCGCCGTCGCGGCAGGATCGCCGCTCGTCTCGACGAGCATGGTCGTATCGCCAGCTGGATCCTGCGCCCACGGGTAATAGACGAACTCGGTTGCGGCCTCTGACAGAGCCCTGTACTTGTGCGTGGCCGCGACGCCGACGACTTCCACCCATGGCCGATCACTGTCGATCAGTTGAAAGCGCTTTCCGACAGCATTGGCACCGGGCCAATACCTCGATGCGAATGTCTCGTTGACGATCGCCACACGCGGTGCATCCGCATCGTCGGTCGCGCGAAACGCGCGACCGTTGCGGATGGGGATGTCGAGCGTGTCGAAGTAGCCTTCATCGACGTGTGCCGAGCGGATGCGCACGAACGTCGTCCCCGATGGCAGGACCACACCTTCCGGAACGAGGGCGCGTGTTCTCGACGCTGATGCCGTCCATGGGCACCGAGGACGTGAGTGCGACCGACCGCACGCCGGCGATTGCGCGCGTCTTTTCCTTCAACTCGCGGTAGAAGCGTTCGGCGCGCGCGGCGTCGTAGTTGGCAAGGTCTGGATCGAACGAGGCGAGCAGCACGTTGATCGAGCCGGTAGCCAGGGCCGCGACCGAACTCGATGGCGAAACCTCGATAGAGGAACACCGCAATGGTGAGCAGCACGAGCGACAGCGCAACCTGTCCTGAGACCAATAGGTTGCGACCCCAGAGTCGCGATCGTCGCGGATCGGCCGCCGCCTGATTCTTCAGTGTGCTCACCAGATCGACGCGGGTCGATTGCCACGCTGGCGCCAGACCGGAGGCGAGCGCGCTGATCGCCGCAATGGCAATGCCGAACACGAGCACGCGTGCATCGAGCTCGAATGCGAGCTTCAGCGGCACGTCGGTCGGCAGATCGAGCTTCGCGAACAAGGCAATCACGCCGTTGCCGACGAGAAGTCCAATCGCGCCTCCGACGAGCGCGACGAGAAGACTCTCGATCACGAGCTGGCGGATGAGGCGTGTTCGTCCGGCGCCGATCGCCAGCCTGAGCGCCATCTCTCGTGCGCGCGCAGGCGCACGGCTGCTGAGAAGGCCGGCCACATTGGCGCACGCGACGCACAGCACGACGAGCGCGAGCGTAATCAACATCGCCGCGATAACGGCCAACTGCGGTCTTGCGCTCACGCGCGCGTCGAACTCAGTCTGCACGGCTAGTCCCTGATTGCGATTTGTGTCCGGATAGGCCGAGCGCAGGCGATCTCCGATGACGGCCACTTCTTCGCTGGCCCGGGTGACGGAGATACCCGGCTCGAGGAACCCCTTGACTGCCAGGTTGCTGCAGGTCGCGACGCGTGAGCTCGTCAGGCGGAAGGCTCTGCAAGCGAGGCAGCGTAGCCATCGGAATGTAGTAGCCAGGCAGGACGAACTGATCGGGACCCGAGAAGCCGCTCGGCATGATGCCGATGACCGTCATGTTGAGTCCGCCAATACGAATCGTCCGACCGAGTACTGCGCTGTCGCCGGCAAACTCGCGGACCCACGTCTCATGGTCGAGCACGACGACTGGATCGTGGCCAGGACGGTCCTCGTCGATCCCGAACGCCCTGCCCATCGCTGGCTGGACACCGAGCGTGTCGAACAGGTTGCCGCTCACCGCGATCCCGAATGCCCGGCGTGCGACATCGTCTGGCCGTGCGGCAAACGTCGCAACGACGAGCCGATAGGCGACGAGGCTCGCAAAGCTCTGCGCCTGGTCGCGAACGTCGATGTAGTCGGGATACGACAGCGCCGTGCTCTGCGGCGGGGTGAAGCCGGCACGTGGCACGACGGCAGCCACCGTCACGATCTCGCCGGCTCGCGGCACGGTGAGAGGACGCAGCACCAGCGTGTCCGCGACGCTGAACATCGCAGCATTGGCGCCGACGCCAATGGCGATTGACACGATCGCTACCAACGAGAAGCCCGGATTCTTCACGAGCATTCGCGCGCCGTGCTTCAGATCTTGCAGGACACTCTCGACCATTGTTGATCTCACGATCTTTGATTCTTGAATCGTTGATGATTGTTGATTGTGGATTGCTGATTGACCAGGCGGTTGTCTCAAATCACCCCTCAACAGTCTCCAATCAACAACGAATCCACAATCAACAATCCCCAATCACCATTGCTCTCACTGCTGTCGCAGTGCAAGCACCGGATCGATGCGCGCAGCGCGCCGAGCGGGGAGGTAGCTGGCGAAGAATGCGACTGCCGCGATGGTGATGGCCACGGCTACATAGTTCGAGGGATCGCGAGCGTCCACGCCTGGCACCGCCAAGCCGATGCCGGCGGCGAGCACGATTGCGGCGATGAGTCCCGCAACACCGCCGGCGACGACGGGGCGTGCGCCGGAAGCGAGCACCATCCGAACGACCACAGCCGGACGAGCGCCGAGTGCCATGCGGACGCCGATCTCCCGGCCGCGCTGAGCAACGGAAGAGGACACAAGCCCATATACACCTGCCGCAGACACGCAAAGCGCGATGAACCCGACGGCGGTGAGCAGCGCAGCCAGAACGTATGTGCCGGCGAGGTCGTCGAAGAGTACCTGCGTCATCAGCGCCACGTCGTGGACTGGTTGGTCTTGATCGATTCGTGCGACTGCCGTTCGAATCGTGGGCACGAACTGGAGCGCGCCGAGTCCTGTAGATTTGACGACGAACGCCATCTCGCCGCTCGGTCGAATCGACGCCGGGATGAAGACCTGTGGCAGCGGACCTTGATCGATGTCCGCGCTGCGAGTGTTGCCGATCACGCCGACGATGTCGAGCCAGCGTTCCTGGCCGGATGTCGCATCGAGGGCGAGGCGCGCACCGAGCGGGTCGCGGCCCGGCCAGAACCGGCGCGCGGCTTCCTCATTGACGACGGCAACGGACGCGGCGTCGTCCATTTCGGCTCGCGAGAACGTTCGCCCCTGCCTGAGCGGAATCCTCATGGCCTCGAGGTAGTCGCCTGCGATCGCGGCGCGTGCGATGGTCGGACGCGATTCGAGCGGCACCGGTGCTGCGCCCTCGACGGTCAGTCGTGCCATCGGTTCCGGATCTGCGACTGGCAGGCGATCGATTGCCCCGGCCGATGCGACGCCTGGAATCGCGCTGATCTGCGAGAGCAGTTGATTTCTGAACTGCCCGATCGCGGCGGCGTCGTGGTATTGCGATTCAGGCAAGCCGACGCGGAACGTGAGCACGCCAGCGGGATCGAATCCGGGAGCGATGTCGCTGAGTGCCCACGTCGTGCGGACCAGGAGCCCGATCTGGACCATCAGAATCATCGCGGCACCAGCTTGCAGCGCGACCATCCAGCTACGCATGCGACGTCCGCGCGGCGCGAGGCCGACGCCACGCGCGCCATCCCTGAGTTCCTGCGGATCCGGCGCCGATGCGCGGAGCGCCGGCAGCAGTCCGAAGCCGAGCGGCGCGAAGAAAGCGGCGGCGACCCCGACAAGGACCGCGCGCCAATTCATCGTGATGCCAGCCAGACCAAACGAGTCGCCACCGAGCCACCGCAGCGTCGAGATGCCCCACGCCGCCAGCATTAGCCCGATGATGCATGCGAGTGCGGAGGCGAGTGTGCTCTCGATCATGAGCTGGCGAATGCGATCGAATCGGCTGGCACCGAGTGCGGCGCGAACTGCCAGCTCATGCCGGCGGCCGATGGACTGCGCGACGAGAACGCCCGAGACGTTCGCGCACGCGACGACGAGGAGGAGCAGCGCGATGAGCGCGAGAATCGAAATCAGGATGCGGACGTTGAACCCCGAGGCTTCGATGATCGGAAGCACGGACGCCCCAATCGCCCGATTCGTATCCGGATGTTCGTCGCGAAGCTGGCGCGCGATCCCCTCGATTTCAGCGTTCGCCTGCGCGCGCGTGACGCCGGGCTTGAGACGTCCCGTGACGAGAAGCGTTCGGCGCCCGCGCTCACCGCGCAGTGGATCAATGACGAGCGGAAGGAAGACGTCCGAATCTTTGAGTACTCCGCCGCTCGCGGCTGGCGGCAGCACGCCGATGATCGTGTGCACGACGCCGTCGAGCATCACGCTGGTCCCGATCGCCGTGGGTCGTGACGAGAACTGACGCTGCCAGAATCCAGACGTGAGCAGCGCCACCGGTGTCGCTCCCGCACGCGCGTCCTCCGCTCGAAACGGCCGGCCCTGGATCGGTGTGAATCCCCAGGCGTCAATCAGGTTCCACGTCACAGCGACGGACGAGAGCCGGAGCGGCACCTCTACGCCCGTGAGCGTGACCGATCCCATCTCGAAGGCAGCGAACTGTTCGAAGCTCGACGATCGAGCAGACCAGTCGGCAAGGTCTGGCATCGACACGCGGCTGCGAACGACGACGCTCGACGTTGTGCCTTCGGCCTGCACGACGCGCGTGTCAGTTGACGCGACGTACGCCAGGCGATCCCGATTGAGGATGGGGATGAATCCCCAGACAAGGTCGATCGCGCTGTAGATCACCGTCGTCGCGGCGATGGCCACGGCGATCGTGAGCACCACGATGATGGTGGCGCCACCGTTCTTGACGAGTGTTCTGGCCGCTTGTCGAAACATCAGTCTCGGTTCCGAGTCCAGGGTGCAAGGTCAAGCTTTGTGCCAGTTCGGACGGAAAATGCCATCGGATTGTTCGAAAAACAGCGAGCTGTCTGGACGAGGTGGCCCGGGGTGTTCGTCGGTGGGACGCCGGTGTTCGACCTCGCACAAAGGGTGGTCGTGCGATAGCATCCGACCCTCTCCTCGGGCGGGCGGAATATCAAAGGAGGACGTATGCGGCGATTCCTTCTGTGTGCGTCGGCGTTGGTGGCCGTTCTCGGGGCTGTCGCGCTCGCGCAAGCGAAGCTGAGTGTCGAAGATTACGGGAAAATGATGAAAGCCAACGCCCAGGCGGCTGGTGCCATGAACAAAGCGATCGGGTCGGGTGCCTACGCCGACGCCAGGACGCAAGTGGCAACCTTGCGAACCAACTACATGGGACTTCAGGCGTTCTGGTCGGACAAGAAGAAGGATGACGCGGTTGGCATCGTGAAGGACGGTCTCACACGCCTCGATGCGCTCGACAAGATGCTGGGGGCAGCCACCGTCGATCAGATGGCGGCGCAGGCTGCGGGCAAGGAGTTCGGCGGCGCCACCTGCGGCGCGTGCCACAAACTCTATCGTGAAGGCGATGCGCAATCAGGGTTCAAGTTCAAGGCGGGGGTGATCTAGGTTCACGCTTCTGAGTTCTCGCTTCTCGGCTCGTGTTCAGGTTCGTTCGTGTTCGAGCCGAGAGGCGTGAACGACTCCCGCTGCCTACTCGCTAGTCCGCGCGTAGTGCCTCGATCGGATTGACCGCGCTCGCTCGACGGGCGGGAAGCGCGCCGGCCAGCAGCGCCACGATCACAGCGAGCATCGCCGCGCTGGCGATGACTGAGGCGTCGTATCCGTCTACGCCTATCAGCATGGCGCCAGCGAGCCTGCCCATGCCGAAGGCAAGCGCTGCGCCCACCGCACTTCCGATCAGCGCGATGCGGGTGACATGACCCAGCACGAGCCGGCGAACGTCGGCGCCTTTTGCCCCGAGCGCAATGCGAATACCGAACTCGCGCAGTCGCTGCGCCACTCCGTAGGCGAGCACCGCATACAGACCGATGGCCGCCAGCACCGTGGCAAGCACAGCGAATGCGGTTGAAAGCGTGCTCAGGACCCGATCCCTGGCCGTGTTGTCCCAGATCTGATCGTCCATCGTCCGGAGATTCGCGATCGGGAGGTTCGCATCGAGCCGGGCGATGAGCGACGGAATTGCGCTGACGAGCGCGCGCGTGTCTGCACTCGACGTCCGTGCGTAGAAGGTCAGCGGTCCCACTCTGTCCTGCCTGTACGGCATCGCGAGTTGTGGAGGTGCCGGTTCCCTCACCTCGCTGTACTTCGCATCACGGACGAGGGCCACGATCTGGATATCGAGTGGCCGATTACCGCCGGCCCCCATCGCCAGTCGCTTCCCGATCACCTGCGAGCCGAGGTTGAATTTTCGGGCGAACGCCTCGTTGACGATTGCTACCTTTGGCGCGTCTGGTCCGTCGGCGCGCGTGAACTCACGCCCGGCAAGCATCGGGATCCCGAGCGTCCTGAAGTAGTCGAGGCTCGTTCGCGTGACGGAAACGGTCGTGTTGCCGTCCTGTCCAGCGTCGAAGCCTTCGACAGTCACGTTGTTGTTCCAGCTATCGCTCGCGAGGACCGACATCGTGGACGAGGTGACGGCGACGACTCCGGGGATCCCGCGCAACTCGTCCTCGACCCGTTCGAACAGCGCGAGCGCGCGTTCAGGCGAGTAGCCGTTGAGATATGGCGACAGCCGAAAGGTGACGAGTCCTTCGCGCTGGATGCCGAGCTCAGAGCGCGCGAGGTTGACGAGGCTGACGACGAACAGGCCGGCCGTCGCAAGCAGCGCAGTGGCGAGGGCAATCTGCGCCGTGGCGAGCGAGGCGCGAAAACGTTTGGCGCTTCGCGAGCCGGACGTGCGCGTGGATTGTGCGTGGATGCCCGCGGCGATACCCGTGCGGACGCCATGCAGAGCCGGAAACAGCCCGAAGAGGACAGCGGTCACCAGGCCGAGCGCGACGGTGAAGAGCAGCACGCTCGTGTTGATCTGGAACGCGAAGGTGGCCCCGTCCTCGGCCGGCATCATCGCGACGAGGGCGTTCAACGTGATGCGCGAGACGACAAGTGCGCCCACGCTCCCGAGCACGCCGAGGACACACGCCTCGACGAGCAGAAGTCTCAGCAGCCGCGCGGTAGATGCGCCAATGGAGAGTCGGACGGAGATCTCCGCCGTGCGATCGGCGACTCGCGCGAGCAGGAGGTTCGCCACGTTGGCGCAGGCAATCGCGAGCACGAAGCCCGTGATGGCAAACATCAAGAGGAGGATCGCTTGCGCCTCGCCCCGACCGGCATTTCGCCCGCGGCTTCCGTCCTCCATCAGGAGCTGTCGCTGCAGGAACTCTTCGCGGTCGCGATCGCCCATGCCACTTCGAAGAGCCGGAAACTCCACGTCGCGAATCAGCGACGTGAACGGCACTTTGAGCAGCGCCTGGGCCTGTTCACGCGTCACGCCCTCATCGAGACGGCCAAAGATGTAGAGCCAGTGGTTGTTGCGTGCTGTCATCGCGTTCCAGGCCGGATCGCGGAATGCCTGCTGCGCCATCATCAGCGGCACGAACACCTGTGGCCGGTCCATCGTCGTTGTTCCGGCGAAGTCCTCGTGCGCGACGCCAACGATCGTCATCGGCCCACCGTTGACCACGAGCGTCTCGCCAATGACTCCGGGGTCTGCCCCGAAGCGAGTCGTCCAGTAGTTGTGGCTCAATACCACGACGGCATGTGCGCCAGGAACGCGATCGTCTTCCGGCCCCAGCACGCGGCCGAGCGCCGGAGTCACGCCAAGCGCAGAGAAGTAGTCACCGGAAACAAGCAGACCCTCGGCCTCTGATGTTTGCCCTTTGAAGGCAAGGTTCATGCTGATGTCACGATGGCCCGCGAGACTCAAGCCGCCGACTTCGAGTTGCTCGAGATCGCGGAACAGCGGATAGCTGAAGACTGCGTCGACGCGGCCGCTGTCGCTCGTCGATCTCGAGCCGGGCTTTGGGCCAGGTGAAGTGACGTTGACGATCTGGCCGGCCGCCGGCACTGGCAGGCGTCGCAGCAGCAGTCGTTCGAAGACAGAGAAGATGGCGGTGTTGACGCCGATGCCGAGCGCAAGCGACAGCACCGCGACCGTCGCCATCAGCGGCCTGCTGGCAAGAGAGCGGAGCGCGTATCGGAAGTCTTGCAACATCTCAGTGCGTCACAGGCGGTCTACAGGCCCGCCTCTACGAACCACTACGTTCCACCCAGATCGTACGCGCCCATTGTCTGGCGGTCGCGCACGTAGAGTGAGGTTCCCACTAGCGTCGGTGGGGTCCACGCGAGGTTGGTCAGCACGTTGGCGCGTGCGAGTACCTTGAGTCCCTGCGGCGAGACCGTCGCAAGGCCGAGTGTGCCGTCCTCATCGAGCACGACCATCTTGCCGTCGGCGTAGAACAGTTGTGCGCGTGCGAAGCTGCGATCCTGCCACGCGATGTTGCCGGTCTTCATGTCGATGGCAGAGATGAACGCGGGCCCGAAGTCGCCGCTCGACCCGTACGCGTAATCACCGAGACGGATCACCGTCCCGATGTGGACGCGCATGCGCGTGCTGTCCCACTTCTGGGTCACTGTGGTCTTCCCGCCGGTCTGGCGCAACTCCAGCGCTCGGCTACCCGTGCCGTAAGCCGACGACAAGAAGAGCAGATGATCGGTTGCGGACCACACCGGCGTGCTGATGTTCAAACCCCAGTCGGTTTTGTGTGGATGGGTCCAGAGCGAACGGCCGGTCGCGGGATCCATTCCGGTGATCAGGTCGCCGCCGAAGACGACGAGCTGACGCTGACCGTCGACGTCGATCAGGATTGGCGATGCGGGCGCCCACACGAAGTAACCCGCCTTCCACGCAAGCTTGCCCGTCTGCGCATCGAACGCCGCCACGGCCTGGTCGGGTCCGCCCAGCGTGACGATGACGAGGCCGTTGTAGAAGAGCGGGCTACAGGTGTAACCGCGACCAGCGGGAACGGCGCGGTACTCCTTGACCATGTCGTGTGCCCAAATCTGCTTGCCGGTCTTCTTGTCGAGCGCGAAGATCTCGCTGCGCGAGCTCGTTGCGAACACGCGATCGCCAACGATGAGGGGAGTCGAGTGCGGGCCGAAGCCCTGACTGAAATCGATGCCAGCGACGGGAGCGGGGTACTTGAATTCCCAGATCGTCTTGCCGGTGGACGCATCAAATGCGGCGACGGCTTCTTCGTGGGTCGTTCCCTGCGGCGACTTCGTGATGTTCCGGTAGAGCGTGTAGAGGCGACCGTCCTCCACCACGATGGACGAATGCCCTTCTCCGAGCGCGCGGCTCCAGATCTTCTTCGGTCCGCCCGCCGGCCAGCTCGACGCCAATCCCTTCGAGTCCGACATGAAGTTGCGGGTGGGTCCACCCCATTGCAGCCAGCTCGCCGCCGCCGACTGTCCATGTACCGTCCCGGAAGTCTCGAGGAGCGCGAGTCCGATCAGAGCGGCCAGCGTCAGCAGCCGTCGTGTCATCGTGTGTTCCCGGCTGAGCGTCGGAAGGTGAGCGGGAGCACCGCTGTCCCCTGAATGAACGTGCCCACGATCTCGGTACCGTCAGCGTTGACTTTGCCAGAGTAAGAGCCGCCTACCGCTTTGAGGTCGAGGGTGATCGAGGACGCGTCCTGCTTGATAGACGCAATCGGAACTTCGAGTCCGTCACCGGGGTTGAAAACGGTGCCGGTCGACGATCCATCAGGCTCGTTCGACAGCGTCAGGAAGACCTGGCGTTTGATGCCGTTCTGATAGGTGCCCTCGAGGGTCGCGCTCCACGGTCCCTCCAGTTCTTTTGCGATCGGCGCACTCTTGATCGGCGGATCGATCTGCGCCGCGCCTGTGCGTGACAGCGCGAAGCGCATGGAGAAGCCGCTCTGAATGAAGTCGCCGCTGATCGAGGCGCCATCGTCTGCCAGTACACCTTGAAAGACGCGATTGCCTGGCGCGCCACGGAATCGAAACGTGAGGCCTCGTCCATCTGCCGACTCGATGACCAGCGGAAACCCTTTCAGGTTCTGTGGCGGCACGCCAATCGTTCCGGCGATCTGCCCGTCGCGGTTCTTTGCCAGATCCACGACGACGCCGATCGATCCTTCCGGCGTGTCGATGCCGCCTTCCCAGTGACCCGATGGGTCGGGTGCGCCCTGTGCGTGGGCGGCGACGGCCGACAACAGGAGCAGTGCGAGGATTCGGATTCCCATATTCATTCCTGCCTGAGGGCGCTCAGCGGGTCGATGCGCGCGGCGCGTTGCGCAGGTATGAACGCCGCGACGAGTGTCACAGCCAGCACTGCCGGTACTACGAACAGGAAGAGCGCCGGGTTCACGCCGCTGCTGACGGGGAACGCGGCGCGAAGCAGGCCATTCATCGCGGCCGCTGCGGCCAGGCCCGGAGGCGATGCCTGCGATCGACAACAGCAGGCCGTGGCGCATCACCATCCGCAGCACATTGCCGGGTCGCGCGCCAACCGCCATCCGGATTCCGATCTCTCGAGTTCTCTGGCTCACGGCGTGCGCCACGAGTGCATACAGACCGACGAGCGCAAGAAGCAACCCCATCGAGCCCATGCCGGCAACCGTACCGACGATCACATTCGACGACCGTGATCGCTCGCGCTCGATAGAAATCCTCCATCGTCCGCACGCTGAAGATCGGCATGCGTGCGTCGATCCCGCGGACGACGTCGCGCACGGGGAGCGCAAGGGCGGCAGGATCGCTCTCGGTCTGGACGAGCAGCGTGCTGCTGCGACACCCGCGCTCGGCTCCTGCAGCCGCTGCAAGTAGACGAACTCGGTGGGGCCCTCGGCCACCCAGTTGTAGCGAACGGTCGACGCGATGCCGACGATCTCTGCCCAGCTCGCCATCCTGGCCGTTGACGCGAATGCGCTTGCCGATCGCGCTCTGTCCAGGCCAGTAGCGATTCGCGAACGTCGTGTTCACGACGGCAACATGCGGCGTGTCCGCCGTGTCCATGGACGCGAATGCCCGTCCTGACACGATCGGGATTCCCATCGCCGCGAAGTACCCCTCGTCAACGCGAGCACCCTGGACGGTGATGCTGGTCACTGCCCGCTGGGAATTGATAGCCTTCGGGCGCAACGGAGACGATATCGCGCTGGCCCGTGCCGAGCGGAATGTCTGACGTGAGCCCGACGGCAACGACGCCTGGCAGCGCGAGCGTCCGCTCTGTGAGGAGGCGGAAGAACTCACGAGACTGTGTGTCGCTGTAGCGCGCGAGCGCGGGGTCGAGGTTCATCATCAAGAGGTGATCGGTGCGGTAGCCGGGCCCGTTCGCGACCAGCAGCCTGGTGCCTCGATACAACCAGAGCGAAACGGTGACGAGCACCAGCGACAGCGCAACCTGTCCACAGACGAGACCGTGCCGCGTCCAGAGACGTGAACGGCGCGGCCTCGATCCCGACGCATCCTTGAGCGTCGCCGCGAGGTCGCCGCGTGTGGCGCGCCATGCCGGCAACAGGCTCGAGAGGAGCGCGCTGGCGATTGCGACGGCGAAGCCGACGGTCAGCACGCGTCGGTCGAGCTCAAACGTAATCGCGGCCGGGAGATCGGTGGGAATTTCGATCTGTCGAAAGAGCAGGATGCCGCCGTACGCGAAGCAGAGGCCCAGCAGCCCGCCACCGAGGGAGAGCAGCAGGCTCTCGGTGAGGAGCTGGCGCATCACGCGTGATCGACGCGCGCCCATCGCGAGCCGCATCGCCAGCTCACGCGCGCGCTCAGGTGCTCGGCTCGCTAGCAGACCGGCGACGTTGGCGCATGCCACGAGCAACACTGCGATAGACAGCGTCATCAGAACAGTCACGAGCAGCGTGTCCGCGCTGTCTGAGGTTCGCGATTGAAGCTCGGTCTGAACAGTGAGCCCGAGCCCCCGGTTGCTTGCCGGGTGCTCCTTCTCGAAGTGCGGCCGCGATTGTCGCGACCTCCTGGCGAGCCTGCGCCAGCGTCGCGCCTCGATTCAGGCGACCCTTCACTGTCAGCCAGCGGTAGTCGCGGTCGGTCGAGTGCGCCCGGCGATGAGTTCGGATTGAGCGCGGGCGCCATCGCCAGCGGCACGTAGAAGGCGGGACGAATATAGGCATCGAGCCCGGTGAAGCGATTCTGGCGCGATTCCGATCACCGTGAAGTCGATGCCCGAGAGCTGGACGCGCCGATCGATCACGTCGGGGTCGGCGTCGAACTGCTCGCGCCAGGTGTCGTGCGCCAGAACGACGACCGGATTCCGCCCGGCCACCTGGTTCTCGTCCGCGCGGAACCAGCGGCCCAGTCCTGGAGTCATGCCCGCGGCCTCGAGCAGGTTCTCGCTCGCGGCCACGCCTACCTTGCGTTGGGCCAGCTCCGTTGGCGCAGTCGAGAACGCGGCGGCGACGAGCTGATACGCCGCGAGTGCCGAGAAGCTGCGAGCCCCATCGCGCACATCGACGTAGTCGCGATACGACATCGCCGGGTTTCGAAGCCCTTGTGCAGAAGGCACGAGCGGAAACCTTGATGATGCCTCCGGGCTGGGGAACAGGGAGTGGCCGGAGCACGAGGGCGTCGGCCATGCTGAACATCGCCGCATTGGCGCCGACGCCGATGGCGATCGAGACCATCGCCACGAAGGTGAAGCCCGGGTTCTTGAGCAGCATCCGGGCGCTGTGTTTCAGATCCTGAAACAGTCCTGGGGCCATGGCTGGCATTTGGAGTGGGTAGCGAGGCGCGGATCCATTTGCGGATCTTTGATTGATGATTATTGATTCGTTGTTGATAGGTGATTTTTGATTGGTGATTTATTGAGGATTGGCGATTGCCGTCGCTGACTCGGCAACTGAATCCTCAATAAATCACCAATCGCCAATCGCAAATCATCAACGAATCAACAGTCAAGAATCGGCAAATCACTAATGCGTGGCCGTCGCCATCGACTCTTCGACGACGCGGCCGTCGAAAAGGTGAATGGTGCGCTCGGCGTGTGACGCGTAGCGGGCGTCGTGCGTCACCATGCAGATCGTGGCGCCGCTCATGATGCAGTTCCTTGAGCAGATCCATGACGGCTTCACCGTTCTTCGAGTCGAGGTTGCCCGTCGGCTCGTCTGCGAGCAGGATCGATGGCTCGCCGCAGACCGCGCGAGCAACGGCGACGCGCTGCTGCTGACCGCCGGATAGCTGGCTCGGAAGATGCTTCGCACGGTGCGCCATGCCGACGCGCTCGAGCGCCGCGGTCACCCGCTGCTTGCGTTCGGCCGCACGCATGCCGCGGTAGGTGAGCGGCAGCTCGACGTTCTCGTAGACCGTGAGGTCGCCAATCAGATTGAAGCTCTGGAAGATGAACCCGACCTCGCGGTTGCGGACGCGCGCCCGTTCCGAGAGCGACAGCGCCGTTGCTGGCCGGTTGTTCAGGACGTAGCTGCCCTCGGTCGGCGTATCGAGCAGACCCAGGATCGAGAGCAGGGTCGACTTGCCGCAGCCCGAGGGGCCGGCAATCGACACGTACTCGCCCTTGGCGATCTCGATGTTGATGTTGTCGAGTGCGTGCGTTTCGACTTCGTCCGTGTAGAAGACCTTGCGGACGCTTTCCAGCTTGATCAGCGGCTCATTCATGATGGTCCTTATGTGTCAGTCTCGGGTCTCTGATCTTTAGTCTCTGGTCGCTAGGCTCTGGTCAGTCTGCCTACCGCCTGCTGCCTACCAGTTAACGCAGTCGCACCCTGTCATACGCGTCCCAGGCCGACATGTCCGAGAGCACCACCTTGTCGCCCTCGTTCAGTCCCGACTTCACCTGGATCGCATTCACTGAGCTCTTTCCCAACGCCACCTGCACGCGCGTCGCATCGCCGGAGGCGTTGGTCAGCTTGAACAGGCCCACGGTGCTGTCGTCCTGCCCGAGCGACGGACGGCCCACATACAGAATGTCGTCGAGCCGTTCGAGCTGGACCGTCCCGTCCACGCTCAGGTCGGGCACCGCGCCCCTGGGAAGTTCGCCCGTCAATGAGACGTCAATGGTGACCGTTCCGTTCGCTGCCGCCGGATCTTTTCTGCTTACTTTGCCTTGAATGACCCCGCTCCGGGTGTCGATCTCCGCCGACTGGCCGATTTCGATGTCCTTGGCCTGGGTCTCCGCGATCTTCAGTTCCGCCTTGAGGCGGCTCGGATCGGCGACTCGGGCCAGGTTCTGTCCCGGTGTCACCTGCTGACCGACTTCAACCGGCACGAGCTGTAAGACGCCGGAGAAGCCAGGTTTCACTTTGAGCGAGTCGAGCCGGCTTTGCTGAAGAATGGCCACCGCTCGCGCCTGATCGACTGCAGCCTGCTGCACGCGCAGTCGCCCCTCGAGCGATTGCTTGGAGGACGCGAGGCGCAGCGCCTCGAAGGCCGAGCGTTTCTTCAGTGTTTCCGCCGTGAGTTGGGACTTGCGGCGGGTGATTTCCGAAATGAGCTGCTCTTTGGCGAGTGCCTCGTCGGCCTCGGCCTGCATCCGCGCCTGCTCGTATTCGGCCTGGAGTGCGGCGGTCTGCGATTCCTGCGTCAGCAGATCGTTTTCGAGCTGCACCTTGAGGTTTTCGAGCGCTGCTTCCGCCGAATGCAGCGTGAGACGCGCGTTGAGCGCTTCCTGCTCGACGTCCGGGTTGCTCAGTTCGAGGATGACCGTGTCCGGCATCGACCTGCGCACCGGGACGCAGAAGGATTCGGTCGACGCGGCCATTGGTTCTCGAGGGCAGCCAGCGCGTGTCTTCCGGCACCAGCGTTCCGAGTCCGCGGTGCTGGCGGATGATCGAGCCACGTTTGACGGTGTCTGTGAGGACCGTCGCCTGGTCGACGGTCGGCGCGGCCGGTTCCATGCGGGCCAGCGCGATCGAAACGCCGACAACAATCAGGACGCCGACGGCGGCGTAAAGCGCATGCCGAAGCTTCTTGCGTTTCAGGATTGCGGGGTCGCGGGCGATATCAGGCATTGTTCCGAGTTCCGGGTTCCAAGTTCGTTGAGGTCAAAGCGTATGCCACCGTTGCCTCGGAGTTAAGGTACTTTGTTCATGGGGGGTTGAACCTGATATCGAGGCCCCTCCAGCTCGACTTCTGTCCGCTTGTGGGACGGGCTGTTCGCTTTTGCGCTCATACGATCGCCGCCACCACTGCGGTTGCATCGTCCTGAAGCCGGCCCCCCGCGAACGTCCCCACGTCGTTGAAGATCGCGTCGACCATGGATTGGGCGTCCAGGTGCCGGCATCGCTCGAGCGTTCGCATCAGGCCCTCGTCGTCAAACTCATCGCCGCCGATCGACCGCGCTTCCGTGATGCCGTCTGTGAAGAGCACGAGACGATCGCCAGGGCAGAGCGTGACTTTGCTCTCCTCGTACGTGCTCTCGTCGAAGATTCCGGTCACGGTTCCGCCGGCCGGCAGGCGTTCACACGATCCGTTGTGCCGCAGGACGATCGGAGGGTTGTGCCCGGCGTTGGTGTAGGAGAGCACGCGCGTGGTGGAGTCGTAGAGCGCGTAGAACAACGTCACGAACCTACGGAGATCCTTTTGCCGGCAGAGCGCGCGGTTCACGCTGGTGACGACGTCCCGCGGCGTACGCGCAGACGCGGCGAATGCGCGGAGCGAGGCGAGCAGGTTGGACATCAGCAGGGCAGCAGGCAGCCCCTTGCCACATACATCAGCGATCGAAATCGCCAGGTGCGTCTCCGTCACACGGAGCGCGTCGTAGCAATCGCCGCCGAACGCAAGTGCCGGTTGCCATTGCGCGGCAAGGCCAACGCCGGACATCGCGGGAAGGACGGCCGGGAGGAGCGCACGCTGAATGGCCTGCGCATCAGCCTGCTCGGTTGCCGCGAGCTTGTCCGACTCACGCAGCGCGTGCCCTTCTTCGATCTCACGGCAGACGGTCTCGGTCAGCGAGTGGTTGTCCCAGGGCTTGTGCACGAACGTGCGGGCGCCGCGGCGCATCGCTTCGACGGCGGTGTCGATGCTGCCCCAGCCCGTCATGACGATGACCGGCAACAGGCGATCGCGCGCGTGAATCTCCTTGAGAAGGTCGAGACCCTCACGCCCCGATGTGGTGTCGCGAGCGTAGTTGAGATCCATCAACACGAGGTCGTAGTTCTGTGTATCGAGACGATGACGCACCTCTTGCACCGATGTCGCGGGATCGACTTCGAGACCAGCGCCGCGAAGCAACATGCGAATGGCGGCGACGACATCCGACTGGTCGTCCGCGACGAGAACACGTGACTGCCTGGTGGCGAGCATGCCGACGCGGATCTCAATCCGCGTGCCATCGCTGGTTGGTGGTTGGTGGTTAGTCGTTCGTGGGAGTTCGCTGTTCAGGGTTGGGCGGGTTCGTGCGCGGATGAACAACGGCGTCCCACGAGCGGACGGTTCGGTGGTGGTGGGTGGTTAGTGGTTGGATGGTTGGTGGTTGGTGGTTAGTGGTTGGTGGGTTTATTGGTCAAGAGCAACGAAGAACCTAGAACAACCACCATCCACTCACCACCATCCACCAGCCGTTCTGTTGACTATCAACATGGCATGGGATCTGCTCGTGTTGATGGCCAACAGAAGCGTTGGGAGTTGGGAGTTGGGAGTTGGAAGTTGGGAGTTGGGAGTTGACATGAGTCCTCCATCGTCGGAAGTCCCCTACGGCGCACTCGATTTGATGGTGCTGAAGACGCTCGACACGATGGGCGCGCAGCACGGATATGGGATCGCACGGCGCATCGAGCAGATGGCGGAAGGGATGCTCGCGCTCAATCAGGGAACGATCTATCCCGCGCTGCTTCGACTCGAGCAGAAGGGATGGATCGAGAGTGACTGGGGCATCAGCGAGAACAACCGGCGTGCGCGCTTCTACTCGATTACTCGTGCCGGACGGAAGCAACTCGCGATCGAAGCCGATCTCTGGTCGCGCACCGTCGCGATGATGAGCCGGATGCTCGGGGAATCATCGTCATGACACTTCGTTCCATCCTGATGCGTATTTCGGCGCCGTTGAGACGCCGTTCACTCGACGCGGCGCTTGACGAAGAAGTCCGCGGCCATCTCGACCTGCTGGCACGCGACTACGAACGCCGAGGGCTGGCGCCCGAACAGGCACGCCTGGCCGCGCGACGCGACTTCGGGGGAGTCGAGCAGATGAAGGAGACCTATCGCGATCGCAGCGGCCTCAGGTGGCTCGACGACGCGCGGCGCGACGTCCATCACGCGTTCCGCACGTTGCGTGCGGGCGCCGGTGTTTGCCGGTGCAGCCGTGCTGACGCTGGCTGTCGGCTTGACGGCCGTCACGGCGATCTTCGCGATCCTGAACGCCTTCATATTCCGGCCGATGCCGGTCAGTCATCCGGAGGAATTGGTGTCGATCGGCACCGGACCCGACACGCACGTCCAGATCCCGCATGGCATCTCGTTTCGCGACCTGCAGGACTACCGGAAGGAGCGCGCGAGCTTTGTCGACCTGCTGGGCTACAACGTCGACGTCGGCGGACTCACCGTCGACAACACGACCGAGCGCATCACGATGTACTCGGTCACCGACAACTACTTCTCGCTGCTTGGGGTGACAGCCGGCGATCGGACGGCTGATTCAGCCGAACGAAGGGCGCGCGCGCGGCGATGCCCCGGTGCTCGTCCTGACGCACGCATACTGGCTCGCCAGGTTTGACGGAGATCCGTCGGTCGTCGGCCGCCCCGTTCGACTGAACGGCAAGCCGTTCACGATCATCGGCGTGACGGCGCAATCCTTCGACAAGGCGCATTCACTCATCACGCCGTCGGCGTACATGCCGCTCTGGATGCACGACGATCTCGTGGACAATACGGCAGACGACTCGACTCTCGAGGGACGCGGTAAGCATCAGCAGTGGGTGCTCGGGCGGCTGAAGCCAGGGTGTCTCGCTGTCGCAGGCGCGCGCGGCGCTGCAGGTGACGGCGGCGGCGCTCGCCAGCGACGTATCCAGAGACGAACAAGGACTCTCCGCTGGTCGTCATTCCCGAGACGCACGCGCGTCCGAACCCGAACATCGGCCCCTTTTTCCGTGTCGCCGGGACGGCCTTTGCGGCGCTGGCCGTGCTCCTGCTGCTCATCACCAGCGCCAACGTCACGAATCTGCTGATGGCTCGGGCTGCGTCGCGCGAGCGCGAGGTGTCGCTGCGTGCGGCGCTCGGTGCCGGTAGAGGCCGGCTTGTGCGCCAACTGTTGACCGAGAGCGTCGTGCTGGCCTTGCTCGCCAGTGCCGTTGCGATGCCAATCGCGATACTGGCTTTGCGCAGCTTCGAGAGAGGAATGGCCGGAAGCACGCAAATCGCGACGCTGCGGCCGGACTTCAGCCTCGACTCACGTGTGTTGGGTATCGCGCTGCTGCTGACGCTGGTCGCGGGAATCGTGTCCGGGCTGGCGCCGGCACTCATGGCGGCGCGCGCTGATCTCAACCTGGCACTCAAGGCCGGGGGGCGCGGCGCATCCGGCGAGCTGCGCGCGTGGTTCCGCAGCATGCTCGTGGTCGGGCAGGTCGCGCTCTCGCTGATGCTGCTCGTCAGCGGCGGCCTGTTCGTTCGCAGTCTCGACCGGGCGCGACAGATCGAACTGGGCTTCGATCCGGACAACGTGCTCGTCGCGTCCGCGATTCCGAGCGATACGGGCTACGACCCAGCGCAACGCCTGGCGTACTACAGCAGCGCGCGCGAGCGGATGCTCGCTCGTCCCGGGCGTGGAGCAGGCGGCATGGATCGAGTGGGCGCCGCTCTCGACTGTAAGCGAGGGAGGACCCATCCGGCTCGAAAGCCAGCCTCCGCGGGCCGACGAGCAGCCGCCGATGGCCGCGGTGGCGCGGGCCGACCCCGGCTACTTCGCGACCGCACACATTCCGATTCTCGACGGCCGGACGTTTACCGACCGCGACGACGATAGTGCCGAGCCGGTCGCGATCGTCAACCAGACACTCGCCACCCAATTCTGGCCGAAGCAGAATCCGGTCGGCCGCTTCTTCGTCGTGCAGGGCAGCCGTGTCCAGGTCGTCGGCGTGGTGCCGAATGGGAAGTATCTCTTCATCTGGGAATCGCCGCGGCCGATGGTGTTCCGGCCGCTCCGACAGAGCGCCCCGGCGACGAGCCACGCTGGTCGTGCGGGGCACGCGCAGACCGGCCGACCTCCTTGGCGAGCTTCGGCGCACGCTGCGCGACGTCGATCCCGCGGTCTTCGTGTACGACGTACGGACGATGGACGAGCATCTCGTCAGCGAGGGCGGCGGGTTCCTGGCGTTCGAGCTCGGCGCCACGGTGACATCCGTCTTCGGCGCAGCAGGTGTGCTGCTGGCGGCCATCGGTCTCTACGGGATGATTGCCGGCCGCGTGACCCAGCGGACGCAGGAGTTCGGCGTGCGCATCGCGCTCGGGGCCGATCGCGGCGCCATCCTCCGCGATGTTCTCGGCCGTGCCGTCCGCCTTGCTTCGATTGGCATCGTCGTCGGCGCCGTCCTGGCGGCGGTCGCGGCGCAGGGACTCTCCACGCTGTTACTCGACGTCAGCCCGTTCGATCCGCTCACCTATATCGTCGTGTCTCTGTTTCTCGTCGCCGTGTGCGTGTGCGCGTCATTCATTCCCGGCGCGGCGGGCAACCCGAGTCGATCCCATCGTCGCGCTGCGAGCGGAGTAGTCGATGTCGATTCGCGCGACATTCACGCGCCTCCTCTCGATGTTCAGGCGTCGTCAACTGGACGACGGTCTCGACGAAGAGATTCGCGCACATCTCGAGCTGCTTGCCGCTGATTACGAGCGCCGTGGAATGACACGTGACGAAGCGCGCCATGCCGCGCGGCGTGAGTTTGGCGGAGTGCAACAGATGAAAGAGATCTATCAGGATCGCAGCAGTCTGAGGTGGCTCGAAGATGCACAGCGCGACGTCCATCATGCGCTGCGCACGCTGCGACGGGCACCCGTCTTCACCGGGGCGGCCGTGCTGACGATGGCCGTCGGCCTGACGGCCGTGGTGGTGATCTTCGCCATCCTGAACGCATTCATGTTGCGGCCGATGCCGGTCGATCGTCCTGAGCAGCTCGTGTCCATCGGGATCGGCCCGGATCGCCACGTGTCGATGCCCCACGGCGTGTCGTTCGTCGACTTGCAGGACTATCGGCAGGAGCGAGCGACCTTTGTCGATCTCGTTGGCTACAACGTCGAAGTCGCTGGACTCACGGTTGACAACGTGACCGATCGCGTCACGATGTACTCGGTCACCGACAACTACTTCGCGCTACTCGGCGTGCGGCCCGCGATCGGACGACTCATCCAGCCAAATGAAGGACGCGCTCGCGGCGACGCGCCGGTGATCGTGCTGACGCACGAGTACTGGCAGGCGCGGTTCGGCGGTGATCCGTCGATTGTCGGCCGCGCTGTCCGACTCAACGGCCTGCCGTTCACCGTCATCGGAGTGACGCCAGCGCTATTCGATCGGGCGCATTCTCTGCTCCGGCCGTCGGTGTACGTGCCGATGTGGATGCACGACGATCTGGCGAACGCCTCAGGCTCGATTCTCGAGGGTCGAGACAGGCATCAGCTCTGGGTGCTAGGCCGACTGAACCCCGGCGTGTCGCTCTCGCAGGCGCGCGCGGCGCTGGAGGTGAGAGCGGCAGCGCTGGCCCGCGACTATCCTGGCAGTAACGCTGGCGTCTCACTGGTTGTTATTCCTGAAACACATGCACGACCGCTCCCTCGTCGGGCCCTTCTTTCGCGCCGCTGCGACAGCGTTTGCAGGGCTGGCGGTGGTGTTGTTGCTCATCACCAGCGCCAACGTGACCAACCTGCTGATGGCGCGGCGGTCGCGCGCGAGCGTGAAGTCGTGTTGCGAGCGGCGCTTGGTGCCGGCCGCGGCCGCCTCGTGCGGCAACAGCTGACCGAGAGCGTCGTCCTTGCGGTAGTGGCGGGGGTGGTTGCGTTACCAGTCGCCGCTCGCGCTCTGAGCCTCGTGACGCAAGGCCTGGCGTCGATGACGTCCATTGCGACGATACGGCCCGATCTCAGCCTCGATGCTCGTGTGCTTGGCGCGGCGTTCCTGTTGATGGTGATCGCTGGCGTCGTGTCCGGGCTTGCGCCGGCCGATCATGGCGACGCGCGCGGATGTGAACGCATCGGTCAAGGCAGGTGGACGTGGAGGAGCGGGTGAATCCCGCGCGTTCTTTCGTGGCGCGCTGGTCGTCGTTCAAGTGGCGCTGTCGCTGATGCTTCTGGTCAGCGGAGGGTTGTTTCTGCGCAGCCTCGATCGCGCGCGCCAGATCGAGCTCGGCTTCGAACCCGATGGCCTCGTCAATGCCTCCATTCTGCCGGCTGAGAACGGTTACGACGCGGCGCAGCGTCTCGACCTCTATACACGTGCGCGCAACCGAATCCGCGTATTGCCCGGCGTGGAACAGGCAGGCTGGATCCAATGGGTACCGCTTTCCTCTGTCAGCGAGGGCGGGTCGGTCTGGGTCGATGGCCGGCCGCCGCGGTCTGGTGAGCAGGCTTTCATGGCCATGTCGGCGACGGTCGATGCGGAGTATTTCTCGACCAGCCAGGTCGCCATCGTCGATGGCCGATCGTTCGATGACCGGGATGTCCGGACAGCAACGCAGGTCGTGATCGTCAACGAAACGCTTGCCAGCCATTTCTGGCCGAACCAGAGCGCGATCGGCCGTTCGCTCGTGGTCGGTCGTGAGCGCGTCGAGGTCGTCGGCGTGGCTCGAGACGGGAAATACCTGTTTGTCTGGGAAACGCCTCGCGGAATGGCCTACAGGCCGATGTCGCAACAGCCGCCAGATCGGGCCACGCTGCTGGTGAGGAGCAGCCGTGATCCGTCAGGCCTCATGGCGGAGCTTCAAGATGTGTTTCGAGACGTGGACCCTGCGGTTCGTGTCTTCGATGTCAGAACGATGGGCGAGCATCTCGTTCGGGAGAGTGGCGGGTTCCTCGCATTCGAGCTCGGCGCGATGTTTACTGGCATCTTCGGTGCGGCAGGCGTCCTGCTGGCCGCCATTGGGCTCTACGGAATGATCGCGGGACGCGTCGCTCAGCGCACCCGGGAGTTCGGCGTGCGCATCGCCCTCGGCGCTAAGCGCCATGCGATCCTGCGCGATGTCCTTGGACGCGGTCTCCGTCTGGCCTCAGTCGGCATCGCAGGCGGTGCACTGTTGGCCGCATTCGCGGCGCGGGGGCGGACATTCTTGCTCGACGTCAGTCCCTTCGATCCGCTCACGTATCTCGTCGTGTCGGTCGCTCTCGTTGGAGTGTGTGTGTTGGCGGCGTTCATTCCCGCGCGCCGAGCCATGCGCGTCGATCCCATCGTCGCGTTGCGAGCGGAGTGATACGACGGCCTGGCCAACCAAAAGACGCTTAAGGGTGTCTATATGTGATCATCGGTTCGCGTTCCGGGTTCCGGGTTCCGGGTTCCCAATGGAGGGCGTGTGGAGCTGCTCATCCAGGATCTGAAACACGCGTTTCGGATGTTTCTCAAGAACCGGGCGTTCACGGCGGCGGCAATCGCCGCGCTTGCCCTCGGCATCGGCGCCAACACGGCCATCTTCTCGGTCGTCAGCGCCGTGCTGCTGAAGCCGGTCCCGTTCCCGGATCCTGACAGGGTCGTCCTGTTCATGAACACGTCGCCGCAAGGGTCGGGGCCGAACGCGTCTCCGGCAAAGTTCGCGCATTGGCGGCAGCAGACCACGGTCATCCAGGACGCCACGGCGTTTCGCACCAACGTGGTCAACTACACGGGCGGGCAGTTCCCCGAACAGTTGCGCGCCGGGGAGGTCAGCGCCGACTACTTCCGTCTGTTTGGCGCGCGGGTCGTGATGGGCCGCACCTTCACGCCGGAAGAGGATCGTCCTGGCGGCGAGAAAGTGGCCGTGCTCAGTCACGGGCTCTGGACCAGGCGTTTCTCGGCCGATCCCGGCATCCTCGGCAGGACGATCTCTCTGAGCGGCGATCCCTTCGTCATCATCGGCGTCATCGGCCCGGAATTCGACATCGCTGAGTTCGGCCAGGAGCCCGACCTCTGTATCCCGTTTCAACTCGATCCCAACACCATCGACCAGGGGCACTTCTTCCAGGCGGCCGCTCGAATCAAACAGGGGGTTACGCTGGAACAGGCACAGGCGCGGCTGAAACTGTCAGCAGACGAATTCCGAGCGAAGTTCCCGACAGGGCTGCAGGAGAACAGCAGCTTCAGCGTCGACGGCTTCAGCAGGTGTTTGTCCGGAATGCGCGGCCAACGTTGCTGATCCTCAGCGCCGCGGTAGCGTTCGTCCTCCTGATTGCCTGCGCCAACGTGGCGAACCTGCTGCTCGTGCGAGCGATGGCACGCAGGCGCGAGGTCGCCTTACGCGCAGCGATCGGCGCGGGTCGGGGCCGGATCATTCGCCAACTGCTGACAGAGAGCGTTGCGCTATCGGTGATCGGCGGGGCGATCGGGCTCGTGCTCGGCATCCTCGGGATTCGGGCGCTGCTCACGATCAACACGGCCGGATTGCCCGGATCGGTGAGCAGGGCGCGCTCGTCGGCCTCGATTGGCGAGTGGCTCGCCTTCACTGCCGCCGTCTCGGTGGTGACCGGGATCGTGTTCGGCCTGATGCCGGCGCTCCAGAGCTCGCGGGCCGATCTCAATCGAACGCTCAAAGACAGCATCGGACAGTCAGGCGCCACGTTTCGCCACAACAAGGCCCGCTCGATCCTCGTCGTCGTCGAAGTGGCGCTGGCGCTGCTGCTGCTCGTCGGGTCCGCGCTGCTGATTCGGACGCTGGTCGAATCTGCGCAACGTGAACCCGGGCTTCGATGCGGGCAACATTCTCACGATGCGCATGTCGCTCGCGGGTCAGAAATACGTCGAGACCGCGGGTGTCGAGCAGTTGCTGCGCGACGGTGTGGAGCGTCTTCAGGGGCTCCCAGGCGTCGAGCGCGCCGCTGCGACGTGTTGTGTGCCGCTCGAAGGTGGATACGGGTTGCCGTTCAGGATTCTCGGACGGCCGCTCGACAAGAGTCCGTTCCACGGCGGAGGCGCCTGGCTCACAGTCTCGTCCGGGTACTTCGACGTATTCAAGATTCCGATCAAGCGGGGCGCGCGTTCACCGATCGCGACGACAGCCTGGCGCCGGCAGTCGTGATCATCAACGAAGCGATGGCCAGGCAGTACTGGAAGGACGGCGATCCGCTGAACGATCGGCTCCTGATCGGTGCGGGGGTGATGAAGGAGCTCAATGAGGAGCGCGAGCGTCAGATCATCGGCGTTGCATCGGACGTGCGCGACGGCGGGCTGAACAACGATCCCGGGCCGCACATGTACGTGCCGAACGCGCAGGTGCCCGACGCGCTCAACGCGCTGAACGTTCGCATCACGCCGGTCGCCTGGGTGGTCCGCACGCGCGGCGAGCCGTACGGCTTCAGCACGGCGATTCAGGAACAGTTGCGGCAGTCGAGCGGACTGCCGGTATCGGAAGTACGAGTCGATGGAGGAAGTCGTCTCTCGCTCGATCTCGCGGCAGCGATTCAACGTCGTGCTGATGACGGTGTTCGGCGCCTCTGCGCTGTTGCTCGCGGCGATCGGGATCTACGGACTGATGGCGTACTCCGTCGCGCAGCGCACGCGCGAGATCGGCATCCGAATGGCGCTCGGCGCCGAGGCGGAGCAGGTCCGGAAGATGGTGGTCTTCCAGGGGATGCGGCTGGCGGTGATCGGGGTGGCGGTGGGTCTGGTTGCTGCGTTCGCGTTGACGCGGCTGATGGCGAGCTTCCTCTTTGGCGTGCAGGCGCGCGATCCGGTCGTGTTCGTCGCGATGCCGGTGCTGCTGACGGTGGTGTCGATCGTTGCCGTGTGGCTGCCGGCGCGCCGGGCGAGCACGGTGAATCCGCTCGATCGCCCTGCGTTACGAGTGAAATATTGTGAAGGGGTCTGACCCCATCACAATATTTCACGGCTCAACGAACCCCAAGCGGATGGCGTAGCGCACGAGGCCGGCCGTCGTGTGGATGTCGAGCTTCTGCATCAGCCGCGTGCGATGGGACTCCGCCGTCTTCACGCTGATGCTGAGCAGTGCTGCGAGCTCTTTCGTCGTCTTTTCCTCGCCGATCAGTTTCAGGACCTCTCGTTCGCGGACCGTCAGACGGTCGCCCGGCAGATCCGCCTTCGACAGGAACGCCTCGACGACGACCTTCGAGACGCCCGGGCTCAGATAGAGATCGCCGCGAAATACCTGCCTGATCGCATGAGCCAGATCGGTCGCCGCCTGCGACTTGAGCACGTAGCCGCGCGCGCCTGCGCGAAGAGCCGCCAGCACGTATTGATCGTCATCGTGACGCGTGAGCAGCACCGCCTTCGCCTTCGGTTGCCGTTGAGACAGTTCTTGCGCCGCATCGACGCCATTCATGACGGGCATGCTGATGTCCATCACAACAACGTCCGGATCGGCCTCGGCGCTCGATTCCACCGCTTCGTGTCCGTTCGAGACTTCCCCGACCACGTCAAAGCCTTCCCGATCGAGTAACGCCCTCAGGCCCTGGCGAACCATCGTGTGATCTTCAGCAATCAGGACTCTAATTCCCATCGGCCTGCTCCCCAATGGCGACCGGAATGAGTGATCGATCAGGCGCGTCCCGTTGCCGGCAGTCGATCGCACCTCGAGCCCACCGTGCAACCCCTCGAGTCGATCGCGGATGCCCCGGAGTCCTAGACCCGCGGGTTGATTGCCGGTGTTGTCGATGCCGACACCGTCGTCGGTCACGGTGCAGACGACCTCGTCGCGGTCTTTCTGCATGGAGACGCAGAGTTCCGATGCATGCGCATGCCGGACGACGTTGGTCACACCTTCGTGGATCGCGCGATACAACTCGATGGCGATCTCTGGAGGGAGTCGGTCCGGTACAGACGATTGGAACGACACCTTGAGCCCTGCACGTGTGGCGACTCCGTCCAGCAAGTGACGCACAGCTGCGTTGAGCCCGAGATCGTCGAGAGCGACGGGATAGAGATCACGTGAGAGGCTGCGCAGTTGCTGATCGAGATGATCGGCGAGCTGCATCACGTGATCGAACTGCGGCTTCCAGTGACGGGGAAGTCCCGCCATCAACTCAGCGAGCGCGAGCTGAAGGCTGAAGAGGATCTGACCGGCGCCGTCGTGGATCTGTCGCGCGGTGCGGCGCGACTGGTTCTCGAGCGCCTCGCTGAGCCCGCGCAGAGCGACGTTCGACTCGCGGAATCGCCGGTACGTCATCTCGAACGGCGACAGCGACTCGAGCAGGAACGTCATCGCACGAGCGAACACCGGCCGGTCGCTACCCTGCGAGAAACTGAGGATCTGTTCGAGCGCTGACGCGTGCAGCGACACGAGATCGAGTGGGCTCAGCCCATCGAGCAGCGCTTTGCGTCCCAATTCATAGGCGCCGCTCAGCGCGCTCTCTTCCGGGCACGCGAGGTAAGCCTCGAGCGCCAGAACGTACGCATCCCCTAGCGTCTGGCGCGTTGAGCGGCGTCGCACCTCGCGAGATCGAGGTCACCGGCGTGCGCCTCGATACCGCGCCAGCAACACCAGCCCGTCATCGGACGCGCGGCCTATTGTCGACACCATTTCGTCGCCGAGACCGTCGTGCCCTGGCCGACGGCGGATTCGATCCCGAATTCGTCCATGAGGCGACGCACGCCTGGGAGTCCCAGTCCCAATCCGCCCGATGTTGAGTAAGCGTCCTGCATCGCGCGTTCGACGTCCGCGATCCCGGGGCCGCGATCGCTCGCAGTAATGGCGATGCCGCGCCGATTGCGGCGGTTCAGCGCTTCCAGTCGGATCTCTCCTCTTGCCGCGTAGGACAAAACATTCCTCGCCAACTCGGAAATCGCCGTGGCGATTCTCACGACGTCGGCAGGGGAGAAGCCGAGCTTGGCTGCGAGCGCGCGTCCTTTTTGTCTGGCAACGACAATGTCGCTATCCGAGTCGATGGGAACGCGAACCTGACACGGAGGGGCCATCGAATTCACCACGCCTCGATTGCAGAGCAGGAACCGCGCCAACTCAGCGTCGCCGATTCAGACGGTCGAGGTAAGCGAGTCCCCGACCACCGTGGTAACCATTGCAACTCGGCCGTGCGCCACGAGCGCGAGTTGCAGCCCCTGAATCATGTCAATCATTGACACGGTCTTGTTGTTGCTGAGGTCGATCACTTCGAGAGCGACGTTACGATGATCGCCTTCGACCAGGCGCCAGGCGGGATGACTTCAGTGCGGTTCGCTGCCGATGAAAACCTGCACCACCAGTTACGAGCACATGCTTAGGCACTTCGCGGACCACGTGCGCCGGCAGCCTTCGGGCGCCGTCGCCGCCGAGGCTGCTCATCGTTCACGATGTCACTGGAGCTCGATCCTCACGGCCGTTTTCGTCGACGTAAACGGGTTCTGCCGGTAGTGCACCGTGACCTCGTTCCCCCTGCTGCCCGTGAGACCTCGCACGTTGGTCGTGCCTCCCACGACCTGGGTCTCGTCGGTATAGGCGAACTCGTAGAGGTCGTCACCGAACGCCACGAACAAAGTCTGTCTCTCGGGATTGACCGTACGAAGCTGCCCTGCAAGCACGAGGGAACTCTTCTCCCGATCTCCCGCCCGAGGCGATTCAGCTACCGTGCCGTCACGCGAGATCGCGAGGCGACTCGTTTCGATCGCACGCGGCCGCGAGAGGCAGGAGCAGACAGAGCGTCGAGAGACGCGATGCGCGCGTTCTCATGACGTCACCTCCTTGATGTCGTGAAAGCCAGAATCGGAGTCGGGGGCCGAGGCCCCCGAACTCCGGTCTGGATGCGCTTACTTCTTCTCGGCGGCCTGGACTTCGATCTCCGTGGCCACGCGGTTCGCGCCTTCGGTCTTGAAGTGCACGGTCACCTGCTTGCCGCTCTCCGTCGCGAGCCCGGCGACACCGCCGCGCGCGCCGGTCACCTTGGTGCTGTCGTTGTACTGGAACTTCTGCTCGGCGCCGGCGGCCGGCTTGATCGTCAGCATCTTCGCAGTGGGGTCGATGCTCGAGAGCTCACCGCGAGCGGTCTGCTCTTCGGGCTTTGCCTGTCCGGCAGACGGCGACGGCCGTGGCTCCGGCGCCTGCGCCCCGGCACTCCTGGCTGTGGCCGTGGCTGATCCGGCGCCTGGGCCCCCGGCGCTCCTGGCTGAGGTCGCGGTTGATCCGGCGCCTGTGCGGAAGCCGAACCGACCATCAGCGTGAAGGCCATCAACAGGCCGAAAACCGGAACAATTCGAGTGTATTTGCTGGGCATGGTCCAAATCTCCTTTGGCAGGGCAGATAGCGAAGGACATGCCACGGCGAGAACGCGTCCGGTTTGCGCGATTTGCTTCGATGTTTTGAGCCCCAAGCTATCGGATCAGTTTGCGGCAAGCTCGTGAGTGGGAACGTAACTTATACCCACTTCGTTCTCGCTTCGACAGGCGCGCAAAATCGTATGAAAAAAAGGCGTTACGGATTTCACCGTACGACCCGGACAGGGTGTTATCCTGAGTGCCGCTTCCATCACATCTCAACGCAAGGCAGGGCAAACCGAATTGCCGAGAACTCGTGTTGTTCAGCCGCTCTCATGGGTGGCGTTGTCGTCGACCTATGTGCTCTTCCTCTTCACCTTTACGCTCGCTCGTTCGGTTGCTGCCGCACCCGCCGGAGAACCGTCCGCTCTCGTCGCCGAGCGTCTTCAGCTTGTCGTCGATCGTCTTAGAGGCGAGCTCGGGATACCTCAGGATGTGGACGTCTCGATCGAGCCGCAGGTCGCGCTGGTCGTGTCCGTCGAAGCGCCACTCGATCGAGGCGAGCCCTTCCGGCTTGCGATCGAGGATGGATTCCTCGAGCGTCTGAGCGATGAAGAACTCGATGCGGCAATGGCCCACGAGTTGGGCCACGTGTGGGTGTTCACGCACCACCCGTATCTCCAGACGGAGAAGCTGGCGAACCAGATCGCGATGCGCGTCGTTGCGCGCGACAGCCTCGTGAGCGTTTACCACAAGCTCTGGGAACATGGTGGTACCAAAGGCGATCTCGAGAGCTTTCTCGGCCCTGTGAACTGAGCGCGGATCCCTCGTCCGCCTCAGTCACTCGGGTATCCTCCCGCACTCCTGCATCAGTGGCCGAGGTCCATTTGTAAATGTTGCGAGCATTTTCTGCCGCATCTGGCTCAGTCCGCGCCTGACAAATATCGCGTCAGGCCTTGAAATCCGCGTAGGGCCTTTTCTGCTGAAGGCGAGAGGTAGACACCGCAAAAGAGACTGCGGTGGCCCCGAGGTTGCACAGCAACACTCGGGCGACGCTTCAACGAGAACGGATTAAACGTCGCACCACGATTCGCGCGACGAAGTGGTGCGGGAGACGGTCGCGGGTCACGGGAGGCTGAATGTTCAATCGAGTGCTTATCGCTGACGATCATGCGCTCGTGCGCGAAGGGATCGGCATCCTGATCTCGCGCGGAGGTTTCACGGTGGTCGCCGAAGCGTCGAACGGCCAGGAAGCGCTCGCGCATGCGTCGAGCTATCAGCCGGACATCGCGGTGCTCGACATGAGCATGCCGATCATGAACGGTCTCGAGACCGCGCAGGAGATGCGCAAACTGTCGCCTCGCACGCGATCGATCGTGCTGTCGCGGTACGACGGGGTGGATGACGTCCTCGCCGCGATGCGTGCCGGCATCAAGGGGTATGTGCTGAAGTCGCAGTCGGTCGTCGAACTGCTGCAGGCCTTGAACGACGTGTCGACCGGAGGCTTCTATCTGAGCCCAGGCGTCTCGGGCGTTGTCGTCGACGCCGTTCGCTCGCAGTCGACTACGCCGGTCGACGACCCACTCACCGCGCGCGAGCGTCAGGTACTCAAACTCGTCGCCGAGGGCTACTCGACCAGGGAGTGCGCCACGATCCTCGGCGTCAGTGTGAAGACCGCGGACTCTCACCGCACGCGGTTGATGCGCAAGCTCGATATTCACGGGACCGCGGGACTCGTGCGCTACGCCGTGCGTCATCACTTCGCGGAAGTCTGATCGACTTCGCGCGACCTGCCTTCGCGACGCGATCGTTCGCCTGCTGTCGTGTCGCGGCGGCCGCCGTTCGGCGCCCATCACGAAGATGACCGCGCCGGCTGCGGCGAGCACGATCTTCCAGGCGTCAATCCCGAGGAACGTCGCACCACTAGCACTCACGGCCAGAGCCGCGGCGACGATGAGACCGGCGAGCGCCCTTTGCATCGGGCACCAGCATACCTAGCGGTTGATGTGACGGGGAAGCTAGTGCACTCAAGACTGGGTTGGAGACTGCCGATATCAGTGTATGGCGCGGTCCAGTCGTAGTGTGTGTTTCTCGTGCATCCGATGCCAGTCACGTCGCCTGACACTTCGGCGAGATTGACGAGGTTGCTCTTGGGGAAAGCCCCAATTCCCCTCTCGACATTAAGAAGGGTGTCGGCGCACAATGACCAATATCACCGCAAAGTTTCAAACACAGTCAGAGGAAGTTGATAGCTCATGGCGGGACAGACCGACCAGCCGCAATCTCAGACCGGGACCACACCTGTTCCAGATCTCATTGAGCGCTACCGACTAAGGCGCGACGCCTGGATTGCCCAGGCCGACGAACTCGCCAGATTGAGGGACGAAGTACGCGGGTCGGCCGAACGCGAGGCGATGGAGATCGTCACTGCGGCTCGACGTGACGTTCGAAAAATCATCATGGAAGCCCGGAGGGAGCTGCTCGTTCTCTCTGCGCAGGTGCAGGCCGCACTCGGTGAGGCGACCCCGAGAACCGATCGAGCCACGCTTCTGAACAAAGCCGGGATCACGCCCGACGACAGCCAGCCGGCGTTGTTGGAGGGAGCAGTTGTCGCGTTTGCTCCCGAGGATGCGGTCAAAGAGATCCTCAACGAAGTCCAGGAGGACATGAGCGCGCTCGCGGAAGACGCGAGAGCGCTTCCGCTTCATGCCGTGCCGCAGTTGCGGCAGATTGCGGCGCCACCGTTGCCACAACCGCAATCGGTGCTGGCATCTTCAACGTTGTCGGCATCAGCGATCGCGAGCTCGACGATCGCGCCCGCAGCTATCGCACCTCCAACGTTCTCGACGCCGTTGCCGCGGCCATCGCCACCGGCACCGGAACCCGAAATCTCGACGCTCGCTGAATTCCAGGAGTCGATCGAGATTCCGGAGTTGAATGAGGCCGCCGCGAACGCCTTGCTGTCCTCGCAATTTCCAAGCGATGCCGTTCCGGTTCAGTCGGGAAGACGAATCAGTGCGTTCGTCGCCGCATGCGTCGGAATCGGTGTCGTCGTCGCGGGTATTACGTTCTCGTGGCTGTCCAATCGAAACTCTGGAGCGAGCGGACCTGCAATCGCATCAGAAGGCGCGACACCGACTGCGCCCTCTGCGGTCGCACCTCCAACACCACAGCCTGGCCCCGCCGACAAGGCAGCCACGGCAGCAGCGCCGTCTGCTGACGCCGCAGGTCTGTCGCTTGTGGCTGAAGCCGTTCGCGAAGTCTGGGTGAGAACGACGATCGATGGCAGAACCGATGGTGGTCGCACGCTTTCCGCAGGTGAGGTCATCGACGTCTCGGCAGGGAAGAGCATCTCGCTTCGAGCGGGAGACGGCGGTGCCCTTCTCTTCTCGTTGAACCGCGGTCAGAAGCAGCCGCTTGGCCAGAGTGGTCAACCGGTGACTCGCCAGTTCGACGCCGAGAAACGAGAGACTCCGCAACCGGCCCCCGCGCCACAGCCTGCGAAGCCTGTCCCGACAGCGCCGCCAAACACGCGTTTGGCTCCGCCGATCGCATCGGCGGCTCCTGCCCTGGCACCGTCGATTCCGATGCCGACGACGACTGCGTCGGCGAATGCGGCGCCGGCAGCAAATCCGCCCGCCCCGCCGATGCCTACACCGGCCGCGTCGCCGGCAAACGCGATCGCATCCAGCCAACCTGCGGCCCCACCGGCCGTCGTCAATCAGTTGAGTGCGCCCGCGAATTCGTCGGCGCCCGTCGCCGTTTCACCAGCGAACGTCGTGTTGGCGATCGCGCGGCAGTGGCTCGAGGCCTATCATCGTCAGGACCGTAACACGATGGCGGCGCTGTCTACCGACAATCTGTTGCTTGCCGACGAGAGACGTCCTGACGAACGCTTTCCACCCGGTCTCTCAGATGTCACGAGAGCGCTCGATCGCGTGAGCGTTCAGATTGCAGCCGACACGGCGGTGCTAACGGCTGTCATGATTGAGCAGTCGGGGTCTCAGGCGTCCCCCCACGTCTCTCCGATTTCCCAGGTGTGGGTGCTGGGGGAGGGGCAGTGGAAAGTTCGGCAAGCACGCTTCGTCAGCGAGGCGAGACTCAACCAGGTCTTCAGGTAGAGCGTGTCATCGACGCTCGACGACGACATCCGTGCGGCGTTCGACCGGATCCGCGTCAGCCTCAGCGGACAACTCGAAGCCGATCTGAGCGCATCGACATCTGACATTCTGCGTGTAGTTGCAGACGAGCATCGGCGTGCGCTCGTCGAGGCGACCGAGCGAACAGCCGCAACCGTGCGGTCGGAGGCGCAGCAACAGCTTGCCGCTGTGCGAGAAGCGTTCGCACGAGAGCGAGAGGAACTCGCGCGACAGAGGGAAGAGCTGCAAGGAAGCTCGACGTCTGAGATCGCAGGACTCGATCGGATGCTCGCCGAAGTCCGCGATGAGCTCGATGTCGCACGTCGAACCCTGGACGAGTCACAGACGACCCGTCAGGCCCTCGAGCAAATGGTTGACGCGCAGCGGCAGGACATCGCGCGGATCAAGCAGGACTTGGAGCAGCACAACCTTCAGCTCGAGCAAAGCCATCGGGACCTCGAACGCACCAGAGAGACTGAAGAGGCGACGAGACGCGAGCTTCAGGAGTCCATCGATCGTGCGCTGAGTGAGCGGGATCAGGCGCGCGTGGATTCTGAGTCCGTCTCTCGAGAACTGCAGAGTCTTCGACGCAGGCTCGAGCATACTGTCCGGCTCACGTCAGCGTTCCGCACGCTCGATGATGCGACGTCGCTGGGGGACATCCTCGAGCAGCTCGCTCAGTCGGCCTGTCAGGAAACCGGCCGCAGCGCCGTATTTCTCGTCAATGGGGGGAAGCTGCGCGGCTGGCGCGCGTTGGGCTTCCCAGCAGAGCAGCCGATCGTCGGTTCCGATTTCGCTCCGGCTGAGTCAGATGTTGTTGGACGAGCGGTTCGATCGGGCGCAGGTCAGCAGCACAAAAATGGCGACGCCACGCGGTTACCAGCATTTGCTCAGGCCGATGGTCCGCGAGATGCACTGGCGCTGCCGGTACAGGTTGGTGGGTCAGTTATTGCCGTGCTATATGCAGACGCGGCACGGGCCGATAGACCAGAAGACCCCGAATGGCTGGATACGATCGACGCGATGACGAAGCACGCCGGCCGCGTGTTGGAGGCGATGACGGTCCGTCAGGCGGCGGCCTTGTGGACGCCGCGCGGGGGAGTCGCACGCTCATCACGGGAATGAAGAAGCTCGCTGTCGTCCTGGTAGTCCTCGTAGCTGTGTCGATTCCGTATCTCGTCGCGCAGCAGCCGATCGAAGTCCCATCGCTCATCCCACCCGCTCCGGTCGCGCTGGTTGCGACCGACCATCCACCGCTTCCCAAAGAGGTCGCACAGTATTGGTTCGTACCCGCAGCGACAACCGCGAGTGCTGCGTCGAAGGATTCGTACGCGAGCCTCGCGCGTGGTGTGAAGGCGGTCACCGACGGTGAATACGCCACCGGTCTCGCTCTGGTGAGCCGTCGAGAGCTTGTGGAGACGCGCCTCGCCGACTACGCGAAGTACTACCAGGCCATGGCGCTGCAGGGTCTGTCGCGCTTCGCCGAAGCCGATGCCGTGTTGACGCCGTTAGTGGCGAACGTGCAGGACGGTGCGCTGAAGGACACAGCCAAGTTGAAGCTCGCAGAGGTCATGATCGCGCGTCCCGATCCCGCACGCGCAGAGCAGTTTCTTCGCACGATCACGGCGGATGCGAAGGGTGCGTCCGAAGACTTCTGGATGCTCCTCGGCCAGGCGGAGGAAGCTCTCGACCACCGCGACCATGCCATCGAGGCGTATCGCAAGGTCTACTACGGGTTTCCGCTCAGTGGGCGAGCGGCTGACGCGAAGACGGGACTCGATCGACTTCACGTAACAGTCGGAGCGGGTGGACCAGTTGGCGATGAGCTCGCACGCGCGGAACGTCTGTTTGCCGGGCGACGCTGGGCAGAAGCACGCGTGGCGTTCGAGCCGCTCCTTTCGATTGTTTCGACTGAGGATCGCGGACGCATCACACTGCATCTCGCCGAGTGTGACTATCACCTTGGCCGGCACAAGGCCGCGCACGAGCGATTGAAGACGTATCTCGACGAGGGTTCGAAGGAGCCCGAGGCGCGCTATTACTACCTGAGCGCCGTGCGCGGCATGGGCGATCGCTCGACGTACGTCAGTCTGTCACGCGCGCTGGTCAAGGATCACCCGGACTCGCAGTGGGCGGCCGAGACGCTCGACGACCTGGCCTCGTTCTACATCGTCGACGACAAAGACGACGAAGCGGACAGCGTGTTCCGCGAGTTGCTCGATCGATTCCCGAAGCATCGATACGCAGAGCGTGCAGCATGGAAGGTCGGCTGGGAAGCGTATCGACAGCAGAAGTTCTCCGACACGATCAAGGTGTTCGAGTCGGCGGCGGTGACGTTTCCGCGCGCTGATTATCGCCCGGGTTGGATCTATTGGTCTGGTCGCGCTCGCGATCGCATCGGAGACGCCCCTGGCGCAGCGGCTCGATACCGTCTAGCTGTGATCGATTACGGCAACTCGTACTACGGCCGCCTCGCGTCGCGTTTGCTTGCGTCGCGCAAGGATGCCGACGCAGCGGCGACTCCCCCGGTCGCGCGCTCGACTGCATCACCCGCGCAGGCTGCCGCGGCGCCTCCGACGGAATCGCTGATGCGCGCCCTCATGACGGCTGGTCTGTACGACGATGCGTTGAGCGAAGTGCAGTTCGCTCAGCGCACATGGGGCGATTCGCCGGCGCTGCAGGCAACGTCAGCCTGGATTCGGGCGCAGCAGGCGCAGCAGCTGCGAGCCGAGGAACGCTTCGCTGCGCTTCGGGGCTCGATCACCACGATGCGGCGGGCATATCCACAGTTCCTCGCCGACGAAGGGCAGACGCTCCCGCTTGAAGTGCTTCGCATCATCTTCCCGCTCGACTACTGGGACCTGATTGAGAAGTATTCCAAGCCGATGAGCCTGGATCCATATCTCGTCTCAGCACTGATGGCGCAGGAGTCAACGTTCACGGCTGAAATCCGGTCCTCGGCGAACGCACGCGGATTGATGCAGGTCATGCCCAGCACCGGCCGGAGGTACGCGCGCAAGATGGGCATTCGGCCCTTTACGACGGCGTCGCTCTCTCAACCCGAAACCAACGTGCGGATCGGCATCCAGTACTTCAAGGATCTCGTCGACAAGTTCGGCGGCATTCACTACGCGCTCGCCGGCTACAACGCGGGTGACGCGCGGGTCGCCGAATGGCTCAAGGACGCGCCCGATCTGCCTGCGGACGAATTCATCGACAGCATCCCGTTCCCTGAAACACAGAACTACGTGAAACGGATTCTCGGAACGACGGAAGACTACCGGCGACTGTACGGCACTGGCCTGCTCACACCCAACCAAAGGCCGACTGCGGCTCGATGAGCGACCCGCTCGAGCTGACGAGTCGTGCCGAGGCGACTCACTTCTGGTTTCGAGGATTCCGCGAGTTCGTCACACCCGTCATCTCCGAGCTGAGCGCGGGACGCCGCGATCTCCGAATCATCGACTGCGGTTGCGGTACTGGATATAACCTCCGGCTGCTGAGCAGGTTTGGTCGCGCTGTTGGATTCGATCTGAATGCTGGCGGCGTGAAGATGACGCATGCCGCTGGTGCGGCTGTCGTTCGTGCCGACGCCGCGCACGTGCCGTTCGCGTCAGGAGCATTCGACCTCGCGACGTCGTTCGACGTCATGCAGTGTCTCGAGCCAGATGCGGCGGTCGTTCGCGAAATGGCTCGCCTCGTTCGCCCAGGCGGAGCAGTCGTCGTCACGATGGCCGCACTCGAGATTCTGCGCGGAGATCACTCCGTGTCGTGGCGGGAGGTCAGGCGATACACTCCGGCGATGGCACGTGAGCTCTTCATGCAGGCTGGCCTTCGCGTGGAGCGTGTCTCGTTTCTCTTCGGCACGCTGTTCCCGCTGATGCTGACAATCAGGCTGGCGCAGCGCGCGCTTCGGCCGTTTCGTGCGCATCGGCACGACACGGACATCAGTGTGCCGTCAGCGCCGGTCAACGCGCTGTTGACGGCGCTGGTCACTGCGGAGGCACGAGCTGCACGCTACGTCGCGTTGCCGGTGGGCAGCTCGTTGCTGGTGGTTGGGAAGAAGCTCTCATAGCCGCGGCGAGGGCACGTTGAACGCCAGCGGGTGTAAAGGTGCGGACATACCGAACGGCCGTGGCCGTATGGAGCACGCCGCGTCCAAATCCGGAAAGGGAGCGAAGCGATTCATCGCCGCGAGTTCGTTCCGCGTGATGCATGGATCGGTGTCCAGGGAAGAAGCGAAGAAGCAAAGAGGTGGATGCCACGATGCGCTGGCGCTCACGATGTCGCCGTCGCCTCGTGCGATCCGAGCGCTGGGTGAGCAATCGTGTCGGTAACTGGCTAACCCGAACGACAGTGGCGATAGCGGTGGCGTCGGCGCCTTGAACGCATGCGGGGCCGATTTACTTGTTCGTGATCCCGCCGCTCACAGGTCGCTCGCGTCCAGGGTCGTCCGATGATCCGATGCGTGAAGGCGCCTGAGTGGGGGTTTGGAGTCAGAACCGAACAAGTCCGCCGAAGTAGAACCCCTTCATCTTCAGGTCGCCTTCGTCCTCGTCGATCGAATAGCTCCGACGTCAGACTGCGATACCCGGCCTGGGCCCCGACGTGACGGCCGAAGTTGACCGTTCCGTAGATGTCGAAGTCGTGCACCGCGACGTCGAGTTCCTCTGAGATTCGGTCCGTCAGCGTCTTCACAATGCCGAACACTTTGAAGCCGGTGTACTCCGCGGTGATGGAGAACACCCGGTGAGGATAGACGCGAGCGATGACACCGAGGTTGATGATCGGGGCGGTGACATCGGTGCTTCTGGGACTGAAATCCGATGGAGCTCAAGTCGGCCGTCACGTGATTCCGCTTGAGTTCGGTGATGAACCCGAGCAGGCCTCGATCGCCGGCGACGAAGTCATATTCGTAGCCGAAGCGCCACAGATCCCAGTTCAGGTCCGCGGTGACGGGGATCGTGATTGGGAAGGTTACTCCTCCGAAGGAGATGTCCCGCGTAACAGGCGCCGTCTCGTTGTACTCGAAGGTAACGTGGGAGACGCGGAACTTGTGCTTCCGCCCGGCCTTCACGACGGAGCGGAACTCCATGAAGTACTCGTCCAGGAGCCCGAATTCGCGCACGAAGTCGACTGCTGGAATCCCCGCGGCCGCAAGTCCTCCCGTCTGAATCTCAATTCCTGGTGTTGGCTGCCAGAACATCAGGCCGAGTTCGACGTGGAAGTTCTCGGCAGGGGCCGGGTTCGATACGCTGAACTGTGCCTCTGCACGAGTGGCCAACGTGACGCTGAACAGAATGATCGCAAGCAGTGGGATTCGCATTCGTCTGTTTATCGGCGTGCAGTTCTACGCGCTTTAGCGCCTCGAAGGGTCGTCCTGTATGGGGCAGGTATACTGCGGAAATGTCCCCCCGGCGTCGCCTGATTCAGTACCTGGCACGTTATCGCCGAGCTTTTCTTACCGGTTTCATATGCGTGGTCCTGGCAACGGCCATCAACACTGGAGGTCCCTGGGTACTGAAATACGCGATTGACGACCTGAGTCAGGGACTGACGTTCGAGAAGGTCCGCCTGTACGGCATGCTGTTGTTCGCCCTCGCAGCCGTCGGCGGCGTCTTCAGATTTCTGATGCGGCGCATCATTGTAGGTGCGTCGCGCGACTTCGAGTACGACCTTCGAAACGACTTTTTCGCCGCGCTTCAACGGTTACACCTCGCGTACTTCCAGCACCATCGTACTGGCGATCTGATGTCGCGCGCCACCAGCGACCTCGGCGCCGTACGCATGATGATGGGGCCGGCGGTGATGTACACCGCGAGCACCGTGCTCACGTTCATCGTCGGCATCATCCTGATGATATCGATCGACCCGTGGCTGACGCTGGTCGCGCTCGTGCCTCTTCCGTTCGTGACCGTGGTCGTCAAGTACTTCGGCCACGCGATTCACACGCGGTTCGAAAAGATTCAGGAGCAGCTCTCCGACATCAGCGCGATCGCGCAGGAGTCGCTGGCCGGTGTTCGCGTCGTGCGCGCGTACGGTCAGGAAGCGTTTGAGATCGAGAAATTCCGCCAGGCGAACCAGGAGTACGTCAATCGCAATCGCGCGCTCATCCGATTGCAGGGGTTCTATTTCCCCAGCATGGGATTGCTGATGGGGATCGGGGCGCTGCTCGTGCTCTGGCTAGGGAGCAGGCGAGTGGTGACCGGGCAGATGACGATCGGCGAGTTGGTCGCGTTCAACGCGTACCTGACGATGCTCGGCTGGCCGATGATCGCATTCGGCTGGGTCAGCAACCTGTTGCAGCGCGGGATGGCCTCGTGGAAGCGCCTGCTCGAGGTCCTGGACGCCCAACCACTCGTTTCGGACACAGAGGCGAACGAGGCGATCCAATCGATCGACGGGGCGATCGAGTTTCGCAATCTGACGTTCTCATTCGGCGACGCCGTCGTGCTTCACGGCATTTCGTTCAGAGTCCCGCGAGGGACCACGACCGCGATTGTCGGCGGCACGGGTTCAGGCAAGTCGACCCTCCTCAACCTGCTCCCTCGCCTGCATGAACCGCCGGCAGGAACGGTATTCATCGACGGCGTGGACGTTCGCCACATCCCGCTTCACGTGCTGAGAGGGGCGATCGGCTTCGTCAACCAGGAGCCGTTTCTTTTCAGCACGACGTTGGCGGAGAACATCGCATTCGGTGCGCGCGGCGATCGGGGGCAGCGGGATCGTATCGCTGCGGCCGCAGGCATCGCCCGCCTCGACAAGGACCTCGCGCAATTTCCCCAGGGCTACGAGACCACGATCGGCGAGCGTGGCATCACATTGTCGGGCGGGCAGAAGCAGCGTGTCGCGATTGCTCGCGCGCTGCTCGTTGACCCGAAGATCCTCGTCCTGGACGACGCCTTGTCCGCTGTCGACACCCACACAGAAGAGGAGATTCTCGACCGGCTGTCCGGCGTGATGGCTCAGCGCACGTCCATCATCGTCTCGCATCGCGTGTCCACGGTGCGCGACGCCGATCAGATTGTCGTGCTGCACGAAGGCCGGGTCGCGGAGCGTGGCACGCACGACGAGCTGATCCGGCGCGACGGGTTCTACGCAGACCTCTATCGTAAGCAGTTGCTCGAGGAAGAACTGAAAGCGTCATGATCGACGATGACGTCCTCGGCAAAGCCTACGACGGCCGCTTGATGCGGCGGCTGCTCACGTACCTCCGTCCGTATCGCAGGCAAGTGATCGTTGCAGTCGTCGCGATCATCGGTCACTCCGCGCTCGACCTCGCGCCGCCGTACCTCACGAAGGTCGTCATCGATCGATACATTCCGGTCGGTGATCTTGCCGGCCTCGGGTCGATCGCCGGTACTCTACCTGGCCGCGCTCATCGCGTCGTTCCTGCTCGAATACTTGCAGACGTGGATGATGCAGGTCATCGGGCAGAAGATCATGTTCGATCTGCGGACGCAGCTCGTGTCGCATCTGCACCGGCTCGATCTTCGCTTCTACGACCGCAATCCCGTCGGCCGCCTGATGACGCGAATCACGACCGACGTCGACGTTCTCAACGAGCTCTTCACGTCAGGCGTCGTGTCCGTGTTCGGCGATGTGTTCACGCTCATCGGCATCATGGGCGTCCTCATCTGGATGGACTGGCGCCTGGCCCTTGCCGCGTTCTCGGTGTTGCCGCTCATCGCTGGAATCACGCATTGGTTTCGAGTCAATGCGCGAGAGTCGTATCGGACGGTTCGCACCTGGATTGCCCGAATCAATGCGTATCTCCAGGAGCGCATTACAGGCATGGCCACCGTGCAGCTGTATCGCCGAGAGCAGCGTGACTTCGACGCATTCGACGAGATCGATCGGAAGCATCGGGACGCCAACGTTCAGTCAATCTTCTACTACGCGGTGTTCTACCCAGCGGTTGAACTGGTTGGGGCGCTCGCGGCATCGCTGATTCTCTGGGTGGGCGGCGCGCGCCTCATCTTCGACGGCAGCGACCCGCTGACTCTGGGCGCACTCGTCGCGTTCCTGCAGTACTCGCAGCGCTTCTTCCGGCCGATCAGCGACCTGTCGGAGAAGTTCAACATCCTCCAGGGCGCGATGGCATCGTCCGAGCGGATCTTCGGCCTCCTCGACACGCCGGTCGAGATCTCTTCAAACTCCCAACCTCCAACTCGCAATTCCCAAACCGTGCATGACTCGAAACGTGGGAGCTGGAAGGGGCCGGGCGTCATCAGGCTCGAGAACGTGACCTTCTCCTACGTCGAAGGAGAGCCGGTTCTCAAGAACGTCTCCTTCGAGGTCAGGCCTGGTGAGCGGATCGGGATCGTGGGGGCCACTGGTTCAGGAAAGACTACGGTCGTCAGCCTGCTGCTGCGGTTTTACGATGTGCAGGGAGGACGGATCACGGTCGACGGCGTGGACATTCGGGACATCGCGCTCGCAGACCTGCGCTCACTGTTCGGGCTGGTCCTCCAGGACGTGCAGTTGTTCGCCGGGACGATCGCCAGCAACGTCCGGCTCGGTAACGACGCGATCTCCGACGACGACGTGCGAGGCGCGCTCGACGCGGTGCATGCCTCGAGCTTCGTCGATCGACTACCGCAAGGCCTCAACAGCATGGTTGCGGAGCGCGGCTCGACATTGTCTGTGGGGCAAAAGCAGTTGCTGTCGTTCGCGCGCGCGCTCGCGTTCGATCCGCGCGTGCTGGTGCTCGACGAGGCGACGTCGAGCGTGGACACCGACACCGAGCTGCTGATTCGCGACGCGCTGAAGGTCGTAATGCGCGGTCGGACCACCATCGCCATCGCCCATCGTCTCTCCACTATCCAGGACATGGATCGGATCCTGGTGATGCATCGAGGGGAGTTGCGTGAGGCCGGCACGCATCAGGAACTTCTCGCGCTTCGCGGGATCTATCACCGGCTGTATGAGCTTCAATTCGATTCGACAACTGCGTAGTCGCTGGGCAGCGCCGTGGAGTCCGGGACCCGCGCGCTTACTGCTGAAGAGCGACAGGACCAGGCGCGATTGAGTCGGCGGGCGCTTCCGGCGGTGGGGCAGGTGATTCCGCCGGAGTCGCTTCCGAAAGGTGCTCGCCTTCGGGTGCAACGCCCGCGGGCGGCGGCGGATCGGGCGGAGGAATGCGTCGCGCGGCCTCGCGACGCCTGAACACGCGGTCGATGAGGCCTGGCGAGCTCGCCGTCGGATCCCATCCGAGCCGAAGCACGGTGACCTGGACTTCCTTGCGGCCAAACTTCAGCGCCTCATGGCAGCTCCACATGTACAGATCGAGGATCCGTCCCTGGACTCGAGGACCCGTGTCCATCACGGTGTAGACGCCGCTGTACCGAGCATCGCCGGCCGCGATGTTGACGACGCTGCCGACAGGGAGAAGCGTCGGATCGGCAGCGGCGACGCCTGTTCGCGCAGCGACACCGGATGCCGTCGTGCTGCCCTTGCAATACGCCGTCGCCGCGAAAGGCATCTGGCTGCCGGGGCTTGGAGGTCCACTCTGCGCGAGCGACTGCCAGAAGGCGCTGCGCGAGTCGAACATCTCCGCTTCGTACAAGAAGAGGAAGCCGACCACGGCAATCACCAGCACAACGATTTTCCGCCGCATCGACTGCGAGATCGTGACCCGCATAATCACAAGTTGAACTTACCTGAAGTGCTCGTACCCTTCCGGAAGCTCGCGTTCGCCTCGTTCGTCTCTGACCAGCAGGCGAGGCGCCCGGGTGACAACGCCGATCTTGGTTATCGGCAGATCACCCAGAAGACGTCGTACGGCTCGCAATCGTCCAGCCTGGCGGGGCCGGGCCGTAAAGATCAGCTCGAAGTCGTCGCCACCACGCAGCGCGACATCTGTTGGATCGCGACCCTTACTGCTGAGCCACGACTTCGCGTCCTGTCCCATCGGGAAAGAAGAAGCATCAAGAGTCATGCCTACCGATGAGGCCTGCGCGATCTGACGCACCCCGTCCGCTAATCCATCGCTGAGGTCCATGCAGCTCGTCGCTGCCCGGTTTCTCCCGAGCAGCGTGCCCGCTCGAATGCGCGGGTCGGGCCGCAAATACCTCGATGCGTGGTCGGCCGCGGAGTCGTCCTCCTGAAGCCGCAGCAAACCGGCCGCAGCGTCGCCGAGCGTCCCGGTCACGTAGACGTCGTCGCCTGCGCGCGCGCCGTCACGCGTCAGCATCTTTCGCCGGTGCACGTTGCCAATGGCTGTGACGTCAATAACCATCGGTCCACTGGTGTGCGTGATGTTGCCTCCGATGAGCGCCACACCGTAGCGGACCGCTAGCGCAAGGAAGCCATCGACCATTCGATCGAACGCATCAAGCTCGAGCGATGGTGGGAGCGCCATCGAAAGCAGCGCGGCGCGCGGCCGCGCGCCCATTGCGGCAAGGTCGCTGAGGTTGACGGCTAGCGCGCGATGCCCGATGGCATCCGGGGGGACGAAGCGGCGATCGAAGTGGACGCCATCGACCTGAGCATCGGTAGTCAAGACCTCCAATGCGCCGCGTACCGGTTCGATCACGGCGGCATCGTCTCCAGGGCCAACGACGACCCACTGCGGGGTAGCGAGCCGTTGTCTGATGCGAGCGATGAGCGCGTGCTCACCGCATTCGGCCACTGTCTGAGGATTCAAAATAGGGGGGTGACGAAGAGCCCCGCTTTGCCGTGTGGGGAGGTCGAATGAACCTGCGAAAGCAGGTGGAGCCGCTGTTGTCGGCCGCGCTTCAGGCTTCCTCGAAACAGAGGCATGCACACCGCGCGACCTCGCGGCTCGCTTGGGATTTACGTTGGCTCAGACGAGCCTCCGAAAACCATCACGAGCAAAGCAGGAGCTTGCCGATCTTACTGTGCGACCCAGGGAGGGTCAAGACACTGCACTAAACTGCTTGTTTCGTGGCGACTTGTGCGAGGGCCTCGTCGAGGATGCGTTCGAGTCGCATGGCACGCTCGTGCAGATCGTCGCTCGAGACCGATTGCTGATCGCGCTCGCGGAAGTACTCGTCGGCGATATTGAGCGCGACGAGTACGGCAAGACCGAGCATGTCGCTCGCGGGAGCCGAGTCGGAGGCGGCCCGCATCTTCTGGTCGACATAGGCCGCCAGCTCGGCGACATATCGCTCATCGAGCACGCTGCGGATCGGGTAGCGCTGGCCCCCGATCTCCACGGTCACGATACTGCTCATAGTCGAGTCAGTAGTCCTAGATCGCTTCGAGCTGTTCGAGCATCTCCGCGACGCGCGACCGAATCAGGTCGCGTTCTTCCCGGAGTGCGCTGAGCTCACTGCCGGTCGCCTCGCTCTCGGCGGCCAGACGTGAGCGCAAGTTATCGAGCTCACGCGCAAGCCGGCCGTTTTCCTCGGTCACTCGTGCATGGTCCGCTCGAAGCTGCGTGACGATGCTGACGAGCGTCCGAACTTTTTCTTCGAGCCGGTCGATGGGATCGAGATCTATTCGCGTCGCTACTGCTTGCTTTGCCATCCGGAACGAGCCTCGTGAATATGAGTGCCTGGTGTGCGGACAGATGGTGCCACGAACTGGGGGCAGTGGCAAGCGTCGTCAGCGTTGAATCGCGCCGTGTTTCTCCTTGAGCGCGTTCATCACCGTATCCATCGCGCTTTGCACTTCGGCATCTGTCAGTGTTCTGTCGCCTGACCTGAACGTCAGGCGCACCGACAGGCTTACTTTCCCTTCGGGGATGCCTTTGCCGGCGTAGCGATCGAACTCGCGAAGTCCCGCGAGATGTGGAATCGCAAGGCTGCGGATCGTTTCGCGGACGGATTGAGCTGGTGTCGTGTCGTCAACCAGGATCGAGATGTCGCGATCGACGGACGGGAAGCGCGGTGGCGCCAATGCCTTGAGCGAAGTACGCCTGAAGCGGGCGAGCGGCTCGATCGCGACTTCCGCGACGTACGCGGGCACTTCGGCCGGAAGGCCGAGCAGTTCGCCGACGTCAGGCGTCAACCTGCCAACCAGGCCGACGGCAGTGGCCGACGAGGCAGGTGAGTCCTTGCCGGCCGCGCAGACTTCGGCGGCTTGCCCCGCCACCAGAAACGCCGGCGGAGCGGTCAGCGGTTTGAACAGAACGGTGGCGTCGAGCCCGTCCGCGACCACCGACACGAGGCTCGTCGCGTCGAAGAAGTCCGCTTCGCGCGTCCGCTCGCTCCAGTGCTGCGGCCGGCCAGCACCCGTCCAGACGAATGCGAGCGCCTGCGTCTCGCCCGTCTGCTTCGTGAAGCGATTGCCGATTTCGAACAACTGCACGTCGCGCTGACCGCGCCGCACATTTCGCCCCGCAGATTCCACGAGCCCGGGAAGGAGCGACGGCCGAAGCACGGCGAACGCTTCTGACAACGGGTTCTTGATCGGGACAATCGTTTCGCCAGTGGTGAAAGCTTCTGCCGCCGGCACCGACGTGAATCCAAACGTGACCGCTTCGGAGAAACCCTGGCCCGTTGCCAGGGCACGAAGCTGCCTGGTGCGAGTGATACGTGGATCGACCGGAGGTGGCGCATCCGTCAGCGCCGGAAAGGTCGTCGGGATTCGATCGAACCCGCAGTGGCGCGCCACTTCTTCAATGAGATCGACTTCTCGAGTGACATCAACACGGCGCGTGGGGACGGTGACGTCCCAGCCGGCATCGCCGTCGCGAAGCGCGAAACCGAGCGCCTCGAGGGCTCGCCGAATATCTGCATCGGGGATAGACACACCGAGAAGCCCGGAGATGCGATCCCGCCGCAGCTTCAACATCGTCGGCTCGACACGAACAGGGTAGCGGTCGACCACAGTGCCGCGCGTCGTACCGCTGCCGACCATCTCGAGCAGCGCGCACGCGCGTTCCATGGCCGTCACCGGAAGGCGCGGGTCCGTGCCGCGCTCGAAGCGCATGCTCGCTTCGGTCTTCAGTCCGAGCGCCCTGCTCGTTCGTCGCACCGACAGCGCGTTGAAATGCGCGCTCTCGAAGACGATTGTCCTGGTGTCGTTCGTCACCTCGGAATCGCCGCCACCCATGACGCCGGCTACCGCGATCGCACGCTCGGCATCGGCAATGACCAGCATCTCCGACGAAAGCTCGCGCTGTTTGCCGTCGAGCGTGAGCAGCGTCTCGCCCGGTCTGGCGGTCCGTACGCGGATCTGGCCGCCGCCGATGCGAGTCTGGTCGAACGCATGCATCGGCTGACCGAGCTCGAGCAGCACGTAGTTGGTGACATCCACCACGTTGCTCGTCGGTCTCACGCCAGCCGCGCGCAGGCGCGACTGCATCCATTCGGGTGAGGGACCGATGGTCACGTCGACGACTGCGCCCGCATAGCGCGGACACAGCTCCGGATTCTCGATGACGATGTCGATGTCGCCTTGTTCGACAGTCTTGAGTGACGCCAGATGGAGAGCGGGGCCGCTCTCACCCTGGCCACCCGCGCGCCGCAGCGACGTGGACACTGCCGGACGTCTGACCTGCAGGCCGAACGCGGTGGCCACCTCGCGTGCGATGCCACTGACCGACATACAGTCAGGACGATTGCCGGTGACCTCGAAGTCGATGACGGCATCACCATCAGCCAGCCGTTCGAGGCCTTCGACCGCGAACCCGCGGACGGACATCGTCGCCGCGATGTCTTCCGGACGTGCGGACACATCGACGAAGTCACGAAGCCAGGAGAGCAGCACTTTCATAAGTGGCGACGGCGAGCAATCATAGCGACGGGAACTGCTCGAGGAATCGAATGTCGTTCTCGTAAAACAACCGGATGTCTTCGACGCCGTACTTCAGCATCGCGACGCGCTCGATGCCCATGCCGAACGCGAAGCCGGTCACACGATCGGGGTCGTAGCCGACGGCCTCGAAGACGGCCGGATGCACCATGCCGCTGCCGAGGATCTCGAGCCAGCCGGTCTGCTTGCAGATGGCGCAGCCACTGCCGCCGCACTTGTGGCAGCTGATGTCCACTTCGGCGCTTGGTTCGGTGTACGGGAAGAAGCTCGGTCGCAGGCGGATCTTCACGTCGCCGAAGAGCGCCGTCAGCATCGCCTGAAACGTGCCCTTGAGATCCGCCATCGTTACGCGCTCGCCAACGACGAGACCTTCGAACTGCTGAAACATCGGCGTGTGCGTGAGATCCAGATTGTCACGACGATAGACGCGCCCGGGGACGATGATGCGGACCGGTGGCGGGAACGTCTTCATGTAGCGGATCTGCATCGCCGAGGTGTGCGTTCGTAGCAGCGTCGCCGCGCGTACCTGTGCGTCAGGCACGCGGCCGCGATGCGCGCCCCATGTCCCACCGGCGACTGGCATGTCGAGATACAGCGTGTCCTGCATGTCGCGCGCGGGATGATCGGGCGGCATGTTGAGCGCTTCGAAGTTGTGGAAGTCGTCCTCGACTTCCGGTCCTTCGAGAATCTCGTAACCCATGTGGGCGAAGATGTCCTCGACCTGCTGACGCACCAGCATCAGCGGATGGACGTGGCCGACCAGCCGTTCGCGAGCGGGGAGTGTGACGTCGACCGCTCCGGCGGGAGGACGCGACGCCGCAAGCGCACGTCGCCGTTCTTCGACGGCCGTCTCGATGTCCTGCTTGAGCGCGTTGACCAGCGCGCCGAACTCACGGCGCGCATCGGGTGCGAGCGAGCCGAGCGTTTTCATGAGCCCGGTGACGCTGCCGGACTTGCGGCTCAGGAATTCGTCAGCGAGCGCCTTGACGGCCGCATCTGTCCCGGCCGCTGCGAGGCGGACCTGAAAGTCCGTGCGCAACGCGTCGACGGTCGAGCGATCGGTAACGTGTTCGGACATGGTCAATGCTCAACGCCCAATGCGCAATGCCCAAGCTCAATCACGAGCGCTTGAGCATTGAGTCTCGAGCATTGTGCATTGACTACGCGGCGGGAAGAGCGGCTTTGGCCTGTGAGGCGACCTTGGCAAACGCAGCCGGCTGTGCGACCGCCATGTCCGCCAGCATCTTGCGATCGAGCTCGTTGCCTGCGGCCTTGAGGCCGCGGATCAACTGCGAGTAGGTCAGTCCGTTCTCACGCGCTGCTGCGTTGATGCGGACAACCCACAGCCGCCGATACTCACGCTTCTTGTTCTTCCGGCCGACGTAGGCGTACTTGAGCGCTGTGTCGACAGACTCTTTGGCCTGGCGATAGAGCTTGCTCTTCGTCTGGAAGAACCCTTTTGCTCTATCGAGCAGCTTCTTCCGCTTCGCGCGCCGGACTGATCCTCTTTTTACTCTAGGCATTTTCGTTTCTGTCCTGCAATTCAACCGTCCACGGTCTTCGGTCCACGGTAGGTTCGAACTCACTCGTTGCACTGTGGACCGGGGACCGAGGACCGGGGACCTATTTATACGGCAACATCCTGTTCAACTTGGGGGCGTCGCCCGGCGACACCTCCCGCGTCCCGCGCATCTGGCGCTTGGACTTCGTGGTCTTGCTAGTCAGGATGTGACGCTTGAAGGCGCTGGCCCTGACGATCTTGCCCGTGCCGGTCTTCTTGAAGCGCTTGGCGGCGCCGCGATGTGTCTTCAGCTTTGGCATCTCTCTCGTCTCTCTACGATTCTTCAGTCGCGGCAGAGTCGCTGCCGTCAGCCTTGGCGCGCGGCGCGCTCTTGCGACCAGCGCGCTGGCTCAGGATGACGTGCATCTGGTTGCCTTCCTGCCGCGGCGATGTTTCCGCGAGCGCCACTTCACCCAGTTCTCCGATCAGCCGCTCGAGGATCCGGCGTCCAATCTCCGGGTGCGCCATCTCTCGCCCGCGGAAGAAAATCGTCGCCTTCACCTTGTCACCGTCGCTCAGGAAGCGCTCGATGTGCTTCTTCTTGAACTGGTAGTCGTGCTCGTCGACCTTGGGGCGGAACTTGATCTCTTTGACCTCGATCACCCGCTGGTGCTTCTTGGCCTCGCGAGATCGTTTCTGCTCCTGGTACTGGTACTTCCCGAAGTCCATGATCCGGCACACGGGCGGCACTGCAGTCGGAGAGATCTCGACCAGGTCGAGTCCCTTCTGACGTGCAATGGTGAGCGCCTGCGGCGGCGGCATAATCCCGAGCTGCTGACCGGTCTCGTCAATCACCCGGACTTCACGAACCCGGATGCGCTCGTTGGTACGAACGCGGTCATCACGTCTGGGCGAGCGATCGAATGCGATAACGTCCTCCTCGGGTTACAGGCTCTTCTGACGGATCTCTTCGAGCGCGTCCGACATGAACGCGTCGACCGGCCGTGCGCCGAGGTCTCCGCCAGAACGGCTCCGTACGGCAACGGTCCCCTCAGAGGACTCCCGATCGCCGGCTACGAGCATGTACGGTACCTTTTGCAGCTGGGCCTCTCGAATTTTAAACCCAATCTTCTCCTGCCGATCGTCCAAGTCGACACGCAGCCCGGCGGCCACGAGTTTGTCGCGGACGCCGGCCGCGTAGTCCCGGTGGCGATCGGAAATCGGTAGAACTACGGCCTGAACCGGCGCCAGCCACAGGGGCCAGGCCCCGGCGAAGTGCTCGATCAGGAGCGCGATAAAGCGCTCGAAGCTGCCGTAAATCGCACGATGAATAACGACCGGACGATGTTCCGCGTTGTCCGCCCCCACGTACTTGAGGTCGAACCGCTGCGGAATCTGGTAGTCGAGCTGAATCGTGGCGCACTGCCACTTCCGTCCGATCGCGTCGACGACGTCGAAGTCGATCTTCGGACCGTAGAACGCGCCGTCGCCCTCGTTGATCGTGTAGGGCTCCCCGATGGCGTCGAGGGCGCGTTTCAACTCGACCTCCGCGTGGTTCCACTGCTCGATCGAGCCAAGGGTACTCCGGCGGCCGCGTCGAGAGCTTCATCTCGGGCTTCATCCCGAAGTCGCCGTAGACCCGCTTCACCAGGCGCAGCACCTGCTCGACTTCGTCGCCGATCTGCGACTCCATCACGAAGCAGTGGCCATCGTCTTGACTGAACTGCCTTACGCGCGTCAGCCCGGACAGCACGCCTGATGCCTCGTTGCGATGCAGCGGCGTCTGCTCGTGATAGCGGATCGGGAGATCGCGATAGCTCCGCATCTCGCTGCCGAAGATGAGCATGTGCCCGGGGCAGTTCATCGCCTTCAGCCCCATCTGCTCGCCTTCGGACTCGACGAGGAACATGTTCTGCCGGTAATGCGACCAGTGCCCGGAGGTCTCCCATAGCGCTTTGTTGAAGACGATCGGCGCTTTCACCTCGGTGTAGCCCGAAGGGATGAGCACTCCGCGCATGTAATCCGCGAGCACGTTGTAGAGCAGCGTGCCCTTCTCGAGCCAGAACGTCGCACCCGGCGCCCACTGGTGGAACATGAAGAGCTTCTGCTCGCGACCGATCTTCCGGTGGTCGCGCTTCTTCGCTTCTTCGATGCGCGTGAGGTGATCCTTGAGGTCTTTCTCCGACAGGAACGCGGTTCCGTACACGCGCTGCATTGGCTGATTGCGCGCGTCGCCTTTCCAATACGCGTTCGACGTCGTGAGCAACTTGAACGCCTTCAGCTTTCCGGTGGTCGGCACGTGCGGGCCAACACAGAAGTCGACGAACGTCTCCTTGTCCTTGATCGTGTAGCAGGAGACCTCGCTCTGACCCTCGGTCTTCTCCTCGATCAATTGGACCTTGAGCGTCTCGCCGCGACTGGCGAAGAAACGCTTGGCCTCCTCGCGCGGCCACATCTGCCGCTCGAAGATCAGATCCTGATCCGCGAACTCGCGCATCTTGTTCTCGATCGCCTCGAGATCCTCTGGCACGAACGGACGCGGCACGACGAAGTCGTAGAAGAACCCTTCGTCGGTTGGCGGACCGATGCCGCACTGCACGCCGGGGAACATGTTCGTGACGGCCGCGGCGAGCAGGTGCGCTGTGCTATGGCGATAAAGGGGAAGAGCCTCCGCCGTGTTCTTCGACGTAACGATCTGAATCGGCGTGTCAACGGTCAGTGGATACGTCAGATCGACAAGCCGATCCCCGACCTTGCCAGCCAGGGCCGCCTTGCCCAGACCGGGCGAGATCGACGTCGCCAGATCGCCGACAGTCGGTACCGGAAGGCACACTGCGACTGGACCCATCTGGCAGCGTCACACTGATCTGAGACATCAAAGTTAAAGGTCAAAGGTCAAAGGTCAAAAGTAAGTTGGAAAGTACTTATCTTTCCAACTTTGACCTTTGAACTTACTACTTCGGATTTGGTAGGCGCGGGTGGACTCGAACCACTGACCTCCTCCGTGTCAGGGAGGCGCTCTAGCCAACTGAGCTACGCGCCTGTCCGTCGCAAAAACAGGCGAAAACCCGAACCTTCAGTATAACCTACGCGGCCTTCTTTTCCGTCAGGCGCGCAATTGCGGTGTCCAGGGTTTCATCCTTGGTCGGCGGTGGGGCGCCGAACTCCACGTCTGGTTGGCGGACCTGGACGTCGGGCGTCAGGCCACGTTCGTGGATGCCGGCGTTAGCGGGAGTGAGATAGCGCATCGACGAGAGCAGCAGTCCGCTGCCATCGGGAAGCTTCACGAGTTGCTGGCGTGCGGCACGACCGAGGGTGCGCTCGCCGACCAGTTCGGCGCGCTTGTTTCCACTGAGTGCGGACGCGAACAGTTCGGCGGCCGCGGCGGTCCCCTGGTCGACCAGCAGGACGACCGGAGCGGAAATCGAGCCGTCGTCCGAACCGGCGGTGATGTTCTCGCGCTGCGACTTCGTCTGCCGAATCGCCAGTGTTCCGCTCGGCACGAACAGGCGCGCAGCAGCGATGCCGTTGTCGATATCACCAGTCGCTGTGCCGCGCAGGTCGAAGACGAAGCGTGTGGCGCCGGTCTTGGTGAGGGCGCCGACCGCCTGCGTCAGCTTGATTGGTGCGTCCTTGGTGAACTCCGCCACTCGCACATAGCCTGTGGAGGCGTCCGCCATGCGCGTCGTGATTTCGGCCGCTGTCGTGCGATCCCGAACGAGCGACAATTCATGAGGATCGGCAGCGTTGTTACGAATCACCAGCAACGCGACCTTGGACCCGACAGCACCACGCAGGAGACGCATCCCTTCGTACGCCGATATGTCACGCGTGGCCCGGCCATCGATGGCTCGAATGTAATCGCCCGTCCTCAGACCAGCCTTGGCACCAGGGGAGCCGTCACGGGCTGACACGACGCGCAAGTGGTACTGACGCGTCAGCTCGACGCCGATGTCTGCAGGACCAGGACTCGCGTTCTGCTCGACGGCCTTGACCAGTTCCGGGGTGAGGTATGCGCTGTCAGGATCGAGAGCATCGGAGAGTCCGCGCATTGCCCCGCGCATGGCCTGCTGGATATTCACTTCCTCGACGTAGTTGTTCACGACGTGGGACACCACATCGTCGAACACCCGAAGGTGCTGGTAGGTGTCGTCTTTGCCGCGAGCCTGGCCGAGGTAGCCGCCGATGACGGCAAATGCGATCAGCGGGATCGAGACGGCCAGTATCCAGAGGCGAGTGCGTGAGGTCATAGCTGGTGGACCGCCCTTACAAATAGTGTCCGGCTTCAGCCGTTCTTCCTAACGTGGCTTCAGCCATTGTACGGGATTCACGGATCGGCCGTCGATTCGCATTTCAAAGTACAGGGTAGGAGGCCCGGCGGGTGCGAGGCCAACCCTGCCCACCTCTGCACCAGTGTCGACGGTTTGCCCTTGCTCGAGGGCAGTGGAGGCGAGATACCCGTACAGCGAGTAGCCGTTGCCCCCATGGTCGAGGATGACCAGGGTACCAAATCCCGTAAAAGGGCCAGCAAACCCGACCGACCCGCCGTGGATGGCGCGCACTGGCGTGTCTTCGTCCGCGGCGATTTCGATGCCGTTTCTGACAGCACCACCACCCAGGCGATTCGACGGCTGCCCGAAGAAGCCGATGATGCGGCCCTGAACGGGCCAGTCGAGCGCGCCCTGAAACGGTCGCAGTGGAACGGCCACGGGCTCTGCCCCGGCGGGCTTCTCGGTCGAGAGCGCGGTGACCTGCTGTTGAAGCTTGCCGTAGGCGTCCTGCAATTCGCCGACATACTGCGCGGTCATATCGCGCCTGGAGTCGATCTGTCGAATCAGTTCAGAGGCAGAAGCGACTGCACCATCGGCCGCCGATTTCGCGCGTCGCGCCTCCGCGGTCTTCGCCTGAAGCTCCTTGGCTTTCTGCTCGAATGCCGCTCGCTCCTGGAGCATCGCGTCGAGCGTCGTGCGATGCTCTTCGATCCGCCGCTCGTTGATCGCCGACAGCGCACCGACCGCGCGCGTGGCTCGAGCGAATTCGCGAAGATCGCCGGCACTGAAGAGCATGCGCGCGTAGCCGCTTCGTCCGCGCTTGTAGATGTCAACGAGCTGCGTCTGCAGATCGGGCAGCTGATTGATGCGCTGCAGTTCGAGATCGGACAGGCGCGTCGTCGTGCTTTGAAGCGCCTTCTCGGCTTCGGCCATCGCGGCCTCGGCCTGCTTGAGCTGAGCCGCCTTGATGTCGCGATCGATTTCCCGCTGTCGCAGATCGCCCACGAGCGTGCGAGACTCACCGGCCAGCCGCTCGGCCTCACGTTGTAATGCACGAAGCCGATCCGTAATACGCTCGGCATCGCCAGGGTCCTGCGCGACGAAGACGCGGGGGCCAGGAAGAACGTGAGGAGCAAGCAATACGGTGCGAGGGTGCGAAGGCACGAGGGTGCGACGGTGCGGGTGCGAAGGGTCCGGTGGTCCGAGGGTACGTGGCATTCGGGATGCTATGCAGTGCGAGAATTATACAGAGTGGGTCGAATAGCTGGACTGGATGTCGGGGAGCGCCGGATCGGCGTAGCCGTGAGCGACGCGACGGGGACACTCGCTCGCCCCGTGGGCGTGGTGCAAACCGCGGGGCTGGACAAGGACGCCTTGGACCGCGCCGCGGCGGAGATCGCACGGCTTGCTGAGGAGGAGGACGGCCTGGTCGCACTCGTCATCGGCCTGCCTCGCCGGCTCGATGGGTCCGCAAACGACATGACGCCGCGGGTTCAGAAGTTCGCACAGACCCTCGGTGATCGCACGTCGTTGCCGGTTGTCCTTCAGGACGAGCGATTGACGAGCGTCGAGGCCGAAAGCCGGCTCGCCGCTCGGGAGAAAGACTGGCGCGCGCGCAAGGCTCGACTCGACGCCGCGGCTGCAGCGATCATCCTGCAGGATTATCTCGACGGCCGGCCGTGAAGAAACTCCTTCTTTCTCTTCTTGTCGCCGTCGTCCTCGTTGCCGGTGGCGCTGCGGCGTTTGTCTTCTACATGGTCAACCGGATTCAGCAGCCGTACAAGGGCTTCTCTGAGCCGGAGCGTTTCGTTGAGATCCCGTCCGGTACGGGCGCGGCGGAAATACGCCGGCGCCTCGTCGAGGCGGGTGTCGTTTCCGACGAGCTCGCATTTCGCGCGGCGCTGATGTGGACTGGGCAGTCGCGCGCGCTCAAAGCTGGCGAATACCGCTTCGATCGACCGATGAGCGTCGTCGACGTCGTCGAGAAACTGGCGCGTGGCGACGTCTACGGACACCCGATCACGTTTCCTGAGGGGCTCACGATCCGGGAGATGGCGGAGATCGTCGAGTCGCACGGGTTCGGCAAGGCCGACGAATTCATCAAGGCCGCGCGTGACGGATCGCTCGTGAACGATCTCGATCCTGCTGCGAAGGATCTTGAGGGCTATCTGTTTCCCGAAACCTACACGTTGCCGCGCGGGACACCGGTCGTGACGCTGGTGTCGCTGATGGTCGAGAGGTTTCGCGACACCTACACGGCGCTCGAGTCGAAACGCAGCAGCCAGGTGGGTCTGTCGACGAGACAGATCGTGACGCTCGCGTCGCTGGTCGAGAAGGAAACCGGGAAGGCGGAAGAACGACCGCTCGTTGCGGCGGTTTACCGGAATCGTCTGGACAAGAACATGGCGATGCAGGCCGACCCGACCGTCGTCTATGCGCTCGTGAAGGCCGGCACCTACGACGGCAACATTCGCAAGCGCGACCTCTCGTTCGACTCGCCCTATAACACCTATAAGTACGCAGGCCTTCCGCCCGGGCCGATCGCCTCGCCAGGACGTGCAGCGCTCGAGGCGGCGCTCGCGCCCGCCGACGTCGATTACCTCTACTTCGTCAGCAGGAATGACGGGTCGCATGCGTTTGCCGAGACGCTGGCGAAGCACAATGCCAATGTTCAGGAGTACCAGGTGTTGTACTTCCGAAAGCAGCGCCTCGAGCGTCAGCGCCAGCAAAACGGGGCGACTCGATAGCCCTCGTCTTCACTCGACTGGTTCGTCCAGCCTGGACGATTTGACTTGAACGTGCGGCCGCGCTCAAAATCGCGCCTTCGTCGAGCAACCGCGAGTTCACAGCCAACCAACAACTGGGGAAGATGGGTGACTCACCGCTCCCCCTCGTTAGCGAGGCTATGACGATGTCCGAAGGCAACCGGAGCCGCGTCCGCGTCGGGAGAAGAAACGCCTTGCGGCTGCTCGGAGGCGGAGCCGCAGTCAGCATTGCGGCGCCACTCGAATGGCTCGACACCATGTCCGCAGTAGCAGGCGCGCAAGCTCCCAGCGGAGGCGCGAACATTCCGGTGCCGGCGGGCGGGGTGATCCGCACCATCACAGGAGACATCGATCCAAACAGCCTTAGCGGCGGCACGCTGATGCACGAGCATCTCGGCAACGGACGTGCGCCGCAGGCAAGAGGTGGAGGTGGGGCACTGCCTGTGGACAACCCCACGCAGGACCCGGCGTGGATGGCCGAGGAACTGACGCTCGCGCGCAAGAACGGAAACCTCGGCTGCATCGTCGCAGCCGGTCTCAACATGCCAGGTCCCGAGAACGCGGCGTATCTGACCAAGCTGTCGCAGGAAAGCGGTGTGAGAATCGTTGCTGCTGCTGCGTATTACACGCCTCAGTCGTATCCCAGAGGTACGGATACGATCGATGAAGACCTGATCGTGGAATCGATCGTCAAGGGCGCACGTGATCTTGGTCTCGGCGCGTACGGCGAGCTCGGTTGCACGAACGATGAAGCCGACCTGCTGCCGATAGAGAAGAAGGTCTTTCGTGCCTTTGCCAGGGCGCAGGCGCGAAACAACCTGCCGATCTTCACGCACACGAACTATTCGACCGGCCCGAATGTCTCGATGGACATGGCGCTGCGCCAGCTCGACACGCTGGAATCGGCAGGTGGGAAAGCATCCAGCATCGCCATCGGTCATGTGTGTTGCTACGACGATCCGATGGTCGACATTGCCAAGCGCGTGGCTCGTCGAGGCGCGTTCGTGGCCTTCGATCGTATGACGCGGCAGCAGCAGTGGGTGTCCGATGAGAGGCGCATCGAGATGATCAAGGCGATGCTCGACGCCGGACTGGTTGACAGCCTCTTGATCTCTTCCGACTACATCGGGCGCATCAACACCGGAACCGGAGAGATCCCTGGCTATCCCGGGTCGCTCCACGGACGTGACGGCGGGCCCGGCTATGCCAGGCCGTTCATTCTTGCCGTTCCGCGGATGATGAAGGCGGGAATCCCCGTGGATGCGATCAGACGGATCACCGTCGATAATCCGCGCCGGTTCTTGACGTTTGTGCCTAAGAACGCATGAACAACTCCCAATTCCCAACCTCCAAACTCCAAAGGCAACTAGTTTGGGAGTTGGGAGTTGGAGTTTGGGCGTTGACGCCTAGTGCTGCTTGGCCTGTGCCTCGAGCTTCCTCGCGCCCGAGAGGATTCCGTACAGCCCGACGTTCCCTTCGTGGCATGCGTACTCGAGGAGTGGTTCGTCGGTTCGTTTGAAGTAGAGGCGCGCGGTCCACGGTTTCGTCCACGTCGCCGGATCGCTCATCGTCGCGTCGTATTGAAGCGTGTCCCGCCCGATGCGGGTGAAGCGCTCCACCAGGCGAAGGCCGGTCGACGAACCCTGGAAGTTGCTCTTGGATGAGAATCCTTTCGTCTCCACTATCAGCGTGTCGCCTTCCCAGCGGCCGCGCGAGTTGCCCAGCCACTGTGGAATCTGGTCCGGGAGATGCGGGCGTCCATCGACTGGAATGACTCGCGCATCGTGGATGGTCTCCATGTTGAAGACGACAGCCGTGGGCGACTGGACGATCTGATAGACGCTGCTGTACGCCGCCTGGAATCGCGGCACGCCGAACGTGATGCAGCGTTCGCTCAGCCCGCGGTTCTCCGGGCCGTCGGCGGGATGCAGCCGTCGTTGTTCGGCCACGGAGGCGCGCCGTTTCTGCGCCTCCGGCGTCTCGGGCGGAATCCGTCCATTCGGCGGATCGATGATGAGCGACGTACGCCGCTCGAAGTCGCGCGAGGGCAGCCAGAAGGCGTTGTAGTTTCCGGTTTCAGTGTCGTGCGACTTCGACTCGGTGTGCCCTTGCAACGTGTCGGCGATCAACTCGTCACCGAAGAGGGCATCACCATCCTGCTCGAGTTGTCGAGCCGCCTGCTGAACACGAGCGACCTCGGCCTCTGTGAGGAACTCCTTGTCGGCCCACGCAGCGGGACGCTGCAGCGGCGTCGCGCTGTTGTTCGACCAGACGCCTTCGAGATCGGGTTGCCCGAACGAGGTCGTCGGCACCTGGTAAGGCGCCGACGACTGACGGTCGCTTTGGCCCGCCGCCGCAAGGGTCATGCACGCGATACCGACCAACGAGCAGACGTAAACGCCACGCATCATCGTCATCGCTCCCTCCCGCAGATGCAGTCTAGTCTACGGAAGCGTCGTGCGCGTGTGAATGTGAATGATCGTGTACTGCAGAGGAACTCCGGGGTCGCCGTACGCGAGGTGCCATGTGTTCGGTGGAATCGACAACAGGTCGCCCGCCTTCACCTTGACCTTGCGTCCGCCAACGAATGGACCGCCGCGTTGCTCGCCCGGGGCGACCAGATAGACATTCTCTGGTGCCACTTCTGACTCGACAACCACCGTGCCTGATCCATTGGTGACCAGGTAGATCTGCGTGTTGTCGGTATGCAGCTCACCCGTTGTGGGCTCCTGTCCGGCCGCCGCGCCGGGGCGGGTGGTTCCGGTGAGCCGATATTCAGGTGCCCACTCGAAATGGGTCTTCTGGGTGTTCTGGAATTCAGTCGTGTACAGCCTCGCCTTGCCAGGCTGTGCGCGTGTTTCGGGTCCGGCCGTCACGAGAAACATGTTTCTCGCCGCGCGCGGGTTGTCAGTGAATTGTCCGCCGGGCGCCTGGCCGCGGCCGGCATTCGGGTTCGTGCCTCCCTCGCGTCCCTGGCCACCTTGAGCCTGCGTCACGTGAGGCATCCCTGCACCCGCCACGTATCCGATTAACAGCACCGTCAACAACATCGTCAGACGCTTCATCTCATCCTCCGTGACCGACACATCACCTCGTTCGAGCGCGAGCGGGCGCGGAATTCTAGCTGTCCGTCACGCACGCCGCACTACCCACTCTGAGGTATCGCGCTCCAACTGAAGCGCAGGCTCTCCTCGACAAATAACTCGGATTAGGTAGCAAGTCCTACGCTCCACTGTTGTACCGTCGTCCAGTCGCACGGCACGTCGTACTATCCCACCATCGCCCGTCGCGACCGTACTCCATGCGTGGTCAGCGACTGGAGGGAAACGGAGAGGTGAGACACATGCGCGCTCTGAACGTCATTGTGGTTGGGAATCATCGTGGCTTGCAGCGCCGTGGCGATCGGCCAGGGCGGCGCGCCCCCGGCAGCGGCACCCGGGCAGGAAGGACAGGGTCGCGGCCGTGGACGCGGCGGCGAAGGGGCAGTGACAATCCTGCAGGCTGCTCCGACAGATAAGACAGTCAGCATTCCGCTCGAGACCCTCAAGGGGTACTACACGGACATGGATGCCAAGAAGCGCCAGACGCTTCGCATGCTCGAAGGCGGGCGCTACAACGTGAACATTCGACGCATCACGGATGCGGAGACTGGCCTCGTGCATCCCAATACGGCTGACGTCTGGGTGGTCACTGAGGGGTCGGGCATGTTGACGACCGGCGGCACGCTGGAGAAGGGCAAGATCATCGGTGGCGAGACGCACCCGATCAAACCGGGTGATGTCGAGTTCATTCCGGCAGGAGTTCCGCACGGCGTGAGCGGAGTCAAGGGCAGCATTACCTGGCTCAATATCCGATTCGATACGAACTATTAGGAGGCTGAGGCCGGGTTCGTGGCGCGACGAGTCGTCAGAGGAAGGAAAATTATGCAGCGGACTATTGTTGGAACACTCGCTGGCCTGGTCGTGCTCGCGCAGGCTGTCACGATCACTCAGGCCCCCAAGCCCGTGCTCGCTACGGACATCACGGCCGCTCAAATCCAGGCAGTCCTCAGCGCTCCTTCAGCGAGTGCGGACCGGCTGATCACCGCGGTCGACATGGGGAACTACAACGTCGGAGTGGGCGTGCTTCGGCGAACCCCGACGAAGCCCGGGGCTCCCGTCGGCGCGATCATGCACGAGCACATCACCGAGGTGTACTACATCATCTCGGGCACTGGCACGCTTTTCACCGGCGGTGAAGTGATCAACGCCAAACCGACGCCGGCCGACAGCGAGATCGTGAAGGTCGCCGTTGGTCCGAGCAGTCAGGGAACCTTCAAGACGCCCGCGCAGAAGCGGAAGGTCGGACCGGGCGATGTGGTGATCATTCCACCCGGCGTCTATCACGGCTTCGACGATGTGACGACCGGGATCGACTATCTGGCGGTGCGGCCCGATCCTACTCATGTGCTGCCGGCGGGATACGTCCATCCAGCGATCAGGAAGTAATCCTCATGACACGGAAGATTCTTGCGAGCGTCGCGGTTGCTCTTTGCGTCGCAGTCGCCGCATGGGAGCGCGAAGGCGCAGTGGCCGCGCAGGGAAGCGTCACCGGGGGTCAGGGCGCGCGCGGCGGTCGAGGTCCCGCTCCGCGGCCGCCGGAGCCTCCGAGCGCGATGGTCAATCCTTACCGGATTACCGAGAACTGGCCGCTGTTCGGAGACATTCGCTCGGGCGCGGCGATCGGCATCATCCCAGACGGCAAGGGCGGTACGTGGCTGCATCATCGATCCGAGCCGCCGATCCTGCACATCGATGCGTCGGGCAATATCACCAAGCGGTTCGGCGACAAGATGTTCGTGCAGTCGCACGGCTTCTGCCAGGATCGCGACGGCAACTTCTGGGCCGGCGACAGCGGACCCTTTCAGGACAACCCGAACACGATCGGGCGCGGGTTCCAGATGTTCAAGTTCAGCCCCGAAGGCAAAGTGCTGCTGACGCTGGGCAAGGCCGGCGTCTCGCAGGCCGGCCAGGACACGTTCATCGGCCCGACTGCATGCGCCATCGCACCGAACGGCGACATCGTGATTGCCGATGGACACTGGCCGCGGCCGTCCACCGCACAGCAGGATGGCGACCGCGTCGTACGCATCACGAAAGAAGGAAAGTTCGTCTCCCAGTTCGGCAGGCTCGGCTCGGGTCCGGGCGAGTTCCTGGGACCGCATGCGCTCGCGTTCGATTCGCAGGGCCGCCTCTTCGTCGCGGATCGATCGAACAACCGCGTGCAGGTCTTCGATCGCGACATGAACTTCGTCGACGAATGGCGTCACTTCGGCCGGCCGAGTGGCGTCGCCATTCTGAAGGACGACACATTGATCGTTGCCGACTCGGAATCGAGCCGCCCGATCGGCGGCCCGCCTCAGGCCCCGGAGGGCGGGAGCAATGCCGTGCGAAATCCCGGCTGGCGCCGAGGCATTCGGATCGGCAGCGCGAAGGACGGCTCGCTTCGATACTTTATTCCAGGCACGGAGCCTGAAGGGATGGCGGCCGACGAACTGGGCAACATCTTCGCGGGACTCACCAGCGGCTGCGACACGAGCGCCTCCGGTGGCTGCCTGCAGAAGTGGGTGAAGAGATAGGTGAAGAGATAGTCGATCCCGGCACCTTGACACGCCGGGCGCGGTCAGATTGAATGCCGGCCATATGCGCATCCTCATTGCTTTGGCCGTAATCGTGGCCTCCGCCTCGCCGGCTTTCGCGCAGGCATTTGCCAACGCCAAGAGTTCGGTCGCCAACTACAGCGTGGCCGACTCAGTGCCCAAGAAGACCTGCGAGAGTCTCTCCGCCTTCACAGGGAAGGACATCGTCGCCATCCAGGCGCGCGTAGTTCCTGCGACGGTGGACACACCGCAGCACTGTCGCGTCGTCGGGACGATCTCTCCGGAAGTTGCGTTCGAGATCAACCTGCCCGATCGATGGAATCAGCGCTTCTACATGACGGGAAACGGCGGCCTCGCCGGTGATGCGCTCGACGGCCCGACGAACACCGATCGGACGTCAGCGCTGACGAACGGCTTCGTGATGGCGCGCACCAATACCGGCCACGACGCGCGAAAGGAACCGAGCGGGTCGTTCATCCTCAGCAACCCGCAGAAAGCGATCGATTACGCGTATCGCGCGGTGCACGTGACCGCGGAAACCGCGAAGGCCGTGGCAACGGACTACTACTCGCAACCGATCAAGTTCTGGTACTGGAGCTCCTGCTCGAACGGCGGCCGTCAGGGGCTGCTCGAGGCACAGCGTTTCCCCGATGACTTCGACGGCATCGTCGCCAATGCGCCGTGGGTCGATCAGACGGGCTTCACGATCGGTGCGATCTGGAATCAGAAGGCACTTAGTGAGGCGCCGGTCTCTCTGGACAAGATGAAGCTCGTGGCCGACATGGCGATGACGAAGTGCGACGAGGTGGACGGCCTGAAGGACGGACTCATCGACGACCCGCGCAAGTGCAGCTTCGATCCGGCCCGTGATGTGCCGGCGTGTCAGGCCGCAGCCGACACGGCCGACTGTCTGACGGCTGCGCAGGCGGCGGCGCTGAAGAAGGTCTACAGCGGTCCTGTGAGCAACGGGAAGCCGTTCTTCCCTGGCTTCATGGTTGGCAGCGAGGCGCTCAACTCCGGTCCGAATGGCGTGACGGCGACCGGATGGGCGAATGCAATCGTCGCGGCGCAGCCCGGCGCCAAGCCCGCAGACTTCAACCTCGCCGAGGGCGTGATGCGGTATCTGGTTCTCGATCCTCCGCAGCCGGAATACGACACGATGAAACTCGATTACGACCACGCTGCGAAGACAGTCGAGCGCTGGAGCAAGCTCGCCGATGCGAAGGAGACGGATTTGTCCAAGTTCCGCAAGAGCGGCGGCAAACTGATCATGACCTACGGTTGGGCGGACCAGATTCTCCAGCCGTTGATGGGCGTGAAGTACTACGAGGATGTCGTCGCGAAGAACGGCAAGGACACCACTGAGTTCGTCCGGCTCTTCATGGTGCCGGGCATGGCGCACTGCGGTGGGGGTGTCGGCCCCGATCGCAATGATGCTGTGACCGCCGTGATCGATTGGGTGGAGAAGGGCAAGGCCCCGGAGCAACTGATCGCCAGCAAGGTGACTGACGGGAAGGTTGTGCGCACGCGTCCGCTGTGCCCGTATCCGCAGGTCGCACGCTACAAGGGGCAGGGCAGCATCGACGATGCAGCGAACTTCAGCTGCGTCGCGCCGCGCTGATCCGCCTCTACTAATCTGCTCGCAGCGCGTTCGCGGGATCCGTCCGCGACACGCGCCGTGCGGGTATCACCGTGGCGAACACGGTCACCGCCACGACGATGACAAACGCGCCGGCGAGGATCATCGGATCGGCCGCGCGCACCTCGTAGAGCCACGACGAGGCGAGTCGTCCCGTCGCGTAGGCCGTGGCGACACCAAGAACGCCTCCGACCACTGCGAGCACGCGCGCCTGCCCTGCGAGCAGCCAGAACACATTCGATGAAGACGCCCCGAGAGCCATGCGCGTTGCAAATTCACGGCTGCGCTCCGCCGATGCATAGGCGATGACGCCGTAGATTCCTATCGCTGCGAGCGTTACGGCCATCGCGCCGAACACGAGCATCAACGTCATCCCGAGCCTTTGCCGGCTTCGCGTGGATGCCACCAGCGTTTCCACCGGCTCGACTTCGAACGCGAGCAGCGGATCGGCCTTCGAGATCTCGGCGCGGACGGCGTCGGCGGCGACGCGTGGATCGGTGAGAGAAGTCGCGATCGCCACTGACATCTGCAGCATCGGGGACTGATCCGCCACGACGTAGAAGGCCGGCTCGGAGTCCGCGGTGAGCGACGCATATCTGACGTCGCTGACGACCCCGACCACCGCGCGCGGCGTTTGCGGTTGGATCGTGGGGAAACCAAAGGTGATTTGCCCCTTCAAGGGGATCCATGCCGGGCATGTATCGGCGCGCAAAGCTCTCGTTCACGATCGCCACAGGTGCACTCGTCGCGCGGTCATCGTCTGTGAAGCCGCGGCCCTGGCGCATGCGGATGCCCATCGCATCGAAGAATCCCGCGCTGACCACGCGTCGTCTCGATACGACAGGCGGCGTGGTAACCCCTTCGACATGGACGAGCGGCGTCGCGTCAGTGTCGGCACGCGTCGGAAACATCGAGGACGAGCCGACGGCAGTCACTCCCTCGATCTCGCCGATGTTCTCGAACAGCGTGCGCGTCCAGGTCGTCACCTCTCCCGGGTTGCGAAAGCGCGAGAACGACAGCGTCAGGTTCGTGACCAGGCGGCCTCGGTAGTCGAATCCCGGATCGATCGCCTGCAGGTTCGCAAAGCTCTTGACGACCCATCCGGCGCCAGCGACGAGGGTGATGGCGAGGGCGATCTCGCCGATGATCAGCACGCGCAGCGTGCGGTGCGTATTCCGGCTGCCGCGAACCGACCGGCCGCTCTCGTTGAGCAGCGTCTCGAGGCCGGTTCGTGCGAGTTGAAATGCCGGCGCAATCCCGACCACCAGGGCGCTCGCCACGAGCGCGAGCAATACAAAGAGGAAGACGGATGTGTCGAACGGAACCGCCTCGAGCCTGGGAAGCTTCGATGCGCCGTAGGTGAGCAGCGCTCGCACTCCGAGGAAGGCGAGCGCCAGGCCGGCGATTGCGCCAGTGGCGGCCAGCACGGCCGACTCTGTCAACAGCTGACGCACGAGGCGGCCGCGGCTGGCGCCGAGTGCCGCACGCGCGGCCATCTCGCGCACACGACTCGCCCCGCGTGCCAGCAGCAGGTTGGTCACGTTGACACAGGCGAGCAGCAGCAGGAGTCCCGTGGCGGCGAGCACGATGATCAGCGTGGGCTTCAGATCGCCCACCATGGCGTCGACGAACGGCGTGACGATGAACGCGCGGTTCGTTTCCGGGCCCGGGTAATCGCGTCCGAGCGCCTGCGCCACGACTTCGAGCGTGCTGCGAAGCTGTTCGTCGCTGGTGCCGGGGCGCACCCGCATGTATCCATCGAAGCTGTGTGCCACGCTGTTGGGCTCGAGGCGCATCGTGAACCAGATGTCGTTTCCCTGGGGCACGTCCAGATCGCGAGCGGCGACGCCGACAATCGTTGGGCTGAGATTTCCCTGGGCCAGTCGCAGAGGCTTGCCGACGATCGCCGGGTCGCTGTTGAACACCTCGCGCCACAGGCGATGGGAAATGATGACAGCCGGGCTCCCGTTCGCCAGATAGTGCTCGGGTACAAAGCCGCGCCCGAGCGTGTGGGGCAGGCCGAACAGCTCGAAGAAACCGTCGCTGACGCCGTGTGCGATGACGGCGCGCGGTTTGTTGTCCGCAAGAAGCAGTGTGACGTCGAACTTCGCCGACACTGCCGCACGCTCGATCGGCAGCGAGCGATCGTTGAGCCTGGTCAGCTCCACCGGCGCCACGCGACCGCTCGTCACGTTGCCATCGGTGAACATCGTGCGCACCGTTCGCAGATCCTGCGAGTTCGGGTACGGCAGTGGCCTGAGCAGCGCCGCATTGGCAGCGCTGAAGATCGCCGTCGTGGCCCCGACGCCGAGAGCGAGCGTGCTCACGGCCGCCAGCGTAAACGCCGGGACGTGCCACAACATGCGGATGGCGAATCGAACGTCTTGCAGCAGCGTGTTCATATCCCTCGATTCGGATTTGACTACTTCACGACATCGAGCTTGATCACGGTGTCCTTGAGCGTGACCGACAGATCGCTCACGTTGATGCGAATCGCGATCGGGATGTCGAGCGACGCGACGACGGCACCGGTATCCTGACGTTTGAGATCGAGCTTCACGCCCTGGCCGGTCAGGTCGAGGCCGCCTTGCGTGATGTGGGCACGCACGTCTCCAACGAGCTCTGGACGATACCGCTGGCAGAGCTCCTGAATGAGTGCCGTGACGAAGTCGCGAACAGTCGCCGACTGCTCGCTGATGATGTCTTTGACCAGGTCGTTGGCGAACGCGGACACGCGCGGGCCGTACGTGTTCAGAACCTTGTCATTGATCCCGGTGGCGAGCGACTCGATTCTGGGAGCGGCAACGGCGGTGACGTCTTTCCCGATCGTATCGACAAACGTCTTGACATCAGACATGTGGCTTGCCTCGTGCGAGCGTGTTCAGTGGATATGTGCTGCGGCTACTTGATCTGCGGAACAGGAATGACGACGTCGCCAACTTTGACTTGCGCGTCGACTGGAATGTCCACGTTGAGGAGATCCTTGCCCTTCTTCTGATCCCGGAGGGTCGAATAGAGGCGTCCCTTCACCGCGAGTCCGCCGTCCACCAGCGAGATAGTCAGCGTGCCGTTCAACTTCACGGCGTTCCGTTCAACGAGGTTCTCGACGAGATCATCGACGATCGACATGTATGCCTCCTATCGTTCTTATGCCTTTGGCTGCACGACCTCGATGCGCACATCGTCGGGACCGACGACGAACGAGATCTTCATGTTCTGACCGGCAGCGTTCGTGAACGGACGCGGCTCGGTCTGAAACGTGACGCCCTTCTTCTTCATCTCCACCGCGGCCGCGTCGAGATCAGGAAAGGCGAAGCCGAGATGATCGAGCGAGCGACCTTGTGTAGCGGCGAGCGTTGATCCTTCGTTGACCTTGTCGATCAGCAACCACACCGAGCCGTAGCGGAGACCGTCGATGCGTCCCTTGAGCCTGTCGCTCTGGCCGCCGAGGACGTTCTGATACCACTTCACCGTCGCCTCCGGGTTCGCCGAGATCAGATGGATGTGATGGAAGCCGAGCGTCTCCTTGTCTTCGACCACCTCGATGCGCGTGCCCCACGGATCTTCGATGAATCCCAGTTTGAAGAGACCAGGCACGTCGCGCGGCTGCGTAACGACTTTGACGCCAGCTGCCTGAAACGCGCGCATTTTCGCTGTCAAATCGGCGAACGAGAATCCGATGTGATCGACACCGGATCCCTCGCTGCCGGCGTCGGGCTTCCGGTTCGCAAAGATCAACTGGGTGGTCCCGATCTGACAGGCGTCGGGCCGGTTCATCGCCGTGCAGCCAATGTTCGCGATGTACCACTGAACGGCTTCGGGCACGTTCGGAGATGCAAGATGGACATGGTGATAGTCGGCCGCGCGCGCGACGCCAGGAAGCGCGACGAGGATGGCGACGAATGCAGCCAGGCCGAAACGGCGGTTCTTCATGATGGGTCCTCCGGGACTCACGATCCGAGCACGTATAATCTCATCCAATCCGCCTCACGTATACCCGAAGGCTGTTCCGGCATCACCCCTGTAGGCGTTGTTCCTATTTAGGGAGTAGTGACATGAGAAGCCAGACCTGACCGCGCCCGTGCCGCGCACTGCGGACGGCAAGCCCGACCTGTCAGGCATCTGGGCTGTCAACGGACTGGGATACTCGACCAACATCACGAACGTCGAGATGCTGCCGTGGGCGCAGAAAATATACGAGACGCGCGCAGCGACCTACGGCCACGAGGACCCGGCGGCGAACTGTTTGCCGGAAGGACCACGAGCCGGCCTCGCCGGTCTCGAGCCCTTCCGTATTGTTCAGACACCATACGCCAGCTTCTTCATGTACGAGTCGAGCCCCGCGCGTCAGATCTTTGCCGACGGAAGAAAACTGCCCGACGACCCGACGCCGAGCTGGATGGTGGTGGCTCGACTTCACCGGGCATCCGCACAGTGAGGCGCTGCACGTGACCGAACGATTCCGTTGCCCGACTTCGGCCATATGAGCGATCACTTCACCATCGAGGACCCGGGATACACGAAGCCGAGGACGATCAACGTCGCCGTCAATCTGGTGCCCGACACGCAGATACTCGAGTACTCGGCCACGCCTCGTGGGCCGTGCGTCCGATGACCGGAGCGCGTCCAAGAAAGTGTCGCGCGACATCCTCTCGCGCTACGTCGGTGTCTATGACGTCGCGATGCTCGGCGTCTGGACCGTCTCGCTCGACGGCGATGAGCTGAAGATAGAGATGGGCGACGGGGGAGGGAAGCAGGGGGTGATTCCTCACTCCGACACGGTGTTCAACTATCCGCCGATTGGCGGACCGGTGCGGTTCATCACCGACGCGAAGGGTCAGGCCACCGGCTTCGTGCTGACAGTCGTTGAAGGCGACATACCGGCCAGGAAGAGGTAACCTCACGCCTCGGATGCGCCACTCGACGATCTGCATCGCCTGCCTGTTTGCCTTCGTCTGGCTCGCTCAGGCAGGCGCACAGCAACCAGCCGCGTCGCGCGCCACCCTCTACGAGGGGGCGCGCCTCATCGTCGGCGACGGCAACGCGCCGATCGAGAGCTCCGCGTTCCTCGTCGAGAACGCGCGATTCACTCGCGTTGGGCGGCGCGGCGAGATTCAGCTGCCTTCTGGCGCCGCTCGCGTAGACCTGAGCGGCAAGACCGTCATCCCTGCACTCGTCGATGGGCACTCGCACATCGGCTACATGAAGAACCTGACGAGCGGCGCGGTCAACTACACGCGCGAGAACATCCTCGACCACATGCACCGGTTCGCGTACTTCGGTGTCGCCGCGAGCCAGTCGATGGGAAGCGACTTCGGCGAGCTGCCGTTCCAGGTCCGCGACGACATTCTGGTTGGCAAGTATCCCGACGCTGCAAGGTTCCTGACGGCAGGCCGCGGGCTGGCGCCGCTGGTCGAGATCAGTCCTGACAACATGCGGCAGGCGGCATTTCCGGTGACCACGCCGGAAGGCGCACGCGCGTCCGTGCAGGAACTGGTGCCGCGCAAGGTCAGGTTGATCAAGACGTGGGTTGACGATCGCGGCGGCACGATCAAGAAGCTGACGCCCGAGCTGTATGGCGCCATCATCGACGAAGCGCACAAGAACAAGCTGCGAGTCGCGGTGCACGCGACCGATCTACGCGACGCGAAGGATCTGCTTCGCGCGGGTATCGACGTCTTCGCGCACATGATCAGCGACGATGGACGAAGAGCTCGTCTCGCTGTTCAAGCAGCATCCGAATACCGCGGTACTGTCGGCATTGGGTGGGCCACATCGCGCGGTCTATGCGCCATGGCTCAACCCGGTTCAGCCACTCATCCTCGAAACGGTTCTGCCCGAGCAGATCAAGCGGTTGCAGGGCCGCTTTCCTCTGACAAACCCCGAGCAGCTCCAACGATCGCAGGAGGCGTGGGATCGACTGGCTCGCGGCATCTCACAACTGAGCGCTGCGGGCGTCAAGATCGGCGTCGGCACCGACGGCGGCGGGCAGCAGGGCGATCAGTTCATCGGCTGGACGATGCACGCCGAGTTGGAGAACATGGTGATGGCGGGCATTCCTCCGGCGAAGGTGCTGGTCGCGGCCACACGCACGTCAGCCGAGATCCTCGGCCTCGACGATCTCGGGAATGGTCGCAGCCGGCAAGAGCGCGGACTTCGTCGTGCTCGATGCGAACCCGCTGGACGACATCACGAACACGAGGAAGATCTCGAGCGTGTATTTGCGCGGTCATCGCGTCGATCGAGAAAAGCTGCGGGCGAGATTCATGGCTCGTCAGTGACAACCCGGGCCACTTGGAGGTCCTCCAGTTCTGGACGACGATGATCTGCGGCACGACGGCCTGACTGGCGGGCTGCTGACCATGTCGGCCGGGCTGGCCATATATAGCTGCTGGTCCAGCAGTATCTCTCCCGCATACGAACGCGTCCTGCGCGATTCGAAAGACGCAGCGCTCGCCTTTGGCGCGCGAACGACCTCAATTACCGGCTGCGCAGGATCGGCGAGATGACCGAGCCCTCAATCGATACAAAGAAGTGAGCGCTTCATGTGCGTCTGGACTTGCGGGGTGAAGCCGCTCCTATCGAGATTCACGTGAACAAATACGACCTCAAGAAAGGGGCACCGCCAAACCCTCACGACTTGACTGCTCAGCGCGTGGGATGTGCCCCAGTCGCGCACTCGACCAGCGGGCATTCTCGCTAGGGTCTGGTAGTCAATAGGTGCGTCATCGGTGAAATCGGTTGTCGAAGCTCGCCGAGCGGGCGAATCGTTGGCCCGATAGGCTTTCATATTTCAACAGTAGACACTGATCTGTGGCACTCTCGGGCTTCGTGCGGATGGCATACTAGGGGCGTGCGGCAGAGCCTGCTTGCATCCGTGAGCGCCTGCCCCCCATTACAGTAATGAGCCCACAAAAAAAGCCGGACGACCGCACCGCCATGCTCCGTCATTTACGAGAGCTCATTGCGGCAATTGACCGTCGCGTGCCACACATCGAACGTGCTGGCGAGATCGCTATCGCACGGGATGCCGGAGCTTTGAGAGAGAAGGCCTTGGCGCGAATTGCCGAACTTGAGCGAGCCGACTGAAACGAGTCCTCTCACGTTCTGCGTTCCGCACCCTGTGGAGCTTCGGCGTTCGCCGTTCGGCCACACCATTTCCGTCCGCTCCGTTTGTTTGTCGTCGCAATGCAGTTGCGCTCACGTCAGCGGGTGCCCGGTCGCGGCACCACTTGCCCGTGCTCGTCCACGACAACGAGTCGAATGGCATACGTCATCGGCACACCGTGTCTGTGCCGAGTTGTTGCTGGCGAGTGGTGGGATGAGGACTCGACAAAATCAGCGTTCGTGCGGGGAGCCCTGAATCGTCTTGACAGCGAGCGGTTCTCGCATCCGCTCGCGTCTGATTCGCTGACAGCTCCTACACCGGCTTGGTTGGGTCGGTGCGTTCGGGACGACCCCGAAGAACAACTTCGGCCATTCGCCAAACCATCGGTTGTTCGTGAAACGTCCTCGTGATACGGTTCGGGCCTCGACTCGTTTCACGTCGGCAGGCCGCTTCGGCAACCCCCAAGCCAAGGTGACTGTTATGCCGTCAGCACGAACGCAGTGCCCGCATTGCGCCGGGCAGCTTGTTGTGGCGCTTGACCAGGTTCTTTGCTCGGCCCATGCGGACTTCCTCCAGTGTGCTCGGTGCGGGCACTTGTGGCACGTCCCGAAAGGTGAGGAAGGCCCGGCGAGTCAAGCCCTATTCGGCAAGAAATTGCGGCGGGCGTCATAGCACCGGATGCTGCGATGCTCAGCGGTCATGGTCGCCATTGCGACTTGCGCCGCCGTTTAGCAATTGACGCATCCGCTCACGCCTAACTTCTCGGCTGGCGATCTCGTCGCTCTGTATGACCAGCGCTGAAGCTGCCCCAGCGTGACTGTGTGTTTCACGGCGGGCTCGCGGACCTCGATCTCCAACCCGGAGCGTGCTCCGGAAACTTCCTCCACCCATTCTGCTTCGCAAACCTTTGATCGCCAGCACACCCATCCGCGAACAGCGATTCCGACTACGCCGGATGAGCCGGGTGTGATGGTCAGCTTCAGTTCCTCCGCTTCGGCGGAGGCATAACAGCAGGCCTGCTGCTTTGCACCCAAAGGACCGAAACAGACATCGACGTGGGTTTCACGGAAATGCAAGGGTTGGTTTATCAAGCTCAATTTTGAGCGATGAACCGATCACTTGCGTGTTGTCGAAATGACGGCCTCACGGAACTGATTACGCCGCGGCGATTTTGTGCGGCGAGTACTGCCTCAAGCATTCTCTACGCAACAAGAACGGACTTCTCAGTAGGCACAGGCCATCCACTTCTTCAGTCGACTGCCAGCTGTGGCGATAAGCCGAGCGGGCTGACGCGCGAACAGCGTAGAGATGGCGGTGCAACACCAAGAACGCTGTAACGGCGCTGGAGCAGCCGCGCCGGCGCCGTGAGTCACGGCTCTTGCATTCCGACAAACCATGTCTATTGATGACCTCTGGTACAAGAACGCCGTCATCTACTGTCTTGACGTCGAGAAATACCAGGACGCCAATGGGGACGGCGTCGGCGACTTCGAAGGTCTGATGCGCCGCCTCGACTACTTGCAGGGGCTCGGGGTCACGTGCGTATGGCTGCAGCCGTTCTATCCTTCGCCCAACCGCGACAACGGCTACGACGTCGCCGATTTCTACGGCGTGCATGACAAGCACGGATCGCTCGGCGATTTCGTCGCCTTCATGCGCCACGCTGAGGCACTCGGCATTCGCGTGATCATCGACCTCGTCGTCAACCACACGTCGATCGATTCGCCTTGGTTCCAACGTGCGCGCTCGGATCGGCACGACTTCTTTCGCGAGTGGTACGTGTGGTCAGACGTGCGGCCCAAGAACCACAAGGAAGGAATCGTGTTTCCGGGCCAGCAGAAGACGACGTGGACCAAGGACCGGCGGGCAGGGAAGTACTACTTTCACCGTTTCTACGAACACCAGCCGGATCTGAACACCTGGCATCCCTATGTGCGTGCCGAGATCCAAAAAATCATGGGCTTCTGGCTTCAGCTCGGCGTCTCCGGATTTCGAATGGACGCCGTCCCGTTTCTGATCGAGAAGAAGGGCCCAGGGGTCGAGCGCCAGATGGACTTCAATCTTCTGAAGGAGATGCGCGACTTTCTGCAGTGGCGTTCGGGTGAGGCGATCATGCTGGCGGAGGCGAACGTGCCTCCAGACGAGAGCCTCGAGTATTTCGGAGCGGAAGGCGATCGCCTTCAAATGATGCTGAACTTCCCGGTGAACCAGCGCCTCTTCTACGCGCTCGCCACCGGCGACCTCGATCCGCTGATTCGCGCGCTCGAGGACACGCGGCGGCGGCCACTCAACGCCCAGTGGGTGCAATTTCTCCGGAGCCACGATGAGCTCGACCTTGGCCGGCTGAGCTCCGATCAGCGAGAGAAGGTGTTCGAGGCGTTCGGTCCCCAGAAACGCATGCAGTTGTACGACCGCGGAATCAGGCGACGCCTGTCGCCGATGCTCGGCAACGATCGGCGGAGGCTCGAGCTCGCGTTCAGCCTGCTGTTCTCACTCCCCGGTACCCCGATGATGCAGTACGGCGACGAGATTGGAATTGGCGACGACTTGCGTCTGCCGGAACGCGAGTGTGCCAGGACGCCAATGCAATGGACCTCCGATCGCCATGGCGGATTCTCCCGTGCGCGACGAGTCGTGCGCCCTGTGATCAGCGATCCGGTGTACGGGTATCGCAAGGTCAACGTCGCCGAGCAGCGGCGCGACCCCAATTCCCTGTTGAACTGGACGGAGCGCATGATCCGGGCACGGAAAGAGTGCCCCGAAATCAGCTGGGGCAACTTCGTCGTGTTGCGCACGAACGTCCCTGAGGTGCTCGCAATCCGTTTCGACTGGCGCAACACGTCGCTGCTGACGCTGCACAACTTCAGCAGCGCGAAGCAGAATGCCAAGTTCAAGGTGGATTGCCCCAACGACAAGCTGCTCGTCGAGGTCTTCGATGGCCGTCATAGCAACGCCCACAACGACGGGTCACATCGAGTTGCGATGGACGGGTACGCATGGCGATGGTTCCGCGTCGGCGCACCGGACAACGCACTCGGGCGGTCGGACCTGGATCTCACGAACCCGAGACGCTGACGACAAGCTCCCATGATCGGGAGAGGCAACTTTCCACGATCACTGCCGTCTTGGCAACGCGTTGCCGGCCAGGCTGCTGTTCCCTAGACGGACGTGATGCCGACGTACTCTACTGCGCGTGTGGCGATTACTTCCGCTGCCGCAGATGCTTATGTTGGTGGATGGTCCCGAAAGGTGAGGAGTACTTCGGCGGCGGAATGTCCGAATCGGAGAAGGCCGCTCGGCGGTCACCTCACGGGATGATCCGTGCGCTCGTGTCGAACTGCCGGAAGTTGGCGTAGGTCGCCTCGCCGGCGACGAGCTCGCCGCTGCGTGTGACGTAGCGCTCGGCCATGCGGATCGGCACCGGCGCCGGAATGCCGGGGGCGTGGCCGTAGGACACCTCGATCGACCCTTTCACGTGCTCCCAGGTCAGGACTGTCCGGAGCACTTCGCCAGTCTGGATGTCGACGAGCGCGACGACGCGCGAGGGCTGATCGCCCCCCTCCGGCGTATGCACAAACGTAAGGCGGTCCTGCTCGCGAAATTCGATGAGCCAGCCCGGACGGCCCTCCAGAACGTCGGCGCCTGTGCGGCGCACCTTGACACGGTCCCGAAACCGCGGGTGCATGATCTCCAGCGCAAACGTCGGGACGTTGATGTTGCGTGTGATGAGACCTTCGCCGAGATTGAACCGGGCGTTTTGCTCGGCGATGCGGGCCGCTTGTCCGACCGCGCCGCTACTCAGGAGTCGCTGCAGACGTTCGTCGCGGTCGCGCACCGGAACACCGTCCACTTCGAATGTGTCGCGATACCCGACCCAGCTGTTGCGTTCGGACGTATGCGTCAGTGCAAAGTCCGAGCGAAGCATCCGTGACGTCGTCGAACGGCGATTCTCCGGGCCCTGCTCGACCCATTGCCGATACGTCTCTTCCGCGACGACGTTCGCCAGTCGATCGTCATAGCCCTGGAGATAGCCATCCAGACGGGCAACGACGTCGCCGAGCCGAAACGTCTGCGCTCCAACGGAGACGATCAGCAGTGCCAGCGTGAACGCGCCGGCAATCAGCCGCACGTCGTCACGATACCTCAGAGTCTCAGCTCGTGTGGCGAGAGCGCTCGGTGATTTTGAGGGCGGCGTCGGCCGCGCCCGTTTCATTCAGTCTCACACCCGCGCAATCTCGATGCGCACGTCCTCCCAAATGCGTTAGCCTGTTCCCCAATGAAGGCGACACTTCTTCTCGCGTGCGTGCTGATGCTGCTCGGCGTGTCAACAGCGGGCGCGCAGGGTCGCGGTGGTGGTCCACCTCGCCCTTCGTCTCCAGCACCGCGTTGGCCGGACGGCACGATTAATCTAGGATCTGCGCCTGGCACGACAGGTCTGTGGGAGGGAGCCGAGCCGCTCGCGACCAATCCAAAGAACTACGAATCGGTTGGTGGCCGGCCGCGGCCTGGTCTGATCGATCTCAAAGAGGTCCGCTCCAGCCATGGGCGCAGGCGCTCCTGGATATACGGCACGCGAGGTATCTGGCCGACGAGCCGTATACGCGGTGCAAGCCGTCTCCTGCCGCGCGATCGTTCGGGACCGCCTATGGCATCGAGCTGATGAACATTCCCGGCACAGCTCGGATCTACTTGTTTCAGACCGGCGGCGCGCATTCGTATCGTGTCATCTACATCGACGGGCGCACACATCCCACGACGGTCGAGCCGAGCGCCTTCGGCCATTCAATCGGATGGTGGGAGGGCGACACGCTGGTCATCGACACCATCGGCATCGACGAGAGCGCCTGGCTCGAACGATGGGCCCTGCCGCACACCGATAGGCTTCACACGATCGAGCGCGTCACGCGACTCGACCTGAACACGCTGAAGTATGAACTGACGGTCGACGATCCAGGCGCCTACACGGCGCAGTGGACGAGCGGGTACACCTTGCGCTGGACGGCCAACCTGGAGACGTTCGAGTACGTCTGTCAGGAGAACAACTACGGCCCGCAGATGATGGTGGGCGTCGAAGGCGGCGAGACGCGCACGAGCCCCGTCGTCCCCTAGCTCATTCGACGAACGCCGGCGCCTTCGGCAGCTTCGCGTGCGTCGCGATGTCGTGCTCGATCCAGAGCTCGGCCTTGTTCTGCTTCACGAACGCCTCCACCTTCTGCCTCGCTGCCGCTGACTGCTCGGCGTTGAACTCGAACGTCGGGGTCCTGCCGGTCGCTCGCTCCTCCGGGTAGTGATATAGGTCGCCGGCCAACACGACGGGTCCACGCTTTGGGAGCTTGACGAACAGCACCTGATGGCCCTGGCGTGTGGCCCGGCGTCGACATGACCACTACGCGTGCCGTCGCCGAACACATCGAGGTCCTCGTTGTTGAGCACCGTCGTCTTCGCGTTCTTGAGCGCGCTGTAGCTGAGCGGGCTGGATGATGCCCTGCGGCTTGTCCGCGAACATGAAGTCGCGCTCGGCCTTCTGGACGATCCACGTCGCTCCTGCGAAGTCGTTGGCGTTGGCCGTGTGATCGGAGTGGTAGTGCGACATCACGAGGTATCGTGATGTCGGCCGGCTTGTAGCCGGCGGCCGCCAGTTGCGGCTTCAGCGGTTTCGCTGGCGGACATGATCCCTTCGGTGACCGGACCGCCGTCTGGCTTGAAGTGCGCTGTCGGGAATGCCGCCGGTGTCGAACATCACCGTGCCTTTCGGGTGCACGATCAGGTAGGCCATGTTGACGAAATCGACTTCCTTCAGCTCTTCGCGCGTGAAGTTGAAGAGCTTCGGGTCGAGGCCTCTGATGCTCGCCGGCTTCGAACACATAGATCCGCGGAGCTGGTGCACGGCCGGCGCGTCGTGACTGCGCCTCGGCAACGGCGCCGACGAGCGGCGGCCGCCACCAGCAGCAGCAGGACGATCGTTCGACGCATCGTCATGGCTTACTCCCTTCCTCCTCGTTCGCCCCATTTCAGCTTCTCGCGCAGCAGCTCGAAGTAGCTGCGCGCGGGCGCCTTGACCAGCCGCAGCGTGCGCTCCGACCGCCGGACGCGGACGACGTCGTCCTGCTGCAGCGGATACCCGGACTGGCCGTCGTAGGTGACGTAGATATCTTCGTACGCCGCTGACGACCTGCGGCCGGACCTCGATCACCTCGCTGCCGGGGATGACGATCGGCCGGTTGGTCAGCGTGTGCGGCGCGATCGGCGTCAGGACGAGGGCGTCGACGCGCGGGTGGACGATCGGTCCGCCGGCGGCGAGGTTGTAGGCGGTCGATCCGGTGGCGGTGGCGACGATCAGGCCGTCGGCTTTGACCTTGGTCACCAGGCCGGCGCCGACCGAGACCGACAGCTCGATGATGCGCGACAGCGCCGCCTTGGTGAACACGACGTCGTTGAGCACGATGCGCGAATCGAAGTGCTCGCGTGCGCGGTAGGCGTCGGCGGCGAGCATGGCGCGCTCGTCGAACGTGGCCGTGCCGTTCAGCACCGACTCGAGCACGTGTAGAGCTCGTCGATGCGCGATCTCGGTGAGGAAGCCGAGGCTGCCGAAGTTGACGCCGAGGATCGGGATGTCGCGGCCGGCCTGCGCGATGCGCGTGGCCATGCTGAGCAGCGTGCCGTCGCCGCCCAGGACGACGACGAGATCGACGTCGCGCGGCAGGTCGTCGCGCGATCGCGTCTCGCCGCGCGGCGCGTCGGTCAGCGTGCCGCGGTGTCGGTGTCGAAGATCGGCTCGATGCTGCCGCGCGCGCAGCCACGACGCCGAGCTGCTCGAGATGATCGGCAGCCGCGAGCAGGCCGCGCTTGGCGACGATGCCGACGCGGGTGATCTCGCCGCTCATGAGGGACGGAGGTGGAGCAGGAACTCGACGTTGCCTTTCTGGCCGGTGATCGGCGACGGGGTGGACGCCACGCGGCTCAATCCTACCTCAGCGCCCGCGGCGGCGACCTCGTCGAGCACGCGCGCGTGGACGGCCGGGTCGCGGATGATGCCCTTGCGCACCTCGTCGCGGCCCGCCTCGAACTGCGGCTTCACGAGCGCGACGACGTCGGCGCCCGGGCGAAGCACCGGCGGGACGGCCGGAAGGATCTGGCGCAGCGAGATGAACGACACGTCGATGACGACGATGTCGACCGGGCCCGGGAGATCGGCGAGCGTCAGGTGGCGCGCGTTGAAGTGCTCGATGACGACGACGCGCGGGTCGTTGCGCAGCTTCCAGTCGAGCTGGCCGTGGCCGACGTCGAGCGCGACGACGCGCGCGGCGCCGCGCTGCAGCAGCACGTCGGTGAAGCCGCCGGTCGAGGCGCCGATGTCGAGGCCTCGCGCCCGCGACCCGATGCTGGAAGGTGTCGAGCGCGTGCGCGAGCTTCAGGCCGCCGCGGCCGACGTAGGGATGATCCGGCGCGAGCAGCGCGACGGCCGCCTGATCGTCGACCGCGCGTGCCGGCCTTGGTCGCCGGCGTGCCGTCGACGGTGACCTGTCCGGCGAGGATCAGCGCCCGCGCCCGCTCGCGCGACGGCGCCAGGCCGCGTTCGACGACGAGCTGATCGAGACGGACGCGTGGCATCGACGTGGTCACTGTCAATTCCGAACTCAACTTGCAGACCGCGAACGTGCATTGGGAATCGCGAGTTGCGATTCGGCAGTTGCGTCAATTCGATCGGTTCACGATCCATCGGCCGATCGCGAGCAGGCGCGTCGTCGGCGATGCCGCGGCTCGAAGCGCCGCTTCGGCGCGGTCGAGGCACTCGGCGGCCATGCGGCGCGATCGTGTCCAGGCCGTACAGCGCCGGATAGGTGGGCTTGCCCGCGGCGGCGTCCTTGCCCGCCGTCTTGCCGAGCGTGCGCTGCGACGCCTTCGACGTCGAGGATGTCGTCGACGATCTGAAACGCCAGGCCGAACTCGCCGGCGGCGCGCGTCGATGCCGGCGATCTGCGCGTCGGTGCCGCCGCCCATGATCGCGCCCGCGACCGCCGACGCGCGGATGAGCGCGCCGGTCTTTCGTGCGTGCATCGCGCGCAGCCCGTCGGCATCGAGCGCCGGCGGCAGCGTCCCTCCGGATCGGGCGTGACCGACGCCAGATCGATCGCCTGTCCGCCGACCATGCCCGCCGCGCCCGGCCGCGTGCGCGACGGTCTCGATGACGCGCAGCTTGCGCGCGGCGACGTGCGGGTCGCTGCTCGACGGGCTCGCGGGCAAGGAGATGGAACGCCTCGGTCAGCAGGCCGTCGCCGGCCAGGATGGCCATGCCTTCGCCGGCGACGACGTGCAGCGTCGGCCGGCCGCGGCGCATCGTGTCGTTGTCCATCGCCGGCAGGTCGTCGTGGATGAGCGAGTAGGTGTGAATCAGCTCGATGGCGCACGCCGCGGGCATCGCCATGGCTGCGATCGCCGCCGACGGCGTCGGCGCTGGCCAGGCAGAGGATCGGACGCAGCCGCTTGCCGCCGGCGATCAGGCTGTAGCGCATCGCCGCGGCGACGACGCGGGCGCGTCGGGCGGCGCGGGCAGGATCGCGGCGAGCGCGGCCTCGACTTCCGCGCGGCGGGCGTCGAGATACTCGGCGAGCCCTTCGGCGGTCGTCACTCCTTGCCCTTCGCGGGACCGTTGCTCGTCGCCGAATCCCGGCGGCGCCGGCTTGACCTCGCCGCGCTCGTTCAGGATCTCGATGCGGCGTCTCGGCCTCTTCGAGCCGTGCGTGGCAGAAGCGCGACAGGTGGACGCCGCGCTCGTAGAGCTGCAGCGACGCTTCGAGCGCCAGGTCGCCCTCCTCGAGCTTCTTGACGATGGTCTCGAGCTCGGCGATGGCGGCCTCGAAGTCCTTGATGGTCGGGATCCACGTGTCTCAGTCTCCGGTCGTCGAGTCCTCGGTCCTCGACCTGCGTCAGTGCGGCTCGAGACCTCGCCTCTGACCTCGCCGGACGTTCGCTATCGCCGGTTCGCCCTGCGCTGCTACAGTTTCCGGTCCTTGACCTCGCAGGTCAACTCGCCCTGTTCGAGCGTGACGACGACCTGCGAGCCGTTCTCGACGCGCGCCGCATCGCGGATGATCGCCGTGCGGTCGGCGTTCCAGCAGACCGCGTAGCCGCGGCCGAGCACGGCGAGCGGGCTGAGGCTGTCGAGCCGCGCGGCGGCGCGCCGAGTCGCGCGTTGAGCGTGTGCGTCCGCTGTGAATCGTGGAGCGCAGGCGCCCGTCGCCGGCGATGAGCCTGGCCTTCACGCTCGCCAGCCGGCGGCGCAGGTCGAAGCGCTCGAGCGTCAGCCGCAGACGCTGATACGCGCGCTCGCGCGACGCCAGGCCAGCGCGCAGCGCCCGGCGCAGCTCGTGGGTGAGCTCGGCGGCGTGCCGGCCGCGAAGCGCGAGACGGCCGTGCATGCCCGCGAAGCCCGACCGGCTTTCGAGCGCGCGCAGCCGCGACTCGAGCCGATGCGTCCGCATCGACATCGCCGCCTGACACGCCTCTGACGAGCCGATCGATGCGGGCGACGAAGTCGTCCTTGCGCGCGACGACCATCTCCGCGGCCGCCGACGGCGTCGGCGCGCGCAGGTCGGCGACGAAGTCCGCGATCGTGACGTCGGTCTCGTGGCCGACGGCGGAGATCGTCGGCACCGGGCAGCCGGCAATCGCCCGCGCGACGACTTCCTCGTTGAAGGCCCAGAGATCCTCGATCGAGCCGCCGCCGCGTCCGACGATGACCACGTCGACGCCCTTGCACCTTGGCGATCGCCCTGAGCCCGCGCGCGATGTCGAGCGCCGCGCCGTCGCCCTGCACGCGCGTCGGCCGAATCACGATGTGCGCGTTGGCGTAGCGGCGGCGCAGCACCTTGATGATGTCGCGCACGGCGGCGCCGTCGAGCGAGGTGACGATGCCGATCTTGCGGGGCAGGGCCGGCAGCGGACGCTTGCGCGCCTGGTCGAAGAGGCCTTCGGCCGCGAGCCGCTGCTTCAGCTGGTCGAAGGCGAGCTGCAGCGCGCCGAGGCCTTCCGGCTCGAGGTGCTCGCAGACGATCTGATACTCGCCCTTCGGGTCGTAGACGCTGATGCGCCCGCGCGCGACGACGCGCAGGCCGTCCTGCGGCTTGAAGCGAAGCAGCCGCAGCGCCGAGCGGAACATCACGCCCTTGATCTGGGCCGTGCGCGTCCTTCAGCGTGAAATACAGGTGCCCGGTGTTCCAGACCCGGCAGTTCGACAGCTCGCCTTCGACCCAGATCTCGAAGAAGCGCTCCTCGAGCAGCGTGCGGACGTCGGCCGTCAGCTCGGAGACGGTGAGGATCCGTCGTCGGTGGCGGCGGGGGCGGCTGGCGTCCTCTTCGTCGAGCGTCTCGTCGGGTTCCTCGAACGGCAGATCGAAGAGGCTCATCGGCTCGATGGTGGCTGACGGCCGACTGCGCGAGGCCAGCGCTGCGAGCTCCTGCTCGGAGTAGCTGAGGCGCGTCACCGACGTGGCGCGGCCGGTCTTGTCGTCGGCCTCGACCAGGACGCCGTTCAGGCGCGGAGTTGCCGGTGGCCGGCTCGAACTTCGACGGCATGCCGTTGAGGAAACGCGCAGCGACGGCTCGCGTTCCATGCCGATGATGCGTCGTGCGGGCCGGTCATGCCGGCGTCGGTCAGGTACGCGGTGCCGTTCGGCAGGATGCGTTCGTCCGCCGTCTGCACGTGCGTGTGCGTGCCGACGACGAGCGTGACCTTGCCGTCGAGATGCCAGCCCATCGCGATCTTCTCGCTGGTGGCCTCGGCGTGGAAGTCGACGATGATGACGCGCGTCTTGTGGCGCAGCGCCTCGATCTCGCGGAGGACGACGGCGAACGGATCGTCGATGTTCAGCATGAACACGCGTCCCATCACGTTGATGACGCCGACGGCGCGGCCGTCGCCCGTCTGCGCGACGTACGAGCCGCGGCCCGGCACGCCGGCAGGGTAGTTGGCGGGACGCAGCAGGCGGGGTTCGCTGGCGATGTAGTCGAGCACTTCCTTCTTGTCCCAGATGTGATTGCCCGACGTCATGACGTCCACGCCCCAGTCGAGCAGCGCGTCGCCGATGTCCTTGGTGACGCCGAAGCCGGCGGCGGCGTTCTCGGCGTTGGCGATCGTGAGATCGACGCCGTGATGCTCGATGAGCGCGCGCAGCCCCTTGCGAATCAGCTCGCGTCCGGGGCGGCCGACGATGTCGCCGATGAACAGGATGTTCATGCCGGTCGCCGCGAGTCGCTCGCGAATCGGGATCGTCTGCACCTGACCGCGGCGATCGACTCGCTTGGGAAGGATGATCGTCAGCTCGCCGGCTCGAGAGCCTGGCCTGCGCCTGTCCGATCTCGAAGGCGCCGCTCAGGCGCACGGCGCGCGCGAAGCGGCCGAACTCGCGCTCGAGCAGGTGAAAGTTCGGCTCGGACGCCGTGGGCGGAGGCGCCTTCTCGCCCGCGACGATCAGCACGTCGCCGCGGAAGAGCACGCGCACGGCTTCGCGCGGCACGCCGGCGACGTCCACGACGATTTCGACGGCCTGTCGACGTTTCGACGACGTCGAGCGAGGGGTGGTATTCGCCCGAGTAGGCCCGCTGCTCGGGGCCCAGGGTGGCGGCGAGATCGGCGAAGACCTGGCGGAGGTCGTCGACCAGCTCGCGGGATTCGTCGGTGGGAAGAAAGGAGAACTCGAGCACGGCGGACCAATGATCGCACGGGCTACGGCCTACGGGCTCCGCCGGACTCGGTCTCCGGACGCTAGAGCTCAGTGCTCGAGGTTGAGCGTTCCTAAGCTCTGGCTTGGACCGTGGACTGTGGCTGAGAATTATATGAGTGTATATACACTAATATTAGATGCTTGACATACACTCATATAGCTCTTATCATTCTGTTCACGGGGAGAACAGAACAGATGAGCAAGGTCATCGGAATCGACTTGGGCACGACCAACTCGGTCGTGGCCGTCATGGAAGGCGGGGAGCCGGCGGTCATCGTCAACCAGGAAGGTTCGCGCACGACCCCCTCCATCGTCGCGTTCGCGAAGGAAGGCGAGCGCCTCGTCGGCCAGGTCGCCAAGCGTCAGAGCGTCACCAATCCCGGAAAGCACCGTCTTCTCGATCAAGCGCTTCATGGGCCGCAAGCACGCGGAGGTCGCGCAGGAGATCGCGCGCGTGCCGTATCCGGTCGTCAAGGCGACGAACGGCGACGCGTGGGTCGACGTGCGCGGCAAGAAGTATTCGCCGCCCGAGATCTCCGCGATGGTGCTTCAGAAGCTGAAGACCGCCGCGGAGGACTACCTCGGCGAGAAGGTCACCGACGCGGTCATCACGGTGCCGGCGTACTTCAACGACGCGCAGCGGCAGGCGACCAAGGACGCCGGCAAGATCGCCGGCCTGAACGTGCTGCGGATCGTCAACGAGCCGACCGCGGCGGCGTTGGCCTACGGCCTCGACAAGAAGAAGGACGAAACGATCGTCGTCTACGACTTCGGCGGCGGCACGTTCGACGTCTCGATCCTCGAAGTCGGCGAAGGCGTCGTCGAGGTGAAGTCCACCAACGGCGACACGCATCTTGGCGGCGACGATCTCGATCAGCGCATCGTCGACTGGATGGCGGCGGAGTTCCGCAAGAGCGACGGCATCGATCTGCTCAAGGATCGGATGGCGCTTCAGCGTCTCAAGGAGGCGGCGGAGAAGGCCAAGATCGAGCTCTCGACGGTGTTCGAAACCGACATCAATCTGCCGTTCATCACGGCGGATCAGATCGGTCCCAAGCACCTGCAGATGAAGCTGACGCGCGCGAAGTTCGAGCAGCTCGTCGACGATCTGCTGCAGCGATCGATGGGGCCGGTGAAGCAGGCGCTCGCCGACGCGGGCCTCAAGCCGTCGGAGGTCGACGAGGTCGTGCTCGTCGGCGGCTCGACGCGCACGCCGAAGATTCAGCAGCTGGTGAAGGACTTCTTCGGCAAGGAGCCGCACAAGGGCGTCAACCCTGACGAAGTCGTCGCCGTCGGCGCGGCGATTCAGGGCGGCGTGCTGAAGGGCGAGGTCAAGGACGTCCTGCTGCTCGACGTGACGCCGCTGTCGCTCGGCATCGAGACGCTGGGCGGCGTGATGACGACGCTCATCAACCGCAACACGACGATTCCGACGCGGAAGAGCGAGGTCTTCTCGACGGCGACGGACAACCAGACGAGCGTCGAGGTCCACGTGCTCCAGGGCGAGCGGCAGATGGCGCGCGACAACCGCACGCTGGGCCGCTTCCACCTGGTCGGCCTTCCGCCGGCGCCGCGTGGCGTGCCGCAAATCGAGGTCGCGTTCGACATCGACGCCAACGGCATCGTCAACGTGACGGCCAAGGACGTCGCGACGGGCAAGGAGCAGAAGATCACCATCAGCGGCTCCTCGGGCCTGAACAAGGACGAAGTCGATCGCATGGTGAAGGACGCTGAGGGGCACGCGGCGGAGGACAAGGCGCGGCGTGAAGTCATCGACGCGCGGAACCAGGCCGACTCGCTGGCGTACTCGGTGGAGAAGACGATCAACGAGAACCGCGATCGACTGCCGGCCGTGGACGTCGAGGCGCGTCGAGCGCGCGATCGCAGTCGTGCGAGATGCCGTCAAGGGCGACAACCTCGAGGCGATTCGCGCGGCGAGTGCCGAACTGCAGAAGGCGTCGCACGCGATCGCCGAGCAGCTTTACAAGCAGCCAGGGCCAGGGACCGGGCCAGCAGCCAGGGGCCGAACGCTGCCGCACACGACGACGTCGTCGAAGGCGAAGTTGTCGACGCGTAACCAGGAGCAGAGTACCAGCCGACGCCGAGAGTTCAGAGCGGCGTAGAGCGCCAGCCCGCGGAGGAGAAAGAATGACCATTACTCGATTCGATCCGTTCCGTGACCTGAGCCGGTTGTTCGGTGACGTCTACCTTCGCGACGAGGAGCTGACCTCGCGCGGCAACTGGGTGCCGCCGGTCGACATCTACGAGACCGCGGGGCACGACCTGGTCATCAAGGCGGAACTGCCGGACATGAACCGGGAAGACATCGAGGTCACCGTCGAGAACAACACGCTGACGCTGAAGGGGACCAAGAACCTTCCGGCCGACGTCAAGGAAGAGCAGTTCCGCCGCGTCGAGCGCCACTATGGGTCGTTCGTCCGCTCGTTCACGCTGCCGAACACGGTGGACGCGTCGAAGGTCAGCGCTGAGTACAAGAACGGCGTGCTCACCGTGAAGCTGCCGTTCCGCGAGGAAGCCAAGCCGCGCACGATCAACGTCGAAGTGGCGGCGTAAGCTCAGTAGGCGGTAAGCAGTAGGCAGTAGGCGGAAGAGACGTTGGCCGGGTCCTGTTCTTCGGACCCGGCGGGTCTCAGAGCAAGACCCGCCTACGCTGCCTGCCGACTTTTGTCCTGCCCACTGTGTTAGTCTTCAAGGTTAATATGACCGACACAGTCGATCTCACGGCCCCCGAGGCAAGCGAAGAGTCCGCGCCGATCGTCCGGTCAAGGCGCCTCCCATCGAAAGTCGCTTTCTCTTCGTTGACGTCGCGGCCATGCGCGCGAAACAGTTGCGGCGTGGTGCGCTAGTCCGTCTGAGTGACGACGACAAACGTTCGAGCAGCATAGGGCGATCCCGCACAAGGCTGAGCGCGTGGCAATGGAAGAAGTGAGGCGGTGTCTCGTCCATGTACGAAGTGCCTTCTACCGACAAGCCGATCCCGCGCGAGTAGCGACCCAGTCCAGACGGAACCTTTCGCGAGCACCTCCCGTAGGTGCGGCAGATAGCGATGTTGACCTTCCTATTCCTGTGCGCGGTAGGAATGGCGTTCGCCGGGCTGCTTGCCATTCCTTTCATGCTGTTCGGGTTGCTCTTCTGGGTCATCACTCTTCCGTTTCGGCTCTTCTTTGGCCTGTTCGGGCTGTTCTTCGCGCTGATCTTCGGGATCTTCCGAGTCGTCTTCGGCATCATCGGCGGGATTCTCGGCGTCATGCTCGCGCCGGTTGGCCTGCTGGTGCTGGCGTTGTTGTGATTGGCGGAGTGATCGTCGGGTTGCTGTCGCTTCTGGCGCCTCTCGTGCCGGTCGCGCTGCTGGCATTGCTGGTCTGGGCGATCTACCGGATCACCCGCGGCGTCCTACCCCGACATTCTGATAATCTCGGCGGCATGCCGAGAGTACGTCTCGTTCTTGCCCTCATTCTCAGCTCGTGGCTGTTCGTCCCCGTCGGCGCCCAGCAGCCGCCGCCTTATCGAATCCTGATCAGCAATGACGATGGCGTGCGCGCGCCGGGGATTGCGGCGGTTGCGCAGATCCTTCAGGCCATCGGGCAGGTCATCATCGTCGCCCCGGCCGAGAACCAGAGCGGGAAGGGTCATTCGATCGTCACGAGCGAGCCGATTCTTCGCGAGGACCTGACGCTTCCGAATGGCCTGAAGGCGATCGGGCTGACAGCGACGCCGGCAACCACGGTCAACATTGCGATCCGCAACATCGTCATGCCGCTGCCCGACCTCGTCGTGTCGGGGATCAACCGCGGGTACAACCTCGGATACACGGCCTATCTGTCGGGAACGGTGGGTGCAGCGCGCGAGGCCGCCATGCACGGCGTTCCGGCGATTGCGGCATCGCGTCCAGGAGGACGGTGCGAACCGGAACTACGGCAACGCCGCCGAAGAGGTGTTGGGCGTTGCCCGACGCGTGAAGCAGGTACGGCCTGCCTCGCAACACGTTCCTCAACGTGAATATCCCTGCGATGCCCGCACGGAGGCTATCGCGGCTACCGCATCACCACACAAGCCATGCAGCGGAGTGGCGAGGAACGACTTCGCCGAGACGACCACATCCCTCGGGCCGAACTGTCTACTGGAACGTGTACAAGGAGGGGGCGACCGCTCCCGAGGGCACGGACATTCACGCGGTCAACGAGGGCTACGTGTCGGTGACGCCGATGAAGCTTGGTGAAACTCGATCCCTCGCAGATCGAAGCACTGCGCGCGATTTTCAAGTAGCAGCACGGCTAGCTCGTGACAGGAGACGTCAACGATGCGAATGGTGTTGACTGCCCTGGTCCTCGCGATGGGTGCTGGGGCATGCCGGGGCGGCGCAGGCACAGATCAGCGGATCGCCCGAACGTCGTGCTCATCATCACCGACGATGTGGGGTACGGGGATATCGGGAGCTACGGGGCGCCCGACATCAAGACGCCGAACATCGACAGCCTCGCGAAGAACGGTACGCGTCTGACCGACTTCTACGCCGCGCCGAGTTGTTCACCGACGCGCGCGGCGCTCATCAGCGGCCGCTATCAGCAGCGATATCGAATCGAGGTTCCGCTCGGCGCGGCTCGCGGTCCGGCGGGGGAGCAGGGGCTGCGCCCGACGGGACGGACGTTGCCGCAGCTGTCTGAAGAACAACGGGTATCGGACCGCGCTTATCGGCAAGTGGCATCTGGGATACAAGCGCGAGTTCAGCCCGGTCGCACACGGGTTCGATTACTTCTTCGGCTTCAAGAGCGGTCTGCATCGATTACTACCAGCACACCGACCAGAACGGCGAGCACGATCTGTTCGAGAACGATGAGCCGACGCACGTCGACGGATACTCGACGGATCTCTTCACCGAGCGCTCGGTCAAGTTCATCGAAGAGAACGCCGGCCGGCCGTTCTTCCTCGAGGTGGCGTACAACGCCGCCCACTGGCCGTTCCAGGTGCCTGATCATCCGTCGGTCGCGCCGAACAACGCGCGATTCGTCCAGCCGCAGGACGATCCGACGAGCACGCGACAGGACTACGTCGCGATTCTCGAGCGCGCGGATCGCGGTGTCGGCCAGATCCTCGCGGCTCTCGAACGCCGCGGGCTGTCGCGCAACACGCTGGTGATCTTCACCAACGACAACGGCGGCGAGTGGCTCTCGCGTAACGCGCCGCTGTTCCATCGCAAGCAGACCGTGTGGGAAGGCGGCATCCGCGTGCCGGCGATCTTCCGCTGGCCCGGGCAGATCCCCGCCGGCAAGACGTCGTCGCAGGTGGGCATCGTCATGGATCTCACCGCGACGATCCTCGCCGCGACCAAGTCGCCCGTGCCCGCCGAGGCGCGCCTCGAAGGTATGAACTTGCTGCCGTTGCTGCAGGACGGCGCTCAGCGCGTCGAGCGGACGCTGTTCTTCAGATACACGCTCCCGGCGCGCCGCCAACGCGCCGTGCGGCAGGGTGACTGGAAGTTGATGCTCGACGGTGCCAATCCGATGCTGTTCAACCTCAAAGACGACCTCGGCGAACGCAACGATCTTGCGAATCAGCGCATGGACATCGTCCGGCAAGTTGTTTCCGCTGATCGGTCAGTGGGAGCAGGATGTCGATGCCGAGGCGAAGCAGTCCGCGAGTTCGCAGTAGGAGAAGACCCATCGTGAAAGCCGTTCGAGTGCATGCCCTGGGCGGGCCAGAGGTGATGAAGTACGAGGACGTCGACGTTCCGAAGCCCGGAGCCGGCGAGGTCCTCATCAAGATTGCGGCTACCGGCCTGAACTACCTGGACGTGCAGTATCGAATCGGACGCGTGAAGGCTCCGTTGCCGTTCACAAATGGCACGGAGGCGCAGGCGTCGATCAGCGACGTCGGCAGCGGCGTGACCGGATTCAAGGTCGGCGATCGCGTGGCCTACACGATGATCCTCGGCACCTACGCCGAATACGCGCTCGCGCCGGCTGCACGCGTCGTTCCGTTGCCGGACAATCTCGATCTGCGCACCGCTGCTGGCGCGATGCTTCAGGGGCTCACCGCGCACTACCTGACGCACAGCACCTATCCCCTGAAGGCGGGCGAGACCGCGCTCGTTCATGCGGCGGCTGGCGGAATCGGCATGGTGCTCACGCAGGTCGCGCGGCTGATGGGCGCGCGCGTGATTGCGACCGCCGGAGCTGACGCCAAAGTCGAACTCGCGCGCCAGGCCGGCGCGCACGACGTCATCAACTACACGACGCAGGACTTCGAGCAGGAAGTGAAGCGGCTGACCGGCGGGCGCGGCGTCGAGGTGGTGTACGACTCAGTGGGCAAGGACACGTTCGACAAGAGCCTGAACTGCCTTCGGCATCGCGGGTATCTGGCGTTGTTCGGTTTTTCGAGCGGGCTCGTGCCGCCGTTCGATCCCGCCATCCTCGGGATCAAGGGCTCGCTCTTCTTGACGCGTCCTGGCCTGAATCAATACATCGCGACGCGTGAGGAGCTGATGATGCGTGCTCGCGATCTGTTTGGCTGGCTCGCGTCAGGGGCGGTGAAGATTCGCATCAATCACACCTTCCCGTTGGCCGACGCCGTGAAAGCTCACCAGGAGCTCGAAGCGCGCCGGACAACGGGGAAGGTGCTTCTGGAAGTCGAACGTAGGCGGGTCTTCAGACCCGCCTGCGAACTGACATCTACTTTGTACCCGCCGCAGCGGCGACGTCCGCCTTCGTCAGCGGCTTGTCGGGGTTCGGCGGGTGCGCCTGAATCCACGAGTTGTAGTCGAAATTGAGTTTGTTCAGCGTCTCGTTGACAGCTTTCACGACTGCCAGCTGACCCGGGATTCGGGATTGACTGCAGTGACGTCCGCCGACCACACGACCTTCTCCGCCGGCAGATAGACGATCAGCATGCCGTCGCTGTGCTCATTCGGCGATCCGGTGCAGCTCGACGACCTTGCCGTTGTTTCCCTTCCGCACGTCGCGGTCACCGACCCCCTCGAAGAAATTCACACGGCGAGCGGGCAACTTCGACAGGCTGTCGCCAGTGAGCGTGCGCGGGCCGGACATCAGCCGCTCGATGGCTTCCTCGTTGTTGCGGTGTGTGAGGATCGTGGCACCTTCCGCCGCTGCTGCCGCAAGGCCGCTCGCATGATCGAAGTGCGGATGTGAGTTCACGACGAAGCGGACTGGCTTGTTCGGAATCGCCTGCTTCGCTGCCGCCATCACCGCCAGGCCGCGTGCGTCGCTCTGACCGCTCTCGACGACGAGGATGTGATCGCCCATGTCAACGGCGAGCGAGGTGTAGTTACCGCCAATCTTGAAGACCCCTTCGCCAAGCTTCTCGACCGGCGGAGCCGCCGGAGCTGGTGGAGGACCGCCTGGCGCACCGCCGGGGGCTCCGGCTGGTGGAGGCGGTGGCGTGAGCAGCGCCGTGAGGTTCGATGGATTCGGCGTCGCAGCTTTGATCTCCGCATCGAACGTCGCCATGCCGGCCTGCTTCTGAACGATGCGCGTCGGCACCTGCACGCCGTTCATGTTCTGGTAGTTCGAGTACTCGAATTCGACGAGCAGGTCTCCGACGACCGCGTTGTCGACGCGTGTCTCGACCTTGGTGACGAGGTTCTGCCCGTTGATGTATCCGGTCACGCTATAGGTCTGCCCGGACGGCGATTTGACGTTGGGCGGCGAGAACGACACGACCTGCTGGCCGCCTTGCTGTCGCACCGTTGCGTTGTTGGCGGCCGCGCCCTTCAGGAAGCCCCATGGCGTCGTCCAGACGTTCAGCGCCTGATTCCAGTTGGTGCTGGCCTGCGGGCGGTGATGTTCTGGTTGAATACGCCCGGCATCGGCGCTGGCACGCCCGGCACTGTTGGTGGCTGCGTTGGACCGGTCGCTCGCGAGACGAGAGCCGTCGCGTCGCCTCCCGGTGCGAAGTTGATCGTGCGCGTGTACTCGGTGATGCGCGTCACGTTGACGGCCCCCATGGGCTCGCCGATGGCCTTGCTCTGTCCGAAGGCGCCGTTTCGCGCCGTTCCGGAGTAGGTGATCGAATTCAGCATGTCAACGCCCATCGCCTTCGATGCTCCGGCGACGATGGAGCTGGCATTCTGTGTTGCCGTGCTTGTCGACAGAAGCGCGACAAGCAGCGCGGCAAGCGTCAGGGTTCTGAGCAGCATACGTGCCTCCAAAGCTCTTGCGTAGGGATGTCGATGGAACTGTGTGACGTATATACCTGACGAAGCCGCTGAACGTTGACCGCTTTTGTCCAGGTGAGGGGAGAATTCGCTTATTTCGCCGCCGGAATGACGTTCAGGGTGAGGTCGGACGGCAGACAGATCCTGCGATTGGGGCTCGGTTCCCGGGCCGAGTGGGAGGGCGGGAGTTTCATCGTCGAAGGACATCGTGGACTCGATCCGTGTCCCGCGCTCGAGCGTGATCGGGTCCTGGAACCAATAGCGACGAGTCCAGTCACGCTGCGGGTGGAAGGCGATCAGTTCACGCCGCGCACCAGTCGGTGAGACGGCCGTGACGACAATACTGACGTTCGAGGGCTGGTTGCTCGGATAGATCGCGAGCGCGCGGACGTCGTCTGAAACTGCTTCGCTGTACTGACGACGAGAGCCGTTGGTTTGAAGAGCAGGGCCAGCGTGTGTCAGCGCCATCGAGCGAACGGGCTGCGCCCCGTCCTTCGCGAAGTAGAGACCAACGACGCTGCGGTCGCGCATCTCCTTGCGCTCGTACTGCCAAGTCTTCTTGTAACGAACGCGTACGACGAGCTCCGCTCCCGCCGGGACCTCGAATGCCGCGCCGCCATTCGTCGCGATCGGATCGTCGCCCGGAAGCCAGAGCGCGAGCAGCGGCTCGGCACCGATCGCCTGCGCGGACTCGTTCGGTCCCGCTGATCTGATCTGTACAGTTGCGGATCGCACGATTGCCGGAGTTCCCGGCATCAGATCCACTGCACGCAGCCATCGTCGCTCCGTGAAGCCGGTGGGAATGACGAACTCGGCGGTGTCCTCCTGCTTGTTGCCGGCGACTATGAACTCGTTCGGCAGTGAGAGCTCGAGGTCGGGCGTGCCTAGTGGCCAGCGACGCTCGTAAGACACGGGCGGCGGCGTTTTGTCGGGAGTCCCGAATGGCGTGCCTCCTGTGGCCCACGTCAGCAGCACGTTCATCTCACGGGCGGTCAGTGTTTGTGCGTTCCGAAAGCGCGTCGACGCCGCATCGACGCCCCACGGCGGCATATGCCCCGCCAGTAGCTCGACGCGAATCGACTCGCCCCACGGCACAGTATCGTCGTACGTCATCAGCGACATCGGCGCGACGCCGTCGGGGACATGGCAGCGCGAGCATCGTTCCTTCAGGATCGGAAACACATCGTCGTTGTACGTGAACGGCGACGTGATTGGCTTGTGCGCCTGCCCTGGCTCATAGGCGAGCGTCAGCGCGAGAGCGATCAGTGCACAGACGGTGAACGTGCGCGACGCGCGGAGCATCGTCATTGAAATGCGGCGACGACGTCTGCGACTCCGGCAGAGAACGTCGAATAGGCCGCCTCGATCTGCTGACGGTTTCCAACGTCGCCGGCGGCATCGAGAAGCCACGCACCGCGAACGAGGCGTGCGAGCGCTGGCTCGCCGATGTCACGCTTGCCGACCTGCAGATGCGCGAGATGCGGCTCCAGCGACACTGCGAGATCCTTTGCGGCAAACGCAGGCACCCAGACGGCAGCGAAGTCACCGCGGGCGATGAGATCGCGCACTTCCGCGTCTTTGCGTTGCAGCTCGCTCACGATGCCGGCCATGGTGAGCGGCATATCGACGGTCGTGCCCGGTTGGCCTGTTGCGGGTGCGGGAGTTGCGGTTGCCACTGGGGCTGGCGCTGTGGCCGGGGCCGCCTTCGCTGCCTGGGGTACCGACGCTGGCGCTGCGGGTTCCTGTGTCAGCGCATCGAACGTGAAGTCGAACCGATGTTCGTCGGCATCGCTTCCGAAGCGGACTTTCGCCGTCATCTCCGCTGGAAGCGCCGCGGCATCCACGCGGGCTTCGAGGTAGGCGCGGTTGCGCGCCATGCGAAGCGGAAATGCAGAGAGCTCGGTGGTCTTGCGCGTAGCGGGATCGAAGGTCTCCTTCGTCACGACCCGCGCCTGCACCTCCTTTAACTTGTCAGCGGGGAGCGGCCGGCCGTAGTCGTCATACACATACAGGCGGAACGATCGTGCGGTGGGGTACGCGCCCTCGATGTGATGCCAGTTGTCGGGCGCCATGAAGAACTGGCCGCCATGTCTCGGATTGTGATTGCCGTGCGGGCGCAGCGCACGTTGCCCGATGCGAGGCGAACCGTCGCCACAGAGCCCGGGCTCGAGATGTTCGGCGTTGTCGCCACGACAGGTCCATGTCAGCGATACCGTGACCGGCACCAACTGACGGCGGCAGAGCCGGCACGTGCCGCGTTCGGTTCCGATCACTGTCGTGTGGACGGGACACATCCACGAGGAATCGAGTCGCACCGGCACGAGCGCCAGCTTGCAGAGCGGGCACGTGCCCGGCCGATCTTCGAGGACGTCAGGATGATGGGCGCAGGTGTAAGAAAGCGGCGGCAGCTTCGGGGGCGCCGCCGCGCGCCGCTGCTGTGCCGATACCGCTGCGATCAGCAGCATCAGCACACAAATGGCGCTCGCGAACTCTGCGCATCAGGGCCACCCGATCGTAATGCAGAATTCAGAATGCAGAATTCAGAAGTGCGCTCGAGTTTCTGCATTCTGCATTCTCAATTCAGAATTACGCCATCTTCAGCAGCCCCTGAATCTCAGCCAGCACCATGTCCGGGACGTCTTCCTGCAGGTTGTGGCCGGCGGGCAGCGGCTTTCCGAAGGCCTTAGTCGCGCGCTCGCGCCAGATGCCCAGCACATCGTAGAGGTCGAACATGGCGCCCTTCTCGCCCCACAGCACGAGCAGCGGGCATTCGATCCTCTTCTTCATGTCTGCCTCGTCGTGCGTCATGTCGATCGTGGCGCCGGCACGGTAGTCCTCGCACATCGCGTGGATGTTTGCCGGGTCGCTCGCCGTGCGCAGGTACTCGAGCTGAATCTCGTTCGTCGCACGTGCCTTCGCGGCGTCGTTCTGCGCCTTGAGATCGTTCTCGGGTCCAGGCGCCGGGCGCAGATAGTTGAACCAGTGGAAGTAGCGCTGGACGAACTGGATTTTGAAATGCGTGTAGAGGTAGTGCGTCGGCACGATGTCGAGCACGCCGGCGTGCGTGACCTTATCGGGGTGATCGAGCGCCATGCGATGCGTGACGCGTCCGCCGCGATCGTGACCGATGACGGGAAACTTGTCGAAGCCGAAGTGCTTCATCACCTCGACCTGGTCGAGCGCCATCGCGCGCTTCGAGTAGTTGGCGTGGTTCTCGCCGTCGGGCGGCTTGCTGCTGTCGCCGTATCCACGCAGATCGGGAACCACCACGGTTCGTGTCGCGGCGAGCTTCGGCGCCACGAGTCGCCACGAGACATGGGATTGCGGCGCACCGTGCAGCAGCAGGATCGGCGGACCCGACCCGCTGACGACGCCGTTGATCTCGGCGCCGCTCGTTTTCACGTTGAACGACTTGAAGCCCGGGAAGAAGCGAGTGGTGTCACTCACGGTCTGTGCCTCGAGTGTGCGGCCGGCGCCGGCAGCCACGCCGATCGCTGCGACGGTTCGGAGCAGGTCTCGTCGATTGAGTGGTTCCATGGGGGGATAGTAAGGCAAAAGGCAAAGGTCAAAGGGCAAAAGGCAAAAGGTCAAAGGTCAAAGGGGGTGCAAAAAGTCGGCTAAATCCCCGGCGTCTGGCGGCTCCATTCCGTGTTGCGTTCAAAGGCGTCGGCGACCCGCAGCACTGTGGCTTCGTCGAACATCCTGCCGACCAACTGCAGTCCGATCGGTAACCGATCCGTCCGACCCGCGCGCGGCGTGTCAACGAAACCGCACGGCACGCTGATGCCCGGGAGTCCCACCAGGTTCACGCTGACGGTAAAGATGTCGGCGAGATACATCTGCAGCGGATCGTCAGTCTTCTCACCAAGCTTGAAGGGTGGCGTCGGGCTGGTCGGCATCACCACCAGATCGACCGACTCGAAGGCGCGTTCGTAGTCCTGCTTCAGCAGCGTGCGCACCTGCTGCGCCTTCAGGTAAAACGCGTCGTAGTAGCCGGCGCTCAACACGTACGTGCCCAGCATGATCCGGCGCTTGACCTCGGGGCCGAATCCCTCCTCCCGGCTGTTTTCGTACATCGCCTTGAGACCACGGCTGCCTTCCGGCGATCGATACCCGTACTTCACCCCGTCATAGCGCGCCAGGTTCGAGCTTGCTTCCGCGGTGCAGACCAGGTAGTAGACCGGGATCGCGTACTTCGCATGCGGCAGGTCGATGTCGACGAGCGTGGCACCAGTTCCGCGCAGCACCTCGAGCGATGCGTCGAATGCGCTCAAGACGCTTGCGTCCACACCCTCGGACACGAACGCGCGCGGCACGCCGATGCGCACACCGCGCGCGTTGCCATCGAGCGCCGCCATGAAGTCGGGCACCGCTTCGCGCGCCGCGGTCGAGTCCATCGAGTCGGATCCGGACAGAATCGACAGGGCCAGCGCGGCGTCGCCGACGTTGCGAGTGATGGGTCCGATCTGATCGAGTGACGAGGCGAAGGCCAGCAGGCCGTAGCGCGAGACGCGTCCGTACGTTGGTTTCAGGCCGGTGACACCGCAGAACGATGCCGGCTGCCGGATCGAACCACCAGTATCGGAGCCGAGCGCGAGCGGTACGCACGCAGCCGCGACTGCGGCGGCGGAGCCGCCGCTCGATCCGCCGGGCGTGCGATCGTGCGCCCACGGGTTGCGGGCGGGTCCGTACGCCGAGTTCTCGTTCGACGATCCCATCGCGAACTCGTCGCAGTTCGTCTTGCCGACGATTACCGCGCCCGCCTCTTCGAGCTTCGTGATGGTCGTCGCGTCGTAGGGAGGAACGAACGTATCGAGGATGCGTGACGAGGCCGTGGTCCGCATGCCGCGCACGCACATGTTGTCTTTCACGGCAATCGGTACGCCGGCCAACGGACCGAGCGGCGTGCCGGATGCACGGAGCCGATCGATGCTGGCCGCGCGCTCGAGCGCCCGGTCGCCGGAAATCAGATTGAAGGCGTTCAGCGCGGGGTTCAGCCGTTCAATGCGATCGAGCGCGTCTCGACAGACGTCAACAGCCGAGATCCGGCCATCGGCGATATCCCCGGCAATCGCGCGGATCCCCTTGAGATGCGCGCTCATCCGATGACTCGTGGCACGCGAAAGAGACCAGCATCAGGCGCGCCGTCAGGTGCGTTGCGCAACGCATCGGCGACTGGCAGGCAGGGCCGCAGTTGATCGTCTCGTTCAGCCTCGTGCGCGTTGACGTGCGCCGTGGCAGCCACACCGGTCGTGTCGATCGCCTGAAGCTGTTCGGCGTAGGAAAGAATGTCGGCGAGCTGTTTGGTAAAGACCTGTTTTTCCTCTGGCGTCAGCTCGAGATGCGCGAGCGCCGCAATGCGCTCGACGTCGGCAATGGTCAACGGCGTGGACATGTGATGGACCGTCATGCGCCTCGTTGCGCGAGTGTCGTGCTCGTTGTTGCTCGCACAGCGGTCCCGGCGCGCGAAGCACGCCAAAGAAATGCCGCCATCCAGTCGAGCGCGGGCCCGGTGATCGAGGACGGGCTCGACCGGATGGTACCGCGGCGAAGTACCATGGCTCTATGCCGCACGTCAGGCGCTCCGCCGTCGCCGGCACCTGGTATCCCGACGATCCGACGCGTCTCGTCGCGGAGCTGGAGGCGCATCTTGCGCGCGTGGATGTCGCGCCGGACGCGACGCCGCGCGCGCTCGTCGCGCCGCACGCAGGCCTCATGTACTCCGGCCCGGTCGGCGCGTTCGCCTACAAGGCGGCGCGCAGTGCGCGACCCTCGGCGATCGTGCTCGTGGGGCCGTCTCACTTTGTTCCCTTCGAGGGCGTCTCGATCTGGCCCGACGGCGCGTGGGAAACGCCGCTCGGTCCGATACAAGTGGACGAGGAGATTGCCGGCCGGATCAAGGAGGCCTCGGACGCGATCGTGGAGATGCCCTTGGCGCACGGACGCGAACACTCGCTCGAGATGCAGCTGCCGTTTCTCGCGCATGTTCTGCCGGGCGTGCCGATTGTCCCGATGGTGATGGGACGCCAGACGAGCGCAACGTCGTTCGCGCTGAGCGATGCCATCGCGCGTGCGGTTGTTGCATCGGGCAGGGAAGTGCTGCTCATCGCCAGCAGCGATCTCTCGCACTACGAGAATGCGAGCGTTGCTGCGCGTCTCGATGGTGTCGTGCTCGATCGTGTTGCGGCTATGGACGCGCACGGCTTGATGGACGCACTTGAACGGGAGCCGCGTCACGCCTGCGGCGGTGGTCCGATGGTGGCAGTGCTCGACGCTGCGAAGCAGCTCGGTGCGTCGGGTGCGCGCGTCCTCGACTACGCCGATTCTGGCGATGTGTCCGGCGACAAGTCGTCGGTCGTCGGGTACATGGCGGCGGCCGTCTGGTGAAGAGCGAATGCTGACGCGCGACACGCAGCGGCAACTGCTCGCCATTGCGCGCGCGGCACTCGAGGCGCGCGTCCGCGGCACGCGCGTGGCGGAGTCTGGCTCGAAGGGCGCGAGCCAACCCGGGCAGGGTGCGTTTGTCACGATCTTCTGCAATGGAGAACTGAGAGGGTGTCTCGGTCGTGTGACGTCGGACTGGCCGCTGCCTGACCTGGTGCGGCATCTCGCGCAGGAAGTCGCCGACTCGGATCCTCGATTTACCCCTGTCGATCCCCGCGAACTGAAAGACATCGCGCTCGAGGTCTCGGTGCTGACACCCGAGCGAGAAATCCGATCGATCGACGAGATCGAGTTGGGCCGCCACGGCCTCATCGTCGAACAGGGCTCCCGAAAAGGTCTGCTGCTCCCGCAGGTACCGACCGAGCACGAGTGGGATCGCGAGACCTTTGTGTCGCAGACCTGCCTGAAAGCGGGGCTGCCGGCCGATGCGTGGCGGCATGGTGCGCGCCTGCTCGTTTTCGAAGCGCAGGTGTTCGGCGAAGGAGAGCCTTAGTTGGATAACCTGTGTCACACCCTCGTGGGCGCCGCGATCGGTGAAGCGGGACTCAAGACGCGCACGCGCTTTGGTGCAGCGGCACTCATGGTCTCCGCCAACATCCCTGATCTCGACGTTCTCTCATTTCTCACGGACACGTCACCGGTGTCCTTTCGACGCGGCTGGACGCACGGCATCCTGGCGCAGATGGCGTTGCCTGTTCTCATGACCGGCGCGTTCTGGATGTGGAATCGATGGCGCCAGCCTGCAAGCAACGCTGCACATGCCTTTCACGCCGGCTGGCTGCTGGCGCTGTGCTTCATCGGCGTGTACACCCATGTGTTTCTCGACTACTTGAACAACTACGGCGTCCGCCTGCTCACACCAGTCGACTGGCATTGGTTCTACGGCGACTCCGTGTTCATCGTCGATATCTGGCTATGGGTTGTTCTTGGCGCCGGCGTCTGGATCTCTCGACGTCAACGTTCGACGAAGCCTGCCACGTACGCCATCGCAATCGCCACGGTCTATGTCCTGGCGATGCTGACATCCGCACGCGTGGCACGTGGCATCGTTGGCGAGCAGTGGATCGAGGCGCACGGCTCCCCGCCGCTGGCGCTGATGGTTGGTCCGAGACCGATCACTCCGATCGCACGCGAAGTCATCGTCGATGCCGGAGACCACTACGAGTGGGGATCGTTTTCATGGCCCTCGAGGCTCGAGCTGAATCCGGAGCACGTGGTGAAGAACGATCGCCGGCCTGAGGTCGCTCTCGCGCGGGAGGATCCCCGTATTCGCGCTTTTCTCACGTGGTCCAGGTTTCCCATCTTCATGCTGGACCCCGTCGAAGGAGGCACCCGAGTCACGGTGACCGATGCGCGCTTCATGTCGCGCGCCGGCACGTTCTCGGCATCGACAATCGTGCCGACGCACCCGTCATCTTCCGACTGACAACTCCCAACATCCAACTCCCAATTCCCAAGTTTCTGTGGAGCTTTGGGAGTTGGGTCCTTGGGAGTTGGGAGTTACAGCCGAGAGGCCAGCTACAATTTCAAGACAATCAATCAGAAGGGACCTGCGTGAGCGATAGCGAAGAGAAGTACAGCGGCGACAATGTTCGCGGGGCAGACCATGCCTCGCCCTATCCCGTCAGCCGGCTCGGTGCGCCCGTCTCGCTGGTGGACATGGCGAAGGCCATCGAGTCGGCATCTGCCAAAGTGGCGCTGCGCACCAACGCGCAGCTCGAGGTCATCGTGGAACAGATGAAGGCGCTGCAGGAGCGCGCCCGCGAGATCATCGAGCAGGCCTCACGCGACGTGGACCTGATTCATGCCGAGTGCCGGTTCCACCGCGTGCCCGGACGCATCTATCACCTGTACGAGCGCGTCGACGGTCACAGGTTCTTCTCGATGCTCGGGCCAGACGAATACGGCGGCGCCGGACCATCGGGATTTGTCGCGAGCTATCGCTACGAGCACGACGAATCGTGGACGCGACTCGACGAAGTCGAAAGCCGCGATCGACGCCGCGCCGAGATCCAGGGGTTTGTCTCGAACCGCCTGCTCGGTGCATCCGACGCCCATAGACCGTAGCCCGCAGCCCGTGTCAGACTTACGGCCTTTGCAGCGCTGCGAAGGAGTCGAAGGCCACGACCACGTCAAGCGGCAGGTACAGGACGTGGCCGACGCGCCGCCCGCGGCGGGCGTGAACCTTCGGAGATATCCAGGGTGGAGGTTGCACAGTGAGCATCAACAATCGCTGGTTCCAGCTCATTGCGTCGCTCATCGCGATGATCATGATTGCCAACCTGCAATACGCGTGGACGCTTTTTGTCGCCCCGATGCAGAAGCAGACGGGTTGGGCGCTGTCGGACATCCAGGGCGCCTTCGCGCTCTTTATCCTTTTCCAGACCTGGGTGCAGCCACTCGATGGCTGGCTCGTCGATCGACTCGGACCGCGGTGGTTCATCACCGCCGCAGGCTTGCTGTGCGGTGTCGGATGGGCAGGGATGGGATACGCGACCACTCTCCCGATGCTCTACACCTCGTACTGCGCAGCCGGTATGGGCGCGGCGTTCGTGTACAGCTGCTCGATCGGATCCGCGCTGAAGTGGTTCAAGGAGAAGCGCGGCCTTGCATCGGGGATCATGGCCGCCGGGTTCGGTGGGGGGACGGCGCTCTTCATCCCAGTGATCTCATCGCTCATCGCCGACCGCGGCTATCAGGCGACGTTCGTTGCAACCGGGATTTTTCAGGGACTCGTGATCCTGCTTGTCGCCCAGGTCCTCAGACATCCTCCGGTGCAGCCCGCTGCCGCCGCGCCAGCCGCCGCGGCCGGAACATCTCAGATCGGCAAGCGGCAGTTCACGACCTTCGAGATGTTGAGCACGCCGCAGTTCTTCTGGATGTACGCGGCGTTCGTCCTGATGGCGACAGGCGGACTCCTCGTTACGGCGAACGCAGGGCCAATCGCCAGGTCGTGGGGATTTTCGGCCGGAGTGCTCACGCTCGCGGCCACGCTCAGCCCAATCGCCAACGGCGCTAGCCGTGTCTTTTGGGGCTGGGCCTCCGATCGACTCGGCCGCGAGACGACGATGGTGCTGACCTTCGTGTTGCAGGCGGCTTGCCTGGCGTCAGTCGTGACGCTCGGTCAGCTGTCGGGCGCCTGGTTCGCGGCGACGCTCGTCGCGGTGTACTTCACCTGGGGTCAGATATATTCGCTCTTCCCGTCGATGTCCGGAGACTACTTCGGCACGCGGAACGCCACCTCGAACTACGCCGTGCTGTACACCGCGAAGGGCGTCGCGTCGATCATCGGGTCCTGGGTCACTGCGCTGATCTTCGAGCAGACCGGCAGTTGGGCGATGGGCTTTTACGGCAGCGCAGTGATGGCGCTCGTGGCGGCCGGCATCGCTGTATATCTCCGCGCGGGATCACCGTCGGTCCGCGCCAAGGCCACTCGAATCCCTGCCACCGCATAGAGATCAGTGGGTGCTGTGGTGGACATCGCCGCCCTCGAAGAGGCGAGCTTGTCAGCTCGGGTACGCTCACCGAGGCGCCGCCGATCGCGCCCGGCGAGACGTGGACGGCCACTCTGCAGGGTATCGATCTCAGCGATCTGACCTGACGACGACTCTATGAACCGTCGACGCTGAACAAGTCCAGAGCCCAGAGTCCAGAGCCATAATCATTCATGCGTCGAATCTTGTTCATCTTCGGGGTGGTCTGCGTTCTCGCGACGCCGGCACGTCTTCATGCCTGGGGCTACGACGCGCACAAGTTCATCGTCGACCGCGCCATCTCGATCCTGCCGGACGAAGTGCGGCCGCTCTTCGAGGCCAATCGGGCCATCGTCGTCGAGCACTCGATCGATCCGGATCTCTGGCGCGAGAGCTTCGCGTCAATCGAGGACCCGCATCACTATCTCGACTTCGATTGGGACGGATACGGGCCGTATCCGTTTGCGGGGCTGCCGAGAAATCTCGAAGAGGCGATCAAGAAGTTCGGGAAGGCAACCGTAGACCGCAACGGCACACTGCCTTGGCGCACCGAGGAGATGTACGGGAAGTTGAAGGACGCATTCGCGGCTTATCCACGCCGCGGATCGTTTGCGCGCTTCGACATCCTGTTCTACTCGGCGTGGCTGGGTCACTACGTCAGCGATGCGCACGTGCCGCTGCATGCCGTCATTGATTCGGACGGTCAGAAGACCGGGCAGCGCGGGATCCATACCCGCTTCGAGGCGCTGATGTTCGAGCGCTACGTGAAGCAACTGAAGCTGTCACCGAAGCGCATACAGCCCATTCGCAACCCGCTCGACTTCACCTTCGATGCGCTGCTCCAGGGTACGCAACTCGTCCCGACCATTCTCGAAGCCGATCGTGTGGCGATCGGTTCGCGCGACGTCTACGACAACGCCTACTACGACGCATTCTTCAAGGGCAGTCGAGGCGTGCTGGAGCGGCGCCTGGACGAATCGACCGCCGCAGTGGCCGCGATGATCGCAGGGGCGTGGGAAGCCGCAGGGAAACCGTCAGTGCCCGTGCGCGTGCGGGACGCCGATCAGCGACGCCGGAAATCGTAAGTCAACTGGAGGATGTGATGCGCCGTTCATGGTTGATCGTGCCGCTGCTCGCGCTGGGCGGCGTTCTGACAGGTGTGGCGGGGCAGGCGCCGGACGTCGCGGTCGCTCAGCGATTCCCCGTCACGTTCAACACGCACGTCCTTCCGTTGTTACAGACGCATTGTCAGGGGTGCCATCGCCCGGGCGAGATCGCACCGATGTCGTTTCTCACCTACGAGAGCACGCGTCCCTGGGCGAGAGCCATCAAGACGGCCGTGGTCAGCAAGAAGATGCCGCCGTGGTTTGCCGATCCGGAGCACGGACGCTTCTCGAACGATCGAAGCCTCACGCAGGACGAGATCGACACACTGGTGAGGTGGGTGGACGAGGGTGCCGTCCTCGGTGAGCCCGCCGCCGCGCCCGCGTCGGTGAAGTGGCCCGAAGGCTGGCAGATCACGCCGGACAAGATCGTGACGGCGCCGGCGTATACCATCCCGGCCAGGGGAACGATCGAGTGGGGCTACCTGGTCGTCCCGAGCGGTTTCACGGAGGACACGTGGGTCTCGTCGATCGAGATCCGTCCCGGCGATCGCCGCGCTGTTCATCACGTCGTGGCATTCATCAAGCCGCACACGGCGGACGTTCCGTACAACGTCATCTTCTGGGATCAGAAGAAGCGTGACGACCGTGGTATCGCGCCGGGGCAGCCATTTCAGAGCGCAGAGCGTGTCAGCTCCACAGGTGACACGATCAAGTCCGCCTTGCTCGGAGGCGCGTTGGCCGCCGTATACGTGCCGGGCGTCCCACCGCAGGACTATCGCGTGCATGGCGCGGGGAAACTGATACCAGCCAACAGCGATCTCGTGCTGCAGGTGCACTATCAGGCCATTGGAGAACCCGTCACCGAGGTGACGAAAATCGGCTTCACCGTCGCGAAGGAAATTCCTGAGAGACGGTTTCTGACGCTGGCATATCAGCCGCCGTCCATCCAGGACCCGAAGGTCTTTCGTATTCCTGCCGGCGCGTCGAATTGGCCGAGCCCGCCCGTCGAACTGAGCGTTGCTGTCGATGCCGAACTGGTCTGGATGATGCCGCACATGCACGCGCGCGGAAAGGAGATGACCTACCAGCTCATGTTCCCTGACGGCCGGAAAGAGATCGCGCTTCGCGTGCCGAACTACAACTTCGATTGGCAGATCGGGTACGACGTCGCGACTCCGGTTGCATTGCCCAAGGGCACGAAGATCCGCGTCGATGCGACGTTCGACAACTCGCCAGCCAGGCGCGGGAACCCCGACCCCGCGGCCGACGTCTACGGTGGCACACAGACGTGGGAGGAGATGATGAATCCCTGGTTCGGGGTCGTCATCGATCGGCGGGTCGATCCGGGAACGGCCATTCTCACCAGAGCAGCCCAGGGCGGCGGCTAATTTCATGGACGTGTTCGTCATCCCGGTAGGCTCTGATCGGTTCGAGCTCTACTACGAGCAGCAGATCGAAGAAACGGAGCCGGACGCAGAGCCTGCGTCAACCGGGATCATCGCGAGGTTCCAGCGCCGCTTTTCCGAGCTGCTTCGCGAGGCCGAAGAGCACGGCGACGAAGAGAAAGATCAGGCCGCAGCGTCGTGGACGCAACGCATGCAAGACCGCATGATGGCCTGGATCGCCAGGCGCGTGGCGGAGCAGCGGCTGTTGTGGAATCTTCGAAAGCAGGAACAGGTCGTCGCCGTTCACCCGAGCGATATGGCCTTCGACGTCGTGCGGCCACACATCCAGCAGTCGCTGCAGCGCGATTTCGAGCGCCACCGGTTCTGGCTCGTCGTCGATACCATCGGGTTGATCGTGTCCGGTCTGCTGGCGATTATCCCGGGGCCGAATCTCATCGCGTACTACTTCCTGTTTCGCGTCGGCGGGCACTGGCTGTCGATGCGCGGAGCCAGCCAGGGACGGCGTCGCGTGCAGTGGGAGAGCCGGCCCTGCGACGCGCTCAACGAACTGCGTGGTGCGCTCCAGATGCCGCGGCGCGAGCGTCATTTGCGCGTGCACCAGATCGCCTCGTCGTTGCACCTCCGGCATCTGCCGACGTTCTTCGAGCGCGTGACCGCGAAGAAGACCGGTTAGCATTAGTCTAGTGAAGCTCAGCGAACTGGCCACTCGATTGGATTGCCGGCTCGAAGGAGACGGTGAACTCGACGTCACGCGCGTCGCCGGCATACAGGACGCGCAGCCCGGAGACATCACGTTCCTGGCCAATCCGAAATACGAGAAATTGCTCGCGACGACGCGTGCGACTGCCGTCATCCTCAAAGAGGAAGCACCGGCGGCGCCGTGTGCGATGCTGCGTGCACGGGACCCTTATCTCGCGTTCGCTCGTGCCGTGTCGCTCTTCGCGCCGGTGTCGCGTCCCGCACCCGGGGTTCACGCGCTGGCGGCGATTGCGGCCGAAGTCCTCTTGGGTGCCGACGTCTCGGTCGGACCATTCGTGGCCGTCGGTGAAGGCGCACATATTGGCGACCGCACAGTGATTTATCCCAACGTGACCATCGGTGCGGGCGCAACGGTGGGAAGCGATTGCACGATCCATTCGAACGTCGCCATTCGCGAGCGCTGCACCGTCGGGGATCGCGTGATTCTCCAGAATGGCGTGGTCATCGGCGGCGATGGCTATGGCTTCGTGCGTCGTGGTGATGGCACCCACGAAAAGATCCCGCAGGTCGCCGTTGTCGTCATCGAGGACGACGTGGAGCTTGGCGCGAACACGACGGTGGATCGCCCGGCCGTTGGCGAGACGCGTATCAAGGCAGGCACCAAGATCGACAACCTCGTGCAGATCGGCCACGGTGTCACCGTTGGCCGCAACGTGCTGATGGCGGCGCAGGTGGGCATCGCCGGGAGCACCGACGTGGAAGACGATGTGGTGTTCGGCGGTCAGGTGGGCGTGGGCGGGCACCTGACGATCGGACGTGGAGCGATTGCCGTCGGGCAATCAGGTGTCACCAACTCGCTCGACCCGGGCGCATTCGTCGCCGGGTATCCCGCGATCGACAGCAGGGACTGGCGCAAGGCCTCCGTTCTCTTCCGTCGGCTTCCCGAGATGAAGCGACGCATCGAGCAGCTCGAAGCCCGCGTGGCGGAGCTCACGCGCGCACTCACCCAACCCGAAAGGTCATCCGAGTGATCCAGGTCGTTCGCAGATCGCACTGCGCCGCGATGGCGCTGTTGGTCGTGGTGTCGGCGGTGTCGGCGCGAGCGCAAGGCCAGGCCCCTCCCGCGGAGCCGGCGCGCACGGTGGAGTTCATGTCGCGTACCGCATTTCACATGAACGCGCAGCACCTGTCCGGTGACGACCCACGCTATGTGTGGGATGCCGACTTCGGCGGGGAGCTCGACGTTGTTGACTACGGCGTCGGACGGTTTACCTTCGAGGCGAACTATCAGATTGTGCTCGGAGAAGAGATTCGTTCCTTCGATCCCAACCAAGGCAACTACATCCTGGCGGGCAACGTCTCCGCACGCACGCGGGGGTTCGAAATCGCGGGGCAGTTGTATCACCAGTCACGACATCTCGCGGATCGACCCAAAGAGGAAGCCATCGACTGGAACACGCTCGGTGGACGCGTACGTAAGGCGTTCACATACCGCGAGGCCACCTTTGATGCGCGCGGCGATCTCCGCGGCGTGTTCATGAAGACCACCGTCGACTATTCGTGGGAGCTCGATGCTGCTGTGCGCAGCGACGTGAAGGTGCGTCCGTGGATTGGTCTGCTCGCTGCGGCAGATGTTCGCTACCTTGGCGTTGACGGCAGCCAGAATCGAGGCAATCAAACCGGCTACAAAATCGAAGGCGGAGTCCGGATCGAAGGTCGCGCCGGGGCGATCGAGCTCTTCGTCGCCGGCGAACGCCGGATCGACCCCTACCCGGTCGAGGTTGGTGTTGCGCAGTGGTTCACCGCAGGCTTTCGCCTCCTGAGTCGCTCGTCTGGACGATAATTGACGAGTATGCGCCTTCGGAAGCAATCGACCTGGCTCGCCGTGTTCGCACTGGCGGCCGTCCTCACGGTGGCGTATGCATCGGTGCATGCTGCTGTCCGTCCCCCGAAGCTTCAGTACCAGATCACAACGCTCGGGAACGGGCTGCGCGTGATCCTGTCTGAGGATCACTCGACTCCGATCGTTCACGTATCGGTCACGTATCACGTCGGCTCGAAGAACGAGCGTGCCGGTCGCACCGGCTTCGCGCATCTCTTCGAGCATATGATGTTCAAGGGCTCCAAGAACGTCGAGCCCGAATCGCACACCTCGATCGTCGCCAGCGTTGGTGGCCGCAGCAACGCGTTCACCACCGAGGACGAGACTGTGTTCTGGCAGACGTTGCCGTCGCAGTACCTGCCGCTCGCGATGTGGCTCGAGGCCGATCGCATGGCGACCCTGCGCATCGATGACGAGGCGTTCAAGCGCGAGCGCGAGGTGGTGAAGGAAGAGCGCCGCATGCGTGTCGAGAACCAGCCGTACGGCCGGTTGTCGGAGATCATCTTCGACAACGCGTTCACGACCCACCCCTACAAGCACCCGACGATCGGCAGCATGGTCGATCTCGAAGCGGCGTCGATTGCCGACGTGCGTGAGTTCCACGAGACCTACTACGTTCCCGAGAACGGCACCGTCGTCATCGTTGGCGACTTCGACGCGGCGCAGACGCTCTCGATGGTGAATCAGTATTTCGCGCGCGTGCCGAAGGCAAAGCGTCCCGTACCGAGGGATTTGCCGAAGGAGCCGCCGCAGACGAAGGAACGCCGCGCCGTCATCGAGGAAACATGGCCGTTGCCCGCGGTCGTCGTGGCGTACCACATCACGTACGACGGGCACCCGGATGCGTATCCGTTGCACATTGCCGCGAAGATCATGTCGGATGGGCAGAGCGCGCGGATTCCGCGCGAGTTGGTCTACAACAAGCGGATTGCGCTGACCGCGTTCGGCAGCGGCAACATCATCGAGGACCCGAACCTGTTTTACGCCGTCGCCATCGTCCAGCCCGGGCAGACGCCTGAGGCCGCCGAGCGGGCGCTGATCGCCGAGTTCGAGAAGATGGCGCAACTGCCCGTGGCGGATGGCGAGTTGCAACGGGCAAAAAATCAGTTCGCACGCGACTACATCGTCAGTCGCGAGTCGAATGAGGACAAGGCCCGGCACCTCTCTCACGCGGCCGTGATTCACAACGACATCACGACGGCCGACGGCGAGTTCGACATCTTCATGAACGTGACGCGAGCCGACGTGCAGCGCGTGGCGAAGACGTACTTCACGCCAACGAACCGTGTCGTGCTGCACATCCTCCCGAAGGGAGGATCGCGATGAGCAACTCCCAACTCCCCAACTCCCAACTCCCAAAGGACCCACACCCATTGCCGGTGCCCACTCTCGTGTTGGGAATTGGAAGTTGGCTCACCGTTCTGTTGGGAGTTTTCCTGAGCGTCTCCCCGGCCTTCGCGCAAACGGCCGAGTGGCCTACTGAGCGCGCGCCGCGACCGTTGGAAGCGCGCGAGGTGAAGTTCCCGCCGTTCCAGGTGAAAACGCTGTCGAACGGCATGCAGGTCGTCACCGTTGCGCATCACGAGCAGCCGGCGGTCACGATGCGTCTCCTCGTGCGGGCTGGTGCGGCGCAGGATCCGGAAAAGAAGGGCGGCCTGGCCGAGCTCGTGGCGAAGCTGCTCGATCAGGGAACGACGACGCGAAGCGCACAGCAGATTGCGGATCAGATCGATTCGATCGGTGGTGCGATGGGCACCGGGTCCGGTACGGATCTGACCTTCGTCAATGCAGTCGTGATGAAGGATTCCTTCGCGCTGGCGATGGACCTCGTTCACGACGTCGTTCGTCATCCGGCGTTTTCTCCGGAAGAGATCGAACGCCAGCGCGAGCAGGCGCTGTCGTCGCTGCGCGTGAGCGGCGAGGATCCGTCGTACGTCGCGTCGATGCTCTTCGATCGCCTCGTGTACGGGTTCCATCCCTACGGGAAGCCGGGGAGTGGCACCACGTCGTCGCTGCCGAGCATCACGCAGGACGACCTTCGAGCCTTCCACCGCCAGTACTTCGTGCCGAACAACATGATCCTCGGCATCGTTGGTGACATCTCGAGTGACGAGGCGTTCGCCATGGCCGAGAAAGTATTCGGCAGCTGGCCTCGTGGTGACGTGCCCGCGTGGAAGCCGGTCGATCCACCACCGCCGACCCGTCGTCTCGTGATCGTGGACAAGCCTGATGCCGTTCAGACGGAGATTCGCGTCGGACAGATCGCGATTCCGCGTAAGCACTCCGACTACCTGGCCTTCGACGTGGCGGTGAAGATCCTCGGTGGGGAAGGCGCCAATCGGCTGCATCGCGTGCTCAGATCCGAACGCGGATTGACTTACGGCGCCGAAGCCGACACGCAGGCGTTCAAGCAGGCGGGCGACTTCGTCGCGGAGACCAACACGCGCACGGAGACGACCGCCGAGACCCTGCGGCTCACGGTGGAAGAGATCGCCAAGCTTCAGCGGCAGCGTGTGGTCGAACGGGAACTGTCGGATGCGCAGGCGTATCTGGCAGGCAGCTTCCCGCTGACGATCGAAACGCCCAACGACATCGCGACGAGCGTCATCAATACGGTGTTCTTCGAGCTGCCGATCGAGGAAGTCGCCACATATCGCGAGCGCGTCCAGCGGATTACGCCGGACGACATCCAGCGCGTGGCGCGCGAGTACATCCGCCCCGATCGTCTGTCGATGGTGCTCGTCGGAAACGCCAAAGCGTTCGTGAACAGCCTCCGTGCCGTCGGATTCACGGAGTTCGACATCATCGCGCTCGACGACCTGGACCTCATGTCGGCGACGCTCAAGAAGGAACCGCGCGCGCCCTAGAGGACCGGTCGTTCGACTATGAGGATCATGATCTCCTGCGGCGAGGCCTCAGGTGACATGTATGCGGGTGCGCTGGCGGCTGAACTGCGACGGCGCGTACCCGACGCGGAAATCTTTGGGTTCGGCGGGCCGCGCCTGAAGGATGCCGGCGGCCGCCTGGTCGCCGACTACAGCCCGCTGTCGGTGACCGGCATCACCGAAGCCGTCAAGATCATTCCTCGATCGTTTGCGATGTTGCGCAAGCTCGTTGACGCAGCGCGCGAGCTGCGGCCGCACGTTTTCGTCGCAATCGACTTTCCCGACTTCAATTTCCGCTTGATGGCGGCGCTCCGTCGTCTCGGAATCCCGATCGTCTACTACGTCAGTCCACAGCTCTGGGCGTGGCGCCCGGGACGCATGGAGACGATGAAGGAGTACGTCGATCGCGTGCTGGTGATCTTCCCGTTCGAGGAGGCCCTGTATCAGCGTGCGGGTGTGAGCGTGCAGTTCGTCGGACATCCGCTGGTTGACCTGATTCGCACGGGTCAGGATCGCACGGCCTTTCTGCACGACCGTGGTCTCAAACCCGACGCGCCGACCGTGGCCCTGCTGCCAGGAAGCCGGCGCAACGAGCTGAATCGCATCGTCCCGGTGGTGACGCGCGCGCTGCCACTGATTCGCGAGCAGGTGCCAGGGGTGCAGTTCGTCGTGGCGTGTGCGCCCGGCATGCCCGACAACATGTTTGCGCCGCTGGTCAATGAAGCGAACCCTAGCCTCGTCCTCGTGCGCGATCGCACCGACGATGTGCTGGCGTCGAGTGATGTAGTAATCACGGCATCGGGCACCGCGACGATTCAGGCCACGTTGCACGAGCGTCCGATGGTCGTGGTCTACAAGGTGTCGCCGATCGAGTACCGCCTGGGCAAACCACTCGTGCGGGTCGATACGTTTGCGATGCCCAACCTCGTGGCCGGCGGGCGCATTGTCCCCGAGTTGATTCAGGACGATTTCACTCCCGAGCGGACGGCTGCGGAGGCGGTCGCGCTGCTCACGGATGCCAGCAAGCGGGAGGAAATGCGTGCGGCGCTGGCTCAAGTGCGACAACAACTCGGCACGCCGGGTGCAACGGCCCGCGCTGCCGAAGCAGTGCTCGAGGTAGCGACGAGCTCGATATCGAGCTGAGGTTGTGCTGATGAATATGTGGCGACGGGGTGGATGGTTCGCGCTTATCGCGGTGGCGGTGTCGTTCACGGCCTCCCTTCAGGCGATGGTCGTAGTGCCGGCAGAGTTCAACGAGATGGTGACGGCATCGCAGACGATCGTGCAGGGACGTATCGTTGATGTACGGTCGTACGAAACTGCAGGGCGCAAGACGATCGAGAGCCTGGTCACAGTCCAGGTCGTCGATGCAATCAAAGGTCGGCCCGGAGCCACGGCCTATTTCAAGCTGCCAGGCGGACAGGTGGGCCGTTACCGTCGGGTAATGGTGGGGGCGCCGCAGTTCACCCCTGGTGATGAGGTCGTCCTGTTCCTGAAGGGAAGTGCGCCTGCGGTGCCGATGCCCTTCGGCCTGACCCAGGGCGTGTACCGAGTGAGCCGTGATGCCTCCGGCCGCGCGATGGTGATGCCGGCAGTCGCGGCCGGTTCCGCGCGCATCGTGCGGGGCGATCCCGCCCGCCGTGCGCTCGATCTCGCTGCCTTCTCCAGCATGGTGCGAACGATCGCAGGCGCTCAGCGATGAGCTCGCATCGTCTCCGCGTGTGGTTCGCGATCGCGGTCTTTGCGATGGCGCTTCCGGGAACCGCAGACGCGTACATCCATCTCGGTTTCGATACCGGCGGACAGACCAGGGCGATCAAGTGGACTGCGTCCCGGGCCCGGTGGTGGGCGAACACCGGTGGCGTGCCCGGTGTCTCCGCTGTGCAGTTCCAATCCGAACTCGCACAGGCGTTCATGACGTGGGAGAACGTTCCGACCGCGTCGATTGCGTTCGAGTTTGCGGGCTTCACCGCCGCCGCACCGTTTGAAGACGACGACCTGTCGGTCCTGGGGTTCGAGAGCGAGCCCGACATGGATCGCGTGCTCGGCGCAACGTCGTTCATCGTCGACGTGTTCTCCGGAACCATCATCGAATCCGATGTCTTCTTCAACTCGATCTTCCCGTGGTCGGTGTCTGCGACGGGAGACCCCAATCGATTTGATTTGCGCTCGGTTGCCACCCACGAGATCGGTCACTTCCTCGGTTTGGGGCATTCGGCGATCGGAGAAACAGAGCTGAGGCCGGACGGCGGCCGCCGAGTGCTCGGAACCGGTGCGGTCATGTTTCCCATTTCGCTCGGTCGCGGAGTGGTGGTGGATCGTGTTCTTCAGCCTGACGACATCGCGGGCGTCTCCGATCTGTATCCCGACGGTGGATTCCGCGACGACACCGGTATCGTCGCTGGGCGTGTGCGCGTGGACAACGCGCCCGTGAAGGGAGCTCACGTCGTCGCGTTCAACCCGCAAACGGGCGCGCTCGTCGGCAACTTCTCATTGGCGGACAGCTCGTTTCGGATCGCCGGTCTCAGCCCAGGGCCATACGTCATTCGCGTCGAGCCAATCGACGATGCGGATATCGACAGCTTCCTGGATCCGCAGGGCGTCAACGTGAACTTCCAGGTCACGTTTCATCCACGGCTCATCGTTGCGCCCAGAGGCGGCTCTACCGCCAGCTTCGACGTTACGGTGCCGGCGAAATGAAGTTTCGTCGGCTCGTTTGGGTCGCCTTCGTCGTGGCCCTTGGTGTCGGTCGCGCTGAGGCGCAGACCGCTTCACAGCCGGCTGGGCGTCTCGAGGTCGCTGTCGGCGCAGGGTGGCTCGGCGGGGCATCGTTTGGGGAACAGCCTGCCGATTTGCGTGGCGCCTCCGGGAGTCCTTACCGGCTCTTCGAGTCGGAGACGAGCCTTCGCGGAACTGGCTTGTTTGAGGCACGGGCCGGATTCGCGTTGACGAGGCGATACACGATCGAGGGGCGCGCAGCCATGAGCAAGCCGGAGCTTCAAACGGTAGTCTCGAGCGATGCAGAGGTTTCGGGCTCTTTTACCGCGGTCGAGAGCATCGACCAGTACGTGTTCGACGCCGGCGTGCTCGTGCGCCTTGACGAGTTGGAGTCGTTCGGACTCAAGCCGTTCGCGATTGGCGGCTTCGGGTACGTCCGCCAGCTTCACGGCGATCAGCAGCTCGTGGAGACTGGACACCTCTTCTACGTCGGTGGGGGAGTCGCGCGTCCGCTCTTCTCGCGTGCGCAGGGATTTATCCGGAGCGGAAGCATTCGGGGCGATCTGCGGCTGAACGTCCTGTCGCTCGATCTCGACGAGGACAGCCGGTCGCAGGGAAGCGTTTCAGCAAGTCTCGTCCTCACGTTCTAGCGCGGGCGAGCATGCGATTCGTCTCCTCAGTTCCACGCGAAACAGTTCTGAGGTTGCGCCCATCCTGTGGGTACCTAAATGAGACGCAGGTGAAAATACTCAAGAGCTACCGTCGAGGTATCATCGAGAGTTATGGCGACTCTGAATAGTTTTGGTACCCGCACCGAGATTCGCGTCAACGGACAACCGGTGCAGATTTACAGCTTGCCCGTGCTGGAAAAGGCTGGTTTCCCGGGCGTGTCGCGCCTGCCGTACTCGATGAAGGTGCTGCTCGAAAACCTGCTGCGCCGCGAGGATGGTGGCTTCGTCAAGGCCGACGACATCAAGGCCGTTGCACAGTGGAACGCGACCGCGAACGTCCAGAAGGAAATCTCCTTCATGCCGGCGCGCGTGCTTCTGCAGGACTTCACCGGTGTCCCCTGCGTCGTCGATCTGGCCGCGATGCGCGACGCCGTCATCGAGCTGAAAGGGAACGCGGATCGCGTCAACCCGCTGCAGCCGGTGGAACTCGTCATCGATCACTCGGTGCAGGTGGACTACTTCGGCCGTGAAGATGCGTTCGCATTGAACGCGGAGCTGGAATTCTCGCGCAATCGCGAACGCTACGCCTTCCTTCGTTGGGGCCAGCGCGCATTCAACAACTTCAAGGTCGTGCCGCCGGACACGGGCATCGTGCACCAGGTGAACATCGAACACCTCGCCCGCGTTGTGTTCTCCGAGACCGTCGATGGCGCCACAGTCGCGTATCCCGACACGCTCGTTGGCACTGACTCGCATACCACGATGGTGAACGGGCTTGGCGTGGTGGGCTGGGGCGTCGGCGGCATCGAAGCCGAGGCCGCGATGCTCGGTCAGCCAAGCTCGATGCTGATTCCGAAGGTCGTCGGCTTCCGTCTCACCGGTGCGATGCCCAAGGGCACGACCGCGACTGACCTGGTGCTGACCATCACCGAGATTCTCCGCAAGCACGGCGTCGTCGGCACGTTCGTCGAGTTCTATGGCGAAGGCTTGAGCGCACTGACGATCGCGGACCGCGCGACGCTCGGCAACATGTGTCCCGAGTACGGCGCGACCGTCGCGATCTTTCCGATCGATGAGATGACGCTCGACTATCTGAGGCTGACGGGTCGCGACCCGGCGCAGGTTGCGCTCGTAGAGCAGTATGCGAAGGCGCAGGGACTGTTCCGCACGCCGGGTGCGCCAGACGCTGTGTATTCGGAGGTCGTCCATCTCGATCTCAGCACGGTCGAACCAAGCCTTGCCGGTCCGAAGCGACCGCAGGATCGCGTGTCGCTGTCGAATGCGAAGACGGCGTTTCAGACTGCGCTGCCGTCGATGCAGGTTCCCGCGAAAGGTGGCTCGGGAGCCTCGGCCTCGGCGAAGTCTGCTGTGGCGCTCGCCGAGCCAGCCGTTGATGTTCTCGACCACGGCGCGGTGGTGATCGCTGCGATTACCAGCTGCACGAATACGTCGAACCCGAGCGTCATGATCGGCGCAGGGTTGCTCGCGAAGAAGGCTGTGGAGAAGGGACTCACCCGGCGGGCATGGGTGAAGAGCAGTCTGGCGCCTGGGTCGAAGGTCGTCACCGAGTATCTCAATGCTGCGGGGCTGACGCCGTACCTCGACAAGCTCGGTTTCAACCTCGTTGGCTACGGATGCACGACATGCATCGGCAACAGCGGACCGCTGCCCGATGAGATCTCCGCCGCTGTGCGAGAGAAGGGACTCGTCGTCTGCTCGGTGTTGAGCGGCAACCGTAACTTCGAAGGTCGCATTCAGCAGGACGTGCGCGCCAACTATCTGGCGTCGCCGCCGCTTGTCGTCGCCTACGCACTGGCCGGCTGGATCACGACCGACATTACGAGCGAGCCGCTCGGACACGACTCCGCCGGCAAGCCGGTGTACCTGAAAGACGTGTGGCCGACCGAACAGGAAGTGCAACAGACGATGCTCAAGGCGGTGACGGCGGACATGTTCCGCCGCAGCTACGCCGATGTGTTCCGCGGCGACGAGCGCTGGCAGGGCCTGGGTGTCGCAGAGGGCAGCCGCTTCCAGTGGGACGGAAGCTCGACCTACGTGCGCAAGCCCACGTTCCTCGAAGGAATGACGATGGAGCCGGCGCCGCTGCGAGATATCACCGGCGGTCGCGTGCTCGCATTGCTCGGCGATAGTGTCACGACCGATCACATCTCGCCGGCGGGTTCGATCAAAGCCGACAGTCCGGCAGGGAAGTATCTGATTGAGAAGGGCGTGACGCCGTCGGACTTCAACTCCTACGGCGCGCGTCGCGGCAATCACGAGGTGATGATGCGCGGCACGTTCGCGAACGTGCGTCTGCGGAATCAGATGGCGCCCGGCACAGAAGGCGGCTGGACTCGATATCAGCCGTCCGGTGATCAGATGACGATCTACGACGCCTCGGTGAAGTATCAGGAGGCGGGAGTGCCACTGTTCGTGATCGCGGGCAAGGAGTACGGCTCTGGGTCGTCACGCGATTGGGCAGCGAAGGGCACGTACTTACTTGGCGTGAAGGCGGTCATCGCTGAATCGTTCGAGCGGATCCACCGCAGCAACCTCGTGAACATGGGCGTTCTGCCGCTGCAATTCAAACCTGGCGATACGCCGGCCTCGTTGAAACTGACGGGCACCGAAGAATTTGCGGTGCGCGGAGTTGCGGACGGACTCAGGCCGCGCGGCGACGTGCGTGTTATCGTCAAGGCGAGCGATGGCTCGACACGCGAGTTCACGGCGGCATGCCGCATCGACACACCCGAAGAACTCGTGGCCTTCACACATGGCGGCATCCTGCCGTACGTGGTGAGGCAACTCGTTAGCAGGCAGTAAGCAGTAGGCGGGGGAGGTCCCCATGAGACTACGCACTGTGTCGGTCGTCGTAGGACTTGTGCTCGCGTGTGGCGTCGCCGCCGACGCGCAATATCGCAACGGGCAGGCTCGCCCGCAGTCTGCTGCTCCGAGGCCAGGTCCGCCGAAAGCGCCGGCGGGTGAGGCGCCCATCAGAAATACAGCGACATTCAGACCAAGGCCGATCAGTCCGTCGCTCGGCCTGCCGATTCGCGGTCGTGGCGTGCCGGTGTACCCGCTCCTGTGGGGCTGGGGAACGATGCCCTTCTACTACGGCCCCGAGAGCACTCCCTTCACACTGGAGGACGGACCCACCGGCGGCTTGCAGTTGGATGTGCAGCCGTGGCGTGCGTCCGTGTTCGTCGACGGAGTCTATGCCGGTCGCGTTGACGACTACAGCGGCTACTACAAACATCTCGAGCTTGTTGCGGGATCTCACCAGATCGTCGTGGTGGAGTCAGGTTATCGACCGCTCGTGATTGACGCGTACGTCGTGCCCGGCAAGACGAGGACCGTTCGCGGCACGTTGAGCAGCGCGTCGCGCTGGTAGCCCGCTTATCGCTGAATCTGCAGGAGCGGGCCGACGGAAGGGCCAACCCCCAGCGGCGCGCTCTGAGCCGGTTCTCTAATGGGTCTCTCGGCGACACTGGTCGGGCGCGCCGATCGTCGGCCGAACTCGCTGAGGATCGACTCGAGCACGGGCAGCATCATCCCGGCGCGCTTCGCGCGAATCACGAAATCCCAGAGCGGTTCGAACTTCTTCCATCCAGACGCATAGGCGAAGTGGCGCATCCCAGCGATCCGAGCGTTGTGCGCCGCAGCGCCGCGCGCGATCGAGCGCCACGTGTAGAACTGCTTGTACGCCCACCAATAGCCCTGTTCGAGCTGTTCTCCTGTCAGCTGCTGTGGACGAAAGACCGTGTGCCGAGTGTCGTAGAGATCCCAGTTGTGAATCGTGAGCCGTCCCTGCTGAGCAAGGCGCTGATAGAGCGCGGTACCGGGATACGGCGTCAGGATGTGAAACGTCGCTGTTTCGATTCCGTTCTCGATGGCCCACTCGACCGTGCGCTCGAACACCGACCCATCGTCACCATCCATGCCAAAGACGAAACTGCCGTTGATCATGACGCCGAGGTCGTGCAGACGACGGATCGCCGCCGTGTAATCGCGACGCAGGTTCTGATACTTCCGCTGCTCAGCGAGATTCGCCGGGTTGAGCGTTTCGAAACCGACGAAGAGACTTCGTAGTCCGGATTCAACGGCCTTCTCGAGCAGGCTAGGTGCAAGCACGGCGTTGACCGTGCCTGCCGCCTGCCACAGGCGACCCATCCCGCGCATGCCGTCGAACAGCGCCGACGCGAAGCGGCGATCGCCGAACAAATGATCGTCGAGAAAATAGAGATGTCTGCCCGGTAGCCGTTCGATCTCCGCGAGCGCATCGTCAACCGTCTGCGTGTAGAACGACCGGCCGCCTTCGAAGAACGCTTCCTTGTAGCAGAAGTCACAGACGTGCGGGCAGCCGCGTGAGACGACGATCGAGTTCGGTACGAGGTAGAGCCGCCGCTTGATCAGATCGCGGCGGATCGGCGGAAGGCCAACCAGCGTTCGCGTCTGCGAGCGATACACGCGCTCGGGATTGCCGCGACGGAAATCGGCCAGGAATCGCGGCCAGGTGTCTTCACCGGGCCCGATGAAGATCGTGTCTGCGTGCGCAGCCGCTTCGTCGGGCAGCGAGGTCACGTGCAAGCCCTCCCAGCACGACATAGGCGCCACGGGCGCGGTAGTGATCCGCGATGCGATACGCGCGGTACGCCGACGTGATGTAGACCTGGATCACCACGAGATCGGGGGAGTCGTCGAGATCGAGCACCTCGACGTGCTCGTCCTGAACTTCGATCTCCTCGTCGCCAACGTAGGCAGCCAGCGTGGCCAGACCGAGCGGTGGAAACAGCGAGTACTTGATCGGACGGAAGAACGGGCTCTTGGCTTCCGTGAGCGCGGGAAGAATCATCTTGACCTTCACTGCGGCGGCCTCGCCGATCACGAGCACCGAGATGTCGCGGCTGCGCGGCCCGTCGAGCTCGGCCAGGAACACGCGTTGCCAACGGCCGAGCAGGAGCCGGCCGTTGACGATGTTCAGGCAGGCAGAAGTGCCGAGCAGCAGCGCGCGACAATGCGACGAACCGTTCGGGCGTTCACCCGGGTTCAGATTGACTGTTCGAATCGTCTCGTCGTCGTGCAGGTAGGGGACGTCGTCCGGCGCGGTCTTGCGCAGGAAGCACTCGAAGTCGTCGAGGAGCAGCGGCTCGCCCTCGTTCACGACGATGGCCGCGGTCGTGTGGAGGCTTTGCACGTTGACGAAGCCCGTCAGCGATCCGGGATTCGGCGAGCAGCTCCTCCAGACTCTCGGTCAGGTCGATGAACTCAGTGGGTCGCTCAGTGGTGATGCGAACCTTGGTATGCCGGTAGATGAACGCGGACGCGAGCGTTTCCATCGATGTCCTCCTGTGTGGAAGGATCGACGTTCACGCGCGGGAAGTCCTCAGCAGACGGTGAGCATTCAGTGAGATGTTGGTGACCTGAGACGCCGTCGTAAGTCCAATAGAAAGGCCTATTCCGAAGAGAGTGCCTTCACCCGTCCCGATGAGCGCCGAGGTCAGTGGCCCGAAGTCAGGTTCGCCTACGAGCCGGGCGATCGGAGTCAGGGCAGCCTGCGATCCGCGCGCCGCCTGGGCAATCGCGTGAATCGTTCCTCCAACGAGGGGACGTCCCGCGAGCGTCAGAGCCAGCGCGCCCACGCCGCACGCGGCGGCCGTCAGCGCGATGGCGCGAAGGCGTTTGCGACCGCGGGGCGCGGCGAGTCCGCCTTCCGAGCCGATCGTGCTCAGGCTGTAGCCAAGCCCGGCCGCTGCACCGATGACCAATCCTTCAAGGCCTCCACCAGTGCTCACGTTCACGCCCACGAGGGTCGACAGGCTCCATCGGCCGAGCCACTGCGCGATGACGCCGACGAGGCCGCCTCCGAGCGACGCGCCGCAAATGAGCGCGACTGCTCGACGCGAACGCGCGATCGATTCGGCGATCGAGAGACCGGCACCGACACCGGCACCGCCTGCTGCGCCGCAGCATCCTCCGATGACGGCGAGCACCGGGGCCAGATCGAGCGTCGCTTCAGTCGAGGGTGCGGACGCGAGAATCAGCCCGCCCACACCTCCGGCGATGACGCCAGCCAGTCCGCCGCCCACCGAAGCGCCGGCCCATCGAGCTGCGGCGAATGCAGCGGCTCGCCGCAGTCTCAGTCCGACCAGCTCGCGCGCCGTGGCCACAGGTGAGGCTCACTCAGAATCGGGACCGGTCCCGCTTCGGCCGCATCCCAGCGTGTGTCTCTCAACAACGCGCGAGCGAACGTGTGACGAGGGCGAGTTCCAAGACGACGCATCGCCTCCGATGTTCCGAGCGCGTGCAACAGCTCGGCTGCCTCTCGCTGATCCTCTTCGTCGCTCGAGGCGCCCGGCTCGCGCGTGATCCGTTGTAAGAGCGGCTCGAACGGATCGGGAGCCGCCGCCGGTGCTGCACGGTTGAAGAGGCGCGGCGAGCCGATCGTCCTGCCAGTCGCTCTCGTCGTCCTCCTCGACCACGTCTGCGAACACGAATCGGTAGCCGTGACGCGAGACGGTGCGAACGAAGCGCGGCTCGCGCGAGTCGTCTTCCAGCACGCGCCTGATCGTGCGAATCGCCTGGCTCAGCGCGCTGTCGGAGACGATCACGTCGCTCCAGATCCGTTCGAAAATCTCGCGGCGATGGACCGCCTCGCTGCGCCGCTCGACGAGGAAGACCAGCAGATCGAAATAGCGCGGAATCAGCGGCAGCTCACGCCCGTTTCGGACGAGGACCCGGCGGCGGGGCGACAGGATGAATTCGCTAAAGCGATAACGTGGCACAGGATGAGGTGTTCTTATAGTAGGTCAAAGGTAAGTATCAAAAGTCGAAGGGCCGTTAGGTGCCGGCTCGCTGCTTGCTAATCACGACGATTCGACCAAGGATGCGATGATTCGAGTTGTCTTGGGTTCCTTCCGGATGGTGTCGACGAATGTGAGGACGTCCTGAAAGAAGCGAAGCGAGCGTTCGTCGATGCCTTTCGGGTCGTTGCGATCCACTCGTTGTCAGGGTTGACTTTTGCCTTTTGACCTTTGCCCTTTGCCTTATGTCCTTCGAACAGCAAGAAACATCAAGCCCCCTGAAGCGTGCCCGGCTATGATCGCTTCGACCGATGCCCTCGAATCGCGACCTGCTGGATGTTGTCCGCCAGATCCGTCATCGCTCCACTGATGGGGCGACGCTCGCCGGGCTTGCTGCGCGCGCGGGGTGGTCGCCGTTTCACCTTCATCGCGCATTCCGCGCGATGGTTCACGAGACGCCGAAGCAGTACACGCTCCGTCTGCGGCTGCAGCAGGCTGCGACGCGGCTGGTGTCGAGCGACGACTCCGTGCTGGACGTCGCAGTCGGGGCAGGCTTCAACAGTCACGAAGTCTTCACGCGCGCGTTCCGTCGTTACTTCGGTGTGACGCCGATGGCCTATCGCACACAGGCGCTCGCGGGTGCGTCGGCCGACATTCGCGGGCGCCATGTCGCGCTCATGCACACATCGGGACCGTGCTTCGGTCTCTACCACGTTCCTGCGTCTTCACGTCGGAGATCTTCGATGCCCACGTTGTCGATTGAGCGCCGCGAGATCGCAGCGCAGAACATCCTGTTCGTCCGCCTACGCGCCGGCCGCCTCGAGATTGCAAACGCCATTGGTGAGGGACTGGGCAAGGCGTTTCCGTACTCGCAGCGGCTCGGCCTCGCGATTGCCGGCCGGCCGTTCACGCGCTACCTGTCGACCGGCCCAGGGCTCTTCAGCATCGAAGTGGGTATGCCCGTGGCCACGGCACCGCAGGGGGAGGGCGTCGTTGAGGCGGGCACTCTTCCAGCGGGTCCGGTTGCCGTCGCGATGCACGCGGGACCGTACGATCAGCTCAGCGAAACCTACGCTGCGCTGGAACGCTGGATCGAGTCGAACGGTTACCGCATTGGCGGCGCACCGTGGGAGTCCTATATCACCGACCCGGCCGATCACCCCGATCCTGCGGACTGGAGAACCGAGGTGTATTGGCCGCTGGAGAAATAGCGCCTAGCCATTCATCTTCGAGTCGCCCTTCGCTCCTGAGACTCAGCCGTTCGGAAGTCACGTCCACTCCTGACCGACTGCAGTGGGCACGCTCACATCGCTCGACATCAAACAGAAGGCCGCGACTCTCGGCTTCGATCTCTGTGGCATCGCGAGCGCCGAGCCGTTCCCGGAACTGGCGTTTCTGCAGGAGTGGCTCGACCGCGGATATGCGGGGGACATGGCGTGGATGGCTCGCACCCGCGATCGACGCGCCGATGTGCGCAATGTCGTCCCCGACGCGCGCAGCGTCATCGTCACCGGCACGCTCTACAACACGGATCGGCCCTACACAGAGGAACTACCGTCCGATGTCGCGCGGCTCTCCCGCTATGCCTGGGGCGACGACTATCACATGGTCATCAAGTCGCGACTCGATGCGCTGCTGGCGTGGATGCAGTCGTCGAGTGTTCCGCCATTTGACGGGCGAGCCTACGTGGACACAGGCCCTGTGCAGGAGCGCGTGTACGCGCAGTATGCGGGGCTGGGCTGGATCGGGAAGAACACGTGCCTGATCAATCGCGAGATCGGATCGTGGCTGTTCCTGGGTGAGATCATCTGCACGCTGCCGCTCGAGCCCGATACGCAGGGGCTCGAACAGTGCGGCAGCTGCACGCGCTGCCTCGAGGCGTGTCCAACGGGAGCGCTCGTCGGGCCGGGCGTCCTCGACTCGAATCGATGCCTGTCGTATCTGACGATCGAGCTGCGATCGTCGATTCCGGAAGCGCATCGTGAATCGATCGGCGGTCACGTTTACGGCTGCGACATCTGCCAGGAAGTCTGTCCCTACAATCGGCCCGCACCACATTCGGGCGACGCACCATGGCAGCCGCGCAGCGGCCTCGATCTGCCACGCCTGGTCGATCTCTGGCGACGCTCCGATCGCGATCTCCGCTCATTGGTGAAGGGCAGCGCGATGACGAGAGCGAAGCTCGCGGGTCTCAGGCGCAACCTCGCGGTCGCGATTGGAAACAGCGGAGACGGCGACGCCATCGCTGCTCTCCGCGACCACGACGCCGAGCGTTCGTCGATCGAAGACCCGATGGTGCAGGAGCACATCGAGTGGGCCGCCAATCGGTCGAATCCTGAAAGGCCAAAAGCGGTGCGAGGGGACGACGGTGCGGGGTGCGACGGTCCAGTCCGATAGTGCGACGGTCCAGTCCGATGGTCCGACCGTCGATGGGAGAATGTGAGGACCGCCTCGGACCGTGCTGTTATCATCGTTGTGACAATTTTGGAGGAAGACATGGCCAGACGCACAGCCTTGTGGTCCATCGCTCTGGCGATCCTGATGGTCGCACCGGCGTTCGCGCATCACTCGTTTGCGGTCTACGACCACACGCGGACGCTCACGCTCCGCGGCACGGTGACCAAGTTCCAATGGACGAATCCTCACGGTTTCATCGAGATGGACGTCCAGCAGAGCGACGGATCCGTGAAGCACTACAGCGTCGAGCTCACGAGCATCAACATGATGCAGCGGGTCGGCTGGCGCTCGAACATGATCAAAGCGGGCGACAAAGTGCAGGTCGTCGTGGCGCCGCTTTTGAGCGGCGAGCCGGTTGGACTCGGGCTCGAAGTCGTCCTCGCTGACGGTAAGACGATGGCCCTTCCGGTGCCGGCGATCGGCAGCTTCAAACGTACGGAAACGCAGGAGTGAGAGGCATGCGCGCACTCAGACCGTTGCTCGCCTTTACCGGCGCGTTGCTGGTCGTGACGTCGCCCGCAACGATCGCGCAGACGCCGGCCGTGCCAGACATCACCGGGTCGTGGCTGCGACAGGGTTTCACAGTAGGCGTGCGTCCAACCGGTCAGCAGGGTCAGGCTCCGCCTCCGGCTGCACCGCCGCCGCCGCTCAAACAGCCCTACCTGAAGGAATGGCAGGACCGGATTCAAAAGATCCGGGAGGCCGACGCGAAGGGACAGCCGTTTGCGACCAACGCCGTCGCCTGTCTGCCCGAAGGGATGCCAGGCATGATGACGGCAACCTTCCCGATGGAAATCCTTCAGAGCCGCGGTCAGATCACGATCATCGAGGAGGCTTACACGCAGGTACGCCGCATCCTGATGGACCGGCCGCAACAGGCGCTCGACGACATCGAGCCGGGGTTTTACGGACACTCAGTCGGCCGCTGGGAAGGCGACACGCTCGTCGTAGACACGATCGGAATCAAAGAGAGCGTCCGTTATCAGAACGTGCCGCACTCGAGAGAGATGCGAATCGCAGAGCGGATGCGATTCGTGGCGCCCGACGTGCTGTGGAACGAAATCACGATCACCGATCCCACGGTGTTCGAAAAGCCGTGGACGTTCACCTTCGCGTATCAACGGATGAAGGACTACACGCTCCTCGAATACATCTGCGAAGACAATCGCGAGTTCGCCGACGATCAGGGACGGCAGAAGATTCGAGTCGACCCGGCGCGCTGACGGACTGGGTCTACGACAGTCCACTGTCTACAGTCCACGGCCCACAGTCCGGCGGCAAGGGTACAATGAGGTCATGTCCGGCACGGCCCCGCTCCTCCTCCTCTCCATGCCCCAGATGGCGGATCCGAACTTTGCCAGGACGGTTGTGCTCCTCTGCGACTACACGGCCGAAGACGGTGCGTTCGGTCTTGTCGTCAATCGGCAGATGAGCGAGCCGGCCTGCGAGATCGTGCGCACCGAGCCACCGGTTCGTGTCGACCCTGACCTGAAGCTGTGGATTGGTGGACCCGTCGATCCGCAGAGCACGTGGGTGTTGATGGCCGAATCGCAAGGCCCGGATGAAGAACAGCGCGAGATCGTTCCGGGACTGTTGCTGTCCGTCTCGCGTTCGTTGACGCTGCAGTTGCTCCAGGAACCACCAACGACGCGCACGAAGGTCGTGGTCGGGTACGCGGGCTGGAGCCCGGGACAACTCGAGAACGAGATCGCCGCATCGTCGTGGCTCACGACCGAGGTGGATCCGGGACTCATCTTTGGCGTGCCACCCGAACAGATGTGGGAAGCGGCGATTCGCCGACTGGGCGCCGACCCCGCGAATCTGCAGACAAGTTCCGGAGTGCATTAAGTGAAATCGACGATCCTCCTGCTCGCAGGCCTTACAGCTGTGGCTTGCGGGACGATGGGCTGCAGTAGGGAGACGCCACAACCAGCCGTGCAGACCACTCAAACGACGACCGATCCAGAGACTCAGAAGCTGCAGACAATGGCTGCGCGTTTTGCGCCGGTCGATCTGACTGCGGATGTCAGCAAGCTGCCAGACAACGAGCGTCAGGCTTTGGCGAAGCTCATTGCGGCCTCGAAGATCTTCGACGCGCTGTTCCTTCGTCAGGTGTGGGAAGGCAACGAAGCGATGCTCCTCGACCTGGCGCGCGACGACTCGCCGCTTGGGCGTGCGCGGCGCCATTACTTCCTGATCAACAAGGGGCCCTGGTCCCGCCTTGATGCGAACGAAGTGTTCATCCCGGGCGCGCCGAAGAAGCCCGAGGAAGGCAACTTCTACCCGGGTGGTGCAACCAAGGCCGACGTCGAGGCGTGGTTCAAGACGCTGAGCGGTGCGGAGCGCACGCGCGCAATCGGGTTCTTCACAACTATTCGCCGCGGACCCGATGGCAAGTTCATCGCCGTTCCTTACAGCCTCGAGTATCAAGGCGAGATCGCGCACGTCGCGGAGTTGCTGCGCGAAGCGGCAGCGCTGACGACGCAGCCGACACTGAAGAACTATCTCGAGAAGCGCGCAGTCAGCCTTCTGCGCAACGACTACTACGACAGCGACGTCGCGTGGATGGAGCTTGACGCCAGCATCGAGCCGACGATCGGACCGTACGAGGTCTACGAGGACGAGTGGTTCAACTACAAAGCCGCGTTCGAATCGTTCATCACGCTTCGCGACGACGCGGAGACTGAGAAGCTGATGCGATTTGGATCGGAGCTGCAGGAGATCGAAAACAACCTGCCGATCGATCCGAAGTATCGCAACCCAAAGCTTGGTGCCCTCGCGCCGATTCGCGTCGTCAACACCGTCTTCTCGTCCGGCGATGGCAATCGCGGCGTGCAGACGGCGGCGTTCAACCTGCCCAACGACGAGCGTGTGATTTCGGAGAAGGGCTCGAAGCGCGTGATGCTGAAGAATAACCAGGAGGCGAAGTTCCGCATGGTGCTTCAGCCGATCGCGCAGGTGGCGCTCGCGGCTGACGACCGGCAGCACGTCTCCTTCGACGCGTTCTTCACGCACATCCTGATGCACGAGCTGATGCACGGTCTGGGGCCGCACAACATCAACGTCGGCGGACGTGCGACCACCGTGCGACAGGAGTTCAAGGACGCCTACAGCGCGATCGAGGAGGCGAAGGCCGACATCTCGGGACTTTTCGCCCTGCAGTACCTGGTCGACCATCAGAAGCTGGACAAGTCGCTCGACCAGACGATGTACGTGACGTATCTCGCGTCGATATTCCGGTCGATTCGCTTCGGCATCACCGAGGCGCACGGCCGCGGTGTTGCCATCCAGCTCAACTACTTCCTCGACAACGGCGGAGTCACCGTCGCCCAGGACGGCACGTTCGCCGTCAATCCCGAGCGCATCAAACAGAACGTCCTCGATCTCACGCGCGACCTGATGACGATGCAGGCCGTGGGGGATTATGCGGCGGCGAAACAGATGATGGAGAAGCTCGCCGTCGTGCGGCCGCAGACGCAGACCGTCCTCGACAGGCTCAAAGGTGTCCCGGTGGACATCGAGCCGCGGTTTGTCACCGCGGAGGCGCTGCTCTCGTCAACTCCCAACTCCACAACTCCCAACTCCCAATAGCGGATCCCGAGTCCCGGGGCCCGGGTCCCGGGCCCCGGATATAATTCCTCCGCTTAAAGGAGGCTTCCCGTGCGCAAGATGCTGACGAATGGCAGGTTTGTCCTCGTCCTGGTCGTGCTCACCGCGGCAGGCGTACTCGTCGCGCGGGAGTTGGCGGGACAGAGCCGGAACTCGGTTCAGGCTCCGTATTTCGAAGTCGATCCGCTGTGGCCCAAGCCCTTGCCCAATCACTGGGTTCTGGGATCGACGATCGGCGTGTCCGTCGATGAACGCGATCACGTCTGGATCATCCATCGTAGTTCCGCGACACTCGGCAACAACGAGAAAGGTCTCGAGCTGAATCCACCGACGGGCGAATGCTGCGCCGGCGCGCCGCCGGTGCTCGAGTTCGATCCGGAAGGCAATCTCGTCGGCCACTGGGGTGGTCCGGGCGAAGGCTACGAGTGGCCGGTGTCGAATCACGGCATCACGATCGACTACAAGGGCAACGTCTGGATCGGCGGCAACGGCGATCAGGACTCGCAGGTGCTCAAGTTCACGAAGCAGGGCAAGTTCCTGCTGCAGGTCGGTAAGTCGGCCGCGCGCAAAGGACCGAACAACGCGCAGGGACAGCCGACGTACGTCGGAGGCAGCAACGATCAGGTGTCCTTTGGCCGCGTCGCGAAGATCTTCGTGGACCCCGCCGCGAACGAGGCGTACCTCGCTGACGGCTACTTGAACAAGCGCGTCGCCATCGTCGACGCCGACACCGGCAAGCTGAAACGCTACTGGGGCGCGTACGGCAACAAGCCTGACGACACGAACCTCGGGCCCTACAAACCCGAGGCGCCGCCTGCGCAGCAGTTCCGGAATCCCGTGCACTGCGCGGACCTCTCACGCGACGGGCTTGTCTACGTGTGCGACCGTCAGAACAATCGGCTGCAGGTGTTCACGAAGGACGGCAAGTTCGTCAAGGAAGCGTTCTACGCGAAGAACAGCCTGAGCGAAGGCGCGGTGTGGGACGTCGCCTTCTCCAGGGATCCGCAGCAGACGTACATCTTCCTCGCCGACGGTCGCAACATGAAGATCCGCGTGCTGCGCCGTGAGACGCTCGAAGAGCTCACGAGCTTCGGCGATGGCGGCCGCCAGCCAGGTCAGTTCTACGCCGTGCACAGCATCGCCGCCGATTCGAAAGGCAATCTCTACACGACGGAGACCTACGAAGGGAAGCGCGTGCAGAAGTTCACCTACAAGGGGCTCAAGACGGTGTCGAAGAAGGAACAGGGGACGGTGTGGCCGCGATGAACATGCGAACGAAGACAACGCTGCGGACTGCTCCTCGGTGCCGCGGTTCTGGCAGGTCCGCTGCATTGGGAGTTGGGAGTTGGGCGTTGGGAGTTGGCAGCGCCGCTCTCCGCCCAGGCGACGGCCAATAGCGAGTGGCGAACTTACGGCGGCACCCTCTGGAGCCATCGATATTCGCCGCTCGATCAGATCAGCGCGGCAAACTTCAACTCACTCGAAGTAGCGTGGCGGCTCAAGACTGACAACCTCGGTCCACGGCCTGAGTTCAACTTCCAGTCAACGCCGCTCATGGTCGGCGGAGTGATGTATTCGACGGCCGGCTCCCGCCGCGCCGTTGTCGCGCTCGACGCGGCCACAGGTGAGATGAAGTGGATGCACAGCATTGACGAGGGCAAGCGCGGTCAGGAAGCGCCTCGTCAGCTGTCCGGTCGGGGGCTCGCATACTGGTCGGACGGTCGCTCCTCTCGAATCATCTACGTGACGCCGGGCTACCAGATGGTGGCCCTCGATGCGCAGACCGGCCAGCGCATCAGCGCATTCGGCAAGGGCGGCATCGTCGATCTGAAGCTCGAAGACGACCAGGAGATGGATCCGATCACCGGTGACATCGGGCTGCACGCTGCGCCGATCATCGCGAAGGACGTCGTCATCATCGGCGCTGCGCATACGGAAGGAAGCCGTCCGGTCAGCCGGCGCAACGACAAGGGCTACGTGCGTGGCTACGACGTGCGCACCGGGAAGCGGCTCTGGATCTTCCACACGATTCCGCGCCCGGGCGAGATGGGTTACGACACGTGGGAGCAGGGCTCCGAGGAGTACACGGGGAACAACGGCGTCTGGGGACAAATGAGCGCCGACGAAGAGCTGGGCCTCGTGTTCCTGCCGACCGAGATGCCGACGGGCGACTATTACGGTGGTCATCGGCCCGGGAAGAATCTGTTCAGCGACAGCCTGGTTGCGCTCGATCTGAAGACTGGCAAACGCAAGTGGCACTACCAGTTCATCGAGCACGACATCTGGGACTGGGATCTGCCGTGCGCGCCGATCATCGCGGACGTTACGATTGACGGACGCCTGCGCAAGATCATCGCGCAGCCGACGAAGCAGGGTTGGCTCTACGTGTTCGATCGCGTCACCGGCCAGCCGATCTGGCCCTTCGACGAACGCAAGGTCGAAGCGTCAGACGTCCCGATGGAGAAGGCGAACCCGACGCAGAAGTTCGTCGTGAAGCCGCCGGCGTACGAACGCCAGGGCGTGGCGATCGACGATCTGATCGACTACACGCCGGAACTGCGTGCCGAAGCGGTGAAGCTCGTATCGCGATTCAAGATCGGTCCGATCTTCACACCGCCTGTGGTGAGCAAGTTCGATGGTCCGCTGGGAACGCTGATGCTGCCCGCAGCGACGGGCGGGGCTAACTGGCAAGGCGGGTCCTTCGATCCGGAGACCGGCGTCTTCTACATCTTCACGAACACGGAGGTCACGCCGCTCGGACTGGTCCCGGGCGCTGAGCGCCCGAGCGAACCCTCAGACATGGCCTACGTCAGAGGCCAGGCCAAGGATCCCGCGAACCCGAAGGCGGCTGACATTCCGGTGACCGTGCAGGGCCTCCCGCTGGTCAAGCCGCCGTACGGTCGCATCACAGCGCTCGATCTGAAGCAGGGGGCGATGCTGTGGCAGATCGCGCACGGCGAGACGCCGGACAACATTCGCAACCACCCGGCGCTCAAGGGGCTCACCATCCCGCGAACCGGACGGCAGGGTCGCATTGGCACGCTCGTGACGAAGACGCTGGTGATCGCGGGCGAGGGCGGCACGTTTACGCTTCCCGATGGACGACGCGGTGCGATGCTGCGCGCGTACAACAAGGCGACGGGGCAGGAAGTCGGATCGGTCTACATGCCCGCATCGCAGACCGGATCGCCGATGACGCTACTCGCTCGGTGGGCAGCAGTACATCGTTGTCGCGATTGCTGGCCCGGGTTTCCCGGGCGAGTTGATCGCGTTCAAGCTGCCAAAGGCGTAACGTGAAGTCCACGGAGGCAGAGTAGGCCACGAGATCTGAAGGTTCGGAGCATGCGCGTGAAAGTTCTGATTCGTGGCCTTCGTGGTCTTCGTCGGTCGCCGCGCCCTTTGTCCTGAGCTGCGCAGCAAGAGCGAGAGAAGACATTTCCGGCACCTGCCGTCGGGGTCTCGTCGGCAGGTCTCCGCCAGACGTTCATCAACTACTGGAATTGGCGCCTTGCTGAGGAGCCGGAGCTGGCCACGCGTGTCGGGCTCACCGAGCATAACGATCGCTGGCGGGATTGGTCGAAAGCCGCTCGGGACCGCACGCGCGCGGCGCGAGAAGAGTTTCTCCGGCAGGTTCAGTACGTCAGCCCCGGCAACCTGACTCTCGCGGAGCATCTGAGCGCCGATCTGCTCGAGTACGAGTTGAAGACAGCGCTCGAAGCGGAGACATCGCTCGATCTCGTGCAGCAGGTCTCGCAGTCCGACGGTCTGCACAATCAAGTGTTCGAAGTCGTTGACCAGATGCCGGCGCGAACCGTTCGCGACTACGAAAACATCGTTGCGAGACTGCGCGCGCTACCTGCGTATGTCGATCAGTCGATCGATCTCATTCGAGAGCAGCTTGCCGCGCAGCGCGCGCAACCGGCGGTCGTCGTCAACCTGATGATCGATCAGGTGGTGGCGCAGGCCAGTGCGTCGCCGGATGCGTCGCCGTTGCTCGCGGCGTTCAAGAGCTTCCCAAGCGAGATCTCCGCCGCCGAGCAGAACCGGTTGCGCACCGACGCGAGGACGGCGTACTCAGAGCAGTTCGTCCCGAGCTGGAAGCGACTCGAGTCGTTCCTGCGTGACACGTATCTGAAGCAGGCGCGGCCTGAGATCGGTATCGAGCACGATTACCGATGGTGCGCGCGCATACGCGAGCCTGATTCGCGCGTACACGACGACTCGTATGCCGGCGGCCGAGATCCATCAGCTCGGCTTGAAGGAGGTTGTCCGCATCGAGGGTGAGATGGCTCGCGTGGCACGTGATGCGGGCTTTACGGGCACCGCAGCTGAGTTCGAGCGCCGGCTTGTCGCCGATCCCGCCATGCACTTTTCCTCGCAGGAGGAGATGCTCCAGTACGCGCGAAACGTGCTGGCGCGCGTCGAGCCTCAACTGCCGCGGCTGTTCAAGAAAACGCCGCGCATGACCGTCGGCGTGCGTCCAATTGCGCCGGATCGCGAGGCGGCGACGGCGTCGAACTACACCGCGGGCACTGCCGACGGAACCCGACCGGCGTGGTTCAACATGAACACGTACCGGCCGACGGAGCAGCCGAAGTACACGATCGATTCGCTCGTTCTGCACGAAACGGTTCCAGGACATCACCTGCAGGTGGGTCTCGCGCGCGAGCTCGAGGGGATTCCCGAGTTCAGGAAGGTGTTCCGAGCGGCGTCGTTCAGCGAAGGATGGGCGCTCTACGCAGAGTCGCTGGGCACGGACCTCGGCCTCTATCGCGATCCCGCCACGCGTTTCGGACAACTCGCCAGCGAGCTGTTTCGAGCCGTCCGTCTGGTAGTCGATACGGGAATCCACTCGATGGGGTGGTCGCGCGACCGCGCGCGGGCGTACTTCGCCGAGCACGTGCCCGCGCAGTCGCTGGCCGAAGTCGATCGCTACATTGCGCGTCCAGGTCAGGCGCTCGCGTACAAGCTCGGTCAGCTCGAGATTGCGCGTCTGAGGCGAAAAGCCGAGCAGGCGATTGGCTCGCGATTCGACGTCCGCGACTTTCACGAGGTCGTGCTTCGCAACGGTTCGCTTCCGCTCGACCTGCTGGAGCCGCAGGTGGATGCGTACATCGCATCTGCGAAGGCCGCCGAGTAACCCGATCTGGTTGACGACGGGCGAGTCGGATTATTTCGAAATCGGACAAGGGAATGAGAAATAGTACGATTTGTTGTATTCTCACGGGCGGTACCGGCAGCGAGGGCCTGGGGATTGCTGGACGCGGGGTTTCCTGACGAAGAATTCAGGGACTCTTCAGGACCGTTTTCCTCGTATGTCAGTTAGGATTCCTTTCAGAATTCGGTTCTGTCAGGGGAGGAACCACGATATGAAGCGTTACCTGGTTGTTTTGGCTGTCGCAGCGATGACGTTCATCGGTGCACAGGCATACGCCCATCACTCCTTCGCGGCCACGTATCTCGAAGATCAGACCGTGCAGATTGAGGGCGAGCTGGTGCAGTTCCTGTTCAGGAATCCGCACTCCTTCGTGCACGTGATGGTTAAGGAGAAGGACGGATCGATGGTGCGGTATGCCGTCGAGTGGGGTGGCGCGGGCCAGCTCGGCGGGCAGGGCGTTACCAGAGAGACGCTCAAGGCCGGCGACCACGTAATCATCTCGGGAAGCCCGGGCCGCAACCCCAAGGACCACCGCATTCGCATGGTCACCTTGCACCGCCCGAAGGACGGATTCGGCTGGGGCAAGAAACCTGGCGAAGTCGTCGACTAAGAAAACACGTAACGCCGGCTCCAAAAACGGACCCGGCCTACGCTGAAGACCCAGACCCGCTCACGCATCTCGCGTAGGGCGGGTCTTGCTCTTACACCCGCCATCACGAAAATCGACCCGTTCGCTCTATTTGAGGCGAGCCACTGCGGCCTTCACCTGCTGGCCGCCGTCGCCTTCGGTCCACGCCAGAATCAGTTCGTTGCCAGCGCGCGTCATTCGTGGATAGCCGCTGACGCGGCCAGCTCCCGGGACCTCGGCGGCCGCCGAGCGCTGGCCTGATGGCGTGACGTGGCGCACCTTGAACTGGCTCTTCCCGTTGGCAAACTCGACCCAGCTCGCCATCGCCGAGCCATCGTCCAGCAACTCGATATCCACGCGCCCGAGCGACGCCTCGTCATCCAGTCGAATCGCCTCGCTCCAGGTCTTGCCGGCGTCCTGCGAAAAGGCGACGAAGGCGCGGCCGTTGTCATTAGGCGCGGCAAACCATGCGGCCGCCACCTGCCGGCCACGCGAGCTCAATGCAGGGCCGTTGATCGGACACGCATCGATTTTCCAATTGTCGTCGTGCAGCGCCAGCTCCGGCGTCCATTTGCCGGCATCGAGGCGAGACACCTTGATGTCGCGAATCTCGTCGGCCGAGCGATCCCTGAATGCCGTGAGCACGCCGTCTGCCGTCACGACCGCCGTCGTCTGACAGCATTCACACACGCGCGCGTTGACGACGTTCTCGGCTGTTTGCTTAAAGGACGAGTCGAAGCTTGCAAAGTAGAGCGCCATCGACCCGCCGAGCGGATCGGTCGTGTTCAGCTCCTGGTCGCGCCCGTCGAGCCATACCATGCCCAGGCCGCCATCGGCCAGTTCGAGCATCGACACGAAGCCGTGCTGCGTCTTTGTCTTGTCGTGATGCGGCGAAAACGCCTTTGCCCACGTCTTGCCGTCGTCTTTCGAGTAAGACAGCTGCGTGTCGTAGGCCTCGATGGCTTCGTCGGTCGTCGGATACCAGTTGGCGACCAGCGTGCCGTCCTTCATGCGAAGAACGGACGGGACATCTGCGGCGGTAATGAACCAGTCCTTGCCAGTAGAGGCTGTCTGCGGCGCGGACCAGGATCCGCCCGTGCGCTCGGAGAACCGAAGCGTGGTCGTCGCTTCGTCCTGATCCAGCCAGCTGAGGAGGGCACCCTTCGACGACGTGCTCAACTGAGGGTGCGCGCTTCCCGCCGGGGCCGGCACCTCGAGAGGAGCGAGCTCCGCCCCCAATCCGAGAGGCTGATCGATGGAGGGCTTGGGCTCAGTGCGGTTGCACGCGGCGATCACGAGGAATAGCGGCAGAAATGCGGCGAATATTCGGCTGCGAAACATGAAGACTCCTGGAACGAGGATACATCGTGAAGGCGCAGGTCGAGTCTACTCCACTGGTCGGATCCGGGATCCGGTCGGGGCCCGGGACTGCGAGGATTCGGGGTTCGGGACGAGTTCGGGATTCGGGATTCGGGATACAAACTCAGGTTGAGGAGCTTGGGAATGTTTCGACGGGCCGTCGTTATTCTCTTCGCAGTGCTCGCGTGTGGTGTCGGGTTGAGAGCCCAGGACACGCCGCGCATCTGGCAAGGTGTCTACTCGACGGCGCAAGCCGAGCGCGGCAAGACGATCTTCAACACCACGTGCTTGCGGTGCCACGGCGAAGATCTCGCTGGCAACACGGCGCCCGCGCTCAAGGGCGATCGTTTTCAGACCAGTTGGGGCGGTGACGTCGTCGAGAGCCTCTTCACAAAGGTTCGCGACACGATGCCGCCGAACTTCGGCACCATCCTCGACGATCAGGTCAAGCTCGACATCGTCACGTACATCCTGCAGACCAACGGCTTCCCGGCAGGGAACTCTGACTTGCTGGTGGGCAGCGCAGACCTTGCAACGACACAGATCCTCAAGAAGGGCGAGCAGGCGACCGTGCAGAACTTCTCGCTGATTCAGACGGTGGGGTGTCTGGCGACAGGTCCGAACAACACGTGGATACTGACGCGCACCGCGGAGCCGCTCACGACGCGCGACGAAGCGCCGTCGGATCGCGGGCTGGCGAGCGCGGCATCACGACCCCTCGGGAGCAAGACGTTTCGATTGATCAGCGTCGCGCACTTCAAGCCCGAGTCGCACACGGGTCAGAAGATGGAGGCACGGGGGCTCGATTTACACCGAGCCTGGCGACGAGCGGATCAATCTCACGTCGCTCAAGCCGACTGGCGGGAACTGCAGCTAGTCGGCTCGCTCGATCGCGTACAATCGATTCATGCCTTTGTTCGAATACGCGTGCAAAGAGTGCGCTCACGAATTCGAGGCCCTCGTGCGTGGCAGCGAGACGCCCGAGTGCCCGTCGTGCCACAGCCACGAGCTTCAGCGGCGCTTGTCGGTGTTTGCGGCTCACACGGCTGGCGCAAGTGGGACGGCATCGCAGGCGATCGGTGCGTGTGGGACGTGCGGCGATCCGCGTGGCCCCGGCTCGTGCTCGATCAATTGACGCTGCGACACTTCTATTGGTGTGAGCATCCCTGCCGGCAGACGTCACTGAAGTTCGTTGCCGTGGCAGGACGGGCACTCCGGCTGGCTGCTGATGGTCGCAGCGTCCCGAATCGCCGAGGAGCGCATTTGTCCGAAGGCACGGTGCGCAATTACTTGTCTGAAGCGATCAGTAAAGTCGGCGGCCGCAATCGCGTCGATGCTGCCCGTATCGCGCGGAGCAAGGGCTGGCTCTGATCGCTGGAATGCAGGGCAGCGCATCCGAGCAGGAAAGCACGGGGCCAGCTATACTGGTGAGATGTTCGGTCACCGAAAGTCCACACAGATCGCCAACCCGCTGCGGCGGAACGTCGCCATCATCGCGCACGTCGACCATGGCAAGACGACCCTCGTCGACGCGTTGCTGCGGCAAAGCGGCGCCTTCCGTGCCAATCAGCAGGTGGCCGATCGGGTCATGGATAACACCGACCTCGAGCGCGAGCGCGGCATCACCATCCTCGCGAAGAACACCGCGGTCCACTACAAAGACCTTCTGATCAACATCGTCGATACCCCCGGTCACGCAGATTTCGGCGGGGAAGTCGAGCGGACGCTGTCGATGGTGGATGGCGTGATGCTCCTGGTTGACGCCTCGGAGGGGCCGCTGCCGCAGACGCGATTCGTGCTGCGCAAGGCGCTCGAGCGCGGGCTTCCTCCGATCGTCGTGTTGAACAAGATCGACCGGACGGACGCGCGCCCGAAGGAAGTGCTGAACGAGGTGTACGACCTGTTCATCGACCTCGACGCCACAGAGGATCAGATCGAGTTTCCCGTGCTGTACGCGAACGCTCGCGAGGGTCTTGCGACGACGGACCTGGAGAAACCGGGGGAGAGTCTCCAGCCGCTGTTCGACGCCATCGTCGAGTCTGTGCCGCCGCCGCGGGGGAATCCCGATGCGCCCTTGCAGATCCTGGTGGCCAACCTGGACTCCAGCGACTACCTGGGACGGATTGCGATCGGCCGGGTGTTCAATGGCACGGTGAAGCTGAACGGTCCAGTGTCAGTGCTGAAGCTGGGTGGATCAATCGAGTTGACGAAGATCACCAAGTTGTTCGCCTTCGATGGCCTGAAGCGTGTGGAGATCGAACAGGCGGCCGCCGGCGACATCGTCTGCCTCGCCGGCATCGAGGGCATCACGATCGGTGAGACGATCAGCGACCCTGAGAACCACGTGCGGATTACGCCGCCGGCCATCGATGAGCCGACAGTGTCGATGGTTTTTGGCGTCAATACCTCGCCGATGGCGGGGAGGGACGGCCAGTACGTGACCTCACGGAATCTTCGCGACCGGTTGACAAGGGAACTGCTGGGCAATGTCTCGCTGCGCGTCGAAGACACCGACTCGCCCGAGCAGTTGAAGGTGATCGGCCGTGGCGAACTCCAGCTCTCGATCCTGATCGAGATGATGCGCCGCGAGGGATACGAGGTGCAGGTATCCCGGCCTGACATCGTGACGAAGGAGGTCGACGGCGTCAGGATGGAGCCGATCGAGGACCTGGTGATCGACGTCCCCGAGGAATTTCAAGGCGTCGTGATCGCGAATTCCGGCGCACGACGGGGCGTGATGACGAAGATGGTGAACCACGGCAGCGGCCGCGTCAGGCTCGAGTTTCGCATCCCGGCGCGCGGGCTGATTGGATTTCGCTCGCAGTTCGTCGCCGATACGAAGGGCACCGGCATCATGAACCACCTGTTCGCCGGATGGGAGCCGTGGCACGGTGCGATTCCGTCGCGTACGACCGGCGCGCTCGTGGCAGACCGGATCGGGATGGCCACTGCCTACGCGCTCTACAACCTCCAGGAGCGTGGCGAAATCTTCGTCGAGCCTCAGACACCGGTCTATGAAGGCATGATCGTCGGCGAGAATTCGCGTCAGAACGACATGGACGTCAACGTCACGAAGGAGAAGAAGCAGACGAACATGCGCGCGTCGACCGCCGACGAAGCGATTCGCCTGATTCCGCCGCGCCAGCTCAGTCTCGAGCAGGCGATCGAGTTCATCAATGACGATGAGCTTGTGGAAGTGACGCCGAAGACGATCAGGCTTCGGAAGCGCATCCTTGCCGCGAATCTTCGGCCGAAGCGGATGGACGACTGAAGTGGATCTGACGATCGATCGGCCGGGTCAGCCGAGCGCCAGGGATCTGACGATTTTGAGATGGCCGCGTCAATTGTGAGATGCACCTGTCAATCTTTCGACGCGCAATTTCGATCTGACTCTTTGCTCTTTAGCGAAAATCACGGCAATTTCTGTCAAGTTATCTAGCCAAGAGGCCGGGCACATCCCTTGCGCTTGTGACGGGCGCAACGCGAAGTAGCTGGCGTGTTGCAGTCGGGATTCCGATAGGGACCGATTGCCCAGCGTTTCCAGCCGGCCATCACCGCACAACCGGACGAAAAGGAATCACGATGCTGCTCGGAGCGATGTCGCTCTTCTCCCACGACCTGGCAATTGACCTGGGTACGGCCAACACCTGCGTGTTCGCACGCGGCGCGGGCATCGTTCTCAACGAGCCGTCGATTGTCGCTGTCAATAATGTGACCGACCAGATTGAAGCGGTCGGAAGCGAAGCCAAAGAGATGCTCGGGCGGACGCCAGGGAACATCACTGCCATCCGCCCGATGAAGGACGGCGTCATCGCCGACTTCGAGGCCGCCGAGAAGATGCTCGGTCACTTCATCAAGAAGGCTCACCGCCGCAAGAGTTTTGTGCGTCCGCGCGTCGTCATCGGTGTGCCATCGGAGATCACGCAGGTCGAGCGCCGCGCGGTGAAGGACAGCGCGTATCGCGCGAAGGCCAGCGAAGTGCACCTCATCGAAGAGGCCATGGCCGCGGCCATCGGGGCAGGCCTTCCGATTACCGAAGCCTCGGGCAACATGATCGTCGACATCGGCGGGGGCACGACGGACATCGCTGTGATCTCGCTCGCCGGCATCGTCTACAGCAAGTCGGTCCGCGTGGCAGGCAATGCGATGGACGAGGCGATTGCCAACTACGTGAAGAAGGAGCACGACCTCCTCATCGGCGAGCGCACCGCGGAGCGCATCAAGATCGAGCTCGGTTCGGCTGCACCGCTCCCGCAGCGCAAGGAGATGGAAGTCAAGGGGCGTCACGTGCTCGAAGGCAAGCCGTGCACGATCACCATCAACGATCACCAGATCAGAGAGGCGCTGGCCGAGCCTGTCCGTCTCATGATGCAGGCGGTTCGCGACGCGCTCGAGCGCATTCCGCCGGAGCTCTCCGCTGATGTCTGCGACCGCGGCATCGTGCTGAGCGGTGGCGGCGCGCTACTGCAGAATCTCGACGAGCGTGTGCGTCTGGAAACCGGTCTGCCGGTGCAGGTCGCCGAGGATCCGCTGTCGGCCGTCGTGCTCGGCGCCGGCAAGATGCTCTCGGACTTCAACCTGCTTCGCAAGATTTCGATCGACTAAAGCGTTCAAGGTAGGCGGTTCACAGTTCACAGCGCAGGCCATGAACTGTGAACTGTAAACTTCCTAAATCCATTCCGGCGGCGGCTGAATCGTATCCAGTGGCGTTGACCCTGGATCGGGCCGTCCACTTCCAGCAAGACGGCTAATCGCGCGTACGGTCATGTCGTGATCGCACTCGATCTGACAGGACAGCCGTACACCTGTCAGTCCCTTCTCACTCAATCTGGTCTTCTCGGCTTGCGTCATGCGCGTCGGTTCGCCGCTCACGAATTCGACTCGGCACGTCGTGCAGCGCGCGTTCCCTCCACAAGCGTGCAGGATGTCAACTCCCGCATCCTTCTCGATCGCATTGACGAGACGCTTGCCATCCTCCACATCAACAGTGGCAAATCCTTCAACGGTCAGCTTGGGCATGCGCGCTATGTTAACGTATCGAGTCGTGCCTGACGTTCCGGAGATTCCAAGACCATCGCAACTGTGGAAGCGACTATCGTCCGAGCGCAAGCTCCTGGCTGCGGACGCCTTCTGGCAGGACGAGAACGCTGCCGCCGAACAGGCCGAGGCGGTGGTGATGATCGCGCAGCGCATCAAGTTCCGCACGCGCAGCGTGCAAACGCTGCCGCGGGAGAAGAAGGCGCGTCACCTCGTGAACCTGGGTGCAGTTTCCGAGATGGTTGCGGCGCGGTTGCTCGTTGCGTATCACCTGCATCATCAGCGCGCGATGATGGGCGGATTTCTGGATGCGCTGGGCATCTCCCACGAGAACGGTCTGATTGCCGACGAGGAAATGAAGCCGCCTTCCGCCGAACGCCTGCGCGACGCGGCCCGGGCGATCGGCGCGACCCATTCCGCCGAGGACGTCGCGCTCTACCTATCGACCCTGATGTGGCAGGACCCGGAAACCTGGGCAGGGCTCTCCGAGCTGCCCGAACTCGCGCAACCCGCGTGAAGGGCGGACGATGAGCGGTTGGCTGTCCGCAGGGACTGGGCTGGGCAAACAGCGCAGAAGGGTGGGTTGCACTCGGGACGCTCACGATCCTCGAGATCGTCCTCGGGATCGACAACATCGTCTTCATCTCGATCCTTGCCGGGAAGCTTCGCCAGGAAGATCGCGCGCGCGCCCGGAAGGTCGGCTTGTCGCTGGCGATGATCATCCGCATCCTGCTGCTGCTGTCGATCACGTGGGTGATGGGCCTCACGGCTCCGCTCTTCGGCGTGCTCGGCTACGAGATTTCAGGTCGCGACATCATCCTGCTCGTCGGTGGCCTGTTCCTGATCGGCAAGAGCACGTTGGAGATTCACGAAAAGCTGGAAGGCGTCGAGGGGCACGGATCCGCGAAGGTGGCGAAGTCGTTTGCGTCCGTCATCATTCAGATCCTGCTGCTCGACATCGTCTTCTCACTCGACTCGGTAATCACCGCCGTCGGGATGGCGGAGGATGTTGCCGTGATGATCCTGGCGGTGGTCATCGCCGTCGGTGTGATGCTGCTGTCGTCGAGCGCGATCAGTGAGTTCGTCGATCGACATCCAACGGTGAAGATTCTTGCACTCAGCTTCCTGCTGCTGATCGGCGTCTCGCTGATCGGCGAAGGGCTCGACCAGCACATCCCGAAGGGGTACATCTACTTCGCGATGGCGTTCTCCGTATTCGTCGAGATGATCAACCTTCGCATTCGCGCGAAGGCTGAGCCGGTGCAGCTGCACCAGGCCTACAAGGAATAGCGCTGGTTCGCATGGACCTGACGTCTCTCGGTGCAGTTGGATATCGAGCAGACGGCAAGCCAGATGCGCTGCTGGTGCTCGCGCATGGCGCGGGCGCAGGCCAGCAGCACCCTTTCATGACCGCCGTGGCGCAGGGCTTCGCGGCTCGCCGTGTCGACGTCGTGACCTTCGACTTCCCGTACATGCGCGAACGCCGCAAGATTCCCGACAAGGCTCCCGTGCTCGAGAAGGCTTTCGCGGAAGTCGCCGCCGCCGCGCGGCAGTGGGGTGACGCGACGAGATTCTTCATCGGCGGCAAGTCGATGGGTGGCCGGATGGCGACACATCTCGGTGCCGCTCATCTCGAGGGCCTCGCCGGGATCGTCGTGTTCGGATATCCACTGCATCCGCCCGGAAAGCCGGAGCAGTTGCGCGTCCAGCATCTGCCGTCGATCGTCGCTCCGGTGTTCATCGTGCAAGGCGAGCGCGACGCGTTCGGCTCACCGCAAGAGCTGAAGCCAGCGATCGACACCATGACCGCAAAGGTCACTCTACATGCCGTGGCGAAGGGCGATCACTCGCTTGCGGTGGCGGGCCGTCGTCGCGATGAAGTCCTCGACGAAGTCCTCGATGTTGCGACTGAGTGGATGCGGACCGTAGACGGGAGACTGAGGACTGGGGACCGCGGACCTGCGACTGAGGACCACGGGCTGTGACCACCCTCGAATCGCTCGGGTGGGATCAGACTCTCGAAACCGCATTTCAAGCGTGGGCCGGCAAATCCGATCTCCAGCCGGGGCGCATCCTGATCGAGTTCAACTACATCTGCCGCGTCTGGTGCGAAGGCGGCGAGATCGAGGCGGTCCGATCGGGACGACTGTCGCATCGCGCAACGAGCCGCAGTGAGCTTCCAGCTGTCGGCGACTGGGTCGTGGTCAGAAAGCGTCCCGACGAAGACCGCGGCGCGATCGTTGCCGTGCTGCCGCGCCGCAGTTGGTTCTCGCGTCGCATGGCAGGCCAGGTGACAGATGAACAGGTCGTGGCCGCCAACGTTGACGTCGTGTTCATCGTCATGGCGCTCGACAACGACTTCAGCCTGCGCCGGCTCGAGCGATATCTGCTGCTGGCTCGTGAGAGCGGCGCCTCTCCAGTCGTGCTGCTGACCAAGCCGGACGTCTGCGCACGACGTTCCGGCACGGGTTGCCGAGGTCACCGTTGTCACGGGGGATGCGCCCGTCCATGTCGTCAGCCCGAAACTCGATCAGGGCCTGGACAAGGTTGCGGAGTATCTGCCGGCCGGCAAGAGCGGAGCGCTGCTCGGGTCTTCCGGCGTAGGGAAGAGCACCATCATCAATCGGCTCGTTGGTCGTGACGTACAGAAGACGAGAGACATTCGCGCGTCCGACTCGAAGGGACGGCATACGACGACGCACCGCGAGCTCGTGTTCCTGCCCAATGGCGGGTTCATGATCGATACGCCGGGGATGCGCGAACTGCAACTGTGGGATGTGGGGGACGCGTTCAGCGAGACGTTCGACGACATCGAAGCACTCGCGTCGGACTGCCGGTTCACCGACTGCCGCCACCGCGACGAGCCTCGCTGCGCCGTGAAAGCCGCAGTCGAAGAAGGGAAACTGTCAGCGGCTCGGCTCGAGAGCTATCTGAAGCTTCAGGACGAACTCGGGTATCTTGCCAGGCAACAGGACGAGCGCGCGCAGCTCGACGAGAAGCGACGCAACAAGATCATGGGAAAGGCGCTGAAACAGCACCTCAAGACGAAACGCGGTTAGTCCAGCGACGCCAATCGAAGAGCGACGCCAATCGACCGAGCTGGAGCTCCGGCCACCATCGACGCGGCCGGCTGGGGCGTTGCAATCCGAGGCTGACGACGGAGGCGTTGATCATCTGCGTGGTGATCACCCGCGCGTCCGACTGCGCACCGATCATGAGCCCGCGATCGCAGATCAAGTTGATCAGACGCGGCACGCCACCGCTTGCTCTCAGGAGAACATCAAGCGCCCGGTTTTCGAACGCGACCTGACCCGTCTCGCCAGCTACCGAGAGACGGTGAATCACGTAGGCCTCCAGATCCATCCGGCCCAGCGGTGTCAGCACAGCGCGAAGCGACACGCGCTGATCGAGTTGCTTCAATTGCGGCTGCTTCAGGAGGTCGATGAGATTGAGCTGGCCGACCAGCACGATCTGGAGCAGCTTGGATTGATTCGTCTCGAGATTCGACAGCACCCGAATCTCTTCGAGCACCTGCGGTGACAAGTGCTGCGCCTCGTCGATGATGAGGACGCCGCTCGCGCCAATGGGCACGAGCGACGTCAGAAACTCGTGCAGAGTAGCAATCAACTCGTGCCGACTGGCCGCGATGATTCGCCCGCTGCGAACCGCTTCGCGCGAGACGACGCCGAAGTCGAGCAGGATCTCGCGAAGCAGCTCTTCGCCAGAGAGAAACGGGTTCAGCACGAGCGAGGTGAACAGCTTCATGTCCAGCTGTTCGAGCACCGTTCGGCAGACTGTCGTCTTGCCGGTGCCGATGTCGCCGCTCAGAACAGCTACGCCTTCGCGTCGCTTGATCGTCTGCAACAACAGTCGGATGGCTTCTTCGTGCGACGGGCTTGAATAGAGGAACCGGGGGTCTGGCGCCAGTGTGAACGGCGACTGCGCGAAGCCATAAAACTCTTCGTACTGCAGCGACCCGCGTGGCTGTGTGATGACGGCCAAGTCACAGCGAATATAGCAGATAATTCTGGTGATGTTGGCGCTGCTGCTCCCGCTCGTGTTGCTCGTTGCGATCGACGGTCAGGCCACGCGTCCGCAGCGGCCCGCACCGAATCCCGCTCGCGATCCCTTCTTCACGTCAACGATGAAGCCGGAGGAGATTCGCGACAAGCAGGCGGTGCTCGAGACGAGTGAAGGGGTGGTCGTGCTCGACCTCCTGGCCGACGCAGCGCCAACCCACGTGGCGCACTTCATCACGCAAGCTCGCGCAGGCGCCTACGACGGGACGGTGTTTCACCGCGTGATTGCGATGGGCATCATCCAGGGCGGCGACCCGCTATCGAAGGATTCCACGCAGTCGGCGAAGTACGGCACTGGTGGTCTGGGCAGGCTTCGCTTTGAAGCGAACGCCGAGAAGCACACGAGGGGCGCCGTGTCGGCGGTGCAGGTGCCGGGGAATCGCGACAGCGCGGGCAACCAGTTCTTCATCGTGGTCACGGATCAACCAGCGCTCGACGGGCAGTACACCGTCTTCGCTCGCGTCGTGGACGGGATCAACGTGGCTCAGAAGATCTCGACGACGCCCGCCACCAACTCCGTCCCGGCCGCCCGCGTCGAGATCAGGAAGGTATCGATCCGCGACAAACCGGCAGCGGAGCCGGAACCGTTCGTGTCCACGAGCGTCGAGGAACTGAGCTCGTACCGAGCGGTGCTGACGACAACGCTTGGCGACATCACGATTGAGCTGTTTCCCGATCGTGCGGCGAACCACGTCCGGCAATTTCTGCGGCTGGCTTCGTCCGGCGTCTACGACGGCACGTCGTTTCACCGCGTGGTCAAGGGATTCGTCGCGCAGACTGGACATCTGCCCACGCGGCGAGAGCCCTTGAGCGAGCGGCAACAGGGCTACGTCCAGATGCTGCAGCCCGAATTCAATCCGACGCCCCACGAACGGGGGATCGTCTCCATGGCGCGACTCGACGATCCTGCCAGTGCGTCGAGCTCGTTCTTCATCGTGCTGGGGCGTTCACCGGCGCTCGATAATCAATACACCGTCTTCGGTCGGGTCACCGCCGGCATGGACGTACTCGAGAAGATTGAGAACGCGCCCTTGAACGGCGAAGCACCTGTGACGCGAATCGAACTGACCGGCGTGCGGCTCGTCCGTCAGTAACAAGATTTATGTTGAAGGGATCCCGAGAGGGCGTGTTGCACCGGATGCAGCCAATCAGCATTCACGGTCAGCTGTCGTACGACGTGCACTACACGTTCGCCGACGAACCTGACGGTCAGGCGCGCGTCGCGCGAATCGGGCCCGAAGCGCTCGCGCCCGGGTTGCAGGTTGGCGACAAGATCCGCCTCGACTTCCTCGTCGGCGTGGTCACCGCGATTCATCGCATTTAGTCGTCGAACGGCAATCGTGACTCGGCCCTGCGCGTGGATAACGTCGCTGGCGTGAGGACATCGCAGAGATTGTGGACACTGACCCCGAGCAGGCGCACGGGCCGCCGTCCTGCTTCGGTTCGTTCGAGTAGCGCGATCGCGCGCGTGACGATGGACGACTCGTCGCGTGTCGGCGCCTCGGTGTGACTGCGCGTGATGGTGGTGAAGTCGTTGTACCGCACCTTGATCACCACCGTGCGTGCGAAAAGCTCTCGTCGCGCCAGCCATGACGCCGAGCTCCGAGCCATCTCCGCTACCTCCTGCCGAATCTCGTCGAGGTCAGTCAGGTCTCGCTCGAATGTGTTCTCGCTGCCGGACGACTTGGTTTCGCGCTCGGAGATGACGGGCCGATCGTCGATGCCATGGGAGAGCCTCTGCAGCCAGTCGGCGAGCGAGCCGACCGCTTCGCGCAGGCGTTCGGGGTCGGCCGAGCGCACATCGATCAATTTTTCGATACCGCGCTCACGCAGCTTTCGAGCGGTGACGGGACCCACGCCCCAGAGTGCGTCCACTGGAAGCGATCGCAGGAACGGCTCGACCCGCTCAGGCGCGATCACCGTCAGCCCATCGGGCTTTTGCCAGCCAGAGGCGATCTTCGCGAGGAACTTGTTCGGTGCGACGCCAGCGGACGCCGTCAGTCCGGTGACCGACTTGATCTCCGCCTTCAGTCTCCGCGCGACGGTCATGCCGAGCGTCTCTCCCCATGCGTTCTCCGTGACATCGAGATATGCCTCGTCGAGCGAGAGCGGTTCGACAAGGGGAGTGACGGAGCGGAAGAGCGCAAAGACCTGCTGAGACACGGCGCGATACTTCTGGAAATCGGGTGAGACGATCACGAGCGAGGGACACAAGCGAACCGCCTGTGCCATCGGGATGGCGGACCGGACGCCGAAGGCTCTGGCTTCGTAGCTGGCCGCCGCGACGACGCCGCGCTTATCGGGTTGTCCGCCGACGACGAGAGGATGCCCTCGCAGCTCGGGCCTATCGCGCTGCTCGACGGACGCGTAAAAGGCGTCCATGTCGACGTGCAGGATGCGCCTGTAATCCAATTGATGATTTGGCGATCTTTGATCTAATGATTGGTTGTTGATTGAAGATTGTTGATTGTTGATTTGGCGATGATTCAGCTCAACCTGTCCACCAATCAGCCATCACAAATCAAAAGTCACCAACGAATCCTCAATCAACAACCATTAATCCAAAGTCGTCTATCCGGTTGCGCCGAAGCCGCCGCGCGTGGCCGAACGAATCGCCGGCACTTCTTCCCAGGTGACACGTGGGGCAGGCAGCACGATCCCCTGGGCAAGCCGATCGCCTCGGCGCACCTGAACGTCGGCCTGCGTGAAGTTCAGCAGCTGGACCATCACCTCGTCGTTCGGCCCCGAATAGTCGGGGTCGATCACGCCTACGCCGTTGGCCACCAGCAGTCCGCGCTTGAGCGGCGTGCTACTTCGGGCGAAAATTCCCAGGAAGTGTCCGGCGGGCACTTCGATGATGAGTCCCGTCCGGACGAGCGCGATCTGACCGGGCTGGATCACGATGTCGTGGCTCGCGGCGAGGTCGAAACCCGCCGCTTCGAACGTACCGTAACCAGGGAGGGGCAGCGTGGGATCCAGCCGAGTGATCTTGAGGCGCATCAAGTCAGCATACCTCGTCACCGTGCTGCTGCTCGTGTCGGCAGCGACGGGGTCGGCGCAGGATCTGTCGGCGCCGTTGCCTCTCGACCCCGCCGTCAAATCCGGCACGCTTCCCAACGGGCTCCGGTATCTCATTCGTCAGAACGGCCGACCTGAGAAGCGCGCGATGCTGCGCCTCGCCGTCAAAGCCGGATCGATGGACGAGGACGAAGATCAGCGTGGGCTCGCGCACATGATCGAGCACATGGCGTTCAACGGCAGCACGCATTTCAAGCCCGGGGAGCTCGTCTCGTATCTCGAATCGATCGGCGCCCGCTTCGGCCCGCACGTGAACGCGTACACCAGCTTCGATGAGACGGTGTACATGCTCGACGTGCCGACCGATCGCGAGGGCACGCTGACGCGCGGATTCGAAGCGCTGAGCGACTTCGCCGGCGGCGTCACGTTTGACACCGCGGAGATCGATCGCGAACGTGGCGTGGTGATCGAGGAATGGCGCGGACGTCTCGGCGCGGGCACGCGCATGCAGGAGCCGCAGCTCAAGGCGCTGTTCGGTGACAGCCGATACGTGAACCGCATCCCGATTGGCACACCTGAAGTGCTCAAGAGTTTTTCAGCCGAGCGCCTGCGCCAGTTCTATCGCGACCACTATCGCCCCGGCCGCATGGCGGTCATCGTTGTCGGCGACATCGACCCGGCAGGGATAGAGAGGCTGATCAACCAACACTTCTCGGGCTTGCAGCCGGGTGGGGCGCCGCGCACGGTCTATCCCATTCCGGAGCACGCAGACACCCGTTACGTTGCCCTCTCCGACAGGGAAGCGCAGGGGTCGTCGGTGTCAGTCACGATCAAGGGCACGGTCGTCGAGTTGAAGACGAGTGCTGACTATCGCAAGACGCTGGTGCGCGCGCTGATGCATCAGATGCTGAATGCGCGTTTCGCAGAGATCGCCCGGCAGACAGACGCGCCGTTCCTGCGCGCGTCGTCCGATGATGCGACGTACGGCCTGACGGTGGAGGCGGTTTCGGTATCGGCGCGTGTGAATGACGGCGCCGCCGAGAAGGGATTGCGCGCACTTGGTGAAGAGGTCGCGCGCGTCCGACAGCATGGCTTCGGCGAAGCGGAGCTCGATCGTGCGAAGCGCTCGGCGATTGCCTCGTACGAGCGGGCCTACAACGAGCGCGGGACGACCGAGAGCGACGGATATGCGTCCGAGCTGCTTCGCAACTACCTGAGCGAGGAGGCCGCCCCCGGCATCGAGATCGAGCTCGACCTGGTCCGCCAGTTCCTGCCGACGATCACTGCTCAGGAGATCGGGGCGCTCGCGCGCGAGCTGTTCACCGATCGCAACCGCGTCGTCATCGCAACCGCACCAGAGAGGGCGGGCCTCGTCGCCGTGACCGAGCCGGCGCTAAGCGACGCGCTCTCCGCCGGTACGTCTGCCACCGTTGCGGCATGGCGCGACGAGATTGGTGGGCGAGAGCTCATCGCGAACAAGCCGCAGCCGGGCAAGGTTGCCTCGCGTCGAGAGATCCCGGAGATTGGGGTCACCGTCCTCAAGCTGTCGAACGGCGTCGAGGCATGGCTCAAGCCGACTGATTTCCGCAACGACCAGGTCGTGTTTACGTCGTATGCGCGTGGCGGGCTGGCGCTGGTCAAGCCAGAGGACTACCTGAACGCCTCGCTTGCAACATCGCTCGTTGGGATCGCCGGCGTCGGCGGGTTCACGCCAATCGACCTCGGCAAGCTGCTCGCGGGCCGAATTGGAGGGGCCTCGGCGTACGTCTCCAGTTACTCGGAAGGGATCACCGGGTCGAGCACGCCGAAAGATCTCGAGACAGCGCTCCAATTGACCTATCTGCACTTCACCGCACCCAATAGCAGCCCCGAAGCCTTCGAGTTGATGAAGCGGCGCCTCGAAGCCTCCCTCGCGAATCAGGCGCAGAGTCCTGGTGCGGTCTACGGCGAACGTGTTCGCCGGATCAACACGAGCGATCACTACAGCGCGCGAGCGGTTCAGCTCTCGGATCTCGCGAAGCTCGATCGCGAGAAGATGCTGTCGTTCTACAAACAGAACTTTGCGAACGCTGCCAACTTCACGTTCTTCTTTGTCGGAACCTTCACTGTCGACACCATCGCGCCGCTCCTCGAGCAGTACCTCGGCTCGCTGCCGTCGCGCGGCTCGCCCGACGCGCGCAAGGGCGAGATGCGCCTGGAATTTCCGAAGTCTGTCGTTCGTGAGACGGTGACGAAGGGGCAGGAACCGCGCAGCCAGACGGTCATCACGTTCTTTGCAGACACCGGGCTCGAGGAGATGGAAACCCATCGTCTTCAGGCAGCGACCGAAGTGCTCGAGATGCGCCTGCGTGACATCCTGCGCGAGCAGCTCGGTGGCACGTATTCAGTCGGCGTCAACTACTCCAATACGTCGCCCGAGCCCGGATACGGCGTGACCAGCGTGCAGTTCGGGAGCGCTCCAGAGAATGTCCAGAGCCTCACAACCGCCGTGATGAGCGAGATTGCTCGACTCCGGAAGGAAGGTCCCTCCGCTGAGGACGTGCGCGCTGTGAAGGAAGCCGAGAAGAACGACCTGCAAACGGCTCTGCGCCAGAACGGCTACTGGCTCAGCTCGTTGCAGGCCATGCATTTGCTCGAGCGCGACCCGAAGCGCATTCTAGAGCGCACGGAACGAGCCGAGTCACTTACGCAAGAGAACGTGCATGCCGCCTTGCGTAAATATTTCCCCGTTGAGCGCCATACTGAAGTAACCCTGATGCCGGAGACCAAGCCTCCGCAGGTGGGACAGTAGGGAAATAGACGAGCGAAGGGTAAGACGTACGGGCGTACAATGTCTACCAGCCGCCGCAGACGATGAACGACACCACTTGCATCGCGCGTGCAGCGACGCTGACCGGCTTCACCTCGGCAGTGTCGAGCACCAACGGAGTTCAGCTGCGCGATCTCCCGCCCATGACCACGCTCCTGGTGCGGACGCGCAACTCTGAGTACCACATCGTCGTCTCGTCCGGCGACGAGGTTCTGGTCAAGGGCGGTCATTTCTTTCCGGCGCTGACCGAAGCGCGATTCAGCGGAGCGAGCGTCGGCGGGAGCTTCCTGAAAGTTGGCTGGATCGGCGTGGGACTTCGTATGGAGATCCTCGCCGAGGGGCGTCGGATCATCACCTCGCCCGTTTACGACATCCTCACAGCCGACACGGCATCGAGCCACCGGGTTCACTGACGCCCGCCTGATATACTGACCACTTTGGGTCAGTCCCGCATGGCCCGGCACCCGGGCGCGCGACTCCGTTTCAGGAACACACGTGCAGTACATCTACACAATGAAAGGCCTCGGGAAGGTCCATCCTCCCGACGCTGTCGTCCTGCGCGACATCTGGTTGTCATTCCTTCCCGGTGCAAAGATCGGCGTTCTCGGCTTGAACGGAGCGGGCAAGAGCTCGCTGCTGAGGATCATGGCTGGCGAAGACAACGAGTTCCTCGGTGAAGCGTTTCCGGCGGATGGCATCTCTGTCGGATTCCTCCAGCAGGAGCCGCGCCTGGATTCGAAGAAGACCGTCAAAGGGAACGTCGAGGAAGGCGTGGCCGCGGTGAAGGCGCTGCTCGATCGCTACGACGAGCTGAACATGAAGCTCGGCGAGGATCTCTCGCCAGAGGAAATGGACAAGGTCCTCGAGGAACAAGGCCGGCTCCAGGATCGCATCGACGCGGTCAACGCATGGGACATCGACTCGCAGCTCGAGCTGGCGATGGATGCACTGCGCTGTCCACCAGCGGATTCCGACGTCACGACGCTCTCGGGCGGTGAGCGGCGACGGGTGGCGCTGTGCCGATTGCTGTTGCAGTCGCCCGATCTGCTCTTGCTCGACGAGCCCACCAACCACCTCGATGCTGAATCGGTGGCATGGCTCGAGCGCTTCCTCAAGGAGTACAAGGGCACCGTCGTGGCGGTCACACACGATCGCTACTTCCTGGACAACGCGGCGGAGTGGATTCTCGAGCTCGATCGCGGATCCGGCATTCCGTGGAAAGGCAACTACTCATCCTGGCTCGATCAGAAGCAGCAACGACTCGCGCAGGAAGAGAAGTCCGAGACGAAGCGTCAGAAGACACTACAGCGTGAGCTCGAGTGGATTCGGATGTCGCCGCGCGCTCGTCAGTCCAAAGGCAAGGCCCGACTGAACGCATACGAACAGTTGCTCAACGAAGACACGGCGCAGAAGATCGAACAGGTCGAGATCTACATTCCGCCCGGCCCTCGTCTCGGCGACCTCGTCGTCGAGGCGCGTGGCCTGCGGAAGGCATACGGCGACCAGCTGCTCATGGACGATCTCAACTTCACGTTGCCGCGCGGCGGGATCGTCGGCGTGATTGGACCAAACGGCGCGGGCAAGACGACGCTGTTCCGGATGATTACCGGTCAGGAGAAGCCGGATGCCGGCGTCCTTCGCCTTGGCGAGACCGTGCAGGCGGGCTACGTCGATCAGAGTCGCGACGCGCTCGGCGCAAACAAGAGCGTATGGGAAGAGATCTCCGGCGGGGAAGACGAGTTGATGATCGGCAAGCGGCCAGTGCCGTCACGCGCGTATGTCTCGTGGTTCAACTTCAAGGGCGCGCAGCAACAGCGCAAGGTCGGCTCGCTGTCGGGCGGCGAACGCAACCGCGTTCATCTGGCGAAGCTGCTGCAGCGTGGGTCGAACCTGCTGTTGCTCGACGAGCCGACCAACGACCTCGACGTGGATACGCTGCGTGCGCTCGAAGAGGCGCTGCTGAACTACGCGGGCTGCGCGGTGGTGATCAGCCACGATCGCTGGTTCCTCGATCGCATCGCAACGCACATGCTCGCGTTCGAAGGAGACAGCCGCGTCGTCTGGTTCGAAGGCAACTATCAGGACTACGAAGCCGACCGTAAGCGTCGACTCGGTGCGGAGGCGGATACTCCGCATCGGATCAAGTATCGGAAATTGACACGGTAGTCAGTCCATGGTCCACGGTCCACAGCGGAACCGAAGACTGAAGACCGAGGACTGGGGACCGGAGGCGAAAGGAGACACCATGACTCCAGATCAGGGAAAAGCCGCTGCCGACATGCTTGCGACCGTGTGGGAAGGAGAGTTTCCCGCAACCTGCGCCGTGATCGCGGCCGTCAAGGACGACAATCGCAGCTACAAGCCAGACCCGAAGTCTCGAACGGCCTGGGAGCTGGCGACGCATCTGGCCACCGCCGACGTCTGGTTCGTCGACAGCATCACCAAGGGTGCGTTCGAGTGGAACCCAGACGCAGCCAAGCAGGCCGAGTCGCAGTTCAAGAGCGTCAACGACATCGTCGCGTTCTACAAGAAGACGTTTCCCGAAAAGCTCGCGGCGCTACGCGCGCTCCCGGCCGAGAAGTCCACGGAGATGCTCGACTTCTTCGGCATGATGAAGATGTCGCGGGCGCAGTTCATCGGCTTCGCCAACAACCACAGCATTCACCATCGTGGCCAGCTCGCCGCTTACCTGCGCGCGATGGGTTCGAAGGTGCCGAACATCTACGGGCCCAGCGCCGACGCTGAAGGCCAGTAGACCCTGGTGTCGTTTCCGGATCTCCGTTCCTTTCTCGACCAGCTTCGCCGTGACGGGGACCTCGTCACGGTGGAGTCCGAGGTCGATCCCCATCTCGAGGTCGCAGAGATTCATCGGCGCGTCGTTGCCGGCGGCGGACCCGCGCTCCTCTTCACCAACGTCAAGGGTTCCGGATTTCGACTCGTCACCAACCTGTTCGGCACGGCTCGCCGCGCCGAGATGGCGTTCGGTGAGCGCCCGCTCCGTCTGATTCGACGCGTCGTCGAGCTCGTCGAGACGATCATGCCGCCTACACCCGCAAAGCTGTGGAGTGCGCGCGACGTTGGGATGGAAGTGCTCAAGGTTGGGACTCGCAGACGGTCAACGGGACCGGTCACCGAACGCGTGACGCAAGATGTGAGGCTGGATCGGTTGCCGGCGCTGACGTGCTGGCCGGAGGACGGCGGGCCATTCGTCACGCTTCCACTCGTCTACACGACGCATCCCGACAAAGCGGGACACAACCTCGGGATGTATCGCATGCAGGTATACGACGCACGAACCACCGGCATGCACTGGCAGATCGGCAAAGGCGGTGGCTACCACTACGCCGTCGCAGAGCGGCGAGACCAGACGCTTCCCGCCACCGTGTTCCTAGGCGGCCCGCCCGCGCTGATTCTGTCCGCGATCGCGCCGCTGCCGGAGAACGTGCCCGAGTTGATGCTGGCCTCGCTCATTGCCGGCGAGCGACTGCCTCAGGTCCATGGGCACGGGTCACATCCGCTGATCGCGAGCGCCGAGTTCGCCTTGATTGGTGACGTCCCTCCGCGTGTTCGCAAACCAGAGGGACCGTTTGGCGATCACTACGGCTATTACTCACTGCGGCACGATTACCCGGTCTTCGAGGTCAGCCGAATCGCACACCGGGCCGACGCGATCTATCCCGCGACCGTCGTCGGCAAACCACGGCAGGAAGATTTCTTCATCGGCGATCTGCTCCAGGAACTGTTGTCGCCGCTCTTCCCCGTCGTCATGCCCGCTGTCGAGCGTCTGTGGTCGTACGGCGAGACCGGATATCACTCGCTGGCGGCGGCGATCGTCAAGCAACGGTATCGCCGCGAAGCCATGGCCAGCGCGTTTCGCATTCTTGGCGAGGGTCAGCTCTCACTGAGCAAATTTCTTCTCGTCACCGACCAGCACGTTGACGTGAAGAACTTCCGGGCAACGCTCGAGCACATCCTGGCCCGTACGCGAGCGGAGACCGATCTCTACGTGTTCTCAAATCTCGCAATGGACACGCTCGACTACACCGGGCCGACGGTCAACGAGGGGTCGAAAGGCGTGTGGATGGGGCTCGGCGAGCCTGTTCGCGAGCTCCCCAGGCAATTCACCTCGCCTGATGTGCCGCAGGGGATCACCGACGTGCGCGTCTTCTGCGGTGGCTGTCTCGTGGTCGGGGCGCCCTCGTACGAATCCGAGCGCGACGTTGTCTCGCGAATCGCGACGTCGCCCGCATTTGCTCAATGGCCGCTGGTCGTGGTGAGTGATGAACCGGAGCGGGCTGCACGTAGTGACATGAATTTTCTCTGGACGACGTTCACGCGGTTCGAGCCCGCGGCCGACATCCACGCCGCCGACCGCCGTATTATCCGGAACCACATCGCCTACACCGCGCCGGTTGTCATCGATGCGCGCATGAAGCCGTGGTACCCGAAAGAATTGTCATGCCGGGAAGACATTGCCAGCCTGGTCGGTCGGCGCTGGCGCGAGTATTTCCCCTCCGCGAAAATCGCAATGGGAGATTCGGAGCGCGGTCATCTGGATTGAGGGATACTAGGTTCTCCAGATCGCAGTGACCACAAACATTCTCGGACAAACAGTCTCGCACTACCGGGTGATCGAGCCGCTGGGTGAAGGCGGCATGGGCGTGGTATATCGCGCCGAAGACGTCAAGCTCGGTCGTCCCGTTGCGCTCAAGTTCCTGAGCCCCGGCCGCTCCCAGGATCGGCAGATGCTCGAGCGCTTCATGCGCGAAGCGCGCACGGCATCGGCGCTCAATCATCCGAACATCTGCACGATCTACGAGATCGACGAGTTCGATGGCGCGCCATTCATCGCGATGGAGCTGCTCGAAGGGCACACGCTCGATCATCGAATCGATCACCGGCCGCTCGGCATCAATCAGGTGATCGACTACGCGCTTCAGATGTGCGACGCGCTCGACGCGGCGCATGCCCGCGGCATCCTGCACCGCGACATCAAGCCGGCGAACATCTTTGTCACGGCACGCGAGCAGGTGAAGGTGCTCGACTTCGGGCTGGCCAAGTCCACCGAAACACGCAGCTCCGGCAGCGGCGTGCTGCGGTCCGACGCCGAGACGGAACTGCAGACGGAGTTGTTGTCGACTCGTGCCGGCGTGGCACTCGGGACGATCGCCTACATGTCGCCGGAGCAGGCGCGGGGAGAAGATCTCGACGCCAGGTCGGATTTGTTTTCGTTCGGGCTCGTCCTCTACGAGATGACGACCGGACAGCGGACGTTTCAGGGGAGCACGTCCGCGGTGATATTCGATGCCATCCTGAATCGCGAGCCGGCGGCTCCGATCGAGCTGAACGCCAACGTCCCGGCTGCGCTCGAACGAATCATCGCGAAGCTTCTCGACAAAGACAAGGAAGGTCGCTACCACAGCGCGATCGACGTGCGAGCCGATCTGCAGCAGGTCAAGCTCGAACGCAGCACGACGACGGTGGGCAGCACGCGGAACCTGCCGCACACGGTGTCGCCATCATCGCGCAGCGGTGCGCATTGGCCGTCAGCGAAGAGCGGCGAGACCGCGACAGCGCCTTCCCGCCGTCGAATCAGCGCCGCGGCTCTTCTGGTCGGTCTCTTCGGAGTCATTGCGCTGGTCGCGGCATCGTGGCTGTTCTTTCAGGCAGGCAACCGATCGGCGGAGACGCAGGCACCTGTCGTTCCGACCACGGACGCACCCGCAGACGCGGCGACTCCCGTTGCGACAGATGCAGCGCCGGCCGCACCCCAACCGGCGACGCCACCTGCACCCGCGCCTGCGGCTCCGGCCATGTCTCCCCCTGCGGCAGGGACTGACTCACGTCGCGCTGCAGCAGGAACACCTGCGCCGGCCGCGACCGCTCCGGCGCCTCCGGCTGGGACGTCACCACCGGCGCCGCCCGCGGCCGCAAGCGACTCGCTGGCCGAGTCGATCAAGATCGCTCGCGCAAAGGCCGACGCGAAGCTGTTCGACCAGGCTGTTGCCGATCTCAAGGCCGGCCTTGCTGCCAGTCCGTCGAGTCCGTCAGCTCCGAGTGCACATCTCCTGCTGGGGAACATCCTGCAGCGGCAGGGCCGCCCGGAGGACGCCATGGCTGCTTACGTCGAGCTGCGAAGCCGGCACGGACGTACGCCTGAAGCGGCCGAGGGCACGTTTCTCCTGGCCGATCTCGTGCTGCAGTCGAAGCGCGACGATCGTGAGGAGACCGCGCGCCAGTTGTTCACGGCGATCCCGAGCATGACCGGGTCCGCACCGTGGGCGGTCCAGGCGTTGCTTCGTCGCGCGACGCTCGAAGATCGTGCGCGGGCTCGCGTCGTTGACAGCGTTCTCGGCGTCACCGTCCCTGCATCACTTGTCAGCTACCGTCAGGTGGTGGAGTCCTATCCGGATGCGGCCGGTGTCGAGCCCGCACTGGCGCGTCTTGGCGAGATGTACGCAGATCTACGCCGCTACGACCTCGCTGGCCAGGCATGGCTCGATCTCGCGCGCAAGTTTCCGGTAAACACGCGCGATGCGGCCTGGCGCGCGGGCGAGCTGTTCGAGAAGCGTGTCAAAGATCCGCAGCGCATGCGCGAAGCCTACAGCCTGGTGACGACGAGTTCATCGCACTACAGGGACGCGCAGAAGAAATTGCAGCCCTAGCCAGATTGGCGGCCGGCCATGACCCGAGACGAGATCGTAGCGTTCTTCGCGCGGCGGCAAGAGGCAATGCATCGACTCGACGCAGAGATGCTCGCAAGCTTGCACGCCGAGGACGGTGTGCTGGAAAGCCCGCTGGCGGGCGGAGTCGCTGAGGGCCGCGAGGCGATCGAACAGGTGTATCGCACTTTCTTCACCTCCTTCAGCACCGCGACCATCGAGCAGGAGCAGCTGGTGATCGATGGAGACGAGGCCGCGATGCTGCTGCACATCCATGGGACCAACAGCGGGGGAATCATGGGATTGCCTCCCACGGATCGTCCGTTCAGCATGCAGGTGGTCTCGCTGTGCGAGTTGAAGGACGGATTTATCACGCGCGAGCGTCGCGTGTACGATTTCACCGGACTGCTGTTGCAGGTCGGCGCCTTGAAGGCCAAACCCATTTAGGCAGCGTCACACTGGAGCAATGAGCGAAGCCCGTCTTCACGTAACCGACTCGCAGGGACGACGCGTGGTCGTACTCGACCGACCGCTTTTCATGATCGGCCGGCGGACCTCCGCGGACCTGCAGATCGTCAGCACCGACGTGTCGCGCGAGCATGCCGAGATCGCCAATGAGGATGGACGCTATACGCTGCGCGACCGCGGGTCGCGCTACGGGACGTTCGTCAACGGCGAACAGGTGACCGAGCGCATCCTGCAGCCGGGTGATCGCATACGTCTCGGCCGGACCGATGCGATCGAGCTGCTGTTCATGACCGAGGGCGCGAAGACCACGGGCTTCCTCGATACGGGCACTTCGGACGCCGGCGACCTCCGTCACGTGGCGGCCATTCTCAATGGACTACGAGCGATCGGTTCTGGTCGTGTGCTCGACGAGATCCTGGGGCTGGTGATGGACTCGGCGCTCGACGTGACCAAGGCGGAGCGCGGCTTCATGATGCTCGCCGCGGCCGACGGCGAGCTCGAGTTCAAGATCGCGCGTGGAAAGGGCAAAACGACCCTGTCCGGTACGACGTTCACGACCAGCGAGAAGATTCCGCGCGAGGTCTTCGAGACCGGCCAGAGCCGCATCGTCGGCGACTTGATGGAAGGCGATTGGAAAGGGCAGCACGACGGCACGATTGCGGTCGGCATCCGTCACGTACTCTGCGTGCCGCTCCGCGTGACGCCGATGTCGTCGGGCCTCGCCGCTCGAAGCGAGCGTGTCATCGGCGTGCTCTATCTTGACGGGCGCGAGCGCAGCACCATGCTGTCCAAATCCACGCAGTCGTCGCTCGAGGCGTTCGCGACGCAGGCGGCGATCGCTATTGAAAGCGCGCGACTCTACGCCGAGTCGGACGAGAAGGCGCGCACCGATCGCGATCTCAAGATTGCCGCCGAGATCCAGCGCAACATGCTCCCCGAGCCGGTGTTCGAGATCGGCAACGTCGATCTCGCAGCGGAATCGATCCCGTGCCGTACCATCGGGGGCGACTTCTACGACTACCTCGAGATTGGCGAACGAGGTTTCGGCTTCGCATTGGGTGATGTGGCGGGGAAGGGCCCGCCAGCCGCGCTGTTAGCGGCCGCCGTGCAAAGCAACTTTGTTGCGCTGGCGCCGGTCAGCAGCGAGCCGGCCGAGACGATGGCACGCGTCAATAAGGCGCTACTGCGTCGCGCAATCGACGCCCGCTTCGCCACGATGTTCTATGGTGCCGTTACCGCGGATGGGCGTCTGAGCTACTGCAACGCGGGCCAGGAGCCGCCCCTCGTGGTCGGGCGAAACAGTGTCTCGTGGCTGGAGGCCGGAGGCCCTGTCCTCGGACTGCTGACGATGGCGACGTACGAGTTCGAGACGGTGGTGCTCGAGGCAGGCGACCTCGTGATTGTCTGCAGTGACGGTGTCACGGAAGCGCGGAACCGGGCAGGCGACGAGTTCGGACGCGACCGGCTCGTTGAGATCATGCGCGATCGGCACGGCGCCAAGCCCGAGGCTGCTCTCGAGCATCTGATATTGGCAGTCAAGCAATTCTCTGAAGGGGCCGCACAGGCCGACGATGTGACCGCGCTCGTGCTGCGGTATCGCGGACGGGGCTAGGAGGACGAATGCAGATCGGACAGCGAATGGCGGGTGATGTAACGGTCGTGGAGATCATCGGCGACATCACCTTGAGCAAGGGTGGCGATGTCATCATCAAGGACAAGGTTCAGAGCCTGCTCCAGCAGGGCAATCGCAAGCTGCTGCTCGATCTCGGCAACGTTTCGTACGTGGACAGCGCGGGTCTCGGACAGCTCGTGCAGGTCTACGCGACGACGCGCCACCTCGACGGGCAGCTGAAGCTGCTGCGTGTCACCAAACGGCTGAAAGACCTGCTGGTCCTCACCAAGCTGCTGACGGTGTTCGAGTGCTATGACGAAGAGGCTGACGCGCTCGCCAGCTTCAAGAAATAGACGCGCCTAGTTGAGCGCGTTCGGGACGGCGAGTGTGAACGGTGCGATCACCGCATCGAAGCGCTCGCCGTCGGCGGTGACCATCTGATAGCTTCCCTGCATTGCGCCAACCGGGGTCTTCAGCGGGCAGAAGCTCGTATACTCGAACGACCCACCGGGCGGCAGCACGGGCTGCTCGCCGACGACTCCCTGCCCCTTGACACGCTCGACCTCGCCGTCGGCATTGGTGATGATCCACTCCCGTGAGATGAGCTGGGCGCCATCGGAGCCGGTGTTCGAGATGCGAACGTGGTACTGGAACAGATACGATCCCTCTCGTGGGGAACTCCGGTCGGGAATGAACTCGCTCCGAACCTGGATCCGGATTCCGCGTGTGGTGGCGTCACTCATCCGGACGCCGCGTGTGCTGGTGTCAGTCATCTGTAAAGGATTGAAGGCGGTGCGTCTGACGCTCGAGGTCGGCCGGACGCCATCGCTGATTATGTCATGGCCGCTCACATGAGAACGGGTGCGCACGGAACCGGCGAGCGTATTCGGCGTAGTACAGTTCCGGTATCAACGGTGGAAGCTCCCAAGAAAAAGGGCGTGTCCGCCTCGGCCGCCTGGCGTGAAGCGCGATCGCTCCTGTGGGCGCATCGTCGTCGGCTTATCACCGGACTCATCTTGATGCTCGTCAGCCGGTTGGCGGGGCTCGTCCTTCCGGCATCGTCCAGGTACCTCATAGACGACGTGGTCGGGAAGAATCGGACCGATCTGCTGCCGATGATCGCGCTGGCGGCCGGAACCGCCACACTCGTCCAGGCCGTCACGTCGTTTGCGCTGTCGCAGATCCTCGGCGTGGCCGCGCAGCGCGCGATTACCGACATGCGCAAACGCGTGCAGGCGCAAATCATGCACCTGCCGGTTCGCTACTTCGACTCGACGCAGACCGGCGTGCTGGTGGCGAGGATCATGTCGGACGCCGAAGGCATCAGGAATCTGGTCGGCACGGGTCTGGTGCAGCTCATTGGCGGAGTCGTCACGGCGGTGCTCGGCCTCGGCGTGCTGTTCTGGCTGAATTGGCACCTGACCACCATTACCATCCTCGTGCTCGCGGCGTTCGGTGGCGGTATGGCTTACGCCTTCCGCACGCTGCGGCCTCTCTTCCGAGAGCGGGGCAAGATCAACGCCGAAGTGACAGGCCGGCTGACCGAGGCGCTCGGCGGCATCCGCGTCGTCAAGTCCTACACGGCGGAGAAGCGTGAAGAGATCGTCTTCACGAAAGGTGCGCATCGCCTGTTCAGGAACATCGCGAAGTCGATGACGGGCGTGTCGGCCACGACTGCTGGCAGCACCGTGATCGTCGGCATCGTTGGCGTGCTGATGATCTGGCAGGGGGGCAATGCGATCATCGCCGGGGAAATGACACTCGGCGAGTTGATCATGTACATCTTCTTCATTGGTCTGGTCGCCGCCCCGCTCGTGTCGATTGCCTCGATTGGCACGCAGATCACGGAAGCCTTTGCCGGCCTCGATCGCATTCGCGAGATCCTGGACATGTCGACCGAAGTGGACGAGGACGAAACCCGCGCCGCGGTGGACAGGCTGGAAGGCGACGTCAGGTTCGAGGACGTCTGGTTCGAATACAACCCGGGTCAGCCGGTTCTTCGAGGTGTGTCCTTCCATGCCGCGCCAGGAACCACGACGGCGCTCGTCGGGTCGAGTGGTTCCGGCAAGAGCACGCTGATCAGCATCGTGATGGCGTTCAACCGTCCGACGAAAGGTCACGTCATCGTCGACGGACGCGACCTCGGTGAACTCCGGTTGATGGACTACCGCGGACAGCTGGCGTCGGTGCTGCAGGAGAACTTCCTGTTCGACGGCACGATCGCGGAGAACGTCGGCTACGCGCGGCCCGGGGCGACCCGGGAGGAAATCCTCAGCGCCTGTCGCATCGCGCACTGCGATGAGTTCATCAGCCAGTTTCCGAACGGGTACGACACGGTGGTGGGTGAGCGCGGCATCAAGCTGTCTGGCGGGCAACGTCAGCGCGTGTCGATCGCCCGAGCCATCCTCGCGAGCCCTCGGATCCTGATCCTGGACGAAGCGACGTCGAGCCTGGACAGTGAAAGCGAGCAGATGATTCAGGACGGTCTTCGCAACCTGCGGGCCGGACGAACGACGTTCGTCATCGCCCATCGCCTGTCCACCATTCGTAGCGCCGACCAGATTCTGGTGCTCGAAGAGGGTCAGGTGGTCGAGCGAGGGACCCACGCTGAACTTCTGGCGCTCAACGGACGTTACAGATATTTGCACGACAAACAGTACAAGTTCGAGGCCGATCGCTTCATCAACCCCGGAGAGGACTTCACGCCGGAGCCGGAGAAGGCGAAGGCACCGGTCAGGGTCGCGCAGAGCCTGTAGCGGTAGGCGGTTAGAGTTCACGGTCAGTTCACAGTTCACAGCGGGTTCTGGTCTAAACGGGGGACTGAGGACTGAGGACTGCGGACTGAGGACCGTGGACCGGCGAGGACAGGAGACGTGAGTGGACGAATCGATGTTGCTGAACAGCGTCCTTCGCAGCGTGCTTGGCGGGCGCCGCAAACGTTCGCGCGGGGCAATGCGATATCTGGGTAACTCGAGGTCGCCGTTTGGCGGGACGCTTGGTTCGATTGGCGGATCCTTGCTATCCAACCCGAACCTGTTGCTGACCGCAGCGGGAGTGGCATGGGGGATCTTCGAGACGCTTGAACAAGGCAACACGCCGGCGGCCGCGCCCGCGGCGTCGTCGCCGGTGTCGAATGCGACTCAGACGCCGCCATTGCCACCGTTGCCGGTGGTTGGAAACCCGTCCGCGCCGATGAGCGACCAGGCCCTCCAGGTCGTCCGCCTTGCCATATCTGCTGCGTATGCTGACGGATCGGTCAGCGACCAGGAGCGCGCCGCGATTCTGGATCAGGCTCGCATTGCCGGAGTCGATCGCATCGTCGAGCAGGAGTTGGCGCAGCCGCGACCGCTCGCCGAGATTGTCGCAGGTGTCAACGACGACACGTACCGCGGCACGCTCTACGTGCTGGCATTCGGTATCCTTCGAGGCGACGAACAGCCGACGGGAGCAGAACGTATCTACTTGGCGAAACTCGCGCATTTGCTTGGACTGGATCCGGGCACCGTTCAGCAACTCGAACGGAACACCGCCAAGCGAATCGATGCGGAGACGGAGCAATAAGCAGTAGGCAGTGGGCGGTAGGCGGTAGGCGGATTGGTTCGCCGGCACGAAGGTGCGACGGTGCTGTTGCGAGAACAGGACCGGAGACTGAAGACCGGGGACCGTAGACGGAACGGAGACAGAGAGCGATGTCAGACGACCAGTGGTTCATGGCCATCGGCGGCCACCAGGTGGGACCTGTGTCACGAGACGACGTCGTGACGAATCTGCGGAACGGCACCATTGATGGGAACACGCTGATCTTCGGGCCCGGCCTGACGAACTGGACGCCGCTCAAGGACGTGCCGCAGCTGGCAAGCTACCTGGCCGGCGCGTCCGGGGCGGCCCGCCCTGCCGCCCCTCCGCCGATTGTGCCGGGACGCCGCGCCCACGAGATCGACTTCAGAATCGTCGGCAGTGAAATGCAGTTTGTCGAAGTCGAACTGGATCCAGGCGAGAGCGCCGTGGCTGAAGCCGGGTCGATGATGTACATGACGCCCGGCATCACGATGGAGACGGTGTTCGGTGATGGCGCGCAGCAGAAGGGCGGCGGCGTGATGGGCGCGCTGCTCGGTGCCGGCAAGCGACTCATCACGGGTGAGAGTCTGTTCATGACGGTCTTCACCAACGGCGGCGGCGGCAAGCAGCAGGTCTCATTTGCGGCGCCATATCCGGGGAAGATCCTTGCGATGGATCTCAAGCAGCTCGGCGGACAGCTCATTTGCCAGAAGGACTCGTTCCTGTGCGCTGCGCGCGGGGTGTCGATCGGGATCGCGTTTCAGAGGCGCATCGGCGTCGGCCTGTTCGGCGGTGAGGGTTTCATCATGCAGAAGCTCGAAGGCGACGGCCTCTGCTTCGTGCACGCGGGCGGCACGGTTCACCCGCTCGACCTGGGTCCGGGACAGACGCTGCGGGTGGACACGGGTTGTCTGGTCGCGCTTCAACCGACGGTGAGTTACGACATCCAGTACGTCGGCAAGATCAAGACGGCACTGTTCGGCGGTGAAGGGTTGTTCTATGCCGCGCTCACAGGTCCTGGTCGCGTGTGGCTGCAGTCGTTGCCGTTCAGCCGAATGGCCGACCGCATCTACAAGGCCGCACCGGCGGCAGGTGGCAGCCGGCGCGAGGGTGGTTCGATCCTCGGTGGATTGGGCGACCTGCTCGATGGAGATCCCAACTAGAAGGTGGCTGGGTGACCCGTCAGGAGCGCGAGGAGTTTCTCAAAATCCTTCAGGCGCATGCGCAAACCGTGGCAATCGGTGAGGCATGCGCCACCACGACACGCGACCTCGCCGCCGAGGTCGCGCGCGGCAGCACTCCCAGTCGCAACGATCTGCTGGCCACTATCGCGGCAGCCGAGCGCGCGCTCGAGGATCTGGCACGCGTGCGCGAGGAAGTCGAACGGCTGCTCTCTGCGCTGCGTTAGCGCGCGGGAGTAGTAGGCGGTAGGCAGTAGGCGGTATACAGAAGGTAGTTCACGGGTTCACAGTTACAGGACTGGGGACCGAGGACTGAGGGCCGGGGACTAAAATGATTCCCACATGCGCACCCCCGTCACCCTGGTCACCGGTGCAAGCGGCGAAATCGGTCACGGACTGATTACACGGTTGTCTGGAACGGGACGGCCGATCGTCACGATCGACCTCGCGCCGCTCGACCCGGCGCTGCATCGCCTGGTCTTGCGCGAGTTCACCGGCTCGATCACCGACAGCACCCTCCTCGAGCGCGTGCTTTCCGAATTCGAAGTCGATCTGATCTTTCACCTCGCGGCGCTGCTGTCGACGCGCGCAGAGTTCACGCCGATCACGGCGCATCACGTCAACGTCGAAGGGACGCTGACGCTGCTCGAGTTCGCGCAGCGCGAAGGTGAGTCACACGGTCGCACCGTGCTCTTCCTCTATCCGTCGTCAGTTGCCGCCTACGGTCTTCCCGATCTGGCGACGAAGACAAAGGTCGGGCGCATCCGCGAAGACGAGTGGAACACGCCGCGGACGATGTACGGGTGCAACAAGCTGTACTGCGAGCACCTCGGTCGCTACTACGCCAGGTTCTACAAGCAACTGGCGGCGCACGCGGTGGGCCGCGTCGACTTCCGATGCGTCAGGTTTCCAGGCTTGATCTCGGCGGTGACGATGCCAGCGGGTGGGACGTCTGATTACGCGCCGGAGATGATTCACTCGGCGGCACGGCGAGAGCCGTACACGTGCTTCGTGCGTGCCGATACGCGCATCCCGTTCATGGCGATGCCCGACGCGATCTCAGCGTTGCTCGATCTTGCGAAAGCGCCGCGTGAGAGCCTGACGCGCACAGCCTACAACCTCACGGCCTTCAGCCCAACCGCGCAGCAGATTCACGATGCGGTCATCGGCGCATTTCCCGGTGCCGTGGTGCAATGGGGCACCGACGAGAAGCGCCAGAGCATCGTCGATTCATGGCCAGAAGATGTGGACGACAGCGCGGCACGCCGTGATTGGGGCTTCGCGCCGGTGTACGATTTCACGTCGGCCTTCGACAAATATCTGATTCCGAACGTCCGGGAGCGCTATCAATGAAGCGTGCGTATGCGCTGGCCACCTGCCTGGCCGTGATGGTCACGATACACGCGGCGGAGAACGACTCGATGAATGCCCTTGCCGAGCGCTATGTGAAGCTCGTGCTGGCACTCGGCCAGCACGACACGGACTACGTGGATGCGTACTACGGACCTCCGCAATGGCGGAAGGACGCGGAAGGCGCGAAGCGCCCGCTGGCGGAGATCGATCGCGACGCGGCTGCGGTGGAAGCCGCGCTGGCAGCCGCAAAGCCTGCGCAGTCCGCCGAAGAAATCCTGCGACTCCGGCATGAGTACCTGACCAAGCAGCTATCAGCGCTGCGCGCCCGCGTGTCGCTGCTCGGAGGGAAGACGCTGACTTTCGACGAGGAGTCGAAGGCACTCTACGACGCGGTTGCCCCCACGCACGCAGACAGTGAGTTCGACGCGGTTCTCAAGATGCTCGAGTCGCGGTTGCCGGGGCAGGGAGCGCTGAGCGATCGGTACGACAAGTTCCGATCGCAATTCACGATTCCGAAAGACCGGCTGGATGCCACGTTCAAAGCCGCGATCGAGGGATGCCGAAGCCGGACGCTGGCGCACTTATCACTGCCGGCCGGGGAAAGCTTTGTCGTCGAGTACGTGACGAACAAGAGCTGGTCTGGCTACAACTGGTACAAGGGGAACTACCACAGCGTCATTCAGGTCAACACCGATCTGCCGATCTTTGCGGACCGTGCGATCGATCTGGCCTGTCACGAGGGTTACCCGGGGCACCACGTCTACAACGTGCTGCTCGAGAAGACGCTCGTGCGCGACCGTGAGTGGGTGGAGTTCTCCGTGTATCCGCTTCGCTCGCCGCAGTCGCTCATTGCGGAGGGCTCTGCGAACTACGGCATCGACATCGCGTTTCCGAGAGCCGAGAGACTCCAGTTCGAGCGTGCGGTGATTTTTCCGACTGCCGGTCTCGACCCAGCGGGTGTCGACGATTATTACGCCGTGTTGAGTCTCGTCGATCGATTGTCGTACGCGGGCAACGAGGCCGCACGCCGCTATCTCAACGGACAGATCGACGCGGCAGCCGCTGCGAAGTGGCTCGAGCGATACGGACTGTATTCCCCGCCGCGAGCGCAGCAGCGGATGCGGTTCGTGGACCAATACCGCAGCTATGTGATCAACTACAACGTGGGCAAAGACATGGTGGCGCGCTATGTCGAGTCGCAGTCGAATGGTGGCGCCGACGCCGCGCGTCGCTGGGATGTCTTCACGCGGCTCTTGTCGTCTCCGCGGCTTCCATCAGGGTTGACCCGATGATCTGCATTGAGATTAGCCGGCCAGGTGGGCCTGAAGTCCTGATCCCGGTCGAGCGGCCGGATCCGGTGCCGGGCCCTGACGAAGTGCTCATTCGTGTCGCCGGATCTGGCGTGAACCGGCCGGACGTCCTTCAACGAAAAGGTGCCTATCCACCTCCAAAAGGCGCGAGTGACATCCCTGGCCTCGAAGTGTCGGGCACGATCGCCGCCGTTGGCTCAGGCGTCCAGCATTGGAGGGTTGACGATCGGGTGTGCGCGCTAGTGGCCGGAGGTGGCTACGCGACGATGTGTGTCGCGCCAGCGCGCCAGTGTCTTCCTGTTTCACCGAGCATCGATCTGGTCGAGGCTGGTGCGATCCCGGAAACCTTCTTCACCGTCTGGACCAACGTCTTCGATCGCGGGCGGCTGCGCACCGGGGAGACCGCGCTCTTTCACGGCGGATCGAGCGGCATCGGCACGACGGCGATTCAACTTGCCGCGGCGCGTGGTGTCACGGTGCTCGCGACGGCGGGGTCGGACGAGAAGTGTCGAGCGTGTGAGGACCTCGGTGCCAAACAGGCGATCAACTACCGCACGGCGGATTTCGTGAAAGCGGTTCTCGAGTTGACCGATGGCAAAGGTGTGGACCTCGTTCTCGACATGGTCGGCGGAAGCTACATCGGTCGAAACCTCGAGGCGCTCGCAACGGACGGACGTCTGGTGCAGATCGGCTTCATGAGCGGCGAGTCAACAGCTCCCGTCGACTTCAGGCGCATCCTGACCCGACGCCTGACCATCACCGGCTCGACGTTGAGACCGAGAACCGTCGAGGAGAAAGGGCAGATCGCGTCCGCGCTGCGGACGGAGATCTGGCCGCTGCTCGATCGTGGCGCCGTCAAACCGGTCATCTATCGCATCCTTCCACTAGCCAAGGCCGCCGAAGCACACCGTCTCATGGAGTCGAGCGAGCATGTCGGTAAGATCGTCCTCGGTCGATAATCGCCGCCGCCCCCGCCGAACGTCGAGCCACGGTTTATGATTGGCGGGAAACCGTGTCCACGCCCCCCGTTGATGCCCTGATCGGCCAGACGATTGGGTCCTATGTCATCGTCGCCCGCGTCGGTGGCGGTGGTATGGGCGTGGTCTACCAGGCGCGGGACACGAGGCTTGGCCGCACCGTCGCACTGAAGTTCCTCCCACCACAGTGGAGTCACGACGACGAGGCCAGACAGCGTTTTGTCCGCGAAGCACAGGCCGCCTCGGCGACCAGCCATCCGAACATCTGCACCATTCACGACATCGAGACCGCCCCCGACGGCCAACTCTTCATCGTCATGGCCTACTACGAGGGTCAGACGCTGAAGCAGCGGCTGGCGTCGGGACCGCTGACGATCGACGAAGCGCTCGACATCGCGACGCAGATCGCTGACGGCCTCGCGAAAGCGCACGCACAGAACGTCGTGCATCGCGATATCAAGCCGGGCAACGTCATGCTGACGGAAGACGGCGTTCGCATCGTCGACTTCGGTCTTGCGACGTTCGCAGACGCGCTCAAGCTCACGGTGGAGCACTCGACGCTTGGGACGGCGGCGTACATGTCGCCGGAACAGGTGCGCGGGCTCGCCGCTGATGCGCGATCAGATGTGTGGGCAGTGGGCGTCATCCTCTACGAAATGCTCACGGGCCGCGTGCCCTTTCAGGGTTCGCACGCCGAGGCGATCGCCTACGCCGTCAGGAACGAGACGCCGGCGCCGATTCGCGCATCGCGTTCGGACGTTGCCGAGGAGATCGAGCATCTCGTCTTCCGAGCGATGCACAAAGAGCCGGGGATCCGATTTGCGAACGGCCGCGAGCTGTCGCGCGCGCTGCGACAGGTGCGAGGCCATTCGATTCCTCTCGATTTCCGCACCGAGCCGGTGGTCGTGCCGAAGCCACCAGTGCCTGCGGATGGAAGGCGGCGCCGCCGGAAAGTCTGGGCAGCGGCAGCTGCGGTCGTCGTCCTCGCGGTTGTTGGTGGACTCGCGTACCGGTCACTTGCTGCGGTCCAGCGAATTCCCGTCGCCATCGCCCCGGTCGTCAATCAAACCGGGTACGCGGAGCTGGATCCGTATCGACTCGCGTTGACGCTGGCACTCATCACGGACTTGTCAGAGTCGCCAAACATTCGTGTGTTGTCGTATCCGCGTCTGCTACAGATCGTTCGTCAATTCATTGCGAGCGGCACGGATGTCGCGAGCCGCGATGCGGTCCAGGCCGTGACGACGTATGGCGGACCTCGATTCGTCGTGCTTCCTGTGCTCACCTACGAGGGGGGGCGATGGCGTGCGCGCGCCGAGATTCAGGATGCGTCAACGTCAACGACGGCAGCGGTCGTTGAGACCGATGCGGTGTCGTCGTCGATCGCCAGGGACACGGCGTATACGCTGATTGGGCAGATTGCGCCGCTCGTTCAGGAGCACTTCAGGACCAACGGCCCAGGGAAGTCGTATACCGTGCGCAGCGCGTCTGCACGACTGCGTTCGCTGGACGCCGTCAAGGCCTTCGAGGAGGGGCTCAGTGCTCTCGGTCAGCTCGAGTACTCGGTTGCTGAGAGTGCGTTCCTGCGGGCCCGGAAACAGGACGCGCGCAGTCCGATGCCGATTGCGTGGTTGAGCCGAGTCGAGTTGCTCCTGCGCAAGCCTGAACAAGCGGCCGAGGCCGCGGACGCGGCGGTTGCGCTCCTGTCGAACGCGACACCGGACGCCGACCGCATGTTCGTAAACGCCGTGGTCTCCGAGGCACGACGGGACTATCAGGCAGCGGAACGAACATACCGCGAGTGGATCGCCGCTTATCCGGACGACGCGACCGGGCTGATTGAGCTTGGCGGATTTCAGGATCGGCGATCGCAAACAGAGGCGGCAGTCGTGAGCTTTCGCCGCGCGCTCGAGCTCGACAACCGCCTCCTGCGACCGCACGTTGATCTCTGTCGTCTCTACAACCGCTTGAACGATTCTGCCAATGCTCGGAACCAAGCAAGGGAGGCGGCCATGAGTTACCTCGCCCTTGGGAGTCGAGACGGGGAAGCGCAGGCGCTCTTCTGCCTGACCGATGCGCTCCGCGGAGGAACACCCGCAGACCGGCAGGAGGCGCGTCGTGTCGCGGATAGCGCGCTCGCCATCGTGGAAGAACTCCAGTTGAACTATTCGAGGTCATGGGCCTACCACTACGTCGCGCTCGGCCGTGCGGAGCAGGGGAATCTCGCAGAAGGCGCCGCGTTCTGGGAGAAGGCGGCGACCGCCGCGAAGGAGTCGGGCAACCGCGAACTCGAGCCAATTGTTCTGGCCAACCTGGGCGTCACCCACGCCCGCCTGGGCCATCGTCAACAAGCGATGGAGTTTTATCGACTGAGCTCCGACTTGCGCACGAGGCGGTAGGCAATCAACTGCGCGCTGCGCGAGTGCAGATCAACCGCGCGCAGCTTCGAATCGACTTTGGCAGTGATCCCGACGGGGCTTTTCGCGAGGTTGAGAACGCTCTGGCGGTCTTTGTCGATCAGGGCGATCGGAACTATCAAGTGTTCAGCCGGCAGGCGATGGGGGCGTACTACCGATATGTCGCTCGCTACGCAGAAGCGGAACAGGAACTGCGCAAGGCGCTTGCGATTGCCGGTGAGCGTGATCTCAAGGAGGACATCGTTGCACTGAATATCGATCTCGCGCGGTCGTACTTTGACCAAGGCGACTACGGCACGGCGGTCATGCTCCTTGAACCGATCGGTGACGGCTTGGACCAACAGAGCCTCCACGCGTGGATTCGCCTGGCTCGCACGCGTCTGCGTCTCGGCGACTTCGCCGCCGCTCAGGCTTTGCTTCGAAAAGCGGACGACGATGTGGCAAAGCGCAAGGAGACCGAGTACAGGCCGGTTCTCTACACGACGCTCGGTGAACTCGAATACGAGTCCGATCGATTGCCAGAGGCACGAGCGCACTTCGCGCGCGCGGCCGCGATGTGGACCGACGATCTTCCTGATCCCGCGAGCGTAGAAGCCAGGGCTTACGTGGGGTTGATCGACGCTCTTCGCGGCCGGATTGCTTCAGGGCGGGCGGCGATCGAGTCGAGCCTCGAACAGGCTGTGAAGATGCGGCAGGTCGCGATCGAGGTGCGCTGCCGCATCTTTCTGGCGCAACTGCTTCTTCGTGAGAAGAGCGCGAGCAATGCACTCCGTGTGTTGAATGAGATCAAGCCAAATACGGTGCGCGGCGAGTTGCTGGCACAGTCGCATTACTGGCGCGGTATGGCGTTGGGCGGGATCACCAACGAGGCGAACACCGAGACGCAGCGCGCGAAGACGCTTGTCGAAGAGGCCGCTGCGAAGCTGTCGGAACGCGACAGACAGGGACTCCTCGCGCGTCGCGATCTCAAACGCATCACAGGATAGAAATGCTGATCGGGAACGGATCAGCCTTCGTTAGTGCATGTGTCAGGCATCGACAGTGAATCCGCCCGAGGTCGGGCGAGAATATGGAGGCGTGCTATGGGCAGTGGCGAGTTCGACGGCGGCAGCAGTGTGACGTGGAAGATCACTCATTCAGACGGCGACTCGGGTAGCGGAAACCAGCACGGCGCCCGCGGCAAGGACAAGCATCCGAAGGGGCCGAACGGAACGTTCGTGGTGGAAGTCACGGGTCACCCCCCGATCTTTGCGCCCACCAGAAACACCAAGGTTCGCGTCGCGTGGGGCGACACGGTTCCAGAGTATGCCAGCTGCCGCCACCGCGGCAAAGACCGCGAAGTCGAAGACCAGGAGGGCGAAAGGCTGATCAGGAGCCCAGGAACAATCTTCTGAGGCGCGCACCGAGCCCCCCAGCGTTTGGCGCTCCGATTCCGAGCAGCGCAATCGTCAGTTCGTTTGCCGTCGGATACCGATCGCCGGCTTTCTTCGAGAGCAGGCGTCGAACCACGTCCTCGAGGCCTTTCGCGTGCTGAGGCGCAAGGCTCGTGAGCGGCACCGGTTCCTTGTCCAGCACGTTGGCCACGGTCTCTGATGGGGAGGCGCCTGCGAAGGGCAGTCTCCCCGTCGCCATCTCGAAGATGACCACGCCGAGCGAGAAGAGGTCGCTGCGGGGATCCAGCGGCAGCTGCAGGATCCGTTCGGGCGCCATGTAGTTGGCGGTTCCCATCGGACGTCCGGGAATAGTCGATCCTTCGAGACCGAGTTCCTCCGTATCGGCCGTCTTGAAGCGGCGTGCGAGGCCGAAGTCGAGGACTTTGACCTGGCCTTCCGAAGTTACAACGATGTTGCCTGGCTTGATGTCGCGATGGACGATGCCCTTGGCATGCGCCGAGCCGAGGGCCGCGGCAATCTGCAGCGCGATCTCCACGATCTGCCCCCGTGGAGAGCTGATTGCGCGCCATGTAGGTCTTGAGGTTGATTCCCTCGACGCACTCCATCGCGATGAAGGCGCGCCCGTCGGCGTGGTCGATCTCGTAAATCGTGCAGATATTCGGGTGATTCAGCTGCGCGATCGTGTCGGCTTCGCGCTGGAAGCGACGTTCGGCATCCGGGTCGTCGGCGGATGCCTCGGGCAGAAACTTGAGGGCGACTTTCCGCGGTAAACGGACATCTTCAGCTTCATACACGATGCCCATGCCGCCAGTGCCCAGCTTGCCGGTGATGCGGTAGTGACTGATTGTGTGCCCGAGCATCGACGTAAGGAAGGATACACGTACGTTCGATCCTCGTTGCAAACCCGTTAGGGAATGTGGAGGGTTTTCCCGCTATGATGGCTGCCAATCACACCGTGAGCGACGCGTCCAATAAGACATCGAACCCGTCCGAGCGTCCGACCGATGATGAAGCCAGTCTGCTGAGCGACGAGCCAACCATCGAGTTGGTCGTCAGGGCCCGTGAAGGCGACCGCCTCGCGGTCGAGGCTCTGCTTCAACGGTCGATCCCAAGCCTCCGAAGATTTGCGCACGGGCGCCTGCCTGCGGCAGCCAGGGGATCCTGGATACGGGAGACCTGGTGCAGGAAACCGTGCTGCACGTGCTCAGGAGACTCGACACGTTCGAGCCCCGGCATGTCGGCGCCATGCAGGCGTACCTTCGTCAGTCGGTCATCAACCGGATCCGCGACGAGGTGCGACGAATCGGCCGGCATCCGACACCAGTGGATCTGCCTGAAGATCTGGCGTCCGAGATACCATCGCCGCTCGAGGAAGCCGTTCGAGCCGAGGCCTACGATCGGTATCGCGCCGTGCTCGTGCAGTTGAGCCCACGCGATCGTGAGATGATCGTTGCACGCATCGAGGCGCAGTGGAATCTCGGCGAGATCGCCCAGCGCTTCAATATGCGGACGGTCGACGGCGCTCGCATGGCTGTGACGCGCGCCTTACGCCGGCTGATGGATCGATTGAAGACGTAGCGAGGCTTTGCCTCGCTACGCTTGACTGTATCTCTTGCCGCGCTCCGCGCGGCTAGTCGGCGACGACGACCCGCCGGCTGCTCGTGTGCGAACGCAGCACGTCTGACGTCAGGCGCTTACTGAGATACACCTTCGACTCGCGATTGTCCGACGGGTGTATCTCGTACTTGATCACGTTGAACTCGAGTTGATCGAGCGTGCCGCGCATGTCGTAGTAGCGGTTCTTCGTCTTGACGACGACCTCGTGAAAGCCGGAGGCGTGCGCCCACACTTCCGATTCCTCGGTGAGCGCGCGGAAGTGCCCCTGGCCTCGCCAGTCGCGGCGAGTGCCTCCCACCCAGCTGTAGAGCACCTTGCGATCTTCGAAGACCACGCTGCTGTTCAGGCGTGACACGAGATCGACCAGCTTCGGCTCGCTTTCATTCTTCCGGATTTCGTGGACGATCTTGAAGGCAACCGGAACGATGGTCCCGGGGTCGTCGCGCAACGGAGCCTCGGCCATCAGGATGAGGAACTCGCGGTCGTTCAGGCGCGAGACGATTTCCGCCGCCGTCTTCTTGCGCGGAAATTCGCCGAAATATTCTTCGATGTACTGGATCTCGAGGGCACCGGTCTCGAGCGGGTACTGCTTGATCAGATACTCCATCAACGGCGGGAACTCACACCTCAATTATGGTTCATATCCCAAGTTGGGCAGAAGCCACCGTTCGGTTTCGGCGAGGCTGGCGACTTTTCGTCTTGCGTAGTCCTCCACCTGATCCCGGCCCAGCCGTCCGACGGTGAAATACCGTGATGCCGCGTTGGCGAAGTACAGCCCGCTCACCGAAGCCGCGGGCGTCATGGCGAAGCTCTCGGTCAGGGCGATTCCGATGCGCTCAGCTCCTAGAAGATCGAAGAGACGCTGCTTTTCGCTGTGATCGGGGCAGGCGGGATAGCCAAACGCCGGACGAATGCCGCGATACCGCTCCGTCTGCAAGTCCACCTGCGTGAGCTGTTCGTCGGCGCCATAACCCCAGTCTCGTCGCGCCCGCGCGTGCAGCCATTCGGCGCACGCCTCCGCACAGCGATCGGCAAGCGCTTTCACCATGATGGCGTGGTAGTCGTCGTGCTGCTGCTCGAAGGTGCGAGCCAGGTCGTCGGCACCGAGGCCGGCGGTGACAGCGAACGCTCCGAGATAGTCGGTATATCCCGATTCAATCGGCGCGATGAAGTCGCTCAGCGAGAGATGGGGCGTGCCATCGGCCATCTGCTCCTGCTGTCTCAGCATCGGAAAGCGAGTGAGTTCTCGACCCGGGTCCCGGGGCCCGGGGCCCGGGGCCCGGACTACGATGTCATCGCCATCTGCGTTCGCCGGCCAGAATCCGTAAACAGCGCGCGCCTGGATCGATCGTTCCCTGACGATGCGATCGAGAACCGTGCGGGCGTTGTCGTAAAGCTCGCGCGCGGCGTGACCGTACTGCGGGTGCTGGAGAATCGCAGGAAAGCGTCCTTTGAGCTCCCACGCGGCAAAAAAGAACGTCCAGTCGATGTAGGGAACGATCTCGGCGAGGTCAACGTCGAGCGTCTTCGCGCCGGTAAATGAAGGCACCGCAATCGCCGAGGGGGTCCAATCGAGCTTTAGTCGTTTTCGTGACGACTCTCCCCACGGAACCATCGGTCGTCGTTTCAGAGCGGCATACTGCGTGCGAAGGCGATCCTGATCGTCGCGATTGCTCGCATCGAGCGACGCGCGCTGTGCGGGATCGAGCAGGCGCGAGACGATGTCCACAGCCTTCGACGCGTCGACCACGTGCACGACGGGATGGCCGTTGTACTCCTGAGCGATCTTCACGGCCGTGTGCTGGCGGCTGGTTGTGGCACCGCCGATGAGCAGCGGCAGATTCATGGAGCGCCGTTCCATCTCGCGCGCGACGAAGACCATCTCGTCGAGCGACGGCGTGATCAGGCCGCTCAGGCCGACCATATCGGCGTGCTCGTCCACGGCAGCCTGAAGAATCCTGTCGGCGGGAACCATGACGCCGAGGTCTACCACCTCGTAGTTGTTGCACCCCAGCACCACGCCGACGATGTTCTTGCCGATGTCGTGGACGTCTCCCTTGACAGTCGCGAGCACGATCTTTGGCTTCGCCTTTGCCTTTTGACCATCGATCTTTGCCCTTGCCTCCTCCTCTTCGAAATAGGGGAGCAGGCAGGCGACCGCCTTCTTCATGACGCGCGCGCTCTTGACGACCTGCGGCAGGAACATCTGTCCCGACCCGAATAGATCGCCGACGACGCGCATGCCGCTCATCAGCGGCCCTTCGATCACATCGAGCGGCCGGGGAAGCGCGCGACGCGCCTCCTCAACGTCCTGATCGATGAACTCCACGATGCCGTGGACGAGGGCGTGCTCGAGCCGCTTCTCGATACCGAGCTCGCGCCATGCGAGGTCGGCACCCTGGTTGGTTGTCTTCCCGGACACAGTGGCAGCGAACTTGACCAGCCTGTCGGTCGCGTCGGCGCGGCGGTTGAAGATGACGTCTTCGACGTGTTCGAGCAGGTCGGCCGGAATAGTCTCGTACACCGTCAGCTGCGCGGCGTTGATGATCGCCATGTCGAGGCCCGACTTGGTGGCGTGAAAGAGAAACGCCGAGTGCATCGCTTCGCGGACCGCCGTGTTGCCACGGAACGCGAACGACAGATTGCTGATGCCTCCGCAGATGTTGACGCCAGGACAAGTGACCTTCAGGATCTTCGCCGCTTCGAGAAAGTCGAGCGCGTAATAGTTGTGCTCTTCGAGACCGGTGGCGATCGCCAGGATGTTGAGATCGAACACGATGTCGGACGGGTCGAAGCCGAGTCGATCGGTCAGCAGGCGATAGGCGCGCTCGCAGATTTCAATCTTGCGACCAGCGGTGTCGGCCTGGCCGCGCTCGTCGAACGCCATGACGACGAGCGCCGCGCCATATCGCCGGACGATTCGTGCCTTGCGAAGAAAGTCCTCTTCGCCCTCCTTCAGGCTGACCGAATTGACGATCGCCTTGCCCTGTACGCACTGGAGGCCGGCCTCGAGCACCGACCACTTCGAGCTGTCGATCATGAACGGCAGGCGCGCGATCTCGGGCTCCGCCGCAACGACGTTCAGGAACGTCGTCATCGCCGCCTCCGAGTCGAGCATCCCTTCGTCCATGTTGATGTCGAGGATGTTCGCGCCGCCGCGCACCTGTTCGAGGGCAATCGCTGCGGCATCGACGTACTGCTGGTTCGAGATCATGCTGGCGAAACGCTTCGATCCAGTGACGTTGGTCCGCTCGCCGACCACGATCAGCGTCGAGTCTGGACGCACGGTCAGCGTTTCCAGCCCGGAGAAGTGTGTGTGGTGATCGGTGTCGGCTCCCGCGTCGGCGGGCTCGAGTTGGCGCGCACGCCGAGGCGTCACCCCATCGATGGCCTCACGGATCGCCCGGATGTGCGCCGGTGTCGTTCCGCAGCAGCCTCCCAGGATGTCCACGAAGCCGGCGTCCGCGAAGTCGCGGAGGAGGGCTGCGGTCTGTTCGGGCAGCTCGTCGTACTCGCCGAAGGCATTGGGCAGCCCCGCGTTCGGATAGCAGGTGACGTATTCGCCGGCGAAACGAGCCAGTTCCGCCATGTACGGACGCATCTGCTGTGCACCGAAGGCGCAGTTCAAGCCGACGCTGAACGGCCGCGCATGTTGGATGGAGACGTAGAACGCGTCGAGCATCTGACCGGAGAGCGTTCGTCCACTGCGATCGGCGATGGTCGCCGAGATCATCAGTGGAACATCCGTGCCGCGCGCGTCGAACTCGTCGTGAATCCCGGCGATCGCCGCCTTGGCGTTCAACGTGTCGAAGACGGTCTCGAGCAGAAGCAGATCGACGCCGCCATCCAGCAGCCCGCGCACCTGCTCGCGATACGACTGTCGAACCTGCGCGAATGTCGTTGCTCTGAACGCAGGGTTGTTGACGTCCGGCGAGATCGAGAGCGTCCGATTAGTCGGGCCGATCGCTCCGGCGACGTAGCGCGGACATGCGGGCGTCTTCGCCGTCCACTCGTCAGCGGCTGTGCGAGCCAGGGCGGCGGCCTCCACGTTCAGTTCGTAGACGATCGACTCGAGGCCGAAGTCCGACTGCGCAATCGACGTGCTCCCGAAGGTGTTGGTCTCAATGATGTCCGCGCCGGCGTCCAGGTAGGCGTGATGGATGGACGCGATCAGATCGGGGCGTGTCAGGACCAGCAGGTCGATGTTGTTCTTGAGCAGGTGCGAGTGATCGCGGAAGCGCGTCCCGCGAACCGCGGCCTCGTCCAACTTGTACTGCTGGACCATCGTGCCCATGGCGCCGTCGAGCATCAGGATGCGTGCGGCCAGCGCGCGGTCGAGAGAGCGGAGGAGGGGAGACATAGTGTTAGGAGCGAACCGTGCGGACGCGCGCGGGTTGAGATACCCGCGCCGGATGGGCCGGCTTGGTGCCGCTCGCCACGAGGACCGTAAATGGATCGCCTCGACGGGATGCACCGGTCGATACGCGGACGTGCACGAGACCTGCGCCCTCGAGAAATTCGCGCAATTGGTCAATGGTGAACCCGAGGTGGCGATCGCCAAACCTGGACCGGACCCAGCCCTGATCGTGCGCTTTCAGATCCATCAGGAGCACGCGCCCTGAGGGCCGCAGCACGCGAACGGCTTCGGCGATGGCGCGTTCTGGATCGCTCGCATGGTGCAGCGCCTGGGACAGCAGCGCGACGTCGTGCGAAGCATCTCGTAGCGGCAGTCGCGAGAGATCACCTTTCCGCCACTCGACGTTCGTGACCTGGCGCTTTGCCGCCAACGCCTTCGCATGCTCCAGCACATCGTCAGACCGATCGACACCGGTGACACGCCGGGCCCATCGCGCCGCCTCTACTGCGAGATACCCATCACCGCAGCCGATGTCGACGACATCCAGCGGCGGCAACAGTTCTCCGAGCGTCCGCGCCCATGCCGCCCAACTGCGGCCAGGGAGCAGTTGCCGGGCATCACCGTGCGGGTAGAACTGTTCTTGCCGGTTTCGCAGGACCTCCTGCAACCTGGCGTCGTCTTCTCGCACCGCTCGATCCGTCGTCGATGCGGCGAACTGTTCCGTGAGCAGTGACCACAGCGGGAGTCGAGGCTCCGTTCCGGACGCATCCGGCAAGCGGTAGAAGACGAATCCCGACGCGCGCTCTTCCGCAACGAGGTTGGCCTCCTTGAGCAGCCCGAGATGTCGCGAGACGCCCGATTGGGCAACACCCAGAATCGACGTCAGCTCACTGACGTTGAAACGATCGTGTGACAGCACTCGCAGCAGCCGCAGGCGGGTGGGGTCGGCCAGGAGCTTGAAAACGGCCGCGGAGCGCATAGAAGATATCTCTAAATCTACATATATAGATATGAATTGGTCAAGCCGGCTATTTTTCGTTTTTGAGCCGGCCTGAAAAGTCTGTGACGGTCGCGCACGGAACGCTCGTCGATCCGCTCGATCGGTGCCCTCCTCGCTGCAGAGTGGTTCTGAAGTTTTGTTAATGTCGCACGAATCGTCCGTCATCTTGCAGAAATCTCGCTCGCATGACTCAGATGCATGCTGCAGGATTGCAAAGTGTTCGTCCGTTTGTGCATAATTTGTCCCACGCCGCTGCGTTCCAAGCGGCGTCACCCTTCACACGCATCCGCACCAGCACACGAGAAAGGACAGGCCGCAACAATGGGATCCGCAGCTCTTTCTGAAGCCGTCAAAAGCATCCGTGAGTGGTCCATGAGCGAGGGTCGCGCGTCGTCCTCGCCCGCGAAGGCCGCCGACCTCTTCGGCACTCTCGCGTTCAACGACAAGGCGCAGCAGGATCGTTTGCCGAAGCCGGTCTACCGTGCGTTGCGCGCAACGATCACGCGAGGTGAGCCACTCGATCTTTCGACAGCGGATGCCGTGGCGACGGCGCTGAAGGACTGGGCGGTGGAACACGGAGCCACGCACTACACGCACTGGTTCCAGCCGATGACCGGGATCACCGCGGAGAAGCACGACTCGTTTCTGTCGCCGAATGCCGACGGGACGGCGATCGCGGAGTTCCGAGGCAAGGAACTGATCAAGGGCGAGCCGGACGCATCGAGCTTCCCGTCAGGTGGAATGCGATCCACCTTCGAAGCGCGTGGCTACACGGCATGGGATCCGACGAGCCCGCCCTGGTTGCTGTTCAACGGCGGCAACAGCGTCACGTTGGTGATTCCGACTGCGTTCGTGAGCTGGACGGGAGAAGCGCTCGACAAGAAGACGCCGCTGTTGCGCTCGATGGAAGCCGTGTCGAAGCAGGCGGTGCGCGTGCTGAAGCTGTTCGGATCGACTGCCGAGCGCGTGTATGCGACGTGCGGGCCCGAGCAGGAATACTTCCTCATCGATCGGAGTTTCTATTTCGCGCGCCCCGATCTGATCAACGCAGGCCGCACGCTGTTCGGCGCCAAGCCGCCGAAGGGCCAGGAGATGGAAGACCAGTACTTCGGCGCCATCCCTGAGCGGGTGCTCGCGTGCATGGCCGAAACCGAGATGGAGCTATTCAAGGTCGGCGTCCCGGTGAAGACACGGCACAACGAGGTTGCCCCGAGCCAGTACAGATCGCCCCGGTCTTCGAGCAGGCCAACGTCGCCGTCGATCATCAGATGATGACGATGGAGATGCTGAAGAAGATCGCGCCGAAGTACGGCCTGGCCTGTCTGCTTCACGAGAAGCCGTTTGCCGGCGTGAATGGATCGGGCAAGCACAATAACTGGTCGCTGTCCGACGAGTTCGGCAACAACCTGCTTGGTCCGGGCGACACGCCGCACGACAACATGCAGTTCCTGGTCTTCTGCGCGGCTGTCCTGCGCGCGGTCGATCGGTGGCAGGGTCTCCTGCGCGCGAGCATCGCGAGCGCGGGGAACGATCACCGCCTTGGCGCGAATGAAGCGCCGCCGGCGATCTTGTCCGTGTTCCTTGGCGACATGCTCACGGATATCTTCGAGCAGCTCGAAAAAGGTGCCGCGAAGTCGACGAAGCAGGGAGGCACACTCGACATCGGCGTGAGCGTATTGCCGAAGCTGCCGCGCGACGCTGGCGACCGTAACCGCACCAGCCCGTTCGCGTTCACCGGCAATAAGTTCGAATTCCGCGCCGTTTCTTCGGGTCAGAGCATCGCGTTTCCAAACATGGTGCTGAATGCAGCCATGGCCGATGCCCTCGATTCGGTGGCCACGGAGCTCGAAGCCGCGACCACCAAGGGCGAGGAGCTGAGCAAGGCCGTGGGCAAGCTCCTGACGAAGATCGTCAAGGAGCACAAGCGGATTGTCTTCAACGGCAACAACTACTCAGCCGAGTGGGAGAAGGAAGCGGGCAAGCGCAAGCTGCTGAACCTGAAGAACACGGTGGACGCGCTGCCGCAGCTCGTGACCAAGGACGCGATCAAGCTGCTCGAGAAATACAGGATTCTCAACGAGCGCGAAGTCCACGCGCGATACGAGATCTTCCTCGAGAACTACAACAAGACCATCAACGTCGAAGGACAGTTGATGGTGCTCATGGCCAATCGCTACATCTTCCCGGCGGCGCTCGAGTATCAGAAGCAGGTTGGGCAGAGCGTGGCGGCCGTCCGCGCGGGTGGTGGTCGCAGCGCCCAGGGCAAGAAGCTGCTGGGGACCTATACGAAGCTGGTCGACAAGTTCAAGGCACAAACCGACGTGTTGACCAAGGCGCTCGAGCACAGCGGCGGTTCGGCCGAGAAGCACGCGAAGTACATGCGGGACAAGATCGTCCCCGCCATGAGCAAGCTGCGCGAGATTGGTGACGAGATCGAGGTGCTGACGCCGCACGAGACCTGGCCGCTGCCGACCTATCGAGAGATGCTCTTCGTGAAGTAGGGAGTCCCGAAGTGAAGGCGGGGAAGGAGGCGATCCTCCTTCCCCTCTTCGCCTTCTCGACTGCCATTCTTCTTCTTCTTGGATCCCGTCACCAAAACGGCGTTCCAATCCCCCAACTTTCTGGATCCAAAAAGGCAGATTCAGCTCGGAAATCACGCGTCGATTTCAATCGGCCTCGGCCGTGGGCGCTCGCCCCAAATACGGCATTTCCAAGGGTTCGAGGCCCGATCGGCCATCGACATACGACGTCATAGTCACATTGCGGGTGTACACTTCAGATCTTGCCTGGGTCTTGCAAGCAACCACGAAGAGATGGGTATTCTCGAGAAACTCCGTCCGCAACCTCGCTGGAAACACGCCGATCCCGGCGTCCGGTCCGCCGCCGTATATGAGTTGGGTCCTGCGGAGGCGGACGCGCTGCTCGCGCTCGCCCGCGAGGATGCTGATTCACGTGTCAGGCGGGCCGCCGTTGGCCGCATCTCCGAGGTCGACGTCCTTGGAGAAATCGCCCGGACCGATCCGGACGAGGACGTTCGCAGCGAGGCAATCCGCGGATTAGCCGGCCTGGCCGCCGAGACGACGGAGCCTGATCTTGCCTCCGACGTCGTGCGGCAGCTGACGATGCTCGGCCGCTTGAAAGAGGTGGTGGTCGTCGCCCGCGAGAACTCCAGCCCCCTCGTGCGCGGTGCGGTGGTCGACCTGATCGACGATTCGAAGTCGCTCGGGTCCGTGAGTCGTCATGCTCAGGACGCATCCACGCGCCTGCGTGCGCTCGCCCGGCTGACCGATCCCGACGAGATTCTCAACGTCGCGTTGAAAGCGGAGCACACAGATTCCGCAGTTTCGGCGCTCGACCGTATTCAGGATCCAGCAGCGCTGTCGGCGATCGCCCAGCGCGGGCGAAACAAGGTTGCCGCACGGCGCGCGCGAACGAAGCTTCGCGGAGCGGAGGAAGTGGCGCAGCTGCAGCACGAAACCGCGGTGCGCGTGAGCGCGACCGAGCGTGCGAAGGCGCTCGACCTCATACGTCAAGCCGAGACGCTGGTTGCCATTCAGGATCCGGAAGAGGCGTCTTCCTCGCTTGCCGCCGTGCGTCTGGCGTGGGCCGAGTTCCAGGCCGACGTCGAGATCGACGAAGCGGCGGTTCGGCAGTTCGAATCAGCCAGCGATGCCGTTCGAGAGGCTATCGCGGAGCGGAGGCGTGAAGCTGCTGCAGAACGCGACCGGCAGCAGGCGCTCGAACGTGAGCAGGCAGATCGTCTGGCGATTGTCACGGAGATAGAGCAACTGTCGGGACCGACCGCTGTCGATCGCATTGCGGAACTCAGGGTGCAATGGGACGGCCTGCCGCCGATGCCGTCCGAGTACGCCGCATCCCTGACGCGGCGATTCCAGGACGCCTCCCGCGCGTTCGAGGATCGCGAGCGCCGACGGCTTCTCGCCGAAGCCGCAGTGGGCCGACTCGACTCGCTCGCCACCGAGCTCGAACAGCTCGCTGCGTCCGAGCAGCCGGTGGACGATGTGGTGACTCGATGGCGTGGATTGCGGCGCGATGCAGACGTGCTGCGCGAGCATGCATCGGCCAATCTGGTGGCCGCCGAGCGCCTCGAGCGCGCTGTGGCGGTTCTCGAGCAGAAGGAGAACGAGTATCAGCAGGCACGAGCCAAACTCGAGCAGGAGAATCTTCGCCGGCTGCAGCAGTTCTGCCGGCAGGTCGAGGCGCTCGCCGCCGCCGAACCGCTGACGCTGAAGGCGGGGGACCGCGCGCTCCGGGAGATTCGGACCACCCTCGAAGATCGGGCGCCGCTTCCGACCAAGCGCGATCGCCAGGAAATCCAGACACGACTCGAGGAAGCGCGCGCGAAGCTGGCGCCGCGCATCCAGGAGCTGCGCGACGCCGACGAGTGGCAGCGTTGGGCGAACCTGCAGGTGCAGGAAGAGATCTGTCGCGAAATGGAGACGCTCAAGACCGAGGCGAATCTCGAGGCCGCCGGTCGGCGGATGCGTGAGCTTCAGGCGCGATGGAAGCAGGTTGCGCTGGCGCCACGAGCGCAGGGCGAGGCGATGTGGCGGCGTTTCAAGACGGCGCAGGACGACGTCTACGCGCGAACGTCCGCGTTCTTTGCGGCGCAGAACGAAGAGCGCGCAGGCAACCTCGTTCGCAAGCAGGCGCTGTGCGAGCGCGCCGAAGCATTGGCGGGTTCCACCGACTGGGTGAAGACGGCCGCCGAGATCCAGGGGCTGCAGGCGGAGTGGAAGACGATCGGACCGGTGGCTCGCGGCCACGAAAAGGCGATCTGGGAGCGATTCCGCCGGGCCTGCGATCAGTTCTTCACCAGACGTCAGGAAGATCTCAAGCATCGCAAGGAAGAGTGGGCAGGCAACCTTGCGCGCAAGGAAGCGCTCTGCGTTGCCGCCGAGGAACTGGCCGAGTCCACCGAGTGGGATCAGTCGGCGGCGAAGCTGAAGCAGTTGCAGGCCGAGTGGAAGAAGATCGGCCCTGTTCGGAAGTCGAAGTCAGAGGCGATCTGGCAGCGATTCCGTGCGGCATGCGATCGGTTCTTCGATCGCTACAAGCATCGCGATCAGGTTGAACTGCAGGAGAAGGCCGCGGTTCGCGAAACGGTGATTCGCGATCTCGAAGCGCTGGTTCCGCAGGAGTCGTCTGAGCCGGTCTCTGCGCCGGACAACCTGTACGACACAGTCCATCAGGCGCGTGCGAAATGGCAGCAGGCGCCAGAACTGCCTCGCCCGGTGCAGCAGGATCTCGCTGCGCGGTATCACCAGGCAGTCGCGCGACTCGTGGCCGCATGGCCGGAAGCGTTCGCGGGCACCGACCTCGATCCAGAAGCGACGCGCAAGCGGATGGAGAAGCTGCTGGCCAAAGTCGAAGAGCTCGTCGAGTCGCAGCCGACCCGGCCGGCGAACCTGTCGCCGACCGAGCGCCTTGCGCAACAGTTGCGCGAGCGGCTGGCTGCCAACACCATGGCGGGCGGATCACGTGCGCTCGAAGCCGAAGACGCACGCTGGCGGGCGGTCGAGCAGGAAGTGCGATCGGCCCAGGCCCAGTGGATGCGCCTCGGACCCGTGCCGCCGCAGGTCGCCGGTCCGCTCAACGAGCGATTCCAGCGAGCCTGCCGTCGCTTCTTCGATCAACGTCGCCGCGCGTCGTAGCCCTTCAGACTAAGATTCCTTCATGATTCGGACCCTGATTCGGAGTCTCGGTATTGGTGTGCTTTGCGCGCCGATGCTGCTCGCGCAGGCCGAAGGCCCGACGCTTCAGCCGCTGTGGACGCTCACCGGCGACTTCGCGTCACCCGAAAGCGCCTACTACCACGCGGGCTCGAACTCGATCTTCGTGTCGTCGATCAACGGCCAGATCCTCGAGAAGGATGGGAACGGCTACATCTCGCGCTTGTCGCCCGACGGCAAGATCGTCAGTGCGAAATGGGTGACCGGACTCAACGCGCCCAAGGGCATTCGAAGCCTGGGCGGCACGCTCTGGGTGACCGACATCGACGAGGTCGTGTCGATCGACATCGCGACCGCGCGCATTACCGCGCACGTCAAGGTCGAAGGCGCTCTGTTCCTCAACGATCTGGCGACGGCGCAGGACGGAACCGTCTACGCATCGGACTCGAACCTGGCGCGTATCTACGCAGTCAAGGATGGCAAGTCATCGGTCTTCGTGGACGGCGCCGATCAGGTTGATGTCCCGAATGGACTGCTCGTTGATGGGACGCGCCTGGTTCTCGGAACGATCGGTGTCGCCGGCGCTCGAGGACGAGGGCCGGGTCGCGGCGCAGGACCGCCACCGAGCGGGCACCTCTACGCCTTCGATCTCACGACCAAGCAGCGCACACAACTCACGACGGACCCCGTCGGCGGGATCGACGGGATCGAACCTGACGGTCGCGGCGGCTTGCTGATCACAGACGTGATCGGTGCGCGACTTCTGCATGTGTCCGCATCTGGTCAGACGCAGGTGCTGGCGAAGTTCTCAGGTGGCGGAGCCGACTTCGGCTACATCGGGCCGAAGCGAATCGCAGTCGTGCCGTTCCTCAACGCGAACACCGTCTCGGCCTACGACCTGACTGCCTCGATGAAGTAAAGCGTCAATTCCCAACTTCCAATTCCCAACGCCCAAGAATCCAGCTCTTTGGGAGTTGTGAGTTGGAAGTTGGAAATTGGAAATTGGGAGTTAACTAGCCTTCCAGGTAGGTATATCCGTGCAGGCCGTCTTCGTAGAAGCGAAGAAGCCTGCCGGCGCCCTCGTAGTCGACGCGTCCTTCGCGCACCGCGGTCTCGACGTCGGTTCGAAGCTTCCCGAGCAGCATTTCGGCATCGAACTCGACGTAGTCGAGCACCTCGCGAACGGTGTCTCCCTTGATCAGCGCGTCGAGTCTGGCGCTGCCGTCGTCGTCGAGGCTGACGTGGACGGCGTGGGTGTCGCCGAACAGGTTGTGCAGGTCGCCCAGGATCTCCTGGTAGGCGCCGACGAGGAACACGCCCAGGTAGTACGGCTCGCCGTTTACAGCGATGAAGCGGCAGCGTCTTCTTGACGTCGCGGCGATCGACGAAGCGATCGAGCTTGCCGTCCGAGTCGCAGGTGATGTCGCCGAGCACGGCGTGGCTCTGTCGGCTTCTCGTTGAGCCGGTGGATCGGCATCACCGGGAACAGCTGCTTGATCGCCCAGCTGTCGGGAATCGACTGGAACAGCGAGAAGTTGCAGAAATAGGTGTCCGACAGCTGCTCGTCGAGGTTCTGCAGATCCTCCGGCACTTCGGCCATCGTCTGGACGATGCGCTGGAGCTTGGTGCAGATCGCCCAGAACAGGTTCTCGGCCATGCTGCGCTGCTCGAGCGGCAGGTAGCCGCCGTTGAACAGGCTGAGCGCCATGTCGAGCGCCTGCTGCGCGTCGTGAAAGGCCTCGAGCGCATTGCGGGCGGTGACGTTGTTGTACGTCTCGATCAGGTCGACGAGCGGCTGCTCCCATTCCGGGTTCGCGGTCGTCGGCACCTTCTCGTCGCCGAAGCCCGACACGCCGAGGACGTTGAAGACCAGCACGCTGTGATACGCGACGACGGCGCGGCCGCTCTCGGAGATGATGGTCGGGTGCGGCACGCCGGCTTCGTCGCACACCGTCTGGATGTGATAGACGACGTCGTTGGCGTACTCCTCGAGCGTGTAGTTCATGCTCGACTCGAAGTTGGTCTGCGAGCCGTCGTAGTCGACGCCGAGGCCGCCGCCGACGTCGATGTACTGCAGGCCGGCGCCCAGCTTGGCGAGCTCGGTGTAGACGCGCGCCGCCTCGTTGAGCGCGCCCTTGACGATGCGGATGTTGGTGATCTGGCTGCCGAGATGGAAGTGGAGCAGCTTGAGGCAGTCCTGCATGCCGCGCGACTTCAGCTCCTCGAGGCCGCGCATGATCTCGGTGACGGTCAGGCCGAACTTCGAGCGGAAGCCGCCGGACGACTGCCAGCGGCCGCTGCCGCGCGCCGCCAGCTTGACGCGCATGCCGATCTGCGGCCGCACGCCGAATCTTCTCCGCCGCTTCGATGATCAGCCCCAGCTCGGTGTACTTCTCGACGACCGGGATGATGTTGCGGCCGATCTTCTGGGCCGAGCATCGCCGTCTCGATGAACTCGGCGTCCTTGAAGCCGTTGCAGATGATCGGCGTCGTCGTTGTCGGCGAGGGCGACGACCGCCAGCAGCTCCGGCTTCGAGCCCGCTTCGAGGCCGAAGTTGTACGGCTTGCCGAAGTTGGGCACTTCCTCGACGACCTGCCGCTGCTGATTGACCTTGATCGGGTAGACGCAGCTGTAGCCGCCCTGGTACTGGTGCTGCGCGATGGCGCGCTGGAAGGCGGCGTGGATGTCGCCGAGCCGGTGCTTGAGGATGTCGGTGAAGCGGATGAGCACCGGCAGGCTGATGCCGCGGAGCTGCAGGCGATCGACCAGCTCCTTGAGGTCGATCGCTCGTGCCGGCTCCTTGGTCGGGTGCACCTGCACGTGACCGGCGTCGTTCACCGAGAAGTAGCCGTTGCCCCAGCGCGCCACTTCGTACAGCTCGCTCGGCGTCGTGCACGCTCCACGCGCGCGTCGTCGAGGTCGCGGCTGTGAGCGGCACGGGGCGTCCGTTGGTCACAGTGCTCATGAAAGAGATGATAAACGGCTTTCGGTCGTCGAGCGCGCACTCTTCAGTGCCTCACGCGTTTTTTTCAGAGGACGAGATGGCTCACAGCGGTCCGACGGTGCGATGGGGCGAGGTGCGAAGGTGCAGTGCGAGGGTGCGATGGTCCGACGGTGCGGCACCGAGGCTGTGGACCGAGGACTGGACCGTTCAGACTGAGCTGACGACCGTGGACTGGAGACCGCGACGAAGACGGAGACAATAGACGGTCGCATGTCCGAGCGCGTTCCAGCCATCAGGGTGCTGCTGCTGCCCAAGGACACCAACGCCTACGGCACCATCTTCGGCGGGGTGATCCTGTCGCAACATCGACCTGGCGTCTGCGGTCGAGGCGCGAAAGGTCGCGGCCCACCGGTTCGTGACAAAGGCGATGCGGGAAGTCGAGTTCCACGAGCCGGTGTTCGTCGGCGACATCGTGAGCTTCTACACCGAGACGGTGCGGGTCGGCCGCACGTCGGTGACCGTGCGCGTGTCGGTCGAGGCCGAGCGATGGGGAAGTCCGCCCTCGACCGCCGGCACGACCGGGCACGGCGAGCGGGTGAAGGTGACCGAAGCGGAAGTCGTGCTCGTGGCCGTGGACGAGCAGGGCAGCCGACGCCCGTGAGGCCGGAGCCGGATGTGGACAGTGGACCGTGGAAAGTGGGCACGGGACGTCCACCATCTACCCTCCACCAACCAGTATGAAGTGGATCAGCACACGAGGCGGGTCGCCGCCGATTCCGTTCATCGACGCGCTGTTCGCCGGCACGGCGCCCGACGGCGGCCTCTACATGCCCGAGCGTCTCGATCCGCTGCCGCCGGGCACCGTCGACGCCTTCGCGGCGCCGGACATCGTCGAGATCGGCACCACGATCGGTGCGCACATTGCTCAGGGACGAGATCACGCGTCAGGCGCTCGAGCCGCTGGTGCGGGACGCGCTCGACTTCCCGGTTCCGCTCGTCCAGGTGACCGATCGCGTCTGGGTGCTCGAGCTGTTCCACGGCCCGACGCTGGCGTTCAAGGACGTCGGGCGCGGGTCCAGGCGCGGCTGCTGCATCACTTCACCGACGGCACGCCGCTGACGATTCTGGTGGCGACGTCGGGCGACACCGGCAGCGCCGTGGCGCAGGCGTTTCACGGCGTGCCGGACACGCGCGTGGTCGTGCTGTATCCGGGGGGCAGGTCAGCGACGTCCAGGAGGCGCAGATGGCGTCGCTCGGCGACAACATCACCGCCGTTGCCGTGCGCGGGACGTTCGACGACTGCCAGCGGCTGGTGAAGCAGGCGTTTGCGGACGACGAGCTGCGGCCGCACGTGTGGCTGACGCCGGCCAACTCGATCAACCTGGGCCGGCTGCTGCCGCAGGTGTTCTATTACTTCCTGCTCGCTGGAGCCGATCGGCGGGCAGCGGCCCGATCGTGTCGGTGCCGAGCGGCAACTTCGGCAACCTGACGGCCGGGCTGATCGCCAAGCGCATCGGGCTGCCGGTCGCGCAGTTCGTGGCGGCGACCAACGTCAACGACGCCGTGCCCGAGTACCTGCGGTCGGGCACTACGAGCCGCGGCCATCGGTGCGACCGTGGCCAACGCGATGGACGTCGGCGCGCCGAGCAATTTCGAGCGCATGCAGTCGCTGTACGGCGGCGACCTCGACGCGCTGCGGCAGCGACATCGTCGGGTGTCGCCTACGACGACGCGCGGGTCGTCGCCGAGATCGGGCGATGTGTATCGGGCGCACGGCTACCTGCTCGATCCGCACGGCGCCATCGCCTGGCTGGCGCTGCAGCGATCGGCCTGGCGGACCAGCCCGATGCTGACGGCGTGTTCCTGGCGACGGCGCACCCGGCCAAGTTCCGCGAGGTCGTCGAGCCGGCGATCGGCCAGCGCGTCGCCGCTGCCGCACGTGCTGGCCGACGCGATGGCGCGTCCGCGGCACTCGATCTCGATGCCCGCCGACTACGGCGCGCTCGAAGACTTCCTGCGGAGCTGACGCAGGCTCCCAGCGCCAGGACTTAGAGCCCGAGCCCAGAGTCGAGAGCCCAGAGCCTACACGAGCCAGACCAGATGACATACCGTCCCGCCGCCGGCCAACTGCCCGGACCGCGCAGCCGATCCCGGCGCTACAAGTGGGATCTCAGTCACGATCTGCTGCGACTGGGACGAGTGGCAGGCGAGTCTACCGAGAGCTCGACGGCGACGATCGAGGCGTTCAAGGCGTTCCAGGGCACGCTGGCCGGCGGCCCCGAGGCACTGCTTGACGCGTTCCGCGCGATGGACGACATGGGCGCGCTCAGCTACCGCGTCTGGTATTACGCGTCGCTGCAGTACGACGAGGACCAGCGCAACAACGAGATCAACGCGCGGCGCCAGCAGGTGCAGATTCTGTTCGCGCGCCAGCAGCAGGCGAGCTCCTGGTTCAACCCCGAGCTGCTGGCGATCCCGCTCGAGACGATCCGGCAGTGGATGGAACGCCGACACGCCGCTGGCGCGTCTACCGCTTCGCGATCGAGAGCCTGTTCCACGAGCAGGAGCACGTGCTCGACGAGCAGGGCGAGCGGCTGCTGTCGTATGCGGGCCGCTTCAACAGCGTGTCCGCACGACAGCTATGCGGCGCTGACGACGGCCGACATGAAGTTCCCGTCGATCGCGCTTGGCGGCGGCGAGCAGGTGACGCTGAGCTACGGCCAGTACCGCGCGCATGCTCGAGACCAACCGGCACCAGGAGGACCGGCCGACCGCGTACCGGGCGTTTCACCAGGCCTACGCCGACAACCAGAACACCTACGCGGCGCTGTACAACGGCGTGCTGCAGCGCGACTGGTTCCACGCGCGGGCGCGCGGGTACGCGACCACGCTCGATGCGGCGCTGCACGGCAACAACATCCCGACGTCCGTGGTCGAGAACCTGATCGACGTCACCAAGGGCGGCGTCGAGCCGCTGCGCCGCTATCACCGGCTGCGCCGGCGCGTGCTGGGCGTCGACAGTTACCGGCTGTTCGACGTCTTCGTCCCGCTGGTCGAGCACGACGCGCGCTATACCTACGACGAGGTCGGGCCGCTGGATCGTCGAGTCGGTGGCGCCGCTCGGCGGCGAGTACCAGCAGCACGTGCGCGACGGCGTTCAGCGGAGCGCTGGATCGACGTGTTCGAGAACACCGGGCAAGCGCAGCGGCGCGTACTCGGCGCCGGTGTACGGCACGCATCCGTACATGCTGCTCAACTACAACGAGACGCTCGACGCGGTGTTCACGCTCGCGCACGAGATGGGGCATTCGATGCACACGCTGCTGGCGCATCGGGCGCAGCCGTTCGTCTATGCCGGCTACACGATCTTCGTCGCCGAGGTGCCGTCGACGCTGAACGAGGCGCTGTTCCTCGACTTCATGCTCGAGCGCGCCGATACCGCCGACGCAGCGCGCCGTGCTGCTGCAGCACGCGATCGACAGCATCGCCAGCACGTTCTACACGCAGGTGATGTTCGCCGACTTCGAGCTGCAGGCGCATCGGCTGGTCGAAGCAGGATCAGCCGGTCACCGCGGAGGTGCTCAACGCGCATCTACGCGGGGCTGCTGCGCGACTACTACGGCGACGTCATGGACGAGGAAGCGATGTCGCGATGACGTGGGCGCGCATCCCGCACTTCTTCAGCACGCCGTACTACGTCTACCAGTACGCCACCTGCTTCGCGTCCACGGCCAGGCTGATGCAGGACCTCCGGTCGCGGACACGGCGACGACGTCGCGGCGGCGTGGAGCGCTACCTGTCGCTGCTGCGCGCCGGCGGCAGCGACTATCCCGATGGACCTGCTCAGCGGCGGGCGTGGACCTCGAGCCAGCCCGACACGGTGCGGGCCGTCGCAGCCGAGCTCGATACGCTCGTCGCGCGGCTCGAGGCTGCGTTGGGAAATAGGCCGAGCATGCCAAGTCACGCTCGATTTGACAGCGCTGGCCGCCGACGATATATCATTCCATCCGGATATACGGATATATGGTCGCACCGATTCTGGACCACATGACGGCGCTGTCGGACCCGACGCGCTGCCGGATGCTGCTGCTGCTCGAGAAGCACGAGCTGACGGTGTCCGAGCTGTGCGCGGTGCTCCAGATGCCGCAGTCGAGCGTCAGCCGCCACCTGAAGACGCTGGCCGACGACGACTGGGTGACGTCGCGGCGCGACGGGACCAGCCGCTTCTACAGCATGCCGGTGGACGACCTCGACCCGGCGCCGCACGGCTGTGGCCGCTCATTCGCGAGCAGGTGCACGTCACGCGCGGCGCCGGGCAGGACGAGCGGCGGCTGCGCGAGCGTGCTGGCGCCGGCGCCGGGCGAAGTCGCAGGAGTTTTTCGCGACGGCGGCGGGCGGGTGGGATCGGCTCCGCGGCGATCTGTTCGGCGACGACGTTCTTTCTCTGGGCGGTGCTCGGCCTGATCGATCCGACGCTCGTCGTCGGCGACCTGGGCTGCGGCACGGGCCAGCTGACCGAGACGGTGGCGCCGCACGTCAGGCGCGTGATCTCGGTTGACGGCTCGGACGACATGCTGGACGCCGCCGCGCAGCGCCTGGGCGGCGCGACAACGTCGAGCTGCGGCAGGGCGAACTGGAGAGCCTGCCGATCGAGTCCGGCGAGCTGGACGTGGCGATGCTGTCGCTCGTCCTGCACTACTCGCCGGATCCGCCGCGCGCGCTCGCGGAGGTCGGCCGCGTGGTCCGCCCGGGCGGGCGCGTGCTGGTCGTCGACATGCTGCCGCACGACCGCGAGGAGTATCAGCAGCAGATGGGCCACGTGTGGCTCGGGTTCTCGGAGAAGCAGATCGACGCGTCTGCTGACGGGCGCGGGCTTCGAGGACGTGCGGGTGCGAATGCTGCCGGCCGATCCCGACGCGAAGGGCCCGGCGCTGTTCGCAGCAGTGGCAGTAAAGCAATAGACAGGTCGGCAGTAGGGCGGGTCTTGCTTCTGTAGACCCGCCGTAAATCGGAGAGGGAGAAGAGCAATGGCAACAGCAGTCAAGCGACGTGCACGCATACGAGCGGCGAAGCAGGCCGGTCGTGTCCCGTACAAGGTCGCCGACCTGGGTCTGGCCGAGTTCGGCCGCAAGGAGCTCCGACTGGCCGAAGGCGAGATGCCGGGCCTGATGGCGATTCGCAAGCGTACGAGGGGAAGAAGCCGCTGGCCGGCGCCCGCATCATGGGCAGCCTGCACATGACGATCCAGACGGGTGTGCTCATCGAGACGCTGTCGCTGCTCGGCGCCGACGTGCGCTGGGTGTCGTGCAACATCTTCTCGACGCAGGACCACGCCGCCGCGGCGGTCGTCGTCGGCCGTCCCGAGACGGGCGGCACCGTCGCAGAACCCGAAGGGCATCCCGGTGTTCGCGTGGAAGGGCGAGACGCTCGAGGAGTACTGGTGGTGCACGGTGCGAGGCGCTCGTGTGGCCCGACGGCAAGGGCCCCACGCTCATCGTCGACGACGGCGGCGACGCGACGCTGTTCGTGCACAAGGCCGCCGAGTACGAGAAGGCGGGCAAGGTGCCGGCGTTCAACCCGGACAAGGATCCCGAGGAGTGGGGCGTCATCCTCAAGGCGCTCAGCGACGAGCTGACGAAGAACCCGGGCCGCTGGACGGCGATCGCCAAGGGCATCCGCGGCGTCAGCGAGGAGACGACGACCGGCGTGCACCGGCTCTACGAGATGGAGAAGAAGGGCACGCTGCTGTTCCCGGGCATCAACGTCAACAACTCGGTGACCAAGAGCAAGTTCGACAACATCTTCGGCTGCCGGCACTCGCTGACCGACGGTCTCGGCCGCGCCACCGACGTGATGATCGGCGGCAAGGTCGCGTTCGTCGCCGGCTACGGCGACGTGGGCAAGGGCTGCGCGCAGGCGCTGCGCGGCCAGGGCGCGCGCGTCATCGTCAGCGAGATCGACCCGATCTGCGCGCTGCAGGCGGCGATGGAAGGCTTCGAGGTCAACACGCTCGAGAACGTGCTCGAGAAGGCGGACATCTTCATCACGACGACCGGCAACTTCAACATCATCACCGCCGAGCACATGGCGAAGATGAAGGACAAGGCGATCGTCGGCAACATCGGCCACTTCGACAACGAGATCGACATGGCCGGCCTGGAGAAGGTGCCGGGCATCAAGCGGATCAACATCAAGCCGCAGTACGACGAGTGGGTGTTCCCGGACGGCCACAGCGTGATGATCCTGGCCGAGGGCCGGCTGCTGAACCTCGGTTGCGCGACCGGTCACCCGAGCTTCGTGATGTCGGCGTCGTTCACCAACCAGATGCTGGCGCAGCTCGAGCTGCACGCCAACGCCGAGAAGTACGGCAAGACGGTGACGATGCTGCCGAAGGAGCTGGACGAGGAAGTGGCGCGGCTGCACCTCGATCAGATCGGCGTGAAGCTGACGACAGCTCACGAAGGAGCAGGCCGACTACATCGGCGTGCCGGTCGAAGGTCCGTACAAGCCGGACTTCTATCGCTACTGACCGCTCGAAGTAGGCAGTAGGCAGTAGGCAGTAGGGGCGGGCCTGGTCTGGTCCGCCCCTTCTCGCATTCCGGTGACATCCGCCGAGCGGAACAAGTCCGGCGACGGAACGCGGTCCGTCGAGCCAGGCGGGCGTTCGAGCCGGAATGCAGGCTCGGTCAGAGTTCGGCCAGCCGATGCCGGAGTCTGGGTCCTCAGCCCGGAGTCAGAGCCCGAACGTAGACCGGGGACTCTGGACCGAGCCAGGTACGATCCGCCATGCTCGACGAGCACGATCGTCGGCTGCTCGACCACGTCCGGCCTCTGACTATCGCAATCCAGCGCCTGCGTCAAAGTACGACCTCGTCGTGATCGGAGGCGGCACCGCCGGCCTCGTGTGCGCCGCCGGCGCAGCAGGTCTCGGTGCGCGCGTCGCGCTCGTCGAGCGCGACCGCCTCGGCGGTGATTGCCTCAACACCGGTTGCGTGCCTTCCAAGGCGATGCTGCGGTCGGCGCGGGTCGTCGCCGAGTCGCGCCGTCGGCGCGGCACTCGGCGTCGCGCTCATCGGCGGAGCCGATTTTCCCGCGGTCGATGAGCCGCAGTGCGCGCTCGAGCGCGCCGATCTCGCTCCCGCGGATTCGGCGCGGCGCTTTGCGTCGCTCGGCGTGGACGTCTTCTTCGGATCGGCTTCCTTTTCAGGACCGCGCGCGGTGACCGTTGCCACGCGAGAACGGTGCCGGGCGCGTCGAGCTTCGATTCAGGAGGCGGTGATCGCGACAGGCAGCCGGCCGTCGATTCCGCCATTCCCGGTCTTGCCGGCACGCCGTTTCTCACCAACGAGAGCGTGTTCGACCTGACGCACGCAGCCGCGATGCGTTGATCGTAATCGGCGCCGGGCCAAGCGGCTGCGAGCTGGCGCAGGCGTTTGCGCGGCTGGGCACCCGGGTGACGATGATCGAGTCGGGCGCCCGCGTGCTGCCCGAGAGAGGAGCGCGATGCCGGCGAGCATCGTGGCACGAGCGGCTGCGCGCAGGAAGGCGTGGACGTGCGCCTGAAGACGCAGGTCACCGCGGTCGGATGGGCGGAGAGTGCGTTTCGCCGTGGAGCGCGGACGGGCAGCTGACATCGGCCGATGCGTTGCTCGTCGCGAGCGGGCGCGCCCCACGCGTCGAAGATCTCGGACCTCGACGCGGCCGGTGTCGGCGTCGAGCTTCGAGGGCGTGACCGTGGACGATCGACTTCGCACGACCAACCGCGCATCTACGCCGCCGGCGACGTTTGCTCGAAGCTCAAGTTCACCCATGCCGCCGACGCCATGGCGCGCATCGTGGTCCGAAACGCGCTGTTCTTCGGGCGCGCGCCGCGTGTCGTCGCTCGTGGTTCCCTGGTGCACGTTCACGTCGCCGGAAGTGGGTCGCGTCGGCGAGGCCGGTGACGAGGCCGCTGCCAAGCGGAGCCGAGGCGATCACGATTCCGCTGTCGTCGGTCGATCGCGCCGTCGTGGACGAGGCGACGGAAGGCTTCGTCCGTCTCCACCATCGGACAGGGTCGAATCGTCGGCGCGACGGTCGTGGCGCCCGACGCAGGTGAGCTCGTCAGCGCGATTGCGCTGGCGATGCGGTGCGGGGCAGCCTCGGCGATCTCTCCTCGGCGGTGTTCCCGTACCCGACCATCGTCGATCGCGCTGCGGCAGGCAGGAGATGCCTATCGCCGGTCGGCGCTGACGCCCGGGCGTGCGGCGCGCGCTGCGGTACTATTTCAGGTCTTTCGATGATTGCGTGATCTGGTGGCACTCGCGCTCGGCCAGTCGCTCCTGCGCCGGACAGTGCTGCCGTGATCGCGGCGGCGAGCGAACGCGCGGCGGTGTTCGATCTCCGCAGGCGCGACCGTCGCGGCTCGCCGGCGACCTATCCACGTGCAGCGAGACGTGCAGTGGCCTACTGGTATCTGTCCACGGCTTGATCGCCGCCCGCGAAGCGTATCGCTATGGCGGCTCGCCGGAGTCGCTGGAGCCGGTCGAGCTCGCGATCGCGCAGTTGGCGTCGCGCAGCGGACTCAGACGCCGGCAAGCGAGATCGCCCGCTTCGTCTTGATGGCGGCATCCTCGGCGGCGCAGAGCGAGCGGGAAGAGATGGGACTGATTCTCGATCACGCGCTCAATCTGGAACGGCAGCGCGCGCCGGCCGGCCAGCCAGGCGCGCCGATTGTGAGCCGCGTCCGAAGTCGCTGGGAGACCTGTGGCTGCAGGTGCATCGCTTCGAGGATGCGCGCCGCGCCTACCTCGCTGCGTCGGCGCAGGTGGGCGCCACCAGGCGCGTCACGCTGGGCCTTGCGCGTACGTGCGTTTCGTCTCGGCGACCTGCCAGCGTCGTGCGAACATCACCGCGCTTTCGTCAGCGGATGGCCGAGGTCGGAAGGCGAGCCGCCGGAGCTCGTCGAAGTCGCGCACATTTCTCCGACGAGCGCGAGTGCCGCGCCAGCTCGGCGCTCGGCCAAGCGGTGAGCGACTATCGGTATCCGCGCCGACGTGCTCGAGCAACTCGAGCGCCACGGTGTACGGCCAACGGCAGCGACGCGGCCGGAGCTGGTGCACGAGTTCGTGAGCGATCTCTATCGCTACGAACTGCGTCGACTGCGCGACCGCCTGATTCGCGGCGAGATCCCAAGGCGGGCTACTTCGACTGTGTCGTCGCGCTGCGGCGCCAGTACCCGCTGGTCTCGCTGAAGCCGCAGGAGTGGCTGGTGGATGGGGGATAGCTGGATTGTGGATGGTAGTGGGCAGTGGGTGGTGGGTAATCGTGCGATAGTGGCCGTGGTAGTGCGATGGTTCTCGACCACAGGACCGTCCACCATCCACCATCCACCAACCAGCTATCATAGCCAGCATGTCCCAGGTCCGAGCCGTGCCGTCGAAGCTGCCCGGCGGGCGGCGTCAGCATCTTCGCGGTGATGACGCGCCTTGCCAACGAGGTCGGCGCGATCAATCTGTCGCAGGGCTTTCCCGACTTCGATACGTCGCCCGAGCTGATCGAGTCGGTCGCGCGCTTCATGCGCGAGGGGCACAACCAGTACGCGCCGATGCCGGGCGTGCTCGCGCTGCGCGAGGCGCTCTCTCGCAAGATCGAGAAGCTGTACGGCCGCCGCTACGACCCGGTCACCGAGATCACGGTGACGACCGGCTCGACCGAAGGACTGTTCGCGACGATCACCGCGCTCGTTCATCCCGGCGACGAGGTCCTGCTGTTCCAGCCGGCGTACGATTCCTACACGCCGGCCGTGACGCTGAGCGGCGGCACCCGCGTCTACGCCACGCTGCGGTATCCCGGACTACCGCATCGACTGGGACGAGGTGCAGGCGCAAGGTGTCACTCGCGAACCCGGGTCATCGTCATCAACTCGCCGCACAACCCGACCGGCATGATCTGGACGGCGGACGACATCCGCGAGCTCGACGCGAGTGCTGCAGAGCACCGATGCCGTCGTGATTGCCGACGAAGTGTACGAGCACATCCTCTTCGACGGGCGCAGGCACGAGAGTCTCGCGCGCTATCCGGAGATCGCCGAGCGTGCCGTCGTGATCAGCTCGTTCGCGAAGACGTACACGACCACCGGCTGGAAGGTCGGCTACTGCGCCGCGCCGCGCGGCGCTGACGGCGGAGATTCAGGGCGTGCACCAGTGGATCACGTTTGCCGTCAACACGCCGATCCAGATGGCGTACGCGGAAGCCGTGCGGCGCGATCCTGAGTGCCGCGACGTCACGGCTTTCTATCAGGGGCGACGCGACACGTTCCTGTCGCTGACGCGGCGACTCGCGCTTCCGTCCGCTGCCTGCCAGGGCACTTTCTTCCAGATGTTCGACTACTCGGCGATCACGCGCGAGGCGCGACGCGGACTTCGCGATCCGGCTCACGCGCGAGCATGGCGTCGCTGCCATTCCGATCTCGCCGTTTCTCTACGACGGCGAGAAGGCAGGCCCGGTGTTGCGGTTCTGTTTTGCGAAGCGCGATCAGACGCTGGAGCGGGCGGCCGAACGACTGGTGAAGCGTTTGAACCGCTTTCGACCTCCGCGGCGGCTTGCTTGACGCGCGGATAGAACGCGCAGTCCGACGCCCGCCCAGAGCAGCGCGCGCACGCGTCGCACCAGCGCCAGCGCCCCTCCTCCACCCAGCCCCAGCATCGCCACCGGCGCCGCGTTGGACGCTTCGAGCGCGCCGATGCCCGCGGGAATCGCCGCCGAGGCCACGCTGCCGAGCCGCGCAAACGTATCGATCGCGAGCGCCGCCATGACGCCAATCGGCTCACCGATCGCCCACAGCACCAGCCACACTTCGAACGCCGTGAGCAGATAGCAGACGACGGAAGCACGGTCAGGATGATCAGCCTGCGGCGGTCGCCGCGCAGCAGTTCGAGCAGCACGTCCTCGACGTCCAGCACGAAGCGGACGACCCGCGATGCTTCGAGCGGTCGGCCGATGAGCCGCCCGAGTCGGGTGACCAGCCGGCCGAGGTAGTCGCCCTGGCGGTGGCGTGCGATCTCCGCGAGGATCGCTAGCGCGAGGACGGTCGCCATCGAAAGCAACGTGAAGACCGCGTCCCAGGCGCCGGGCATCGCCAGCAGCCTGACGGCGACCGTTGAAATGATGCCGGCGATGACGAGGGACATGATCGCAAATGCGAGCCGCTCGAGTGTGATTGCGGCGGTGGCGACCGGCGGCGGCCACGTGGTCGTAGAGGAGCATCACCTTCAGCGGCTCGCCGGTTACACCGCGGATGGTGAAAAAGCTGATGGCGTCTGCGGCGAGTCGAACCCGGAACAGATAGCGCGAACCGCGGCCTGGCGTCGTCGGGAAACGCGACCGACCAGCCCCATGTTCTGAGCAGATGCCAGCATGCGCCTGGCAGCAGCAGGACAGGAAACGCGAAGCCCGAGGCGGCTGGCGCTCGCGATCGTTTCGTCAAAGCCGGTTCGAACGATCGTGATGGCGAAGAGCGCGACGCCGACGAGCGAGAGCAAGCGCCGAAACAAGTTGAGGAACGGACCGAAACACCTAGATCCGATTATTCCTCATCCTGATCGTCGACGCCCGTCGTTCGACCTGCTCGTCGCGCTATCATCGACCTTCGATCGTCGAGTCGCCTCGTCCGCCTTGGTGGCGATATCGTCGATCTCGACCGTCGCGTCGTCTTCGAGATCGTCCACAGCGTAGATGCGCCCTCCGGTGCGTTCCTTGATCGGGCCGCGAGGCTTGTGTTCCTGTTGCGTCGTCTTCTTTCCGCGCAGCCGCTTCGGAGGCGCAGGAGGACCGAAGTTGGCGCTGCGGTCGCGTCCGCCGGGTCCGGATGGTGGGCCACCAACCAGCCACCGGGCCGTGGGCCGCCGAACCCGCCGCCCCCCGGGGACGTGGGCCGCCGAATCCGCCGCCACCCGGGCGCGGACCGCCGAATCCACCACCGCCGCCCCGGGCCGGGGCGCGAAGCCGCCACCCGGGTGGCCGCGGCGGACGATCTTCACGCGCGCGCGCTTCGCTGACGGCGAGCGGACGTCCCTGAAAAGGTTGTGAGTCGAACTTGCGAATCACTTCCTCGGCGACGGCGCGCTCCGCAAACTCGACGAATGCGAATCCGCGCGGACGACCGGTCTCGCGATCGACCGGCATGGCGACGTGGGAGGGTTCTGCGACGGCCGCGAAGTGGGCTCTGAGGTCCGCTTCGCTGGCGCCGTACGGGAGGTTTCCGATGAACAGACGGACTGCCAAGGTCTCCTCGTGAAATACCCGCTGACCGGGGTGGCGCTCGATTCTATCGCAAGAACTCAGGATTCGGACTCGGGATTCCGTAACAGAGTTCGAGTGCGCGTCTAGAGCTCGAAAGAGTCGCGCGACGTCGACTGCATGGATTGACTCCCCAGGATCGAGTAGACCGACACGTGCCGCGGCAATGCCGATCACCTCAGGTGGCGGTCAGGCCAGCAGACCGCAACTCGCGCACACCGGTATCGCCGGCCGACTTACTGAGTTTCTCGCCACCGACCGTCATGGATGAGCGGATGATGCAGGAAAAGCGGAGCATTTCTGCGTCCCAGCATCCGCGCCAGCAGAATCTGACGCCCGGTTGACGACACGAGATCCGCCCGCGTATCACCAGTGTGACGTCCTGTCGCAGGTCATCAACGGTCACAGCGAACTGGTAGGTCCAGTGACCGTCGCGGTCTCGCACAAGCAGATCGCCGCACTGTTCGGCTGGCGTCTGTGTCTGCCGGCCAAGCAGCGCGTCATCGAAGACTTCGTCGCCGTCAGCCAAGTTGCACACGAATTCCGCGCACCTGACCCTGGCTCGAGTCCTCGATCGCGACAGCGCCCGTCGTAGCGTTCGCCGCCGATGTCCTTGCGCGAGCATTCGCACGCATAGACGTGAGTCGATGCGCGCAAGGCGGTCGAGTAGCCTGCTCGTAGACCCAGGTGTGTCGCTTTGCCTGAGCAACGGCTCGAAGCCGACGTCGGGCTCGAATCCGAGCCAGGCCGAGATCTTCGAGCAAGGCGATTCGGTACTCCGGCCGGCAGCGGATGCGATCGTGGTCCTCGATGCGAAGCAGGACGCGACCGCCGAGCGCGCGCGCAATACCCCAGACGTAGATCGCGTTGACGACATGCCCGAGATGAAGATAGCCAGTCGGCGATGGCGCGAAGCGCGTGAGCGGGGGCGCGCCGAGTGCGGCCGCCAGGCGCGTGAGATCGGGACGCGAGCAGAGGATCGATAATCAAGAATACGTGATCCCTTTTCTCGGCCCTCACGATCCGTTCCCGCCGTCGATCGCGCACTGCGGGATCCGAATGGCCTGCTGGCGGCGGGTGCCGACCTCTCGCCGGAGCGTCTGCTCGATGCCTACGCCCACGGCATCTTCCCGTGGTTCGGCGATGAGGATCCGGTGCTGTGGTGGAGCCCCGATCCGCGCATGGTGCTGTTCACGTCAGAAGTGCACGTCTCGCGCTCGCTGCGCAAGACGATCCGTTCGGGCGGAATGCGCGTCACACTGGACAGCTGCTTCGCGAGGTCATGGAAGGGTGTGCCGCCCCGAGACCCGGTCAGGACGGCACCTGGATCACGGATGAGATGACGGAGGCGTACGTGCGGCTGTTCGAGCTCGGCCACGCGCACTCGGTGGAAGCCTGGGAGGACGACAGGCTGGTCGGCGGGTTGTACGGTGTGAGCGTCGGGCGGATGTTCTTCGGTGAGTCGATGTTCAGCCGCGTGCCCGACGCGTCGAAGGTCGCGCTGGTGCGCTCGTCAGACAAATCGAACGATGGGGCTTCCCGTGCGTGGACTGCCAGATGTCCACGGGCCATCTGTCGTCGCTCGGCGCTCGCGAAATTCCGCGAGCCGCGTTTCTGCGGCACGTCCGGCCGCTCGTGCGGCAGGCTAGGCCGTGCCCTGGCGTCGATGGACGTTCGATGCTGGATCCTTCTCGCTACGAATCGTGAGCAGTGGCTCGGCTCGTACGAAAGCTGTGGCCGCGTAGACTGAAACCCGTGAGCCCATAGCCCGAGACCAGTGAGCCAGAGACCCGTCCGCATCGACACTGACCGACTCGCGCAGCGACCAGAAGGTGGAGCGGCCGCGGATGTGGCGCGTGCTGCTGCACAACGACGACTACACGACGCAGGAGTTCGTGGTGTGGGTGCTCGAGTCGGTGTTCCGGAAGCCGCGGGCGGAGGCGGTCGAGGTCATGATGCGCGTGCACCTGTCGGGCATCGGCGTCGCCGGCATTTACACGCACGACGTGGCCGAGACGAAGCTGAGGAAGACGAGGCAGATGGCCGAGGAGCAGGAATTTCCTCTGCTCGTGACGATGGAGCCGGACGCAGGACCTGAACATGAGTAAGACACCCGTGCCGTTTGCGCCCGAGACGCTGGAGACGATTCAGCGCGCCTTTCGCATGGCCTCCGACCGCCGCCACGAAGAGGTCGGGCTCGAGCACCTGCTGCTCGCGATCACCGACGAGCCGCAGGCGCGGCGCGTGCTCACCTCGTGCGGCGCCAACCTGGAGGTGCTCCGTCGCCAGCTGACCGACGTGCTGGCCAAGGCGTTCACGCCGGTCACGGCGCCGACCGTCGTCGAGCCGGAGCCGACGCTCGGATTCGATCGCGTGATTCAGCAGGCGATGATGCACGCCGTGTCGTCGAGCGCCAAGCAGGTCGAGAGCGGAAGCCTGCTGGTCTTCCTGCTTCAGGAGGAAGACAGCCACGCCGCGTACTTCCTGCGCTCGCAGGGTGTCGAGCGGCTGCTCCTGCTGCGCGTGCTCTCGCACGGATCGAAGTCGCGAGCCGGCCAACCGCTCCGGCGGGCGAGAGCCGGGCGCGCCTTCGACAGATCCGTTGCAGGCGTACGCGTCCGACCTCGTTGCCCGCGCCGCCGCGGGCCAGATCGATCCGCTGATCGGACGTGCGCTCGAGCTCGAGCGCATGGTCCAGGTGCTGTGCCGGCGCCGCAAGAACAACCCGCTGCTGGTGGGTGAACCCGGCGTCGGGAAGACCGCGCTGGCCGAAGGGCTGGCGTTGCGCATCCATCAGGGCGAGGTTCCCGAGGTGCTGAAGGGCGCGCGCGTCTTCGCGCTCGATCTCGGGTGCGCTGGTCGCCGGCACGCGGTATCGCGGCGACTTCGAGGAGCGCGTCAAGCAGGTGCTCGATCGGCTCTCGAAGGAGGAGAACGCGATCCTCTTCATCGACGAGATCCACACGCTGGTCGGCGCCGGTGCGGCGTCCGGCGGCGCGATGGATGCCGGGAACCTGCTGAAGCCGGCGCTCGCCAGCGGGCAGCTGCGATGCATCGGCTCGACGACGTTCAACGACGTGAAGCAGTCGTTCGATCGCGATCGCGCGCTGTCCCGGCGCTTTCAGAAGATCGACGTGCTCGAGCCGTCCGAAGACGAAGCACTCGAGATTCTCAAGGGGCTGCGGCTCCACTACGAATCACATCACGGCGTGCAGTACAACGACGAGGCGCTGGCCGCCGCGGTGGCGTTGTCGGCTCGTCACCTGCAGGACCTGCATCTGCCCGACAAGGCGATCGACGTCCTGGACGAGGCCGGCGCGGCGCAGAAGCTGCTGCCGGCCGCCGCGAGGACGGGCCGCATCGGTGCCGCGCAGATCGAGCAGATCGTGGCGAAGATGGCGCGCGTGCCGGTGCAGACGGTGTCGAGCGACGACAAGCGCGCGCTCGAGCGTCTCGACGTCGAGTTGAAGCAGGTGATCTTCGGGCAGGACGGCCCGATCGACGAGGTGGCGTCGGCCATCAAGTTGTCGCGCTCCGGGCCTGCGTGCGCCGGACAAGCCGATCGGCAACTTCCTGTTCGCCGGGCCGACCGGCGTCGGCAAGACGGAGCTCGCACGGCAGCTCGCCCGCATCATGGGGGTCGAGTTCATCCGCTTCGACATGTCCGAGTACATGGAGAAGCACGCCGTGTCGCGACTCATCGGCGCGCCTCCCGGCTACGTGGGCTACGAGGAAGGCGGACTGCTCATCGACGCGATTCGCAAGGCGCCGCACGCCGTCCTGCTGCTCGACGAGATCGAGAAGGCCCATCCGGACATGTTCAGCATCCTGCTCCAGGTGATGGACCACGCCACGCTGACCGACTCGCACGGCCGGAAGGCCGACTTCCGTCACGTCGTGCTGATCATGACGACCAATGCCGGTGCGCGCGACCTGTCGGATCGTCGGCTCGGGTTCGCCGAGCAGGGCAAGGGCGGATCGTCTCGCGGGGCGCCTCGAGCGGACGTTCACGCCGGAGTTCCGCAACCGCCTCGACGCGACGGTGACTTTCGGCGCGCTCGGCACGGCGGAGATCGAGAAGGTCGTCGACAAGCAGATCGACGAGGTGCGCGGCATGGTCGCGGCGAAGAAGGTGACGATCGCCATCGATCCGGAAGCGCGCACGTGGCTGGCGCAGAAGGGGTTCGACCGCGCGTTCGGCGCGCGGCCGATGGCGCGCCTGATCGAGCGCGTGGTCAAGAAGCCGCTCTCGGAGATGCTGCTCTTCGGAGCCCTCGCCGAGAGCGGGGGAGCCGTTCGCATCACCGTGGAGAACGACGCCATCCGGCTCGGTCAGCGGCTCAATGAGCCTGGCCGACGTCCGCCGCGAGTACCTCGGTCAGCCGCTCAGCGAATCCGAGTCCGACGCCGATCCGTTCGTGCAGTTCGCGCAGCTGGTTCGCGCAGGTCGCGTGAGACCGAGGCCGATCCGACGGCAATGGCGCTCGCGACGGCGACGCGGGAGGGCCGTCCCTCGGTCCGCAACGTGCTGCTCAAAGGCGTGGACGATCGCGGCTTCGTGTTCTACACCAACTACCAGAGCCGCAAGGCGCGGGAGCTGACGGCGACCGGCCGCGCCAGCCTGCTCTTCACCTGGCGAAGCCTGGAACGGCAGGTGCGCGTCGACGGCACGGTCGGAGAAGGTGTCGGCCGCCGAGTCCGACGCCTACTTCGCGACGCCGTCCGATCGAGAGCCGGTGGAGCGTGTACGCCTCGCAGACAGAGCGAGGTCGTCGACAGCCGCGACACACTGGAGCTGCTGTTCAACGCCGCCCGTGAGCGCTTCGACGACGAAGTGCCGCGACCGGAGTGGTGGGGCGGCTATCGCGTGATCCCGGACGAGTTCGAGTTCTGGCAGGGACGGCCAAGCCGGCTGCACGACCGGCTGCGCTACCTGCGCGAGCCCGGCGGCACATGGCGGCGAGATCGCCTGGCGCCCTGAGTCCGGCTCAAGCCAGACACTACGAGGGCCGGTGCAACTCCCAATTCCCAACTCGCAGTTTCCAACCGCCAAATCCCAATCGCGCCGCGCCACGCGGTTCGCGGTATTGGTCGGACTATGGAATTCGCGACTTGGAAGTCGGCAGTTGGAAGTTACGCAGTTGGCAGTTGGGAGTTGGGACAAGCGCATCGTGCTAGAGTGACGGCACATGGCAGCGTAGCGCTGCCGGTCCGGATGCCCGGCACGTGGCCGGGGAAGGCACGATGGCTTTTCGCATCTACGTATCCTCTCTTGCCGCTGACCGGCTGGCGGCCGCTCGCGACCTCCTGCGCGCGCGCGTTCCCGAATACACCTGCGCTGATCGTTGGCGCATCACGCGGCGCCGCTGACGATCTGGCGCGCGAGGTCGCGGTCAGCCTGCCGGCAACCTTCGGTCTGCAGCGCGTCAGCCTCACGCAGCTCGCCGCGCGCAGCGCGATCGTCGCGCTTGGCGATGGAAGGCCACACGCCGAGCACCTGGCTGGGTGCTGAAGCGGTAGCCGCGCAGAGCGGCGTTCGATGCCACGCGGCAGCAATCGCTCCAGTACTTCGCGCCCGTGGCATCGACGCCCGGGTTTCCGCGGGCGCTCGCGCGCACGCTCCAGGAGCTTCGACTCGCTGGTGTCGGCGCTGAGCAGCTGCTGCGTGCGTCGCGCGGTGGGGCGGACCTTGCGGACCTGCTCGAGCGGGTCGAGGAGTCGTTCGAGCGCGCCGTCCAGCGTCGATCGTGCGGCGCTGTTCCGAGACTGCGACAGAGGTGGTCGAGGCGGGCGCACTCCCGCGCCGCTCGTCGCGCTGATCGACTTGCCCGTCGATCGTCGGGCGGAAGAGGCGTTCATCGTGGCGCTCATTGCGCGGCGCCGAGACCGCGTTTGCGACGATGCCTGCCAGCGATCGCGACGGCATCGCGCGGCTCGAAGCGATGGGAGGCATCTGTCGACGTCGTCGCGAGTGCAGGAGCCGAGGCGAACAGCGAAGCGATCTCGCGTGCCTTCGTCGATATCTGTTCAGTCGCGAGGCCCCTCCTGCGGAGCGAACGCTGGACGGCTCACTCGAGTTCTTCTCCGCGCCAGGCGAGGGGCGAGAGGCGGTTGAGATTGCGCGGCGGATTCTTCGCGAGGCGCGCAGCCGGTGTGCGCTTCGACGAGATGGCCATGCTGGTGCGCTCGCCACAGCACTACATCGGTCTCATCGAGCATGCGTTGCGCCGGGCAAAGGTGCCGGCGTGGTTCAGTCGCGGCACGCGTCGCCGCTTGACGGCCGGCCGGGCATTCCTGGCGCTGCTCGCATGCGCCTCCGAACAACTGTCCGCCTCCCGGTTTGCCGAGTACCTGTCGTTTGCGCAGGTCCCGCTCGGAGAGTGGGAACGGCGGAGGCGAGCTTGGGCTGCGTCGCAGGACGAGGCATTCGGGCCGCGTCGCAGCCGTCTGCGCCGAGGAGAGCGACGAACTCCTGAACCGCGGATCCCGGATCCCGGATCCCGGATCCCGGCTCGGAATCCAGTCCTCGCAGGAACGTTGCGCGCGCCCTGGCGCTGGGAAGCGCTCATCGTCGATGCGGCGGTGATCGGCCGCGATGCCACGCGCTGGACGCGTCGGCTCGAAGGGAAAGCACAGCGAGCTCGAGCAGACAGATCCGCGAGGCCGATGCGAGACGATGGCGGCGACGAGGCCAAGAGTTGCCGGACTCAGGCAGGTCCAGCAGCAGCTGGAGTACCTGAAGACATTTGCGCTGCCGATCATCGAGGAGATGGCCGGCTGGCCCGCGATCGGCGACGTGGGGCGAATGGCTCGACCGGTTCGAGGCACTGGCGCCGCGCGTGCTGAAGACTCCGGCCCACGTGCTGCGCGTGCTCGCCGATCTTCGTCCGATGGGCGAGGTCGGGCCCGATCGACCTGGACGAAGCGCGACGCGTGCTGGCCGAGCGGCTGCTGACGATGGAGTCGGAGCCGCCGGCGCATCGCTACGGGCGCGTGTTCGTCGGGACGCCGGAGCAGGCTCGCGGTCGAAGCTTCCGCGTGGTGTTCGTTCCCGGCCTGGCCGAACGGATGTTCCCGCAGAAGCCGCGCGAGGATCCGATGATGCTCGATGGCATGCGCGAGGCCGTCGATCGCGCGCTGCCGACGCAGACGCCAGCGTCTCGCGTCGGAGCGGCTGCTGCTGCAACTGGCCGCCGGCGCCGCCTCCGATCGACTGTACGTTTCGTATCCGCGCATCGAGTTGAGCGAATCGCGCGCGCGGGTGCCGTCCTTCTACGCGCTGGACGTGATGCGCGCCGCGACCGGCCGGGTGCCGCACCACGACGAGCTCGAGCAGCACGCGCGCGAGGCCGGTGACTCGACCCTCGCATGGCCGGCGCCGTCGATGCCCGACGAGGCCATCGACGATCAGGAGCACGACCTCGCCGTGCTGCGGCGGCTGCTCGACGAAACGACCCCGGGCGCGGTCAAGGGGCATGCGCACTACCTGCTGAAGTTGAACGAATGTCTGCGTCGATCGGTCGTTGACAGGTGGGCGCGCGGGCAGCGTCGCTGGTCCCCGAACGACGGGTTGACCCGCGTTCAGCCGTACACGCGCGACGCCGTTGGCGGCGCAGCGCCTGAGCGCGCGCTCGTACTCGGCGTCGGCGCTGCAGCTGTTCAGCGCGTGTCCCGTATCAGTTCGTGCTGTCGGCGATGTACCGGCTGCGTCCGTTCGAGCAGCCGGAGCCGCTGCAGCGCATGGACCCGTTGACGCGCGGCAGCGTGTTTCACGAGATCCAGGCGAGCTTCTTCCGGCACGCTGCAGTCGAGCATCGGCGCTGCCGGTGACCGCCGCCACGATCGACTCGGCCCGTGCCGTGCTCGACGAGGCGATCGAGCAGGTGGGCGGTCGCGCGCACGACGAACTGGTGCCCGCCGTCGAGCGCGTGTGGCAGGACGAGCTCGCGACGATCAGGCGCGACCTGCATGCATGGCTCGAGTACCTCGCGCGCGATGGTGAGGAATGGCTGCCGGTCTACTTCGAGCTCGCGTTCGGCGCGGTGCCCGGTGAGCGCGACGAGCACAGCATGCGCGGTGACGTCGTCGTCGATGGGCGGTTCCGGCTGCAGAGGCGCGATCGACCTCATCGAGGAGCACAGGCAGACCAGGGCGCTGCGAATCACCGATCACAAGACCGGACGGAGACCGGATCGCATCGAAAAAGTCCTGATCGGCGGCGGCGCGGTGCTGCAGCCGGTGCTCTATTCGATGGCGGTCGAGAGCTGCGCTCGAACGCGATCGTGAGTCATGGCCGGCTTGTTCTACTGCACCTCGACCGGCAGCTTCTTCTCGCATCCGATCCTGCTCGACGAGCGCTCGCGGGCGGCCGGGCTGGAAGTGCTCGAGGTCGTCGATCGCGCCATCGAGACATGGCTTCCTCGCCGCGGCGCCGACTGAGGAGGCATGCGGCCGATGTGATTTCAGGCCGGTGTGCGGGTCGGACGTCTTTCGACGCGTAGCCCGCAAACCGCGCGGAACCACTGGCAGATCTCGCTGGCGTTGAGGAGCCGGCCATGATGGGGTCAGACCCCTTCACAGTTCTGCCAGACGTCTGACTCCGACGAGCATGCGCGGCAGCTGATCGAAGACGCGCGATCGACGAGACGCTGGTCGTCGAGGCGGCCGCCGGTACGGGCAAGACGACCGAGCTCGTGCGCCGCATCGTGCGCGTAATCGCGGAGGGCCGCGCCGACGTTCGGGAGATCGTCGCGGTCACGTTCACCGAGAAGGCGGCAGGGGAGTTGAAGCTCCGACTGCGGCAGCATCTCGAAGAGGCGCGCCGCAGCGCGCCCGTCGCGCGACGATGCAGCGAGCGGCTCGACGCCGCCGTGCAGAATCTCGAAGAGGCGCACGTCAGCACGATCCATGGATTCTGCGCCGACCTGCTTCGGGAGCGGCCGGTGGAAGCGGCGATCGACCCGCTCTTCCGCGTGCTGACGGAGGGGCAGGCGCGAGCGGCTGTTCAACGACGCGTTCGCCGCCTGGTTCCAGGACCGACTTGCCCAGCCGCCAGAAGGCGTGCGCCGATCGCTGCGGCGATCGAGCCGCGGCATCCGCACCGGCGATGCGGACGAGGACGGGCCCATGGAGCGTCTTCGCCGGGCGGGCTATCTCGCTCACGGAGTGGCGCGACTTCCGGGAGCCGTGGACGCGTGACCCGTTCGATCGAGCGGCTGCGATCGAGCGGCTCATCGAGCTCGTCCACGCCCTGGCCGATCTGTCCACGTCGCCCTCGTACGCCGGCGACAACCTGTTCGTCGACACGGAGCCGGTCCGGAGGCTGAGCCGCGACCTGCGTCGCATGACGACGCCGGTCGAGCGAGGAGGATCTCGACGAACTCGAGTCGCTGCTCGTCGAGCTTCGCAAGAATCGCGACGTCAAGCGCGCGCGCAAGGGAAGCGGACCGACATACGCCAAGAGGGGTGACCCGAGCGCAGGTGCTCGACGCGCGCGATCGGCTGATGCAGGCACTCGAGGAATTTCAGCTCCGGGCCGACGCCGATCTCGTCAGCATTGCTGCACGAGGAACTGCTGGCCTGCGTCGATATGTACGAGGCGCTGAAGGCGCGCGAAGGCGCGCTCGACTTCCTCGACCTGCTGGTTCGCGCGCGCGACCTGCTCAAGAACAACGCGGAGGTTCGCGCGTCATTTCCAGGGTCGCTTCCGGCGGCTCTTCGTCGACGAGTTCCAGGACACCGATCCACTGCAGGCCGAGCTGCTGCTGCTGCTCTCCGCCGATGATCCGGCCGAGACGCGCTGGCAGCAGGTCATTCCCGTCCCCGGCAAGCTCTTCATCGTCGGCGATCCGAAGCAGTCGATCTATCGGTTCCGGCGCGCGGACGTGGACGTCTACCGGCGCGTGTGCGAGATGCTCGTCGAGCGCGGCGCGACGCGCGTCGAGCTGCGCAAGAGCTTCCGCAGCGTTCCCAACATTCAACAGCTCGTGAACGCGGCGTTCGCGCCGCTGATGGACGGCGATCGCGATACGCATCAGGCCGACTTACGTCGCGCTCGAGCCGTCGCGCGAGGACCACCCGGGACAGCCGTCGGTCGTCGTCTTGCCGGTGCCGGAGCCCTACGGTCAGCGATTCATCGCCGCGCGCGAGATCGAGCAGTGTCTGCCCGACGCGGTCGGCGCCTACGTCGACTGGCTCGTGAAAAAGAGCGGCTGGACGGTGACCGAGCGTCACGCGCCCGACACGGCGTGTGCCGCTGGAGGCGCGTCACGTTTGCATTCTGTTCCGCCGCTTCGTGAGCTACGGCGAGGACATCACGCGGGCGTACGTGGAGGCGCTCGAGGCGCGGGGCGTGAAACACCTTCTCGTCGGCGGCAAGGCGTTTCACGATCGCGACGAGATCGAAACGTTGCGCGCCGCGCTGATGGCGATCGAGTGGCCGGACGATCAGCTGTCGGTGTTCGCGACGCTGCGCGGTGCGTTGTTCGCGATCGGCGACGAGGAACTGCTCGAGTACCACAGCATCGGCGGGCCGGTTCCACCCGTTCAGGATTCCCGATGCGCTGCCGCGCGGTCTCGAGCCGATCCGCGACGCCCTGAGTGCTGCTGCGCGCGTCTGCACACCGACCGCAACCGCCGGCCGGTGTCCGACACGATTACGCGCGTTGCTGGATCACACGCGCGCGCACGTCGGGTTCGTGCTGCGTCCCGGAGGAGAGCAGGCGCTGGCCAACGTGCTGCACGTCTCCGAGCTGGCGCGGCAGTACGAGCTCGAAGGCGGGATGTCGTTTCGCGGCTTCGTCGAGGCGCTGCGCGAAGCGGCGCAGGGAGGTCAGGCCGCCGAAGCGCCGATCCTCGAAGAGGGAAGCGACGGCGTTCGGCTGATGACGGTGCACAAGGCCAAGGGACTCGAGTTTCCCGTGGTGGTCCTGGCGGACATCACGGCGCGCCTCACGCCGTGGGACGCGAGCCGGCACGTCGATCTCGAGCGCGGCCTGTGCGCGCTCCGGATTGGCGGATGGTCGCCCAAGGACCTGAACGATCACAAGGCGCTGGAGCTGGCGCGGGAGCAGAAGGAAGGCGAGCGGGTCGCGTACGTCGCCGCCACACGTGCGCGCGATCTGCTCATCGTCCCTGCCATAGGCGATGAGCCGTACACCGAAGGGTGGGTCTCGCCGCTCAACGCGGCGATGTATCCGGCCGAGAGCGAGCGGCGCGTGCAGCAGCACGCCGACAGGTTGCCCGGCGTTTCAGAGCAAGGACTCGGTGCTCACGCGCCCGAACGGCGATCCTGCGTCGCGATCGACGGTGTGTCCGGGTGAGCATCGCATCGCGTCGCGAACCGTCGCACACGGTGGTGTGGTGGTCGCCCGGAGTCGCAGGTGCTGTCATTGAACGTGCAGACGCCGTTCGGCCTGCGCCGCGACGATCTGATCGTGAAGGACGTGCCGCCAGAGATCCTGCAGCAGGGTCTCGACACGCATCAGACACGTGGAAGGCGGCCGTGCAGCGGACATCGAGCGCTGCCAGCCGGCCGTCCATTGATGTCATCACCGCAACCAGGGCGCGCCGCGACGTCGGAAGTTGTCGGCGTCGACGACGATACCGCCGTGACGATCGTGTCGAGCCGCGGTAGAAGAGTCCCGCCCCGGAGGCGCCCGCTTCGGGTCGCTCGTCCACGCACTGCTTGCGGACGTGCCGTTCGGCGACGAAGGTCTTGCTGCGCTCGGTCGGTTGTGCGAGGCGCACGGCCGCATTCTGGGTGCCACGGCCGAGGAGATTGGCGCCGCGCGCGACGTCGTAGCAGCGGTGCTCGCGCATCCGTTGCTTAAGGCAGCTGAGCGGGCCGCGCGTGAGGGAAGTGCTATCGCGAAAGCCCGGTCACATACCGGCTGCGATTCGGGCGTGCTCGTCGAGGGATACGTCGACCTTGCATTTCAGCGAAGCCAGTTCACTGATGGTCGTGGACTTCAAGACCGATCGCGAGCTGGACGGCGCGCTCGAGCGATATCAGAAACAGGTGTCACTTTATGCCACTGCAATTGGACGAACGGCCGGGGTTCCGACACAGGCGTTCCTGATGCGCGTGTAAAACTGCGCAGATCATTGGCGATCCTACTTGGCCCGCAAGTTGCTCATTAACCACTGCGGAGGATCGGACAATGGTGATTCGAATTCAAGGAGTCCGTTCGCGTTCGAGTGTGGGGCAAAGAGATGAGCAGCTTCCGGAAGGGTGAAGTCCACGCCGTTCCGACGGCAGTGGCCGGAGTGCTTCTGGCTCAGGGCTGCGCCGAGCCGGTCGAGGATTCGACACCCCGCGAGATCGCGCTCGCCAGCTAGTCGCTTCTGCCAAGTCGCCGATCGAGATCGGCGATCGCCTGCTCGAGCATGGCGCGATGCGCGGGCGCGCACGCCTGCTGTAAGATCCGCCAGGGCGCGCGTTCGAGCGAGCATCAGCGTCGCGCGTTCTGCACGACGCCGAGCATCCTCCGGACTGAATCGGAGCGGTCGACGGTTCGGCCGCGGCCGCTTCCTGCTGCGATTCGACCGACTTACTTTCCCACCTCTCGCCACTTTGTTTCAGGTCTTGCCACTTTCTGGCCTCACGGCATCGCCATTACTTGGCGTGTGCCGCCGCTCGTTCCGCCGGGGGCGACGGCCATCAGATCAGCGTGAGCCGACATGTGGCTCTTCACGATTTCCTCGGCCTGTGCGACCGCTGCCGCCATCGCCCGCTCGATACACCGCGTTGGCCTCGATCAGTTCTTTCTGCGACGGCGGCGTGGAGTCGATGCTGTCGTAGATCGCGGCCACCGGACATGCGGGGACGCAGGCGCCGCAGTCGATGCACTCATCGGGATGGATGTAGAGCATCGAGGTCGGTCTCGAACTCGGGCTCGTCTTTTCGCGGATGGATGCAGTCGACGGGGCAGACGTCGACGCAGGCAGAGTCCTTCGTGCCAATGCACGGGTCGGTGATGATGAACGGCATGGCAGTGAGCTTATAACGAAACTGCGCCCGACACGACCAGGCCCCGTCGCTCATCGGGCGCGAAATTGAGCCGGAGCCGGAATTCCCGTTTGAGCAGCAGCAGATTCATCGCCAGCTGGACGACCACGGCCGCCGCGGAGATGTACCAGATCCATCGCAGCGCGAACCCCGGCGTCTGCGCGAGCAGCAGCACCGGCACCGCGACGATGAGGATGCGCGCTGCAGAGGTGATGAGCGACGGAATCGTGTTGCCCATCGCCTGAAACATGCTGGAGCTGACGAAGATGACGCCCGACGCGACGAAGTTGAAGGCGACGATGTGCAGGTACTCTTCGCCGACGGCGACCGCTGCCGGCGTCCGCGGTGAACACGCGCACCATCGCGTCACCCCAGAGCCATACGGCGACGGCGAGCACCAGCATCGACGCCGCCGCGATGCCCGCACCGGTCCTGAATGTCTCCTTCACGCGCGCCGATTGCCGCGCGCCGAAGTTCTGACCGGCCACCGGGCTTACGGCGAAACCCGAGCGCCACGACGGGCAGGAAGCAGGCCTGCAGGATCCGCATGCCGATGCCGAACCCCGCCTGCGCCGCGGCCCCGAACGGCCGCGACACGGCGTAGACGAGCATCAGGTAGACGGCCATCAGCGCGAACTCGGCGCCCGCGGGCAGGCCGATCTTCAGCATGTCGCGCCACAACGTCGAGACGCGGCGTCCAGTCGCGCGGCGTGAACTTCAGATACGAGTCGGCCGGCCAGAAGTACAGCGCCATCCACACGACGCCGATGGCGATGGCGACAAGCGTCGCGATCGCTGCGCCAGCGACGCCAAGCGGCCGGCCGAAGCCCCATCCGAACATCAGGACCGGCGCGAGCACGATGTTGAGGATCACCGTCGCGGTCTGCACGATCATGCCGGGACGGAAGTTGCCGGTGCCGCGCAGCGCGGACGCCATCGCGATCAAACCGAACTGCAGCGCCATCGCCGGGATGAACCAGAGCGAGGTAGTCACGCGTCAGCGATCTGGTCGCTTCGTCCGCGCTGAACGCGCGGGCGTACGGGTTGCGAGGCGAGAGAGGCGACGACCAGGAAGAGCGATCCCGACGACCAGCGACAGCACCTGCGCCTGGTTGAATACCAGGGTCGCCTGCGCCTGATCGCGTCGGCCCGTCGCGTGCGCGACGAGCGTCGTCGTGCCAACGCCGAGCATTTGCGTGGCCGCGAGGACGATGAAGTCGAGGTTGCCGCTGATGCCGACTGCCGCCACTGCGGCGGTGCCCAGACGGCCGACCCAATAGAGATCGACAAGGACATAGAGCGTCTGAAAGATCATGCTGACCAGCATGTAGCTGGTCGTTTTCAGAAGATGCCCGGTCAACGATCCCGTGGTGAGATCCTGCACAGTCGCCTCGTGTTTGGCGCCTAGCTTACCTTGACCCCTTGGAAATCTGTGAGATAGACTCGGGCCCCGACTGTGCACAACGGGTCCCCGCCAGCTCCAATCCTCGCGAAACATTCCACGCTAAGAGGAAACTTCCGCGTTGAACGTGTGCAATTCGTCAAGGTAATGTGTGCCGACACTGCGGGGGCGGCACGGGCGGCCTGCGGCCGTCGCGTTGGAGGACGCATATGAAACGCGTGTATGGGCTCGTCGCAATCTCGATCTTCTTCATTTCATGCACACAGGCGCAGCCGCCGGCTCCGGCGGCGCCGCGCTGCCAAGGTGTACGGCACGCTCGCGCAGATGATGCGAGGTATTCCGTTCCCGAATTCCAACATCATCTTCGACACGCAGAGCACCGACCCCGCCGCGGCGCAGAAGCCCCTGGAAGGCCAGGCCGAAATGCGTCGCAGTTTTCAGGCGTATACGGTGGATGGCAGGCGGTTGAGAACGCTTCGCTCGCGCTGCAGGAGACCGGCAACCTTCTTCTGATTCCCGGCCGCATGTGCGAGAACGGCCGTCCGGTGCCGGTCGATCAGGAAGACTTCAAGAAGTGGGCGCAGGGCCTCGTCGATGCCGGCGCAGCCTCGTACAAGGCGGCACAGTCGAAGAACATGGACCAGATGGTCGAGGTCAGCGGAACCGTCGCCGATGCGTGCGCGGCCTGTCACGAGAAGTATCGCGACAAGGAAGACCTCACGATGCGCTGCATCCCGTAAGGGAGGACCCGCCGACCTTCGAGGACTGAATGGAGATCTGATGCAGCCGGTGCACGATCTGTTCTTCTGGGTGAGCGAACTCCCGACCAGCATCGCGATCCGGGAGTCTCTGCTCTTCTCTCCGTACTTGACGGTGGCCCACGTCGTCAGCATGTGTCTGTTCGCCGGGCTGATCGTGATGATGGATCTCCGGCTTCTGGGGATCGGGAACATGAGCACGCCGTTCTCGGAACTCCAGAAGCGGCTGTTCCCATGGCAGATGCTGGGCATGGCGCTGAGCGCGGTCACCGGGGTCACGCTCGCGTACTCCGACCCGATGCGCTTCTACGTCAACATCTTCTTCTGGACGAAGATGCTGGTGATGGTGCTGGCAGGCATCAACGCGATGGCATTCCACTTCATCACGTACAACTCCGTGCTGACGTGGGACACGAGGGCTTCGACACCGTTTGGAGCCAAGCTGTCGGGTGCTCTTGGGATGCTGCTGTGGGCGATCGTCATCGTCTCCGGACGGCTGATTCCGTACAACTGGTTCCAGAACTAGTCGCCGTCCCGGACGCGGACGCGGCAAGTCGAGACTGAATAGGAGTCGAGCGAATGTTGGAAGGCTTCTTCGAGCAGATGGGCCAGTGGCCCATCAGTCAGGCGATTGGCTCCTCGATCTGGGTCTATCCGACCATCCAGGCGGTCCATCTGGTGTTCCTCGCGCTGTTCGCGGGCGGGATGATGATCACCGACCTGCGGTTGCTCGGCTTCGGGATCCGATCGAAGCCGGTGGCCGAGGTTGCCCGGGACGCGCGACCCTGGGTGGTAATCGGATTCCTCGGTCTGGTGGCGACCGGGCTTCCTCAGTTGATGCAGAACGCCTCGCGTGAGTACTTCAGCGAGTTCTTCTGGTACAAGATGTATCTGATCGCGTTCGGTCTGATTTTCCTGCTGACCGTGCGCCGCAAAATGATTCAGGCCACCGAAACGAGCGCAGCCTCGAAGGTCGTGGCGCTCATCTCGATGGCCGTTTGGACCGGCGTCACGATCAACGCCCGGTTGATTGGGCTCTTTACTTAGCCCGAGTTTCCGGAACTTTCCCGAGGCCTGCCGCGACCAGGAAACCACCGAGGGAGACCGCAGAGATCACCACGAGGCCGATCACAACCCAGATCAGCCACCAACCGGCGAGCGTGCCTCGTTCCGTGGCGACGGCCATCGTGGGCACCATGCGCGTTCCCAGTACGACGTTCACAATACCGAGGGCAATCACGACGAGTCCTGCCACGAGCCACACGTTTCGATTCATTCCTGCGAGTCTCCACAATCAATCATTGAATGATCTTTGATTGCTGATCTTTGATTCGTTGGCGATTGATGATCGTTGATCGAGGATTGCCAATCTCCAATCAAAAATCTTCAATCAACAACGAATCGCCAATCGCCAATCAAAGAGCATTAATGTTCTAGTTACCAGGTCCGGCGCCACGACCGGCTGCGGGGATGATTCCTCCCGGGCCAGCCTCACCGATTGGTTGTCCACCGACGCCGAGGCCGTCCTGCACGGGACGACGAGGACGGATGACGCCGCGTTGGAGGTCGGCCTCGACCTTCTGATCTTCTGCGCGTTCCGCACCGAGCGACTGCCGGATCGCATAGTTGCCTTCGTGGCATTCGTAGGGCAACAGCGTTCCGCCATCGAGCGGCGTCAGCGGCAATGACAGCGTGAACGGTCTCGCGTAGGTCACAGGGTCGTCCACGGTGATCTGGTACTGGAGGATCTGATCCGCCACGCGTTTGAACCGCTCGGTGATCTTCATCGTGTCGCTGTGGCGTAGGCCGTTGCCATTCGGACCGATGCTGGTCCTGTCGGTCAGGTTCGTCGTTTCGACGACGAGCTCCTCGCCCTCCCAGTGCGCGCGTGAATCGCCCAGGTACTGTTTGATGCTGGGCGACACGTGCGACCGGCCGTCCGTGTAGAAGAAACGCGTGTCGTGGATCATCTCGTAGCTGATCGCCACCATGCCGGGCGCCTGGACGATCCGGTTGCCGTTGCCGTAAATGACTCGCATGACCGATCCGACGATGCCGCGCGTGATGCAGCGGTCGTACAGCGTGAAGTCCTCTGTTGAATTGAACGGTCCGTCGCCAAAGGTGCCCTGATCGCGTGGGGCGCGGCGCTTTTGCGCTTCGGTGGTAAAGGCCGGCGTTCTGCCGTCAGGCGGATCGACAATCAGTGACGTCTGGCGGAAGGCACGTCGGGCGAAGTCGCCGCGGAAGGAACCGACGGCGTTCTCGGCGTTGCTGATGCCGCTCTGAATCTGCTTCTGCCGCGCGGCGAATTCCTCGTCGTTCTGATAGAGGCGGTCGCCAAAATTCTGTGGCCGCGACATCGGCATCGTCGCGTCGTCGCTGCTCCAGACGCCCTGCAGATCCGGATCGCCCCATGGTGTCTTCGGGACTGTGTACGGGGTCGGCGTGCCTCCGTTGTACGCGGTGATGACCAGTGCCGGTGTACCGCTCTGACCGGACACTGGCAGCGCCGCCGCCGCGACCAGAGCAATTGTGCTCGCCGCACAGAGGGACGCCAGAACTCGACTACGCATCAGCAATCTCCTTCGCCTCCGTTGATCTTACCGCTCCTGATCGCCCTCGACCGGTGCGCCGCCTGCGCGTCCACCTGCTGGGGCGGCTGGTGCTGCTGCGGCAGCGCCCCCTCGGCCCCCTCCATTCGCTTGCGGGTTGCCGTCCTGAACGGGCCGGCGTGGGCGGACGACGCCGCGCTTGAGATCCTCTTCCAGCGCGCGATCCTCAGCTCGCTCGGCGCTCAGCGACTGCATCAGCGCGAGGTTGCCTTCATGGCAGTCGTAGGGCAATAGGATGTTGCCTTCGAGTGGCGTCAGCGGAAGAGACAGCGTGAACGGTCGAACGTAGGTAGTCGGATCGTCGATCGTCATCTGATACTGGATGACGTCGGCCGCCACGCGCTTGAATCGCTCGGTGATGGTCATCTTGTCGCTGTGGCGAAGACCGTTGCCGTTCAGGCCGATGCTGGTCTTGTCCGTCAGATTCGTCGTCTCGACGACCAGTTCGTCGCCTTCCCACCGCGCGCGGGAATCGCCGAGCAGTTGCTTGATGCTCGGAGAGACGTGCGGCCGCCCATCCGTGTAGAGCACACGCGTGTCGTGGATCATCTCGTAGCTGATGGCCACCATGCCCGGCGCCTGCGTGATCCGGTTGCCGTTGCCATAGACGACTCTCAGCACGGATCCGACGATGCCGCGCGTGATGCAGCGGTCGTACATCGTGAAATCTTCAGGTGTGTTGAACGGACCGTCGCCGAAGGTGCCGCGGTCGCGGGGCGCGCGGCGTTTCTCGGCGGCTGGCGTGAACGCGGGCGTGCGACCGTCTGGCGGATCGACGATGATCGATGTCTGCCTGAACGAGCGCCTCGCGTAGTCACCGCGGAAGGTTCCGATCGCATTGAGTGCGTTCTGAATCCCTTGCTGCGTCTGCTTCTGCCGCGCGGCCCACTGCTCATCGCTCTGATAGAGCTCGTTGCCAAGATTCGCGGGTCTCTGCATCGGGATGCCGCTCGTGTCGTCACTCGACCAGACACCCTGGAGGTCGGGATCGCCCCAGGGCGTCCGCGGTGGTGAGTACGGTGTAGGCGGGCCGGCGTTGTACGCCGTAATAACCAATGGAGGCGCCGACGTAGACGCGCTCTGGGCGACGACTGGCAAAGACGCCATCAGCGCGACGATGGCGGCGGCCGCGGACGAGGCGAGCACTCGCGTGAACATGTCGTAACTCCTTGCGAAAGAGGCGCGTGGAGCGACTGGAAGTCGATGATTGCGTGCGTATTATACGGCTATCCGTTGGGATAGAATTTCGGCGCAGTTCAGACGAAAGACCGGCCTGATGCACATGAAAAGGACACTCTTCGATGCGTAGATTCGGCGGATCCCTGTTGATTGCGCTCACACTTGGGATGGCGGCCCTGGTCGCCCAGTCGGCAGGCTCCCGAAGCAGTTCGGCGAAGCCTTACACGACCTGGACCGCATACCAGGGCGGCTCCCACTCGTCGCAGTATTCGGCTCTCGACCAGATCAACAAGTCGAACGTGTCGCGCCTCGATGTGGCCTGGACCTACCCGGTGAACGGCAACGTCACTTTCAACCCCATCGTGGTTGACGACGTGATGTACGTGCAGGGCACAGGGAACGCGATCGTCGCCCTCGATGCGGCCACTGGAAAAGAGATCTGGCACCACGCGAATCAAGGGGCGATTGGCGCGCAGGGGGCTCAACTACTGGGAGAGCCCGGACCGGTCCGATCGACGGCTCCTGTATCTCAACGCGGGAAACCTGACCGCGATCAACGCGAAGACCGGCGAGACGATCACGTCGTTCGGCAACAACGGCCGGGTCGATCTGCGGGTGGCGTTGTGGCGGGAGGCCAGGAATCCGCTTCAGACGAGCAATCCGGGGCGTGTCTTCGAGAACCTGATCATCATCTCGCTGCCGGCGCAGGGCGCCGGGTACGAGTCAACGCCAGCCGACGTGCAGGCGTACGACGTGCGGACGGGCAAGATCGTGTGGGTCTTCCACAGCATTCCGCATCCCGGCGAGTTCGGGTACGACACGTGGCCGGAGGGCGCGTACAAGAAGGCCGGCGGCGTCCACAACTGGAGCGAGCTCACCGTCGATGCGCAGACCGGAATCGCGTTCATTCCGTTCGGCACTGCACGCTTCGACTTCTACGGCGGCGATCGGGGCGGCGACAACCTGTTTGCGAACAGCCTCGTGGCGCTCGATGCGCGCACCGGCAAGCGCCTCTGGCATCACCAGCTCGTGCACCACGATCTATGGGACTACGATCTGCCTCAGGCGCCGAAGCTGCTGACGCTTCGTCAGAACGGACGAAACGTCGACGTGGTCGCGCAGGCCACCAAATTCGGCTTTATCTTCGTATTCGAGCGCAAGACAGGGAAGCCGATCTTCCCGATCGAGGAGCGTCCGGTTCCGCAGTCCGATGTGCCAGGCGAGCAGAGCTCGAAGACGCAGCCATTTCCCGTCAAGCCTGCGCCGTTTGCGCGGCAGTCGTTCACTGAGAAAGACATCAATCCGTACCTGCCCGAAGCAGAGAAGGAACTGCTGCGCCAGCGCCTTCGCAGCGTGCGGAATGAGGGACTCTTCACGCCGCCCAGTCTCGAGGGATCGATTGAGCTTCCAGGACACAACGGCGGTGCGAACTGGGGCAGCTCCGCGGTGGACCCGGTCCGGGGCGAGTTCTTCGTCGTCGCCAAGAACATGCCGACGCTGATGCGCCTCATCCTGAGTAACGAGGAGCCGACCGCAGGTGGGGCGCTTGGCGGCGGCCCGGCGAGTCCCATCATCACTGCGGAACTGAAGGCCAAGCTCATGGCCGCGGCGCAGGATGCCGCGTCGAAGGGGCCTGTGCGCTACACGTCGCCGTACGATTTCTTGCTGAGCCCGACGAATGGCATGACTGCGATCAGTCCGCCATGGTCGGAGATCACCGTGTACGACCTGAACACTGGCGAGATCAAGTGGCGCGTGCCACACGGTGGTGTCACGGCACCATCGGAGTTGGGCATCAAGGCCGACTCTGGATCGCACATGCCGCGAGGTGGCCCACTCGTAACGGCCGGCGGTCTCGTGTTCGTGGCGACCGCATCCGATCGAACCGTGCGCGCGTACGACCGTGATTCGGGCAAAGTGGTGTGGACCAAGGAACTGCCAACGGGATCGGAAGGTGTTCCTGCGACCTACGAAGTGGGTGGTCGTCAGTTCATCGTGTTCCCTGTTGCGGCGGGAGCTGGATTGTTCCCGGCTCGCTTCGGAGGTCCCGCGGCGGCTGCGAGTGGTGGTGCGGCCGCTGGTGGAGGACCTGAAGCACAGGCTGGCGGGCGCGGCCGCGGAGGTCGAGCAGGTGGACCGCCGCCGGCACCCGGGGCGTACATCGCATACGCGTTGCCGCGATGAGACGTGAAGAGTTCCATGCTGATCCCGGTCGCGGTCTTCACAGCCGCGATCGGCGTGTGGGCACAGGGATCATCTTCGGCCGCGCGGAATCAGATCGCTCCCGGCGACTGGCCCAATCTGAATCGCGACCTCGCAGCCACGCGGTTCTCGCCGCTGACCGAGATCAGCGCGACCAACGTTGGCTCGCTGAAGCAGGCATGGACCTATCGACTCGGTGGTGGAGCGACGTCGGTACCGCTCGTCGTCGGCGGAGTGATGTACGCGTCGAGTGGGCCGCAGGTTGTTGCGCTCGATGCCGACAGCGGCAAAGATATCTGGTCATACACAGTGCCTGCTGCGGCGGCCGCAACTCCCGCACCTGTGAGCGACGCGCAGGCGCCCGCGGCAGCGGCGCCACCTCCCGGGCTGACTCCATCGGCGGGTGGGCGTCGCGGTGGCGGCCCACCAGTGGCCGTCGCGTCGCAGCGCGGTGTCGGGTACTGGCCCGGTGACGGAACAACTTCCGCGCGTGTGATGTTCCTGGGCGGAACGCGCCTCTTCGCTGTCGATGCCGCAACAGGGAAACCGTCCGCCGGATTCGGCACCGACGGCATCGTCAACATCGGCGTTCCCTACAACGGCACTCCCACTCTGTATCGCAACGTCGTCATCATCGGTGCCAACGTCAATGAGGTGCCGCAGGGGCCGGCTGGAAATCCGCGTGCGTTCGATGCGAGGACCGGCAAGAAGCTATGGGAGTTCCAAACCGTTCCCAAGCCTGGATTGAAATACAACGACACCTGGGGCGACGGGTGGAAGGAACGCTCGGGCACGAATATGTGGGGGTTCGCTGCACCCGTCGACGTGGAGCGCGGCATCGTGTATCTGCCCGTCGCCGGACCGGCGGCGAACTACTACGGCGGCGACCGACCTGGCAGGAACGACTACGCGAACTCGGTGGTCGCGGTTGATGCACAGACAGGGAAGTACCTCTGGCACTTCCAGACGGTTCATCACGACATCTGGGACTCGGATATGCCCACGGCGGGCGGGCTCGTCGACGTCATGCAGAACGGCCGGCGAGTGCCAGCGATCGCGCATGTCGGCAAGACCAGCTATCTGTTCGTGCTGAATCGCACGAACGGGAAGCCAATCATTCCGGTGGAGGAGCGCCCGGTGCCAAAGGGTGACGTTCCAACCGAGTGGTACTCTCCGACGCAACCGTTCCCGGTGCGGCCAGGACCGCTCAGCCGCGTGAGCTTCAAGAAAGAAGAGATGGTGACCGCAGCGGACACGACGGCTGAACATGCAGCGGCGTGTCTGGCGATGTGGGACAAGGCGGGCGGCTTCTATAACGCGGGACCGTTCACGCCGTTCATGTTTCACAAGAAGGGCGACCCGCCGAAGTCCACGATCCAGTTTCCCGGCGGGACCGGTGGCGTCAACTGGGGCGGGATGGCGGTCGATCCGAACTCGGGCTTCATGTTCGTGAACGCACAGAACACGTCGCTCGTCGGGTGGGTCGAAGAAAAAGATCCGAACGTCGATTACAGCTTCGATGCGCGCGGCTCGAAGCAACCCTACGATCGCGCGAGCGTGAATGGCGTGGGTCCGTTCTTCACCTTCAGCGCGCCGCTCAATGGGTACGACGCGAACGGCCGGCCTCGTCCGGGCCCGCAACTCCCGTGTCAGCGGCCGCCGTGGTCGAAGCTCGTCGCGGTGAACCTCAATACCGGCATGGTTGCGTGGGAATCGGTGCTCGGCGTCAACGATGCCCTTCCGGAAGGAAAGCGGCTCGTCGGGAACAGCGGCAGCGCAGGCCCCACGGTGACCGCGGGCGGGCTGGTATTCGTCGGTGCGACGAACGACCGGCGATTCCGTGCGTTCGACGCGAAGACCGGCAAAGAGATCTGGACGACGAACCTCGAGGCCAACGCGAATGCGAACCCGATGAGCTATCAGGGGAAGAGCGGGAAGCAATACGTGGCCGTTGTGGCCGGTAACACTTTGATGGTGTACTCGCTCTAATAGTAGGCGGTATGCAGTAGGCGGCAGGCACAGACGACATGAAAAAGACCTTGATGGTGGTCACCGCGATTGCGGTGACGTCGGCCGTCCTTCTATCGGCGCAAAGCCCTCCGCCGATCGCGAAGCGCGACCCGAACTACACCGTCCCGCGGACCCCATGGGGTGATCCTGATCTGCAAGGGAAGTGGCCCAGCACCGACATGGTGGGCACGCCGATGCAGCGCGATGCGAAGCTCGGCACGCGGAATCTGTTGACCGAGGCTGAATACAAAGAGGTACAGGCGCGGTTTGCGCGCCAGGCGGCGCAGGACGAAGCCGACTTCGATTTGGAGCACTCGACTGTGACGCCTGGCGGCGACGTGGGTGGCCCGGTGTCTCCCCCGCCTCATTGGCTGGAACGTGGGAAGCCGCAGTATCAGGCGTCGCTCATCGTCGATCCGCCGGATGGCCGGATGCCGGTGCTGACGCCGGCAGCGCAGCAGCGTCAGGCCGCGGCACGCGAAGCCCGTGAAGGGCGCGGGCCTGCCGATTCCTACAGCGATCGCAGTCTGTACGACCGTTGCATCTCGCGCGGTATCGCCGGATCGATCCTTCCGGTGATTTACAACAACGGGAACGAGATCGTGCAGGCGCCGGGCGTCGTCGCGATCCGTAACGAGATGATCCACGAGACGCGCATCGTGCCGCTCGACGGCCGTCCGCATCCGAGCCCGCACATCAAGATGTGGATGGGTGACTCGCGCGGCCATTGGGACGGCGACACGCTCGTCGTCGAAACGAAGAACATCGGCAGCTTCGCGCCAGGCATCGGGGTCAACGGCGGTGGCACGCGGCACAGCAGCGACATCACGATCACCGAGCGGTTCACTCGGACGAGCGCCGACGTGATCCTGTACGAGATGCACATCAACGATCCGAAGACATGGACGAGGCCGTGGACGTTGCAGTACCCGTTGAAGCGCGATGACAACTACGGCTACTTCGAGTACGCGTGTCACGAGGGCAACTACTCGTTGTTCAACATTCTGAGTGGCGCGCGGGCAGACGAAAAGGCCGCGGCTGATGCCGCGAATAAGTAGGCAATTTTTCTTTCGGATCACGCAACTCGCTGGCTGTGTCGTCCGTCATAGACGTCATCATGCGGCTCGATACGCTCGCTCAGGACGTTCGCTCGGCTGTCAGAAACCTGCGGCGCTCGCCCGGATTCGCCGCGCTGACGATCCTCACGCTCTCGGTCGGCATCGGTGCGAACACGGCGATGTTCTCGGTGCTGAACGCGGTGATTCTGCGGCCGGCGGCATATCCACGCCCCGCCCAGCTCATGTTCGTGAGCAGTCGCTTTCCTTCGCTCGGATTCAATCAGTTCTGGGTCTCTCCACCGGAATACTTCGAGCTGACGGAGATCAATCGGACCTTTTCGTCCGTCGGCGCGTACGTGACGGGCGAGGCCAACGTGTCGACCACGGATCGTCCTCGACGCGTCAGCACTGGCATCGTCAACGCTGAGCTACTCGAGACACTTGCCGTGCCGCCGCAAGCGGGACGATGGTTTCGACGTGATGAGACCCGCGCAAACGGTCCGCGGCTCGTCATGCTGTCCAGCGAGTTGTGGCGTTCCGCATTCGCATCGCGCTCCGACATCGTTGGAAAGACGATCGAGGTTGATGGTGTTCAGAACGAAGTCGTCGGCATCATGCCGCCCGGCTTCGACGTCATAGACAACCACGTCGAGATGTGGCTGCCGTTGCAGCTCAATCCTTCGAATCGCCGCAACCGGGGAAATCATTTCCTGAATCTGATTGGGCGAGTGAAGGACGGCATCCCGCCAGCGCAGGCGCAGGCCGAGCTTGCGGCGCTCGTGGCGAGCTGGGGTGAGAGGACTGGCGCGAAGGATCACGTTTTCACACCTGACGGCCACGCGCTCCAGATGGAGCCGATGCAAGAAGAGATCGTCGGCTCGGCGCGCCTCGCGATCTGGGTGCTGCAGGCAGCCGTTGGCTTCGTGCTCCTGATCGCGTGCGCGAACTTTGCGAATCTCCTGCTGGCGCGCGCGGAGACACGACATCGCGAGTTCGCTATCCGTACCGCGATCGGCGCCAGTCGCTGGCGGTTGTTGATGCAATTCGTCTCGGAAGGGTGCGTGCTCGCGCTCGGCGGCGGAGCAGTGGGAGTGTTGCTGGCGTGGGCGGGTGTCCGCGCGCTCGTGGCTGCGTATCCGGACAGTCTGCCGCGCGCCGGAGAGATCGCGGTCGATCCATCCGTGCTGCTGTTCACGTTCGTCGTGTCGCTCGGCACGGGAGTGGTCTTCGGCCTTGCGCCGGTGCTGCACCTCACCCCGGGCGGCTTGCACGCCTCTCTCAAAGAGGGCGGCGTCCGAGGATCGACGAGTGCGCGCCACGGCGTGCGTCGTGCGCTGGTCGTTGCCGAAGTCGCGCTGGCGGTCGTCCTGGTCGTGGGGGCGGGTCTGATGCTGCGGACCGTCATGAACTTACTGAACGTCGATCCCGGCTTCGACCGATCCCGCCTCGTGACGTTCGCGCTGGACCTGCCTCTTGCTCGCTACGCGAAGTTCGAGAACCAGCTGCAGTTCTATCAGCGACTCTTTGGCCGCCTCGAAGGCATTCCTGGCGTGCTGCGCGTATCCGGCATGACCGGCCTGCCGCCCAATCGGCAGGTGGATGCCAACGACACCGACATCGGCAACTACACGGCGCCCAAGCAGGGACCGTTCGAGAACGTGGACTACTACCAGCGCGTGACGCAGGGCTACTTCGAGACGATGGGCATCCCCATCGTCGAGGGCCGAGGCTTCGAGCCGGGTGACGCGATTGGCGCGCCAGTCGCGATCGTGAACGAGACGCTCGTTCGAACATTCTGGAAGGATCGCAATCCGATCGGTCAGCAGGTTCGACAGTGCTGCGGCGATCAGATCCCCTGGCTCACGGTGGTCGGCGTAGCGAAGGACGTCAAACAGGGAGGCGTCGATCAGAAAACCGGGACCGAACTCTACTTTCTGCTCGATCAGTTCCCCCGGCTCTATCCCGACGTGCAGGTAGGCGGAGGCGCACTAAACATTACTCTGCGCAGCACCGTTCCGCTCTCGACACTCGGGACCGCGATTGAAGGCATCGTGCGGGAAGTCGATCCTTCGCTGCCGGTCATCAAGTTGCGCGAAATGGATGCGGTGTTCCGTGAGTCGCTCAGTCGTCCGCGACTGCTGGCCCAGCTCCTTGGAGGTTTTGCGGGGCTGGCGCTGTTTCTCGCGTCGATCGGAACGTATGGCCTTCTGTCGTACCTGGTGACGGAGCGTCGCCGTGAGATCGGTATCCGCATGGCGCTTGGCGCCGAGCGTGCCGCGGTGTTGCGCCACATCATGGGGCAGGGTCTCCGGCTCGCGCTTTTCGGCCTGGCGGCTGGTCTGGCTGGCGCGTTCGCGCTGACACGGCTGATGGCGACGTTACTCTTCGAGGTCGAGCCGAACGATCCCGCAACGCTCGTTGCGGTGGCCGCCGCCATCACCGGCGTTGCGGCGCTCGCGTGCTTCATCCCGGCGCAACGCGCGACTCGCGTCGATCCGGTCGTCGTACTGCGCGACGAATAGAGTCGGGTTTCAGACCAGCTCTCCGAACCAGCCTCGTCGCGCCGCCCACTTCAGGCCCTCCAACACGGGCACGACGGTGAAGGCCAGGATCGTAGTCAGCATCCAGTCTGCGCCGGACAGACTGAACGTACCGAACGCCCGTTGAAAGAACGGCACGTAGATGATGACAATAAGCAGGAGCATCTCCCACGAGATCGCGATGTTGAGCCAACGGTTGGCAAACGGCGCGCGGAAGATGGACAAGCGATCGGAGCGGCAGTTGTAAGCGTTGAAGAACTGAATCAGCACCAGCGACACGAAAGTCATCGACATGACTTCGGCCAGCGGGCGCCCTGCCCGAAGCAGCCACACGAACAGCGTGGCGTTCACGATGGCGGACCACAATCCCGCTGCGATCAGCATGATGACGACTGGCCGTGTGAAGATGCCGATACGCGCGTCCCTCGGCCGCCGCCGCATCAGGTCCTGCTCCGGCGGATCGACGGCAAGCGCGAGCGCTGGCAAGCCGTCGGTCGCCAGGTTGACGTAGAGGATCTGCACCGCGGTCAACGGCATCGGGAAACCCGCGATGACGCTTCCTGCGAGCAGCACGATTTCACCGACGTTGCACGAGAGCAGGTACGTCAGATACTTCTTGATATTGCCGAAGACGATGCGCCCTTCCTCGACGGCCGAGACGATGGTCGCGAAGTTGTCGTCGAGGAGGGTCATCCCCGCCGCTTCTTTGCTGACATCCGTGCCAGCGATGCCCATGGCGATCCCGACGTCCGCTTTCTTGAGCGCCGGCGCGTCGTTGATGCCGTCGCCGGTCATGGCGACGACGTCGCCCCGGCTCTGCCACGCGGTGACAACACGGAGCTTGTCGGCCGGTGAAACGCGCGCGTACACGCCGATGTCGCCGACGTCGCGCTGGAGATCGGCATCGCTCATCGCGTCGAGGTCGCGTCCGGTGACGACGCGCTGCTGGTGCAGCACGCCGACCTCTCGGGCGACCGCGCTCGCGGTCAACGGATGATCGCCCGTGATCATGATCGCGTGGATGCCGGCATCGGCACAGACACGGACGGCGGCGGCGGCTTCGGCACGTGGCGGATCCATCATCCCGACGAGGCCGAGCAGCGTCATATGCTCTTCCGCGCCGTCGAGCGACGGGCTGGCCTTACGCGCAACCGCCAGGACACGAAGGCCTTCGCTTGCCATCCGCCGTTCGACGCCGAGCACCCGCTCGCGACATTCGTCGGTCAGCGGCACCTCGCGGTCGTCGCTGAGGAGGCTGGTGCAACTCGGCACGACGTTGTCGGCCGCTCCTTTCGAGTAAGCGATCGAGCCGGCCTCTGTCGTGTGCAGCGTCGTCATCCTGCGACGCTCGGAGGTGAAGGGGATTTCGGCGACGCGTGGTTCTTCTGCGGTCAGGCCGTCCGGTGTCAATCCCACCTTGATGGCCGCGACTACCAGAGCGCCCTCAGTGGGATCGCCCTCGATGTGATGGCGGCCGTCGCGTGCGATGACGCGCGCATCCGAGGCGAGTGTCGCCGCGCGTAGCAGGGCTCGTACAGCCGATGGCGGGTTGATCGCACGGCCTTCCTCGAGTATGGCGCCTGTGGGATCGTACCCGGTGCCCGACAGATCGAGGACGCGGTCGTCGGCGAACACACGCCGGACCGTCATTTCGTTCTTGGTCAGCGTCCCGGTCTTGTCGGAGCAGATCACCGACGTGCTGCCCAGCGTCTCGACGATTGGCAGGCGGCGGACGAGGGCGTTGCGCTTGACCATCCGCCGTACGCCGATGGCGAGCGAGATCGTCACAACGGCGGGCAGCGCCTCCGGCACGACGGCGACAGCCAGTGCGATACCGAACATGAACATCTCGAGCGCCGGCAGGCCGCGAGCGAGGCCGATCACAACGACGAGTGCGACCACGATGAGGGCGGCCTTTGCCAGTGTCCCACCAAGGCGGTCGAGGTTCTCCTGGAGGGGTGTTCGGCCGGCTTCCACCGTCTCCACCATTCGTGCGATACGGCCGAACTCGGTGGACATGCCGGTGGCGACCACGACCGCGTGGCCGCGGCCGTGGACGACGAGCGTCCCCGCGTACGTCATGTTCTTGCGGTCGCCGAGCGCCAGACCCGGGTCGTCGAACGCGGTCGCGGTCTTGTTGGCAGCGGCGGATTCCCCGGTCAGCGCCGCCTCGTCAACTGCCAGATTGACGGCGTCGATGACGCGTGTATCAGCGGGGACACGGTCGCCTGCGCGCAGCATCACGACGTCTCCCGGCACGAGATCGCGCGCGGGAATGGCCGATTCTTCGCCGTCGCGCAGCACGTGCGCAGACGGGGCGGCCATTCTTCGCAGCGCTTCCAGCGCCTTGCCTGCGCGGTGTTCCTGGATGAAGCCGAGGAGCACCGCGAACAGCACGATGACGGTGATGACGACCGCCTCGAGCGTGTGGCCGAGGAAACCGGAGACGACCGTGGCGCTGAGGAGAATCACGATCAGCGCGTTCTGGAATTGCGCGAAGAAGGTATGCCACGCGGAATGCGTGCGCAGCGTTTGCAGTTCGTTCGCGCCGTGCACAGCGAGACGCTCGACCGCGGCGGCGGCGGTCAGCCCGGTGGGATGCGTCGCGAGCCGCGCAAGTACAGAATCGGCCGACAGCGTATGCCAGGCGGGAGCGGCGTCCAATGTCTGCTCGATCGTTCTTTGCTCCGTCACACGCATCCGCCGAGGGCGCCGAGAGCCAGGTGAAGACGATGGGAGCGGGGAATGGCTCGCAGCGCGTTCAGCACGACGCGCCAGATGCCGAGACGCCGTGAATCAGCAGTCATTCGATGACCGGATCCGTGGCGCGCGACATGATGAATGCGGGCGCGCTCGGCCGCGGCCCACGTCAGGGCCGTGAGCACGAGGCCGGCGACGAGAACCTGCACTGCGTACTCGACCACGATCCATGCGCCCATGCCTGCCCTCCGCGGCACCCCGCAGCCTCTCGACGATAGTAGACATGAGTCGCATTGACTAATAGATAGTTCGTAACGACGAGTTCGGTTTTTGTTATGTTTGTCGGCGGACCCGATGACCACGCTCAACTACCATCACCTGCTGTACTTCTGGACCGTCGTGCGCGAGGGGCGGATCTCACGGGCGGCGGAGAAGCTCCGCGTATCGCAGCCGACCATCAGCGCGCAGCTCAAGCTGCTGGAGGAGTCGCTCGGCGAGCGGCTGTTCCAGCGTCAAGGGCGGACGCTCGTGCTGACGGAGGTCGGCCGTGTCGTGGACCGCTATGCGTCCGAGATCTTCACGGCCGGCGGCGAGCTGCTCGAAACGCTCAAGGGCCGCCCTTCGGGTCGGGCCCCCAGGCTTGCCGTCGGTGTGGCCAACGCAGTGCCCAAGCTGGTGGTCTATCGTCTGTTGAGCCCGGCTATCGACAGCCCTGAGCCGGTGCAGATCAGCTGCCACGAGGACGATACCGATCAACTTCTGGCCAAGCTGGCGACGCACGCGCTCGACGTGGTCATCAGCGACACGCCTGCGGCCCCGCATGTCCGTGTCAAAGTGTTCAACCACTTGCTCGGGGAATCGGGGACCTCGTTCTTCGCCGGGCGGCCGCTGGCGCAGCGCTTGAGGCGGCGGTTTCCGGCGTCGCTCACCGGCGCGCGCATGCTGCTGCCGACGATCAATACGTCGCTGCGACGCGGGCTCGAGCAGTGGTTCGAGTCCGAAGGCCTGCGCCCGCTCGTCGCCGGGGAGTTCGAGGACCCGGCTCTGCTCACGACGTTCGGCGAGCGGATTCGCGTGGTGTTTCCCGCCCCGACGGCGATCGAGGCGGAAATACTCCGGAGTCACCGTGTCGTTGTCGTCGGGCGCACGTCAGCCGTTCGGGAGCGGTACTACGCGATCTCCGTGGAGCGCCGATTGAAGCACGCCGCCGTAGCGGCGATCACAAGCGCCGCCCGCACCGAGATCTTCGCTGAGCGCCGGCGATCGGCGCGCAAGCACACGAGCTCCGACTGACACCGTTCGTTGCGTCGCCCGTAGCCTTTTGCCACAATCATCATCTCGCCGCAGCCGCGTCGGCTGCATCCATTCTTCGCGGGAGGCCGGCATGCGCAGATTCACCATCGGCGCGCTCGTCAGCGCGATTGGCGTCGTGGCGGCGGTATCGATTCCGGCGCGGGCACAGGCTCCCGCAAAGGCAGCCTCCTCGGCCGCGCCGTCTAAGCCCTACACGACACCGAAAACACCCTGGGGTGATCCGGACATTTCCGGCACCTGGTCGAGTGACGACCTTCGCAACATTCCCGTGCAGCGACCCGTCGAGCTCGGGAACCGCTCGCAACTCTCCGATGACGAGTACGCGAAACGCCTCGCCGACGCCGACCAGGCGAGAACACGAGAATTGAACCGGGTTGGAGCGTTTCGCAACGATGTCGGCACGCGGACGTTCCGCCAGACGTCGCTCGTGATCGAGCCTGCCGACGGACGACTCCCGATCACGGCAGACGCACAGAAGGAAGTCGATCGACGGCAACAGCAGCGGAGCAATCCCCCGAACAGCTGGACCGATCGCAGCTTGTACGACCGCTGCATCACGCGCGGCGTGTTCGGATCGGTATTGCCGGTGATCTACGGCAACGGCAACTTCATCTTTCAGTCGCCCGGCGTCGTGTCGATCACGTACGAGATGGTGCACGACACGCGAATCATCCCGCTCGATGGGCGTCCGCACGTCGGCACCGGCATTCGCCAATATATGGGCGACGCGCGCGGCCGTTTCGAAGGCGACACGCTCGTCGTCGAGACGACGAACTTCATGGGTCACACGACCGGCGTAGGCGGCAACGGCGGCGGAGCGCCGACGAGCGACGTGCTTCATGTGATCGAACGCTTCACGCGTGTCGCGCCAGACGTCCTGAACTACGAAGTGTCGATCACCGATCCGAAGACATTCAGCAAGCCGGTAAAGCTCCTGCTGCCACTCACGACGCAGCCCGGATATCAAGTGCTGCCGTACGAATGTCACGAAGGCAACCACGCGATGCCCAACATCCTGAGCGCCGCGCGCGCCGAAGACAGGGCCGTTGAAGATGCAGCGAAGAAAGGGTTGCCACGTCCCAAGCCGTCCTCCTGGCTGGGTGGCGTGAATCCTGCCGCGCCGGAGCAGTGAGCGGCCGGTCTGTGCAATCGTGCGCAGATCTGACGAGGGGTCAGACCCCTTCACATATGAAGTTCTGAGAAGGGGTCTGACCCTGCGGCGGGCTACGAATTGCCGATGCTTTGCCTGAGCTCCGCCCAGGCGAGGCGGGCTTCCTCCACGGAGCCTTCGTCCTCGATCGTCGTGATGTCACCAGGGTCGCGATCGAGGACAACCGCCTTGAGCACACGGCGCATGATTTTGCCGCTGCGCGTCTTCGGCAGCATCCCGACGAAGTTGATTTCACCGACGACCGCAATGGCGCCGAGCTCCCGTCGAACCGTGTCGAGCAGCTCCTTGCGAAGATCGGCGGATGGCGTCTGGCCATGCTTCAGGAGAACGAATGCGGTGATGACTTCGCCGCGCGTCTCATCCGGTCTCCCTACGACGCCGCACTCCGCGACCGACGGATGTGTAAGGAACGCACTCTCGACTTCGATCGTGCCGAGGCGATGGGCGGCGATCTTGATCACCTCGTCGGCGCGTCCGGCGAACCAGAAGTAGCCGTCCTCGTCGACGTGAGCTGAGTCGCCGGAGTAATAAACGTCGGGGATCTTCTGCCAGTAGTCGGCGCCATAGCGTTCGGTCTCGCCCCACAGTCTCGCCGTCATGCCCGGGAATGGGCGCTTCAGCACCATGATTCCCTTCTCATTTACTCGACACGGCGTGCCATCGAGGTTGACGACGGCCGCGTCGATGCCGGGCAGTGGGGGACCAGAGGAGCCGGGTTTGATTGGCAGGAGCTCGATGCCGTACGGATTGCCGAACACCGGGCCGCCGGTCTCCGTTTGCCACATGTGATCGATCACCGGCGCCCGCCCGCCAAGTACGGTGTTCTGCAGCCAGTCCCAGGCGAGCGGATTGAGGACTTCACCCGCGCACACGACCCGTTCAAGCCGGCGGTGATCGATGTCGGTCAGTGTCTGTTCGCCGTAGCGTCGAAGCAAACGCACGGCCGTTGGCGACGTGAACATCCCAGTGACCCCGAGCTCCTCGACCGCCGTTCGCCAGTGCGCGATCAGGGGTCGGATGATCGAGCGCGCCTTCGAATGCGACCGTAGTGCATCCGGCGAGCAGTGGCGCGTACACCATGTAGCTGTGTCCGACGATCCACCCGATGTCTGACGTCGCCCACCACACGTCGGACGGCTTCAGGCCGAAGCACACTCGCCCCATGGTGGCGATATAGACCTGATAGCCGCCGTGTGTGTGAACGGCCAGCTTCGGTCGCGCCGTCGTTCCTGAGGTTGCGAGGATGTAGGCGGCGTCGTTGGACTCCATTACCTCGTGCGTGCTCGACTGACCCTCGCCTCGCTTCAGGAAGTCGTCCCAGGAGAGATCTCGTGGCGCGTTCAACGGCGATCGCTGCGTACCTCTTTCCCATACGATGACGTGTTCAACCCCGTCGCCGCCAGTTGCCAGCGCGTCGTTGACGATCGTCTTGAGATCGACTTCTTTACCCTTGCGATACGTAACGTCTCCAGCGAACACCAACCGCGACCCACTGGCACTGATGCGACCACCGAGCGCGTTGGCGCCAAAACCTGCAAAGACGACCGAGTGAATAGCGCCGATGCGGACCGTGGCCAGCATCAACGCGATCGCTTCAGGCGATGTCGGCATGTAGATCGTCAGGCGATCGCCTTTGCCGATGCCGAGCGCTCGCAGCGCGGCGGCGATGCGTTCAACCAGCGCGAGGAGCTCGGTGTAAGTGAACTGGCGGCGCTCGCCGCGCTCGTTCATGTAGATGAGAGCGGTGTGATTACCGCGCCCGCCCGCGACGTGGCGGTCGAGCGCGTTGTAGGCGAGATTCGTTTCTGCGCCGACGAACCAGCGGAACGTCGGGAAGTTCCATTCGAACACGTGATCCCACGGACGAAACCAGGGCAGCTCGCGTGCCGCGCGAGCCCAGAAGTCATCCGGATGAGTGAGTCCCTCCTCGATCCACTGTCGAACGACCGGCGTGACGCCCATCGGAGCCTCCCAGGTGAAACGGAATCATAACGTCGCCGCAGTTACAATCGCACGGATGGACACCTTCCGCGCGTTTCGCATTGTCAATGAGGACGGCAGGATTCACGGGTCGATCGTCAACGCGACGGTTGCTGAATTGAGCGCCGGGCGATGTGCTCATCAAGGCGTCGTACTCGAGCGTCAACTACAAGGACGCACTTGCTGCCACTGGAACGGGCAAGATCCTCCGCCGCTTTCCGCTTATTGGCGGCATCGATGTCGCAGGTGTCGTCGCATCGAGCGCGGACTCGCGATTTCGCGAGGGCGATGAGGTCCTCGTCACCGGCTACGACCTCGGCGTTGCCAACGATGGCGGATATGCGGGCTATGTGCAGGTCCCTGCGGGCTGGGTCGTTCCGATGCCCCGCGGTCTCACAGCGTTCGAGGCGATGGCACTTGGCACAGCAGGCTTCACCGCGGGTCTAGCCATTGTGCGACTCCAACAGAACGGCCTCAGGCCGCAGAACGGCACAGTAGTTGTGACCGGATCGACCGGAGGTGTCGGCAGCATTGCTGTCGCAGGTCTGGCGCGTCTGGGCTATGACGTCGCGGCGATCACCGGAAAGGATGAGGCGCACGAGTACCTTCGGCAGTTGGGCGCGCGCGACGTGTTGTCGAGAGGCACGCTCGAGATGGGAACGCGTCCACTCGAGAAGGCGCGCTGGGCTGGCGCGGTCGACGCAGTGGGCGGCGACATGCTGGCGTGGTTGACGCGCACGACCGACGCGTGGGGCGGCATCGCGAGCACCGGACTGACGGGCGGCGTGGAGCTTCACACGACCGTGATGCCGTTCATCCTGCGAGGTGTGTCGCTCATCGGCATCGACTCTGTGTCGTGTCCGATGGAGATCAGGACTGAGGTGTGGCGGCGCCTCGCGACTGATATGAAGCCGAACAACTTGGCCGCAATCGCGAAGGAGATTTCCCTTGATGGCCTTCCAGATGCTTTCGCGACTCTGCTGGCTGGCAAAGCACGCGGCCGCTTTGTGGTGAACGTGCGCTAGTCGCGAATACCGAGCTGCGCGAGGACCGCGGTGACTTCGGCTTCGTGCGCTTTGACGAAGTCCACATTGATCGTCGGTGCGCCTTCCGGCACCCGCTGCAACACGCCCGCTTTCACGAACCCGTGCGCCAGGTGCGCGGCAAACAGCGCAATCGCGAACTTGGCGTACTCGCGTGGCGTCATCTTCGCGTCCGCAACTGCCGCCGCGAGCCCGGCGTGATTCTCCAGCCGGGCCGCAAGGCCTTGCGCCATCGCCGGCGCGTCGCCCGACAGCGCCACGTCCTTGGTGAACAGCGGGGCGTACCTGAATGCCGGATCGTGCTCGGTAATGTCCGCGATGCGGCCGCTCGCCTGCACGAATTGCTCGAACACCTGGAGCGTGAGTCGATAGTCGGCCAAGTCGTAGACTTCGAGCGGCGCCTGTTGTGCGACGAGCGCAGTGGTGGCCTGCGCAATCAGGCCGACCAGAATCACCACCGTTGATGCGCGGCGCACGCAACTGATCACCGCTTCATTCTGACATCGTTGAGCGCTAGTCTCGAAGGGCGGCCTGGCTTGGTATGCTGAAGCGCCCGCCCCGCCATGACGACGCAAGACGGTCGAGCCCGTACATCGAAGCAGCGCTACCTACGCTTCGTTCAGGACTACAGGAAAGGGCTGCTCGACGACCAGGTTGATGCCGCCCGGGGGCTGAAGCCAACTGAGATGGTTCGCCGCTGAGCGTTGAAGGCACTCAGCCTTCAAAGTGGCTCGGCGGTCAGCGGCGCGAGTATCTCCGCGAGTACTTCCGCTGGCTCTGGCCGCATCGATACGGCGTTGCCGGGGTCTTCGCGCTGGCCCTGGCAGGCGCGGGTCTCCAGATGGTCGAGCCGCTCTTCATGCGGTTCATCATCGACCGCGTCCTCCTCAACGCCGCCCTCGATCTGGACGAACGCATCAGCCGACTCCATTTCGCCGGTGGCCTCTTCGTCGCGGTCGTCATCGTCACGCAGCTCGTCAACGTCCTGAAGGACTACCGACAGCGGCTCCTGAATACGCGAGTCATGCTGTCGTTGCGGCGATCGCTCTTCGAGCGGCTGCTGCACCTGCCGCTGCCGCCGCTGTGGGACATGAAGACGGGCGGGATCCTGTCGCGCATCACAGGCGATGTGGATACCACCACGGGACTGCTGCAGATGGCGGTCGTCTCGCCATCGATCTCCGTCGTGCGGCTGGTCATTGCGGTCATCGTGCTGATGACGCTGAACTGGCGGTTGGCCTTGACCGCGCTCGCGATCATTCCCGGCATCGTGCTCATCAGCTTCACGTCGGCGCGTCGCGTGCGGCCGATCTACCGATCGCTTCGGAAGAACGCCGAAGAGATCGACGGGCGGGTTGGCGAGACGTTCTCCGGAATTCGTGTCGTGCGCGCGTTCGGAAGAGAGAAGCGCGAGTTGATCGAGTACATGCACGGACGCCACACCGTGCTGCGCAAAGAGATGTTCGCGAAGCGCCGCGAGATGGTCATCTGGACGTCGTGGGGCCTGCTGCTCGGCGCGGTCAACGTCGTGATTGTGTGGTACGGGGGCTATCTGAATGTCGTTGGCCGCGCATCAGTCGGCGACATCATGGCGTTTCAGTGGTACACGTTCCTGCTCCTGACCCCGGTCTGGAACATCGTCAACTCCTTCTCCGAGCTCCAACGATCGCTGGCCGCCATGGAGCGGGTGTTTCAGGTGCTCGGGATGGACGAGGACAAGGCCGATCGACCCGATGCGCGAGACGCGCCGCAGGTCGTCCACGAGATGGCCTTCGAGAACGTGGACTTCGAGTATCGCGAAGGACGGCCCGTCGTTCACGACTTCAGCGTCGTCGTCCCTGGTGGCTCGGTGGTTGCGCTCGTTGGTCGCAGCGGAGCGGGCAAGACGACAGTCACTGACCTCGTCGCACGATTCCACGATCCGACTCGCGGCCGGATTGTTCTGAATGGCACCGATATTCGCGACTTCCGGCTGAGAACCTACCGCGCGCTGCTCGCGATCGTTCAGCAGGACGTGTTTCTGTTCGATGGGTCGGTGCGCGACAACATCGCGTACGGACGACACGATGCGACAGACGCAGAGATCGAGGACGCCGCCCGACGCGCTAACGCGCACGAGTTCATCGTCAGGCTGCCGGATCAATACGGCACGTTCGTCGGAGAACGCGGCGTGAAGCTCTCAGGTGGACAGCAGCAACGCCTGGCGATTGCGCGGGCCATCCTGGCATCGCCACAGATCCTCATCCTGGATGAGGCGACGAGCAACCTCGACACCGAAAGTGAGCAGCTGATCCAGGCCTCGATGGCCACGCTCCTCGCGGGACGGACGACATTCGTCATTGCGCACCGGCTGTCCACCATTCGCCGCGCGGATCTCATCCTCCTGATGGAGGAGGGGCGAATCGTCGAGCGCGGGACCCATGAGGAGCTCATGCGCGCCCGCGGGACGTACTACGACATGGTCCGCCGTCAGATGGAGTCGCACGGCGAGAAATCGGATGTCGATTTCGAGCCGGCTCGAACGACGATATAAAGGGGACCGATGAATTTGTCCGCCCGTCGACGTCTAATGCGATGAGGGAGGAGTTACGCATGAGCGGAGTGCGGTTACTGGTCGGGACGCGCAAAGGCGCGTTCACGCTGGAGTCAGACGGGAAGCGCGAGAAGTGGGAAGTGAACGGGCCCCACTTCGGTGGCTGGGAGATCTACCACCTCAAGGGATCGCCGGCCGATCCGAATCGGCTGTATGCCTCCCAGAGCACCGGCTGGTTTGGGCAACTGATTCAGCGTTCAAGCGACGGCGGCAAAACCTGGGAGCCTGTGGGGAACAAGTTCGTCTATGACGGTGTGCCGGGCACGCATCAGTGGTACGACGGCACGCCGCATCCATGGGAATTCAAACGCGTGTGGCATCTCGAGCCATCGCTGACAGATCCCGACCACGTCTATGCCGGCGTCGAGGATGCGGCGATCTTCCAGACGAGCGATGGGGGTCAGAACTGGACGGAGATGCCCGGTCTCCGTGGGCATGGATCCGGATCGACGTGGACGCCTGGTGCAGGTGGTCTGGGTCTCCACACGATCGTGCTCGACGCATCAAACCTGAAGCGCATGTTCATCGCGATTTCAGCCGCTGGTGCGTTCCGTACCGACGATGGCGGGGCGACGTGGAAGCCGATCAATCAGGGATTGCGATCGGAGCACATCCCGGACCCGACGGCGGAGGTTGGTCACTGCGTGCATCGAATCGCCATGCACAAGTCGCGTCCCAATACCTTGTTCATGCAGAAGCACTGGGACGTCATGCGGACCGATGACGCCGGCGAATCGTGGCGAGAGATCAGCGGCAACCTCCCGACCGACTTCGGCTTCGTGGTCGATGTGCACGCACACGATCCGGAGACGATCTACGTTGTCCCGATCAAGAGCGATTCGGAACACTTTCCGCCCGACGGGAAACTGCGCGTCTACCGCAGCAAGAGCGGCGGCGAGGAGTGGGAGGCACTCACGAAGGGTTTGCCGCAGCAGGACTGCTACGTCAACGTCCTGCGCGATGCGATGGCGGTCGATTCCATGGACTCGTGCGGTGTGTACTTCGGGACGACCGGCGGACAGGTTTATGCGTCGAAGGATGGCGGCGATTCGTGGATGTCGATCGTGCGGGATCTGCCGGCGGTATTGTCCGTCGAGGTGCAGACGCTGCCGCCGTCGCGCGCATGATGCTCGCGCGCTTTGGCGAGCCACGCCATAGCTTCAGCGAAGGCGGGAAATGATTCGAGTGACGCTGCCGTGGCATCTCAGGAACCTTGCGCGCACCGATAGCGAGGTGGTACTGGACGTGTCTGGGGCAGATCACCCAGCGCACCGTGCTCGATGCACTCGAGGACGCATACCCGATGCTGCGCGGGACCATTCGCGATCATGTCACGTCAAAGCGCCGGCCGTTCCTGCGGTTCTTCGCGTGCGAAGAGGATCTGTCGCACGAGTTGCCGGACGCGCCGTTGCCGGACGCCGTGGCGAAGGGGACCGAGCCCTTCATGGTGGTCGGCGCGATTGCAGGCGGCGATACTCCGCGAACGCGTCATCGGGATAGCAATACAACCATCGCTCGCCGACTTCCGCGGACGCGATCACCGGATGCGCCGTAGTGCGTGCGTGCTTCGAGGCGTGCTTGTTCGGGGACGAGTCGCAGCACAGCGTCACACCGCACGTCTGGCACGTACGGAGGTGCATCCACCGGGAGCCGCTCTTCATGCACTCCGAGCACTCTCGCTTCGCCGGTTGTTTCACCTCTTTAATTCGCGAAATGTCATCACAGATCGCCATCGTGACCCCGTCCCCAAAGATAACAGGCCGCGAAACGCGCAGGCTGAAGCGTATAAGGCTGAGGGATAATCAGACTTCGCATGCTCGAACCTTCGATCGTTGGCAGCCTGCCGAAACCATCGTGGCTGGCGGCCCCCAATATGCTCCGGGCACCCTGGCGCCTCAACGGATCCGACCTCAGCGACGCGCAGGACGATGCCGTTCGGCTGGCCATACTCGACCAGGAGCAAGCAGGCCTTTCGATCGTGACCGATGGGGAAGTTCGCCGCCGGCATTACATCTGGGGATTTCTCGACGGACTCAGCGGCGTCGACACAGAAAATCTCGCGCAAGCCCGATCGCGAGGTGGCCGCTACTCAGAGACCACAGAGGTCGCTCGCATCGTCGGACCGGTGGAGCGCAGGAAGCCGGTGCTGTTACAGGCCTGCCAGTTCGCGCGCGCAGCGACGACGCGCCGGTTGAAGGTCACGATGCCGGGTCCCATGACGATCGCTGACAGCGTCGCGGACGAACACTACCGGACGGACAGAAAGACGCTGGCGATGAAGTTCGCCGCAATCCTGAATGCCGAGGCGCGGGAGCTCTCGGCCGCCGGCGCGGACGTCGTCCAGTTCGACGAGCCCTGCTTCAATATCTATCTCGACGAGGTCGAAGCCTGGGGCATTGAGGCGCTCGAAGCGTGCATGGAAGGCGTCTCGGCTACTCGCGCCGTCCACATCTGTTACGGATACGGCACTCCGACCGTATTAGCGTGGAAGACGAAAAATACGGACTGGGGACACTACGGCGTGACGTTTCCGTTGCTCGCCAGGAGCAGCGTGAACCAGGTGTCGATCGAATGCGCGGCGTCTGGCGTCGATCTCGCTGTTTTGCGTGAGCTCGAGGGCAAGGACGTCATGTTCGGAGCCATCGATGTCGGGACCGAAGAGGTGGAGACCGCCGACGTCGTAGCGGGCCGACTGCGGCTGGCGCTGGAGCATGTGCCCGCGGAGCGGTTGTTTCCATGTACGGATTGCGGGTTGGTTCCGCGCAGCAGGGAGGCCTCTCGGGGTAAAATGCGCGCGCTGGCGGAGGGAGCCGCAATCGTACGAACCGAGTTGACGTCGACGACGCGGCGAGAGTTCGCCGTTCCTTGACAGAATATCTTTGACTCTGGTAAAGCTCCGTCACGAATAGACACGATTTCCGCATATATCTAGCGAATACCCGCGAGGCCGACCTCGAAGTCGGCCCGTGAGGAGAGGAGACCTGGCAGATGCGATACCGGTTCACAGGCGTAGTGGTGGCGATGACATTAGCGGCGGCAGTTTCGCTGACCGTGGCCCCGACCGCACAACAGGGCCGCGGAAATCCGCCGCCGCCGGCGCCGGCCGGCGGTCAGGGCCGCGGTCCAGCCGCGCGTCTGGCACAGATCGCTGGTCATCCGAACTTCAACGGCGTGTGGCAGGCGATCGGCACGGCTCACTGGAATCTCGAGGATCACTCGGCGGCGGCAACGCCGTTCTGGCAGCTCGGCGCGATGTTCGCGATTCCTGCCGGTCAGAGCGTGATCGTCGGTGGGGGCACGATCCCGTATCTGCCTGCGGCCCTCAAGAAGCGTGAAGAGAACATGAAGGGCTGGCCCAAGTCCGATCCCGAGGCCAAGTGCTACATGGCCGGCATTCCGAGATCGACCTACATGCCGTATCCCTTCCAGATCGTCCAGGGCCAGAAGGACATCCTCTTTGTCTACGAGTATGCCAGCTCGAACCGTATCGTCCACATGGACAAGCCGTCCGAGCCGCCGGTCGACAGCTGGATGGGATGGTCCAACGGCAAGTGGGATGGCAACACGCTCGTGATCGAAGTGACGGGCAACAACGATCAGACGTGGTTCGATCGCGCCGGCAACCATCACTCCGATGCGTTGAAGGTGACCGAGCGCTACACATTGGCGGGTGACAACCACATCAACTACGAAGCGACGATCGAGGATCCGAAGACGTTCTCGAAGCCGTGGCAGATCCGCATGCCGCTGTATCGCCGCATGGAGCAGAACGCGCAGTTGCTCGAATACAAGTGCGTGGAGTTCTCAGAGGAGCTGCTCTACGGCGATCTGAAGAAGAAGACTGAGTAGTTCTGAGTAATTCTGCGGCTGAGTGATACACTGTAGGACGGAGCTTTCTATCCCAGGGTCGGATAGTTCCGAGTTGACGTCCCGAATAGGTAGGAGATGAATTCGATGCGAACGAAACTCTTCAGCATTGCGGCCGCTGCCGCACTTCTGGCGGCGGTGTTTGCTGTTCAGGTCTCAGCGCACCACTCCTTTGCGGCTGAATTCGACGCGAAGCGTCCGGTCAAGCTGCGGGGCACGGTCGTGAAGATGGAATGGATCAACCCCCATTCGTGGATTCACATCGACGTGAAGGATGCGGCCACTGGTAAAGTGGAGCGATGGATGGTTGAAGGCGGCGCGCCGAACGCGCTGCTGCGCCGCGGCTGGAACAAGAATTCGCTGACAGAGGGCACCGAGATCCTGGTCGAGGGTTTCCAGGCCAAGGACGGCGCCAATCGAGCGAACGGTCGCGACATCACGTTCCCGGACGGCAAGAAGCTCTTCGTCGGTTCGTCCGGCACCGGCGCGCCTGACGAAAGACCCGACAAGTAAGAGCCGTCGTTTTCGGTTTCCTACAGAGCAACGCCCTGACCGGTACACGGTCTCGGCGTTGCTTTGCTGTTTTCAGGCGTGGGAATCGGCGGGTCTTCAGGTATCCTCGCACCTCTGATGCCGACAATATCCACGCTTGAAGCTGTGTCTGCCGCGCGCTGGCGCGTTGCCATCTCGCTCACCATCGCGATGATGGCTGTCTACTTCGGTTTCATCCTCCTCGTCGCTTTCAACAAACCACTACTTGGAACATTGGTCACTGAAGGTCTGAGCCTGGGTATGTTGCTCGGTGTCCTCGTGATCCTCGTGGCGTGGCTGCTGACGTGGTTCTACATCCGTTGGGCGAATACGCACTACGACGCGTCGCTCGCGCAGCTGCGGGCGCCTGAGGCTCGAGAGAGCTCCCGATGACGTCGTCGCTCGGTGAGCCGAACGCCATCGCGATCACGTTCTTCCTGCTCTTCATCGGACTGTCGCTTGGAATCACGGCGTGGGCGGCTCGTCGCACGAAGACGGCAGACCACTTCTACACGGCCGGCCGCAGCGTGACGGCGTTCCAGAACGGCCTCGCGCTCGCCGGAGATTTCATGAGCGCCGCGAGCTTCCTGGGCATCGCTGGCCTGGTAGCGCTCTCGGGATTCGACGGCCTGATCTATTCGATCGGCTGGCTGGTGGGGTGGCCGATCGTAATGTTCCTGATCGCCGAGCCGCTCAGGAACCTTGGCCGCTACACATTTGCCGACGTGCTCGCCGCACGCCTGCGACAGACGCCGATTCGCATCGCCGCGTCGATTGGTTCGCTGGCGGTGATCGCGTTCTACCTGATCGCTCAGATGGTCGGCGCCGGTAATTTGATCCGGCTGTTGTTCGGGCTGCCGTACGAAGCGGCGGTGGCGATCGTCGGGGTCGTCATGCTCGCGTACGTGCTCTTCGGCGGCATGATCGCGACGACCTGGGTGCAGATCATCAAGGCGGTGCTTCTGCTCGGCGGCGCCACGCTGCTCGCGGGACTTGTGCTTGCGCGGTTCGATTTCAGTCTCTTCGCGCTCTTCTCGAAGGCCGCCGAACAGTACGGCTCTGGTGTCCTCAGCCCCGGCAGGCAGGTCAGCGATCCGATCGACGCGGTGTCGCTCGGCCTCGCGTTGATGCTGGGCACGGCGGGGCTCCCGCATATCCTCATGCGGTTCTACACGGTGCCCGACGCGCGGACGGCGCGATCGTCGGTCGGCTACGCGACGGCGTTCATCGGGTTCTTCTATCTGCTGACATTCATCCTCGGATTCGGAGCGATGGTGCTCATCGGCCGTGATGCGATCACCGCCATCGACGCGGGTGGCAACATGGCCGCGCCGCTGCTCGCCGAGGGTGTCGGTGGGACGCCGTTTCTCGGGTTCATTTCGGCGGTGGCGTTTGCGACGATTCTCGCCGTCGTGGCGGGCCTCACGCTGTCCGGCGCGGCGACGCTGTCGCACGATCTGTGGGTGAGCGTCGTGCGCGGAGACAAGGCCGATAACCGTGAGCAGCTCCTCGTTGCGAGAGGCGCCACCGTGCTGCTGGCGATCGTCTCCATCGTCCTTGGGATCGCGTTCAAGGGGCAGAACGTCGCTTACATGGTTGGCCTCGCGTTCGCCATCGCAGCGAGCGCGAACTTCCCGGCGCTGGTGCTGTCGATCTTCTGGAGTCGGCTGACGACGGCTGGTGCGCAGAGCAGCATGATCGTCGGCACCGCCGCTGCGCTGCTCTTGATCTATTCCTCGCCGACGATCCAGATCGACATCCTGCACAATACGGAGGCGTGGTTCCCACTGCGGAATCCGGGCATCGTCTCGATTCCGTTGTCATTCGCCGTCGCAATCGGTGTATCGCTGGTGTGGCCGGTTGCGTCTGAGGAGCGTCGGTTTACCGAGCTCGAGAGACAGCTTCATCTGGGAATAGAGTAAGACCGTTCCCCATCGTGACCAGGATCCGTCGCGCGATCGTCGGTCTCGTCTGCGTGCTGCTCGCGGGAGCGGCTGGATTCTTCGTGCTCAGAAGCCGAGGGCCGTCACTGCCTGCGCCGGGGTCGGGCACCTACGAGCAGATGACGCGCGCGTTCTACTGGGGGTTGTCCGCGCTCGAAGTCGGTCTTCTGGACGACGCCCGTCAGCAGTTCACCAAAGCGACCACGATCGTGCCGGACGAGCCTGCGTCCTGGGCCAACCTCGGGCTCGCGCAACTGAGACTCGGTGAGCTGGAGGCTGCGGCTGCCCCGATCGAACGCGCCCTCGCCCTGGCGCCAAACAATGGCGACATCGTGTTGCTCGCGGCCAGGATGGACGCCGCGCGTGGTCAGCTCGATGCAGCGGCCGCGCGATTGCGCCGGGCCGTCGAACTCGATCCCGGCAGCTTGCGTGCGAGGTTCGCGCTCGCAGACGAACTGCAACGTCTCAATACCCCGGAAGCAGACACCGAGGCGCTTGCACTCCTGGACGAGATAATTCGTCGCGCACCCAACAATCTGGCTGCGCTGGTCGAACGGGCCCGGATTGCAGCGCGGCGGCGTGACGAGGCGCGGGTTCGCAACTCTCGTGATGCGTTGGCGCCGCTCTCCGGATCGTGGCCCGAGCAGGCGATGGAGCAGTTCAAGTCGTTTCAGAGCGCCGTCGATGAGGCGCGAATGGACGACGCCGTTCGGGCAACGACGTTTCTGAGGAACGTACTCGCCCCGGTTCCGGCGTTTCGCGAAAGCCTGGGTGCCCTGCGCACGCCGACCGAGCTCATCGCCGAGCCCTTCGAGCGTTTCCTTGCGATGATGCCGCCGCCCGTTCAGCCTTCGCCCGCGGATCCGTCGATCTCGTTCACGGCGGAAGCCGCTGGAACCGACGCGGCAGCCGCGGTGGTCGCGCTGTTTCCAACAATTGAAGCGCCTCCCGTGCTCGTTGCCGCCGACGCGACAAGTCTGAGGCGCCTTGATGTTTCGGGATCGGCCTGGCCGTTTCCGTCTGGTCGCGGCGGGGCTTCAGGCCCGCCGTCTTCGAGCGCCGTCGCCACGCTCGACTGGAATCACGACTTTCGGTACTGACGTTGTGATGGCCGGGCCCGCTGGCGTTCGGCTTCTGCTGCAGGACGCGAAGGGATCTTTCGTCGATGCGACGGCCAAAGCCTCGGGCGGCGCGCCAGTCACAGACGATACGTTCGGTGTGTGGGCGGCTGACATCGAGATGGACGGCGATATCGACCTCGTTGTGGGCCCAACGCTGGGGGCGCCGTTTGTGTTGAGGAACAACGGCGACGGCACGTGGCGACGCATCGTGCCGTTCACGGGTCTGACCGCGGTTCGCGGGTTCGCATGGGCAGACCTCGATGAGGACGCCGATCCGGATGCGATGTTTGTCGATGCCGCAGGATCGGTGCAGGTCTCCACGAATCGACAGGCTGGCCAGTTCGCCGTCGCGACCGCGATACCGGGAACCGCAGGCGTCGTCGCCGCGACGGTTGGAGACATTGACGCTGACGGAGCAATCGATGTCGTCGCTCTCGAGTCGAAAGGGATCGTTCGCAAGGCTTCGTGGGTGAACACGACGTGGACCGTCGGCGAAGTTGCGGCGTGGTCGGGGTTCGCAGGTGGTCAGGCTGGAGCCGGCCAACTGCTCGTGGCTGACCTCGACAACAACGGCGCGCTCGATCTGATTGCGTCGTCGCAGTCGGGATCGCACGTCTGGCTTGCGAATCAGAGGCAGCAGCTCGAAGCACTGCCGACGTCGCTTGATGCGCAGGTATTCGCCGCGGTCGATCGAAATGGCGACGGCCGCCTCGATCTCGCTGCTATCGCGATGGGCCGTCCCGCGTGGTTGATGGGCGGTGGTGGAACGGCGACCTATCACTGGAAGACGATTCGGCCACGAGGGCAGGCAAGCGCCGGCGATCAGCGAATCAACTCATTTGGTGTTGGTGGCGAGATCAGCGTGCGTGCCGGGCTGACGGTGCAAACGCAGGTCATGACCGGGACGCCTGTGCACTTCGGTCTCGGCACACGAACCGGCATCGACGTCGCGCGCATCGTGTGGCCGAACGGCATCGCACAGGCCGAGTTTGGCGCTGGTGTCGACGACGTGATCGTCGCCGAGCAGCGGCTCAAAGGATCGTGCCCGTGGGTGTTTGCGTGGAACGGCACGCACATGGACTTCGTGACCGACTTCCTCTGGCGGTCGCCACTCGGTCTGCGCATCAACGCGCAGGACACGGCGGGTGTGACGCAGACGGAGGACTGGGTCAGGATTGCCGGCGATCAACTGCGGCCGCGTAACGGTGTGTACGACGTTCGCATCACAGCCGAACTGTGGGAGACCCATTTCTTCGACCACGTCTCTCTTCTCGTCGTCGACCATCCCGCCGATACGGAGATGTTCGTCGATGAGCGATTCCGGCCATCGAGGCCCCCGGCGCTCGAACCGCGGGCGCTGAAGATGCTGGGTGCGGTGATGGATGCGCGAGACGAGCAGGGCCACGATGTCACCGAATCGATTGCGGTTCGTGACGGAAAATACCTGGCGACATTCGCGCGCGGGCAGTATCAGGGGATCGCCCACGAGCACTTTGTCGAGTTCACACTCGGTCCGCACGCAAACGCCCATCGGTTGACGCTGGTGGCGAGCGGGTGGATCTATCCCACCGATAGCAGCATCAACGTCGCGATCGGTCAGGGCGGTGTGGTGAAGCCAAGCGGCGTGGCGCTGGAGGCGCGGGATCGCCTGGGCAACTGGAAGGTCGTGGATGCCGACCTTGGTTTCCCTGCCGGCAAGAACAAGACGATGCTGATCGACCTGGGCGAGGTCAAAGACGCAACGCGACTCAGGCTGCGGACGAATCTCGAAATCTACTGGGACGCACTGATCGTGGCCAGCGACGTGACGGTGCCACTCCGAACGAAGAGGCTCGACGTGCGCGATGCGGAGTTGCGCTACCGAGGCTACTCGGAGACGACGTCGCCCAGGGGCGATGCACCGGAGACGCCGAATTACGACCGCAAATCGGGTGTCACGCAGCGATGGCGCGATCTGACGGGGTATCACACCAGGTTCGGTAGTGTGAACGCACTATTGTCGGGGGTGGACGACCGGTATGTGATCATGAACGCCGGCGACGAGATGCGGCTGCAGTTCCCTGAGCAGCCGGCTCCCGAGACTGGTTGGCGCCGTGATTTCGTGCTCATTGGCGACGGGTGGGAAAAGGACGGAGATTACAACACCGGCTTCTCTCAAACCGTGCTTCCGTTGCCATCGCACGACCATCCCGCCTATGGACAGGCACGCACCTCCATCGATCTCGAGGATGATCCCGTGTATCAACGGCATCGATCGGATTGGGAGGAGTTTCACACCCGCTGGGTGTCGCCGGGCGCGTTCATGAAGGGCTTGCGACGCAAGTAGCCGTGACAGCAGTCAGATCAGACTCGACAACGACTCGCCTGGATCGTCTGGACGTTCCTCCTGGTCGCGTCGCTCGCCGCCGTGCGAGCGCTCAATCAGAACGCGCTCGCGTCGCTGCCCGATGACGAGGGCGTGTCCGATCTGCGATTCGGGTTTCAGCTCGCGGAGTCGGCGAAGAGGCGAGGTGTTGACTTCGTTCACGAAGCGCCGACGTTCGATTCCAGACTCGATCACATCATGCCGCAGGTCGCATCCACAGGCGCGGCGGTGGCCGTCGCCGACTTCGATAAGGACGGGTGGCAGGACTTCTACGTCACCAACAGTCGAGAGGGAAGTCTCAATCGTCTTTATCGCAACAAGGGCGACGGTACCTTCAAGGATGTCGCGCAATCAGTCGGTCTTGCAGACGTCAACCGTCGCGAGACCGGCGTCTCGATGGGTGCCGTCTGGGGTGACTACGACAACGACGGTTATGAAGATCTCTTTCTCTATCGCTACGGCCAGCCTCAGCTCTTTCACAACGAGAGTGGACAGCGATTCGTCGCGGCAGGAACAGGATTGCCGCGCTGGGTGAACGCGAACGCGGCGACGTGGCTGGACTACGACAGCGACGGCCTGCTCGATCTGTTCCTCGCGGGGTACTGGCCTGACGACGTCGATCTCTGGAAGCTGAGACGACTCGCATCATGCCGGAAAGCTTCGAGTACGCAAACAACGGTGGACGCAAATACCTGTTGCGCAACCGCGGTGACGGCGCATTCCACGACATGACGGCAGCAGTTGGCATCACGAGCCGGCGGTGGACGTTAGCGATAACCGCAGTCGATGTGCAGGGCTCGGGCTATCCCGGCTTGTTCCTCGCCAACGACTACGGCGTGTCCGAGATGTTCGTGAATCGTGGTGGCAAACGTTTCGAAGACGTCGCCGCGGAGACGGGTGTGGGACGTGCGCCGAAGAGCGGGATGAACGCTGCGCTCGGCGATGTCTTCAACGACGGGCGCCTGTCGATCTACAAGACGAACATCTCAGAGCCCGGGCAGCTCGTGCAGGGCAACGATCTCTGGGTGCCGAAGCCGGCCGGATCGGGTCTTCCGGCGTTCGAGAACCTGGCGACGACGCTCGGTGTCGACCTCGGGGGATGGAGCTGGGGCGCACAGTTCGGCGATCTGAACAACGATGGCGCGCAGGATATCTACCTGGTAAACGGGTACATCTCGGCGGGCGAGCGCAGTAGCTATTGGTATGACTTCTCGGTGATTGCCGTCGGACACAGCTCCATCATCGGTGATGCGGCGAACTGGCCGGCGATGAAGGGACGGAGCCTGTCGGGGTATCAGCGCAAGCGCGTCTGGATCAATGACGGGTTCGGCAATTTCACCGATGTCGCGCAGGCGGTTGGCGCCACGGACACGAATGACGGACGCGCAGTCGCCCTGGCCGATTTCCGGAACACGGGTGTGCTCGACGTCATCGTGGCCAACCAGCGTGGCCCGCTGCTGATCTACGAGAACCGTGTCGCTCCCGTACGTCACTGGATCCAGTTCGAGCTCGAGGGAACGAAGAGCAATCGCAGCGCGATCGGCGCGCGCGTGGAACTGCACTGGAACGGGCACGTGCAGGCGCAGCAGGTGACGGCGGCGACCGGATTCAGCGCACAAAACCAGCGCTGGTTGCACTACGGCCTCGGTCAAGCGCGCACCGTCGACCGAGCCGTGATTCGCTGGCCTTCAGGACTGGAGCAGACGATCGCCGATCCGTCTGTGGACATCAGGCATCACGTGAAAGAACCCGATGGCCGGTGACGCGAACGCGTTGTCCTCGGCGCAGCAGGTGCCCGCGCCGCGCGGGCGGCTGTTGACGATCGACAACCGTTACCTTCCGCCGCTCCTCATCACCAGCATCCTCGTCGGCGCCAATCTGTCGTTCGGGATTCTCGAAGGCTGGGAGCGAACAGCGCTCTCGATCGTCGTCGCGATCGGGGCCGAGATGGTTCTCGGTCGCATCACGTACGGGAAGTGGCCGCATCCCGCGAGCGCGTACATCAGCGGCATCAGTGCGGGCATTCTCATCCGATCTCCGTTCGTGTGGCCGTACTTCTTCACGAGCTTCATCTCGATCCTGTCGAAGTACGTGCTGCGGCTGAAGGGCCGGCACATCTGGAATCCGACGAATTTCGGCGTCAGCGCGATGGTGCTGCTCGCCCCCGCGACGGTGACGGTGTTGAGCATCCAGTGGGGCAACGCCGTCGCGCCGATGGTTGTCATCTGGATGCTCGGCGCTGTGATCGTATGGCGTGTCGGTCGCGCGCACATCTCGGCGACCTACGTCGCCGCGTTCTTTGTGTTCTCGTTCGTTCGTAGCGCGCTGACCGGGGTTCCGTGGCTCGCGACGGTCGCGCCGATCACCGGCCCGATGTATCAGCTCTTCATCTTCTTCATGATCACGGACCCGAAGACGACGGTACGCTCGAAAAGTGGCAGTGCGTGGTGGTCGTAATGGTGGCGTTCGTCGAGATGCTGATGCGACTGGCCGAGGTCGTCTACGCGCCCTTCTATGCGCTCTTCGTGGTCGGATCCATCGCGATGGTGATCGACATCACTCGCGAATCGCGATCGAGCCGTCAGTCATCCTGAGCAGATTCGCCTGAATCCTTGACAGTTGCGTCCGAATTGCGTGCAGGGCGATGAATTAGTGTGCAAAACGGTGCATTCGCACGTGGTACAAAGAAATGCTGAGCGTCGAAGCCGAGCTGGTTGTCCAAATACTGGGGCTCCGAGCGTTCAGTACGAAGCGCGGTTGCTCCGGAATTTTGCTGACCTGCGGTGAGATGCTGGTGCAACCCGCCGAACAGGAGCCTCATTGGACCACGGTCCCCTCGGTGGGTGGACGGCTGCCAGTTCGCCAGCTATCTCCGTTGCACGTCCGCGAACCCCGGTCCGGTTGGTTCTCGTCCCTTCCGCTCGCTAGCCGCTTTCATCAGTCTCGCCCTCGGTGGGCTCGTCCTGTTTGTCTGGGCCTTCCGGACCTCGCAACCATCAGCACGTCTCCTTCCCGGGCATCACCGCCATGAAGGCCGAGCGCTGCCGCGAGCTTCATTCTTGGCGGCGCCTCGCTCCTGATGCTCTTGCGAGGACCTGGGTCCTATCTGTGGGCGCGACTCTTTGCGGCCGGCCTGCTCGTGCTGATGGGCGTCGCATGGATCGGCCATGCTGCTGGCTGGAGCCGGAATCATGACGATCGAGCCAGTGCGGATGGGGTTCCATGCCGTGCTCGGCTTCACGCTGCAGGGCATCGCCCTGCTCCTGCTGACCAACACACGGACCGGACGGGCCGAACGAAGGGCGGGGGAAGCGGCACTCGCCGCGGCCTTCATGGGTTGGGCAGGGTTGATTGTCTACACCTACAGCGTCGGGCTCTATTCGTGGGAGTCGGTATCGCGCATGGTGTTCACCTCGCTCGGGGTCACCGTGCTCGGGCTGGGCACGGCGGCCGTCGATCAAGGTCAGCGGTCCACTTCGAGTGCTCCGGAGCGACGGGCCTGGCGGTGTGCTCGCTCGATACCTGGTGCCGTTCGTTGCCATCGCACCGTTCGTCCTCGGGTGGATTCATCTGGTCGGGCCGTCGCGCGGGATGGTACGAGCCGACCATCGGCGTTGCCGTTCTGACGATCGCCAGCACCGTTCTGTTCGCGTTCATCGTCGTGACCTATGCGTCCCGCCTGGATCGCAGCGAGGCAGCGTCGCCACTCCGCTGAACGCGTGCTGCGCGAGTCGTCCGAATTCAACACGCAGATCGTCGCGAGCGCACAGGAGGGGATCGTTGTCGTTGACGAGCAGCGCCGCTGCGTGTTGTGGAACCCGTTCATGGAACGGCTCACGGGCATCCCGGCACAGGACGTCGTCGGAAAGCCCCTCGCGCAGGCCACGTCGTTCGGCGTGCTGACTCGGAACTGGAGTCGATGGAACGAGCGCTGGCCGGCCATCACGTCGAGGGCGACGTCGAGCGGCCGCGATTCATCAGGGCAGTTCTGCCTGGCTTCTGGTGGCCCACACGCCACTCAAGAACAGCGGACGGTGACATCAGAGGCGCGATCATCACGATTCACGACATCACCGAGCTCAAACGTGCCGAGGAGGCACTGCGTGAGTCACAGAAGCGCACGTCAACGGCGCTGGCGTCACTCGGTGTCGGCGTGTGGGAAGTTGACCTCGAGACGCGCGCGGTCGTCTGGACGGAGAACGCGTCTCCGCTGCTCGCTTCGTCGCCAGATGCCATCCGCACGCTCGACTGACATCGTCGAGCGCATGCATCCCGACGATCGCGCGGAGACGACGTCGGCCATCGAGCGGGCGATCGCGACGAAGGGCGACTTCGATCGTCGAGTCGCGAGTGGTTGTGCCAGACGGCGGCATCCGGTGGATGCGAAGCGCCGGGCGCGTCATCGGTCGATCCACCAGGCGAGCCACGAGCGGCTCATCGGCGTGACGGTTGACGTGACCGGCCGTCATCTTCTCGAGGCGCAGTTCCTCCAGGCACAGAAGATGGAGGCCGTCGGGACAACTCGCGGGAGGAGTCGCCCACGACTTCAACAACTTGCTGACCGCGATTCTGGGATACGCGGCCCTCGTCAAGGAGGGCATGAACGATCCGTCCCGTCGAAGGAACGTGGACGAAGTCGTGAAGGCCGCGACGCGTGCCACAGCGCTCACGAGACAGTTGCTGGCGTTCAGCCGGCAGGAGGTGCCCGAGGTCACTGTCCTGAACGCGAACGAGATCGTCTCGGATCTGCTCGACATGCTGCGCCGACTGATCGGCGAGCACATGACGCTGACAACGAACCTCGCCGACCGACTCGACTCGATTCGAACCGATCGCGGCCAGCTCGAACAGGTGATCGTGAACCTGGTCGTCAACGCCCGCGATGCCATGCCGAAGGGCGGCGGCATACGGATCGACACGGCGAACGTATACGTCGATGCGGGTGTGATCGCTCATGGCGGTCAGATCGCAGCGGGCGACTACGTGATGCTCTCCGTCACCGATGCCGGCGTGGGCATGAGCGAGGAAGTTCGAGCGCAGCTTTTCAAGCCGTTCTTCACGACGAAGGATCGCGGAAAGGGAACCGGACTCGGGCTGGCGACGGTTCATGGGATCGTCGCCGCCGCGCGCGGTCACATCGCGGTAGAAAGCCAGCCGGGAAAGGGATCGACCTTCCGAGTGCATCTGCCGAGAGTCGCCGATCCCGCTTGCGAGCGGCTCGCGCCAAGCGTCGAACCGGCCGCACTGGCCCACGACTATCCACGATCGTCCGTCCTTATCGTCGAAGACGAGGAAGCCGTGCGATACCTCTCCCGTGTCATCCTCGAGCGGGCCGGCCATCGCGTGTATGAGGCCTCGACGCCCGAACAGGCCGAATCGCTGATTTCCGACGTCGGTCAGGTCGATGTGCTCGTTGCCGACGTGATGCTGCCCGGCGGACGTGGACCTGACCTCTTCGCGCGCCTGCGCGTCAGGTATCCCGCGCTCCGTGTCGTGTTCATGTCCGGATACCTCGATGAGGACGTCCTGGAAGGGGCCCACGTCGATCCCGCGATACGCTTCATCCAGAAGCCGTTTGCTGCCGAAGCTCTCCTCGGAAGCGTCGCCACGCTCCTGGACACCGCCGGCACAAGCGGGTGATAGACTCCGCGAACCCTGATCGGTTTTCCGGCTCAGCCGGAGCGGCATCATGGCGCCTTCTCGGCTTCAGCGATTCACGGACGCACAGGACCAGGCAGTGTCTGGTTTCCAGTCAGCTCTGTCGGAAATACACGCGGGCGGAAAACGCAGCCACTGGATCTGGTAAGTCTTCCCGCAGCTCTTCGGGATGGGGCATTCGCTTGCCTCGCGCACGTACGGGCTCGACGGCGTTGAAGAGGCAGAGGAGTACCTTCGCGATCCGCTGCTCCGCTCACGATTGCTGACGATCGCGTCTGCGGCCGCCGAACAACTCGCGGGTAAGCGTGTGACGTTGTTGCACCTGATGGCGTCGTCGATCGACGCGACGAAACTCGTCTCGTCGATGACGTTGTTCCAGCAGGTCGCCAAGCGGTTGCACGACGCGGAAGGTCTCGACGAATATGCCTCGCTCGAGGGTGCGGCAAAGACGATCCTCGCGCGTGCCGCGACGGAAGGCTATCCGCCTTGTCAGTTCACGTTGAACATCCTGGCGAATCAGTAGCTCAATGTTCAGTAGTAGCGATCCACCACGTCAACAGCGTCACGTGCCGTCAGTAGATCGGGGTATTCGGCGGCAGACCGCACAAGACGCGCCCATACAGTTCGAGCGCCGTCTGCGTGTGCATGATCGCGTGATTGGCGAGCGCCTGCACATCGCGTTGGAAGCGCTGAATCGGCACGTGCGTCTGGATCGACGAGGCGCCGCTCGCGTAGAACAGCGTGTCCACCGCCTGGCGGGCCAGGCCCATCGCGTAGGCGATGTGGGCCCGTGACCTGATACGCGCGTCGACAGACATCGGGCTGCCGGTCAGTTGATCGAGTAACGCGGACGCCTTGCGAACGTGGGCGTCGGCGGAATCGAGTGTCAGGACCGCTTCCGCAACCTGCAGATGCGTGACAGCCGCCTCCGACTTGTTCGTGTAGAACGTGTAGGCGATGCCACGTCCAGGCAGGCGTGCGCGGAATGTCTCGAGCGCGCCCTGCGCCATTCCGAGCGGCGTGCCGCCGGCGTTGACTGTCAGCACGGGAGATAACGGATAGTTGAAATACTGATTCGCCGCATTGTGCCGGCCGGTTGGATAGCGGGCCTCGAGCATGTCAGGCAGCGGCATACAGCGATACGCGGGGACGAAGACGTTCTCAGCCACTATCGTGTTGCTGCCCGTCGCGGACATCCCCGTCGCATACCAGTCGTCCACGATGGTGAGGTCGCTGCTTCGTGCGATGACGCACGTCGGGATCGCGTCGGCACCTGAGCCGATCACCGCGTTCAAGATGGTCCAGTTGGCTCCGTGGCAGCCGGTGTTGAATCCCCACCGGCCGTTCACGACGAGTCCTCCGTCCTTTTTCGTAGCGGTCCCGGTTGGTGAGAAGACCCCGCTGATGCGCGGATCGCCATCCGCGAAGATCTCCTCCTGCGCCTCATCTGGAAACGTCGCGGCCAGCCACGACATAGCGCTGTAGATCGTCGCCACCCATGAGGTGGAAGGACAACCGCGAGCCAGGTGCGCGAGGACATCGCATTGCGTCTGGAAGTCCACCTCGGCGCCGCCGAATCGCTTCGGTGCCGTCATCAGGAAGACACCGGCTTTGCTGAGCGCATCGAAGCTTTCGTCCGACACCCGTCGTGCCTGTTCGGCCGCGGCCGCGCGCTCCGCAAGCAGTGGGACGAGTGCTGCAGCTCGATCGACGACCGTCATGCGGCGATTCTACTCGGAACCGTCGGCTCGCTTGAGATCGACGTAGCGCTCACCATCGCTGCGATACACACGGACGCGCCACGGATTGCAGCACACCTCGCAGTCCTGGACGAACGTGCCGCGCACGTCGGGCTCGACGTAGATCTCGACTTCCTCTCCGCAGTACGGACAGGTGACGATGAACGAGTCGTCCATTCAGGCTTTTTCGACAGCCGAGAGGTTTTCGTCGCGCGACCGTTGGCCGGCGCTCGTGAGTCGCACGGTGACCGGCCGCGGTGGGAACTGCACACCGCGCGACTCGAATGCGATCTTGATTCGTCGCCGAAGCTCACGGCCCACGGTCCATTGCTGAATGGGCACGGTCTTGATGCGGACCCTCAGCAGGACCGACGATTCCCCGAAGGCCTCGACGCCGAGGACCTCGAGTGGTTCCAGGATGTTCGGCCCGTGCACCGGATCGCTGCGCAACTCGTTCGCGACCGATCGCAGGACGTCCCCGACGGCGTCGACGTTTTCCTCGTACGGAATGTTGATGTCGAGCACCGCGTACGAGTAGTCCTTCGTCATGTTCGAGAGCTCGTTGATCACGCCGTTCGGGATCACGTGCACCGTCCCGTCCTGGCTACGCAGCGCGATCGTCCGCAGACGAATGGCCTCCACCAGACCCGACTTGCCGTTGATCGAGACGACGTCCCCAAGGCGAACCTGATCTTCCAGAATCAGAAAGAACCCGGCGATGACGTCACGAACGAGATTCTGCGCGCCAAAGCCGACGGCGAGGCCGGCGATGCCGGCGCCGGTCAGAATCGGACGAATGTCCACGTTGAACAATGAGAGCGCCATCAACGTCGCGACGCCCAGGACGAGCAGTGTCGCCACCACTCGCAACAGTTGACCGAGCGTCTGAATTCGCTTCTTTCTCTCCAGCAGACCCATCTCGCTGGCGTCGCGCGACACGAGGAAGATCTGCAAACTGTCGATCAGGAAATGAGTGCCGCGAGCGATCAGATACGCGCTCGTCGCAATGACGATGAGGCGAAGGCCAGGGCCGAGCAGCCAGGCGACCATCTCCTCGACGGACAACCTCGGTGTGCCTCGGACGCCAAGGCCTCGCAGCATGACGAGACTGGCTGCGAGGAACGCGATGAACCAGAGCGTCGAGCGGACGAACTTCGTGAGCCGCTTGGCGAAGGCTGCCGCCTCCTCGAACAACGCTTCCTGTTCGTGGCGGGCGGCGAAGCGCTCGATGGCGCGGGTGGCTGTTCGTAGCAGCAGCCAGACAGCAATGGCGGCTGCAAGAGCAGCGGCCGCAAGCGGGATCATCGTCAACGTAGGTATTGGCGTCGGGCATGTCGGGCTGAAGCCCCTACACCAGTCTACCTTCCAGCTCTTTTGAGGATCGGAGGTTACCGAGTGCGAACTTCGATCAGTCTCAAGCGGGGAGCTCAAATTTCGGAGGAAGTGGCGAGTACAACGAGCCCCGTTTGGAGTCGAAGCGAGCTCGATCGTTCAACCAGTCGTCGCTCATAACCATCGTCGTTGGCCGTTGCCACCAGCGCAAAACGACGGCTGTCGTAGTCGACAGCAGTCCCAGCACAGCCAGCGTAAATAGCGAGGTTACAGGAGCTTGGAGTTTTTCAACGCGGACGGTCATATTGCACGCAACTTCAATCCATGTGCCAGTTTTTCGCCTCGGCTAGAGATGCGAAATTTCATCGGCGCTCGACCTCGGCTGCTCCGGGAACTGGTGCTCCAGGATTCGCTTGGCGATGCCTCCACCCCCGATGCCGAACGCGATCGCCACGGCCAGACTCAAGCGCCGAATGCGATTGCGAACGCCGTCAGGACCACCGTTCGCGCGACCGCGATCTGCTCGAGCGCCATAGCGCCCGTCAGAATCAGAATCAGCCAACGAACGGCCCCGCTCAGCAGCCGAGGTGAGGGCACGCGTCCGTTGACGGCTGCTAACAGAGTAGCGCGCCATGCGAAGTTCGCCACTACAAATCCAATGATGAGGATCACCACCGCGAGCAGAAGTCGTGGCACGAAGGCCCAGAAGCTCGCCAGCAGCCCCTGAAGAGAGGTGAACCCGAGCACGTCGATTCCCGACAGCAGGAACCCCAGCCACACGAGCCAGAAGACGATGGCGCCGAGCAACGCATCGGCTGGAGGAAGGTCCGCCGTCTTCAGGAGCGGCGCGACGCCGAACCGCTCGGCCGCCACGTTAATCCGCAGCCATCCGGCCACTGAGCGGACGATTGTCCGCAGCAGCATAGCGATGAGCCATCCGACGATGATGATGGCCAGCGTCATGACCATGCGCGGCAGGAAGAGCGCGAGCGATTCGACGAAGTTCGTTCCGGCCTGCCTGATGGCGTTTGCGATCATCTGAGCCATGGTTCACCTCGGGCGCGCGACGCGCGCCATTAAACACGGTTCCAGCGCTGAACCAGGTCTGGCTTCGACCGTTCGAATTCGCGGCATAGGTTTTCAAGAGCCTCGTCCGCCACTGGCTCGGGGGACGTGGCGTACTGCCGGAGGAACGATCCTGTCCGGCCGAGATACAACGGCGCCAGCGCCCGCACGATGTGCTCGCGTCGCATCACACCGCTGCGATACGCGAGCAGGAATTCGTGCACGGTCGACACCCACAGCGCATCCGGGTATCGCAGGCGCGCGGGCTGCTTCTCAGCCAGCGCCTCGAGACTCGCCAGTGTCTCTGCACTCAGGATGTCCTGCAGCACCGACCGAAGATTCTCGACGTCAAGCGCGAACGCTTCCGTCAGTCGCGTGCCGTCAACGACGGGCGGTTCGACTGCGACAGTTGGTGGCGGGCTCACCAACGGCATCGGCTCCGCTCCATTCCTGCCAAGCCAATACGGCGCGTGCCGCTCGAGGCAGGCGAAGGCCGAGTCCACGACCTGCGCGAAGAGCTCTCCGAATGGCGTGCGCGTGGGTGTGGCAGGGTGCGGACTGAGTCCCGTCTGACAACACCGGAATCCTTTCGCGAGCGCCTCCGCAGTGACCCAGAGATCGATGCCGACGCGACCGAGCTCGGTGTCCCACACGTCCTGTTCGAGGCAATGACTCACGAATCGATTCGAGCATCCGAACTCCGGCGCGACCGGATCGCGCACCTGCCAGCCGTACGCGGCGCGCATCAACGGGCGCACGAGTTGCGTGACGAGCGGGCCCTCGAGAGGGTGACGCTGATACACCGGCGCGACATAGTCGAACTGCTGATCGCGAACGGGCCGGATCAGCGCGGCGATCCCTTCGGGTGTGATCCCGGTCACGTCGGCACTCAGCACCGCCACCGCCCGCGCCTGGATCAGTTCCGCCGCCGTCATGATCTGCCGGAGTGCGTTCCCCTTGCCCGGCACGCCGTGGTACAGGGTACTGATGCGATGCACCGTCCGCAGCGAGTGAGACACGGTGACGGTCTCCGTGTCGTCAGCCGACGCATTGCGTACCAGGCTCGGCGTCCCGTCGTCCGATCCGCCATCCGAGTTGATGAGCACTGAACGGTCGCGCGGGAAGTACCTTGCGAACGCCTGGTGAACGGCTTTGACGACGGGGCGAACAGTGCCGGCATTGTTCAGCGTGGGCACGCCGACGAGGATGTCGACGTGGCCGACTGCCATCAGGTGATGGAGCAGTTCATCCGAAAGCACACTGTCCTGAGCCACAACGTATCCGCGTTAGAAGCGTCTGAGCTTGAACCAGAAGAACGCGTAGGGCCCCAATGTGAGCATGTACGGCAGTTCTCCGATGCGTGGAAACAGGCTTCGCCCGAACATCTCGATCGGAAGAGCACCCGCCAGCGACCGCAGGTCGAGCTCGACCGCCTGTGCGCTACTCGACAGGTTGTAGACGCAGAGCACTTGCTCCTTACCAAGCGTTCTCAGGTACGCCAGCACCCGATGATTCGCCGGTTTCAGGAACGTCGTCGTGCCGCGGCTGAAGATCAGCGACGATTGACGCACGGCAATCAACTTGCGCATCCAGTTCAGGAGCGAATGGTCCGCGCGTTTCTGCGATTCGACGTTGACCGCCTGGTAGCCGAAGAGGGGATTGGAGATGAGCGGTTGCGCGAGGCGTTCGGGATCGGTGGTTGAGAACCCGGCATTCCATCCGCCGCTCCACTGCATGGGCGTGCGGACGCCGTTGCGGTCGCCGAGGTAGATGTTGTCCCCCATGCCGATCTCGTCGCCGTAGTAGATGATCGGGCTGCCCGGCATCGACATCAACATCGCGTTCATCAACTCGATTCGGCGGCGATCGCCATCGAGGAGCGGCGCCAGCCGCCTCCGGATTCCGAGGTAGATGCGTGATGCGGGATCGCGCGCGTACTCATCGATCATGTAGGCGCGCTCGACGTCGTTGACCATCTCGAGGGTGAGCTCGTCATGGTTGCGGAGGAAGATGCCCCACTGACAGCCCTCCGGGATCTCGGGCGTGCGTTCAATCACCTCGACGAGCGGCTTGCGATCCTCGAGACGCACGGCCATGAACATGCGCGTCATCAGGGGGAAGTGAAAGGCCATGTGGAACTCGTCGCCTTCGCCGAAGTACGAGCGCACGAGCTCCGGCGGCTGGTTCGCTTCCGCGAGCAGCATGCGATCGGGGAAGTGCGCGTCGAGTTGGGTCCGCAGGAACTTGATGACCGCGTGCGTCTCGGGCAGCCCTTCGCAGGTCGTGTTCTCCCGCTCGATGAGATACGGCACCGCATCCACCCGGAACCCGTCGACGCCGAGTCCGAGCCAGAAGTGCATCACGTTCCACATCTCTTCGCGGACGGCCGGGTTGTCGTAGTTCAAATCCGGCTGGTGGCTGAAGAAGCGATGCCAGTAATACGCCTTGGACTCGGGATCCCACGCCCAGTTCGAGCGCTCGATGTCGACGAAGATGATGCGGACGTTGCGATAGCGATCGTCCGTATCACTCCAGACGTACCAATCGCGTCGCGGGTTGTCGGGTGACGAACGCGCTTCCTTGAACCACGCGTGCTGATCGGACGTGTGATTGAGCACCAGTTCAGTGACGACACGCAGGCGACGGGCGTGAGCAGCGTCGAGGAACTCGCGAAAGTCGTCGAGCGTGCCGTAGCTGGGATGGATGCTGTAGTAGTCCGCGATGTCGTACCCATCATCGCGAAACGGTGATGGATACATCGGGAGCAGCCACAGGCAGGTGACGCCGAGATCTGCGAGGTAGTCGATCTTGCTCGACAGACCTTTGAAGTCGCCAATGCCGTCACCGTTGCTGTCTGCAAACGTCTTGACGTGCAGTTGGTAGATGACGGCGTCTTTGAACCACAGCGGCTGCGGATCGGATGCTGGCATTGGTAGCGGCGAGCTCACGCGGCACCACCATTGGACGCCGGTTCGCTCAGCCTGAATACGACCACGGCCCGAGCGGCGAGCTCGTAGTGGGTCGCGTCGCACGCGACGTGACGGCCCCAGCGTGCATCGGACGTATCCAGCAGGCGTTCCCACTGCTGCGTCGGCGTACGAGCAGGGAGGGCGAAGCGGACCGGTTCGTCGTGCGCGCTGAACAACAGGAAGAGCGTGTCGCCCACGACCGGGTTGCCCTGCGCGTCGGTCTCGTCGATCTGCGTGCCGTCCAGCCGTACGCCGAGCGTACGGGCATCCGCGTTGCTCCATGTCGCGTCAGACATCTCGCTGCCATCGTGTGCGAACCAGGTGATGTCCTTCGGCGCGCCTTCGCGCGTGCTTCTGCCTTGAAGGAACCGGCGTCGTTTCAGCACGGGCTGATTGCGCCGCATCTCGATGACGTACTTCGTGAAGCGGAGCAGGTCTTCCTGCTCGACGGACCGCTGCCAATCCAGCCAGCTGATTTCGTTGTCCTGACAGTACGCGTTGTTGTTGCCGCGCTGTGTCCGTCCCATTTCGTCGCCGGCGTACAGCATCGGCACGCCGAGGGAGAGAAATACCGTCGCCAGGAAGTTGCGCTTCTGCCGCTCGCGGACTGCGCGAATCTTCGGATCGGAGGTCGGCCCTTCGACGCCGTAGTTGAAACTGTGGTTGTTGTTCTCGCCGTCGCGATTGCCTTCGAGGTTGGCCTCGTTGTGCTTCTGGTTATAGCTGACGAGATCGTGCAGCGTGAAGCCGTCATGGCACGTGACGAAGTTTACGCTGGCATGGGGACGGCGACCGCTGTGGTCGTAAAGGTCGCTGCTGCCGGCAATGCGTGTTGCCAGCTCCGAGGTCAGGCCGCGATCGGATCGCCAGAAACTCCGAATCGAGTCGCGATAGCGGCCGTTCCACTCCGCCCAGCCCACCGGGAAATTGCCCACCTGATAGCCGCCTTCGCCGAGGTCCCAGGGCTCGGCGATGAGCTTGACCTGCGAGATCACGGGATCCTGGTGAATGATGTCAAAGAACGCGCCGAGGCGATCGACGGCGTGTAGTTCCCGCGCGAGGGCGCTTGCCAGATCGAAACGGAATCCGTCGACGTGCATCTCGAGAATCCAATAGCGCAGGCTGTCCATGATGAGCTGCAGCACGCGCGGGTGGCGCATGTTCAGCGTATTCCCGCAGCCCGTGTAGTCCTGATAGAAGCGCGGGTTCTTCGGATCCAGCCGATAGTACGAAACGTTGTCCACACCGCGCAGCGACAGCGTGGGCCCGAGGTGATCGCCCTCGGCCGTATGGTTATACACGACGTCCAGAATCACCTCGATCCCGGCTGCGTGCAGATTGCGGACCATCGTCTTGAACTCGCGCACCGTTCCGGATGAGCTCTTGCTCATCGAGTAGCGGATATCCGGCGCGAAGAAGGCGCTGGTGTTATATCCCCAGTAGTTACTCAAGTGACGTTCGACGAGGTGTCGATCGTAGGCGTGGTGATGCACGGGCATCAGCTCGACGGCGGTCACGCCAAGGTCCTTCAGATGATGGATCGCCTCATCCGATCCGAGTCCCGCGAACGTGCCTCGCATTGCCTCAGGCAGCCGCGGATGCCGACGCGTGAACCCCTTGACGTGGAGTTCGTAAATGACCGTCTCGTGCCACGGCGTGTGAGGACGGCGATCGTCACCCCACGTGAATGCGGGATCGATGACCGCGGCCAGCATCGCGAACGGCGCGTTGTCGCGACTGTCGAACGCGAGGTCTTCTTTGGGATCCTTGACGCGGTATCCGTGGACCTCATCGCTCCAGCGAATATTGCGGCCAATCGCCTTGGCGTATGGTTCGAGCACGACTTTATTGGGATTGAACCGGTGCCCGTGCTCAGGAGCGTATGGACCGTGCATCCGGTAGCCATACAACTGGCCCGGCAGGATGCCCGGGATGTAGCCGTGCCAGATGAGGTCGGTCTGCTCCGGCAGCGTGATGCGAGCAGACTCGCGCGCACTGTCAGGAGAGTCGAACAGGCACAACTCCACTTTGAGCGCGTGCTCGGAGAAGATCGCAAAGTTGACGCCGGAGCCGTCCCAGGTTGCGCCGAGAGGATAAGGTGAGCCTGGCCGGATCTTCACGCCGGCCTCGACGAGGTCAATGCCATCAGGAATGGGTGAAAGAGACGGTCGATCCTAACACTCTGCCCGACCACCCACTCCTTTCGATTACTTACCGGGGGGCAAATCCATTCTCGCGAGCGGATGCAGAGCGCCCATGTGTGAGTCCATCCCTGAAGAGAGCGGCGGTCAGCCTATGGTCGGACGGCCAGTGGTGCGGTCGCGGTGGCCACGAGGATCGACGATGTCGACGACATCGATCGATAGTAGGAGACGAAGCGTTTCGGTTCGGGTGCGTCGTAGCTGTCCAGGTTGTGCGCCCATCGGTACCCGATCGACTGGTAGAGGAGCTCCACCTGCACAGTGTACGGCCCGCCGCCAGACACATCGACTGCGTAGCGTACCTGATCGCCGCTCTGACTGAAGTCTGCATCGTTGGCGGCGAGACCGTAGACCGCGATCTCGGCTGGGGCAGTGGACTTCTCGAACCCGCGCGGGAGCAAGCGATTGTCCTTCAGAGTACTGCGTCGCGGTCAGGAGTCCTGTCGTCGGCGTTCCCGAGCGATCTCCGAGGACCGGCTCGTAGATCTGGACCTGATCGGGCTGGGTAATCTGCTCGTAGTGAGGCTCGTATTGCCGGGGATCGACGTCGCTGGCGTTGCCTCGAATCGCGCCGGTGCCGTCAACGGCGCCAGACTCGAAGACCAGCGCGTCACCGCTTCGAACCATGACGTGCAACCAGGCACGGCGTGAAGGATAGCCGGTGGGGAACTTATGGCCGGTGAGATTGCGCACATCGACGCGGAACTCCAGTTGCCTCCCGTTAATCTGGAGCGCTGAGATCGACAAGGTGGCGGTCTCTCCCTGGAGCTGACGGATCGTGGCTCGCGCCGTCGCGTCGAGCTCGGACGGAAGCGCCACGACACCCAGTTCGTTCCGGTAGCGATTGAGCATGCGGACCATGAACGCGTTGCCGCCAACAAAAACGTGCTGAGCCATCTCATCGCGCACGGCACCGAGCACTGAAGACGCCCGAACGGGTCCGGCGACGCGCGGCATATGACACGACTGGCAGCTGCGCTCTTCCGTGCGGAACGCGCTGTGCTGCCATTCCTGATAGTTCATCTGCTCGGGGAGCGATCCGATGACCTCGCCGTTCGGCCCGAACGCCTCCGTGATCAACGTGTGGCACGACGCGCAGAGCTCCGATTGTTTGATGTGTGTCGCCTCGGACTGGATGAATCCCGTGACCGATCGCATGATCGACTGCCGGCCGCGATCGACCTGATACGGTCCGAAAATGGTGCGAGTGCCGTCGGCGCGGAGTGGGGAGGAGCGAGAAGTTCGCGTTGAAGCTCTCTCGAGTGCCGAGTCTGTCAGGAGCAATCTGATGGCAGACGGTGCACGAAACGCCGTCGGACGCCAGCCGGTGCAATTCTGATCCGCTGGGTCCGGCGATCGGCAGGTGAGTGAAGACCTCTCCTTTGCCGCCAGCGGCGTGCGCGATCTTCTGCGCCATCGGCATGTGGCACGCTGAGCACTCGTTCTGGATGTCCGCCGACCGCTTGGGGTGGTCGATCGTCTCGCGCCGAACGCCTGCCTGCCAGTAAGGATCCCTGGCAGAATTCGCCATCATCGTCGAACGCCAGGTCGCCCCGATCGAGACATCTTCACCATCAGGGGATAGGAGCGTGTTGTGACACGCCAGGCAATTGTCCGAGTGCGTAAACAGCGACAGGTCCGGATGAGGGTTCTGCACCCGAGAGCGAGATGTCTCTCGTGCGTTGGGTGACGCGGCGAACAGCGCGAGGAGCCAGACCGTGCAGGCAAGTGGGAGCAGCCGGCGTGTGAGAACGGTCATTGCACCCTATTTCCAGAACTGAAACAGTCCACCGTCGAACCAATCCCACAGGAAGTAGGTCAGCATCTGCGGCTTCCGTTGCTCACGCTCGTTGAGCGGGACTCGCACACCGACGCTGAGCAGAATGTGTTGTAACTTGCTCAGAGAGACCTGCACCTGAGGCACCACGATCCCACTCTGTGGCGGCTCCCTGCGGACTCGCCGTGAGTCACTTCGAGCATCGGGGTCCATGCCCGGCCGAATCCCTGGTCCCGTGCGAACGTGTATCCGAAGGCTGTGCGCGCAAAGACTTCGGTGTCGCCGAGCGCCTGGTCCGATGGGAGCTCGACGCCAGCATGCACCTGAAGGAAGGCGTTTGTGCCGATCATCTGCCCCCACATCGCGAACGGCTCGTAGATCCAGAATCCACTCCCAAGCCCTTCGCTCTCCTTGCCCGTCGGCGCGACGATTGCGCCGCCCGCCGCGAAAATGCTTCCCCGATCCAGGTTGGCGTAGAAGGTTCGTCGCACGGCAAACTCGACGTCGCCGATGCCACGACTCCACGCGCCGCCGGTTTCCTGCTGCTGTGCCGCGATTGGGAGCTTGACTTCGAAATGTCCGCGCGAGCCGATGCGGTGCTCGTAGACCAGCTCGTTGTCGATCGCCTTGGCGCCGGACCCGGTTACGCCGGTGGTCCAGACGGTTTCGTTCTCGGGAAACGCTTTCTCGGTGAAAAAGGCGCGCGGAAGATTCAGATCGCCATGGGGCCACGACGCATCCTTGCAGAACGCCCGAACATACTTAACAGCCCGCTCGATCTGGTCAGGGGTCAGTGCGTCGCCGAACGCCGGCATGTGGCGATCGAGTGCGCGAACGGGGCCGCCTCGATGGACGACGGCGATCCAATCCGCCGTCGGCTCCACGGTATTGGTCGCGCAGTCGTTGAAGTCCGGAAAACTGTGTCCGTTCGGGAGTGGCAGCTGAAATCCGACGATGGTCTGCGGTTGCCCAGAGCCATCGACGTTGTGGCACGCGGCGCACGCCTGACGGTAAATCTCCTCGCCCGAGGTGTTGGCCGGCAGCAGAGGCGTGGTCGCCGGTGCTGTCTCCTGTGATGCACGGACCGAGGCGGTCATGGCGATCGACAGGCACAGCAGCGCGACGAGATTCAGCGTGGCCGGATGCCGCATGAGCAATCCGATGCTGCATCAGGAACTCCAATCGCTCAAAGCCTGGGACCGAGTCTCAGAATCAGTCTCGGATTGAGAGTTACTTCTTGATCGTCCGCACGGATGTCGATGATGTGCGCGCGCGTGTCTTGCAGGCGCGCTCAGTGGCCCTCGGACGGGCGTGCCAATCTCTCAGGTACTGCTCCATCTGCGCTGGCGGAAGCGGTGGACTGAGCAGATGACCCTGATACAGATCGCAGCCATGACGTTCGAGGAATGCGCGCTGGACTTCGGTCTCGACACCTTCGGCCACCACCGTCAGATCGAGCGAGTGAGCCATTATCACGATGGCGCGCACGAGGGCGCCCTGCTTGGCACCGGCGCCGATGTCTTCCACGAATGCCTTGTCGATCTTCAGCACGTCGACGGGCAGTCGCTGCAGGCGGCTAAGAGACGAGTATCCGGTTCCGAAGTCGTCAACCGAGACGCGAACGCCGTCTTCGCGTAAGTCCGACAGCAACTGGGTGGCGACGACGTCGGAGAACATCAGGCCGCTTTCCGTCAACTCCAGTTCGAGCATCGACATCGAGAGACCCGCATCGCGCACGTGCTGGCGCAACATCGCTGGCAGCACTCCGTCTCGGACTTCGATGCCGGAGATGTTGATGGCGAGCCGCATGCCGTGCGCGAGTCGGGCTTGCTGCCAGGAGCGGAACTGTTTCATCGCCGTTCCGCACACGAAGTTGGTGATCTCGGAGATCACGCCGGCATCTTCGGCAAGCTGAATCAACTCGTTGGTTGACACATATCCCCGTGACGGGTCGTTCCACCGCACAAGCGCCTCGAGGCCGGACAGCGCGCCGGTGCGCACGTCCGCTTGCGGCTGGTAGTACACCTTCGAGCTCTTCAAGGTCGATGGCGCGGCGCACGGTGCTGAATACGAGCGGCGTCGTGGCCGACGGCCGCGCCATGTCATCCGTGTAGCGTCGCATCGTGTTCCGGAGCCGCTTCGCCGCAGACAACGCATCGTCCGCCATGCGAAGGAGCGTGTGCTGGTTGTCGCTGTGATCCGGGTACACGACTGCACCGATGCTGCACGAGATGTGAACCGCGTGACCGTCGAGGATAAAAGGCTGGCGGACGACGTCGAGGAGTTTCTGCGCGACGAGCTCGGCGCGTTCAAACGACGCCAGCTCGGTCAGCACCACGGCGAACTCGTCGCCGCTCAGGCGAGCGACGGTGTCCTGCTTGCGGATGACCGAGTGAAACCGTTCTGAAATCTGCTGGAGCAGCAGATCGCCAATGGTGTGTCCCAGGCTGTCGTTGACCACCTTGAAGCGATCGAGGTCGATGTAGAAGACGGCGAGCCGCCGGCGATTGCGCGCGGCGCTGGCCATCGCCTGACCGAGCCGATCGAGGAACAGTTGCCGGTTCGGCAAGCCGGTCAGCGTGTCGTGGTACGCGAGGTGCGCCAGCGTAGCCTGGCGTCTCTCGGTGATGCGACGCATGAGGCTGAAGCCGGTGCCGATGCCGAGGTACTTCCCGCGGCGCGTGACGATGAACCCGATCGAAGATGTACTTCGTGTGGTCGTCGCTGAGGATTTCGCTGAGCTGATCGATGGGCGCGTGCTCGTCGAGAATGAGCGGCGTCCGATCCATCACCATGCCGACCGGGCGATTCTTCAGGGTCTCTTCGCCGGACTGCTGCCACAGAGTTTCGCGGAAGCGGAAGCGATTGATGAGGCCGATCGGCGTGCCGTGGTCGTCGACGACGGCGAGTGCGTAGAGTGTCGGGTCGGCAATGAATGCTTCGTGCGCGCCCATGGCTGACGCGCTCGGGCGAAGTGGGGGAGTGGGGCGAACGAGTCCAGCGAGTGTTTCTTCCGTGGCCGCGATGGTCCGCGGACTGGCATCGATATGAAGTGGAACCCCTGCACTCTGCCGGGACATACGAGAGACATATCGACTGAATGCGGATGAATCAGAAGAGCAGGATCGTGCAGTGCAGGGGAATTCTCGTGTGAAAACGAGGGCACTCCTGTGCCTCTCTCGTGCGAGAGCCTATTCATCTATGCGGAGTCCCGCGCACGGCGCCGCCTCGGACCGCCCTCCTCGGCCAGCAGCGACGTCAGCTTCGTGCCGAGGGCGGGGCCCAGATGATCGATGCGCGCGATCGTCGTGGCGTTGCGGTAAAAGAGCGACACGTCGTGGCCGATGCCGATTGCCGCCAGCTGCACCGGCGACCGAGTTTCGATATCGGTGACGACCTGCTGCAGGTGGCTTTCGAGGTACTCGTGCCCGTTGGCTGCGAGTGTCGCTTCGTCCATCGGCGTGCCGTCTGACACCACGACCAGTATTCGCCGGCGCTCCGATCGTGCGAGGAGGCGCGCGTGCGCCCATGCCAGCGCTTCGCCGTCGATGTTCTCTTTCAGCATCTCGTCGTGCAGGAATAGCCCCAGCGCGACGCGAGCGCGACGCCACGGGATGTCGGCGCTCTTGATGACGATGTGCTGGAGAGCATTGAGACGGCCGGGGCCCTGTGGATACCCGTTCGCGGCCCACTCGCGAGCGGGTTCGCCGCCGTCCCATTCGCGCGTGGTGAAGCCGAGGACTTCGCATCGCACACCACAGCGCTCGAGCACGCGCGCGAAGATCTCCACGGTCAGCGCCGCGATGAGCATTGGTCTGCCGCGCATCGATCCCGAATGGTCGATCAGGAGCGTCACGACCGTGCTGGGAAACGGTGACTCGCCTTCTTCCTTGAACGGTCTTGCCGTGCCGCGACTCGCGACGAGTGCAGCCAGGCGGGAACCATCGATCACGCCTTCCTCGAGATCGAAGCGCCAGTGGCGAGTCTGACGAGCCATCAGCACGCGGAGGAGTCGCTTGGCGAGACGCGCCACAACGGGGCGAATCGATCCGAGCTCGGCCTCGAGCTTGAGGTGCAACTCGGCAAGCTCAGAACGGTCGACAAGAGCGGCAGCGTTGACGACTCGATCGTGAGCGGTCGTGTACGCCCGATAGGCCTCGCCTGAGGTGCCACCTCTCGTGACCGCGCCGGAGCCGGCTGATTCCTCGGAGTCCTGACTTCCCTCCTGTCGCTTCTTCAGCGGTGCGGAGGTCGCTCCAGGGTCGCCCCGACGCGGAAGCGTGCGGACGTTCAGTTTCTTCCGCAGCTCGAAGGGCAACGCGCCCGCTGGTGGCGCATCAGCTGTCGGAATGTGAGCCACCGCGGATCGGACCCACGTCGCGGCCTCCTCACTGAATCGTTGCTGGTCCCTCGAGAAGGCTGAAAGGGAAGCGAGGCCATCTGCCACATTCCTGGGGAGCTGCTTACGAAGCTTTCCGACGAGGCCGGCCTTTTCTCTCGGAGCAGCGAGACCGCTCAGGGCCTCGAAGGCGAGCCATCGGACACCGTCCGGCTCGATGCCTGGATGCGAGAGGAGGTTCTTCGCCACGCCCTGAAGCCATTGCACGCCGATCGTGTCGAGGCGCGCGAGCTCCAGTGCATCGAAGAGGTCGGAATCCGGCGTCCTGGTTGGCCGGGAACGCTGGTGGATCGACATGTCATGAAAGCGCGCCCGCAACGCCAGCGCGATCGCCGAACGCTCGCAGTCCGGAGAGCGTCGCGGCATCTGACTGAGCGACGGCGGCGTCAGCGAACTCGAGCCGCCCGAGCGCCCGCGTACACGCACCGACGGCCTCGACTGTTTTGTCCGGAAACGGACTGCTCACCTGAGGCCGGGCCCGCGCCGATCCTCGGGAAGGTCCTGCCCTATGCAGCGCTGGAAGTACTCGGCGACGAGTGTGCGCTCGTCCTCATCGCATCGATTGAGGAACGTGAGCTTGAAAGCCAGGGCGGTGTCGTGGAAGAGCGTGGTGTTTTGCGCCCAGGTGACGACAGTGCGCGGCGACATGAGCGTCGAGAGATCGCCGTCGCCAAACCCGCGCCGCGTCAGGTTGGCGAGCGCCACCATCGCGCTGACCTGCGCGCGACCTTCTGCGTTGCGGTATTCGGGGCAGCGTGCCAGCACGACGTCGACTTCGCGATCGTGTTCGAGGTAGTTCAGCGTCACGACGATGTTCCAGCGATCCATCTGCCCCTGATTGAGCGTCTGTGTCCCGTGATAGAGACCGCTGGCATCGCCGAGCCCCACCGTGTTTGCGGTCGCGAACAGCCGGAATGACGGATGCGGCTCGATCACGCGGCTCTGATCGAGCAGCGTCAGGCGTCCCTCCACTTCGAGGACGCGCTGAATGACGAACATCACATCGGCGCGACCGGCGTCGTACTCGTCGAAGACGAGCGCGCACGGGCGCTGAAGCGCCCAGGTCAGAATCCCGGGCTGGAACTCGGTGACCTGTTTGCCCTCGCGGACGACAATGGCGTCCTTGCCGATCAGGTCCATGCGGCTGACGTGTCCATCGAGGTTGACGCGCACGCACGGCCAATTGAGGCGAGACGCGACCTGCTCGACATGGCTCGACTTGCCGGTCCCATGCCGGCCCTGGATCATCACGCGCCGGTTGTGCACGAACCCCGCGAGCAGCGCCAGCGTGGTGTCGCGGTCGAAGACGTAGTCCGGGTCGAGCGGCGGGACGTGCTCCTCCGGTGAAGAGAACGCCGGCACCTGAAGGTCCGTGTCGATCTTGAAAAGATCACGGGCCGACACGACGACATCGGGTTGGCCGAGGGCGTTCGTGTCGCTGGCCGGTTGATACGCGCGGGTCATGCTCATTCGAGATCAAATTATCGCAAAACCTCTCGCGGACCGGATTGAACGGCGTGGTTTTCTTTGCCATCATGCGGCCGACATCGTATTTCGACCGTTTCTCGCGTCACCCGGAGGACAACATGGTGAGGAAGTGGCTCGCGGCAGTGGCAATGCTCGGACTCGCCGTGTCCACGGCGGACGCCCAGGACGCCAAAACGGTGCTCGGAAGCGCCTCGAAGGCGATGGGCGTGGACGGTCTCAACTCGATCTACTTCTACGGAACAGCGCAGACCGGCAACCTGGGACAGAACAACAACGCGAACCAGCCATGGCCGATGGCTGCACAGGACGACTACGTGCGCGCGATCGACTTCAGTCAGCCGGCGTCCCGTGCCACCTGGGCCACATACGCCGTTCCAGTGACCGGTGGCCGCGCAACCCTGGCGCAGGGAACACCTCAAACACAGCAGCTCATCACCCCGCAGACGCAGGGGTGGGCGAACCAGTTGGAGATCTGGGTCACGCCGTGGGGCTTCTTGAAGGGCGCGACCGCTAACAACGCGACTGTGAAAGCGCAGAACGTCGGCGGCAGGCGCTATCAGGTTGTGACCTGGAACTCACCGGTCAAGTCGCCGGGAGGTCAGGCCTATAGGTTGGTTGGGTATATCAACAACCAGAACCTCGTCGAACGAGTGCAGACGTGGGTCGAGAATCCGATCTTCGGGGACATGCTCGTCGAATCGGAGTACTCCAACTATCGCGACAATAACGGTCTCAAGTTTCCTGCAACGATCGTGCAGAAGCGCGGTGGCTGGCCGACGTTCGAAGCCTACGTGCTGAGTGCCCACGCGAACCCTTCGAGCCTTCAGACGTTGATGACGCCCACCCCGCCGCCTGCGGGGCGTGGTGGCGGTCCTGGCGGAGGTCCTGGTGGTCCAGGTGCGGCACCAGGCCCGACGTCAGAGAAGCTGGCCGATGGCGTGTTCCGCATCAACGGCGCCTACAACGCGCTCGCGATCGAGTTCGCCGATCACATCGTTCTCTTCGAGCCTGGGCCGCAAAACGAGGCGCGCGGCCAGGCGATCATTGCCGAGACGAAGAAGGTGATCCCCAACAAGCCGATTCGCTACGGCGTGATCTCCCATCATCACTTCGATCACACGAGCGGACTCCCCGCCGTCGTCGCCGAAGGCATCACCATCGTCACGCCGGAGGTGAACAAGGCGTTCTTGGTGAACGCGCTGTCCGCACCGCGGACGCTCGCTCCTGATTCATTGTCCAAGTCTGGGAAGAAGCCCGTCATCGAAGGGTTCACCGGCGACAAGCGTGTCTTCCAGGATGCCACACGGACGTTCGAGCTCCACGTGATCAAGGGGCTCCCACACGCCGACGGCAACGTGGTGGGCTATCTGCCGAAGGAGAAGATCCTCGTCTATGCGGACATGTTCAACCTGCCGCCCGCAGACGCGCCGGTGCCCAATCCGCCAGTGACAGGCACGATCGTGTTTGCCGACAACATCGATCGCCTGAAGCTCGATGTCGATCGCATCATGTCGGTCCACAATCTCAATCCCGATCGGCTGACGTCGGTCGCTGATATCAAGGCTTCGCTCGGAAGGAAATAGGATCTCGTCTCATCGAAAGTTGTCGAGCCGCATGAGGTCAGAATCGAATCGCACCATCTTCGTGGCCAATGCCCAGCGCCCGTCGCGGGACACCGTCATCTGCGTGTAGATCCCCGGTATCCGAAACCCCAGCCGGCCCACGCGGGCAACACGCTGATCGCTGAACCGGTACACGTCGATCGCATCGAAGTCCGCCTCGCGCGTGACGAACACGATCCCGGTATCCGTGACCGACCATAGAAACGGCCGGACGCCCTCGAACACCTGTTCCTCGTGTCCTCCACCGAGAGGTAGGCGCATCAACCTGGCGGTACCGCCGATCGCCAGGGCCGCCGGAGGACGGTCGAGATAGAAGAGGTAACGGCCGTCCGGAGATTCCCGCGGCTCGAAGCCGCCGTTGTGTGTCAGTCGGATGGCTTCGCTTCCTTTGGGGGAGATCCGCCAAATGTCCGCAATCACTCCCGCGCGCGTCGATGCGAAATAGATCCACCGCCCGTCACTCGACCATGACGGAATTCCATCGATGGAGGGCTCGGTGGTCAGTCGACGCAGGTGCCCTCCATTTGCTCCGACGAGATAGACGTCGCTATTGCCGGCGATTGCTGCTTCGAACCCGATCTGTGTACCGTCCGGGGACCATCCACCGATCGACACTCCAGCAGCACCGAGTGTCGTGACCTGCCGGAGTCCGCTTCCATCGCGTTCAGCGACCCAAACCTCCGAGGCTCCCGAACGGAGCGACACGAACGCAATCCGGCTGCCGTCTGGCGAGAATCTGGCCGAACCCTCGATGCGAGTCGAATTCGAAAAGGGCCGCGACTCGAGGGTGTCATTCACAAGGCGCGCGTCGAGTTCCGTCAGATGAAGGTCGACATCGCGGGCGATCGTCTGAAACGCAAGCCGCGCCGGGTGTCCGGCCGTTGGCTTCGAGATCGATGGATAGAGGGCCGCCGCCGGGATGTCGGCAATCGGCGATCCTCGAGCAGGCGTGGCGCTATTCGCGTGGATTCGCCACAGCCGACTGGCTGGCGGCTCGGCGACGTCGTAGACAATCTCCTGACCATCGGGCGTCCACGATAACCCGTACATGGTGGCGCTCCAGTTCGAGAGCCGCCGCGGTTCGCCGCCTCCCATGGGTACGACGTACAGGTCGGCGATTCCGCTCTTCTCATAGCGTATGAACGCGAGAGTCCTGCCGTCTGGTGAAACTTCAAACCTCCAGTCTCCGGCGCCGACCGGCGCCTGTGTCAGACGGCGACGCTCCAGCGTGTCGAGGAACACCTGGTAGATGCCAAAGGGACCGGTGTTCCCTTCCCGGTCACGGATGAGAACCGCCTTCGAGTCACCAGCCCACGCGACTGAGTGCCGGAGTCTGATACCTGGCGTTCGGCGCCGCCGAGTTGGGACATGGTGAAGACACCGTGTGCGTCTCGGACGAAGGCAATGCTGTGTCCGTCAGGGGACCAGGCAGGGCTGGCTTTCCGAATTGGGAGTTGCCGTCAATCGCCGAAGCGCTTCACTTCCGACGGCTTTCACATAGATATCCGTCGCGCCAGCCTCGGCTTGGCCCGACCAGGCGAAGGCAACGAGGTCGCCGTCCGGGGACAAGGCAGGTGACCCCTCCACACCTCGGGAACAAAGCCAAAAGGAGTAGTTGGATTGGAGCGTTCACCGGCCTGGCGACGGCGCGCCAAGCAGTGCCGGCTGCGACAATCACAGCGACGATCGCCAGCGCGCTGACCGCGATCCTCGTGAGCCTGAAGTTCGGCCACCGGCGGCGTTTGCTGCTGCTCCGGCTCCGCATGAACAACTGGAGGAGGTGTGGGTGGGTGATGGAGGAGCCGTGTGGGTGAGTGAGGCGGAATTCGCTTCGAAGACCGGTACGTAGCTGCCTTTCGGCAGCGTAATGACGACGAATTGGATTGACCGTCGTAATATTCCCGCAGTTTGTCGCGAAGGCGCCTGGCGTCCACCCGAACGACGGGGTCGGCCCCGCCGTCGAAGTCGTTCCCGTCCCGTACACCTCGTGGGCGAGGACGGATTCTTTGAGCGAATGGCCCTGTCCGGCGAGTCGTTGTTCGACGATGAACGAGAGCAAGCGCCGCAGCGGCTGCGATCGAGAAAAGACTTCGCTCGCGAGGATTCTCTCGAGCGACAATGACGACGGAGTCGGGCAGTTCGCGTCGATCCTGGGCGCTTGCGTCGGTTTCCCCCGGCATCGGGCGCTCCGTGCGAACGGACCGGAGTGTACAACTGTGTATGTGAACACGTGAATCAGCCCGTTTCCGGAGGTAGAACACCGTAGAGATCTGGCGCCTCCTCACGACGTGTCTCAGAGTTCGGGCGCATCCAAGGAGGAAGCCCCATGGCTCGAACGTCACGTCAGCTTGCAACCCTAGGCGTCACGGTAGCTCTCGCGCTCCCCAGTAGCAGCGTTCCAGACTCTCGAAAGGACTTGGCCCAGACGAGCTTGGCATCGAGCTCGACGGTAAGAAGCTCTTCGACAAAGAGGCATTCGGCGGCAACGGCCGCACGCGCCTGAAATGCCACAGCAAGGACACGGGTACCGTCACCTTGGCCGACGTGCAACGGATTATCGATAAGGCGGACCCTGACGATAAATTCTTGATTGACGACGCGCTGGACGATGACGGCGTCGGCACGACGCGCGTCCAGGCAGACGCCACCATCCGCGTGACCATCCCATTGCCGCCGTGGCTCTCGCTGGCGGATGACCCG
>CAVWST010000027.1:0-209241 GCA_963757735.1 uncultured Acidobacteriota bacterium
GTGCAGACGCTAACCGCGCAGTAGCGAGCGCGGCCCTGGTTATCTCGTCGCCGGATGGGTGTTCAGAGTTCGATAAGCGGTCGGACATCTTCAGCTTCGGCGCCGTGCTCTACGAGACCTATCCGGCGCGGCTCGACCGAGCCGCGCAGATAGTCGTCGAGGTACGGGCAGAGGCCCGCATGGCGTTCAGGTCTTTGCGCGGCCTTCCAGCTCGGTGCGGAGCCGCTCCTGCTGCGCGCGGAGCTCTGGCGTGAGCTCTTTGCCGAAGTCCTCGGCCTCGTCCAGCGGGCGGATCTCGATTTCCGACTGTTCACCTGGCATCGGATCCGGACAGCGGCGAACCCACTCGACCGCTTCGTCCATCGATTTGACCTGCCAGAGCCAGTAGCCGGCGACGAGCTCCTTCGTCTCGGTGAAGGGACCGTCCACGACGACCTTCTTGCCCGCACCGAAGCGCACGCGCTTGCCCTTGCTGCTCGGCTGCAGGCCGTCGGCCGCGAGCAGTATGCCGGCCTTGACTAGCTCCTCGTTGAACTGGCCCATCTTGGTCAGCATGTCTTTCATGTCTTTGCTGGGCATCGTGCCCTCTTCACTGTTCTTGGTCGCTTTGACGAACACCATGACTCGCATCGGTTTTCTCCTTGATCGACGGGTTCAGTTTGACCCGTCTACTGCTGCGACGAACGAGGTGACGCCGGATCGACCAGGCCAGCTAATTTTTCGACGCCTTTTCTCACAGGCCTTCGACGCGTTGAATTGATAACTATTTTCCGACACTCGTGGACGATCCCGATGCGCCAGGAACAGGGCGGGATTGGAGGAGTGGCGTTCACGATCCCGAACAGGAGCAGAATCCCGAGTGCGCGTGCGGACTCAGCGGGCCTGATGTCGGCGATTCAGGTCCTCGAACCAGTTCGTCACGACGTGGATGCGCGGCGGGGCACCCAGCCTCGACTCCTCGTCCTCGGCGACCTGTCGTCCGATGAAGCCAGAACCGTCCCGCAGGATGTCGTAGTTGCGATTGAACGTTCCAGGACCCATCAGACCGGCCGGCGGAAGTATCACCGGTGGCGAGAAGGTGAAGGACGAACCGGCCGTCAGCGTGACCACAGCCATCTGGCCAGGTCCGGGGACGTAGAACAGCTCGCGGCCGTTCCGCGACCACACTGGATGGTGCCCGTCGTCGTTGCTCGAGATCGGATAGATCGCACCGGTGGCCGGGAAGGGTTGTACGAACGTGGCATGGACGCTGCCGAACGACGTGGTGTCTCAGGTTGTACGCGACCCACTTTCCATCCGGCGAAAACGCCGCCGCCGTGGGCGAGCTTGAGGTGATGTCAGCGAACGGCTCGACACGGCCGCTGGGCAGAGACAATCGCATCAGCCGATTCGTTCCGTCCTTCGCGATCGTGAAGAGCAAATCACTGCCGCTTGGCGACCACGATTCCGGTGTGTGAACGGCTCCTGCCTCCGCTTTGGTCAGCCGCAACGGCGCGTCGCTACCGTCGGCGGCTTGCGAAAAGAGCGCGGCGTCTCCGTCGCGGTTGGACTGAAACACGATGCGCCGCCCATCGGGCGACCAGACCGGAAAGCGATGTCGCCCCGCCCCCACCGTCAGCTTTCGCGCCGACGAGGGCCGCGAGAGATCGTGAATCCAGATGTTCCCCTCCTTGCCGTCGTCGGTGCTGACGGCAACCAGCCGGCCGTCGGGAGACACACGCGGCGCTTCGTACGGCGCCGCGGGCAGGTGGAGGAACCTGAGGCCGCCTTTTCAATCGTTCTGAACGAGGTCGAGCGCGAGGGCTGGTGACACCGGTTGTCCAGGCACGTACACCAGGGTGCCGGTGTCAGATACCGCGTAGTGCGTCGTGGCGTTGATGACGTTCGTGGCGCGAACACCCTCGACAACCGCCCACGGCTCGCCGCGCCCACGCAGCGTCTCGACGTCGAACTCCATGGCGTAGAGTGCGCCGCCTGCCGCGTAGACGATGTGGCCGGATGGCACATACCGGGCGTCGCTGCCACTCTCGATCACCGTCGTGCGCGATCCGGTCTGCAGCGCGTGCACGACGACCTGGCCGGTCGCCGAGCCGGGTCTGCCAGGTGAGAGCGAGAGGAGCGTCATGAGAACGTGCTCGCCCCCCGGCAGCATCTCCGCGCTGCTCGCCGCTTCCCCCTCTGCAAGCTCGATGATGCGGCGTCCGTCGGCCGAATCAGGAGGAAACAAGTACACCCCGCTGGTGCCCTGCGTCACCATCAGGCCGTGCTCGTCCCACGACAGCGATCCCAGAATGCCGCCCACGTCCGTCGTCGGACTTCGCAAGGCTGTCGCGTTTCCCGTGAGCGGGTCGATGTTCCTGAGGCCTTGCTGCGTCCAGACCGCGAGGCGGCGCCCATCCGGCGAGAACGCGGGGTTGATGGCGTTCGCCGTGCCGGGAATCGGCCGTGACTCGAACGCGTCCAGCCGGCGAATGTGGAGCCCGTCCGGTAGCGAGTAGACGATCTGCTGGCCGTCCGGCGAGATGGCGACCGCTCGCCGTCCGGTTTGAAACGTTTGTCCTGGCGGCAGCGCGATGCTCGTGCGCACGACTGGTGGCGCGGCCGTCCTCGCGAGCGCGGCGTCCTGTTACGACGCCGATCCCCAATGCGATCGCACTGACGGCGACCAGAGCGGCGACCCACCAATACGTGCGACGCGAGCCCTGAACCTCTCGCCCGGCGTCGGCGCGACGGTCTTCGAGATCGAGCCGTGCGTCGCCGGCGTCGCGCAGCCGATGCTGCACGTTCTTCTCGAGGCATCGCCGAAGTACCGCGCGCGGCGCCATCCGGTAGGCCCGGCGGAAGGATGCCCCAGTCGGGCTGAGCCGTAAGCACCTGCGCAATGACGTCCATTGGCGTGTGTCCGGCGAACGGACGCCGCCCGGTCAGCATCTCGTAGAGCACGCAGCCAAAGCCCCACATGTCGGCGCGCTTGTCCACCGGCTTGCCCTGCGCCTGCTCCGGGGCCATGTACGCGGCGGTTCCGAGAATCACCCCCGGCGTTGTCATCGCCGGTGACGTGATCGTCGGCGACATGGTCACATTGCCCGAGACGACAGCCGGCTCGATCACCTTGGCGAGACCAAAGTCCAGCACCTTGACGATCCCATCGGGCCGGAGCGAGATGTTCGCCGGCTTGAGATCGCGATGAATGATCCCGTGCGCGTGAGCTGCGTCGAGGGCGTCAGCGATCTGCCGCGCGATCGCGAGCGACTCGTCGATGGGGATGCGACCGCGGACGATGCGATCGGCCAGCGTCTCGCCCTCAACGAGCTCCATCACCAGCGCTCTGGTGGCGGCGGTTGCCTCGAGGCCATAGACGTGTGCGATGTTCGGGTGATTCAGCGACGCGAGCACCTGTGCCTCGCGCTCGAATCGGGCCAGCCGCTCCGGGTTGGCCACGAAGGCGTCGGGCAGCATTTTGAGGGCATCGTCGCGTTTGAGCGCCAGGTGGCGTGCACGCCAGACCTTGCCCATCCCGCCTTCGCCGAGGACGGCGATCACCTCGTATGAGCCGACGCGGGTGCCGGGACCGATGGTCATGCGACGAAGATCTTACGTGATTGGTTCGGACCAGCGCCGATCTTCGTCGCCTCTGGCGCCCGCGGGCGCGTCAACTCGCAGAGATCTCCGCGGGATATCAAGGGGCGGAGCCCCTTGGCTAATTCGTCAGCCTCTCCGTAGTCGCGCGGCGACCAAGTCCGAGCACGCGCATCTTCGACAGCCACGCGCTGAGGCGCTGGTTCGCGAACGACTGCTCCAGCGCGTCGAGCTTGACGTAAGCGGCGGGCACGAGCAGCAGCGTCAGGAACAGGCAAAGTGACTGCGCGCCGATGATCGTGACCGCGATCGCCGAGCGCTGGGCGCCGCCGATGCCGACGCCGAGTGCCGTGGGAATCAATCCGAAGATGATCGCGAGCGTCGTCATCAGAATCGGGCGCAGTCGCGTCCGACACGCGTCCACGATCGCCTGCTCACGCGGCACGCCCTGCGCCCGCAGGACGTTGGTGTAGTCCACCTGGAGAATCGAGTTCTTCTTCACGATCCCGAACAGGAGCAGAATCCCGAGCGCGCTCCACAGGTTCAACGTCCGGCCGGTCGCCCAGATCGTGAACAGCGCGAACGGAATCGACAGCGGCAGCACGGTCATGATGATGAGCGGCTGCACGAAGCTCTCGAACTGGGCGGCGAGCACCATGTAGACGAAGATGCTCGCCAGCGCCATCGCCAATATCAGGTTGTCCGTGGTCTCGTCGAGGTTCTGCGTCTGCCCCCGCATCTGGTAGCTGTAGCCCGGCGGCAGCTTGGCCTCGTTGATGATGCGACGGAGATCGTCGGACGATTCGTCGAGCGCGTGGCCGGGGGCGGTGTCGGCGTTCAGGTTGATCGAATACTGCCGGTTCGAGCGGCTGATGCGTGTGGGCCCGAATCCTCGCTCCAGCCGCGCGATGTTGTCGATCCGGACTGGCTGGCCCGATGTCGAGGTGACGGTGAGCTTGCCCACCATGTCGATGTCGCGGCGCTGGCTCTCCAGCACGCGAACCGTGACCGGGTACTGCTCGCCGGCTTCGCGATATGTCGTGATCTCGTCGTCGCCGGCCACCATCAGCCGGAGCGTGTTGCCGATCGTGGACATGCGCACACCCAGGTCGGCCGCGCGCGATCGATCCACGGCCACTTGCACCTCGGGGCTGGCATCGCTGTAATCGGATTTCGCGTCGACGAGGCTCGGGGTCTTCTTGGCCTTCTCGACAATCTGCTGCGAGTACTTGTAGAGCGTGCCGAGATCAGGGCCGAGCAGCGCCGCCTGGAGCCCGAAGTTGCCGCCGCCGCCGAGCGGATTCCGGCCCACGATGCTGGCGGCGAAGGCAGGATGGCGCGCCAGCACACGACGAACCTCCGTCATGATCTGCGCCTGCGTGACCTTCCGCTCGTTCGAGGGCTGCAGGTAGAAGAGAAGGTGGAAGTGCGTGTAGCGATCGGCGCCTGCGATGTAAGCCATCTGTGAGACGCCCTCGAGCTCGCCGATCTCCTTCACCAGGTTGCGGGCGATCTCGGTCGTGCCTTCGATCGACGTGCCCTGCGGCGTGTCGGCGTGCACGGTGAACTCGTTCATGTCCTCGGCCGGCACGAACGTCCGTCCCACCATTCGGTTCAGCGGAAGCGTGAGCGCGACCAGCGCCGCCGATATGCCGATGATCCACATCGGGTGTGCGAGCGTCCATCGGAGCGACGCGCTGTACCAGCGGTCGAGCGCACGGAACAGCCGGTGGTGCTTGGTGTCCTCGGATGCGCCGCCGGTGTGCAACGTGGTCAGCCAGCGTGAACTGAGCATCGGCGTCAGGGTGAAGCTGACGATCATCGACACCAGAATCGAGAACGCCATCGTCAACCCGAAGGGATAGATGAAGCGCCGCGCGTAGCCGGTCATGAAGGCGACCGGCAGGAAGATGACGATGAGTGACAGCGTCGTGGCCATCACCGGCAGCGCCACTTCACGCGTGCCCTGGATGGCGGCGTCGAAGGGCGAGCGCCCCTTCTCTTCGATGTAGCGGAAGATGTTCTCCAGCACCACGATGGCGTCGTCGATGACAATGCCCACGGCGAGGGTGAGCGCGAGCAGCGTCATGTTGTTGAGCGTGAAATCCATGGCACGCATCAACGTGAACGTCGCGACGATCGAGGCGGGAATGGCGACCGACGCGATGATGACGGCACGCAGGTTCCTGATGAAGAAGAGCACGACCAGCGACGCGAGCAGGCTGCCCCAGATCAGGTGCTCCTCGAGCGACGCAATGGAGGCGTAGATGAACTCGGAGTCGTCCGTGGTGATCGCGACCGTGACGTCCGGCGGCAGCGTCTGACGAACGGTGTCGAGCCTCTGCTTGACGCCTTCGATCACCTTGATCGTGTTCTCGCCGGATGCGCGGCGGATGTCGAGTTGCACGCCCGGGCGCCCGTCGGCCATGAACAGCGAGGTCGCCACTTTCTTGACCGAGTCCTCGGCATATCCGATATCGGACACGCGGAGCGGGACGCCGTTCACCGTGGCGACGATGACGTCGTTGAACTGATCGGTGGCCTCGACGCGGCCCAGCGTGCGCAGGCCGACCTCCCATTTGCCCTGCTCGAGCGTTCCGCCGGGGATCTCGACATTCTCTTGTCGAATGGCATTCACCACCTGCTCGATCGACAGTCCGTGCGCATTCAGCTTCTCGACGTCGACAACGATGTGGATTTCGCGAGAGCGATCGCCGCTCATCGTGACAGCGCCGACGCCGTCCACCGATTCGAGCGCGCGCATCACCTGCTTGTCGGCGATCTCGGTGAGCGTGCGGAGGCTCGCGCTCGTGCTCGAGATCATGAGGCTCATGATCGGATCGGCGTCGGGATCCTGCTTCTGAACGACCGGGGGCAGCGTCTCGGGTGGAACCGACCGCATCGCGCCGGCGACCTTTTCGCGGACGGCGTTGGCTGCGTCCTCGAGGTCGCGCTCGAGGACGAACTGGATTTGGATGTTGGCCGTGCCGCCGGTGTTGACGTTCGCCCTCATCTGATCGATGCCGGCGATCCCGCTGAGGGCGTTCTCCATCGGCATGATGACGGACGACGTCATCTCGTCGGGTGAGGCGCCCGGCAGCCGCAGCTGCACGTTGACCTGGGCGGGATCGGCCTTCGGGAAGAGATCGACGCCGAGGTCGCGGAATGAGAACAGGCCGAGCACGACCAGCGACGTCACCAGCATCGTCGCGAACACTGGCCGGCGGACGCACAGTTCTGACAGCATGGCTAGTCCTCTTCCTCGACCGCGATCTTCATCCCGTCAGTCAGCGTATCGACGTCCGTCACCGCCACGCGCTCCGCCGTCTTCAATCCGTCGAGGATCTCCATGCGGTCGCCGACGCGGTCTCCTGTCTTGAGCTCGCGGGCCTCCAGGCGGTCGCCCTCGACGGCGAACGCCCGGTAGACGCCGTAGCGGTACTGCATGGCGGCGTACGGGATGGTCATCACCTGTTCGACGAGGGAGGTCTCGAGCCGCACGCGGGCGAACGTGCCCGGCTTCAACAGCGCCTCGGCGTTCGGCGCGAGCGCTTCGAAGGCGAACGTGCGCGTCGCAGTCGTCACCGCGGGACTGATGCGCGAGATGGTGGCGGCGAAACTCTTGTCCGGGAAGGCATCGACGCGCAGCGTCAACGGCTGCCCGACCTTCACCCATGGCGCCATGCGTTCGGGAATCTCGGAGCGCAGCTTCAGCGGGTCCACGCGCACGACGGTCATGACCGGCATCTGCGCTTTCACCAGCTCGCCGAGGGAGACCATCCGCTGCTGCACATAGCCGTCGAAAGGCGCGCGGATCGAAGCGTCCTCGAGGTGACGCTCGGCCAGTTTCATGGCCGCCGCCGTCGCGTCGATGTCGGCCTGAAGGTTCTTCGCCTCCTGCAACGAGGCATCATAGGCGGCCGTCTTCAGGCGCAGCGCCGTGTCCGCGTCGTCGAGCGTCTGTTGCGAGATGAGTTTGCGCTTGTGCAGTTCGGTCGCGCGCTCGAAGGCCTGCCTGGCCTGGGCCAGTTCGGCGCCGGCTCGCCTGATGTCGGGCGTGTCCTCGATGCGCGGCAAGTGCTCCGCATCGGTGGCACCATACTTCGTGAGTGAGCGCGCATGCGCCGCGCGCTGCTGGTCGACGCTGTATTGCAGCTTCTCACGATCGAGCTCGACAAGTGACTGCCCCGCCGTGACGCGATCGCCGAGATCGGCGAGCACGCGACGAACGACGCCGTCGACCTCGGACGACACCGTGACCTGGTCCTCGGCAGCGAGCGTGCCAACCACCTCGAGGTTGCGTCGAACCGACTCCTGGCGAACCGCGTCCGTCTTGACGGCCTTGAGGGCTTCCTTCGGCCCGCCCGCCTGTTCTGCGCTCGAGTCTGCACATCCGGATGTAACCACCGCCATGCAGAGCATGACCAATATGAGAGCACCCATCGACATAAGAGTCTGATTTTAGCCCCGGGAGACATTTTTGTACCGACGAGAGTCGGCGTCCGCATGCGCTCTCGTGCTCGAGGTCGGAAGCCGTATCCACGCCCTATCTGAGCGCAGAGTCGCGGGTTGTGGCGACGGCTTTCCAAGCATCAACACACTGGACGACGGTCGTTCACTCGCTGGAATGGTCCCCGACGCGGTCATCGCCCGGCCCGGATAGATCCGGGAGGGCGTCATCTCGGGTCCACACAATTCCGGCGAGCGCGGTAGGTTCGGATCCGAGTCGAGGTAGCCGGCGAGACTGAACGCACTTGGACTCACGTACAGGGTGGCGCCTCGCGCCACACGACGAAGACAGTAGAGTAGGGAGCAGGAGAGGTGAGATGCGCAACCTGACGATCGGCCTGGTGCTCGGTGTCCTTCTCGGTGTGGCGACATCCACGCTCATCGCGCAGCGGAGCGCCGACTCGTATCCCGACGCCGCCGACCGCGGACCCGAAGCACTACTCCGTCTCTTTCGAGAACGACGTCGCGCGCTTCCTTCGAGTCCGCTACGGCCCCGGCGAGAAGTCACCGATGCATCGTCATCTCCCGGGATGCGTCGTGTACCTCACTGATCAGACGATGAATTTCACAGTCCCCGATGGCAGCTCGGACAAGGACGCCGTCGAGGCCGGCGCTCTTGGATGCGGTGACGGCAACGTTCACGCCGCGGAGAATCTCGAGGATGCCGCCGAGTTCATCATCGTCGAGTTCAAGGACAGGAGGACCTTTCGCGCGAAGTAGGCAGTAAGCGCAAGTACAGATCGCACTGATGGCCGAAGACCGAATCGCACCAACCATCGAGAAAGTGATCGCACCGACGAATCCGTCCTCGTCATCGCTCCGTCCGATGCTGTGGCTCGTGGCAACGGCGGCGTTCATGCAGATGCTGGACACCACGATCGTCAACACGGCGCTGCCGTCGATGGCGACGGGCCTGGGCGAATCGCCGCTGCGCATGCAGGCCGTTGTCGCCGCGTACACGCTCGCGGTCGCGATGGTGATTCCGGCGTCGGGCTGGTTGGCGGATAGGTTCGGGACTCGGCACGTATTCCTCGCCGCTGTCGTGTTGTTCAGCGTCGGCTCGCTCGCATGCGCGATGTCGCGCAGCCTGGTCCAGCTCGTCGCCGCGCGTGTGCTGCAGGGCGTCGGTGGCGCGATGCTCCTTCCGATTGGCCGGTTAGCCGTGCTGCGAGTGGTTCCGCGACAGGACTTCCTTGCGGCCATGAGCTTCGTGACGATTCCTGGCCTGATTGGACCGCTGGTGGGTCCGACGCTGGGAGGCTGGCTCGTTCAGGTGGCGTCGTGGCACTGGATCTTTCTGATCAATCTCCCGCTCGGCGTGGTCGGTGGCATCGCGGCACTGCGCGTGATGCCCGATCTGCGTCAGCCGGTGACGCGCTTCGACATGCTCGGCTACATGCTGCTCGCCTTCGGCATGGTGGCCGTCTCGATCGCGCTCGACGCGCTGTCCGAGCGCCAGCCACAACACGGCGCCGTCGTCGTGCTGGCCGTGGCCGGACTCGCGGGCCTCGTCGCGTATTGGCTTCACGCGGCGCGCACGAAACATCCGTTGTTTCCGCTCGCGCTCTTCAAAATCCACACCTTCAGCGTCGGCGTGCTGGGCAATCTGTTCTCGCGCGTCGGCAGCGGCGGTATGCCGTATCTGATTCCGCTGATGTTGCAGGTGGCGCTGGGCTACTCCCCGATGCACGCCGGCATGATGATGATTCCTGCGGCACTTGCCGGCATGTTTTCCAAGCGCATGGTTGTTCCGCTCGTGCGCGTCTTCGGGTATCGGCGCGTGCTGGTCGGCAACACGGCGCTCGTGGGCATGGCAATGGCGAGCTTCGCGCTCATCCAGCCTGGCATGCCGCTCTGGATCCACATCGTGCAGTTTGCCTTCTTCGGCGCCGTCAACTCGCTTCAGTTCACCGCCATGAATACGCTTGCGCTACGCGACCTCGATGGCGAGCTGGCGAGCAGCGGCAACAGTCTGCTCTCGATGGTGATGATGCTGGGGATGAGTCTTGGTGTCGCGGTCGCAGGTGGACTGCTCGGAGCATTCGGCGGCGGCGACGTCGATGCCGAACATCTCGGAGCGCTTGCTGCGTTCCGATGGAGCTTCGTCTGCGTGGGTCTCGTCACGCTGACGTCTGCCGCCATCTTCGCGCAGCTCGAACCCACACACGTCATTCCTCAGGCGAGGGTACAGGAAGCCGACTCGGCCTGACGCTCGTCAGACGGCGCGGCGATTACGTCGTGTACAAAACGCAGCTTTGCGTTTGCCGGATCGCCCAGCACGAACGGATAGAGATCTGGAAGGCCCATGCTCCGATTGAGGCTGTTCAGCGCATTGGTGAGCGGAAACCACGCGGTGACGAGGTCGTCGAAGTCGTCGAAGTGAAGGCGCCGGGTTGTCACGCTGGGGATCGCGGCGCCCGAGACGGCGCGCGGAGCGATTGCCAGTCCGTACACGCGGGCGGTCTCGAGCGTATCCACCATGTGCAGGTAATGGGCGAACGTTTCCGCCCAGTCCTCCCATGGATGCATTGAGGCGTATGCGCTGACGAATCGCGCCACCCAGTCGGCGGGTGGACCTTGTTCGTAGTGACGGCGCTGCGCCTCTGGGTAGTCGAGCGTGTGATCACCAAACAGTGTCCCGAACGGCTCGAGCCAGGGGCTGTTCTTGATCAGTCGGTCCCAGTAGTAGTGACCAATTTCATGTCGGAAGTGCCCGAGGACCGTTCGATACGGCTCGCCCATCTGCTCCCGCGTCTTCTCGCGAAACGGATCCGAAGCCTCCGCGATGTTGATGGTGATCAGCCCGTCGCTGTGGCCGGTGAACGTCGGTTCTTCGGCCGTGCTTGCCTTGAAGGCAAACGCCAACCCGCCAGTGTCTGATCGCGGCTCGACTGGGAGTCCGAGTGCCGAGAGGCTGTAGAGCAGTCGCCGCTTCGCCGTCTCGAGCCGCACCCACGCCTGACGAGATTCTGGCGTCTCGAGGTTCGGGATGACCTCGTTGAGCTCGCATGACTGGCAGAACGCGCCGGTCGATCCCGCGGGCACGGCCCAGTTGCACGCGTCGTGTTCCTCGTAGTTGCGGCACAAGTGAACCCGCCTCCCTTCGGCCGCCGGGTCAACTGCGACGAACTCTGACGGGCTATCGGGTGCTTCGCCGTCCACGGGTTCGAGTGAGCTCAGCGTATTCAATTCGGGTAGATAAGCTAATCGCCGACTGCACTTTTCGCACCGCGTGTTCTCGAAGTAGAGGACGTTCTTGCAACTCGGACATGTGAACAGCTTCATGCGACAAGCAGATGCATTGTGCTCGCCAATCAATGCATCAGCTAGTTGCTCCCAGCACGGGCTTTGCGTATCCACAGTACGAACATTCCGTCGCTCGGTTCTTCCCGTTCGGAGAAGCTCACTATGGCCACTGCCACAACGGATACGACAACCAAGATCACGCGCGAGACGCTCATCGAGAAGCTCAACGAAGATTTGGCGCGCGAGTACCAGGCCATCATCGCGTATGTCACGTACTCCCAGGTGCTGAAGGGCGCCGAGTACATGGCGATCGCAGCAGAGTTGGAAGTTCATGCCGGTCAGGAACTGCAGCACGCGCTCACGATTGCGAAGCAGATCGACTACCTCGGCGGCATGCCCAACACAAAGGCGCTGCCCGTGAAGCAGACTGACGATCCGCGGGAAATGCTACGAGCGGATCTCGAGAACGAGAACGCGACGGTGCGCGCCTACCGTGAACGCGTAACTCAGTGTGAGGCTTTGCAGGATACGCGATCGCCGAAGACATCCGCGAGATCCTGCGCCAGGAGCAGGAACACCAGATCGACCTGGCGACAGCGCTTGGTGAAGACGTGCCGGATGTCTCGGGCGCCCGCAGATAGATGCGCGCGAACTCCCAACTCCCAAAGGCCCAATTCCCAATAGGCTTGGAAGTTGGGAGTTGGAGTTTGGGAGTTGACTTGGGTCTTTATCTCTCGAGACCCGCTTCTATGAGCGCGCGCTCGTAGTCTTCGCGCGTGTTGAGATTTCGCAGCGTGCGCAAATCAGGATCCGATGTCATCTCTTCTGGCTTCACACGTCTCGTCTTCGCAGCGTCGAAGAGAAACACCGGTCGCAGGCGATTGTTCGCGAGCAAATCCTCCACCGATGGCAGCGTCGCCCGGCGATACACCCCTGAGAGCGGATGCGTGAAACCGTCGATCTCCATGACGGCGATGTCGTAGTCGTTCGCGAGGTCGATCATCTGCCGTACGAAGCCCGTTTCGAGCAGCGGCACATCACAGCTCGTGACGTACGCCGCATCGACAGTGTTCGGAAGCGCCTTCAGCCCGGCCCGAAGCCCTTCGAGCGGACCACGTCCCTCGTTCTCATCGCGGGTGACGATGACGCCTGATGGCAGTTGTGGAAGGTCCTGATCGATAGCGGCGACGACGACGATCGGTGAAACGACTTCGCTCAGCAGTCGAACGACTCGCTGCAGCATCGTCTCTGGACCAAACGGCAGCAGTGCTTTCGACGTGCCCATGCGCGTTGACTTGCCGCCGCATAGAACTACGCCACCGACAGCTCGATGCGAGGAGATGCTCACCTGAGGCATTGTAATTTGGACAACTGCATCGCCTGCTGTCGCGAAGATGAGTAGAAGCGGGCGCTCGCGCGCTCGGCTGTTCACGAAAAGGCTGGCACTCCCGTGCAGTGACCCGTCACGAGGGTCGAAGACCCGCCCTATGTGAGGAGAACGAACGTGAGCAAATTCTTTGCGGGCCTCAGTGCCCTCGTGATTGCGGCGTCGCTGACGGCGCCTGCGCCAACACCGTGCAGGGTGCGCAGAAGGATACCGAGAAGGCCGTGGAGAAGACCGCGGCGGGGGTTAACACGGTTGACGTGAAGTCAGCATTGATCGCTGACGGCCGCGTCGATGCCAGCAACATCAACGTCGACACGTCGTCGAGCACCAAGACTGTCGTGCTGAAGGGCTCGGTTCCGACCGCGCAGCAGAAGACGACGGCCGAAGCGATCGCTCGCGACAAGGCCGAGGGCTACACGATCAACAACCAGCTGACGGTTGCCCCGACGAAGCAGTAACGAGCTGCGTTACGGCTTCATCCCGAGACGCCCGAGGGCGTCGCGTGTCGCGTGTGCGTCGAGCAGCGCCCGGAAGGCTTTGACCGGGTCGCGTTCGGCGCGCGCCTTCGGCGTCACGAAGTCGTACTGCTCGTGCTGCACGGGAATGAAGCCGAGCCCCGCCGTGCGCGCGATCGTATCGAGGGTTACGCCCCAATCCGCGCGCTGCTGGACGACAGCTGCAGCGACCGCGTTGTGCGTCCGCGGTTGCACCGCGTAACCCGGAGGCTTGGCACCGCCGAGCAGGCGATCGATCAGCGCGCGCGTGCCGCTCCCCTGATTGCGATTCACCATCACGCATGACGCATCGGCGATCGCCGCCGCGATGGCTTCCTCCGCGGTGCGTCCCTCGAACCGAGCATCTCCCTTGCGATAGACGATTCCCTGCAGTCGGCCGTAACCAGGAATCAAATCGAGTGCGGGCGTCAGGAACGGCCGGTTGTATTCTCCGGTCTTCGTGTCGAGCAGGTGAACGCCGGCGATATCGCATTCTCCGCGCTTCGCGGCGTCGAGCCCCGCAAGGCTGCCGACAGCAATGAACTTCGATCGAACACCTGCTTTCTGCAACTCGCCGAGCAGATAGTCGAGCCCGATGCAGTGGCTGCCGATGACGACGAGATCTGCGAGTTGGAGCTCGCGTCCGAGCAGATGCACGGTCACGATCGTTCCGGCAGGCACGATTTCCTCGTGACGGCCGATCGTCGTGAAGCCGTCCGCGCGGCTGAATGTCGTTACGCTTCCCGATCCCTGGCCCATTGGATACGCCGCCAAGGACGGGCGTGAGGCGCGCGCGGACTCGGGATTCGGGATTCGGGATTCGGGCTCGCGGTCGGAATCTCCACGAGGCCGACGAGCAGATATTCGGTGCGGCCGATCTCGCTGTTCACGCGTACGGCGAGCCGCGCCTGGACCGTCGCGCGTTCTTCGTGCGTGCGTCCCGCCATCGACGACAGCACCGGCGCCACGAATTCATGGAACGTGAAGATCGCGGACGTCGGGAAGCCGGGGAGGACGACGACGGGGCGCCCGCCGCTCGCCGCGAGGCAGATCGGCTTACCCGGTTTCAGCGCAACGCCGTGCGCCACAATCCCTGGATCGGTCAGCTCGGCGACGACCCGGTATGAGATGTCGCCGGCGCCTTTGCTCGTTCCTCCCGAGAGCAGGACGATATCCGCGGCTTCGAGCGCGTCGCGGACTTTCGCTCGCAGGGCATCTGCATCGTCGGGGGTGATTCCGAGGCGAAGAGGCTCGCCTCCCAATTCGCGAACCGCATCGGCGAGCACCTGCGCGTTGGAGTCGTAAATGCGCGCCGGTTGCATCGGCTGGCCGGGAGGGATGATCTCGTCGCCGGTCGACAGGATCGCGACGATGGGCTTACGCCAGACGTCGACGGTGGCGACGCCAATGGCGGCGAGCACACCCGTGTCGCGGCTGGTGAGGATCTGTCCGCGCCGCAATACCGTCTCGCCTGCTGTGATGTCGGTGCCGGCGAACGATACGCCGCTGCCTGCCGTCAGCGCGCGACCGATGCGCAACTCGATCCCCGCTCACGTCGGCGTGCTCGACCATCACGACCGCATCAGCCCCGCGCGGCATCATGCCGCCGGTTGCGATCGAGACGGCTGTTCCACGTTGGATCACTGTCGCTGGTACGACGGCAGTGTGGATGATTTCGTCAGCGAGTTGGACGAGCCGCGGGACTTCTTCCGACGCGCCGAAGGTGTCCTCCGCGATCACGGCATAGCCGTCGACGTTCGAGCGATCGAACGACGGCACGTCAACGGGCGATGTCACATCCGCGGCCAGCACTCGACCGAGGGCCGCGTCCAGCGAGATCTGCTCGATGCCTCGCGGTGCTGGATCGATCGCCGCGCGGAAGCGTCGCTCGGCCTCGTCGCGATCGAGGACCTGGAGAAACTGCTCTTGCCCTGGCCCGCCGAAGCCTCTGGCGAAGGGCGGCTCACGCATAGAGCCAGACGGTGACTTCACTGCCCGCAGCGTAGCCTTCGCTGTCCTCGTCGACGATGACGAATCCGTCGGCTCGCGTCGTTGACGACAGGACTGACGCCCCCGAGACGGAGAGCGGCTCGAGGACCGTGCCCTCGAATCTGACGCGTGCGTAGTCGAGCCGTCCGATCGGCGAGCTGATCTTGCGCCCGAGTCGCGCGGATTCGCATCGATATGGCCAGTCGCTCGGCCGGCCGCCGAGCACGCGAATCGCGCGCCCAGCGAAGAAGTCGTACGCACAGAGCGCCGAGACCGGGTTTCCCGGTAGCAGGAAGATCAGGCGCTCGCCGATGCGGCCCATTCCGGTCGGGCTGCTCGGTCTCATCGCGATGCCGTGCACGGCCAGTTCGCCATGCGCGGCCACAAGCGAGGGCGCAAGATCCTCGACGCCGACACTCGATCCGCCGGACACGATGATGATGTTCGCGTCGGCATGGAGGGCCGCGCGAATGGCATCCGCATCGTCGCGCACGAGGCCCGGGGAAGTCGACGATCGCGCCGTCGCGTTCGGCGAGGGCAGCAAGCATCGGTCCGTTTGCGTCGGTGATCTGGAAGTCGTGCGGTGCCGTGCCCGTTGGCAGAAGCTCGTTGCCGGTGATCACGAGCCGCACGCGCGGCTTGCGGACAACCGTTGCGTGGGCGAGACCGATCGAGCTCATGACGCCGACGTCCTGGGGACGGAGTCGACGTCGGTCGTCGAGCAACTTCGTGCCCCGGACGATGTCTTCGCCGCGCTGGCCGATGTTCTTGCCGGGCGAGACGGCGGAGATCGCGAAGATGTCATCAGGCGCGTCTTCAGGCGCGCCTCTACCAGACTCGACGAACTCGGCTGGGAGGACCGCATCGCTTCCCGCCGGCATCGGCGCACCGGTCATGATGCGGATTGCCTCACCACGCGAGAGCGAGCGGGCGAACGGCGATCCAGGCAGCGCGTCGCCGATGACCTTCAACGCGATTCGGTTATACGCGGTCGCGCCCTCAGTTGAATCCGCGACCACGGCGTAGCCGTCCATCGTGGCGCGATCGAAGCCAGGTACGTCCACGTGGCTGACGACGGGGCACGCGAGCACGCGGCCGGCGGCTGCGTGCAGCGGAACGTCTTCGGCGTCGAGTGGATGGAGTTGTGCGTCGAGCCACGCCAGCGCCGCTTGCACGGTGTGGCGCCGCGCGAAGCCTTGCATGCGAACGTCGTGTGAGGCGTGAGGCTTGGAATCTGTCACGACGCGTAATTCAAAATGCAGAATTCAGAATGCAGAAAGTCTAGCCATTCTTTGTCTGCATTCTGCATTCTCAATTCTGAATTACTGGCGAGCGTCTGCCATCGCTTCCGCGAGAATCGCGCCGCCTCCGAAGCTCATACGCTCAGGCACATCGCCTCCGGCCGTGACCTTCACCGCGCAGTACTTGAACTCCGGAATCTTGCCGAACGGATCGAGCACGGGGTTGGTCAGCATGTTCGCCGCCGCCTCGTAATAGCAGAACGGGACGAACACAGCGCCGCGCGGCATGCCATCGTCGGCGCGCGCGTAGAGCGAGATTTCACCGCGGCGTGAGGCAATCGTCAGCGTGCCGCCAGGCGCGACGCCGAGGCCTTCGAGATCCAGCGGATGCACTGACGCGACCGGCTCCGGCTCGATGTAGTCGAGTGCCGACGCGCGACGCGTCATCGATCCGGTGTGCCAGTGTTCGAGCTGGCGGCCGGTGATCAAGCACCATCGGGTACTCGGCATCGGGACGTTCGGCGGCCGAGATGAGATCGGCCGGAACGAACTTGCCGCGGCCCGTCGCGGTCGGGAAGTTATCGATGAAGACGACGGGATCGCCCGGGTCGCCTTCCTTCACGCAGGGATACGTGACCGATGACTGCTCTTCGAGCCGTTCCCACGTGATGCCGGCGATCGAGTCCATGCACAGCCGCATCTCGTTGAACACGTCGCGCGGATGCGTGTACCGCCAGTCGAGTCCCATCCGCCGTGCGAGCTGAACGATCAGCCAGAAATCCTCTCTCGCGTCGCCCGGCGGTTCGATCGCCTTGCGTCCGAGCTGCACCATGCGATCCGTGTTGGTGACCGTGCCGATCTTCTCCGGCCACGCGGTGGCCGGCAGCACGACGTCGGCGAGATACGCCGTTTCCGTGAGGAAGATGTCCTGCACGACGACGTGATCGAGCGCGGCCATGGCTTCGCGCGCGTGATCGACGTCGGGGTCCGACATCGCCGGGTTCTCGCCCATGATGTACATCCCGCGGATCTCGTGGCTTCTTCGCCGCGTTCATGATCTCGACGACCGTCAGGCCCGGATCGGGATCGAGCTCGGTGTTCCACAGCGTCTCGAAGCGCTCGCGCGCCTCCGGCGTGTTCACGCGCTGGTAGTCCGGATAGAACATCGGGATCAGGCCCGAGTCGGACGCACCCTGCACGTTGTTCTGGCCGCGCAGCGGATGCAGTCCCGAGCCCGGCTTGCCGATCTGGCCCGTCGAGAGCGCCAGCGCGATCAGGCAGCGGGCGTTGTCGGTGCCGTGCACGTGCTGCGAGATGCCCATGCCCCAGAGGATCATCGACCCCTTCGACGTCGCGTAGAGGCGCGCGACCTCGCGGATCGTCTGCGCATCGATGCCGCAGATCGGCGCCATCGCTTCGGGCGAGAACTTCTTCACGTTCTCGGCGAGCGCCTCGTATCCCGACGTGCGGTCGCTGGACGAACGTCTGATCGACGAGGCCTTCCTCGACGATGACGTGAAGCATCGCGTTGAGCAGGGCGACGTCGGTGTCCGGGTTGAACTGCAGGAAATAGGTGGCATGCCGCGCGAGCTCGCCGCGCCGCGGATCGGCGACGATCAGCTTCGCGCCCGCTTTCGCGGCGTTCTTGATGAAGGTCGCGGCGACCGGATGGTTGACCGTCGGATTGGCGCCGATGACGAAGATCACTTCGGAGTTCGCGACGTCGCGCACCTGGTTCGACACCGCGCCCGAGTTGATGCCTTCCATCAGCGCCGCGACGCTCGACGCGTGGCAGAGACGCGTGCAGTGATCGACGTTGTTCGATCCGAATCCGGTGCGCACGAGCTTCTGGAACAGATAGGCCTCTTCGTTCGTGCCCTTCGCCGACCCGAAGCCGGCGAGCGCCCGCTTGCCGTACGTGTCGCGGATGTCGCGCAGGCCCTTCGCGGCGAAGTCGAGCGCTTCCTCCCACGTGGCCTCGCGGAACACCTCGTGCCACTTCTCGGGATCGACGGTGAAGTCCTTGTGCTTCGGCGCGCCCTTCTTGCGAATCAGCGGCTTCGTCAGGCGGTGCTTGTGCTGGACGTAGTCGAACCCGTAGCGACCCTTCACGCACAGGCGGCTCGAGTTCGCCGGGCCGTCCTTGCCCTGCACGAAGAGGATCTGGTTGTTCTTGACGTTGTAAGTGAGCTGGCAGCCGACGCCGCAGTACGGGCACACCGAGTCGACGGTCTTGTCGGGGACGGTCAGCGCGACGTCACGCGCCGGCATCAGCGCGCCGGTCGGGCATGCCTGCACGCACTCGCCGCAGGCGACACACGTCGAGTTGCCCATCGGGTCGTCGAGGTCGAACACGATCTTCGAGTGGCCGCCGCGGAACGCGTAGCCGATGACGTCGTTGACCTGCTCTTCCCGGCAGGCGCGGACGCAGCGCTTGCACTGGATGCAGGCGTCGAGATGCACGGCCATCGCCGGATGCGAGAGATCTTCGACCGGCTGGTGACGCGAGTGGAATCGCGGCTTGCCGATGCCCATCTTCTTCGCCCAGAGATCGAGCTCGGAGTTCAGCGTGTAGGACGTCTCCGGGATGTCGGACAGCAGCAGCTCGATCGACATCTTCTGGCTGGTGACGGCGCGCGCGCTGTTGGTGGTCACCTCCATGCCGTCCTTCGGGATAGCGGCAGCACGAGCGCGCGAGCACGCGCTCGCCCTTGATCTCCACCATGCACGTGCGGCAGTTGCCGTCTGCGCGCATGCCCTCCATGTAGCAGAGGCGCGGAATTTCGATGCCGTGGTCGTCGGCTGTCTGAAGGATCGTCTGGTCGGCTCGCCCGACAACGTTCTGCCCGTTGAGGGTAAACGTCACCAGAGGGGCATCGAGAGCAGTGTTCGTCTGATGCATCAGTCGACTTCCCTTGGGAAGTACTTCAGCACTGACAGCATCGGGTTCGGCGCGGCCTGGCCCAGCCCGCAAATCGACGCGTCCATCATCGCCTGCGAGAGCTCCTTCAGGAGCGGCTGGTCCCACCGGCGCTCCTTCATCAGGTGCAGCGCTTTCTCCGTGCCGACGCGGCATGGCGTGCACTGACCGCACGACTCGTCCGCGAAGAACTTCATCACGTTGCGCGCCGCGCCGTCGCCGTGTCCTTGTCCGACAGCACCACGACAGCGGCCGAACCGATGAAGCAGCCGTACTGATTCAGCGTGTCGAAGTCGAGCGGGATGTTCGCCATCGACGCCGGCAAGGATGCCGCCGGACGCGCCGCCCGGCAGATACCCGTAGAGCGTGTGGCCGTCGAGCATGCCGCCGCAGTATTCGTCGATGAGCTCCTGCAGCGTGATCCCCGCCGGCGCGAGGTGCACGCCGGGCTTCTTGACGCGTCCGCTCACGGAAAACGAGCGCAGTCCCTTGCGGCCGTGCCGCCCGTGCCCGGCGAACCAGTCGGGGCCTTTCTCGATGATCTCGCGCACCCAGTGGAGCGTCTCCATGTTGTGCTCGAGCGTCGGACGTCCGAACAGCCCGACCTGCGCGACATACGGCGGGCGCAGCCGCGGCTCGCCGCGCTTGCCCTCGATCGATTCGATCATCGCGGACTCTTCGCCGCAGATGTAGGCGCCGGCGCCGCGCCGGAGGTGGAACTCGGGAATCGTGCAGGGCGGATTCGGCCTGAAGGGCCGCGAGCTCCTGCTCCAGGATGGCGCGGCAGCCGTGGTATTCGTCGCGCAGGTAGATGTAGACGGCATCGATGCCAACCGCCCAGGCCGCGATGATCGCGCCTTCGAGAAACCGGTGCGGATCGCGCTCGAGGTAGTAGCGATCCTTGAACGTGCCCGGCTCGCCCTCGTCGATGTTGATCGCCATCAGGCGCGGCGCCGGTTCCGCCGCGACGAGCTTCCACTTGCGGCCGGCCGGGAAACCGGCGCCGCCCAGCCCGCGCAGGCTCGAGTTCTCCATGAGGGCGATGACGTCGGCAGGCGTTCGCTGTCCGCTGACGCACGACGCCGCGAGCGCGTAGCCACCTGCCGCGCGGTAGGCTGCGTAATCGACATGGCCCGGGGTGATCGTGACGTCCGACGTGACGTGCTTGACTGCTCCCGCTTTCACGAGCGAGACGACCTTCTCAGCAGTCGCATGCGGCACGGGGTTCTGCCCGACCACCGCGACCGGCGCCGTCTCGCAGCGGCCGACGCACGGCGCATGAAGCACGCGAACGTCCGTGCCGAGCAGCGACGGCAGCCTCGTCAGCAGCTCATGCGAACCGGCCAGGTCGCAGGCAATCGAGTCGCACACGCGCACGGTGATCGCCGGCGGAGCGGTGTCGCCTTCTTTCACCACGTCGAAGTGGTGATAGAAGGTCGCCACTTCGTAGACCTCGGCCATCGCCATCTTCATCTCAGCCGCGAGCGCGACGAGATGCGCGGCCGACAGGCAGCCGTAGCGATCCTGAATCTTGTGCAGGTGCTCGATCAGCAGATCCCGCCGCCGGGGAGCATCGCCGAGCAGCGCGCGCACGTCTCCTCGCGGCGCCGCGGATCGACGGCGCGCCCTTTCGGGGTCGCCGCGGACGCGCCCCCGTTTTCCTTTGGATGGGGTCTGAACGAGCCATTCGTAGATTTGACGAACTCTTCGCGCTCGCCTTGAGCGTCAAACCCTCCATGTTATCATCGCGTTACCCGCCTTCGCCCTGTCGGGCTATGGCGGGCAGGCGATCCCTGCTAGCCTGTCTGACGTGGGCACACCATGCACGTTGAATTTCTGGGCATTCCCCGCGAACGCGCCGGCATCTCCGAGCTGGAGGTCGAGGCGGACACCCTGGGCCAGCTCCTCGGCGCGCTGGCCGCGCGCTATCCGGCGCTCCGGGCGACTCATCACCAGACGGGCTGCATCCCTCGATCGCGGCCAACCTGAACGGGGACGCCTTCGTCAGCGATCCCGCGACGCGTTTGCCGAGGACGACCGTCTGCTCATCCTCTCAGCCGACGCTGGGGGCTGATTCTCAATTCAAAATGCAGAATGCGACACGCAAGAGATTGAAACTGCCTTCTGAATTTTGCATTCTGAATTCTGCATTCTGCATTCACCTATGCCATTCGGATACCACGGCTGCTATCTCCGCATTGACGTCTCCTCGGGTCGCGCCGAGCGCGTGCCGCTGCCAGACGCCGTGCTCCGGCAGTCCATCGGCGGCAGCGGCCTTGGTGCCCGGCTGCTGCTCGATGACGGCGGCGCGGCGGCCGATCCACTGTCGCCGGAAGCGCCGCTGATCTTTGCGTTCAGTCCTCTCGTCGGCAGTCCTCTGACGACGTCCGCGAAGTTCGCTGTTGTCAGCCGAAGCCCGTTGACCGAGCGCTTCAACGATTCGCTCGCGAGCAGCGGCTTTGCTCTTGCCGGCAAGCGCTCAGGCTGCGACGCCATGGTCATCGTCGGCCGCGCGCGCACGTGGTCGGTGCTGGTCGTGGATGACGGACGAGGTTCGACTCGAGCCCGCCGACGACATTCTCGGCGCCCCGTGCCACGTCGCGGAAGAGAAGCTGCGCTCCCGGCTTGGCGCCGACTTTCGCATCGCCTCGATCGGCCCGGCGGGGGAGCATGCCGTGCGCTTCGCCACCATCTCGCACGACGGACGGCATGCGGGCCGCGGCGGGAGCGGCGCCGTGCTCGGCAGCAAGCGCATCAAGGCGATCGCGGTGCGCGGAACGCAGCGCTGCGAGTGGGCGCACCCGCGTGAGCTGACCGAATTGAGCCGCGATCTGTCGAAGCGATCGTTCGGGCCGGCGACAGCGAAGTACCGCGAGCTGGGAACGGCGACGAATCTCCTGACGTTCAATCGCTTCGGCACGCTGCCGACGCGCAACTTTCAGACCGGGACGTTCGAGAAGGCTGCGAGCCTCTCGCCCGAGCAGCTGAGCGTGGCGCACGCGCGCACCCGAGCGAGCTGCGTGGCGTGCACCATCGGGTGCGAGCACATCTACGCGCTCGGCACCAGGGGCGTGCGGCTGGAATACGAGAGCCTCTTCGCGCTCGGGTCGCTCTGCGGCGTCGGCGATGGCGATGCCGTGCTGCGCGCGTCACAGCGCTGCGACGAGCTCGGCATCGACACGATCAGCGCCGGCGGCACCATCGCCTTCGCGATGGAATGCGTCGAGCGCGGTCTGCTCGACGAGCCATGGCTCACGTTCGGCAGCGGTGACGCGGTGCTGAGGGCGATCGATCTGATCGGTCGGCGAGAGGGCATCGGCGCGCTCCTGGCCGAAGGCAGCCGGCGAGCGGCGGAGGCAATCGGGCAGGGAAGCATGGCGTTTGCTCCGCAGGTCAAGGGCCTGGAGATTCCCGGCTACGAGCCGCGCGCGCTCCAGACGATGGCGCTTGGGTTTGCGGTCGGGGCGCGCGGCGCCGATCACAATCGCAGCGGCGCGTACGAGGTGGACTTCTCGGAGAAGGTCGATCGCCGGAACGCGACGCTCGAGTCGGTGCGTCACGCCATCGAGACCGAAGACAGGGCGGCGTTGATGGACTCGCTGATCCTGTGCAAGTTCCTGCGCGGCGTGTTCACGGATTTCTACAGCGAGGCCGCGGACATGCTGCGCGCCGTTACCGGCTGGGACGTCACGGCCGAGGAACTGCGCGACACCGCGCGCGGCATCGTGGCAGCCAAGCGGCAGAGTCAACCTGCTCGCCGGATGGACGCCCGACGAGGATACGCTGCCGGAGCGTTTCCTCGAGTCGCCGCTCCCGAACGATCCAGCCGCCACGCTCACGCGCGAGCGTCTTCAGGATCTCGTCGCCGAATACCATCGGCAGCGCGGATGGTAACATCATTCAATGATCTTTCGATTTGTGATTGTTGAATCGATGTTGATTGGAGATTGTTGATTTTTGATTTCGTTTGCGGCGCGGCGGCGGCTCGACAATCGCATCAACAATCCAAGGGATCAGCGATCCCCAACGAATCGACAATCACAGATCAGCGATTCACCAGTGGAAAGTGACTCCAGAATCGACTGGAGCGCCTGCTCTGCGAGCGTACGCATTTCCTCGTCGGTCCGGTCCTGGATTGGATGCGGCACGAAGACGACGGCCGGATCGTAGCCGAGCGATCGGTTCTGCGCGGCAGCCGCCTGGCGAATTCACTCGAAGCGATGGCGACAGCCACCACGCCGAGGTCTTCGAGGTCCCGTATGTCGTGCATACTGCACGACGTGCACGACTCTCAATCAGCGAGCGCTTCGATGACGAGGTCGCACTCGTTGCGGATCTGGTGCTTCAGCTCGGACGGCGCGAGAATCGAAAAACGCGGCTTGCGGTAGCGGCGCACCGCGAATCCCCGCTCGTGAAGGAGCTCGTCGAGGCGGTCGAGGAAGACGTCGCCGCGCCGCTTGGAGATGTCGAGCAGCCCGACGGTCAGGCCCTGCAGCGACGCCGGCCTGGCCCGACGCGGGCGCTCGTCGGTGCGAGCTCGGATGTCGGATCGAGCAGGGCGAGTTCCGTTTTCATGGCCGCACCTCTTTGGTGACGGGCAGTCACATTAACGATTTGAGGATCTCTGATTGTTGAATCGTTGTTGATTGGCGATTGCTGATTGTTGATTTACTGGACATCGGGACTTCGAGACTCGAGCATTCCCTCACACGCGCGAACGGAGGACCGAATCATCAATCACAAATCAGCAATCAACAACGAATCAAAGATCAATAATCATCAAATCTCCAATGTCAGTACCGTCGTTTCAACTGTCGCATCAAGTCGAACTTGGCAGTATCGGCGACGGCCATGACCGCCATGACCCCCGCCTGGACCGGATCGCTCACCACGAGGTCTGCCGCTTCGGGCACGCTGCCCGCCATGTTCAGCGAGATCACGCGCAGGCCGTTGGCGCGGACCTCTTCGACGGCCCTGGTGATCTCTCCGCCCATCATGGCGCCTGCGAGCACCAGCATCTTCACGCGGGGGAGCCGCATGACGGCGCGGACGGCGGCCGCCAGTTCGTGTTCGCCCACGAGCGGAATCGTGTCGATCGAGATGCGCTCGCCGCGGATGTTGTGACGATCGGCCTCGCTGATGGCGCCGAGCGCCACCTGACCGACCTGGGCGCCGCCGCCCATGACGATGATGCGCTTGCCGTAGATCTTGGCCGAGGACGGCGTCTCTTCCACGCGCTCGACGCCGGGCACGCGCTTCAGGCTCGCGATGACCGATGGCGCCTGTCCGTCGGCGATCACGACTTCGAAATAGATCCCCGAGGTCGGGTGTGCCGGGGTGGATGTCCACGTGCGTGATATTGGCATCGTGGTCGGCGAGGACCTTGGTCAGGGCCGACATCATGCCGGGCCGGTCGAATGCCGTGATCAGGATGGCGTGCGCGCTCATGGAGAATTGAATCTAGCACGCACGCGTATAATTCACGCCACCATGAAGCACATCCCGATCGTCGTTTGTGCGACTTCTCGCGGCCGGCGCGCTCGTGCCCGCGCGGCCGTCAGCGCAGGGGCAACCAAACATGTACGGACCTACCATCACGGCCGACCAGGCGAAAAGCGCCGCTGCGGCGGCGGTGGCCGAAGCTCGGAAGAACCAGTGGACGATGGCCATCGCGATCGTCGACCCCGCCGGGGATCTGGTCTACTTCGAGAAGATGGACAACACACAGGTGGGCAGCGTCGACGTGGCGATTGCCAAGGCGCGATCGTCGGCGCGATTCAAGCGGCCGACCAAGGCGTTTCAGGACGCGCTTGCCGCGGGCGGCGAGGGTTGGCGGCTCCTGTCGCTCGAGGGCGCGGTCGCGGTCGAGGGCGGCCTGCCGCTGATTGTCGGGTGGCAAGATCGTCGGCGCCATCGGTGCATCGGGTGGATCCGCGCAGCAGGACGGTGTCACGGCGGCCGCGGGGGCCGGGACGGTGAAGTAGCGCGGCACTGGTCGGTGCGAAGCATGACGCTGGTCGGTGCGATCTCCTGATGCTTGTCGGTGCGACTCGGCTTACGCTTGTCGGTGCGACGTAGATCCTTGTCGGTGCACCTGGATCCTTAGCGGTGCAAGCAGGCCACCGACCAGCGTCGAACTCGCACCAACAAGCATTAGAAATCGTACGGGCGAGTGTCGAGATCGCACCGACCAAGATCGCATTCGCACCAACAAGCGTCAGACTCGCACCGACAAGTATCGAGTTCGCACCGACAAGCGTCAGTGCGATCGCACCGCCTGAAGAACGTCGTCGAGCGCGCTCGGCCGTGACTGGTGCGCGTGGTGCTCGAGGAAGTCGATCACCTGGCGGCGGCACTCGTGATAGCGGGGGTGGCCGAGCACAGCGGCGCGCGAGCGCGGCCGCGGGAACGGCACGGTCAGCACCTCACCGACGGATGCCTCCGGACCGTCGGTCATCAGAATGAGCCGGTCCGCGAGGTAGAGCGCCTCGTCGACGTCGTGCGTGACCATCACGACGGTCTTGCCCGAACGCTCCCACACGCGCAGCAGGATGTCCTGCAGATCGAAGCGCGTCAGCGAGTCGAGCTGCGAGAACGGCTCGTCGAGCAGCAGGAATCGAGGCTCGACGGCCAGCGCCCGCGCCAGCGAGACGCACTGCTGCGTCCCCAGCGAGATCTGCGGCGGCAATTGATCGGCCGCGTCGGCCACGCCCACGAGCTCCAGATAGTGATTCGCCGTCGCCGCGATCTCGCGGCGGCTTTTCCTGACCGTGCCTTGCGCCGCGCCGAGCTCGACGTTCTGTCGAGCCGTGAGCCACGGCAGCAGGCACGGCGACTGGAACACGATCGCGCGCTCCGCCCCCGGTCCATCGACCTGCGTTCCGTCGATGACGACTCCTCCGTAGGTCGCCCGGTCGAGGCCGGCCACGATCGAGAGCACGGTCGACTTGCCGCAGCCGGAGTGACCGAGAATCGCGACGAACTCGCCGGTCTCGATCATCGCGTTGACGTCCTTGACGGCGATGAAGGGACCCGACGGCGTTGGGAAACCTTCGTCAGACCCGGTGAGCTCCAGCGGAACACTCATGGCGTCTCCTTCGCGACCGCCTGCAGGACCGGCGGTGAGGCGTTCGGATCTCGCCGCGCGGGTCTTCTTCAGTCGTCCGGGCGAGGCCGTCAGCGTGGCAACGACGTGCGCGCGCACGTGAGTCGCCTGTTCGTCGTGCGCGAGCTGCGCGACGCTGCGCGGACGCGGCAACTCCACCGGGAATCGGTAGCTGCCAAGGCGTCGCCGGCGGACCGGGCACGATCGGCACGATCCGATCGGACAGCAGGATCGCTTCCTCGACGCTGTTGGTGATCATGACGGTCGTCACCGGGCGATCCGATTGCGATCCGAGTCCGGCCAGCTCCTGCTGAAGCGTCTCGCGGGTCAGCGCGTCCAGCGCGCCGAACGGGTCGTCCAGGAAGAGCACCTGCGGCTCGGTCGCGACCGCGCGGGCGATCGCGACGCGCTGTCGCATGCCGCCCGACAGCTGTCGCGGCCGGCGGTTCACCGCGTTGCCGAGGCCGACCTTGCCGAGCGCGTCGCGCGCCCGCATCTGCTGCTGCTCGCGAGTCAGGTCCGGAAACGTGGCTTCGACGGCAAGCCGGACGTTCTCGAGCGCCGTAAACCAGGGCAGCAGCGAGTAGTTCTGAAAGACGAACGCGGCATGAGGATGAACGCCGCGGACCGGTTCCCCGCCAATCGCGATCGTCCCCCGATCTGGCATCGTCAAGTCCGGCGAGCAGGCTGAGCAGCGTCGATTTGCCGCTGCCCATGGCGCCGACGATCGACACGAACTCGCCCTGCTCGACGTCGAGCGAGACATCGCGCAGCACGTGTCGGGTCGGCCCGTTCGTGGCGAACGACTTCTGAACGCCTCGAACCTCAATGAACGCCAATACAGTCTCCGAGTCCTCGGGGTGAAGTCCGCGCCGCGTCGAGCTCCCGACCCCGGTCTTTACACCGCCCGCAGCTTCGCCTCCGCCAATCCCATCAGCCGATCGAGCGCGAAGCCGACGACGCCGATCGTGATGATGGCCAGCAGGATGTGCGCGTAGACGAGGCTGTTGTATTCCTGCCAGAGGAACCCGCCGACGCCGGGTGTGCCGGTCAGCATCTCGCTCGCGACGATCACCAGCCACGCGATGCCGAGGCTGAGGCGGTAGCCGGTGAACATGTACGGAAGCGTCGCCGGCACGATGATCTTCGTGAACGTGGTCATCCTCGACAGCCGCAGCACGCGCGCGACGTTCCAGTAGTCCTGCGGGATCGCGCGCACGCCCAGCATCGTGTTGATGACCGTCGGCCACATCGAGCAGACGGCGATCGCGAAGAGCGCCGCCGGCTCGGACTTCTGGAAGATGACCAGCCCGAGCGGAAGCCAGGCGAGCGGAGAGATCGGCCGCAGCACCTGCATGATCGGATCGAACATCTTCGTGAGCGTCGACGAGACGCCGAGCAGGAAGCCGATCGGTGTGGCGATGGCGATCCCGAGCAGGAAGCCCTGTGCGACCCGCACCAGGCTGTAGTAGGCGAGCAGCAGGATCCCCTGATCCGTTTCGCCTCGCTTCGTGAGCGGCTCGAGGATGTAGAGCTTGCTCTCCTCCCACGTCCGCGCCGGGGACGGCAGATCCGGGACCAGTCGGCTGGCGACCCACCAGATGCCGATGGCGAGCGCGATGCCGCAGAGGGGCAAGAAGCAGATTGACGATGCGTTTGGCCAATGGAGTCTCCTATCCCTGCAGCGCGTTCACCGGGAACGATCGCGCGTATTTCTCCGGGTCCTTCCCATCGAACACGCCATCGAAGAGCGTGATGGACTGCTCCTCGGCCACCTTCACCGGCACTCCCATTTCCTTCATGGCCTCGAGGTAGATGTCGGAGCGCAGCACGCGCTTGGGAATGCCGGTGTAGTCGGGCGCGCCCTTGGTCATCCCCCAGCGCCGGAATTGCGTGAGCCACCACTTCGCGTAGATCTGGTGCGGGTAGTTGCAGTTGCGGTTCGAGAAGATCATGTAGAACGGATCCTGCTCGACGCGCCCGTCGCCGTATTCGTACTTGCCCATCAACCGCTCGAGGATGATCGCCGGCGGGCAGTTGATGTAGGCGGGCCGCGAGATCACCTCGGCGAACTTCGGCCGGTTCTCCATCTTGTCGAGGTCGACGCTCGCCAGATGCAGCGCCTTGAGGATCGCCTTGACCGTCTTCGGATTCTTCGTCGCGAACTCCTCGGTGAACGCGCAGACCTTCTCCGGGTGGTCCTTCCACATCTGCTGCGTGGTCGTCACCGTGAAGCCGATTCCGTCTTCGATGGCGCGGTTGTTCCACGGCTCGCCCACGCAGAAGCCGTCCATCTTGTCCACCTTCATGTTCGCGACCATCTGCGCCGGCGGAATCGTGATGAGGCTGACGTCCTTGTCCGGATGGATGCCGCCGGCCGCGAGCCAGTAGCGCATCCACATCGCGTGCGTTCCGGGCGGGAACGTCATCGCGAACGCGAGCGGCTCGCCGGCGGCCTTGGCCTTCTCGGCGAGCGGCTTGACGTCCTGCGGCTTGCGGACGCCGGCCTGTTTCAGCTTGTTGTTCAGAGTGATCGCCTGCCCGTTGCGATTGAGCAGCCACGGGATCACCATCGGCTTCACCGGCGACCCCGCCAGCCCCATCGTCGAGGCGAGCGGCATGCCGATGAGCATGTGCGTCGCCTGGTTCTCACCGAGCGAGAGCTTGTCCCTGATGACGGCCCAGGACGCTTCCTTCGAGACGACCGACTCGATGCCGAACTTCTTGAAGTAGCCGAGCTCGTGCGCCATCACGATCGGCGCGCAGTCGGTCAGCGCGATGATGCCGAAGCGAATCGTCTTCGTCTCCGGCCCATCGTCGGCGTAGACGCCGCCGACCCATCCCGAGGGAAGTCCGGACATCAACACGCCCGCCGTCGTGGCGGCGGTCTTGATGAACACTCGTCGTGTCTTACGTAAACGCTCGTCGTGTGTTCATCTTATCTTCTCCGCCAGGAAGACGTACGTGGCCATCACGTACGGATAGCTGTATGACGCGCCGGGCGTCGCTTCTCGCAGGAACGCGCCGCTGATGATGTGGGCGTAGCCGCCAGCCAGTTGGAGCTGCGGGCGTGATCGCGCGCGAGACACATGAACGTCGATCTCCTGGCCGACGTGGGTGTTCGCCGCGCCTCCGGCGACTCGCGGGACGAGAAGGCGCCGCTCGCCGAATAGAGGCCGTCGGTGCCGGCTCGCCAGCCACCACGAGTGATAGTTGAGCGAGATGGGCGTCGCCTTGATCGGCGTGATCTCGATGCCCTCGCGAAGGTGATGAATGTTGCGCCAGCCGATCTGGTCGGACGAGCCCGAGCTTGTCGTGCCCCGTGGGGTAGAGCTGATCGAAGGTCTGCCGCGATGCCGTCGGTCGCGATTCTCGTCGCCGGTCGCGAAGTTGTATTCGGAGGTGAGCTTCGGCGACTGCCCACCCGGGCAGCGACGATCGCAGCTGCCAGTGCCCTGCCCAGGCGCTGATGCGAGTCCTCGTCGAGGCCTCCTCGCTGCATGGCCATCTCGACGCCGTAGTCGAGCCGTGCGGGCAACTGGCCGGCGACGCGTGTTCCGATCGTCGTCTGCGAGAGCGTGCCGAGCGCACCGAGCTCACTGCGGAGATTGACGTCGCGGCGCCAGAACACGTACGGCTCGACGGTCGCCCGCGGCAGCAGCTTGGTCGACGTCGCGTAGGCGCCTGCCAGCCGATTGCCGTTGCCGCTCTTGTCGAACTCGTCGGGCAGGCTGCGCACGAGCGACGCGCCGAAGACGATCGACCTGGAACATCGGCGAGCGCAGGATGACCTGCGCCGCATCCCAGCTCCGCCCGGTATTCACCCAGGGCAGCGAGCCGAGCAGGCGCTGACTCGCCGAAGACGAGCTCCTGCCGTCCGAGTCGAAGCGCGATCGCGGCCTTGGCATCGCCCACGTCTGCGAACGCAGTGCGGAGATCGAATGGTCCTCGGAAGGGCGCGGTTGTCGGCCCCACTTCTTTGCCCGCCACGCGTGCATCCTGAAGGTTGGCTTGAAACGCGAGGTGCTTCGTGGCGGTGACGGCCACGTTGAACCGGAATCGGCTGAGCGCGTAGGCATCGTCGCGTCCCTCGATGAAGTTGCTGTTCTCGAAGCCTTCGAACCGTTCGCGGAACTCGCCGCGCACCCGCAACCACGAGGGCATCACCTCGTTCGCCCGATTGAAACATGCGGTACGCGTGGTGGTGCGGCCGTGGAGGCAGCCGGTTGGGTGACCGGCGGCGGTGTTTGCGTTGCCTGTGGTGCGGACGCGGAGTCGGGCGGACCTGGCGATCTGTGCTGCCGCTGTCTGTCGCGTGTTGCGATGACTGACGCGCATGCAGTCGGCAACGGCGCGGCACAGAGCCGACGCGCCGATCGCCTTGAAAGAACAAATCACACGCACGCTCCCGTTCCACTCGATTCGGTGAATCACAAGGGAGGCGACGTGGCCGGTCCCGCTGAGGGCTTCTGAGCCGTCGCTCCGCGACAAGAGCAAGTCGCGTTCCGTCGCGTCAATTCACGTGCGCCGATGCGATGTTCAGCAGTGCGATGAAGGCGCGGCGAAACGGCTTTGACTGTCGAGCGATGATTCGTGGGATCGACGACCGACAAGTCTGTTGATTTGCCGTGACGTCAAGACAATTGCGTAGGGTAGTGTCTTTCACTCACGAGCGCACGCCGGAATGCGCGCGTTCGTGCGCTCTGGAGTGCGCGTCTGTCGCTCGTCAAGCGACGACTCGTGACAGCGCCGATGAATTCGCGGCCAACGTCTGTCGAATCAATCTCGTTACGAGGCGACGGCGTCGATTCGGCACATGAATGTATGTTTCTGACGAGGCAGGCAACATTCGCGTAGCCTCATGCCCCCTTGTGCTGAACGAGTCCGACCGTGTATCTTCGAAAGGATGCGCGCCCGGCCGCGCGCGTCCATCTGCCAGCATCGCTGGCCCCGTCCATCAGGCGCCGCGCTCGTTCCATGTGAGAGCGAGTGTTCCGCGCGCGCCAGCCGTTGCGTCCGCATAGCCGGACCTGCGTTCCCTGCGCTCCACGACGAGCTCTCGTGTGCACGCCGCGTCTGATGCGGCACGCACGAACGTTGCAATGAGAGATCTGCGTGGGGTGGTCTGAATGTCGTCGCTGCCGCTGCTGACGCGAGTGAAGGAGGACGGCGTCACCTTCGCGCTGACCAAGCGCGGAAGTGCGCCTGCGTTCGCGCGCACGGGTCCGACGCAGGAAGGGCGCATGCCGGAACGCGCGCCCGGTCCCGGCGAGCAGTACCGCTTCCACGTCGACATGGGCAAGTGCATCGGCTGCAAGTGCTGCGTCGTCGCCTGCAACGAGCAGAACGGCAATCCTGCGTCGATCAACTGGCGGCGCGTCCGGGAGATCGAAGGCGGCTGGTTTCCGATGACCGTCGCGCTCGTACTCTCTCGATGGGGTGCAACCACTGCCTCGAGCCGACCTGCCTGGAGGGATGCCCGGTTGACGCCTACTCGAAGGATCCCGCCACCGGCATCGTGCGGCACAGCGCCGACGCCTGCATCGGCTGCCAGTACCTGCACGTGGAACTGCTCGTACGGCGTGCCGCAGTACAACCCCGAGCGCGGCGTCGTCGGGAAGTGCGACATGTGCCACGGGCGGCTGTCGGTCGGCCAGACACCCGCCTGCGTGAGCGCGTGCCCCGAAGGCGCTATCGCAATCGAGATCGTCAACGTGGCCTCATGGCGAGAGTCGATCGACGCGAGCCCCGTCGAACAGCGGGTCTGCCCGAGGGCGATCAGAAGCCTGTCGACGACGCGCGTCACGCTGCCGAAGACGCTGCCGCCCAACGCCACGCCCGGTGGATGTGACCAACGTCGTGCCCGAGCATCCGCACTGGCCGCTCGTCGTGATGACCGTGCTGACGCAATTGGCGGTCGGCGCGTTCACGACGATCTGGCTCTCACAGGTGTTCGAGGCGACGGCCCACCTCGGAACCGCCGCCATCGCGTCGCTGCTGGTCGGCGGGCTCGCGCTGTCCGCGTCAACGCTTCATCTCGGCCGTCCGATTCACGCCTATCGCGCGATTCGGATGTGGCGGCGCTCGTGGCTGAGCCGCGAGGTGCTTGCTCTTCTCGGCGTTCTCGATGGTCGCCGGGCGTATACGCGGCGATGCTGTGGTTCGGTCTGCCGGGCGGCGGATACATCGGCGCGTCTCACGGTCCTGATCGGCATCGCAGGGGTGACGTCGAGCGCCTGCATCTACCGCGTGCCGTCGCGGCCGGCGTGGAACACGCGCTACACACTGCTGCAGTTCAACCTGACCGCCGGCGTCCTCGGCCCGCTCTTTGCCGCAGTCGTCGGTGGCGGCAATCTCCGCTGGCTCGCGATCGGGGCGGCGACGATGGCGAGCGCGCAGTTCGTGCTGCTGGCGCTGCGGTTGTTCCGCTGCATTTCCTCCGACAGTCTCGAGCTGCGCGGCACCGCGCGGCTGCTCTCCACCGTGCTTGCAGGACGCCTCCTGCTGCGAGGCGTGCTGCTCGCGCTCGGCGCAGTGGCGCTGCCGCTGCTCGCCGCTGGGCCGCAGCTCCTGACCCCGAATGCACCGACCGGCTCGATGGCCGGCGCCGCAGTGATGGTCGCCGCGCTCGCACTCGCGACGACGGCCGAGATCGTGGGGCGCTATCTCTTCTTCGTCAGCGTCGTGCCGAAGCACCTGGCGGCGCCCTACATCGCATCGGCAAGTGAGGCCTCATGACGCTCAAGCGACTCCTCGGACTCGACACGCGAGCGGACCGCTACTCCTACGCCGTCGATCAGGTGGCCGGGTACGTCTCCGCGCAGAAGGTGCCGGACAAGTGGGTGGCGACGACGTGCGGGTACTGCTCGGTGGGATGCGGCATGTTCATCGGCGTCAAGGGCAACCGCGCGGTGTCGGTGCGCGGCAACCCGGACCATCCGGTCAACCGCGGCATGCTCTGCCCGAAGGGGCTCTCGGAGCATCACACGATCGCCGCCGACAACCGCGCCCGGTATCCCTTGCTCCGCGCGATGGCGAGTTCGGGCGCGTCAGCTGGGACGAAGCGTTCACGACGATGGCGACGAAGTTCCGCGAGACGCAGGCGCGCTACGGGCCCGACTCGGTGGGCGTGATCAGCACCGGTCAGCTCGTCACCGAAGAGTTCTACGCGCTCGGCAAGCTCGTGCAGCTCGGCATCGGCACGCGAAACATCGACGGCAACACCACGCTCTGCATGGCCACCGCCGTGTCGGGCTACAAGCGCTCGTTCGGCAGCGACGGTCCTCCCGGCGCGTACGAAGATCTCGAGCGCGCCGATGTCATCGTCCTCATCGGCGCCAACGTCGCGGAGAACCATCCGATTCTGTGCTGGCGTCTGCGTTCGAACCCGAACAACACGCTGATCGTCGTCGATCCGCGCGTCACCAAGACGGCGATGCTGGCCGATCTCCATCTGCCGCTGAAGCCGCGGTCCGACCTCGCGCTGATCAACGGGCTCATCCACTTCGTGATCGAGAACGATCTCGTCGACCACGAATACGTCGCCCGTCACACCACCGGCTTCGACGCGCTGCGGGAGTCAGTTCGCGCCTATACGCCCGAGCGGGTGGCGGAGATCACGGGACTCTCGTGCCGAGTTGATCTGCCGGACGGCATGGACCTACGCGCGTGCCCGCGCCGGGTTCATCGGCTGGACGATGGGCGTCAACCACAGCACCAAGGGCACCGAGACGGTCAACGCGATCAACAACCTCGCGCTCATCACCGGCAACATCGGGCGCGCCGGTGCGGCGCCGTTCTCGATCACCGGCCAGTGCAATGCCATGGGGACGCGCGAGGCCGGGTTTGCGTCGAGCCTGCCGGGCTATCGCAAGTTCGAGAACGCCGACGATCGGCGCGAGCTGGCACAGCTCTGGGGCATTTCCGAGGAGCGCATTCCGAGTGCGCGCGGCCTCGCGTATCCCGACATCATCGAGGCGGCGCTCGATCGACGCATTCGTGCGTTGTGGATCATCGCGACCAACCCCGTCGTCTCGTTTCCCAACTTCGGCTCGCTCCGCCAGGCGCTCGAGTCGCTCGATTTCCTCGTCGTGCAGGACGGGTATCACCCGACTCCGACATCGGAATACGCGCACCTGATGCTGCCCGCGGCGATGTGGGGCGAGAAGGAAGGGACCTACACCAACTCCGAGCGGCGGGTGAGCAAGGTCAATCGCGCGGTGCCGCCGCCCGATGAGGCGCGCGCGGACTTCGACATCTTCCTGGGCGTCGCCGATGCGCTCGGCGTTCGAGACGAGATCTTTCCTGGCTGGACAAAGCCGGCGAGACGCGTTCGAGGAATGGAAACGGATCTCCGCCGGGCGTCTCTGCGACTACTCCGGCATGACCTACAAGGCGATCGAGCAGCACGGTGGCCTGCAGTGGCCGCTTCCGGCCGGCACGGCACCCGATGACGAGGCGCGCCGGCTCTACACCGACGGACGGTTTCAGACCGACGACGGGCGCGCACGGCTGATTCCATGCACCTGGGAACCGTTCCCCGAGCAGCCGAACAAGGAGTTCCCGTTCGTGCTGAACACCGGTCGGACGGTCGAGCACTGGCATACGCGCACCAAGACCGGGAAAGTGCCGATTCTCGAACGTCTGTCGCCGAACGCCTGGGTCGAGATGAATCCGGCCGACGCTCGCGCGCTTCGGCTGAAGCCGCAGGCACGCGTGGACATCGTCTCGCGGCGCGGCCGCATGCAGAGCGTCGAGCTGCGTGTCACCGAGACCGTAGCGCCCGGACAGCTGTTCGCCCCGTTTCACTACTTCGAGGCAAACGCGAACCAGGTGACGCAAAGCGCGTTCGATCCCATTTCCCGCGAGCCGAACTACAAACAGTCCGCGGTGCGGATCGAATTGGCCTCCAAGGAAGTGCCGCTGTGGGATCGCAGCGTCGTTCGCGAACAGCTTGTCCCTGATTCCGGTCGTGGCGCGGCTCCACGATTCCTATTTTGCCGCGCGACCATAAGGCGAGCGTCGAGTCCCGAACCCCGAATCCCGAATCCCGGGTGCGAGGTGTCCCGATGAAGCGCCTGGTTGTCGTCGGCAACGGCATGGCAGGGATGGCGTGTGTCGAGCAGATCCTCAAGTACGCGCCGGTGTTTCGCATCACGGTATTCGGTGACGAGACGCACACCAACTACAACCGCGTGATGTTGTCCTCGGTGCTCGCCGGAGAGAAGAGCGCCGACGACATCGTCATCAACTCGCTCGAGTGGTATCGCCGCAACGAAATCGATCTGCGCGTCGGCGTCCGCATCATCGACGTCGACCCGGTGGCAGAAGACCGTCACGGGTGACGACGGGAGCGTGACGCCGTACGACTCGCTGCTGCTCGCGACGGGCAGCACGGCATGGATGCCGCCAATCAAGGGTCTCGACAAGGAGGGCGTCTTCACCTTCCGCACGCTCGACGACACGCGCGAGCTCACTCAAGCGATCGGGTCCCGACACCGAAGCCGTCGTCATCGGCGGCGGCTTGCTCGGCCTCGAGGCGGCGCGCGGTCTCCAGGTGCAGGGCTGCCGCGTGACCGTCGTCCACCTGATGGGAACGCTCATGGAACGCCAGCTCGATCCTCCGGGCGGCCGGTTCCTGATGTCGAAGATGAAGGAGCTTGGCATCCGTGTGGTGCTGGGCAAGAGCACGACGGCGATTCGCGGCGATCGGCGCGCGACCGGAGTCGAGTTCACGGGCGGCGAGCAACTCGATGCGAACCTCGTCGTCGTCGCTGCCGGGATCAGACCGAAGCGTGGATCTCGGTCGCAAGGCGGGCCTGACGGTCAAGCGCGGCATCGTCGTCAACGACTTCATGGAGACGTCCGAACCCCGACATTTCGCGGTCGGGGAGTGCGTCGAGCATCGCGGCGTCTGTTATGGGCTCGTCGCGCCGCTCTTCGAGCAAGGCAAGGTGCTCGCGGCCACGATCACTGGTCGCCGCGGCCCGACCTACGAGGGCACCGTGCAGGCGGCCAAGCTCAAGATTGTCGGCGTCGAGATGTTCTCCGCTGGAGCCATCGACGACGATGGCTCCGAGCCGGTTCGGTATGAGGACCCGACGCTTGGCGTGTACAAGAAGGTCGCGGTTCGCGACGGCAAGCTCGCGGGCGTGATCCTCGTCGGCGACACCTCAGACAGTCACAAGTACATGGAATGGCTGCGCACGGGCGCAGATCTGACAAGTCAGCGCCGGCACCTGCTCTTTCCACCGCCGTCCGCCGACCTCGGTCTCGACGTCGCCGAGATGCCGGACAGCGCGACCGTGTGCGGATGTGTCGGCGTCAGCAAGGGCGCCATCATCGAGGCCATTCACGAGCGCGGCGTGAACACGATCTCGCAACTAAAAGAAGCGACGCGCGCCTGCACGGGCTGCGGAAGCTGCACCAGCCTGTGCCAGGACCTGCTGCGCGCCGTCGCGCCGGACTTCGAGGACGAGAAGAAGAAGACGATCTGCGCCTGCGTGCCGTTTGGCGAGGATCGGCTGCGCGACATCCTGCGCAGCCAGAAGCTCAAGTCGGTGCAGGAGGTGCTCGAGATCTACGGCAACGGCATCGGCTGCGAGATTTGCAAGCCGGCCCTGAGCTACATGCTCGACATGCTCTGGTGCGGCGATCACGACGAGGATCGCTCGGCGCGCTACATCAACGATCGCGTGCACGCCAACATCCAGAAGGACGGCACGTTCTCGGTCGTGCCGCGCATTCGCGGCGGCGTGACGAGCCCCGACGAGCTCCGCCGCATCGCCGACGTGGCCGACAAGTACCGCGTGCCGATGGTGAAGATCACCGGCAGCCAGCGCATCGACCTGCTCGGGATCAAGAAAGCGGACCTGCCGAAGGTGTGGGCCGATCTCGGCATGCCGTCCGGCCAGGCCTACACCAAGGGTGTGCGCATGGTGAAGACATGCGTCGGCACCGAGTTCTGCCGATTCGGCACGCAGGATTCGACCGCTGCCGGCATCGAGATGGAGCGCCGGTTCGAGCAGCTCTACACGCCACACAAAGTGAAGATGGCCGCGGTCGGATGTCCACGCAACTGCGCCGAGGCGACCGTCAAGGACATCGGGCTCATCGGCGTCGAGGGCGGCTGGCAGGTCGTCGTTGGTGGCGCGGCCGGCAAGAGCGTGCGCAAGGCTGACCTGCTGACGACCGTGGAGACGACCGAAGCCGCACTCGAGGCATCGGAGCTGTTCTTCCAGGTACTACCGTGAGAACGCCAACTACCTCGAGCGCACGTATGACTTCGTCGAACGGCTTGGCATCGAGAAGGTGAGGAAAGAGACCGTGTACGCGACGGACGCCGTGAAGGCGGGGCTGCTCGATCGGCTCGCGAAGTCGAAGGCGCGCGCACACGACGCCTGGCAGGAAGGGCAGACGCCACGCAACCCGACGCAATTTGCGCCCGATCACGGTGATGGAGAAGGTGCTGGTATGAGGAGAGAGCCGCTGGATACGCGTCACTGCGCTGGAGAACATCCCCGCGCGCGAAGGGCGAGCCGTGCAGATCGGTGACCGCGAGATCGCCATCTTCAATCTCGGCGACCGCCTGCTGGCCACGAGCAATCGCTGTCCGCACAAGAGTGGTCCGCTCTGTGACGGCATCATCACGGGCACGTCCGTCGTGTGTCCGCTCCACGCATGGAAGGTCAAGCTCGAAGACGGATCGGTCGAGCGTCCGGCCAGCGAGAAGGAGCGTTGCATCGAGACCTATCCCGTTCGTGTGGATGACGGTGTCGTCGTCGTGGCGGTGCCCGCAGGCCGTGGTGGAAGAGCAGGTCGCATGAAGGGATTCCTGCGCGCAGGACATACGCCGACGCTCGTTGCGGCGCTGCTCTATTTCGACGTCAGCTTCATGGCCTGGGTGCTGCTCGGCCCGCTCGCGCCGTTCCTTCGATACCGAGCTTGGGCTCAGCGCGACCGAGCAGGGACTCATCACCGCCATTCCGCTTACTGGGCGGCTCGCTGTTTCGCCCGCTGCTCGGCATGCTCGGTGAACGCATCGGCGGAAAGCCCACAGGACTGCTCGGGTTGATGCTGACGCTGCTCACGTTGGCCGCGGGCTGGCAGTACGCACACACCACGGTTCATTTCTACGTGCTCGGGTTCTTCCTCGGCATCGCCGGCGCCAGCTTCGCAGTCGCGCTTCCGCTCGCGAGTCGATGGTATCCGCCGGAATATCAGGGACTCGCGATGGGCATCGCGGGCGCCGGCAATTCCGGCACGCTGCTCGCCACGCTCTTCGCGCCGCGTCTGGCGGAGCAGTTCGGCTGGCAGGCGACATTCGGCATTGCGATGGTCGCCGATCGCGCTGGTCATGGTGCTCTTCGCGCTCGTCGCGCGCGACAGTCCGCGGCGGTCACACGCCGGCCACGCTGTCCGACTACGCTGCCGTCGTGCGCGAGCCGACACGCTGTCGCTCTCGTTGCTCTACGCGCTGACGTTCGGCGGCTTCGTCGGCTTCGCGAGCTTCCTGACGACGTTCTTTCACGAGAGCCTATCACGTCTCGCGTGTCGACGCCGGCGATCTGACGACGGTGGTCGTCGTCGCGGGGAGCCTGTTGCGACCAGTTGGCGGATGGCTGTCGGATCGCGTGGGCGGGTACCGCGTGCTGGTCATGCTGCTGGCTGGATTCAGCGTCTGCGTGGCCCTCGTGGGAACGATGCCACCGGTCGGCGTGGCCGTCGCGCTGCTGTTTGTCGGCATGGCGCTGCTCGGCATGGGTAATGGCGCCGTCTTTCAGCTCGTGCCGCAGACGCTTTCCCGAGCGGATCGGTCTCGTCACCGGTGTCGTGGGTGCGGCGGGTGGCCTGGGTGGCTTCCTTCTGCCTCGCTGCTCGGCGCTGGTGCGCGATGTCACCGGTTCCTATGCGGCGGGGCTCTATGGCTGCGCCGCGGCGTTCCTGTAGCGGACGGTGCTGCTCCTGGAGCTCGGGATCCGATGGTCGCAGCGGTGGGATGTGGCGGCGGCGCAGCGGGCGGGTGTGTACTCCTATCGGACAACGCGTGCTCGAGGCTCGACGACGAGGGCGTTGCGTAGCTGTGCAAGTCATTCATAAATGTCATGTCACAGGCGCTTGATTCCACATAAACGTAGGCTCGCCCCCCCTTGTTACCTGCCCCGCGCGTGTGTATCTTCGAAGGAACGTGCGCGTCATCACTTCCCAACTACCCGAGAGCGAGTCTACGTGAGCGGAAGTCCGACATCGATCTGCTCCACGAAATCGGCAGCCGGATCGCCGCTGCCGATCCATTGCACGCGCGTGCTGTCGCGCGTGGTCGATTTCGTGTCGACGATCGTCCAGTGCGACTCGTGTTTCATCTACGTGCTCGAGGACGACGATCTGCGTGCTGCGAGCGTCGAAGACGCCGCACCCGGACGTGGTCGATCGCCTCAAGCTGCGAGTAGGTCAGGGCATCACCGGCTGGGTCGCCGAACATCGCACGCCGGTCGCCGTGGGCAGCCACGCCTTCGACGACCCGCGCTTCAAGACCTTCAACGAGCTGCCGGAGGATCGCTACGAGGCGTTCCTCTCGGTGCCCGTGCTGTCGCGCGGGAAGCTCGTGGGTGTGATCAACCTGCAGCATCGCCAGCCGCATAGCCACACGCACCGCGAGATTCAGCTCATCTCGACGATCGGGTTCCTCGTCGGCGCAGAGATCGAAACGGCGCGGCTCGAGATGGAGAACACGCAGCTCTCGGAGCGGCTCGAGACGCGGAAAGGTGCTCGACCGCGCCAAGGGCATCCTGCAGCGCGACCTGGCGCTCACCGAGGAAGAGGCCTACCTCACCATTCAGCGACAGAGCCGTCAGCGGCGGAAGACCAAGAAGGAGATCGCCGAAGCGATCATCCTCGCCGACGAATTGCGGCGCGGAAAGACCACGACGTAGCTTCTCGCTCGTGCGATCGCTGCGATCCCATGGTGCGATCGCTGAACGTCGGTGCGATCCCGCTATCGCAGTCGGTGCGATCCCGCTATCGCATGTCGGTGCGACTCCGATCCTTGTCGGTGCGATCGCGCTACCGCCTGTCGGTGCGATTCCGATCCTTGTCGGTGCGATCGCGCTGACCGCCTGTTGGTGCGATTCCGATCCTTGTCGGTGCAATCGCGCTCTCGCATGTCGGTGCGATCCTGATCCTTGTCGGTGCGATCGCGTTATCGCATGTTGGTGCGATTCTGATCCTTGTCGGTGCGATCGCGCTCTCGCATGTTGGTGCGACTCTGATCCGTGACGAAGCGGTGGTGCGGAGCAAGGCTGTGTATCTGGCGCTGGCCATCCTGCCCGACGGGTCGCGCGACATCCTGGGCATGTGGATCGAGCAGACCGAGGGCGCCAAATTCTGGATGACAGTCTTCACCGACCTCAAGACGCGGGGCTGGCCAGGACATCCTCATCGTCGTGACCGATGGCCTGAAAGGGATGAGCGAGGCCTTGGCGGCGGTCTCCCCGCGACGACGCTGCAAACCTGTATCGTCCACTTGATTCGGCACAGTCTCGCGTTCGGCAATTGGAAGGAGCGCAAACACCTGGCGACGGCGCTGCGGCCGATCTACACGGCCCCCAGCGCGGAGGTGGGGAGTGCGGCCCTCGACGCGTTCGAGCGCAGTCCGTGGGGGATCAAATTCCGACGGTGGTCGCCGCATGGCGTCGCGCGTGGACCCATGTCATTCCGTTCTTCGCCTTCCCGCCGGAGATCCGCGGCCTGACTCTACACGACCCATGCGCTGGAGAGCGTGCACGCGCGGCTCCGCAAGATCATCAAGACGCGGGGCCACTTTCCCAATGACGATGCCGCGACCACACTGCTGTGGCTCGTCCTGCGGAATATCACGGCGAAATGGGAACGAACGGCGTACGCATGGCGACCGGCCATGAATCAATTCGCAATTCTCTATGGCGATCGCTTCGCGCCCTCACCGTCGTAAAATGCACGCGCGCATCGACGCCGCATCATTTGTCGGAGAAGACAGACCGGAAGAATTCGGACCCTACGACAGCAACACCGCCTCACACACGAAATTCCTGACACTCCCTGCGGCACCGACACGAATCGGGTTCGCACCGACAAGTATCCGGATCGCACCGACAAGCAGCGAGATCGCACCGACAAGTATCGGGATCGCACCGACGAGTGTCGCGTTCGCACCGACAAGCATCGGGGATCGCACCGACAAGTGTCGAGTTCGCACCGACGAGTAGTATCAGGTGTACACTCGCATCGCAGGAGGGCCCGTCGATGATCAGGTTAGGACTTGCTCTCGGTGTCGTCGTGGTGACTGCGGTTGCCGGGACCACAGTCGGGCCTGAATTCGCAGGAAGGCGAGCGGCCGCGCGCCGACCGCCAGGGCCGTCACCGCGAAGCCCTTCGTGGCTTCGAAGACGCCCTGGGGCGATCCCGACTTGCAGGGCGGTTGGACGAACGTCAACGAGAACGGCATCCCGTTCGAGCGTCCAGATGCGCTGGCAGGCAAACAGCTCGAGGCCGTAGATGATTCGGAACTGGCCGAGCTGGTCAGGGAGCGCGACGAGGCGCGGGTCCGTGGTGCGGCCGCGATCGGCGGACGCGACACGGGCGCGGGTCCGGTCCACTGGTACGAGCATTACGGCGCGAAGAACGCGCGTGCGTGGATGGTGATCGAGCCGCCGGACGGTCGGATCCCGCCGCAGACGCCCGCAGCCCTGGCCCGCATCGGCGGACGCGCCGGCGGGCGGGGCGGACGCGCGGGCGGTGCGCCGGAAGGCGGTCGCGCCGACTCATGGCTGGATCGCAGCCTCTACGATCGCTGCATCACGCGCGGGCTTCCCGGTTCGATGATGCCGGCGATCTACGGCAACGCCTACGACATCACACAGGCGCCCGGCATCGTGGCGATTCGTTACGAGATGATCCATGAGACGCGAGTCATCCGGCTCGACAACGAGCACCGCGCACGGCCTTGCCCTCGCACATGGGAGAGGCGCGCGGCCGTTTCGAGGGCGACACGCTTGTTGTCGAGACGACCGGCTTCGATGCCGCGGACTCGGCATACCGGAACGGCACGCTCGAGATGAAGCTCGCCGAGCGGTTCAGCCCGGTGGCGCCAAACACGATCGAGTGGTCGATGACGGTGGACGATCCGGAAACCTGGACGAAGCCGTGGACATTTGCCATGACGTTGACGGCGGACCCAGCAGCAGCCGCTCTTCGAGTACGCCTGCCACGAGGGCAACTACGCGATGCGGAATATCCTCAGCGCCGCGCGCGCCGACGAGGCCGCGTCAGCCGGCGGCTCGCAGAAGTAATCGCGAGAGATCCGACGTATCTCGATTTCGGTTTTGCTGTCGAGTGCCACAAACTGCGACACGTGGGTTTTCGACTGAAGGCCCATGTTCCCGTTCTCCTCATCTGGCTTCAAAACATTGTCTGCGCACGTCAGTTATCGCGCAGGAACTGCGAAGTGGTGGTAATGGTATTCGTCTTGCTCAATCGGCCGCCGTGACAGAGGGTCGGCCTCTGTCTCGGGGTCACCTGATGCGGGCACCTGCGCGCTTCTCCGGCGTTTACGCCGCGATGGCCTTGGCGCTGCCGCCCCCTTGTCTGTTGGGCCTGGCCGGTTGGCCGCCGTCGCCGGGCTCGGTTGAAGTCGCCGGGCTGATGCTCGCGGCAATCCCAGGGCTGTGTTCGATCGGCACGCTCGATCGGCGACTGAGCCCGTCGATGCCGTCGTCGTTCGTATCGACTTCGCCGCATTGCTGCTGCTCGGCGGCGGCGCCGCGGCCGTCGATGGTCGACGATGGGCGTCGTTCTGCGCAGCTGGCGGGTTCACCGACGCCGTCAGGTGGTCGCAAACATCGCCACGGTCGTCGCGCGATCCAGTGTGCCGTTTCGTCCACTGGCGCTGGGTGGTACGGTCGGTCATTTCGTGTGGCCGTGGCAAGGCGTGCCGATTGCCACGGCCGCCGTCGCCTACTGTATTTGTATCAAATACGGTGCGCTGAAGGAGTCGTCGTTCCGTTTCGTTGACCCAACAGCCCATTGATCCAGTCGTCGCCTGCGGCTAGTTCGCGGGATATCCCGGATTACATCCTGGCGGCGGCGTCGTCGGTGGCGGTCGTCGAGGCGATTGAACACCGGATCTGGGGCGCCTTGTTGGCGCGAGCATTCCGCTCGTCTTCGTCTATCGCGCGCACTGCCGCCACATCGATCACCGGGAACGTGAACAGCGTCACTTCGCGAACTGATCGAGTCGCTCGATCAGGGCATATGCGTCCTCGACCGTGACGGGCGAATCGACGTCTGGAACGAGGCTCTTCAGCAGATTCTTCGATTGTCCCGCGCGACCGCGCGCTCGGCCGGTCGCTCGCTGCCGCAGTGCCCGTATTCTCCAGGACGAATTCCCGCAGAGCGCTCGACGAGGCGGTCTGCGGAAGGTGCCCGCGAGTGTCTCGCACTTGCATGTTGCCAGTGTCCGTGGTATGCGGGTTCTGCAGGTCGAGAATCCACCCGGAAGCCGACTGCATCACGGTGCTGTGGCACGACGTCACGGATCGGTCGCGCGCAGAAAGGTCGCCTCCAGCGAAGCGAGGAGCGCTTCGCGTTGATGCAAGGCCGGCGCCAACGACGGCCTCTGGGAGTGGGAGATTCGGGCCAGGCAATCCATTTCTCGGCGCGATGGAGAGGATGGTGGGTTTGCCGCCCGAAGCGGCATGGGTCGCTCGGGGACTGGCTGGTCGTGTTCATCCGGAAGATCTCGACTAGCTGTGGCAAGCGATCAAGGCGCATCTGTACGGGCAAGACCGAGCAGCTGCACCACGAACATCGGCTCCGCATGAGAACGGCACCTACAGGCGATATCTCTGTCGAGGCGTCGCCGCACGTGGGCGCGACGCGGGCGGGCGTGCGCGAATGGCCGGCTCATTGACTGATGTCACCGAACGAGTCACGGCTAGGATCTGCTGCGCAGTCTTGGATTTCCGCGATCCACTGACCGGGTCTGTGGAACCGAACGGTGTTCGTGGAGGGGCTCGGGCAGCGACTCGAAGAATTCAAGCGGCATCGCGGCAGCCGATTCGCCGCGCTGTACCTCGACCTCGATCGATTCAAGGTCGTCAACGACAGCCTCGGCCATCTGGTCGGCGACGAACTGCTCACCGCGGTGTCACGCCGCCTCGAATCCTGCCTGCGCGAGGGCGATTCGCTCGCCCGGCTCGGAGGCGATGAGTTCGCGATTCTTCTGAGCAGACTCGAAGAGCGAGGGGCAGGCCAATGCCGATCGCCTTCCGGATTCAGGACGCGCTCAGCGCGCCGTTCTCGATCGGTGGCCGTGAAGTGTTCACGTCGGCGAGCATCGGAATCGCATTCAGCGCCGCGCAGTACAACAACCCTGAAGAGATGATGCGCGACGCCGACACAGCGATGTACCACGCGAAAGCGAGCGGAAAAGCGCGACACGAGCTGTTCGATGCCGAGATGCATGCTCGTGCCCTCGATCGCCTCGGGCTTGAAAACGACCTGCGCCAGGCCGTGAAGAACAGCGGATTCGAAGTCCATTACCAGCCGATCGTGTCGCTGCCCACTGGAATGTGCGTCGGATTCGAGGCACTGGTTCGCTGGTCGCGCAACGGGAAGGCAACCTCGCCGGAAAAGTTCATTCCAGTCGCCGAGGAACTCGGGCTGATTGAAACGCTCGGGACGTGGGTGCTCGAGGAGGCGTGCCGCACGTTTGCAGACTGGAAACGACGCTATCCGCAATACGGTCTTGAATGCATCACGGTCAACGTGTCGACGCGGCAACTGATGCAGCCCAACTTCCTGCAGATCGTCAGGAGACGGTGCAGCGATCGGGTCTGACCCCATCGAATCTTCGTCTCGAGATCACCGAGACCACTTTGATGGGAAGCCCGAATATGGCCGCGGAAGCACTGCGCGACCTGCGAGACTTCGGAGTCAAGATCTACCTCGATGACTTTGGCACCGGGTATTCGTCGCTCAGCCATTTGCACAAGCTTCCGGTCGACGCATTGAAAATCGATCGGTCGTTCGTCAGGAGTCTGCTGCTTCCCGAACGTCCGGCGATCGTCGAGAGCATCCTGGCACTGGCGCGGACGCTCAATACAGGTGTTGTCGCGGAAGGCGTCGAAAGCGACCTGCAGGCTCAGGAACTCAAGCGGCTGGGATGCCGTCAGGCGCAGGGCTACTTCTTCTCGCCCCCGCTCTCCAGTCCACGCGTCGAGCAGATGCTCGCGTCGCGCCGGCCGCTGGGTCAGAAGCAGGCCGAGAATGCCCCGCGCGCCGAGGCGGTCGGACCAGATCCCGAACCGTTCTTCGGCGCTACGATCGAGTGGCCCGAGGAGGCTCCGGCAACGCGTCCAACCGGACGGAAGTCGGCTGCGGGCGCGTCTCCTCCGACCTCATCAACATGGACCCACTGACAGGATCGTGCCCCAGCGTGTTGCGGCCCAGGAAGCCTTGTCATCGGGAAGCTCGCAGAAGTAGCGCCTGCGTCCGCGCTTTGATCGCGACGATCTCTCGCGGCCGGAAGATCCAGTCGTCGATCTGACGACGACGGATCTCCGACTGCGACCACACCGGGCGCATCAAGCCTTTCGAGCCGTGTGCGCCCGTCGCCATCAACAGATGCCCCAGCTCGTGCGCGATCGCACGTCCAAGCAGCGCACCCGCATCGACACCGGCCTGTTCGGCCATCCAGTTGACACGATCGATGTAGATCGTCGCGAGCACCCCTTTTCCCGTCTGTGAGTTCATCGTCGCATCGCCGAGCGGCAGCTCGCGTCGCGTACCATCTTGGACGACACCGGAGCGCACGATTCGGACAACGAGCTCTCCCGGGGCGAGCGGCATCTCGCAGGCGCTCTGACCACGAGTGTTAGTGGACATTGCAGGGCGCGCTGTCTCGGTGCAGCTTTTCCAACGCAGCTCCACCGATGCAGCGGACACGATCGACGCGGCGATCTCGAGAGACGGGCGTCGTTCACCGTCGGTGGCGCCGGTGTTGTCGTAGACACGGACCGTGACTTCCGTGAACAGCGTCTCGGCTGCAAACGCCGGCACGTGTAACAGCGACATCACGACTACGCACGAGCACGCCCAGCGACCAATCATGACCGGCTCCAGCGGATACATGAGCGACGTGCTCACGTGGACCCACTCTGAAGCCCGGTCGCGGGTGCCTCAAGGCATCAGGAGGTAACCCGAGGTGACATGTAGGTGACTTGTCACTCCGACATCGCGTCCGGCCCTTCTCAAGCTCTCGCAGGTACGGCATAAAGACCTATGGACAGCGAGGTTCTTCGATTCGCGTCATTCGAGCTCGATTGCCGGTCGCGTGAATTGCGCGACGGCGCGCGGCTGGTGCGCCTTCAGGATCAGCCGTTCGAGATTCTTCGTCTCATGCTCGAGCGCCCGGGTGATGTCATCACGCGCGACGAGCTGCGTCATCGTCTCTGGCCGGACGGCACCTTTGTCGACTTCGAGCACAGCTTGAACGCCGCCATCAAGCGCCTGCGCGCCGCGCTCGGCGACGATGCCGATCATCCGCGGTTCGTGGAGACAGTGCCGCGCCGTGGTTATCGATTCATTGCAGGGATCGATCGCAGTCGGGTCGCGCCGCGAGCGGTGTCTGAGCCGTCCACCCGCCTCGTGGTGTTGCCGTTCAGCAACCTCAGTGAAGACAGCAGCCAGGAGTACTTCGCCGATGGTCTCACCGAGGAGCTGATCGCGCAGCTCGGCCCGCTGTGTCGCGGCAAGGTGGGCGTGATCGCGCGCTGGTCGTCGATGGTGTTCAAGGGAAGTCTGCAGCGTGCCCGTGAGATCGGGGAGGCGTTGCACGTCGATCATCTGCTCGAAGGCAGTGTGCGGAGAGACGGTGCTCGTGTTCGCATCATTGCCCGCCTGATTGAAACGGCGAGCGAGTCCGAGCTGTGGTCCAAGACGTACGAGCGCACGGCCGACGACTGGCTGGCTGTGCAGGCCGACGTCGCGAGTCTCGTGGCGCGCTCGTTGATCCAGGAACTCGTGCCAGGCGTTCACACGGGTAGGAGAGCGGACGAACATCCGGCCGCGTATCAGGCGTACTGCGCGGGCGCTATCACTGGGCGAAACCGGGCGACAGCGGACTGATGGAGTCGCTTCTGGGATTCGAAGAGGCGACACGGCTGGCACCTGACTTTGCGGCCGCGCACGGCGGGTTGGCGCGTGTGAGGCTTGGCAGCGCGGAGTATTACCACGAGCCGCCACGCCCGGCGCTGCTCGCCGCACGCGAGTCAGCGAATCGCGCGCTCGCGCTCGACCCGTCGGTGTCCGAGGCTGTCGCTGTCCTCGCTGAGACGTGGCGGATGCTGGACATGGATTGGCCGGCCGCGGAGGCCGGCTACCTGAAAGCGCTGGCGCTCAACCCGAGCAACGAGTTCGCGCTGCGGGCCTATGGGGTCACCCTTGCGGTCTGTTCTCGATTCGAGGATGCGGCACGTTACATCGACCAGGCGTGCGAGATGGATCCGCTGTGTCTCATGGCCAACACGATGGCTGCCTGGATTCGCTATCTGTCGGGCGATGTCGCTCGCGCGATCGAGCGCTGCCAGCACGCGCTGAATCTATTCCCCGAGTTCGCCCCCGCGAGGCGTTTGCTTGGTGCGGCGTATTTCAGGGCGGGGGAGTGCGCGCGTGCGCGCGCGACGCTGGAGACGACCGCCACGGCTGACAGTGACGATCCGATCCGTCTGGCCTGGCTTGCGCACCTTGCGGGAGCTGGCGGTGCACGAACAGAGGCCCGCGAGTTGATCGCGCAGGCGAAGTCAGTGCAGCCCCGCCGCTACGTGTCGCCATTTCATCTGGCGATCGCGTACGCCGGCCTCGAGGACCACGACTGCGCGTTCGCGGCGCTCGAGCAAGCGTGGCGGGAGCGCGATCCGGCACTCGCCACTGTGACCGTGGAGCCGCGGCTCGATTCGCTGCGAGCCGATCGCCGGTATCGCGAGGTGCTTGGTTGGCTCAATCTCGGTCCACAGTCCACGGTCCACGGTCTTCAGCCACGACCGTAGACTGAGGACTGAGGACCGAGGACCGAGGACCGAGGACCGAGGACTATGCAGTCGCCAGCGTCGCGCGGCGGCGCTGGTGATATTCGGCAAGGGTCGCGTTTGCCGTGACGATCGTGTCGAGCTCGCCAAGGATCGCGTTTAGATCTGCTCCGGCGATGACGGTGTAGAACTGATCGTCGGCGATGCCGGTGTAGACGCGGTTGCCGATGCACCCGAGGCTCGACGCGACGCCACCAGCGAGCGCTGCCGGAATCGCCATGCACGTCGGACGGCCGAGCAGCGGCAACACCTGCTTCGCCGCCCGCGTCGCCGCCTCGTGCAGCAGCATGAGTTTCGCAGGCTTTCCCGCGACCAGAATCGACGTCAGGCGCCACTGGCGTCTGCGACAGCGGCGCATACACGGTGAACGACGGCGTCCTGGGCAGTCGCGGTACTCCGGGCACTTCTTCCATCTTGATGTAGCCGATGTCGACCATCAGCCCGAGCGTGCCATTCAGCTCGGCCTCGCGTTCCGGCGGCAACGCAATGTTGTGCGTGTAGCTGCCGACGGGGCAGTTGTAGTGATCGGACGGCACCGTGTAGAACGCCTGTCCTCCCGCCGCGAGTCGCCAGAAGCTGCAGCCTGACGGTTGCGAACCTGTCAGCTTGAAGCACTCCCTCTGGCGGCGTGTCGCGAAACGCAATCGCCACAGGACGACGAGAGAGCCGAAGAACGTCGGTCAACCGTCTCTCGATCTGCGCGTAATCGGTCATGGATGAACGATATCAAACTCCCAATCCCAACTCCCAATTCCCAAATGCATTGAGCTTTGGGGATGGGAGTTGGGAGTTGGGAGGTCTTTGATTAGCGCATTCACCACGAAGTTCGCGAAGACCTCGAAGACGAGGAGAGCGACGAGCCGAAAGGCGCCACGCCGGTGCGGCGTCGCCTCTGATGGCAACACTTACCTCATGTTGAAACGCAGAGATCGCCACGATCGCAGGGCGCCACGGGTCACGACGGCCGTCGGCCGGCGTCGAGTCGAGCCATGCCGGAAGTTGAAAGCGGTCTGGCCGCTTGCGGCTTTCAATTCCGGCGTGGCTCGATCTGTGCCGCGCGCAGCGCGGCGACCCGTGGCGGATCGTCAGACTGACATTTACCCTGCGATCCCGGCGATCCCCGCGTTCAAATCGATTTCTTCGTGAACTTCTATGTTGCGGGCCGCTGTCAAGCTCCCTCTCAACGCGTCTTCGTTTTCTCTCCTCACGCGGGTCCGGGTACGACATGGGTCAATGACCCAGTGCTCGACTTCTATCCGAGCTCGCGCGCATGCGCACGGCTCCCAGAGACTGTGCAGTCTCGATCCCGAACACGTGTGCGACGGTACCCTCTTCGTGGCGGTCGGCCGTTGGCACGACCCTTCACGAACCGTACGCGCCGCGCGCGTGAGCCGCGCAGGGCGAGCCCTACGCGCCTTTCACGATCGCGCCCGTCGGCACGACGCCCTGCGTGATATACCGCCAGAGTGCGATCACCAACTTGCGGGCCACTGCGACAATCCCGATCCGCCGTGCGCGTTTGCCCTTCCCAAAATTCGCCTGATACCACTGCGTGAGCGCGCTCTGCGGTTGCCACCGCACCCAATTCCAGGCGAGCTGGATGCTGACCGCCTGCAGCCGCCTATTGCCCGCGCCACTCATCCCTTGCTCGCGCTGCGACTCCCCGCTGTCGTACGGCGTCGGCGCAAACCCGAGCAGGCCGCCAATCTGCCGTCGATTCCGAAACGCCCGCCACAGCAACCCCTCGTCGAGCAAGATCGAGGCGCTCGTCGTCGCCACACCTTTGAGCTGCACCAATTGACGCACCGCCGCCGATGGCGCGGCCGTCGTCACGGCGGCCTGCTGCACGGCCTCCAGCTCGGCGATCTGCGCCTCGAGCCCGTGGAGCCGCGCGGCCGCGCGGGCCAGGCGCGCTTGCACTTCCGCCGGCAGGACTGCGCCCGCCCAATCGCGCAGCTTCGTCCACCACTCGCCGCGGCGGCGCGACGGCAGCGTCGCGCCCCATGTCGCCACCCACCCGCGCATCTGATTGACCAGCCGGGTCTGATCCTGCGTCAGCGCCGTCCGCTCCCGACTCACCTGGCGCGCGGCCTCAGCGGCGACCGTCGGGACGCGCACTTCGCTCCACACGCCGCGTTCGCCACAACACACGCGCACCAGCATTCGCACCAGCTTCAACGCATCGAGCCGATCGGTCTTCGCCCGCCGCGCCCGCCGATTCACCTCGATGCTCGCTGAATCCACCACCCGATTGGCGACGCCCATGCCGAGCAGTGCCCGATGAATCCAGAACCCGTCGCGGCCCGCTTCGTAACCGCTCACGACCCGTGCCGTCGCCGACAACCCCAACCGCCGCCGACCCTCGTGTAGCACGCGCGCGACCGCACCGAGATCCCCACTGGCCACCGTCCGTAGCCACGGCTCGACCCCGAAGCCCGACGTCATCGCCAGCTTCCAGTCCTTCTTTCCCAGCTCGAACGCCACATACAACGTCGGCTCGCTTACACTACCGAGCAGAGTGCGGGTCTCAGTCATCATCGTCTCCTTATGGATGTCAGTCCGCTAAGGAGCTTAACTGCGGCCCGCGCTCATAGTCTCTTCGTGCTCTGCCGCAAGTGGTTCTTCGTGGTTTCAACTAGGCGCTAAACGGATACGTTGGGAGTTAGGCGAAGCCGCCTACCGCTTACTGCCTACTACAAGCATCGCGTCCACCCATCCCCTCACGCTGTTGATCAACCACAGTCGTGACGCTGATGCGATGTCGGCCTTCATCAGGACGCGTTCCTGGATCGTGCCTGCCTCGAGCTGCTCGGCGCGGAATGTGCCGCCAAGGAGACCGGAAGCGATGGGAGGCGTGTAGCGTATGCCGTCGATCTCGGCCACGACATTTCCAATCGTGGACTCGGTGACTTCTCCCCGGTCATTCCACAACAGCACATCGTCGACAGATCGGGACTCGACCGTTTGGCGTCTTCGTAGACCAGGCGGCGTGTCGTCTTGTGGAGGATGAACGGATCGCGTGCGTCGATCGGCTCGCGTGCGAAGTCCACGCGCCAGGGAGCGCGTCCGTGTCTGCGTGAGGGGTGCATTCGATCGTCGCTCGGCCGTCGGCGGACAGGAGCAGGCGAAGACGCCAGCAGCCCTCGCGGATGCTCGCGAGCCACGTCCGCGAGCGCGTCGCGGACGGCGGATTCGCTCCATGTGGTACGCGAAATAGCGGGCGGCACTAGCCATTCGCACCAGGTGTCGCTCGAGACGCTGAACCTGGCCGTGCTCGAGGCGCATAGTCTCGAGGAGCGAGAACGATGGCCCGGGTGCCGGGGCCGCGCTATCCATACGTTCTATTCTGAACGACAATTTGGGTAGCTAGGTGGCTCGGTAGCTCAGTAACGTCTCGGTAGCCCAACTCGCAACCCGGCAACCCAGCAACCCAGCAACTGCAACGGGACTAGCAACCACAGCTACCCATAGACCCCATGAGAATCCTGGTCGTCGAGGACGAACAGAAGGTGGCCGATGCCCTGCGCGAAGGCCTCGTGGACGAACGGTACGACGTGGTGGTCGAGCGCACCGGCGAGGGGGCGTTCTTTCGCGTGAACACCGAGACGTTCGACGTGGTGCTCCTGGACCTGACGCTGCCCGGTCGCGACGGCCTCGAGATTCTGCGCGCGCTCCGCCAGCGTCGCATGGAGACGCCGGTTCTGGTCCTCACCGCGCGCGACTCGCTGGAAGACCGCGTCACCGGTCTCGACGCGGGGGCAGACGACTATCTGGTCAAGCCATTCGCGTTCACCGAACTGCTCGCGCGCATCCGCGCACTGGTCAGGCGCGGGCGTGTGGCCGATGCGCCGAAGCTGGCGGTCGGCGATCTGGAGATGGATCTCGTCACGCGCAAGGTGCTCCGAGCCGGCAAGCCTGTGGACCTCACCGTCCGCGAATTCGAGTTGCTGGAATTTCTGATGCGGTATCAGGGGCAGGTCGTGTCGCGCGAGACGCTGGCGCGAGATGTCTGGAAGGAAACGGCGCGCACGACGCCACTCGACAACGTGATCGACGTCCACATCGCGCGCCTGCGCCGCAAGGTGGATCTCGAACCCACGGTGAAGTTGATCCACACGGTACGCGGCGTCGGCTTCATGCTGCGCGAGGGAGAGCCGTGACCGAGCAGACGCGCGCGGTGGCCGGACGCTGGTGGCGATCGCACAGCGTCCGTATGCGGCTGACGTTGTGGTACGTCGCCGCGATGATGGTCGTCCTCGGCGTGTACGTCTTCGGCGTTTACACCTTCGTCAGTCGGAATGTCTCCGACTCGCTCGACGAACGACTGCGCGCGGACTTCTACTGGGCCGCGGCGACCGTGGACGAAGGGCCCGACGGCCTGATCATGCCGTTTCCGCAAATCGATCTGCTGCTCGAAGAAGAGTCGCCCTGGGTGCAGGTGTGGAGCGCGGATGGCAAGCAACTCCTCCTGAGCAACGAGGAGGCGCGGCGCCGTCCCATCCTGGAAAGCCAGGCACTCGCCGCAGCAGGGTGAGGACATGATCGAGTCGCTCCCGACCGCGGTGTCGCCGATTCGCATGCTCAGCCGGCGCAGCTACATCGTCGATCGGCCGGTCACGATTCAGGTGGCGCGATCGGAAGCCGCCATGCGACAGGAGCTTCGCGAGCTGTCGTTGATTCTCATCTTCGGCTTGCCGGTCGGCGTGGTGATTGCGGGGCTCGGCGGCTACACGCTGGCGCGTCGCGCGCTCGCGCCGATCGAGCAGATGACAGAACGGGCCCGGACAATCACCGCCGAGCGCCTCAGCGATCGACTTCCCGTTGCGCATCCGGAGAGATGAAATGGGGCGGCTCGCGTCGGTCTTCAACGAGACGCTCGGCCGGCTCGAGGGATCGTTCGACCAGATGCGGCACTTCACGGCCGACGTCTCGCACGAACTGCGCACGCCACTGACGGCTATTCGCAGCGTCGGCGAAGTCGGGCTGCGAGGCCATCGCAACGAGGCCTCGTATCGCAGCATCATCGGCAGCATGCTGGAGGAGGTCGATCGACTCTCGCAGCTGGTCGATCGGCTGCTCGCGCTCTCGCGTGCGGGCACGCAGCAGCCACCGTTCGCGCTCGACACGGTGGACTTCGCCGCACTCGCCGCACGACGTGGTGTCTCATCTCGGCGTGCTCGCGGAGGAGAAAGGGCAGACGCTCGCGATCGAGAAGGTCGGCTCGCCGCAGGTGCGCGCCGATCGTCTGGTCCTGAGACAGGCGCTGATCAACCTCGTGGACAACGCGATCAAGTTCACGCCGCCATCGGGACGCGTGCGGATGCGTCTGTCGGAGACGCCGTCGCTGGCCGTCGTGGACGTGATCGACAGCGGACCGGGCGTGCCACCCCACGCGCGCGACCATATCTTCGACCGCTTCTATCGCATCGACGGGAACGAAGTGGTGGGACGGGACTCGGCCTGTCGCTGGCCAGGGGCGGCGTAGAGGCCATCGGCGGACGGCTGACGCTGGAGCAGTCCGGCCCGAAGGCAGCACGTTTCGCATCACCGTCCCGAAACAGCCGGGACGCGTCCGAAGCCCGGTTCCTGACGAACATTCAGACAGTCTTCAGACGACAGCGAAGGGTCAGACAGCCTAGGATCCTTGAGTGACGCTGACCTTTCACGCCTTGTGGATGTTGTGCGCGCTCGGCGCGGCAACGTTCGCAGCGGCTGCGGCGCCTCAGGCGCCGGTGGCTCATCGCGCTGGCGATCGGATTCGTTTCGCCAGCGTGGTTTTTTCGGGTCCTGCGCCAGTTCCGGATCCGGAGGTTGCGGGCCTGTTCGCAGCCGTGAGGCGCGATTGTGTACTCTGTTCCGTCCTCGGTATGCGTGGTTCGCGTTCGTGCTCGGAGGCGCTGTGGCGGGGATGTTGATTCAGGTCACTGGCCGTGCTCGGTGCACCTGCTCTGGTGACTGCGCCGCTGGTTGCCGTGGGTATGGCAGGAATCGTGCTGGCTTGCGAGAACGCGTCCGCGTTTTCTCCCCCGAGGCGCTCCGTGAGGAGGCGCTGCTGATCGTCTGCACGCTTGGACTGGCCGTCGCTGTGCTGCCCAGTGTGCTCGACGGATGGCAGGCCGCCCGCAATTTGAACATGCGGGTGGAGAACGTGGCCACGCAGGCGATTCCGACCTGGGCGCTGTCGGTGGTCGCGACGTCGACGCTGCTGGGAGCAGCGTATGCCCTGTGGAGTCGTCGGTGAATCTGCTTCCGATCCTGGAGAACGGTCTCTTCGCGCTTGGTCAGGTGCTTCGCTTTCCGGTCTTCGCGCTGTTGTGGGTCTGCGTGGCGTCGCGCCGTATTCATGGCCGGCGTCGTGCGTGGTGGATTTCGTGGCGCGCCGCCGCGAGCGCCGCAGTTTCGACATCACCGGCTGGCTCAAGTCGGGCCCGGCGATCGCAGGCCTCGGCGGCTCGGTTGCGACTGCTTCCAGCCAGCCTGCGCCAGATGCTCACACGACGTCGAGGACGCACGCGAGCAGGGCGCGCTCGGCTGACGGCGGCCTCGAGCATCTCGTGCTGGAACGCGAGGAGCGCGTACGCCGTCCGCTCAACCTGGCGCGCGATGATGGTGCGCGTGGGACCGAGTCTCGGGCTGCTCGGCACGCTCATTCCCATGGGCTCGTCGCTCGCGTCGATGGCGGCGGGCAACCTCGAGGCGATGGCGGGGCAGATGGTCGTGGCCTTCACGAGTACCATCATCGGGCTCGCGACCGGCACGCTGGCGTACGTCGTCGCCGCCGCGCGTCAGAACTGGGTGACGGAAACGATCCGTGAGCAGCGATACTCGCAGAGCAAATTGCTCGCGAGATGCAGACAACGTAGGCCGGGTCTGCTCTCTGGATCGACAGACAAGGAATGATGTCCAGATTCCTTCACTTGCCATCGCCTGAAGAGTTGCCCGAAGAGGATCCGTTGGCGGGCATCGCGAACCTGTTCGACGTGTCGGTCGTGTTCATCGTCGGGCTGATGATCACGTTGTTCTCCGTTTACCGCATGGCCGACCTGGTGGACGCGCAGAGCGAAGTCACGATGGTCAAGACCAACGCGCAAGGCGAGCGGGAGATCATCGTCAAGAAGGGGACGAAGATCACCGCCTACAAAGTGAGCGGCAAAACGGCGACCGGCGACGGCGAGCGGCTCGGCACCGCGTACCGCCTGGCGAACGGACAGATCATCTACGTGCCAGAGGGACCGGATGAAGCGCTCGCTAGTTCATCGCAGTCCGGCACGCCGAGGCTCCGGGCAGCGAGTCCGACATGGCCATCGCCCTCTGGATCGCAGCGTTGTTGCTGGCAACGCAAGCAGCCACCGCGCAGCACCGCAGGCCCGGAGCCTGCAGCCTGAAGCCCGAGCGCGATTCGCATCGCCTACATCTTCTCCGACGGCAACCTGCCCGGGCACGCTTGAAGGCGTTCAAGGCACTGCTGCAGGAGAGGCCCGACTTGCGCGGTCGAGTCGCGCTCACCTTCCTGACCGAGTCGGTGATGTCGGACGTGAAGGTGGACGAGATCTCGCGCGCGAACGTGCTCGTGCTCGACACGATGAACCAGCAGATGCTCGAGCGCTTCAACGCCGACGCACAGTATCGACCTGATCGCGCAGGTGCGCGGACGCGGCGGCAAGGTGTTCGGCGTCGGTGAAGGGCTGCTGCCGAAGGAGACGCTACCTCAAGCAGGGCGTCGTCTGGGACGAGCGGGCGCGCGACGTACTGGGCGCACATGGGGTACTCGAACCAGGTCGGGCTGCTCAAGTACGCGCTGACCGAGGCCGGCGTGTCCGGACTTGTCGTTGCCGCGACCGCAGCCGAGCCTGGATTTTGGGTACTACTATCCCGGCGACCGGTCGAGCCTGAGACGTCGCGTCAGGCGATCGCTGCTACGAGAGCCGCGGTCAGGTCTTTGCGACGTGGGACGAGTTCACCGCCTGGCGGCAGCAGCACGGCAAGCTCCGTCCTGGCGCGCCGCGCATCGCGGTCAGCTTCTACAAAGCGACCTACTACAGCGACGAGACCGAACTACTCGACGCGGTGATTGCGCAGATCGAGCGGAGCGGCGCCGAAGCGATTCCGATGTTCGGCTATCCCGGCGAGGTGGCGGCGCAGCGCCTGCTGCTCGATGCCGATGGCACGTCGCGTGCCGACGTCGTGCTCGGCTTCAACTTCAACTTCTCCGGACCGGACGCGTCGAGCCGCGCTGGCCAAGGTAGACGTCCCGATTCTCAATCTGATCAGCCTGTACGGCCGCAGCGAGAAGGAGTGGCGCGAGTCGCCGATGGGCCTCTCGATGTTCGAAGGCACCTTCAACGTTGCCGTGCCCGAACTGGCCGGCACGATTGCCCCGACGGTCGTCGGCAGCCAGGAGAAGGTGACCGATCCGGAGACCGGCCTGACGATCGTGGTGCGCAAGCCGATCGCCGTCGCAGATCGCGATGGCGGTGCGGCGTGCCGCGAAGTGGGCGGCGCTGCGAAGGAAAGGCGAATCGCGACAAGCGCGTCGCGCTCGTCTTCTACAACTACCCGGCGGGAAAGGCCAACATCGGCGCCAGCTATCTCAATGTGGCTGAGTCGCTCGCCAACATCCTGCAGCGACTGAAGGCGGACGGTACGACGTTGGCAGCGGCGACCTGTCGGGCGACAGCGTGCTGCAGACGCTGCTCGCGAAGGCGCGAAACGTGGGCGGCTACGCACCGGGAGAACTGCAGGCGCTAGTCGACGAGGGAAGCGCGGTCAAGGTCAGCGCCGGCGCAGTATACGCGCTGGCTTGACGCGCTCTCGCCGGCACTCAAAGCCAAGGTGCTGAAGGACTGGGGCGACGCCCGGCACAGTCGCGTCTGATGACCACCGATGGCAGTCTGCGTGATTCCGGCCGTGCAGTTCGGGAAGATCGCGCTGCTGCCGCAGCCCTCGCGCGGTTGGGGCGAGGACAGCGAGAAGATGTATCACGCGAAGGATCTGGCGCCGCACCATCAATACGTCGCCGCCTACGCGTGGCTGCGCGACGGCTTTCGCGCCGACGCGGTGGTGCACATCGGCACGCACGGCACGCTCGAATGGCTCGACGGAAAGGACATCGGGCTGTCGAACGATGACGCACCGGACGCGCTCATCGCCGATCTTCCGCACCTCTACATCTACAACGTCGACGTCGTGGGTGAGGGGCTCGTCGCGCGCCGCCGCAGCATGGCGGCGCTCGTCGATCACATGGTCCCTCCGTTCAAGAAGGGCGGGCTCTATCCGGAGCTCGCGGCGCTCGGCGAGGCCATCAACGACTTCGATACGAGTCTCCACAAGAACCCTGAGCTGGCCAAGGCCGTCGGCGAGCGAATTCGACAGCAGGTGATCGCGCTCGGATTGACCAAGGATCTCGGTCTCGACCTGTCGAACACCGGAGAGTCTGACCGACGAAGTCGTGCACCAGATTCAGGACCATCTGCTGACGCTCAAAGGCGAGAACATTCCGTACGGACTGCACACCTTCGGCCGCGTGCCGGACAAGCTGCTTCGCGACACGACTGTGGATGCCATCGTCAGCATCGATCGAAGCCTCCTGCCGAGCAAAGCCAAGGTGCTCGCCGAGGAAATGGACCGGCGCATCGTCGCGTCTGGCGCGCGGGAGCTCGAGAGCCTGATGCGCGGATTGCGCGGCGGATTCATCGCGGGCGGTGGCGGCGGCGAACCGATTCGCAATCCGGACTCCTATCCGACCGGCAAGAACTTCTACGGCATCGATCCGGATAAGGTGCCGAAGCCTGCGTCGTACGACATGGGCATGAAGCTCGCGGATCAGATGCTGGCCGATCACCTGAAGAAGCACGGCAAGTATCCGGAGAAGGTCTCGTTCGTCATCTGGGGCGACGAGACGATGCGCCACGAGGGCGTGCTCGAGTCGCAGATCTTCCATCTGCTCGGAACGAAGCCGGTCTGGGACGTGCGCGGCAAGGTCGTCGACGTCGAGGTGATTCCGCGCGCGAAGCTCGGTCGCCCGCGCGTCGACATCGTGATTGCCTCGGCCGCCGAGGGGATGTTCAACAACGTCACCAACCTGATGGACAAGGCCGTCCAGGAGGTGAAGGCGATCGACGAGGCGGAGAACTTCGTCCGCAACCACTACCTGAAGACGAAAGCCATCCTCGTGCAGCGGGGCTACACCGAGCTCGAGGCCGATCGACGCGCCGGCGTCCGCATCTTCGATGAGCCGCCAGGCACGTTCAACCTGAACACGTCAACCATCGTCGCCAACAGTGGTACGTGGGATACCGACAAAGGGATGGCCGACGACTACCTCCGCAAGCTGGGTCACGGGTACGGCAACGGCTTCTGGGGCGAGTCGATGGAAGACGTCTTCCGGCTGGCGCTCTCAGGCACTGAGAAGATCGTCCACAGCAGCTCGACGATGCTCTATGGCGCGCTCGATAACGACGACATGTTCATGTACATGGGCGGGCTGGCGACGGCGATCCGCAACATCGACGGCACGGCGACCGGGCCAGAGATGGTCGTAACCAACACGCGCGATCCCGGCCGCCCCGAGATGAGCTCGATCGACAAGTTCATCGGCTCGGAGTTCCGATCGCGCTACGTCAATCCGACCTGGATCGAGGGGATGAAGAAGGAGGGCTAGCCGGCGCCGGCGAGATGCGCTCCTTCGTCGAGTATCTCTGGGGCTGGGACGCGACCGCGAGCGAGACGGTCACCGACGGCATGTGGAAGGAAACCTTCGACGTGTACGTGGAGGACAAGCACAAGATGGGGATGGCCGAGTTCTTCGACAAGAGCTCACCGTTCGCCTATCAGGACATCACGGCGCGGATGCTCGAGACGGTGCGCAAGGGCTACTGGAAGGCTGACGCCGCCACCGAGAAGAAACTGCTCGAGGAATACGTCGCAGAGCGTCAATCAGCACGGCGTGGGCTGCGCCGAACACACCTGCGGCAACCCGCGGCTGCAGCAGTACGTGATGGAACGCGGGACTCCGCGCCGGCATTCCCGTCCCGGATCTCGAAGGTTTCAAGCGCGAGATGGAGAAGGCGACGGGCGAGGCGATCGATCCGGCCGCCGAACGCGAAGAGGCATTCAGCCGCCAGAACGACGCGCAGATGGCCGCCCGCCTCGAAGCCGTCCCGGCGCCGAGCCGCGCGGCGCGGGAGCTCGAAGGGTATCTGATGGAGGAACGCGATCGGTCGCAGCAGACGCGCAACGAGGCGCGACAAGACGCGCGTGCCGAGCCGAGTACGCGGCCGTCTGGGCTTCGCTTCCGGTGCTCGGCGTGCTCCTGCGTCTGGCGGTGGAGAAGGAGGCTTCGCCGGTAAGATGCAAAATTCAAAATGCAAGAGTTCGGGCGATGCGGTATTTGCATTTTGCATTTTGCATTTTGAATTACGTGCTGCTGGCAGCGTGCCAGCAGCGCCCGCACCAATTCAGGTCAGCCACAGCGGCACGGGCGCCTACGAAGCGGCGCTCGTCACCGACGATGACGGGATTCGCGGTGGCCTGGTACGACACGCGCGACGGCAACGCCGAGATTTACCTGCGTCTGCTCGACGATAGCGGGCAGTCCGTCCGGCCCGGAACGCCGGCTGACCGAGACGCCCCGACGCCTCGTACGAGGCGAGCCTCGAGCGTCTGGGCGATGCCTTCGTCGTCGCCTGGTACGAGCAGACGAGCGACGGGCGGCAGACGGCGATGCTGGGCGCATGGAATCGCGACGGCAGTCAGAAAATGGGTGCAGGCGATTGCCCCGGCGTCCAGGAATCCCGTGATCGTACGCTGACGGACGCGGCATCGTCGCGGCCTGGATTCAGACCGAAGCCGATGGCTCTGAGGGGGTGTGGATCGGCACGTGGGATCGGGACGGCCGCGAACGGCGACGCGCACCCGGAGTGGGGGTCCTGCTTCGAAGACTACGTGGAATCTCAATCTCGCGGTCGATGGATCGGAGCGCTGGGTCGTCTTCGACGCCGTCGACGTCGACTCGCTCGAGCGAACTGTTCCTCGCGTCGGGTGGACGGGCTCAGGTGCCCATCTCGCAGCGCCTGACGCGCGACGATGGCGCGGCGTCGAAGTATCCGGACCTGAAGATCAGCGACGAAGGGACGAGTCGCGCTCACGTGGTACGACATGCGCGACGGCAATGACGAGGTCTACCTCTTCGTCGGCCGGCCAGTCCGACATGCACGGGGAGATCGACGATCGCGTCGCGTCGCGTCACGACGACGGACGGGGAGTCGATCGGCGCGTACCTCGCGTGGAACGGCGGGACGGTGGGGCTGGCGTGGTCGGACAAGACGCCCGGCGCAGCACGAGATCTATTTTCAGTCATTCGACGGCGCCGGTGATGCCGCTGCGGCTCCGCGAGCGCGCATCACGCGCAGCGACGACGTGGTCGCTCGTGCCGGCCATTCGACCGTGGCGAGACGGGATTCGCCCTGGCGTGGACCGAATACCAGCCAGCCTCGAGCCAGATGCACGAAGGCACTGGCGAAGTGGCCTTCACGCTCGTCGACTAGCACTCTGACGAAACCCTGAAGTCGCGGTCAGAGAAGCAGCTCTCCGCTCGAGCGAAGATCCACGACGTCGAGCCTGACGAAGAATTCAGAAAGTCTTCAGGTGCGCCCGGCGTCGCTCTCACGTTCTAATGCCGACTCCATGGGAGGTTCAGTGACGCGAATCGATCCGAGTGGTGTTGGTGATCCTTGCCGTGCTGTCGGCCGCGCAGGTGCATGCCGCCGCGCAGACTCAGGCGGTGTTGACCGGCACAGTCGTGGACTCGCTGGGCGCACGCCTGGCGGGGGCGACCGTCACGCTGCTGCGTGAGGGACAGAAGGTTCAGGACGGCAAGAGCGGGAGCGACGGCGCGTTTTCATTCACGGGCCTTGCGCCCGACCGCTATCAGGTGCAGGCGAGCATGCCTGGCTTTCAGTCGAAGACGAGCGAGGCTGTGTTCGTCGGTCAGGGTGGGCGCATCATCATCGAGGTTGCGCTCGAGATCGGTCCGCTGCAGCAGGAGGTGGTGGTTACTGCCGGCGCCACCGAGCAACTGCAGGCGCGAACCGGCGCGCCGGTGACGGTGATCGACGAGGAGACGCTCGAAGTCGATCAACAAGCTCGACGTGCTCGAGGCGTTGCGTCTGGTCCCGGCGGCGCAGATCGTACAGGTCGGTCAGCGTGGCGGCGCCACGTCGCTGTTCCTGCGCGGCGGCGAATCGAACTTCACCAAGGTCCTCATCGACGGGATTCCTGCCAACGACATCGGCGGCGGGTTCGACTTCTCGCAGCTCACGCTCGCGAGCGTCGAGCGGATCGAAGTGCTGCGTCAGACCAACAGCGTGATCTACGGCAGCGACGCGCTGACCGGCGTGGTCAACATCAGCACGCGGCGCGGGACGTCGCGCGTGCCGGCGCTCGATTACATGATCGACGGCGGCAATCTCGGCACGTTCAACAACGCGCTGTCGTTCGGCGGCGCCTACAAGCGGTTCGACTACTTCTCGCAGTACTCGTATTACACGACCGACAACGACGTGCCCAACAACGGCTATCGAAACGGCACCTACGCGGGCCGTTTCGGTGTCGCCGTCGGCAACGGGACCAACGTGTATGGAACCGTTCGCTATCTCGACGGCCGCTACGGCAGCGCGAACGGCTTCGACCTGTATCAGATCGCCGACGACTCGGTGTCCGACACCAATCAGACGTACATCAGCCTGGCGGCTGATTCGCAGATCAGCCCGCGGTGGCAGACCACAGTGCGGTTCGGATCGACCAACCAGGAATCGCTCTACACGAACCCGACGCCGTCAGGGATTCCATTCGATCCGTTTGGCTTCGGCGCGAACTACCTGGGTCAGACCGTGACGCTCGAAGGATGCAGAAGGCCGAACGGTGACCGGGCAGGGCATTCTCGACTACGGCGGCACGTATACCCAGGTTCGTTCCCGTCGCGTACGGCGCGCCAATCGCTGTTCGGTCAGGCGACGTTCCAGGGACGCGCGACCTGGCGATTTCGGCGGGCGGCCGCTTCGAGCACGAGGCCGGCTACAGCGATCCCGATGCCGACCCGTCGGACACCCGCAACAACGGCGGCGCGTTCGTCGAGGGACGCGCAACGCTGGCGAACCGCGTCTACATCAGCGCCGGTATCGGCGTGGAGCACAACGAGGTGTTCGAGACCGCCTACACGCCACGGCTGTCGGTGGCGGCGTACCTGCGTAATCCTTCCAACGAGCAGGTGGGTGAGACGAAGGTGACGCTGAACGTCGGGCAAGGGCATCAAGGCGCCGAGCGTCTATCAGGGGCAGAACTCGCTGCTACGCGCTGCGTCAACGGAACCCCGGCCGGCGCGAGCGTCGACCCGCTCGGTCCGGAAAAGAGCCGCGGCTTCGACGTCGGCCTCGAGCAGGCGTTCGCCGCGAGCCGCTTCCGCGCGAGGGTCGGCTACTTCAACAACACGTTCGAGAACCTGCTCGAGTTCCTGAGCCGGACGCAACTGGTGGCCGCGGGTGTGCCGCCCGACGTGGCCGCGGCGACGGATTTCGGCGCGTACATCAATTCGGCGTCGTTCGACGCGCAGGGCGTCGAGCTGTCGGCGGACGCGGCGATCGGTGCGGGCTTCCGCTTCGGTGCGTCGTACACGTTCCTCGACGCCGAAGTGACCGAAGCGTTCGGCCGAAGCGCGGTGTTCAATCCGGCATTTCCCGACGATCCCGATTGGCGCCTTTTCGCCACTCGTCGGTGCACGGCCGTTCCGGCGTCCCGCCAACTCGGGCACGCTGTTCGTCGGCTACACGACGGGTCCGTTCGACGTCGCCCTGTCCGGCTATTTCGCGGGCAGGCGAGACGACAGCACGTTCCTGAGCGACGGCTTCTTCGGCAACTCGCTGTTGCTGCCGAATCAAGGATCTCGATCCCGCCTATCAGAAGATCGACGTCAGCGCGTCCTATCGCCTGCATCCGCGATTCCGCGTCTACACGACGATCGACAACATGTTCAACGAGGACTATGCGGCCGCGTTTGGCTTCCCGTCGCTGCCGGCTACGATTCGAGTTGGTGCGTCAGTGGGGCTGGGGGGAGACTAACTGCGAGCTTGTGAGTAGGCAGTAGGCGGTAGGCGGAGCAAACTGCCTACCGCTTACTGCATACTGTTCACAACAAGCATGGTGCTCCACCAGTTCTATCTGAACTGCCTCGCGCACGCGTCGTATCTGATCGGCGACGAGACAGTCGGCAACGGCTGCTGTCGTCGATCCGCAGCGTGACGTCGATCAATATCTGTCGTTTGCCGCCGAACGCGGTCTGTCGATCCGTCACGTCATCCTCACGCACTTTCACGCCGACTTCATCGCCGGTCATCTCGAGCTGCACGAGCAGACGGGTGCGACGATTCACCTGGGTCGCTCGGCGCAGGCGGAGTATCCGTTCACACCATTCGGAGACGGCGACAGCATCGAGTTCGGAGGGGTGCGACTGGCTGCCCTCGAGACACCCGGGCACACGCCAGAATCGATCTCGATCCTCGTGTTCGACCGTGCCGTGAGCGACTCGGTGCCGCATGCCGTTCTGACCGGCGACACGCTGTTCGTCGGCGATGTCGGCCGGCCCGATTTGCGTGCGGCGCTCGGATGGTCGGCCAACGATCTGGGCGGCCTGCTCTACGACTCGCTGCACGGCAAGCTGCTCGCGCTGCCGGACTCGAGCCTCGTGTATCCGGCGCATGGCGCAGGCTCGTTGTGCGGGAAGGCGCTCTCCAAAGAGACGGTTTCGACGATCGGCGAACAGCGCAAGACGAACTATGCGCTTCAGCCGCTGAGCAAGGAGGCCTTCATCGAGCTGGTCACCGCGGATCAGCCGGACGCGCCTTCGTATTTCACCTACGACGCCGTGCTGAACAGCCGCAAACGGCAGACGCTCAGCGAAGCGCTCACCTGGGAGCTGCGGCCGCTGTCGCTCGACGACTGCCTCGAGCTGCAGCGGCACGGCGTGCAGCTGCTCGATACGCGCGAGGCCGGCGAGTTCGCGGCGGCGCACCTGCAAAGGGGCCATCAACATCGGCCTCGGGGGACAGTACGCGACGTGGGCCGGCAGCCTGCTCGATCGCGAACGTCCGATCGTCGTCGTTGCAGACCCTGGCGCCGAACGTGAGTCGGCACTGCGCCTGGGCCGCATCGGGTTCGACCACGTCATCGGATATCTCGATGGCGGCATGGCGAGCGCCGCGGGCCGCTCGGAGGTTGTTACTGAGACGCTGCGCGTCAGCCCGGAGCGGGCGGCGGAGCAGATCGCGTCGAACGAGGCGCTCAAGGTGATCGACGTGCGAGCGGCAGGGGAGCGTGCCGCGAAGTCGATCGCAAACAGCACGCACATTCCGCTGCAGCGTCTGGTCGAGGACACTCGCGGCATGCCGAGGGAGACGCCGCATGCTCGTTCACTGCGCAGGCGGCTATCGGTCATCGACCGCCGCGAGCCTCCTTCAGCGCGAGGGATTCACGAATGTGACCGAGCTGGCTGGCGGGCTGGCAGCGTGGGAGGCTTCTGGCAATCCGCTCGTCAAAGCGTGAGCGGCCTGTTAACTCCCAACTCCCAAGGCCCCAACTGCCAACGGTTCAACGTTCGCAGGTTCGGTTTGGGAGTTGGAAGTTGGAATTTGGGAATTGACGTCAGGCGCGTTGTGTCGTCGTTGCCGCGCGCTGCTGGAACCACTCGCGGATTCCCGCGAGTTGCTCCTTCGCACCGGGACGCCGCATCACCATCTGCTCGAGCTGACTGAGGTAGCGCTGGTTGCCCATGCGATTGCGGTACTCGCGCAGGAACGGCTCCATCTTCGCAAAGACCCCGATCTGCTCGCCGTTGGCATCGTTGAACATCTGCTCGTCGATCGCGCCGTTCAGCACGAACGACGCCGCCATGTCCCAATAGCTGGTCACCATGCGGAAGTGGCCGCTGTTCGGCCCCATCAGCGCTGCCATCACGTCCTCGATGGAGTTGGGATTGAACTCGCGCGCGAACCAGTTGCGCGCTTCGCGCATCGTCTGCTCGCGGCGAAGCTCGTAGAGTCGAAGCAGAAGGTGGCGCTTTCGTACGGGGTGCTGGACATGGCGCTCTCTTTCCTGAAGGTATTAAATCCCAAATTCCAACTCCCAACTTCCAACCGTTTGGGAGTTGGGAATTGGGAGTTGGAAGTTGACAGGCTTCGTTATCGTAGCCTGTCCGACAACAAGGCAACCGTGAGCGCGTAGTAGTGCGCGCAGTTGTAGCCGAGGATCGCGTCGTAGTTCGGGTAGACGAGGAACGTGCGCTCGCCGACGTCGACGAGACCAGCGCGTATCGCCGCGCGCGGCAGCGCACTGCCGTCCGTGAGCCGCACGCCCAGCTTCTGCCATTCCGCCGAGCGGACGACGCTCGGTCATGTTGCGGACGGCATAGCAGCCTTCGGTGCGCTTGGGAATTGTGCGTGCGATCTCCTTGCGCACGGCAGCGCTCACCTTGACCTCGCGGCCCCAGGTTTCGTCACCATTCCAGCCGAATCCCTTGAGATAGTTCGCGATCGACCCGAGCGCGTCGCCGGTGGACTTCCAGATGTCGCGACGGCCGTCGCCGTCGAAGTCCACGGCGTAGGTCAGATAACTCGACGGCATGAACTGCGTCTGGCCCATCGCGCCCGCCCACGATCCGGTCATCGATGCGCGCCTCGATGTGTCCGCGCTGGACCATCGTCAGCGCGTTGAACAGCTCGCCGCGGAAATAGGTGGCGCGTCGCGGCTCCCATGCGAGCGTGGCGAGCGCCTGAAACACCGGGGTGTTTCCCGTGACACGGCCGTAGCGTGTCTCCATTCCCCAGAGCGCCAGCAGGAAGCGACGCTGCACGTCGTACTTCTGCTCGACCTGGCCGAGGACCGGTTTGTGTTGACTGGCCATCTCCTTCCCGCGGCGAATCATCGCTGGCGTGAGCCGGGTAGACAGATACCGCGCGAATCCAGGATTCAGCTCCGCCTGCGAGCGGTCGCTCTGGACGACGCGCTCGAGCGGTTCGAGGCCTGCGAGCGTCTGCTTCAGGAGGGCATCGCTGAATCCGCGGTCGCGCGCTTCCTGCCGCAGGGCGACGAGCCAATCCGCAGAACGGCGGAGGGCGCGGGGAGCGCTTCCGTCGGCTGGATCTGCGCGCGCGTCTCCCGCCGAGATCGAGTGCGAGAACCGCGAGGACAGGGCCAGACGACGCATCTCGGCGAAGAATTGTTGTGATCAATTGTATGGCCCCGTAAACCCCGAGCTAGCGACAATACGAGCTCGGATTAGACCTCTGATTGGGCTTGCATTCGGCCGATACTCCCTGTCTAATACTGCCGAGCGTTACGGTTCTGGCCGAGTCTGACCATCCGATTTCCCATACTTCTAGAGAGTTAAACGCATGGCTTTCACACTGAACGTCAACGGGAAGACCTCGACGGTCGATGTCCCGGCCGACATGCCCCTGCTCTGGGTTCTCAGAGACGTCCTGAACTTCAAAGGCACCAAGTTTGGCTGCGGCATCGGCCAGTGCGGCGCCTGCACCGTGCAGATCGGCGGACGCGCCCAGCGTCGTGCCAGACGCCGGTCTCGAAGGCCAGCGGCCGCATCACCACCATCGAAGGTCTGTCGTCCGGACGGCTCGCACCCAGTGCAGATCGCGTGGCAGGAGATCGACGTGCCGCAGTGCGGCTACTGCCAGGCCGGCCAGATCATGTCGGCGGCGGCGCTCCTCGCGCAGAAGCCGGTGCCGACCGACGCGGAGATCAACACCGCGATGAACGGCAACCTCTGTCGCTGCGGAACCTACGTGCGCATCCGCGAGGCCATTCACCGGGCCGCGTCGTTGGGCGAATCAGCGCTCGACGTCGACGGCGCAGGGCGCCGGCGCAGCAGTAAAGGAGGACGCTGTGACCGCGATACTTCTCGATCGACGTTCATTCCTGCGTGTCAGCGCCGTCGCCGGTGGCGGCATGATGCTGGCGCTGCACCTCGATCCGGCGGAACTGCTGGCGCAGGGGCCGCCGCCCGCGACCTTCGATGCCCTGGCGTTCGTGAAGATCGGCGCCGACGGCACCGTCACCATCATGAACAAGAACCCTGAGATCGGGCAGGGCGTGAAGAACATGCTCCCGATGATCATCGCCGACGAGCTCGACGTCGACTGGAGCAGCGTGAAGGTCGAGCAGGCCGCGGTCGACGGCAGCAAGTTCGGCGCGCAGTTCGCCGGCGGCAGTCTCTCGACGCCGATGAACTGGGATCCGCTCCGCCAGGTCGGCGCTGCGTGCCGTCAGATGGTCCTCGCCGCGGCCGCGCAGAAGTGGAGCGTTCCGGCTGGCGAATTGACGACGCGCTCGGGCCGCGTGACGCACAGCGCGAGCAATCGCTCGGCGGGCTACGGCGAGTTCGCCGCCGACGCGGCGAAGATGCCGGTGCCGGTGCTGACGACGGTCAAGCTGAAGGACCCGAAGGACTATCGCATCATCGGGACGAGGCAGAAGGGTCTGGACACGGCCGCGATCACGATGGGCAAGCCGGTGTTCAGCATCGACTTCACGCTGCCCGGAATGCTCTACGCCGTGTACGAAAAGGCGCCGGTGTTCGGTGCGAAGGTCGCCACGGCGAACGTCGACGACATCAAGAAGCTTCCGGGCGTGAAGCACGCGTTCGTCGTCGAAGGCGGCACCAACCTGCAGGAGCTGGTCGGCGGCGTTGCCATCGTGGCCGACAGCTGGTGGCTGGCGCAGTCGGCGCGGAAACAGCTCAAGGTCACGTGGGCGGAGCACCCGACGTCATCGCAGAGCACCGTCGGGTTCCAGGCCAAGGCGGATGAACTCGGCAAGGGCGCGTACTCGAACAAGCTGCGCACCGACGGCGACGTCGACAAGGCGTTTGCCGGCGCGGCGAAGGTCGTCGAGGCCGCCTACATGTATCCGTTCATCCCGCACTCGCCGCTCGAGCCCGAGAATTGCGTCGCGCAGTTCAAGGACGGAAAGCTGGAGGTGTGGGCGCCGAGTCAGACGCCGCAGGGTGGTGTCGGTGTGGCCGCGCGCGCGGCGGGCATCAAGGATCCCGACGTCACGCTGCACATGATGAAGGCCGGCGGCGGCTTCGGCCGTCGGCTCACCAACGACTACGTCGCGGAAGCGTCGGCGATCGCGAAGCAGGTCCCGGGCGTCCCGATCAAGTTGTTGTGGACGCGCGAAGACGACATGCGGCACGAGATGTATCGGCCCGGCGGCTATCACTACCTGAAAGGTGGTGTCGATGCGAGCGGGAAGCTCATCGCGTGGCGCAATCACTTCGTGACCTTCGGGGAAGGCGAGAGGTACGCGCAGGCGGCGAACATTCCGGGGATCCAGTTCCCGGCGCTCTTCGTCCAGAACTTCGACTTCGGCGACTCGAAGATGCCGCTCGGCGTGCCGACTGGCGCGCTGCGCGCGCCCGGCAGTCACGCCTACTCGTATGTGTTCCAGGGGTTCATCGACGAACTGGCGCAGGCCGCAGGGAAGGACCAGGTGCAGTTCCGCCTCGATCTGCTCGCGTCGCAGGCGTATCCGGCACCCGAGAAGGGTGGGGACGGCTTTGACGCCGCGCGCATGACGGCGTGTCTGAAGCTGGTGGCCGAGAAGGCGGAATGGACGCGGAAAGCGGCCGCAGGGCACCGGGCTCGGCGTGGCGTTCCAGTACAGCCACCGCGGCTACTTCGCGGAGGTGGCGGAGGTCTCGGTCGACAACCTCAAACGCGTGAAGGTCAACAAGGTGTGGGTGGCCGCCGACATCGGGAGTCAGATCATCAACCCGATGCACGCGGAGAATCTGGTGCAGGGCGGCGTGGTCGAGGGCATCAGCCACATGATGCAGGAGGTCACGTTCAAGGGCGGCGCGGCCGTGGAGAGCAACTTCAACAACGTGCCGCTGCTGCGCATGGCGCAGGCGCCGGCAGGTCGAGTTGCACTGGATCAAGTCGAACAATCCGCCGACCGGTCTCGGCGAACCGTCGTTGCCGCCGGCCCTCCCGGCCGTTGCCAACGCGATCTTCGCCGTGACCGGCACGCGGGTGCGGTCGCTGCCGCTCTCCAAGCACGGCTTCCGCTGGGCGTAAGCACAACCGAACTGCCAACTTCCAAGCGCCCCAATTCCCAGACGCTGTTTTGGGAGTTGGATCTTGGCGAGTTGGGCGAGTCGGGAGTCCGCACAACAGGACCCGGCCCACGCTCCCGCATACCACCAGCCTACCATCCACTATCCACCAACCACTAACGAGCCAGATCCAACAATCCGAATAACTGCCTTTCGCAGTTTTGGAGTGGCGCAGTCGTGCTGCCCGTAAGTGATTGATTTGATTCACTTCACAATTGGGTTAACCACGGCTGGCTAATTGCTTTAAGTAGTCGAGCTCCGAGCCCGTGAGCGCTCTTTCATGTCACCAGCGTATTGATGACGTGAATCCAAAAGTCGGGTCCTCTCTAGTATGGAAGTGCTAGAGTGCCGCGACCTTTGAGCGAAATTTGACCCTCCGGGAAACTTCGTAACCAAGTTGTGAGTGGAGGAAATCGTATGCGCCATGTCGCGAAGGCCGCGCTTCTTGCGGCCGTCGTCGTTCTGACTCCCAGCCTCGCGCACGCCCAGTCGCTGGCGGGCACCGTCCGAGACGCCTCGGGTGCCGTGCTTCCCGGTGTGACCGTAGAAGCGGCGAGCCCGGCGTTGATTGAAAAGGTCCGCACGACCGTATCGGACGGCACAGGTCAGTACCGCATCCTGGATCTCACTCCCGGGTACGTACAACCTGACCTTCACGCTGCCTGGCTTCACGACCGTGCTCCGCGAGGGCGTCGAGGTCAGCGGCCACTGCCATCATCACGATCAACGCCGACATGCGCGTTGGCGGCGTGCAGGAAACCATCACCGTGACCGGCGAGACGCCGGTGGTCGATGTGCAGACGAGCACGCGCACGCAGAAGGTGATCGACAACGAGGTCATCGCGGCCATTCCGGCTTCGCGCGGATACGGCAACATCCTCGCGACGGTGCCGGGCATTCAGGCGACCGGTCTCAACTCCGGCGCGAACCCGGTGATGAACTTCTTCACCGCGCGCGGCGGCCGCGGCAATGAGGGCACGGTTGCAGATCGACGGCATGAACGTCGGCTCGGCGTTCAACGGTGGCGGCGTGGCCGGCTTCGGCTACGACACGGCGAACGCGCAGGAAATTCAGATCACCATCGCGGGCGGCCTCGGTGAAACCGATCGCGGCGGCCCGGCGTTCAACATGATTCCGCGCACCGGCGGCAACAACTTCAGCGGCACCTACTTCCTCAGCTACGCCGGCGAGTGGGCGCAGTCGAGCAACCTGGACGACGAGTTGCGGAGCTACGGCATCACCGAGGTGCCGGGTCTCATCAAGAACTACGACACCAACTTCGCGCTCGGCGGCCCGATCGTGCGCGACAAGCTGTGGTTCTTCGCCAACGCGCGGACCTTCGGTACGGCGAGCCAGGTTCCGGGCCTCTATGGCAACGCGAACGCCGGGAACCCGAATGCGTTTACCTACGCCGAGGACCGTAGCTTCCAGGCGCGCAATGCCAACTCCAAGTTGATCGGCGCGACGCGCTTCACAGGTCAGCTGACGCCCCGAAACAAGCTCGGCTTCTACTACGACTACCAGAAGAACTGCAGCGGCGGCGCATACCAACAGGGCGCAGATCAGTGCCGCGACCGCGGAGACGACTGGGTTGCGCTTGGCGCCATCGGTGGGTTCGGGGCGAACTCACCTGAAGCGGGCAACCAGGTGTGGGACGACCGCGAGAAGATCGTCCAGGCCACGTGGTCTTCGCCGGTGACCAATCGCCTGCTGCTCGAAGCCGGGCTGTCCTCGTTCAACAGCCGTTGGGGCCTCTATCCCGGAGCCGGCGCGGACCAGAGCATCGTGTCGATTACCGAGCTCATCGACTCGCCTGCGAACGACATTCCGGTTCCGTTCTTCACCTACCGCTCGACGGCGAATCCGCTCGGCAACGACCAGCAGCACAACGTGTGGCGCGCGTCCGCGTCGCTTGTGAGCGGCTCGCACAGCACGAAAGTCGGATATCAGGCCGCCTATCAGGTGCAGAAGCAGTTCACGATCGGCAACCCGAACATGATCAGCTACACCTTCTTTGGCGGTGCACCGTCGACCCTCACGCAGTACATCCCCAGCCAGTTCAGCAACCGCACGCGCTTCGACGCGATCTACGTCCAGGATCAGTGGACGGTGAATCGCTTCACGGTGCAAGGCGGGATTCGATACGAGCATGCGTGGAGCTGGTACTCCGGGAGGCGAGAACGGCGCGCTCACGGGCTCGCGTTTCCTGCCGAATGGCTTCGTCTTCCCGGAATCGGAGGGCGTCACGGGCTACCACGACATCACCCCGCGCATGGGTGTGGCGTACGACGTCTTCGGCAACGGCAAGACTGCGCTGAAGGTGAACTACAGCAAGTATCTCCAGCCGGCGAACAACGAAAGCAACTTCATTCAGGCCAATCCGGGCGTGACGCTGCAGAACATGACGACGCGGACATGGACCGACACCGGCGACCGCGTCCCGCAATGCGTGCTGGAAAACTCGGCCGCCAACGGCGAGTGCGGCCCGTGGCAGAACCTCAATTTCGGGAACCCGTTCAACACGACGCGCGTCAACCCGGAGATCATGCACGGGTGGGGCAACCGGCCGTTCGACTGGCAGTTCGGTGTGGCGGTGCAGCAGGAGATCATGCCGCGCCTCTCGGTGGACGTCGCGTTCAACCGCCGGTGGTGGAGCAACTTCTACGTCACGGACAACCAGGCGCTCGGACCGTCCGATTTCGATCAGTTCACGATCACGGCGCCGGCGTCCGCCAACCCGAACGCACCGCTGCCCACCACCGGACAGCCGCTCACGTACCTCAAGCGGAACGGCAACAACCCGATTGGCGCGACGAGCAACTACCGTACGTTCCAGCGCGATTTCGGCGACGAGACGTACTACTGGCAGGGGATCGACTTCACGGCCAACTCGCGCATGACCAACGGCCTGGTCCTGCAGGGTGGCTTCAGCACGGGCGCCGGGCACCGAGACCTCTGCGACGTGTGGGCGGCGCTGCCCGAGTTGACCGGTAGGGATCCCTCCTGTGACGCAGCCGGTGAGCGCGTGCAAGATCGATGAGGAGTGGCAGATGAACTGGCGCGGCCTGGTGACGTACACGATCCCCAAGATCGACGTCCTGATCAGCGGCATTCTCCGCTCGCAGGCCAACACGGAACCGTTGACGATCGAAACGGGTGTGGCCACGAACGGCGTGGGAATTGCGGCGAACTACACCGTGACGCCGGCGATTCTCGCCGCCAACGGCCAGACGCCGTTTGCGCCCGGAGTGACGACGCAGAGTGTCAATCTGGTCCCAAACTCATCGCTGTTCGCGGATCGGGTGAACTCGGTGGACATGCGGTTCGGCAAGATCCTGCGGTTCGGCGGGACTCGAACCAACATCGGGATCGACCTCTACAACATGTTCAATCGAACGTCGGCACGGCCTTCAACCAGGGGTTCGGTGCGGATGGCGCGACCTGGATGCGCCCGACGGCCGTGTTGAATCCGCGCTTCGCGCGCTTCAACGTGACGTTCGACTTTTAGAGTAGGCAGTAGGCAGTAGGCAGTTCGCGGTTCACAGTAGGCAGTTTGAAACCGGGGGCCGGTCCGAAAGGGCCGGCCCTTCGTGTTTTGGCCGTTGTTCCTGATATGGCAGTCAACCGAGGAGCGTGTATGCGTCATCTCGCCAGGATTCTCGTGGTGGGGGCCATCGTTCTATTCCCGGTTCTTGGACAGGCTCAAGAACTGACCGGTACTGTGCGGGATGCGTCCGGCGGCCGTGCTGCCGGGTGTGTCGGTCGAGGCCGCGAGTCCCGCGCTGATTGAGAAAGTCCGCACGACGGTCACCGACGGCACCGGCCAGTATCGCTTGACCGATCTTCCGCCGGGCTCGTACAACGTGACGTTCACGCTGACCGGCTTCGCGACCGTCAAGCGCGACGGCGTCGAGGTCAGCGGCGGCGGCGCCGTCATCACCATCAACGCCGACATGCGGGTCGGCGGGCATGCAGGAAACGATCACCGTGACGGGTGAAACGCCGGTGGTGGACGTGCAGAGCAGCACCAGCAAGCAGACGGTGCTCGACGACTCGGTGATCACGGCGCTGCCAGCCTCACGCGGCTACGGCAACCTGCTCGCGGCGGTGCCCGGCATCCAGAACAACCAGCCTCGACAACGGCGCCAACCCCACGATGGTGTTCTTCACCGCGCACGGCGGCCGCGGCAACGAAGGCACGGTGCAGATCGACGGCATGAACGTCGGCTCGGCGTTCAACGGCGGCGGCGTCGCCAGTTCGGCTACGACACGCGAACGCCGCCGAAATCCAGGTGACGGTCGACCGGCGGCCTCGGCGAAGTCGATCGCGGCGGCCCGGCCTTCAACATGGTTCCCAAGACGGGCGGCAACATCTTCAGCGGCAGCGCCTTCTAGCAGCACCGCCGGCGAGTGGTCGCAGGGCGACAACCTCGACGACGAGCTGTCGCAGCTACGGCTTCGCCGAGGTGCCCGGGCTGATCAAGAACTGGGACTGCCAGCTTCTCGATGGGCGGCCCGATCGTGCAGCGACCGCCTGTGGTTCTACGGGCAGCTGCGCACGTTCGGCAGCCACACCGACGTCGCCCGGCAGTACGGCAACGAGAACGCCGGCGATCCGAACGCGTGGAGCTACGTCGAGGACCGCAGCCTGAAGGTGCGCAACGCCAACGACAAGAAGATCGGCGCCATCCGGCTCACCGACCAGCTGACGCCGCGCAACAAGTTCGGCTTCTACTACGACTACCAGCACAACTGCACGGGCTCGTCCTACGAGAAGGGCGGCGAGCAGTGCCGCGACCGCGGCGACGACTGGATTGCGCTCAACGGCGGCTTCAACTCCGGCTCGCCCGAGTCGGGCAACGTGTGGGACGACCGCGAGAAGATCGTGCAGGGTCAGCTGGAGCTCGCCGCTCACCAACAAGCTGCTGCTCGAAGCCGGCGTGTCGTCGTTCAACAGCCGGTGGGGCGGCCAGGAGCCGGCGGGCGCGCTGATGGACTTCATCCCGGTCGTCGAGCTGGTGCCGCATCCCGGGCGCGCGGCATGCCGCTGCCCTTCTACGCCTACCGCGCGCCGTGGAGCTTCTTCGGCAACATCTGCACGGGCATCGACCAGCAGCACAACGTGTGGCGGGCCTCGGCTCTCGTACGTCACCGGCGCGCACAACCTCAAGGTCGGCTATCAGGCCGGCTTACCCGATCGAGAAGCAGACACCGACTACTCGGTGGACGTCCGGGCATCCAGAACTATCTGTTCTTCGACGGCTTCCCGATCTCGCTGACGCAGCGGATCATCGCCCCAGCGATGCAGAGCAACCGCGACGCGCTATCGACGCGCTTCTACGTCCAGGATCAGTGGACGAAGAAGCGGGTGACGCTGCAGGGCGCGCTGCGCTACGAGCACGCGCTGGAGCTGGTTCCCCGAGGGCGAGAACGGCATCACTGGCGCCGTCGCGCTACAACGCTGCCCCGATCCTGTTCCCGGAGCTACGAGTCGGCGTGAAAGGCTTCCACGACATCACGCCGCGCCTGGGCGCTGGCCTACGACGTCTTCGGCAACGGCAAGACCTCGTTCAAGACGAGCTTCAGCAAGTACCTGCAGCCAGCCAACAACGAGAGCGTGTTCACATCCGGCAACCCGCCGTCACGTTCGCGCAGACGACGGACCGAGCTGGTTCGACGCCGACGGCGACTACGTGGCCGATTGCAACCTGCAACAACTCGGCCGCCAACGGCGAGTGCGGCCGTGGGCCAACGGCAACTTCGGCAAGGCCAGTCGAGCGGCACGACGGTCAACCCGGAGGTGCTCGAAGGCTGGGGGTCGCGGCCGTACGACTGGCAGATGGCCGTGTCGCTGCAGCAGGAGATGCTGCCGCGCGTGTCGGCCGACGTCGGCTACAACCGCCGCATCGTGGGGCAACTTCTACTACACCGACAACCGCGCGGTCGGACCGAGCGACTTCGACACGGTCACGCTGACCGCGCCCCGGCACCCCGATCTGCCCGACGGCGGCGGCTACCCGGTGTCGTTCTATGTGGTGAAGGAAAACAAGTTCGGCGCCGTGGACAACTACTTCACGTTCGCCAAGGACTACGGTGACGTCACCTACTACTGGCACGGCTTCGACTACGACGTCAACGCGCGCCTGGCCAACGGCCTCGTGATCCAGGGCGGCGCGCACCACCGGCCGCGGCATCCGCGACACGTGCGAGGTCGAGGCGGAGCTGCCGGAAGCCACGCTGCGGTGCGGGCTTCGGCGCCGCCCAGCGACCAGATCGACGCGTGCGCGGTGAACGAGTCGTGGCAGACGAACGTTCCGCGGGCTCGTCAGCTACACGATCCCGAAGATCGACGTGCAGCGTCAGCGCGATCTGGCGCTCGGTGGCCAACACGCGAGCCGCAGACCGACCAGAACGCGGTGGCCACCAACGGGCTGTCGCTGAATGCCAACTACGACGTGACCTCGGCGCAGGTGCAGGCGGCAATCGGCCGGCCGCTGCCGGGCGGCGCGGCCACCCAGAGCGTCAACCTCGTGCTGCCCGGGCGAGGTGTATCGGGCCGCGCATCAACACGGTCGATTTCCGCTTTGACCAAGATGCTGCGGTTCGGCCGCACGCGGACCAACGTCGGGACTGGACCTCTACAACCTGTTCAACGACAACACCGGCACGGCGTTCAATCAGGCCTTCGGACCGACGGCGCACCTGGCTGCGGCCCGACGGCGGTCATGAGTCCGCGCTTCGTCCGCTTCAACGTGACGTTCGATTTCTAATCGGTAGCTAGGTTGCTGGGTTACTAGGTGGCTGGGGATTCCCCCGCTACCAGCCCAACCCGGCTACCCAGCAAACCCAGCTACCCAGCTACCCAGCTACTTCTTCATCGCCACGCTACCCGTCACGCCCTTCCCTCGGTGATCGTCACGATCTGATTCACACCGACACTCGGCACGGTTTCCATCTGACCATTCGGCCAGCGGATCTCGAGACGATCGATCGTAGTTGCCTGCGCCAGACCGAAGTGCACGCGGAGATCGTGCTGACCGAGATAGCTCGATCCCGCCTTTACCTCTCTCATCTGCGTCCTGCCTCCGGCGGTAATCCGTAGCCGCGCACCGATCGCATCGCGATTGCTCCGAGTCCCTGTCAGGCGCACGAGTAGCGAATTGGTGCCAGCCGCGCCGCTGATTGCGCAGCAGGTCCGGCGCTGCGGCGTTATTGGTGACGAGCAGGTCGAGATCGCCGTCGTTGTCGACGTCCGCGGCTGCCAGCGTGCGGCTGATGTTCTCGATCGCGAAGCCCGGGCCAGCCAGGCGGCTCACGTCCCTGAATCGACCGCCGTCATTTCGCAGCAGCAGATTGCGCTGCGCTTCTTTCGCGCCCGGCCGAAAGTGACTCGGGGTGTTCATGACGTGACCGTTGACGATCGCCAGATCGAGATCGCCGTCGTTGTCGGCGTCAAGGAATCCGGCGCCGAAGCCGACGAAGGGGAGCGTGGGCGGCCCGACGCCGCTCGTGAAGGTCGCGTCCTCGAAGAGCCCCTTTCCGAGATTGCGGAACAGCGTGTGCGCTTCGAGTTCATGATTCGTCACGAACAGATCGAGGTCGCCGTCACCGTCGTAGTCGCCGAAGTCCGTGCCCATGCCCGCGCGCGGCCGCCCGTCGCTGGCGACTGCGACTCCCGAGGGCAGCGCCACCTCCTTGAACGTGCCTCGCCCCTCGTTGTGAAACAGAAAGTTCGGCGTCGTGTCGTTGGCCACGAAGACGTCCACCAACCCGTCATCGTCATAGTCGCCGCTGACCACGCCGAGGCCGTTGCCGCGCTGCGTGACGCCCGCCTCTTTTGAGACGTCGGTAAATGTGCCGTTGCCATTGTTGCGATAGAGCACGTCCTGCAGCGGCTGGAAGTTGAGCGGGTGACAGTAGATGCGGATCTTCTTCGCCGCATCGCCACAGTAGGCGTTGTTGTCGATCCGCGCGTCGACGTAGTTGACGACGAAGAGATCGACATCGTTATCGCGATCGATGTCAACGAATGCGCAGCTCGTGCTGAAGACCGGTGCTCCCGCAACGCCGCCTCGGGCCGTGACGTCGCTGAAGCGCTTGCCGCCGTCGTTGTGATAGAGCCGATTCGGTCCGACGCTCGTCACGTAGAGGTCGGTCCAGCCATCGTTGTCGTAGTCAGCGGCGCAGGCGCCCATGCCGTATGCGGCGTGCGTGATGCCGGAGGACGCCGATACATCCTGGAACGTCCCGTCGCCTCGGTTCTTGTAAAGACGATCGCGCGCCGTGGCATCCACCTTGGGATCGACGAGCGATCCGCCGTCGACGAGGAACAGGTCCACCCATCCGTCCCCGTCGTAATCGAAGAAGAGGCCGCCGCTGCCCATGATTTCGAGCAGGTGGCGATCGGGCGTGCCGCCGTTGACGTGGCGAAAGCCGATACCAATCTCCGATGCGACGTTCGTGAACTGCGGCGGTGCATCCGACGAAGCCGCGGTGTTCGTCCCGCGTTGGCCCGACGCCACTCGCACCATGGCTGCGAGGCATAGCGCAATGAGCACGCCACGTTTCACCGAACCCTGCCCGTTTTGCTGATCGACTCGCGGCGCAGTCGCTCGTAGGTGGCCTGCTCCTTCGCGCTCTCGTCTTTCCGGCCCAGCGCGGCGTACGCCTTCGCGAGCTGACGATGGACGTCGAGAGGCGCGTTGAGCGCGGCCGCGGTATTGAGTCGCTCGATGGCCTCGGCCGCCTGACCGCCTTCGAGAAGCGCCACCCCGAGGTCGAGGTGCGACGCCGGTGCGCGCGGCTCGAGGACGAGCGCGCGTCGCAGTAGCACGACGGCGTTGCCGTAGTCGCCCGCCGCGCGTGACACCGATGCCTCGCGCCGCAGACGTCCCAGCTCGAATGTGCGCGCGCGTGCTTCGCCGTCCTCGGCCTGCAGCCGTTGGAACACCTGCATTTCCGCGCTGCCTTCGTCCGTGTTGCCCATCCGAATGAGCGAGGTGGCGTGAACGTATCGCGCCTCGCGATGCCCCGGATCGATCTCGAGCGCGCGACGCGACGCCCCCACAGCATCCATCGGACGTCCCTCGCGGAGGTGCAGCTGTCCAAGCGCGGTCAGGGCGTCGACGTCTCTCGGATCGACGAGCAATGCGATCTCGAACTCCGTTCGCGCCTGCTCATCGTCTCCCTGCAGGTAGTACGCGCGCCCGAGATCGCGGTGCGCATCGTGATCGTTGGGGACGAGATCGACGCGCGCCGCGAACGACATCGCGGCTGCCTCGAGATCCTGCTCGTCCTGCTGGAGTGTTCCGATCATCTGGTGGATGGTGTTGGCGCCGAGCAGCGGCTTTTGCGCGAGCGCAGCCTGAAGCTCGCGCATGGCGTCCGGACGCTTGCCCTGGCGTCGATATGTGAGGCCGAGCAGGTAGTGCGCCCGTCCAGACGACGGCAGAGCGCGAAGCGTGTCGTTGAGCGCCTGCTCCGCCTCGTCGAGCTGCTCGTTGTCGACGAGAGCGTTGGCCAACGCGATACGCGTCCGCTCGTCGCCAGGGTTGAGACGCACGGCTGTGCGCAATTCGGTGATCCCGCGCGTCGTCTCGCCATCTGCCAGATCGACCATCCCGAGGATTCGATGCGCCTCGGCGCGATCGGCTGATTGCGCCAGCGCGGCATTGAGCTGCTTCCGCGCCTCGTCAACCAGACCGCTTCTGAATGCGGCTGCGGCGCGCGCGATCGGATCTCCGTCGGGAGGCGTCAGCGTCATCAGCGGGTCGCGGCGCAACGACTCGCGCAGTTGCGCGATGGCCTGCATGAGGTCGCCTGTTCAGGATTGATGCGAAGCCGGCCGCGTACGCCGTCGGCGGAAGAAATGGATCGATGCCTGGAATCTCGCGCACGAGGTCCAGCCGGATGAACGGAGCCGTCGGTCCACCCGATGCGATCTGGTCGGCAGAACGTTGAACCTGTCGCAACAACTCGACCCCGGCCTCTCGTTGATCGATCTCGATGAGGTGACGCGCCAGCAGATAGGTGCGGGTGGGATCGTTCGGGTTGAGCGCGTGAGCGGCCTTCAAGGCCTCAGTTGTCGCGGACCTGTCCCCCGTGATCTGCGCGTGTACCAGCCCCTGGAGGAGAGGTACTTCCGGACGAGCAGGGTCGGCAGCACGCGCTGCTGCGAGCTCCTTGATCGCTTCGTTGACGCGAAGCCGCTCGAGATAGAGCCCACCGAGCGCAAGATGCATGCGCGCTGCGAGCTTCGGGTCGGCGCCGGCGATGTCCGCGACCATCGCGTGCTCGCGACTTTGAATCAACGCGTCCCATTGCGACAGCGCCGCTGCCATGGCGTCGAGCGCGCGCGCGAGTTGCTGCCCCTCGTCGCCATAGGTGCCGTCGAGCGCAAGGCTGAACTGTCCGAGCGCATTCAGGAAATCGCCCCGGGGATCGGATGCCTGGGCCGCCAGGCGTGACGATGGCGCGAGCGCAACCAGCGCGCACACGAAGACGACTCTCGCGAAGGACTTGAAGATGGTGATGGGCATCGCAGTCGCGACGATCTGAGACGAGATTGTAGCGAAGCGGGCGGTCTCTGCTATGGCAGGCACGCCTTGCGGTCCGGGGTGCGACGGGACGAAGCTGCGACGGTCCGGTCCGATGGGGTGGGGTCCGATGGTTCGGACCCGCCCTCGGACCTTCGCACCCTCGGACCGGACCCTCGCACCCCCGCCCCTTCGCACCCTCGCACCTCCGAATCCAGTGAGCCGTATCTCGCGATTCAAATCACCGAATTTGCCGGGATTTTCACGGAGGAATCGCTTGATTCATTGGTAGTCCGAAACTACTATGCAGGGCACATTGTTTGCCTCTGTAGCGCTAGCTCTATGGGGCAATGTGGCCCGGGTTCCGTCACGGTGGACCCTCAGCAGTGGAGGAAGTTGCATGGGAGTTAGGTTCGTTCGCTGTCTTGCCGTCATGGCGCTGATGGCCTTGATGCCATCGCTGGCTCACGCGCAGTCGTCCATTACCGGCACGATTCGCGACGCCTCCGGCGCGGTGCTGCCGGGCGTTACGGTTGAGGCCGCCAGCCCGGTCCTCATCGAAAAGGTTCGCTCCACGGTGAGCGACGGCACGGGAGGCTATCGCCTCACGGAACTCCTGCCCGGCACCTACAGCCTGACATTCACGCTGCCGGGATTCGCCGTTGTGAAGCGCGATGGTGTCGAAATCACCGGCGCCGGCGTCATCACGATCAACCAGGACCTGAAGGTCGGTGACCTGCAGGAAACGATTACGGTGACTGGCGAGACGCCGACCGTCGACGTGCAGAGCACACGGCGGCAGCAGGTCATCGACGACTCCACGATCAACGCACTCCCGGCGACGCGCGGCTACAACGCGCTGGTCTTCCTGGTGCCATCCGTCACGGGCGGCAGCAACCAGATCGACCTGATGCCCGCGATGCGCATCTTCTACAGCCACGGCGGACGCGGCAACGAAGGCCGCACCTACGTCGATGGCTTGAGCACAGGCTCCGCATTCAACGGCGGCGGCGCATCCGGCTACATCATCGACACGGCCAACTCGCAGGAAATGCAGGTCTCGCTCTCCGGCGGTCTCGGGGAGACCGAAGTCGGTGGCGCCACGGTGAACTTCATTCCGAAGACCGGTGGCAATAGTTTCGCCGGTCAGGGATTCTTCAGCACGGCCGGCGAATGGTCGCAGGGCAACAACATCGACGACCATCTCCGCTCCATTGGCCTCAGCCAGGCAGCTGCGCTCTATAAGAACTGGGACGTGCAGGCCTCGGTCGGTGGACCGATCCTCCGGGACAAGCTGTGGTTCTTCGCCAACTACCGCGACTTCGGCTCGCACGACGACATCCTCGGGATGTACGGCAACCTGAACGCAGGCAACGCGAACTCGTGGGCGTATTCGCCGGATCAGAACCTCAAGGCCCGTAATGCGGTGTCGAGAACCGTCACTGCTGCCCGTCTCACCGCGCAGGTGACGCCGCGCAACAAGATCGGATTCTTCTTCGACAACCAGCTGGCCTGCGACGGTTCAGCGATGGTCACGGACTCTGATGATTGCCGCCCGCGTGGCGACAACTGGGTTGGGAGCGGCACAACCGCCATCACGCCCGAGGCCGCGAGCGGTGCTCAGGGCACAGCAGGTGGCGCATTCGGTTACGCCGACTCGTGGCAGCGCGTCATGCAGGCAACCTGGAGCTCGCCGGCCACCAGCCGGCTGCTGCTCGAAGCCGGCGTCTCGACCTACATCAGCAAGTGGGGATGGATGGAGCAGCCGGGTGCGATTCTGAATCTGAATCAGGTTCAGGAGCAGGCGGCGCAGAGCGGCGTCTTCGGTGACGGCACACCATGGAGCATGCCGGCCAACCTCACCTACCGCGCGCTCGACTGGAACTTCAACAACATGCAGAACCCGACGACGTGGAAGGCCGCGGCCTCCTATGTCACCGGTTCGCACAGCATGAAGATCGGATACGTCGCGGCGTACAACCGCACGGACAACCTGAATCACTACAACCAGACGCGCGTGAACTACAGGTTTGGTCCCGGTGTTGTGAACGGTGTCTCGATCCCGAACGGAGTGCCGAACCAGCTGACGATGCAGCTCGGCGACTTCATGATCAAGGACCGCAGCCAGTATCACGGCATCTACGCGCAGGATCAGTGGACGGTCAATCGCCTGACACTGCAGGGCGCGATTCGTTACGACCGTGCGTGGAGCTGGTCGCCTGAGGGTCAGGGCGCAGATGGGACCGACAAGTTCCGTCCCGCGCCAGTGTCGTTCCCGTACACCGTCGGCGTCCCGGGATACAACGACATCTCGCCACGCATGGGTGCTGCGTACGATGTCTTCGGCAACGGCAAGACGTCACTGAAGGTCAACCTCGGACGGTATCTGCAGGCGGCGAACAACCAGGATCGCTATCAGTTGATGAACCCGGCCGGTGCGACGCGCTTTGCGCGCAACACGAACCGCACGTGGAACGATCGCGGCGGTCTCGGCATCAACGGCGACTACGTCCCGCAGTGCGACCTGATGAACCCGGCGGCCAACGGCGAGTGCGGTCCATGGCAGCAGCCGGCTTTTGGTCAGGCGCTGTCGGCGGCGCCGATCAATCCCGCGATTCTCGAGGGCTGGGGCGTTCGTCCGTCCGACTGGCAGTTCGGTGCGTCGGTTCAGCACGAAATTCTTCCGCGGACCTCGGTGGAAGTCGGTTACTACCGTCGTTGGTTCCAGGGCTTCCTCGTGACGGACAACCTCGCCTCGACTCCGGCCGACTATGCGCAGTACACGTTCACTGCGCCGACCCACGCGTCGCTGCCCGATGGTGGCGGTTACAGCGTCACGTCGTTCAACCCGCGCACGAACTTCTCAGCGGCCACTAACTACACGACGTTCGCCAGCGACTACGGCGACCAGTACCGGTACTGGCACGGCGTGGACGTGAACGTGAACACGCGCCTGCGGAACGGGCTCGTGGTCCAGGGCGGCACGAGCACCGGTCGCGGCATCAGGGACAGCTGCGAAATCACCGCACAGGTGCCCGAGTCACTGCTCACCGGCGTGCCCGCCGTCTGGCAGCCGCTGTCTTCCTGCCACGTCACCGAACCGTGGTTGACCCAGATCCGTGGTCTGGCGACCTACGTCGTTCCGAAGGTTGACGTGCAGTTGTCGGCGAGCTTCCAGTTCAAGCCGGGCACCCTTGGTCTCGGTGGAAACGACTCGGCGTCGAATGGGACGTCTGTTGCCGCCAACTACGTCGTCACGAATGCGGTCGCGGGGACCCCGCTCCTCAACAACCAGCAGACGGTCAATCTTCTGGAGCCCGGACAGTTGTACGGCGACTACGTGCGGCAGGTGGATATGCGCGTCGGCAAGATCCTTCGATTTGGCCGGACGAGGACACTTGTCGGTGTGGACATCTACAACTTGTTCAACGCGAACCCTGGTCTGACGTATCAGCAGGCATTCGTGGGAGCAGGTCCGACGTGGTACAACCCGACGACGCTGCTGATGCCGCGGTTCGTGCGCTTCAACATCACGACGGATTTCTAACCGGGGTCGGGATTCGGGGTTCGGGATTCGGGATTCGTCCCGAATCCCGGGTCCCGCCCTCAGCCCGTTCCACGCATTTTCCAATCTCGAACCTCGAACCTCACCGCTCCGGATCCCGAGCCTCGGATCCCGAGTCCCGATTTTTCTCGTACGCTTCCTTGAATGCTCAGGCGATCGACACTCGTTCTGCTGGTGGCGCTGTGCGCCGCGTCGTGTCGCGGCTCCGAGCCGTCGTCCACGAGCGCACCGGCCAAGCCAGAGAAGCCGTGGTTCGAGGAGCGTGCCTCAGCCGCTGGGATCGACTTCGTTCACTTCAACGGCATGTCGGGTGAGTACTACTACCCCGAGATCATGGCGCCGGGTGTCGGGTTGCTGGACTACGACAACGACGGTGATCTCGATGTGTACCTGGTGCAGAGCCAGATGCTGGGGAAGGGAAAGACGATCAAGGACTCGCTCTTTCCTCCGAAGGGACCGCTCAAGGATCGCCTGTACCGCAACGACCTGGCCGTTGGCGCAGACGGATCACGGACTCTCCACTTTGCTGATGTCACCGAGCAAGCCGGCATCAACATCGAAACGTACGGTATGGGTGTCGCTGCCGCCGATGTGGACAACGACGGCTTCGTCGACATCTATCGCACAGGCCTCACCGAAAGCGTCCTCCTGCACAACAACGGCAACGGCACGTTTACCGATATCACGGCCAAGAGCGGAGTGGGCAACAAGGGCGGGTGGGCGGTGTCGGCGTCGTTCGTCGATATCGATCGCGACGGCTGGCTGGATCTCTTCGTCGGCAACTACTTGCTGTATAGCCTCGAAGGTGACATCGACTGTCTCTCCGTAACGGGTCAGCACGACTACTGTCCGCCGAACAGCTACCGTCCTCAGCCGAGCAAGCTGTTTCGCAATCGCGGGGACGGCACTTTCGTTGACATCACGCGGAATGCGCTCGAGGGCGGCGCGTACGGTCCGGCACTCGGTGTCTCGACCGCGGACTTCGACAATGACGGCTGGATCGACATCTACGTCGGCAACGACGGCATGCCGAACCAGCTCTGGATCAACCAGAAAAATGGCCGGTTCAAGGACATGGCCTTTCTCAACGGCGCCGCCGTGAACGGCCAGGGTAACTCCGAAGCCAGCATGGGCATCGATGCCGGCGATTTCGACAACGACGGCGACGAAGACATCTTCATCACCAACTGGCTCGCGCAGATGAACATCCTGTACCTGAACACCGGGAACGGCGTGTTCGAGGATCGCAAGGGCCCGTCGGGACTTGGTCCACCGAGTCTTGCCAAGACCGGCTTCGGCACCGCGTGGTTCGACTTCGACAACGACTCCTGGCTCGACCTCATGACGGTCAACGGCAGCGTATCGATGATCGAAGCGCAGGCGCGCGCGAAGGATCCGTTCCCGCTGAAGATGCAGAACCAGTTGTACCGCAATCTTGGCGACGGTCACTTCGTGGACGTCTCCGCCGACGCCGGTGAGCCATTCAAGCTGCTCGACGTGAGTCGCGGCGCCGCATTCGGTGACATCGACAACGATGGTGACGAGGACGTTCTCGTCGGTACGGCGAACGGTCCCACGCGCCTGTTTATCAACACCATCGGCAACGAAGACCATTGGCTCGGTCTGCGGCTGACCGGCGTGGGCGGCCGCCCTTCGACGACTGGGCGCCCGAGCGTCGAGGGGCGCGACATGATCGGCGCGCGCGTGTCGATTTCGCGCGGAGCAGGTCCGACGATCTGGCGCCGCGCGCGGTCAGACGGCAGCTATGCCTCTGCCAACGATCCACGCGTGCTCGTCGGGTTGGGCGAGTCGACGGGCCCTGTCACGGTCCGTGTGCAATGGCCGGATGGCAAGGCCGAAGAGTGGGCGAATCAGGCGATCGATCGCTGGGTCACGTTGAAGCAGGGGAGCGGGAAATGAAGCACGCCAACTCCTCCGCCTTCGCGCGACGATTTTCGTTCGCGCTTCGGCGAGACCTCGCCAAAGCTTGTCGCTTGCGCAAGGAGGCGACGAGCGGAGGCGGGCAACTCCCAGGGAGACAACGCCCAACTCCCAACACCCAACTCCCAACTCCCAACTCCCAACTCCCGAAACTACTCAGCATCGCCCTCGTAGTGCTGGTCGCAGCCTGCAGTTCCCTGGTCAGCAGTCCACGCCGGCGACGCCGACGATGCTCGACGTGACGCTACCGGACCTGTCGCGCATGGATGCGACCGTGCAGGAACAGGTGCGCCAGCGTTACCAGTCGACGCTCGAGACAATCAAGCGGCCCGATGCGACCAACGACGAACGCGGCCGGGCGTACGGCGGCGTCGGAATGCTGCTTCATGCCGGCGAGTACTACGCGGCGGCGAAGCCAGCCTACCTCAATGCGCAGGTGCTCATGCCGCAGGAGCCACGGTGGCCGTACTTCCTGGCGCATCTGTACAAGAACCAGGGCGACACCGCCAGTGCGATGGCGGCGTTCAGTCGGGTGCTCGAGATCAGCCCGAACGATGTGCCCACGTTGATCTGGCTGGGCCGGGGCTATCTGGATCAGGGGCAGGCCGAGAAGGCGGAGCCGCTCTTCGAGCGCGCTCGTCAACTGGCGCCGCAAACGCCCGCAGTTCTCGTTGGCCTCGGGCAGGCCGCGCTCGCACGACGTGAGTACGCGCGGGCCGTATCGACGCTCGAAGAGGCGCTCACACTCAATCCGAGTCTGCAGAGCGTGCATTCACCGCTGGCACAGGCGTACCGCGGCCTTGGCGACATGTCGAAGGCGGAAGAGCACATCAAGCTGTGGAAGAACACCGAAGTGCTCGTCCCGGATCCGTTCCGGCAGGAACTCGATCTGGCGCTTGAAAGTGGCCTGTCGTACAAACTGCGCGGGGTGCGTGCACTCGAGCAGCGCGACTTCCCGGCGGCTGAGGGCTTCTTCAAGAAGGGTGTCGCCATCACACCGGGCTCCACCGGGCTGGGGCGATCGCTCCGGCACAAGCTGGCTACCGCGCTCTACATGCAGGGCGATGTCCGTGGTGCGATGACGTGGTTCGAAGAGACGATCAAGATGGCGCCACCCGCGGGAATCGACGAGACCGCCGCAAAGGCGCACTACAGCCTTGGCGTGCTGATGGCGTCGAGCGGTCGCGGTCAGGAGGCCGATTAGCCATCTGTCGGCGGCCGTGCGCTTCAGCCCGAACTATGTCGAGGCCTATCAGGCACTGGCCGACGCGCTGAGACGCAGCGGAAAAGCAGAGCAGTCGCTGACGCAGTACAACGAGGCGCTCCGGGTAAACCCGAAGTCGGCCGACGCGCGATTCGGGTACGGCATGGCACTGGTTCGACTTGGACGATATCGCGAGGCGCGTGACTGGTTTGACGACGCCTCGCGGATCAATCCCGATCGTCTCGAGTTCCCATTCGCACTGGCGAGATTGCTGGCGGCGGCACCGGACGATCGGGTTCGCGATGGCGAGCGCGCGCAGGCGATCGTCGATCGCCTGCTGCAGGGCGGCAAGACGATCGACCTGGGCGAAACAATGGCGATGGCGCTCGCCGAGCGAGGCCAGTTCGCCGAGGCCGTCGGGATTCAACGCTCGTTGATCGAAGCCGCGATTCGATCGGGTCTCGAGCCGGTCACCAAGCGACTGACCGCAAATCTGCTGCGCTACGAACGCCGGCAGCCATGCCGGATGCCGTGGGCCAACGACGACCCGATCCACTCGCCCGGACCACCCATCGACCCGAGCCTTCTCGCGTCCGCGCCAGCGTCCGCCGCGCAGTAAGTCACCTTCAACGGTCCCGCTGGCTCTGATTCAGACATTATTGTCTGTTAATGGAATCGATCGGACAGTCTTGTCTGTTGTGTCGATGATCATTTTCATTTTTTCCTCATCTAGAATGAACCGCTCGCGCGTTCCTCCAACTGCGACGACGCTCCTAGAGAGGTGAGTGCATGAATCAAGCTGACACCGCGTGGATGTTGATCTCAACGGCCCTGGTCCTGCTGATGACGCCAGCCCTGGCCTTCTTCTACGGCGGGCTCGTGCGCAGCAAGAACGCGCTGAACACGATGATGATGAGTTTCATCTCATTGGGGTTCGTTGGTGTGTTGTGGGCGGTAGTCGGTTACTCACTCGCACTGACGGCAGGCAACAACTGGCTGGGCGACCTGTCGCTCGCGTTCCTGAATGGTGTCGGACTCGACGCGATGGGTGCGGTAGTGCCGATCACGATTCCCCACGCCCTCTACATGGCTTTCCAGGCGACGTTCTGCATCATCACGGCCGCGCTGATTTCCGGCGCGATCGTCGAGCGCATGCGGTTCTCCGCGTATCTCATCTTCATCTGCCTCTGGTCACTCGTCGTCTATGCGCCGATGGCGCATTGGGTGTGGGGCGGCGGATGGCTGGCGGACATGGGCGCATGGGACTTCGCCGGCGGGACGGTCGTGCACGTGAACGCGGGCGCCGCGGCGCTCGTTGCGGCATTCGTCGTCGGCAAGCGCTCGGACTACGGTCACGCGTCGATCCTGCCGCACAACATCCCGACGGTCCTGCTCGGCGCCGGGCTGCTCTGGTTCGGCTGGTTCGGTTTCAACGCCGGCAGCGCGCTTGCGGCCAGCCCGATCGCCGGGCTCGCATTCGTCACGACGATGCTGGCACCGGCCGCGACGCTCATCGTCTGGACGTTCCTCGACATGCTGCGCTCGGGCAAGCCCACCGCTGTCGGATGTGCGACGGCGATCGTGGTCGGGCTGGTTGCGATCACTCCGGCCGCGGGATTCATCAGCCCGATGAGTGCCATCGTGCTTGGCGCCATCGCCGCAGTGCCGAGTTACCTCGCACTCATCATTCGCTCAAAGACATCACTCGACGATTCGCTGGACGTCGTCGCCGCGCACGGTGTTGGCGGGACCGTCGGCGCGCTTCTGACCGGCGTCTTTGCGGACAAGGCCCTCAACGGTGTCTTCGACGGTGCGCTCCACGGCAATCCGGCTCAGGTCGGCATTCAGGCAGCGGCCGTGCTGACGGCGCATCGTCTACAGCGGCGGCATGAGCTTCATTCTTCTGAAGCTGATCTCGCTCTTCATCCCGCTGCGTGCGAGCACGTGCCGATGAGTCAACCGGCCTCGACGTGACGATGCACGGCGAAGAAGCGTATCTTCACATGACTGAGTGAAGTCGAGAGGTACTGACTCACATTGGCGTTTGATGGTCTCCGGGTCTTAGTCCTCGAAAGCCGCCGCGCTCGGGAACTGGCCACACTCGTCACAACCTATGGCGGGGAGCCGATTTCGGCTCCCTCCATGCGCGAAGTGCCGCTCGAATCGAATACAGAAGCGCTCGCATTTGCCGACCGGCTCGAGCGCGGCGAGTTCGATCTCGTCGTGCTGCTGACAGGGGTCGGCACACGTGCGCTCATCGCCACGGTCGAGCAGGTTCGAGGGAGTCGCGACAGCTTCATCGACGCACTGCGGCGTTCGAGGATCGTCGCGCGCGGTCCCAAGCCTGTTGCCGCTCTGCGCGATGTGCAGGTGCCCGTCTGGCTGACCGCACCGGAGCCCAACACCTGGCGGGAACTCCTGTCGGCTCTCGACAGTCGCAGCAAGCGAGTTACCGCTAAAGGCGCTCAGGGTCGCAGTTCAGGAGTACGGCGTCTCCAATCCCGACCTGCTGGCGGGGCTTCGAGACCGTGGGGCAATCGTAACGGCTGTCCCGGTCTATCAGTGGGCGTTGCCAGAAGATTTGGAACCGCTTCGCGCAGCGTGCCGTGCGGTGGCCGATGGCAAAATCGACGTCGTCCTCTTTACGACCGCAACGCAGGCCGTCCATCTTCTCGAAGTGGCGGAGACCATGGGATTGAGCGGGGAAGTGGTAGGGGGACTTCGGAAATGCGTTGTGGCCTCGATTGGCCCGACGACGTCAGAGGAATTGCGGGAACGCGGTACAGACCCCGATATGGAGTCCTCTCATCCGAAGATGGGATTCCTGGTGCGGGAAGCAGCTGAACGCGCGGGCGGATTGTTGAAGGCCAAACGAAATCGCAATTAGCTACCGTCCGGCGCGAACAATCCGTCCGTTGGGAGTTCGGCGAAGGAATGCAGCTCCCACAAGCAACTCCACCACCCCACGACATGCCGTGGGTTCGAGTCCCCACAAGCGCGCGGCCTGCGCTTCTGTCAGTTGCATTCCAGGCATCTCATTGAACTCGCCTCGCACGCGTTCGACGAGCCTGCCGAGATCTTCAGCGCGCATAGATGTAGGGGGATTCATGGATCCGCAGGCGCTGCAAAATGCACGCCGCGGTCAGCGTCCCTACACACGTCAAAAAGCCGAGAGAAATCGACGTGTTGCGATTGTTGGCGCGCCGGATTTCTACAAAGTGTGCAGGTCGCGAACAGGGATGTTACAAGTTTGTGGAAAGTCGCTACGGGAGCTTGCGAAGCCGTCGTCCTACCGCGAGCCCGAGGTGATAGGCGCCTTCCTGCTGCAGCCACACGTGGCGCGCGTGATTGTCGGCGAGTTCCACGATCAGCATGCGCTTGTCTTCAGGCAGCGCCGACGCAATCTGTTCGACGAGGTGTTCCTGACGCTGAATGTCGACCGGCGCGAACAACTCGTCCTCGTGAATCGCCTGCAGTAGATTCTCGTACTCCGTTTCGCACTGTTCTTCTGCGTCGGAAAACGAGGGTACGTGGCGAAGATACCCCTGTTGTTCGAGTTTGGTGGCGCACACGTTCGCCAGTTCGAGCAGTTCGTCTGAGGTCGGCATAGGAGTGCCTATGTTAGCCCGCCGCAAGTCGTTGTCCGACTCACAACCCACGGCTGCCGTCGCCATATTCTTTGAGAATGCCTCTCTCATATCTTCACTACGATGTGTTCACAGGCGAAGCGCTGCTCGGCAACCAGCTCGCGGTATTCACTGAGGCGCGGGGACTGGACACAGCAAAGATGCAACGGTTGGCGCGCGAGATGAATTTTTCCGAGAGCACGTTCATCCTGCCCGCCGAACGGTCGGATACCGACATTCGTATGCGCATCTTCACACCGATGAACGAGATGCCCATGGCGGGACATCCGACGATCGGCAGCACGTTCGCGCTTGCGCAGACCGGAGTCATTCGTCCAGGTGCAGCTCGATTCGTGTTCGGTCTCAACATCGGGCCGGTGCCGGTCGATCTGGAGTGGAATGGCTCTGCGCTCCGGTTTGCCTGGATGACGCAGTCGACGCCGACGTTTGGGCCGGTCGTCGCAGACCGCGCCGTCGTGGCCGCTGCGCTCGGGCTGGAAACAGCCGATCTGGCGGATGGGCTGCCGGTACAGGAAGTGTCGTGCGGCGTTCCGTTCCTACTCGTGCCGCTGCGCGACCGCCGAGCCGTCGATCGTGCAATCAGCGACGCGGCCGCTTTCCGGAGACTCACGGCTACGACTAAGCTGGATCGGGCCATCTTCATGTTCTCAACCGACCCTCCGGGTTCAACTGAGACCGCGTATAGCCGGATGTTCGCCCCCGAGTTCGGCATCATCGAGGACCCAGCCACCGGCAGCGCAAGTGGTCCGCTCGGGTGTTACCTCGCCCATCACGGCGTGGTCGCCGGTGAGGCCGCGAAAGCAATGGTCAGCCTTCAAGGCGTCGCGATGGGGCGCGCCAGCCGCATCCACATCTCGATCGACGGCGATCGCCGCGAGATCAGTCGCGTGCGTGTCGGAGGAGAAGCTGTCCTCGTCGGACGAGGGGAGTTGCTCGTGTGATCTCGCTCTCCCGCGTGGGCAAGCAGTACGGCCGCCAGGTCCTGTTCGTCGATGCCTCGTTCCAGCTCAACCCTAGTGAAAAGGTCGGGCTCGTTGGCCCGAACGGCGCCGGCAAGACCACGCTCTTCCGGATGATCGTCGGGGAAGAGGCGCCTGATGAGGGTGACGTGTCAGTGCCGAAGAAGATCACCATCGGCTACTTCCGGCAGGACGTCGAAGAGATGTCTGGTCAATCGGTCCTCGACGAAGCGATCGCCGGCAGCGGCCGCCTCGGCATCCTGCATCACCGGCTCGAAGCGCTCCAGCACGAGATGACCGATCCGGCGAAAGCCGACGACATGGATCGAATCCTGGCGGCGTTCGGCGAGGTGCAGGAAGAGTACGAGCACCTCGGTGGCTACGGCCTCGAAGCACAGGCCCGCGAAGTACTCCACGGACTTGGCTTCGACGATCGGCGCATCGACGGCGACGTGGGTCTGCTGTCGGGTGGATGGAAGATGCGCGTCGCGATGGCGCGCGTGCTGCTCGGTTCACCCGACGTGCTGCTGATGGACGAGCCGACCAACCACCTCGACATCGAATCAATCGTGTGGCTCGAGGCGTACCTGAAGTCGCGACAGGGCGCCTTGCTCATGACGTCGCACGACCGTGAGTTCATGAATCGTGTCGTCGGGAAGATCGCCGAAATCGACGGCGGTGAGATCACCGTCTACTCGGGAAACTACGACTTCTACGAACGCGAGCGCGCGATTCGCGAGGCCAATCGTGAGGCGGCCTACGCGCGGCAGCAGGCCATGCTGGCGAAGGAGCAGCGATTCATCGAGCGCTTCTCAGCCCACGCAGCGAAGGCCGCGCAGGTGCAGAGCCGCGTCAAGGCGCTCGAGAAGATTGAGAAGATCGAGCTTCCCAAGAAGAGAAAAGTCGTTCGGTTCGACTTCCGTCAGCCGCCGCGGTCTGGCGACCAGGTCGCTGTGCTCGAGGACGTGTCCAAGGCGTACGGCGATCGCGTCGTGCACGACGGGCTCAGCATGACTATCCGGCGCGGCGAGCGATGGTGCGTCATGGGCCGGAACGGCGCGGGCAAGACCACACTGCTGCGGATGGTTGCCGGGGTGCTGGCGCCAGACTCGGGACAGGTGGGGCTTGGCGCGAGCCTCAAGATGGGCTACTTCGCGCAGCAGGCACTCGACCTCCTCGATCCGGAACTGACGATCGAGGAGCAATTGCAGCGGGACTTTCCCGACGAGTCGATCGGCGTCCTACGGAATCTTGCCGGCGCGTTTCAATTCTCGGGCGACGACGTCGACAAGAAGGTTCGTTCGCTGTCCGGCGGCGAGAAGACGAGGCTGGTGATCGCGCGCATGCTGCTCAATCCGCCTAATTTCCTCGTCCTCGACGAGCCGACCAATCACCTGGATCTCTTCACGAAGGAGATGCTCATCGACGCGCTGAAGGACTTCGAAGGGACGATGCTCTTCGTGTCGCACGACCGCGCGTTCCTGCGCGGACTCAGCAATCGCGTCGTCGAGTTAGGCGGAGAGAGCGGAGTAGAGACGCAGCCACACCTCTATCCGGGGTCGTACGACGAGTACGTCGCGCGCACCGGGCATGAAGCGCCGGGGGTGCACTCGTAAGCCCCGGGGCCCGGGGCTCGGGGCCCGGGACTCGGGATTCGGGGTTGGGGATTCGGCGTTCGGGTTCAGGACTGAGGACTGGAGACGGACTGCGGACTATCGTGTCTTGGCGATCGCGCGGATGCCGCCCAGCGAGAACTGAGCGATGTGCTGCGCCATCAGATCGAGCTCGCGATCGGTCATCGTCTTCGGGCGAAGCGCCGCGACGGGATGGGAGAGAAGCGCGAGGCACTGTGCCTGAATACTCATCGAGCAGCGCTCGACACGGGGATCGGTCGGGTCGCAGTCGAACATCACCGCCAGCACTTCGCGCAGATAGGCCATGCGCGGCTGCACGACCTTCCTCATGACGAGGTCGAGTGCCGGTGTCGGATCGGACAACTCGCGCATCATGAGCTGATGAATCCAGCTGTCACGCGCCGCGACGACTCGCTTGAGGAAGATCGAAATATACGCGGCGAGCTGCTCATCGCCCGGGCGCCCTGATCCCGCTTCACGAATCGCCGCGGTCGTCATCTGCATCGTCTTGATGGCCGATCGCACGACCTCGTCGTAGAGCCCCTTCTTGCCGTTGAAGTGGTAGTTCACGGCGGCGACGTTTGCACGGGCGCTCTTGCAGATCTCGCGAATCGTGACCTTCGAAAAACCGCGCTCGGCAAACAGTCGTTCTGCGGTGGAGAGCAGTCGCTCGCGAGTTTCCTTGTCCTGCCCTTGCATCTAGAGCGTTCGCTTGAAGAGGGCGGTGGCCGCCGTCATCGCCACCGTGGAGAAGAGCAGTAGGAAGAGCAGGTCGTACGAGATGGCGTCGAACCCGGTGTTCTTGAGGAGCAGGCTCTTGAACGCGTGCACTGCATAGGTGAACGGATCGACGGCGGCGATTGCCTGCATCCAGTCAGGAAAGCCAGCCTGCGGGTAGACGGCGCCGCTCGGGAAATAGAGCACCGTGTTCAACACGCCGAAGGTCGCCCGTGGCAACAACGGATCGGTGACGCGCACCATCAGCAGGAACATCAGGCTGATCGGGGTCACGAGATAGCCTTCGTGCAGTCCGCGCGCGTTGTCGTCGATGAAGATGATGCCGCCGCCGATCATCACCATCATGAAGATCGACATCGTGATCCACCGTCTTGGCCTGACTGAGGACCGAAGACTGAGGACTGAGGACCGAGGACTGAGGACTAAAGACTGAAGACCGACTAGAATTCAATGTTCCCTGACGAGCGGAGTACACAATGGCCGACAAACTGCTGATCGTGCACGGATACTCAGATGGGTCTACGAGCTTCACAGCGCTCGGCGACTTTCTCGTGAAGCAAGGCGTCTACTCCCGCGCTGATGTGTTCTACCTCGATTACAGCAGCATGGACGATCAGGCGACGTTTCATGATTTCGCGGACAAGCTCGATGCCGATCACCGCCTGCTCCTGAACGGTGAGCGCGTTGACGTGATCTGTCACAGCACGGGCTCGCTCGTCGTGCGGGCCTGGCTCGCGCTGCACGCCGAACGCAGTCGGCGGCGAAAACTGGACGAGGATTGCCCGATCGATCGTCTGTTGTGCTTTGCGCCGGCGAACTTCGGATCCGATCTGGCTGGCCTCGGGCAGTCGTTCCTCGGCAAGTTCAGAACCACGTTCTTCAACTCCAATTCGCACAAGGAAGACTTTCTCGAATCGGGCAAAGTCGTGCTGAGGGGGCTCGAGCCGGCCAGCCCATTTCAGTGGGACCTCTCGTTCAACTACGACCTGCACGGTGACGCCTCCTATTTCAGCGAGAAGCGGAAGGAGTCTCAGCGCTGCTACCCGTTCGTCTTGGCCGCGGGCGAAGCGTATGGCGGTGTCGAGGCAAAGCTCGTGAAGCAACGCGGGATGCTCGGGACCGATGGCACTGTCCGCATCGCCGGTACCTCTCTCAACACGCGCGCCTGTTCGCTGGATTTCCGAACGGGTGGCGCCAAGCTCCTGTGGTGGCAGAACAGCAAGTTCGAGCGCATCCCATTCGCCGTGTTTTCCGGTTTCAACCACGGCAGCATCGTGAATCCGGCCACGCCCGGGTTCATGGACGCCAACGGCCCGGGCACTATCGCGCTCTCCGTGCTCACGAAGAAGACGACAACGCTCGACGAATATGCGGCGATGGCCGACGCGTTCAGCATGGTCTCGGACACCAACTACGCGCGAATGCCGGAGGACCGGAAGGGAAAGTACCAGCAGTTCTTCTTCCGTGTGCGCGATGACGTCGATCAGCTCGTCGAGGACTACTTTATCGACTTCTACGTGCTCGGTCGGGATAGCAAACCGCACCAGGCGCTGACGCTCAAGTTCGACGACGACTTCGAGTCGCACGTCACGACGCATTCGACCACCAGGTCGCACCGCGTGGTCATGATGAACTGCAGCAACCTGGGGGAGTTTCATCAGAGCCTGAAGGCCGAAGGCGCGAAGCTCGTTCTCGAGGTGACCGGTGTCAGCGCGCTCCCCGATGTGCGATATATGAAGAGCACCTTCGTTGCCTACGATCCAGCCGCCCCACCCACGGGCGATCCGGATCTCCTCTTTCCGAACACGACCACGCTGGTTGATGTGATTCTCAATCGCACACAGACGGACAAGCTCGCCGTGATCACCGGACCCACTGGTGTCGTGGTGGTGACGGCCGTGACGGCAGCGGAGCCGCCAGCAGAAAAGACCGGGCGCGCGGCACTCGTCTCTTCAGATTAATCCGGCGTCGTTGCGTGTAATCTCAATTCATGCCGGATGCCATCGCGATTCGACGAGCGACGACGGCGGATCTTCCTGCGCTAGGCAGGCTCGGCGCGCTGCTCCTTCGCACGCACTACCAGTTCGATCGGCATCGGTTCATGGCGCCGGGCAGCCATCCCGAAGAAGGTTACGCCTGGTTCCTCGGGACGCAGTTGCGCGAGGACGATGTCGTCGTGTTCGTCGCAGAGCGCGAGTCCTCCATCGTCGGGTACGTGTATGCGGGGCTCGAGCCACAGTCATGGAAAGAACTGCGCGAGGCATGCGGCTTCGTTCATGACGTTGTGGTGGACGAGAGCGGCCGTCGCTCGGGCGTGGCGACCTTGCTGATAGAGGCCGCGATTGAGTGGTTGCGCGGTCGCGGTGCGCCGCGCGTCATGCTGTGGACCGCCCAACAGAACGACGGCGCACAGCGGCTCTTCGATCGCCTGGGCTTCCGGCGCACGATGGTCGAGATGACGCGCGAGATCTAGTCTCCGGTCCTCGGTCTCCAGTCCACGGTACGTCAAGCCAGCTCGATTCCAGTGAGGACTGGGGGACTGAGAGAGGACTACGTTTCTGGAACATTCCGTGCAATCCCCGCTGTGAGGTGAGCCATGCCACGTATGGGCGTGGGGCGAAGAAAGCGGTCCCATCCGCGATGCGACGCCGCAAGAGCGGGACGTTGAAGAGCGAATCGGGCCACCACCCTCCTCTGCTGGCTGAGGCACGTCACTTGCATCTAACACGGCTCGGAGTACGTAACCATGCGGTTGGGGCCCCTGGGGAAGCTTCGGATTGCGCAAGTTGCACCACTGAGTGAAAGTGTTCCACCGAAGCTCTACGGAGGGACCGAACGCGTCGTCGCCGTTTTGACCGATGAGCTCGTTCGTCAGGGGCATGCGGTGACGCTCTTTGCGAGTGGCGATTCGCAGACGACCGCAATGCTCGTCCCGGTATGCGAGCAGGCGCAGCGCTTGGCGGGCAGTATTGATCCACTCTCCGCGCACATGCTGATGATCGAGAAGGTCGCGCAGCGCGCGAGGGACTTCGACATCATCCACTATCACGTTGCGCCGCTGCATTTCCCGCTCGCACGCCGAATGGATGCGGCGCATCTCACGACGATGCACGGCCGTCTGGACCTGCCGGATCTGGTGCCGCTCTACGAAGAGTTCTGCGAGCTGCCACTGGTCTCGATCTCTGATGCGCAACGCAGCCCGCTCCCTCGCCAGAATTGGGTGGGGACGGTACACCATGGGTTCCCCGAGCGCGATTTCTGCTTTCATCCCGGGCCTGGAGCGTATCTCGCGTTTCTCGGACGCATCTCGCGCGAGAAGCGTGTCGATCGCGCCATTGCGATTGCCAAGGCCTGCGGACGGCCGCTCAAAATCGCCGCGAAAGTAGATCCAACGGACGTGCAGTATTTCAAGAACGAGATCGCGCCGCTGATGGACCATCCGTTGATCGACTACATCGGCGAGATCGCGGACGCGGAGAAGAGTGCGTTCCTCGGGAACGCGCACGCCTTGCTCTTTCCGATCGATTGGCCCGAGCCGTTCGGGCTGGTGATGATCGAGTCGCTTGCGTGCGGCACGCCAGTCGTTGCGTATCGTGGCGGCTCAGTGGCTGAGGTTGTCGAGGACGGCGTCACCGGATTCGTCGTCGAGGACATGAATCAGGCGATTGACGCCGTTCGTCGTGTGCATACACTGGATCGTCGCGCCTGTCGCGACGCATTCACGCGTCGCTTCAGCGCATCACGTATGGCGTCGGCGTATGTTCGACTCTATCGACAGCTCACTTCCAGTGCGGCCGGTGCCGGTATCGTTGCCTGATGGCGCGGACGCTCCGATCGAACCGTTCGATCAACGGTTCCAGATCATCGCGGACTCCAACGTCCGATCACGCCGTTACGTGTGCTGAAGCACGGCGACTCGTTCGCGCGTGTTCGACGCGCGTGGCGACATCGTGCCGAAGGAGGCGAGTGAAGAGGGCCTCTACCACGACGGCACTCGATTCCTCTCGCGCTTCGAGCTTCTGCTGTACGGTCAGCAGCCGCTGCTTCTGAGCTCGACGGTCAGCGCCGACAACGCCCTGTTCGAGGCCGACCTGACCAACCCCGATCTGCGGCGCGACGGCATCGTCGCGGTCGCTCGCGGTGACATCAACATCTGCCGGACGCGAATGCTGTGGGACGGATGTTGTGTCGAGCGAATCCAGGTCACCAACTACCGTCTCGATCGCATCGAGGTGCCCGTCTCGCTCAATTTCGATGCCGACTTCGTCGACGTGTTCGAGGTACGCGGCACCCGACGCGCCAGACGGGGCGAGCGGCTGCCAGACGAGGCCGGACAGGAGTACGTGATGCGCTACCGCGGGCTGGACAATCGCGAGCGGCGCGCCCGGATCCGATGGAGTCGTCGTCCGGATCGGGGCGGGCAGAGTCGAGCGATGTGGATGCTCTCCCTGGAGCCGATGGCCACCGCGTCGGTGGATTTGAGCGTCGAGTACGAAGCGGATGGACGTCGTCCCACGTCAGTGACCGACATCTCTTTCGATCACGTGCTGGCGATGAAGAAGGGGTCGCGTGAACAGGCGCCCCACGCGTTCTGCTGTCAGCTCGCGAGCTCGAGCACGATTTTCAACCGCTGGCTCGATCGGTCGTCTGCAGACCTGCAGATCATGATGACCGACACTCCAAACGGGGCTTATCCGTACGCCGGCATTCCCTGGTTCAGTACGCCATTCGGCCGTGACGGGATCATCACCGCGTTCGAGATGCTGTGGCTGAACCCGGACGTTGCGCGGGGAGTGTTGTCGTTCCTTGCGAAGACGCAGGCCGCAACGGCCGACGATGCGCGCGATGCGAAGCCGGGAAAGATTCTGCACGAGATGCGCGGCGGGGAGATGGCGGCGCTCGGCGAAGTCCCGTTCGGCTGCTACTACGGAAGCTGCGACGTGACGCCGCTCTTCGTCATGCTCGCCAGCGCGTATTACCGCCGAACGGGGGATCTGTTTTTCATCGATCAGATCTGGTCGAATATCATGCGCGCGCTCGAATGGATGCAGGTGAGCGGCGATCTCGACGGCGATGGCTTCATCGAATACGCGCGCCAATCTGATACCGGTCTTGTCCAGCAGGGGTGGAAGGACTCTCACGACTCTGTCTTTCATGCGGACGGGTCTCCAGCGGAACCGCCCATCGCGTTGTGCGAGATACAGGGTTACGCCTACGCCGCATGGAAAGGAGCCGCGGAGCTCGCACTGTTGCGTGGTGATCAGTCGATCAGCCGACGAGTGGATGTCGCGCGCCGAGCGTCTGCGAGTGCTGTTCGAGCGGGCGTTCTGGTGCGATGAGCTCGGCACGTATGCGCTGGCGCTCGACGGAACAAGCGGCCGTGCCGTGTGCGCACGTCGAACCCCGGGCATTGTCTCTTTGCGGGGATCGTATCGCCCGAACGCGCCGAACGCGTTTCCGCCACGCTGATGGAGGATGCATCGTTTGCCGGGTGGGGCGTCCGCACCGTCGCTGCCAGCGAGCGGCGGTACAACCCGCAGTCGTACCACAACGGATCGATCTGGCCGCACGACAACGCGGTCGTCGCCGCCGGCATGGCGCGCTACGGTTTTACCGGAGCTGCCCGGCGCATCCTCACGGCGATGGCGGACCTCAGTGAGGCGGTCGATCTTCACCGCTTGCCGGAGTTGATCTGTGGCTTCCCGCGTCGCGGCCGTGAATACCCGACCCTGTATCCCGTAGCGTGCGCGCCCCAGGCGTGGGCCTCGGGTGCTGTGTTCCTGCTGCTTGCGGCCGCGCTCGGCGTCCAGATCGATGCGCCAGGGAAACGTGTCTCGTTTTCGCGCGGCCGCCTTCCGGAAACGCTCGACTGGCTCCGGCTCACCGATCTCGCCATCGGCGACGCGCGAATCGACATCCGTCTCGAGCGCCATCAGCACGACACCGGCGTGACCGTCCTGCGTCGCGAGGGTCACGTCGAGATCGTGACTGTGAAGTGACGAGGCTACTTCCGTGCGACGAGACCGCGTTCGGCCGCGAACAACGCTAACGCAGTCGCCTTTCGCACGCCGATCTTCTTCATGATGTGGTTGCGGTGAACTGCAACCGTGATTCGAGCTCAGCCTGAGCTCTCGCGACGCGTCGCGAGAAAGTTGCCGGCGGCGTCGGCGCCTGAAGAGCTGACCAGACGAGGAGCCGGAAGCGGAGTTCGCTGACAAGGTCTCGATCGCGCGTGCGAGACCGAACGCGAGATGCTCGGTCGCGGCGAGTGCAGCCTTTATCGGATCGCGTGACGACATCGCCGCCACGAGCTCGCGGTGCCGCGCATTTGGTTCGTACGGCTGCGAGACCTGAGAGAGCCACAGCATCGCAAACCCGTGCGCCTGATCGACGGCGTCAAAGAGCGCACTGCATTGCGTGTATGCAGCAATCTGCCCATGGAACGCACGGTGCGCGGTGGCGTACTGCTTCACGTCATCCCGGGTGCTGAGGTCGTCGAGCTCTTGTGCGAGCGTTTCCAGGTGAGCCAGCTCGCTGTCGGTGGCCATGAGCGCAACGCGTGTGGCGGCCTGAGTCTCGAGCGCCTCGCGTACGACAAAGTGCCCGCAGATCCGGTCGAGGGAGAGGGCACGAACCCGAGTACCCGCCCGCGGGCGACTCTCGAGCAGGCCTTCGAGCTCGAGCCGCTGGAATGCGGACGCAACGGGAAGCGGACTGGTCCGCAGTTCGGTTGCGATGCGCCGGCGGGACATCGGTTGCCCGGGCTGCAGGTCGCCACTCAGGATTCCACGTCGCACGCTCTGGTAGACGCGCGACGCGAGCGTTGATGCATCGTGCCCGTTATGCATGTTCGCAATACGAAAAAACTTTCTGTATAAGAACATCACAGCGCCCCAACCGCGTCAAGCCACGGTGCCGTTGGCCGCGGCTGCCGTGCGCGCCTTGACAATCACGAACACGCAGGCGTATCAGAGAGCGACGTGAGTCGTCGGTCACCCAAGCGCTCCCCAGACCCACCCAGGCCTGCGCCTCTCAACCCTCGAAGAGCCCCTCTTACGACGGTCGTGGTTGCAGGAGTTGTGTTGGTCCTGGCAGTCGGACTGTTCAGCGCAAGTCGTTGGCGGAGCCGCGATGTATTCGGCGCTGTTGCCGTCGCCGCCGGCGGTGTCGGCTCAGCAGAAGGCCGTTGAGCAACATCTTCGTGAGCGGTATGACGCGGCAATGCGATCGCCAGCGTCGATTGGGGCGGTCGGCCCGCTGTGCCTCGCGTATCACGCGGACATGTTTTTCGACGCGGCGGAGCGCTGCTACGACGTCGCCGCGAGACTCGCACCTGGCGAATGGCGGTGGACCTACTATCGCGCCGTCATTCAATCCGAGCGCGGCGGCGGTGACGCGCTCGTCGCCAGTCTGCGCCAGGTCGTTGAGCGCGCGCCGCGGTTCGGACCCGCGTGGCTGCGCCTCGGCGAGGCTGAATTCAAAGCTGGACGCTACGATCGCGCAGAAGAAGCCTGGCGGAAAGCGAGAGACCTGCCAGTCGAGAGCGATTCGACGGTCTCACCTCGTCATCTGACGGAGATTCCTCTGTCCGCCTACGCGTCACTTGGCCTTGCGCGCGTCGCCCTCGTTCGGGGCGAGTTCGATTCGGGGCGACAGACACTCGAGCAGGTGCTCACTACTACTCCGCAGTTCGGTTCAGCTCTCCGCCTGCTCGCGGAGAGCTACAGAAAACTCGGACGCGAGACTGAGGCCGCACGCTTCGTCTACAGGGCAGGTCGTGTCCCGCCCTATGCCCCGTACGCCGATCCTGTGATCGATGAGCTGGCGCGCGAATCGCGCAACAGCATCCTTCTCCTGCGGCTCGCGTCCGAAGCGAACCTGGCGATCAACGCGGAGTGGAGCGAGTACCTCACGCGTCGAGCGCTCGAGTTCGATCCGAACAACCCGGAGGTCGTGCTCAAGCTCGCCCGGATCCTTCGCACCGTCGAGCGCAATGAGGAGGCCCTCGAACTGTTCATGCGATATCAGTCCCTGGTGCCTGGCGACTATCAGGCGCTCGCTCACATTGGGAGTTGCCTCAGCGCCATGGGTCGCTTCGGCGAGGCGGAGACCTATTTCCGTCAGGCACTGAAAGGGCTGGACGATCCAGTGACGCACTTCAACATGGGGCTGCTACTTGCGCTGACCAACCGGCTCGATGGAGCGGTCGCCGAGTACGAGAAGGCGCTCACACTGGATCCGATGCACAGCGACTCCAGGACCAATCTGGCCGCTGCGCTGGCGCGTCAGGGCAAACTCGATCGCGCCGCACGTGAGCTGACAGTCCTCCTCGAAAACGACCCGGAAAATGCCGGAGCCCGAACGAATCTAGGACTCGTTTTCCTTCAGCAGGGACGCTCGGCGGATGCGCGAAGGCAGTTCGAGGAGGCGCTGCAGCTCGACCCTGGATTGACGCCGGCACGCGAGGCGCTCGATTCGCTCGGCCATCAATAACCAGAATCTATTACAAATTCTTGACAGTCTCCCGGGGACCGGCGTATACACGGTTCCGGCTTGAGAACGCCTTTTCGCTATGCGAAAGGTGTGTTTGATGTTCACGACCGAGACCGTAGACAGGGAGGCAGGCATGCGAGGTTTGGTGAGAACTTTTGTTGTTCTCTCCGCAGTTCTCCTGGTGCCAGCAAGTTCGTTCGCACAACAGGCATCGATCGCAGGTGTAGTCAAGGACGCGTCTGGAGCTGTGCTGCCGGGCGTCTCCGTGGAAGCAACGAGCTCGGTCCTGACAGAAAAAGTTCGGGCCGTCGTAACGGATGGCACGGGTCAGTATCGAATCGTCGAACTGCCCCCCGGAACGTACTCACTTACGTTCACCTTGCAAGGATTCAACGTCGTCAAGCGCGAAGGCGTCGTGCTCACTGGCTCGCTCACCGCGGCCATTGACGTCGATCTTCGTGTCGGCGAACTCCAGGAAACGGTGACGGTGACCGGCGAGTCGCCGATCGTGGATGTCCAGAGCGCCAGACGTCAGCAGGTCATCGACGGCGATGTGTTGAACACGATCCCGACGTCACGCTCGTATAACAACGTCCTTCAGCTCGTGCCCGGCGTCGTCGCCGGTGACGGGCAGGTTCAGCTTCGTCCGACGATGCTGCTGTTCACCGCGCATGGCGGAAGCACAGAAGACGGACGCCTCACTCTCGACGGCATCAACACCGGTGCATCGCGTGGCGGCGCCGGCGTCTCGGGTTACATCCCCGACATGCAGAACGCGGCGGAGGTGACATTCACCATCTCCGGCAACCTCGGAGAAGCCGAAACCGGCGGTCCGCAGATGACGGTCGTCCCGAGGTCGGGCGGCAACACCTTCAACGGCTCGTTCTTCATCTCGGGCCTGAACGACTCAATGCAGGGTGACAACTTCGACGCGGCACAGTTGAGCGTGTTGTCCGCACCGGCGAAGTCGCTCCTGCTGCGCGACTACCAGGTCTCGATCGGTGGACCGGTGATACGCGATCGGATGTGGTTCTTCTTTAACCATCGCCGTATCGATTCGGCCGACGCGCAGCCTGGTATCTTCGCGAACAAGAACGCGGGCGATCCGACGAAGTTTACCTACGTGCCGGATTTCACCCGGCAGGGCCGCATCGATCAGAGCCGCAAGATCTACTCGATGCGTTTGACGACGCAGATCTCGCCTCGTAACAAATTGATGCTGTTCTGGGACGAACAGCCGCAGTGCAGCGGCGCGGCATGGCCGGGCAGCCCCGAAGACGACTCAGGCTGCATGTCGAACAAGGACGGCTGGATTTACGGCGGCAGCCAGAACAACGGCTTCTTCGGTGCTGGCCCGAACTCGCCTGAGACCGGCGACTACGGCGACACGCACCAGAAGGTGCAGCAGGTGAAGTACACGTCGCCTGCCACCAACAAGCTCCTGCTCGAGGCCGGCTTCGGCACCTATATCTCGCAGTGGGGATATCAGGAGCGGCCAGGCAATCTGACGAAGAGTCTGACTCGTGTGCAGGAACAGTCGGCGCAGATCTTCGATCGTCAGGGCAACAAAGTTGCGACCGCGTGCGGGGACTGCCTCACGGTCGGCGGCAACTTGAGGTACCGCTCGTCGAACTGGCCGACCGGTTACATCTTCGCGCACACGTGGAACGGATCGGCGAGCTACGTGACTGGTGCCCACAACATGAAGTTCGGGTACCAGGGTGCGTACCATCGCGATGACGACAACCTCTTCCCGACGATTAGCAACGACCAGTTGATGCAGTTGACGTTGAACAATGGTGTGCCGAACGCATTCACGATCCAGTCGGGCCAGTTCACGCGCAAAGTGCGCACGCAGTACTACGCGTTCTTCGCACAGGATCAATGGACCAAAGATCGGCTGACGCTGCAAGGGGCGGTGCGATTCGATCGCGCGTGGAGTTCGTTCCCGGAGCAGACCATCGGTCCGTCCGTCACAATCCCGACGGCGATCGTCTTAGATGCACAGTCGGGCATCACCGGCTATAACGACATAAGCCCGCGCATAGGTGCGGCGTATGACGTGTTCGGCAACGGAAAGACATCGCTCAAGGCCAACGTCGGACGCTACCTGCATCCAGCCTCGAACCAGGGCAGGTACATCAACGCAAACCCGTCAGAACGTGTGTCGACGATCACCGCCCGCCCATGGACCGACGCCAACGCGAACTTCGTGCCGGATTGCAACGTCCTCGACGGTCGGGCACAGAGCCCTGCGACAACTGGATCGATCGATACGTGCGGCCCCTGGGTCGACCCGAACTTCGGTCGCGCGCGCCCGGGACCACGCTCTCTGACTCCATCCTCGGTGGATGGGGAGCGCGGCCGTACGACTGGCAGTTTGGCGTGTCGGTACAGCAGGAAGTTGTGCCACGGGTGTCCGTCGAAGTCGGGTACTACCGTCGGTGGTGGCCGATCTTCGGTGGAGCTGACGTGACGGACAACGTCAACGTGAGTCCGGCTGACTACTCGCAGTTCGCCGTCATCGCGCCGGGCGATTCGCGACTGCCGAATGGTGGCGGATATCAGGTGCCTGGCATCTACAACATCACGCAGGCGGGGGTAGCAAAGGGTCAGGAGAACGTCCAGTCTGCTACCAACGATTTCGGCAGCTACAAACGCTACTGGGACGGCTTCGACATCACCGCGCAGGCGCGGCTCCGGAACGGACTGACGCTCCAGGGTGGAACCAGCAGCGGCAGGCTCGTCGAGGACATCTGCGATGTGCGCTCGCAGGTGCCGGAACTCACGGCTGGCACGCTCGCAAGTCCGACCATCCCGTATTGCCGGCAGCACGAACCGCTGCTCACGACCTTCAAGGGTTTGTTCAGCTACCTGATCCCGAAGATTGACGTGCAGGTTGCAGGCACGTTCTCGAGCCGTCCGGGCGTCAGCCTGTTGGCGAATCAGGTCTACACGAGCGCGCAGGTCGCGAACCCGGCGTTCTCCACACTTGGTCGTCCACTGGCACAGGTGGCGACAGTTACTGTCAACCTGATCGAGCCGAACACGGAGTTCGGCGACAGGATCGATCAACTCGATTTCCGCTTCGGCAAGCTTCTCCGATTCGGTAACACGAGGACGTCGCTCAACGTCGACATCGTCAACGTGTTGAACTCGAACGATAACCTCGGGTACAGCCCGACGTTCAGCGCGACCTGGCCGACGCCGACCAGCGTCATCGCGGCGAGGTTGTTCCGCCTGAGCGCTCAGTTCGACTTCTAGTCCGCGTCCTCAATCTCCGGCCACCTGTCTCCCGTATCATGGGGAGCCAGGTGGCCGGTTCCATGTACCGCCGTTACCCGTTCCTCCTCTGCGCGACACTCGTTTTGTTCTGTCCTGTGCACTCGTACGCACAGGTCAAGGACGGCTTCGTACAGGCGCTGATTGAGTTTGCGAATGCCGCCAACGGAGACGTCACAGACAACGGCGCGGCGCTCACTGCCGCGACCGATGCGATGGCGGAGGGCCTGGCCGCGTGGGATGCGGCGCTCGCTCGAATGGAATCGGGCTTGGCTTCAGAAGTCGGCGCCGCTCCACCGCCAGTCGCCGCACGCATGCGAACCGCGCTCGGCGCAGCCTATCTGGAGCGAGGTCGACTGGACGATGCGCTGAAGCAGTTCGATGCGGCCGCCACGCTCGACCCTCAATTCGCCGATGTGCACGTCCTGCGAGGTCTGGCTCTCGAGTCGGCGAATCGTCGCGCGGATGCCGCGACGGCGTATCGCACTGCCTGGCAGCGACAACCGGACAACCTGACGATCGCCTATCGTGCGCTTCGATCGGGGGGGACCGGAAGTGGTGCATTGGTGGATGAGGTGACGAAGGCGCTTTCGAACGAGGTCGAAAGTGGGTCGACGCCTGGCGATAAAAAAGCTGTCGGGTTTGCCGATGCACGGCTGTTGGACGAGGGGTCGGTCGGGGCACCCATATTGCTGCCTGCCGCATTCAACGATGCCGTCGCACTCCTGGCGCAGGCCAGGTACGAGGACGCAATTGCCTCGCTGAATGCGTCTGTGCCTACGTCTCTGGAGGCGGTTCGAGACGAGCATTCGCGCCTGGTATCGGCGGCCACGCGCATGGAATCAAGAGATGCAGTTGGCGCCCGCGCGCTATTGGAAGAGGCAACACGAGCCTTTCCAACGTCGGCTCTATCGCACTGGAGGCTGGGACGTCTCCAACTCGCACTCGGTGACGAGGCAGGCGCGCTTCGCTCGTTTCAGACGGCGGCGGCGTTGCCATTGTTGGGAGGCGGCGCGCACCTCTACGCATCCATCGGCCGGATTCATCACAACCAACTCGAGCTCGCGGGCGCGTCTGTTGCGTATTCGCACAGAGTCGATCTGACGCCGAACGATGTTGCTGCCCATATCGATCTCGGTGATGTGTATCGGGCGCAGGATCGCCTCGACGAGGCCCTTGCCGAGTACCTCGATCGCATCGCTGCTGGATGCGACCAACGTCCGGGCACTGGTCACCACTGCGCAAATCCACGCGGCGGCCGGCCGCGACGAGTCAGCCGTCAAGCTGCTGCGCCGAGCGGTCGCGTTGGATGCCTCGCATCTCGAGGCGCACTACGCGCTCAGTCGCGCCCTGATGCGTCTCGGGCTGACGAAGACGCCCGTCGAGAGCTCCAGGTGTTCGAACAACTCCAGCAGAAAGCGTTGCAGGACGAGCGGCGCCGCTTCGAAGAGAATCAAATCAGGATCGACGAGACGCTCAAGCGCGGTGAGCAGCGGGAGCCGGCGCGGTGAAATATCTCGTCGCGTGCCTGCTGATGCTCGGCTGGTTGCAGTCAAGCCCAACCGTCGCGCCACGGCCGATCACGTTCGAGAACGTCGCGGCCGCCGCCGGCATCGCGTTCATTCACACCAACGGAGCAAGTCCAGACAAGTATCTCGCCGAGACGATGGGGTCGGGTGGCGTGTTGTTGGACTACGACGACGACGGCCTGCTCGATCTCTTCCTGGTTGACGGCGGGTCGGTCGCGGATGCGACCGTCAACGCGCGTGCGCGTCATCGCCTCTATCGCAATGCCGGGAAAGGGAGCGTTCAAGGACGTGACGGAGACGTCTGGCATCCGCCATCGCGAGTACGGCATGGGTGCCTGCGCGGGTGACGTCGATAACGATGGACGCGATGACCTGTACATCACGAACTACGGGCAGAACGAGCTGTATCGAACCAGCGGAAACGGCACGTTCACCGACGTCACACGCTCAGCAAATGTCGGAGCGTCCGGATGGAGTACGAGTTGTGCCTTCTTCGATATGGACGTGGACGGCGATCTCGACCTGTTCGTGACGAACTACCTCGACGCGCCGAAGAGCAACAATCGCTTCTGCGGTGATCCGCAGAAGCGCATTCGCGTGTACTGCCACCCGCTGGTGTACCCGTCGGTGCCGAATGTTCTATATCGCAATGATGGCAAGGGCACGTTCACGGACGTGACGTCGGCGGCGGGTTTGTCAAAGTACCTCGGCAACGGCCTCGGCGTCGCCGTCGGTGATTACGATGACGATGGAAGGCCGGACGTGTTCGTGGCTAACGACAGCGTGCCGAACTTCTTGTTTCGCAACGAGGGTGGAGGACGATTCAGCGAGGTGGGGCTGCTCTCGGGCGTCGCGGTTGCGCGCGACGGCAAGCCGAGGGCGGGCATGGGCACCGAGTTCGCCGACTTCGATGGCGACGGCAAACTCGATCTGGTCGTCACCAACCACGAGTTCGAGTCCACAAGTCTCTTCCGCAACGATGGTCGAGGCGCCTTTGTGGACGTCACGCTCGACGCCGGCATCAGCGCGCCGACGCTGCCTTTTGTTGGTTTCGGCGTCGCGTTTCTCGACGCCGATAACGATGCGGACCTGGATTTGTCAGTCGTGAACGGGCACGTCATCGACAACACCGCCATGTTTCGCGCTGGCTCGACGCATGCGCAGCGAAAGCTTCTCTTCCAGAACACGAACGGACGCAGGTTCGCAGAGGTCGGCCGTCAGTCGGGGACCGGCTTTGCGCGCGACGGGGTGGGGCGCACGCTTCTTGCGGGTGACCTCGACAACGATGGCGACGTTGATGTCGTAGTTACCAATAATGGTGGTGCGACGGAGGTCTTGCGGAACGGCGGCGGCACGGGTCGCAACTCGATCCAGATCCGCGTCGTCGGGTCGCGCAGCAATCGCAATGGACTTGGTGCTCGGGTGACGCTGACCGCTGGTGGTCGGACACAGGTGCGCGAGGTGAAATCCGGGTCGAGTTATCTGGGGCAGAACGATGTGCGCGCGCACGCGGGACTCGGTGAGGCGACGCGCGTGGATCGAATCGATGTGCGGTGGCCGACGGGCAGCACTGAGACGATTCGTGACGTGTCCGCGAATCAGATCGTCACTATCACCGAGGGGCAGGGCATCACCGGTCGTTCGCCGTATTCGGGTCGCTGAAGGAGGTTTCGATGACGCGCCCTCAGGTGGTGGTCCCGGCCGTTGCGGTTCTCGCCGTCTGCGCGATGATGACGGCGCATCTCCCCGCGCAGTCTTCGTCTGGGACAGGGGCTTCGAATGCGAAGTGGGTTACACCACGAACGGCGTGGGGCGATCCCGATCTGCAGGGGATCTGGCCCAGCTCGGAATTGATTGGCGTGCCGCTGCAGCGCGATCCGGCACTCGGGACGCGCGCGTACCTGACCGACGAGGAATTCGCGCAGCGACAGAAGCAGGCATCACGGCAGGCGGAAGCCGACAGCGAGGAGTTCGTCGCGCCTGCACGGCGGAGGCGGGGACGGCACTGGCCCGCCGAACCATTGGGGCGAGCGAGGGACGCCGCAGCGTCAGGCATCGCTCATCGTCGATCCGCCGAACGGACGGATGCCGCCGATGACGCCTGACGGCGAGCGGCGCGCGGCCGATCGCGCACGGCAGGAGCAGCACGGGCGCCGGCCCCTTCAACGGCCCGGAGGATTTGGACTACTACGATCGCTGCATCTCCCGTGGCGTGCTCGGATCGATTGCGCCGGTGGTCTACAACAACGGCACGGAGATCGTGCAGAGCCCGGGCTACGTCGCGATCCGCTACGAGATGATTCACGACACGCGCATCATCCCGCTCGATGGTCGCGCGCCGGTTCGCAGGCCGTCCGCCAGCACGCTGGGAATCGCGCGCGGTCACTGGGAGGGCGACACGCTGGTCGTCGAGACCACCAACTTCAACGGGACGATCGGCGTGACGGGGAACGGCCGTCTGATGCCGACCAGCGATGCGCTGAAGATGGTCGAGCGCTTCACGCGCACGACGCCGAACACGATTCAGTACGAAGCGACGGTTGACGATCCGAAGACGTGGACCGGCCCATGGCGCGTGTCGTTCCCGCTGCGGCGCGACGACGACTACGGCTTCTTCGAGTACGCGTGCCACGAAGGCAACAACGCGATGCGCAACATCCTGAGCGGCGCGCGGGCCGCCGAGCGTCGATAGAGCATTGTTGATCGTTGATTTTGATTATTGAATCGTTTGTATTGCGATTGTTGATTGATGATTGGTCGAGCCAAATTGAGCGATACTAGCGAATCTGATGCAGAGTCATTGGTATACGTGACGAATCGGGAGCGACGTTATTGAATCGACGATCACGATGAATCACCAATCAACAACGAATCACGATCACAGATCATCAAATCAACGATTGCAGGGTTATCGCCGCGCCTGATCGCGACGCGACCGGCCGCTCGACTCTCGGCGCCGGCTGCCCCACGCGCGCCACGCCTCGCGAGCGCACGTAGTCGGACGCGACCGACTCGACCGAGTTCGTCAGCTCCGGGTGCTGCGTGAGCATGCCTTCGATGCGGCGCACGGCCTGCCTGAGCACCGGCAGGCGTTTCTTGATCATCGTGTCGCGGTCCAGCCGGTTGGTGACGTCGGAGCAGTTGGCGGCCGCGACGATCCGCCCGTGCGGACCGAAGATCGGCAGCGCGCACGACACGATGCCGTAGTCGAGCTCGTCCTGAATGGCGGCGTATCCCTTCGTGCGGACCTCTTTGAGAATGCGGCGCAGCGCGGCAGGGTTGGTTTCAGTCTGCTCCGTCAACCGGCGCAGCGACGCGCGCTCGAAGTATGCATCGATCGCCGACTCGGGCTGGAACGCCAGCAGCACGCGACCCATCGAGGTCGGATACGCCGGATAACGCGAGCCTGCGCCGGCGGTCAGACGGATCGCGCGGTTCAGTGAGGCGTGAGCGATGTAGACGATGTCGGTCTCATCGAGCACCGTCACTGACGAACTGCCGCCGACTTCGTTGACGACGTCCTGCAAGAAATGGCTGGAGCACGACCTCAGCGTTGATGGCGCTGAGGTAGCCGGTTCCGATCGCCAGGACCTTGGGCCGCAGCAGAAAGCGGCGGCCGGTTCTGCCGACGTACCCGAGTTCCTCGAGCGTATGGAGCGATCGCCGCGCCGTGGCGGGCGTCAGGCCGGTCAGTGCGGCCACTTCGCTAAGGTCAGCTGTGGATACTCGCCCGAGAACGTCTGCAGAACCCGCAGGCCGCGCTCGAGGGACGCGACGAATTCGGCTTTCGAATTTTTCGCCATGCGAAGTGTCCAGATTATAGCGTGCTCTGTCTAAATCGCCTGTTCGTGCGCCGCTTTCTGGGCGCAGAACCTTGACACGCTGAGGCTCGAAGCGTATATCTTCCTCCGCTCAAGGAAAAGAGATTCGTATAGCGAAAAAATACGAAGTTTTCCTGGGAGTTCCGCGGAGGACAAGCATGCGAGAGCGAGCAATAGCCCTGCTCCTGACCCTCGGGATCCTGGCCATCCCGTCCATGACGCAACGCGCAAGCGCTCGGCACGATCGCCGGCGCCGTGAAAGACGCATCCGGAGCCGTACTGCCCGGTGTGACCGTCGAGGCGTCCAGCCCGGCGCTGATCGAGAAAGTTCGAACGGTGGTGACCGACGGAAGCGGTCAGTACCAGCATTGTCAATCTTCCGCCCGGGAACGTACACCGTCACGTTCGCGTTGCCAGGGTTCAGCACGGTCAAGCGCGACGGCGTCGAGGTGTCGGCGAACTTCACCTCGACCATCAACGCCGATATGCGAGTGGGCGCGGTCGAGGAAACCATCACGGTCACCGGTGAAAGCCCAATCGTCGACATTCAGTCGGCCGCGCAGACCCGTTCGGTGACCGCAGGACATGCGTCAAGGAGTTGCCCGAGCGGCGGATCGTGGATTCAGATGGCAGCGCTGCGTGCCGGCCATCCGCGCGAGCGACACGGACGTCGGTGGCGTGCTCGGCGATCAGACGGGCGCCCAGGTGTCAGGCGCACGGCAGCCTGCCCGGCGACGGCGTGTCGCTGTTCGACGGCCTGCGTATCGGCAACATGTACATCAGCTCGAACCTGACGAACATGAGCCTGTCGCCGCTCCTGTTCGATCAGGTCGATGTGCAGCTTTCGGGGCAGATGCGGCGAGACCGGCACCAACGGCGTGATCATGAACGCCATTCCGCAGGTCGGGCGGCAACAGGTTCCAGGGAGTCGGCGCTCGTCAGCGGCTCCGGCCCGGGCCTGCAGGGCAGCAATATCACCGATCGGTCTGCAGGCTCGCGGCGTGCCGGGCGCGTCCACGTCGCTCAAGAAGCTGTTCGACATCAACGGCGCCGTCGGCGGGCCGATCAAGCAGGACAAGCTCTGGTTCTACTTCACCTCGCGCTACTTCACGAACGAGTTCTACCTGGCCGGGCTGAATCTACGCGCAAGACCCGACGGCGATTCGCCGCGCCGAGGACACATCGAACCAGGCATTCGGCGGCACGTACACCTACGACAACAACGGGCGCGTCACCTGGGGCATCAACGACAAGCAGAAGTTCACCGGGTGGTACGCGTATCAGTACAAGGTGGACCCGCACTGGACGATCGCCGCAGGAACCACTGCACCGGAGGCCGTGCGCGTCACGACGTGGCACACGCAGCTGTCCACGTTCAAGTGGACCTATACGGCCACGCAACCGACTGCTCTTCGAGGCGGGCGTCGCACCGGGCGCGAGCCCAGACACGATCATCGCCGAGCCCGACCGCATCAACGGGCATCTCCATTCAGGAACAGGGCAGTCCCGTCGGCAGCACGTTGGGACTCAGACCGCTGATCTATCGTGCGCCGCAGGGTTTCGACTTCGACGACCGGCTCCCTTCGCAGAAGCTTCACCGCATCGATGAGCTACGTCACCGGCTCGCACAACTTCAAGATCGGCATGGACATGCAGCGCGGCCACTTCTGGCGCGGTGACAACAACGACTCGACAGGTGGCATCTGGTACCGCACCGCGAGCAGCGTGCCCGAACCTGGTCACCATCCAGGCACCCAACGCGGGCTGGCAGGGACAACCTGAACTACAACCTCGGCATCTACGCGCAGGACCGGTGGACCATGAACCGCCTGACGCTGAGCGGCGGCATCAGACTCGACATGCAGAACGAGTCCACGTCCGATTTCACGTCGCAGCCGCACCGCTGGATGCCCACGCGCAACCAGTCTATCCGGCCGTCGAGAACGTGCCGAACTGGAAAGACATCAACCCCCGCGTCTCGGTCGCCTACGATCTCTTCGGCACCGGCAAGACGGCGCTCAAGGCGAGCGCGAGCCGCGGCGTCGAGCAGGACTCGATCCGCTACGCACGCGCGAACAACCCGGCCAACACGCTCGGTCACGCAGGTCAGCCGAACGTGGAACGACACGAACAACAACTTCACGCCCGATTGCGACCTCCTGCAACTACTCAGCCGAACGGCGAGTGCCTGGATGTGGCAGGATCTCGGCTTCGGCAGCTCCCGCGTGACCACCTTCTACGATCCGCGCATGCTGGAGGGGTGGGGTGTGAGGGGGTATAACTGGGAGTTCTCGGCTGGTGTGCAGCACGAGATCATCCCGCGACTCTCGGCGAGCGTGGGCTACTTCCGGCGCATCTACGGAAACTTCAACGTCCAGGACAACGAGGCGCTGGCGCCGCTCGACTTCACGCGGTACAGCGTCGTCGCTGCCGACCGACGCGCGTCTGGAGCTGTCGGGACAGACGATCGGCGGCATCTACGACCAGAACCGTGCCGTCACGAACCGCAACGTCATCAAGCCTGCATCCGATTTCGGGACGTGAAATCAGCACTGGAACGGAGTGGACTTCTCGATCGATACGCGGCTTCAGAACGGGGTGTTGCTGCAGGGTGGCGTCAGCACTGGCAAGACCATGAACGATTACTGCGACATCGTCGACGAAGTGCCCGAGGTGCTTTCATCGACTGCCGCCCCGACAGGGGTTCTGCTGGTCGGAATTGGCGCACCGGCGGCCGCGTGGACGCCCGCGGGTTCTGTCACCAGGAGACGCCGTTCCTCACGCAGTACAAGGCGGTTGCCGCGTACACGCTGCCGTACGGCATTCGCATCGCCGGAACGTTCCAGAGCATTCCTGGTCCCGTGATCGCTGCGAATCAAATCTACACAGCGCACCGCCGCCCTCGCTCGGCCGGCCGTTCTTCGCTGGCCAGTCGACCGTGAACGTGGTCGAGCCGGGCACGAGGTATGGCGACCGGTTGAACCAGATCGACCTGCGGTTCTCGAAGCTGTTCAACCTGGGCACAGGGCGGCTCGACCTGAACGTGGACCTCTACAACGCCTTCAACTCGGACGCGATCCTGACGCAGCAGAACGCCTACGGCGCGACGTGGCAGAACGCGCTGACCGTCATCCAGCCTCGGTTCGTGAAGTTCCGGCGCGCTGGGACTTCTAATCAGCTGAGAACGTCAACTTCCAACTTCCAACGCCAACATCCCAACTCCCACTTGACCTGGGAGTTGGATGTTGGCGGTTGGGCCGTTCACGCGACTTCCCGCCCTCGCACCTCTTCCATCTCTGCCTGCCGATTTCTTGACTACCTCCATCGGAGGTAGCGTAAAAGGGTGAGTTCGAAGAGATCGGAAATTTACTTCGCATAGCGAACGGACGTTACACGCGATGCTCGAGCCTGTGCGTCGATATTCCCCGAAGTCGTGAGAGGCAGGATGAGAGGTAAGAGAATGCGCGTAGGCGTAAGAACGCTTCTGGTGCTGGTTTGTTTGATTATCGGCCCACTCGGTTGCGTGGGCACAGGCAACAATCGCTGGAGCGGTGCGAGACTGCCTCCGGCGCCGTATCTACCCGGCGTGACGGTGGAAGCCGCCAGCCCGGTCTTGATTGAAAAGGTTCGCACGGCGATCACCGACGGGACGGGACGTTACCGAATCGAGGATCTCCGGCCCGGGACATATTCTGTGACGTTCACGCTGCCCGGCTTCGCCACGGTGAAGAGTGAAGGCCTCATCATCAGCGGCACGGCCGTCACGACGGTGAACGGTGAGATGCGTGTCGGCGGCGTGCAGGAGACGATCACGGTGACGGGCGAAACACCGATCGTCGACGTCGCGAGCACGAGGCGCGAGATCACGCTCGACAACGAGACCATTCGAAGCTCTCCCGAGCACGCGCAGCTACAGCTACCTGATCACGACGGTGCCCGGACTGCAGACCAACAACAACAACGTCAACACCGGTCCGGTGTTCGCGATCTTCCCGATCCACGGCGGCCGCGGCGTCGAATCGCGTCTGACGGTGGACGGGCTCAACATCAGCAACCCGCCCGGCGGCAACCAGCCGTCGAACTACGTCGCCGACGTCGGCAACGCGTCGGAAGTGACGATGACCACGTCAGGCGGTCTCGGCGAGAACGAGACGGCCGGCCTCACCGTCAACATCGTCCCGAGGCAGGGCGGCAACTCGATGTCGGGCATGGTGTTCTACTCCGGGTTCTCGAAGGGAATGCAGTCGAGCAACTACGATCCCGAGCTGGCATCGCGCGGCGTCCTCCAGCCGAATCCCGTGTACCACGTCTACGACTTCAACACCGCGGTCGGTGGGCCCGATCGTCAGGGACAAGCTCTGGTTACTACATGAGCGTCCGCTGGCAGGGTCAGCGGCAGAACACGCTGAACCTGTTTCACAACCAGAACGCAGGCAATCCGAACGCGTGGACCTGGGTGGGTGATTACGACAATCCGGCGTTTTCGGATCGCACGTGGGAGAACTACACGCCTCGCATCACGTGGCAGGCATCGCAGCGAAACAGGTTCTCCGTTCGTCTGGGACGAGCAGCCGATCTGCCGCAAGTGCACAGGGACGACCTCGTTCAGCGGATCGCCTTCGCCGACGACCTCGCCCGAAGCGGACGGCCTTGGCGACTTCAACCCGCAGCGCGTCCAGCAGGTGAAGTGGACCTCGCCGATGACCAACAAGCTGCTCCTCGAGGCAGGCCTCGGCACCAGCTCCTACCAGTGGGCCGGCAAGGAACGCGATCCCAACCCGACCCGTGACCTGGTGCGCGTCGTGAACAACGGGCAGGTCTTCGTGCCGGCAACGGCGACGACGCCCGCGGTCACCGGCAACATGACGTATCGGTCGCAGAACTGGTACGAGAACCGGACCGCCGGAGTGAACTGGACCGGGCGGCCTCCTACGTGACCGGTTCGCACAGCATGAAGTTCGGCTATCAGGGCTACTGGTGGAAGGACGACCGCCAGATGTTCGTCAACAGCCAGAGCCTGCAGTACACGTTCAACAACGGCGTGCCGAACCTCATCACGCAGTACCTGAACGGGTACAAGGTGAATGCGCGCGCGATGTCCACATCGCTCTACGCGCAGGACCAGTGGACGCTCGGCCGATTGACGGTGCAGGGCGCGCTCCGCTACGACAATCCGTGGAGCTGGTTCCCCGAAGCGGACGAGCCGGCGAGCCGCTTCTTCGCAGGTGCCAGCTTCCCGAAGGCGGACGGCGTCACCGGCTACCACGACATCACGCCGCGCATGGGTGCCGCCTACGATCTGTTCGGAAACGGCAAGACCTCGCTGAAGGTGAACCTTGGGAAGTACCTCCAGGGCGCCAGCGTGAGCAACCTCGCTTATGGCGCGAACCCGGCGTTGCGAATCCCCGGCGGCGACACGACGTTCGGCGGCACGTTCGCGCCGTCGACGGCCCGCAGCTGGACGGACAACGACCGCGATTTCGTTCCTGACTGCGACCTGAACAATCCGTTGGCGCAGGGTCCGACAACAACCGGCAGCGTCGATACCTGCGCCCAGATCAGCAACCTCGCGTTCGGCGGCACTCAGACTCGTCGGCGCCAATTTCGATCCAGGGCTGCTGTCTGGGTGGGGCGTGCGTCCGTCGGACTGGTCGTTCGGCGTGTCGGTGCAGCAGGAGATCGTTCCGCGCGCATCCGTGGAAGTCGGCTACTACCGGCGCTCGTTCACGCAGTTTTTCACCGGCGGCACGGTGACCGACAACCTGGCGATCTCGCCGAACGACGTCGCCGCGTACACGATCACGGCGCCGAGCGATGCGCGTCTGCCCGATAGCGGCGGCTACACGGTTGGCCCGCTCTATAACGTCAACCCGAACGTGTTCGGTCAGTCGAATCTGCTGCTCAAGTCGACGAAGGATGTCGGCGACGACACGCGCGTGTTCAACGGTGTCGACGTCAACTTCAACGTCCGGCTGAGGAACAGCCTGACGTTCTCGGGTGGCACCAGCACCGGTAAGGTGGAAAACGACTGGTGCGAGATCCGCGCGGCGGTACCGGAGTTCGGGCAGTACCATGCTGAACCCGTACTGCCACACCGAGTCACCGTTCCAGACGTCGTTCCGTGGGCTGGCGTCCTACACGATTCCGCGCATCGACGTGCTGGTGAGCACGGTGTTCCAGGACAAGATCAACGTGGGCACCGACCAGATCATGTCGCTGCAGGCGAACTACGTGTTCACGCCGGCTGACCAGGCGGCTGCGGCAGCGCAGATCGGCCGTCCGCTGACGGTGGGTGGGCTGCTCCAGGCCAACCTGATCGCACCGGGTGAGATCTATGGCGATCGCGTCCGTCAGCTCGATCTGTCAGTCAAGAAGATCATGCGCTTCGGTGGTCAGCGCGTGACGGCTGGACTGGACATGTTGAACCTGCTGAACAATAACGTGACGCTTGCGTTCAACCAGGCGTTCTCGCCAACCTCGACTGGCTGGCTGACGCCGACGACCTACATGAATCCGAGGGTGTTCCGCCTGAGCGGCGAGTTCACCTGGTAGCCACGTGAAGTAGGCGGTATGCAGTAGGCGGTAGGCCACGGGATTACCCGTTAGCCTGCTGCCTCTACGTCCGCACTGCCAATTCCACTGCCTACCGCCTACCAGCCTACCGCCCGGGGCGCGCAGCCTTCGGATCTCGACTCCACCGCGACGCTCGCTTATGATCCGGAGACGACCCGAATCGCGCGTACTAAGTCGTCCGGACGTCAGATCGCATGAGCACGCTGGTCAAGGGCATCCACCACATCACGCAGTGTCCAGGTCCGGCACAGCAGGATATGGACTTCTGCACCCAGGTACTTGGTCAGCGCCTGGTGAAGCAGACCGTGCTCATGGACGGCAGCATCCCGATCTACCATTTCTATTACGGCAACGCCGACGCCGAGCCGGGTTCGATCGCCACCTCTTTTCCGTACAGCCGCAAACCCGGTCGCGCAGGGTCCGGTCAGATTTCGATCGTCAGCTACGCGATCCCGAGAGGGACGATCTCGTTCTGGAGAGAGCACCTCGAGCGGTACGGTGCTGAACACGGGGACATTCAGGAGCGGTTCGCGCGGAAGTATCTGCGGATGCGACATCCGGCCGGCATGCTCTACGAAGTCGTCGAAGCTGACGATTCGAGACGCCCGTGGACGACCAGGCACATCAGCGCGGACGTCGCCACGCGCGGCTTCTTCGGCGCGGTGATGTCGGTGCGCAGCATGGAGGAGCAGGAGCAGTTCTTCATCGATGCGCTGGGCTTTCGAAAGGTCGGCGTCGACGGCGCGTACCATCGATTCGAGGCCGCCGGCGGTGGGCCGGGCAGCATCATCGATCTGCATCACGAGCCCGACCGCGCGCCGGGAAGCTGGGGCTTCGGCGCCGGGCACGTTTCATCACATCGCCTTCGGCGTCGACAACGACGAGGCGCTCTTCGCGCAGAAGGCGCTGTACGAAGAACTCGGATACACCGACGCGTCAGAGGTGAAGGATCGCTTCTACTTCCACTCGATGTACGTGCGTTCTCCGGGCGGCATCCTGGTGGAGTGCACGGCGAACGTGCCCGGCGGGTTCTATCAGGACGAAGCGCCCGAAGAGCTCGGAACGCGACTCAATCTGCCGCCCTGGTACGAGAGCCAGCGTGCCGACAATCCTCGCGATGCTCGAGCCGGTCACGGTGCCCGAGGAGAATCGTCCGCGTCGCGAGACCAGGCCGTTTGCGAGTCCCACACCCGATCGCCGCGGGAACGTCACCGGCTTATTCACTGTCGCGCACGAATCCAGACTTCGCCCGATATCAGCGCTAAAGGACACCAACTGATGCGTCGCACTCTTTTGTTCGTCGCCGTCGCCGAGCTCTTGTCGCGGCTATCCGGCCGGCCTCGAAACGCCAGTCGACGCTCAGGGAAGTGCGGCGCGATCGTGGTCGGCTCCGCGCACGCCGTGGGGTCATCCGGATCTGCAGGGCACCTATTCCAACGACGACGAGACCGGAACGCCGATGGAGCGTCCGCGCGAGCTCGAAGGGAAGACGCTCGACAGACATCACGCCCGAGGAGCTCCAGAAGATCGTCAAGGATCGAAACGAGCGCTTCGTCGAAGGCGTCAGCGGCGAAGAGTTCGCCGGCGGTCTCCGTCCGCCGGCGCATCTGATCTTCGATACCTTCGATCGCAAGAACAAGCGGGCGTGGCTGGTCGTCGATCCGCCGGATGGCCGGATTCCCCGGCGCACCGACATGCAGCCGCGTCGGCCGCGCGGTGGCATCAGCACCAACGCCAACCCGAAAGGTCCGTTCAACAGCTGGCTCGACATGGGGCTGTACGATCGCTGCATCACGCGCGGGATCCCGGCGTCGATGATGCCGGCCGGGTACGGCAGCCGCTACGACATCACGCAGAGCCCCGACAGCGTCGTCATCCGCTACGAGATGATCCACGAAGCTCGAGTCATTCCGCTCGATGGCCGCGCAAGCCGCTGCGGCGCAAGGGCGCGCGCGAAGTATCTGGGTGATGCCCGTGGCTGGTGGGAGGGCGACACGCTCGTCGTCGAGACGACGAATTTCCTGCCCGAGACGGCGCCGCAAGGGGCGACCGAGCAGGTGCGCATGGTCGAGCGCTTCACCGCGACCTCGCCGGACGTCGTCGAGTGGCGCGTCACGTTCGAAGACGCCAACACCTGGACGCGTCCGTGGACGTTCTCCATGCCCCTGACGAAGGTGGATCGATCGCAGCAGATGTTCGAGTACGCCTGTCACGAGGGCAACCTGGCCATGCGCAACATTCTCAGCGCGCAACGCGCCGAGGAGCAGGCCGCCGCGGCAGCGAAGTAACCTGATCCCGGGATCCCGCACGTATTACGAAGCATCGATGCGCTTGACACCTCCCGGCGGGGACGTATACCTGCTGCGCATCGAGAATCTTATTTCGATATGCGAAAGTCGAAGTTTCATGAAGATCACGATCGTTCGAGCCGCTCGTCGCGGCGCTGCTCGTGCTGTCCGTGGAGCGGAATCGCGTCGGCGCAGACCGACTTCTCCGGTGAGTGGACGGTCGTGCGTTCGATGGACAACACCGAGAACCCCTGGGTCGGCGATTTCGTCGGGTTGCCGCTGAATGCGGACGGGCTCGCGCGCGCCGAGGGCTGGGACGCGTCGCTTCTCAGCCTTCCCGAATATCAGTGCCGGCCGCACGGCTGGGCATACATCTATCGCGGTCCGACGCAGCTGCGGATCACGAAGGAAGTCGATCCGTTCTCGCGCGAGGTCGTCGCATATCAGCCGGAGTGGCACCAGTCCACGAACATGCCGGTCTACCTCGATGGCCGCGAGGGTCCGCCAGCGGAGGCCAATCACACCTGGGGCGGCTTCTCGACCGCGACGTGGGAAGGCGACATCCTGCGCATCAAGACGACGCACCTCAAAGAGGACTACATCCGCCGCAACGGCGCGATGGTCAGCGATCAGGCGACGGTCACGTCGTTCTGGATTCGTCGCGGAGACATCCTGACCTGGATCAACATCGTTCACGATCCCGGTGTATCTGTCGGAGCCGCTGATTCGCAGCTCCGAATACCGCCTCAGCGTGAACTCGCAGGTGCCGGCGCACCCGTGCACGTCGGCCTTCGAGGGGCTCGAGAAAGGCAACGTGCCGCACTATCTGCCGGGCGAGAATCCGTTCCTCAAGAATCTCCGCGTCCGATACGGCCTGGCGCCGAATGCGCCGACCGGCGGCGTGCCACGATGTATCCCGAGTATCTGAAGAACCTCCAGCCGAGCGAGTGGACGGCTGGTGATCGCCGCGGGAGCACCGCTCCGGCAGGCGGGGCCGCTGCTCCCGCAGCAGGTGGTGGTCGATGAGTCCGTCACGTACACTGCTCGCACTGACGGCTGCCGTTCTGGCGTGCCTGTCATGGGTCGGCGCAGACGACGTTCGCGCGCAGGCGAAACCGCCCGCGGGTGACATCAGGATCCTGCCCATCCGCGGGAACATCTATCTCCTCAGCGGCGCCGGCGGCAATGTCGTCGCTTCGGTCGGGAAGGATGGCGTGCTGCTCGTGGACACGGGCGGCGCGCAGATGGCCGACAAGGTGCTTGAAACAGTGCGCGCGCTTTCGCGCATGGTCACGGCGTCGCCCGGCGCCGATGAAGTCCTGCGTCGGCGTCGCCCAGGGATGCCAGTGGTGGGGAAGCTCGGAGCTGCTGCCGACGACGGCCGGTCCGCGAGCACCGCGACCGATCATCGGCATCATCAACACGAGCGACGATCCCGATCACATCGGCGGCAACGCGGTGCTGTCTGCCGCTGGGCGCGCCTACGGCGTTCGGAACATCGACAACACGGTGCCTGGCGCCTACGTCGTCGCGCACGAGAACGTGACGCTGCGATTGAGCAAGGCCGGAGCAGACGTCGCTCGTGGCGAGCGAGACGTACTTCGGCAACGAGAAGAAGCTCAACTTCGTCAACGGCGAAGGCGTCGTCGTGACGCATCCCGAGTCGGCGCACACCGACGGCGACAGCATCGTCTACTTCCGCGGCTCTGATGTCGTGGTTGCGGGTGATCTTCTCGACATGACGAAGTATCCGGTCATCGATCTCGCGCGCGGCGGCAGCATTCAGGGTGTCGTCGATGCGCTCAACTGGATTCTCGACGTCACGGTCGTCGAGCACATGATGGAAGGCGGTACGCTCGTCGTGCCCGGACACGGCCGGATGACGGACGCTGCCGACGTCGCCTATTACCGCGATATGGCGACCATCATGCGCGACCGCGTGCGCGAGATGACCTCTCGCGGCATGACGCTCCAGCAGATCAAGGCGGTGCGGCTCACTCGCGACTACGACGGACGGTTCGGCAAGAATCCGTCGTGGACTCCGGACATGTTCGTCGAGGCGATCTACAAAAGCCTCAATCCAAAGACTAGAAATGAAGCTCGCTTTCGCTGGTTCTCTGACGCGTGATGGCCGGGTCTTGTTCTTGAGACCCGGCGGCCCATGGCGGGTCCATAAATCAGGACCCGCCCTCCGAATGTCGCTGTGCGCTGCTCTCGTGTTCACGACGACCGCGCTCCACGCTCAGCAAGGCCAGCAGCCACCTGCTCCGGCGGGCCGCGGTCAGGGCGCGGGCCGCGGCGGCCCGGGCGCGCCTCAGGTACCAGCCAACGGTCGCGCGCAGGCGCCGTACGACCTGTCCGGATATTGGGTCGCGCTGGTCACCGACGACTGGCGTTATCGCATGCTGACGCCTCCGAAAGGGCAACGCCGACTACATGCCGGTCAACGCGGAAGCCCGGAAAGTGATGGATGCGTGGGATCCCGCGAAGGACGAGGCCAGCGGCGAAGGCTGTCGCGCGTACGGCGCCGGCGGAATCATGCGTCTGCCGGGTCGCCTTCACATCACCTGGGAAGACGACAACACGATGAAGATGGATCTCGACGCGGGCACACAGACGCGGCGTTTCGTGTTCGGCGCAGCGCCTGCGGCGGGTGAGCCCTCATGGCAGGGAGCCTCGTCGGCGCGATGGATGTTTCCTCCGGGCGCACGTGGCCGTGGAGCGGAGCGGCCACAGACGGGTCAGCTCGTCGTGACGACGACTCGGATGCGTCCCGGATACCTGCGCAAGAACGGCATGCCCTACTGCGCGAACGCCACATTGACCGAGTACTACGTTCGTCTCGTCGATGACGACGGCCAGGAGTACCTGGCGGTGACGACGATGGTGGACGATCCGCAGTATCTGGCGTAGCCGTACATCAAGACCTACCAGTTCAAGAAACAGCGCGACGCCACCGGCTGGAATCCCACGCCCTGTTCGGCGAAGTAGCTGGGTAGCTGGGTCGCTTCCGGTTGTTTCAGCAAGCGACCATATGTAGTGTAGCGGCGTGCCGCGGCCGTATTTCCGAAGAATATGCGCGACTTTCAGCGTCAATTCGCGAGCGAAGAGGCCTGTGAGGACTATCTGGCCGCGTGTCGCTGGCCCGATGGGTTCGCCTGTCCACGGTGCGATCACCATCGCGCGTATCGTATGAAGGAGCACCGGCGGTGGCAGTGCGCGGCGTGCCGGTACAGGTCACGCTGACCGCGGGCACGATTCTCCACAACACGAAAACGCCGCTGACGGTGTGGTTCTGGGCGGCCTACTTGACGGTGACAGACACGCGCGGCATGTCGGCACTCCTGCTCCAGCGGCAGCTCGGCCTTAGTCGCTACGAAACGACGTGGATGCTGCTGCATAAATTGCGGCGCGCGATGGTCAATGCGGCCCGTGAGCCGCTGCACGGCGAGGTGGAGATCGATGACACGTGGATCGGCGGTCCGCAGGCCGGGCTGCGCGGGAGTCGCCAATAGAAGAGCCGCCACGCCGCCGAGGTGTTGGTCGCCGTAGAGAAACGTGGCGCCACATCCGGCCGCGTGCGCATGGCAGTGATTCCGGACTTCAAGGCCATGACGCTGACGGACTTCATCAAGCAGCAGTGATGCCGGGCTGGCGATCTATACCGACGGCCTGAAGCAGTGCACGGGTCTGCGGCTCGGCGGCTTCAAACATGTTGCGCGCTCTCAACGACTGCGCGGCGAGCTCGGCAAGGGAGAGCAATCGGACGTGCGGCTCAATGACCGCGCGATTGGCAACTTTCAGCAATGGCTCGTGGGAACCCATCATGGCGTCAGTAGCGCTCAGCTCCAGGTTTAAAAGCAAGGTAGCTAGGTGACGTAGGTAGCTGGGTAGCTAGGTAGCTGGGTTGCGTATCAAACAACCTAGCCACCGAGCCACCCAGCCCACCTAGCAACCTAGTTACACTAAGCCGTATGGGGGCTTTACCGGTGATCGGGGGCGAGCACCAGATTGAGTTCCAGTTCCCACGGCTCGAGCGGGTCATTTCCGGCGCCGGCATCGTCGACTCCCTCGCCGCGGAACTCGATCGCCGGCGTCTCTCGCGCTAGTCGTCGTCACCGGGCGTACGCTCGGCGCGTCCGCGCTTCTCAAGCGAATCACGGATCCACTCGGCGATCGATGCGTCCTTGTCTTCAAGGACGCGAAGCAGCATGTGCCGTCGTGCTCGGTGGTCGAACTGGCGAGGGCAATCGATCAACAGCCATGCCGATTGCGTCATCAGCTTCGGCGGCGGCAGTCCGATCGACACCGTCAAGGCGGCCATCCATACGCTGCTCACAGGGGGAGGGGGCGGCCATTCGACCGACGAAGGCCCCGTGCACATCGCGATTCCGACGACGCTCTCGGCCGGCGAATTCACAGCAGTCGTCGGGATTACCGATGAGCGGACGCGGGTCAAGCGAGCGGTGTCGGATCCTCGACTGGTGCCGCGCACGGTCTACATCGATCCAACCGTAACGCTCGAGACGCCTCCATGGTTGTGGGCGGCAAGTGGAGTGCGCGCACTGGACCATGCGGTCGAGACGATCTATGCCTCGCGTCACCATCCGCTGAGCGATGCGGCCGCCGCGCGCGGGCTGTCAATGCTGCTGGAGCATCTGCCCGCCAGCCTCTCCACGACCGGAGCGGAGCAGTTGGAGCATCGGCTGCAGTGTCAGCTGGGTGCGTGGCTGTCGGTCTTCGGTGTGACCAACGCCGGCCTTGGTCTGTCGCACGCCCTGGGCCACCAGATCGGTCCCCGATGGGACGTTCCGCACGGCGTGACGTCCTGCATCACGCTTCCGCATGCGATGCGCTTCATGGCGGCGAGGGCGCCGGAACGCTTCGGACCTATCGCCCAGGCCTTCGGCGTGTCGTTCGATGTGGCGAATGCAAAGACGGCGCTCTCGAGTGCGCCGACCGGATGGCTCGTTTCATCGCGCAGTTCGAGCTGCCTCAGAGGCTTCGAGACGTGCACGTGCCGCTGGAGGAGATTCGCGAAGTCGCCGGTCTCGTCCACGACATCCTGGACGGCGCGCAGGCAAGCGATCATCCGCCCAGTTCCGAGCAGGTTGCCTCGATGCTGACCGCCGCCTACTAGTCCGCCTCTTTCCATCAGGGCCGTCCGCGAACTAGAATTTTGTGTTCTGTGCGAACGTTTTTTCGCATAGCGATAACGAGCCAAGGGCTTTCGCCCCTGCCTCGTTTCCTGTGTCTCTTGGCGCGCTTTGCGCGCCGGGACCGTTATGCGGTCGGGCGACGAGAAGATCGTCGCGTTTCTGGGGCCCGCCTGGCGGTCTGAACCCGTTTCGACGAGAGGACGCACATGGCAAGAGTTGTTGAGACCATTCTGCCCACCACCATGGTCGGGTCGTATCCGAGGCCGCATTGGTTCACCCAGCAGCTGCTCGGCCGCGATGTACGCGTTGCTTTCAAGGAAGTGCAGCACGAAGAGGCGTACACCGATGCGGTCGCGACCGTGATTCGAGACCAGGAAGAAGCCGGTCTCGACATCGTCACCGACGGCAACATGTGGTACGACGACTACGTCGGGTCGATCGGGTCGTTCTGTTGGTACATGTACGAGCGCATCCCAGGGTTCGAAGCGGCTCGCGAAGAGCATCCGTCGTTCGTGAACCAGGAAGCGAGCTTCGGCAAGGCGATGTTCGACGACTGGGGCGGTGTCATCAACAGCGGTCCCGTGAAGCGCGGGCCGATCCGCCTCGACGGATCTCTACAAGATTGCGAAAAAGGGCGCTCACGTACCGGTGAAGGTGTCGGTCGGTGCCGGTCCTATCAACCTCGCGTGGCACGCCTACTTCCAGCACTACAAGAACGCGAAGGAGCTGAGCCTCGCGCTGGCGCCGATCTTCAACGCGGAGATGAAGGAGCTGGTGGCCGCCGGTGCGACGTACCTGCAGACTCGAGGACCTCGGCGCGTGGATGCCGCTCTTCAGCGGCGACAAGAACGACTACACGTGGATCAAGGACTGCATCGCCCAGACCTGTGACGGCGTGAAGGCGCACATCGGCTGGCACTTCTGCTTCGGCAATGCATGGGGCAACGATTTGATCAGCGGCGCGTTCCCGCAGGGCTATCAGACCGTGCTGCCGCACTTCTTCGACACGCCGGGAGTCAACGAGTTCGTGCTCGACTACGCCAACCGCAACATGGACGGCGTCGAGTTCCTGAAGAACCTGCCGAAGGACAAGACGGTGCAGGTGGGTGTGCTCGATGTGCGGTCGAACGCCATCGAATCGCCGGCGACGATCGCCGGCGCGCATCAAGAAAGTGCTTGCTGCCGTTCCCGCCGATCGCGTCGTGCTCAGCACCGACTGCGGCATGAAGCCGCTGGCGCGCATGGTCGCGAAGATGAAGCTGCATTCGCTCGGCGAAGGCGCCCGCATGGTGCGCAAAGAGGTCGCCGGAGTGTAACGACTCACCTGTCAACTCCCAATTTCCAACTCCCGATTCCCAATGATGCTGACCCGTTGGGAGTTGGAGGTTGGAAGTTGGGAGTTGACGCAGATGTTCTTCAATCGTAAGTTCATCAACACGATTTCAGAAAAGCGAGGATTGCTCCGTCATGTTGAAAGCCACCGCCGGAAAGCTGCTGCCGACGACGATCACGGGGTCGTTGCCGCGGCCCAGTTGGTATACGGAGAACCTGGGGACGCGGTCGTTTCTGGACGCGATGGTGACGTCGCGGTTCCGGGAGCAGTATGTGGACGCGTTGTCGGTGTATCTGCGCGAGCAGGAAGTGGCGGGGCTGGACATCGTGACGGACGGGGACTGCCGGTTCGACCAGGACATCGGTGGGCAGAGCTGGACGAGCTATCCGCCGCATCACATGGCGGGGTTCGAGACGACGCACCCGAAGCTGGCGAAGGTGGGGGCGGGGGGCATCGGGTTTCCGCGCGGGCACATCCTGCACGACTACCTGGAAGCGCGGGTGATGCCGAAGCTGGTCGGGCCGGTGGGCCGGGGCGAGATGCAGTATGCGGAGATGTTCAAGGCGGCGCAGCGGATGACGGAGAAGCCGGTGAAGTTCGGGACGGTGACGCCGGAACTGGTGGCGTTTGCGGTGCAGGACGAGCACTACACGAGCCTGCCGGACCGGATCATGGCGCTGAGCGATGCGTTCAACGAGGAGCTGCACGATCTGGCGGACGCCGGCTGCCCGGTGATCCAGATGGAGGAGCCGCAGATCCACCTGCTCGCGGCGCGCGGCTACAAGGACCCGGTGATCACGCCGGCGTTCATGCTGAAGGTGTTCAACAACACGGTGAAAGGGCTGCGGGCGAAGACCGAAGTGTGGTGCCACACGTGCTGGGGGAACCCGTCGCAGCAGCGGATGTTCGGGACGCGTGCAGAGCTACAAGCCGGCGCTGGAGCTGCTGAACCAGGTGGATGCCGACGTGATCACGTTCGAGATGAAGAGCTCGAACCTGATGGACCTGCAGCGAGATTGGGGCGGCGATCACGCAGATGAAGGTGTGCGTCGGGCGCGATTGACCATCACACGCTGCAGGTGGAAGCGCCGACGGAGGTGGCGGATCTGATTCGCGCAGGCGCTGAAGGTGATCCCGGCCGAACGGCTGGTGCTGCAGCTCGGACTGCGGCATGGGGCGCGAGGGGATGAGCCGGCGGCATGCGTTCTACAAGATGGTGTCGCTGGTGCAGGGGACCAACCTCGTGAAGAAGGAACTCGGGCTGCCGGTGACCGAGTGGCTCGGGGCGGATCCGAAGTTCTCGCTGATTCGGACGACGTAGGCGCGGCGGGTCCATCGGTCTCCCACGGGCCAGTCCGGCGCGTGATCGTTGAGCGTTGGGCTCAGTGGCTGCGGTCGGGCGTCGGAGGTTGAGCGTTGATTAGAGCCGCAATCGTCGGGATGGGGTGGTGGGGGCGGACGCTGGTCGAAGCCGTGCAGACGGAGAGTGACCAGATCCGCTTTGTCGCCGGCGCGACGCGCACGGTGTCGCCGGAGGTGAAGGCGTTCGGCGAGGCGCAGCAGCTGAAGCTGGTCGACTCCTACGAGGCGCTGCTGGCGGACACGACCGTCGATGCCGTGGTGCTGGCGACGCCGCACTCGCTGCACGCGGCGCAGACGGTCGCGGCGGCGACAGGTGGGCAAGCACGTCTTCTGCGAGAAGCCCTTCGCCCTGCACAAGGCGGATGCCGAAGCGGCCGTCGCCGCGACGCAGCAGGCCGGCGTCACGCTCGGCCTCGGCTACAACCGGCGCTTCCATCCCGAGATGACGACGCTGCGCCAGCGGATCCGATCCGGGCGAGCTCGGGACGATCCTGCACTTCGAAGCGACGATGACCTTTCCGAATGCGCTGTTTCTGACGCCCGACGCGTGGCGCGCGGATAAGGAAGAGACGCCGTGCGGCGGGCTGACGCCGATGGGCGTCCACGCCATCGACGGGATGATCGATCTGGGCGGGGCGATCGAGCAGGTCTACTGTCAGAGCTTCCACCGCGTCGTGCCGGTCGAGAGCGACGACACGACGTCGATGCTGTTTCGGATGAAGAGCGGCGCCTCGGGGTATCTCGGCACGATCACGGCGACCGGGCCCGGCTTCAGCTTCCAGGTGTTTGGCTCAAGGGCTCCGTGCAGACTCGAGGGCATGACGCACGTCGCCGGCGCGTCCTCGGAAGAACGGCGGACGCGGCTCTTTGGCACCGTGCAAGTTTCAACCGATCAAGGGCCCGGCAGAGGTCTGGGAAGCGGCGCGGCTCGATGTCACCCGCGCCTGTCTCGACGCGTTTGCGACCGCGGCCTCCGGCGGCACGCCGTATCTCATTCCGACGAGCGAGATGATCCACGGCGCGGCCGTGACCGAAGCGGTGGTCAAATCAGCCGCCTCGGGGCAGGTTGAAAAGGTCTAATCGGCTCGGTGCCTGCATTTGGCATGTTGCATTCTGAATTACAGGGACCTTCATGAATCTGGGACACGGCCTCGGCCACCTCACGTACTCGACGCTGGTGCACGCCACCGACGACTGGGATCAGCTCTGGAAGAGCGTCAACACCTATCTGCCGGCGGTGAAGGCGCGCATGGCGCCGCACGAGCAGTTTGGCGTCTGCCTGCGGACGTCCGCGCCCTCGGCCGCGGCCCTGTCCGCGGACCCGGCCAAGCGCGCCACGCTCAAGCAGTTTTTCGCCGACCAGGACCTCTATCTCTACACGGCCAACGCCTTCGTCTACGGCGTCTTCAAGAAGCAGGTCATCAAGGAAGACGTCTACGAGCCGGACTGGCAGACGCCGGAGCGCCGCGAGTACACCAAGCAGGTGGCCACGCTGCTCGCGGACCTCGCCCCCGAGGGCATCAATCCCTCGATCCAGAGCGCGCCGCTCGGCTTCAAGCCCAAGGTGACCGGGGATCATGTCGTCGATGAGTACACGACGAACGTCATCGACGTCGTGGCGCATCTGGTCGAGCTGAAGAAGAAAACGGGCAAGACCGTCACCCTCGGCCTCGAGCCGGAGCCGCGCTGCTACCTCGAGACGACCGACGAGACGATTACCTACTTCCAGCAGTATCTCTTCTCGGGCGAGACGGCGACGGCAGCTCGCGAAGAAGACGGGGCTGAACGAGGCCGATGCGCACCAGGCGATGCGCGACTACACGGGCATCGTCTTCGACATCGGGCATCAGTCGGTCGGCTACGAAGACATCCCGGCGTCCCTCCGCAAGCTGGTCGCCGCCGGCGTGCCGATCGTCAAGCTGCAGGAAGCGGCCTCGATGCGCATCCCCGCGGTGACGCAGCAGACCGTGGACGCCCTGCAGTCCTTCGCGAAGACGATCTACCTCTCGCAGACCTGTCAGCAGAAAGACGGGACGATGACCTGGTTCCTGAATCTCGAGGACGCGTTCGAGGCCTTCCAACAGGATCCCGGGCCACGCGAGTGGCGCACGCATTTCCATGTGCCGGTCTTCCTCACCGATCTCGGCGGCGCCTTCGGCACGACCCGCTTCGCGCTCGAAGAGGCGCTCGCCGTCCACAAGCAGACCCCGCTCTCCACGCATCTCGAGATCGAGACCTACACCTGGGACGTGCTGCCCGCGCACCTCAAGACGGGCGACATCGTCGACTACGTCACGCGCGAGCTGGAGTGGGTCAAGGGGCAGCTCACGTAAGTCAAAGGGCAAAGGGCAAAGGTCAAAGGGCAAAGTCGCATAGACAGACTATTGCGCCCGTGGGGCCCGTCTGCGCTATCCTCCCTGTTCGCAGTTCGCAGGATAGTTCGGCATGCGAAACTGATGCATCAGATTGGAAAACCCGGGAGGGGACGACACATGAAATCGGTCTGCGAGTTCTGGCCTCGGCAGTGGCGTATGACGACGGCAGCGATGATGTGGATGGCGCTCGTCGCGATGCCGTCAGTTGTCTACGGACAGGCATCCATTGCCGGCACAGTGAAAGACACCTCTGAGGCGTTGCTGCCCGGCGTCACTGTCGAAGCAGCAAGTCCTGCACTCATCGAAAAAGTACGTTCGGCCGTGACTGATGGAACCGGCCAGTACCGCATTGAGAATCTCCGGCCCGGAACCTATAGCGTTACGTTCACGCTTCCGGGTTTCGCCACTGTCCGGCGCGAAGGGATCGAGCTGACCGGCTCGTTCACTGCAACAGTGAGCGTCGAGTTGAAGGTCGGCGCGGTTGCGGAAACCGTCGTCGTCAGCGGCGAGTCGCCGATCGTCGACGTGCAAAGCTCGCAGCGTCAGACGGTGCTCACGAATGACGTCATCAACGCGATTCCCACCGCGGGCTCGTATAACTCCCTGCTCGTCGTCGTGCCCGCGTTGTTCGGTGGACAGCAGGACGTGGCCACCGGTCCGTGCAACTCCTGCACGTTCAGCGCGCACGGGACGCTGCTCTCCGGCGGGCGTGCCAACAGCGAAGCGCGTTTGCTCGTCGACGGCATCAGCATCGCAGTGCCGCAGGCCGGTGGAACGAACTATCTGACCGACACGCGCAATTCGCAGGAAGTGTCGTTCACGACGGCAGGCAGCCTGGGTGAAGTCGAGTCGGGCGGTCCCGTGATGAACATCGTGCCGCGCAGCGGCGGCAACACCTTCAGCGCGAACTTCTACACCGACTGGGCGAACGATGCGCTGCAGGGCAGCAACTTCACCGACGAGTTGAAAGCGGCCGGCGTGCAGGCGCCGGGCGATCTGATCAAGAGCTACGACGTCAGCGGCGCCGTTGGCGGCCCGATTCAGCGCGATCGCCTCTGGATCTTCGGCACTGCGCGCGCGCAGGGCAGCTCCAGCTACATCACGAACATGTATTACAACCAGAACGAGGGTAACCCGAACGCGTGGTTGTATGTGCCCGATGGCAGCCGCCAGGCGTTCAACGACAAGACCTGGCAGAACGCCAGCGCACGCATCACGGCGCAGGTGACGCCTCGTAACAAGATCAATGTCTTCTGGGACGAACAAAAGGTCTGCGCCAGTTGCGAGAACGGCGGCAACTACGCGAACGCGCTGACGTCACCCGAAGCCAACGGCTACGGCGACCTGCATCCGATGCGATTCCAGCAGGTGACGTGGAGCTCGCCGTACAGCAACAAAGTTCTACTCGAGGGCGGCTTCGGCTACTTCTTCTCGCGTTGGGGTGGCCGCGCCAAGCAGGATCCCAACACCGAGGACCTCGTGAAGGTCGTCGAGCAGTGCACGGCCGGCTGCGCGGCCAACGGCAACATCCCGGGCCTGACTTATCGCTCGCAGACGGTCGATTTGTTCAGCGACGGACGCAACAAGAACACGACGTCGACCTGGCGCGCGTCGGCGGCGTGGGTGACCGGAGCCAAGAGCCTCAAGGTTGGCTATATCGGCAACAAGCTCGGCGACGTGCGCTCGGCGAACCGCGGTTCCAACAACCTTCGGTATCGTGTGAACAACGGCGTTCCCAACCAGCTCACCGAGTTCATCAACGAGTACCAGAACGACCTCTGGATGCGGAACGACGCGATCTACACGCAGGGCCAGTGGACGCTGCAGCGCCTGACGCTGCAGGGTGCGCTGCGATTCGATCACGCGTGGAGCTGGGCGCCGGATCAGCAGATCGGTCCCGCACGCTTCATGCCCAATCCGCTCATCTTCCCCAAGACGCCCGTCGTCGACAGCTACAAGGATTTCACGCCGCGAGTGGCGGCCGCTTACGATCTCTTCGGCACCGGGCGCACCGCCATCAAGGGCACGTTCGGCAAATACCTCGAGTCGACGATCACCGCATCGAACTACGGCATCGGCAACCCCACGTCGCGCATCGTGCAGAACGTGTTCAGGACGTGGACCGACGCCAACGGCAACTGGAATCCGGACTGCGATCTGCTGAACCCGAATAACCAGGACCTGCGAGCGAGCGGTGGTGATCTCTGCGGCGTCATCTCGAATCTCAACTTCGGCACGCCGACCTTCAGCAACACCATCGACCCCGAGATCATGAAGGGGTGGGGCGTGCGTCCGTCCGACTGGCAGTTCGGTGTTTCCGTGCAGCAGGAGATACTGCCGCGGGTGTCGGTCGAGATCGGTTACATCTACCGCTTCTTCCAGGGCTTCCTGGTCACCGACAACCTCGATGTCGCGCCGGCTGACTTCGGCACTTTCACCGTAACGGCGCCGCAGGACTCGAGGCTCCCAGGTGGAGGGGGATACTCGGTGGGTCCGCTGTACGACGTGAACCCTGCTCTCGCCGGGCGGACGCGGAACTACCTGACCTACGCGGATCGTTACGGCGAGCAGTATCAGCGCTTCAGCGGCTTCGACATGAGCTTCAACGCGCGGCCGCGCAACGGACTGACGGTGCAGGGTGGGATCAGCTGGGGCAAGTCGTGGTCGGATAACTGCGAGATCCGCGCGGCGCTGCCGGAGACGAACCCGCTGAACCCGTGGTGCCACATCGAGACGACGCAGCTGCCGCAGTACAAGACGCTCGCGACGTACATCGTGCCCAAGGTTGACGTGCAGCTCAGTGGCACGTTCATCAGCAAGCCGGGTATCCAGGTGAGCGGCTTCGGAACGCCGGTTGCTGGCGGTGCATTCGCGGCCAACTACACCGTGCCGGCATCAGCGGTTACTCCGCAACTCGGTCGGCCACTCGCAGGTAACCCTGCCAATGTGACGGTGAACATCCTCGAGCCGTACGCGCAGCTCGGCGAGCGCATCAACGAGATCGATCTCCGCCTCAGCAAGGTGCTGCGATTCGGGCGCACACGGGCGAACATCGGTGTCGACATCTACAACCTGCTGAACTCGGATGCGGCGCTGAGCTACAACCAGACGTTTATCGCCAACGGTCCGTGGCTCACGCCGACGTCGGCAATGCTGGCCCGGTTTGCGAAGATCAGCGCGCAAATCGATTTCTAAATACTTGTGACAACTCCCAACTGCCAACTCCAACTCCCAATGCACCGCGGATGCTTGGGAGTTGGAGGTTGGGAATTGGGAGTTGACAAGAGGCTAAGCAGTAGAATCATTCCAATGAAGCAAGTCAAAGCCATCCTCGCATTCGCCGTCATCCTTTCATCAACTGTTCACGCGCAGTGGCCGAAGTACACGACGCCAAGTGTGCCCAAGACGGCCGACGGCAAAGTCGACATGACTGCTCCGGCGCCTCGGTCACCCGACGGCAAGCCGGATCTCTCGGGCGTATGGGAAACGATTCAGGGGAGAAGGGGCGGTGGCCCCGCTCCCGTCGCCGCCGCAGGAACCGGCGAACTGCCGCCATCCGGCTCACTCTTCGGCAACATCGGAGACCAGGTCCCCGGTGGCGCGCCGCCGTATCAGCCGTGGGCGGCCGAGCTCGTCAAAAAGCGAATGGCCGATAACAGCAAGGACAACCCGGATGCGCACTGTCTGCCGCTGGGTATCATGCAGAACACGACGCATCCGTTTCCGAAGAAGATCATCCAGACACCCGCCGAGGTCGTTCTCATTTACGAGGGCTCGGCCACGACTGTCCGCGAGGTCTTCCTGGATGGGCGCACGCCTGATCCCGACGCCGATCCCTGGTATCAGGGTTATTCCATTGGGCGCTGGGAAGGTGACACGCTCGTCGTCGAAACCACAAACTTCATCGACGATGACCACTGGACTACGTGGCTCGATGTCAGGGGGAGCCCGCTGACGCGAAACGGCAAGCTCATCGAGCGGTTCCGTCGGCCCAACTTCGGTTCGCTCGTCATCGAGGTGACGATCGACGATCCGAAGGCGTACACCAAGCCGTTCACCGCGACGATCAACAATCGCCTGCTGTCCGACACGCAACTCATCGAGTTCGTGTGCATCGACAAGAGTGCCGAGCATTACGTCGGCTCCGATGGCAAGGCCGGGGCACCGCGTCAGGTGAAGTAATCATGCGGTTCTGGGCGGTTGTCGCGGCGCTTTCGTTGTCCACGGCAATCGCTCTTGTCGCGCAGAATCCCTCTCCATCAGTCGCAGCCGATCGAGTCGTTCCGCGTCCTCCCGCTCGCGAGCAGGGCGCACCGGAAACTGGCAGCACCGTCACCGACGGTTACGCGCCCATCCCGCAGTGGCTCGGTCAGACGCGCGCATCGCGGCCGGCGAAGAGCGAAGCATTCACCGTGCAGACCGTCGTGTCCGGTATCGGTGGCGGCTTCTCGTTTCACTTCCTTCCCGACGGTCGAATCCTGATCGGCGAGCGTCCCGGCCGAATGCGGATCGCCGTCGAAGGATGGCGCGCTGTCCGAGCCGATCGGCGGCCTGCCCGAGCTGTACGCCGGCGGACCGCAGGGTCTGTTCGAGGTGCTGCCCGATCGCGACTTCGCGAAGAACCGGACGATCTATTTCGGCTACACCGCGCTGCCATCAGGACCGAAACCCGTGGTGCTTCCACGTCTCGCCGGACTGCTGATGATCGCGCGCGCGCGCCTGTCTGCCGACGACCGGCGTCTCGAGGACGTGCGAGTGCTGCTCAACGCCGAGGGGATCAACGGTCGGATGATTCAGGCTCCCGACGGGACGTTGCTCATCACATCCGGCATTCCCGCGGGCGTGGGGATCGACTCGCCTGACTGGCCGCAGCCGCAGCAGATGACGAGTCGCATGGGCAAGGTGTTGCGCATCAACACCGATGGTTCTGTGCCTGGCAGACAATCCGTTCGCCGGGCGTCGCGATGCGCTGCCTGAAATCTACGCGCTCGGTGTTCGTGACGATCAGGGAGTGGCCATTCATCCGCAGACCGGCAAGCTGTGGACGAGCGAGAACGGTCCGAAGGGCGGCGACGAGATCAACGTCATCGAGTCGGGCAAGAACTACGGCTTCCCGATCATCAGCTACGGGCACGAATACAGCGGCAAGCCGATCAACGGCGATCGCACGGTCGAGCCCGGCATGCAGCAGCCGGCATATTTCTGGAACCCATCGATCGCCCCGTCAGGCATGACCTTCTACAACGGCCGCCTGTTCCCGGCGTGGCAGGGCAACCTGTTCGTCGCAGCGCTTGCGGGCAAGCACATTGTGCGACTCGGTACTCGACGGCGAGCGCGTGGTGGGCGAGGAACGTCTGTTGGCGGACCTCGATACGCGGATGCGTGACGTGCGTCAGGGTCCGGATGGTGCGCTGTACGTCATGACTGATGGTCAGGGTGGGAAGATACTCAGGCTCGCACCTCAAAACCGACAATGAAAATCCGTAAGGGGGTCAGACCCCTTCACATATTTGTCACTCCTCGCGCTCTGCTTCGCGACGCCGCGCGCTGCTCAGGACGGCGGGGCGCTCTACAAGGAGCACTGCGCGAGCTGTCACAACCGCGGCGTCGATCGGGCGCCTAAGCTTCGACGTGCTGCGCAAGATGAGCCCGCAGCACATTCTCGAAGTTCTCGAGTTCGGATCGATGGTGTCGATGACGCACGGCCGCACGACGGCGGAGCGGCGCGCGATGGCGGAGTTCGCGAGCGGCAGGTCGCTCGGCGAGCCCTTCACGATCGCACCGGCACCGAAAGCCATGTGTCGCGCGAACTCGGCATTCTCGATCGATGCGTCTCAACCAGTCTGGAACGGCTTCGGGCAGAGTCTCTCCAACGCGCGCTATCAGCCGGCGACGACCGGGCTGGCGTCTGCCGACGTTCCTCGTCTGAAATTGAAGTGGGCCTTTGGGCTTCCTGGTGATGTCCAATCCTGGGCCGGTATCACCGTCGTCGGTGGCCGCGCTCTTTGTCGGCAGCATTGCGGGCAACGTGTACTCGCTGGACGCGCGGACCGGTTGCGTGCACTGGGCGTTCGACGCCGGCGCGATCGTCCGAACGGCGATCAGCGTCGGGCGGATCGGGTCCGGTGAACCTGCCCAATACGCCGCCTTCTTTGGCGACGCGCGCGGGAATGCATACGCCGTCGATGCCGCGACGGGACGTCTTCTCTGGAAGGTGTCCGTCGAGAGTCATCCCACTGCGCGGCTGACCGGATCTCCGGTGCTGCATCGCGGGCGTTTGTACGTGCCGGTCTCATCCAGCGAAGAAGGCGCCGGCTCGTTGCCCAATTACGAGTGCTGCACATTCCGCGGGAGCGTGGTCGCGCTCGACGCCGCGACGGGCCGCCAGATCTGGAAGAGCTACACGATCCCTGAAGAGCCGAAGCCATTCAGGAAGAACGCGGTCGGCACACAACTGTGGGGGCCGTCAGGCGGCGCGATCTGGTCGAGCCCGGTCGTCGACGAGTCGCGCAACGCCTTGTATGTCACAACGGGGAACAACTACAGCGATCCTCCAAGCGCCACGAGTGATGCGTTCCTCGCAATGGACCTCGAGACGGGAAAGATCTGTCTGGTCACATCAGGTGACGGCGCGCGACGCGTATGTCTCTGCCTGTCGACTGACTGACAAGACCAACTGTCCCGAAGTCAACGGCCCTGACTTCGACTTCGCGGCCTCGCCGATCCTCGTGTCGCTCTCGAATGGCAAACGAGCGTTGGTTGCCGGACACAAATCCGGCAACGTGTACGCCGTCGATCCCGATCAAGAAGGCACGCGTCTCTGGGAGACCCGAGTCGGTCAGGGCGGCTCGATGGGTGGCGTGCAGTGGGGCTCGGCGGCAGACCAACAGAACGTCTACGTTGCGCTGTCCGATCTCGGTCGCGTGATGTTGACCTACACGCAGTTCACGGACGCGGATCGCAGTCGCGGCGGAGGCATGTTTGCGCTTCGCCTCAGCGATGGAGCGCAGGTCTGGCACACACCTCCAACCCCATGCGACTCGCGACCGCGTTGCAGTCCAGCACAGTCTGGTGCGGTCAGCGCGATGCCGGGAGCGGCGTTCTCGGGATCGCTCGACGGCCACATTCGCGCCTACGCCAGCGACACAGGCAAAGTGGTGTGGGACTTCGACACGGTGCGCGAATACGAGACAGTCAATGGAGTGCCTGCTCGCGGCGGTTCGCTCGACGGCCCAGGGCCGGTGATTGCCGGCGGCATGATGTTCGTGAACTCCGGATACACAGTGGACGGCGGGATGCCCGGCAACGTCGTGCTCGCGTTTTCAGTGGACGGGAAGTGATTCGCACCCGCATCACCGCGCGAACGGACGCCGCGCCACCACGCTCTTTCCCTCCTCGATATCGATCGTCTCATTCGCCAGCACATTCGTGATGGTCTCAGTGCGTCCCGACGGCCACAGCACGTCGATCCGTTCCGCTGCGCGTCGCGTCGCCGAGCCCGAAGTGGGCGCGCAGGTCGTTCTGACTCAGATAGCTCGTGCCCGCCTTGATGTCGCGGATCTGCGTTCGCGATCCGGCACGTAGACGAACCCGCGCGCCGATCGCGTCGGTGTTGCTGCCGGCGCCGCGCAGCCGCACGAGCAGTGCGTTCGCGCGATTCCCGCCGTCGTTGCGCAGCAGTTCGGCGGCCTGACCGTTGTTGGTCACGAGCAGGTCGAGGTCGCCGTCGTTGTCGATGTCGCCGGCGGCGAGCCCGCGGCCGACTTTCGTCGCCGCGAAGCGCCGGTCCCGACGTGCGGCCCGACCTCGACGAAACGGCGCATCGTCGTGTTGCGGAACAGGAGCTTGCGCTGCGCGTAGGTGGACCCGGCGCGGAACTGCGGCGCGTTGTCGAGGATGTGACCGTTGGCGATCGCGATGTCGAGCTGCGCGTCGTTGTCGAAGTCGAGGAAGGCGACGCCGAAGCCGACGAACGGCAGCGTCGGGATAGCCGACGCCGCTCTCGATCGGTCGCATACGCGAACAGGCCGCGCTCGAGGCCGCGATGCACCGTGTGCATCTCGAAATCGAGGTTGGTGATCACCAGGTCGAGCCGGCCGTCGCCGTCGTAGTCGCCCGTGTCGATGCCCATTCCCGCGCGCGCCTTGCCGTCGGCGCCCACCGCGATGCCCGCGGCGAGCACCGGTCTCCGCGAACCGCAGGTTGCCCGTGTTGCGGAACAGAAAGTTCGGCATCGTGTCGTTGGCGACGAACACGTCCGGCAGGCCGTCGTTGTCGTAGTCGGTCATGACGACGCCGAGGCCGTTCGAGCGCAGCGCGCCCACGCCGGACGCCGCGCTCACGTCAGTGAAGACTGCCGTTGCCGTCGTTGCGGTAGACCGTGTTCGGCAGCGGGTCGTATCTGCAGCGGATGGCAGTAGAACCGCACGCCGCCGCGGGCGTCGCCGCAGAACGGGCTGTGGCCGCGATCGGCGTCCACGTAGTTGACGACCCACGAGATCGAGATCGCCGTCGCGATCGAGATCGGCGAACGCGCAGCTGGCGCTCCAGCGCGGCTCGCCGACGCGCGCGGCCGTGCGTCACATCCGCGAACGTGCCGTCGCCGCGATTGCGGTAGAGCGACGTTGGGGCCGTCGTTCGTGATGTACAGGTCGGGACGCCCGTCGCCGTCGTAGTCGCCGGCGCACGCGCCCATGCCGTACTCGCGATGCGCGGATCCCGGAGCGCTCGGTGACGTCCTCGAAGGTGCCGGCGCCGCGGTTGTGGTAGAGCCGATGACGCGCGCGTCGCGCGACGGCGGCGTCGGCGAGCGACCCGCCATCGACGATGAAGATGTCGATCCATCCGTCGCCGTCGTAGTCGAAGAACAGCCCGCCCGATCCCATCGTCTCGACGAGATGCTTGTCGGCGCTCGCGCCGTTGGTGTGGCGAAACGTGATGCCCGCCTGGCGCGTGATGTCGACGAACTGCGGAAGCGCCGTGTCGGCGCGCGCGAACGAGCACCGCGATGCGCTGACGAGGCAGCCAGTGCGACGAAGGGCGCGCCTCACCGCGACGAGTCCGCCGGCTGAGCGGGTGCGCCTTCCTGCGTTCGACGTCGCTGGCAATGTCGCGGCGGCGCCGCTCCTGTGCGCTCGCGGCGCGCCTGCTCGAACTGCTCGAGCTGCCGCGCCGCCTCGGTGGTCGTTGCCGAGACGCGTGAGCGCCGTGCGCCAGGCCATATCTCGCTTCGAACGCGTCCGGCCTGAGCTCGAGCGCCCTGTTGAACGCGCGAACGGCTTCGCGCGTCTCGCTCGGCGTCGAGAAACAGCTGGCCGATGGCCGCGTGCGCGTGCGCGTCGCGCGGGATCGATCAGCAGCGCTGCCATCAGCTCGCAGAACGCGTCCTCGACATGGCCCTGTCGGCGGCATAGCGCGCGGCGAGCTCCTTGTGGAAGTACGGATTGTTCGGGTTGAGCCGGACGGCTCGGTCGAGCGCGTCGACGGCGGCCGCCGAATCGCCCTCGACCTGCGCGAGCCGCGCGATGGCCGACTCAAGAGCGCACCGCGTCCGAGCAGCGCGCCGGCCAACGCCCGCTGGTAGTGACGGCGCGCCGACGGCGACATCGCCCATCCGCTCGTCCTGCTGTGCGCGCTGGAAGTCAGCGGAGAGTGGATCGTCGGTGCCGGATGCGCTCGGCTTGAAGCGGGCTGCCTCAGCGCGGTCACCGCCTCAGTGAAGCGTTCGGCCGCGAGTAGCGCGAACGCGTGCGCCGTGGTTCCGTCGGCGACGACCGGTGCCCGCGACAGATCGTCGGGAATTGCGTCGAGTGCAGGGAAGGGAGGGAGAGCGGCTCGCGCGGCCGGAGACGAGCCCTGCCGATAGGCGTCTGTCAGCTGTGCGCCCGCGCGCTCGCGGTCGTGGAGTGCCAGCAGCCAGCCGCGTCGCCACGTAGTACGCCTTGACGGGGTTGCGGGATCCAGTTCCCACGCCGCGGCAAACGCGCGAGCCGCGTCTCCGGACGTCGGTCGGCCTCGAGAGTCAGCGCCCGCAGCAGCTGAACGTCCGATGCATCTGGGACGCTCGCAACGGCCGCATCGAATTCGCGTAGCGCGTCTGCGAGACGTCCGCGCACGCGATACGCCACGCCGCGCTCGATGTGGCGCACGTGGATCGGGGCACCCGTCTCGTTCCCGAGTCAGCCACGATGCGACGGTCCCATTCAGCCAGCGCGTCCGCCATGCGATTCGCGGCGGCGCGACGAGCGGTCGCGCGCGTGGCCCGCGGGCTCGCGCCGCAGCTGGCAAGCTGAGCACTCCTTGCACGAAGAGTTCGGCCTGCGCCGACGCGGTGCGACGCCGAGCACCGTCATCGTGCACGGCGAGGCTCGCCGCACAGAGTGCGTCCTGGCGGCACGCTCGCGATCTGCGCGCGGATTCTACTACCGCGAGATAGACTGCCGACACGGCTAGCGCGACGCGTGCCATATTCGTAGAGTCAGACCGTATTCGATTGCTGCTGCGAATCATTTGCGCCAAAGCTGCCATTGACAGACATGTCAGTAGCCGCGTATATCAGTCGCTGCATTGCGAAACGCATTTTGCGCTTTACGAATACGTCAGCCCGACGACGCGTCGGCGAATTACACCGCGTACCGACCCCGAACGGGGCTGACAACATCCACAGGCGTGGATTGGAGGGGATGCATGATGCGTGGAGTTGTCAGAGCAGGACTCGCGGCCGTGGCCGCGGCCGTGCTGGTGTTGCGCCGGCCGCGGCGTTCGCACAGGAAGGGCAGATTGCCGGAACGGTGCGCGACACGTCGGGCGGCGTGATGCCCGGTGTCACGGTCGAGGTGACGAGCCCGGCGCTGATCGAGAAGGTGCGCACGGCGTCACGGATTCGAACGGCCAGTACCGGCATCACCAATCTGCCGGTCGGCACCTACACAGGTGACGTTCACGCTCGCAGGGATTCACCAAGCAGGAGCGCGACGACGTCGTGCTGACGAGCGGCTTCACCGCGCCGGTGAACGCGCACGATGACGGTCGGCCAGCTCACGGAAACGGTGGTGGTGACCGGCGTGACGCCGGTGGTGGACGTGCAGAACGCGCGTCAGGCGATCGACCTTCGAGGGCGCCGACCTCAAGGAGCTGCCGACCAGCCGCAACATCAACAGCCTGCTCGAGCTGACGCCCGGCATCAGCAGCAACTACCGGCCGACGCCGGCGTTCGGCGCAGCCGGGCGTGTGCGTCGGCGGCATCGGCGTCTTCTGCAACCCCGGCCTCAGCGGCTTCAACGTCGGCGACACCGGGCAGGGCTTCCTGGTCGGCCAGCATTGATCGGCGACACGCTGGGCAACACCAACATGGCCCAGGGCCGCGTGATGGTGGACGGCCAAGTGGTCAACGCTGCGGCGGCGCTGCCGATCGTCGGGCAGACCGGCGGCTACACCGCGGACATCGCGCAACGCCCAGGAAATCAACATCCAGGTGTCGGGCGCGCTGGGCGAGTCGGAGACCGGCGGCGCCTCGATCAACATCGTGCCGCGGACCGGCGGCAACCGGTTCGCCGGCGACTACAACACGACCTACACCACGGCGCGATGGTTCGACCGCAACACCAGTGCCTATCCCGAGCGTCCCGGCGCTCTTCCAGGCGGTGAAGTCCGATCACGACGTGTCGGTGGATTTCGGCGGCCCGATCAAGCGCGACGGCTGTGGTTCTTCGCGGTCGGCCGCGACGCAGGGCATCCACAAGCTGCCGGTCGGCGTCGACTTCTGGCCGAACCTGAACGAAGGCAAGTGGGGCTTCAACTACCAGCCCGATCGCGCCGAAGCCGCGCGTCGAGTACAAGAACATGTGGCGCAACATCAGCGCCCGCATCACCTGGCAGGCGACGCCAGCGCAACAAGTTCAACTTCTACTGGGACGAGCAGGACTTCTGCCAGGACCCCTGCCACGGCGTCGTGTCGGTCTACACGTCGCCCGAGTCGTGGTCGTCGGTGCAGACGCAAGCCGAACCGCCTGCAGCAGGTGTCGTGGACCAACCCGTTGAACAACAAGCATCCTGCTCGAGGCCGGCCTCAGCGTCGACGCCGCAGTACTACGACACGACCGAGCATCGCGAGTACACCAACCCGCGTTCGATTCCGCGCGTCATCGAAATCGGCGACACGGCCGGCGCCGACACCGGCCGGCGCCGCGCGCGTCAACCAGTTCGCCGGCGCTGGCGCCGTTCTTCCCGTGTGCGCTGCCTGACGTCGGGCTCGCTTGAACTCGCCGATCGGCGGCGCCTTCGGCTCCGAGATGCGCGAGACTCGACAACTACCGCACGCGCGCGTCGGTCTCCTACGTCACCGGCAGCGCACCACGCCAAGATCGGCTACGACGGCGGCTACTTCAAGCAGGCCAGACCAACAAGGTCAACGACCTGCAGCATGACCTACAACTACGTCTGGCGCCGCCGGCCACCTGCGTCGCTCACCAACAGCCTGCGGCAACACCAGCCTGCAGTTCCCCGACGATCCGAACAACCTCGCAGCGTGCGCCGGTCCCGAACACCGTGGAGTTCAACACGGGCTCGGCACGCTCGCAGGACCAGTGATGTACACCGCGTTCTACGCGCAGGACCAGTGGACGTTGAAGCGGTTCACCGCTCAGCGGCGCGCTCCGCTACGACCACGCGACGAGCGGCTACGGCGAGACGTGCATCGGGCCCGATCCGTGCGTGCCGCTGCAGTCCAACGGCAGCGCTGCTACTGCGTGCCCGCGGGCGACGGCGTCAACTACAACGACATCACGCCGCGCTGGGGCGCGGCGTGGGACGTGTTCGGCACCGGCAGGACGCGGTGAAGTGGAACATGGGCCGGTATCCTCGACGGCCGCCGGCATCACCGGCGTCTATTCGGGCGCCAACCCGGCTCGGCGCACGGTCAACCATCTGACGCCGCAACTGGAACGACAACGACGGCGATCGCGTCGTGGATTGCGACCTGATGAACTTCGCGACACAACGGGGAGTGCGGCGCGTTCGTAACGTCCGGCGGCGCTCCCGACACCGTCGCACCGACGACCACGCGCGTTCGGCCGCGATCCGCTCTGCGCTCGACGCGTCCGGCACGCCGGTCGGCCTGCAGAACACGCAGTGCGGCCGCACGGAGCAGGGCATTCCCGCCGCGGTGCAGGCATACTGCGCGGCCTACGGCGACACGCTGCATCGATGGCTGGGGCAAGCGTCAGGCGGAATGGCAGCTGGGCCTCGGCGTGCAGCACGAGATCCTGCCCGCGGCTGTCGGGCGAGGTGACCTACAACCGCCGCGAAGTACAGCAACCTGGTGACGACCGACACGCTGGGCATCGGCTGCGACCGGTTCAACGGCCGGCATGCCGGTCACGGACTGCCAGGACGGGTATCTGCGGTACACCAACCCGTCCTACGACTTCTACTCGGTGATCGCGCCGACCGATCCGCGGCTGCCGAACGGCGGCGGCTACCGGGTGCTCGGCCTCAACACCGAGGTGATGAACCAGCCGGTCGGTGCGCCGCAGGCGCAGACGATCAACCCCGAGCTGAACTACTACTGGCACGGCGTTGACACGAACTTCGTGTGGCGGGGGCCGCGGGGCGTCCGCGTGCAACTTCGGCACCAGCACGTGCCGGACGAGCCGCGACACCTGTTACTCGACCCTGGACGCGCCCGAACGTGCGCGGCCGCGAAGGACAACGAGTACGAAGCGGGCTGCCGCACCAGGACCCGTGGCAGACCCGGATGAACGGCCGGCCGTGGCGTACAACATCCCGATAGGTGGACGTGCTGGTCAGCGCGGTGTTCCAGTCGCTGCCCGGCGCCGAGCAGCACCAGCTGCAGAACGTGACCTACGACAAGAGCCAGTGATCTGGAACGCCGGAGAGCGCGGCGGCGCGCCACCGAGCCGTGCGCGCCGGGGACCGCCAACGGCGTCGGCTGCTTCGGCGCGACGCGCAACACGACCACCGTGAATGGTGCAGATGCTGCTCAACAACGAGATGCTTCGGCGAGCGCACGACGCTCTTCGACCTGAAGTTGGCGAAGAACATCCGGTTCGCGGACAGGCGCGCCGTCGATCGGCGTGGACGTCTACAACTTGCTCAACTCCGACGCGATCAGCTCGTACAACGGCACCTACACCCTCGACAACCCGGCGACGCCGGCCGTCGAGGTGAACAACTGGCTCAACCCGATGGGCCTGATCGCGCCGCGGTTCGCGCGTTTGTCCATCCAGTTGTCCTTCAAGCCGCCACGAGCGGCAACTCCGCTCGCGCGCTCGTGTGAGCGCGCGAGTGCTCACCGTCGAACTGAGATAAATTCAATAATTAGTGATCCTGACATCGCACGTGGTAACGCTCCTGCGACCAGAGCCGCTCGACGCTCGCGACGAAGGCTTTGTGGTGGAGAACTAGATGGTTGACGGGAAGCGAATGCGCATGGGTGTCGTGGTGGCGGCCACGTTAATCGCTGTTGTCTCGACGGTTGCCGGACAACAGTCAGGCCAAGGCCCGCAGACGCCAAATCCTGCGCAGAAAAAGTATCCGTATCCGGTCGTGCGCGACCTGGCTGCGACTGTTCCGCGCGGCCCCCGACTGATGCCGTCGCCGCCGCTCGGTGCCGGTCCCTGGACGTACGAAACGACGGAGGCGAAGAAGATTCGCGTGTCGGTGGTCACGCGAGGCTTCTCTCATCCCTACGGCTTCGCGTTCCTCCCTGACGGCGTGATTCTGATCACTGAGCGCGCTGGCGCGCTTCGTGTTGTCCGCAACGGCGTCATCGATCCGAATCCTGTCGCGGGAGTGCCGAAGGTCATATACCGCGGCACCGAGGCGGGCCTGATGGATGTCGTGCTCCATCCGGCTTTCGAGAAGAACCGCTGGGTCTACTTCACCTATCACAAGCCAATCGGCGACAACCTCGCGAGCAATGCAGTTGGACGCGGCACGTGGGACGGCAAGGCGCTCACCGATGTGAAGGAGATCTTCCTGTCAGATGACGTCGATACCGAGGTCAGTCGCATCGCGTTCGGGCGCGACGGCATGCTGTACATGACGATCGGCGGACCCGGCACCGGTCCTGCGCCGAGCCTGAATCGACCGCAGCACGGGAACGACTACGCAGGAAAGCTGCTGCGGATGCGCGACGATGGGAGTCTGCCTCCGGATAATCCGTTCGCGGGCAAGAAGGACTACAAGCCTTACATCTACGCGATGGGCTTCAGGAATCAGCTCGGGCTGACCATGAATCCGTTCAACGGTGAGATCTGGGCGGCGGAGCAGGGGCCGAATGGCGGCGACGAGGTCAACGTGATTCGCGCCGGCAAAAACTACGGCTGGCCGTTGGCAAGCTACGGCCGCGACTACTTGGGCCCACGGTTCAACGCCGCGCACGCGGCACAAGGATTCGAGGAGCCGACGCTGTACTGGGTGCCGTCGATTGCCGTCTCCGGCATGACGTTCTACAGCGGCGATCGCTTTCCGGGCTGGCGGCGCAATCTGTTCGTCGGCGGCATGCGCGAAGGAGAGATGTCACCGACCGGCAAGCTCGATCGCATCGTGTTCAACGACAAGTGGCAGGAGATGCGCCGCGAATCGCTGCTGCGCGATCTGCACCAGCGAATTCGCGACGTCAGGCAGGGACCCGACGGCTTGCTCTACGTCGTCACGGAAGAAGACGACGCGGCGCTGTTGCGCATCGAACCCGTCGAGTAAACATGTGCAAAACTGTGAAGGGGTCAGACCCCTTCACAGTTTTTCAATCCACGCGATACGAGGTTCGTGCCGGAGCGCTGTATGGCACCGGCGCGACCGTCGCGCGGATCTCGAGCTGCACGTGACGCTCGACCGTCGGCTTCGACGACCCTCCGCCCTCTTCGCCCCACACGAACGTCACCTGCGTGCCGGGCTCGCTGTGCTCGACATCGACGAATCGCCAGCGTGAGCATCGCTCCTTCGTTGGCGCTGTAGCCGCACCATGTCGATACGCCAACCACGTTGCCGTCCTTGACGACCTTGTCGTACGGCAGCGTCGAATACACGGCCGACGGGAAGTCGAAGTACTTCGTCCGCTGCCCCTGCTGGAACATCGTTGCGATGCCGCGCGTGACATCGTCCGCGGTTCAGCACCAGCGTCACCTTCTTGCGCCGCGGCTTGCGCGGCGATCTTTTCGAGCGCTTCGCGTCCGATGAAGTCGTGATCGAACTTGACTGACGGGCCATAGCCAAGGTCCCACGGCGTCAGGTAGTAGTCGCTGGATGTCGTCGGAGTAGAAGCTGCCGCCGAGTGACGCGATGGCTTCGTAGGTATTCGCCGGCAGCCACTGGCGGTACGGCCTTCATCTTGTCGCCCGTGTAGATCGCTGGCAGCGGGGAGGGGATCCAGCCGGACTCGAGCGTGTTGCTCGAATAGGTTCTCGCGCCAGACTGCCGCAGGCCGAATTCCTGGCCCGCCTCGACGATCGCCGCCTTAACCGCGTCGCCGTCTTCCCATGGGCCGAACAGCTCGAAGCCTGGCTGGCCGACCATGCCGTGACGCAGCGCGCGGACGCGCCGTCCGGCAATCTGAAAGTCGGTCATGTTGAAGAACTTCACGTCGGGAACCGTCTTGCCCGTGACCTTCTCGATCACCTTGAGCGCGTTCGGGCCCTGGACCTGATAGCGGTACGCCTTGCGCACGATCGGGCCAGGCCTCGCGACCGTGCGCTCGTCGCGATCGAGCTTCACGTCGTGGCCGCCCGTCTCGCAGTGGTACTGCACCCAGTTGTGCACCGAAGGGCGTCCGACGAGATTGAACCGGTTCTGTTCGAGATGAAACAGGATCACGTCGCCGATCACGTAACCGTCGTAATTGCAGGCGACGAACTGCTTGGCCTTGCTCGGACCGAAGTTGTTGAAGCTGTTCACGCCGAGCATCGAGAGCACCTTGAGCGCGTCGGGGCCTTCCATGTACATGTCCGTCATGTGGTACGACTGATTGAAGAGGATGCACGTGTCCCGCCAGGCGCGCTGTTCGTCTCGCCAGTTCGTGAACTCGCTGGGGACGACAGGGTAGATATACGGGCCCGGTCTGCGAATTGCGCAGCAGGTGAACCGGATTGCCGGCGGCGTTGATCACATCCTCGAGACTCTTCTGACTCATTCCATCTCCTTGTCAAGAAATCCGTCGATTCCCAACTCCCAACCCCCAAGTCCCAATGAACATACGTTTGGAAGTTGGGAGTTGGAAGTTGACACGCTCTCGCGAATCAATGGTCTTCCCACAGTTCTTGTGACGCGATCTGTGCTCCTTCCGCCAGCGCCTGCAGCTTGGCCCACATCACCTGAGGGTGCACACGCTGATACGGCCTCGAGCTGGGCGAAGCCGCAATCGGTGCTGGCGATCACGTTTTCACGACCGACCAGTCTCTGCGAAGCGAACGATCCGATCGGCAACCAGGCGAGGATGCTCGACGCTCGTCGTGTGATGCGTCACCACGCCTGGGATCAGAATCTTTCCGGGCGGCAGCTTCACGGACTGCCACAGGCGCCACTCGTGTTCGTGACGGACGTTCGCCGCTTCGATCGAATACGCTCCCGCGCGAACTTTCAACATCAGCGGAAGGATGGCCTCGAGCGGCGCATCGGCGACGTGCGGAACGTGCCAGCTTCCGAAGCAGATGTGGTACCTGACGCGATCCTCCGGGATGTCCCGCAGTGCGTGGTTGAGAGCGTCGACGCGCAGTTCGGCCCAATGCTGATACTCGCCGGGGCTCTGCTTGCACGAACTCGTCGTACATGTTCGCGAGCACCGCGTCGTCCACCTGAAGCACGAGTCCGGAGTTGACGATCTCGAGATACTCCTCGCGCAGCGCTTCGGCGATCGCGAACACGTAGTCGCGCTCGTCCTTGTAATACTCGTTCGACGCATCGTATCCAGTGCTGGCAGGCGCGACCGCGGTCATGAAGCCTTCGGTGATGCCCGTTGCCGCGAGCGCCGCCTTGAGATCGCGGATGTTGCGGCGAACGGCCTCGTGACCCTGATACCTGATCGGTCCGACACAGGCGTGCCCGGGCGCGCCCGTCGGCGCCGCGCGGAAACTCGAGCCTTCATGAACTCGGCGAAGCGAAATCGATCGCGGCCGAGCCAGGTCGCCTCGTAGATCGTGTCGGGCCGGAACTCGAATCCGGTCATGCGGTCGAGGACGTAATTGGCCCAGCTCGATTTGCCGTATTCACCGTCATTGATGACGTCGAGTCCCGCTTTCGCCTGCTGTTGCACGACATCCGCAGTGGCCTGCACGCAGCGCCTCCTGGTAGCGCGGCAATTGCTGTGGCTGTTGTCTGGCGGCGGGGCTGCTGGAGCAGGGCTGCGGGACGGATCAGACTGCCGACGTGGGTAGTCAGAATGCGATCGGTGCTTCGTCTCATCGCGATACTGGGTGCGTCTTTTCGGATCCCGCGAACTTTGGTTCGATATGCGAAATCATATAGAATTTAAGTCATTTACGTTACACGACGCTTGGACGACTCGCAGATTGCCTCACCAGATGACTCGCGGAATCCTCGTCGCTTCCGTCCTCTGGATCGCTTCGCTGGGCGTGGCACTACCGCGCGCAGAGGCGCCCCAATCCGCTGCTCCACGCCCGGCATCTGGCGCGGAGACCGTGGACCGCTCGGTCGTCGACAAGTACTGCGTCACCTGTCACAACCAGCGGCTGAAGACCGTCGGCCTGACGCTCGACACCCCTGACCTCGCCAACATCGCCGCACATCCTGATGTGTGGGAGAAGGTGATCCGGAAGGTCGAGGCCGGCATGATGCCGCCGGCCGGCGTGCCTCGGCCGGACGAGCGCCACGAAGCGGGCGTTGCGTCGCAAACCTGGAAGGCGTGCTCGATCGCGCCGCGAAAGCGTCGCCCAATCCGGGTCGTCCGCTGGTTCATCGGCTGAATCGCGCCGAGTATGCGAACGCGATTCGCGATCTGCTCGCCGTCGACCTCGATGTCTCAGTCGCTGTTGCCGCCTGACGACTCGAGCGCTGGCTTCGACAACAACGCCGACGTGCTCGGGCTCTCGCCGGTGCTGCTCGAGAGCTATCTCACTGCCGCCGAGCGCATCAGCGCACTCGCGATGGGCGATCCGAAGACGCCGCCGATGGGCGAGCTGTTCCGCGTCCGGCAGGACGAGTCGCAGGATCAGCCACATCGAAGGTTTGCCGCTCGGGAACTGTCGGCGGGCTTGCTGATTCGAGACGACGCTGCCGCTCGACGGCGAGTATCAGTTCCAGGTCCGGCTGTTCCGAACCAACCTCGGGACGATGCGCGGGCTCGAGTATCCGCATCAGCTCGAGATCTCCGTGAATGGCGAGCGCGTTCACCTCGCGTCGTTCGGCGGCGACAAGGAGATCGCGGCGTCGAGCGACAACCCGACGATCACGGGCGACGACGTGGATGGGCGGTTCACCGTGCGCGTGCCGCTCAAGGCGGGGCCCGCGAAGATTGGCGTCGCGTTCCTCGAGAAGACGCACGCGCTCAACACGCGGCGCCTGCAGTCGTACGTGCGAAGCTCCTCGGACACGATCGACTTCTCCGGCATATCCCCACATCGACGAAGTCATCCTGACCGGGCCGTTCAAGGCACCGGTGTCGGAGACACGCCAAGCCGTCGCCGCATCTTCGTCTGCCAGCCGAAAGCGGCTGGCGACGAGCGAGCATGTGCGCGAGAAGGATTCTGACGACGCTGGCGCGGCGTGCGTATCGGGGCGATGTCGCGAAAGAGGATCTGCAGACGCTGCAGGAGTTCTATCAGCGTGGCCGGCGCGACGGCGGGAGCTTCGATAGCCGGAATCGATCTCGCGCTCCGTCGCCTGCTGGCGAGCCCGAAGTTCCTCGTCCGCGTCGAGCGCGATCCCGCGACGGTTCCCGCCGGCACCGCCTATCGGCTGTCGGATCTCGAGATCGCCTCGCGACTGTCGTTCTTCCTCTGGAGCAGCATCCCCGACGATACGCTGCTGGATGTTGCGAGCAAGGGTGGTCTGAAGACGGCTGGCTGGGCTCGAGCAGCAGGTGCGGCGGATGCTTGCCGATCCGAAGTCTCAGGCGTTCATCGACAACTTCGTCGGCCAGTGGCTGCAGCTGCGGAATCTGAGGACCAAGCAGCCCAACTCGCACGAGTTCCCCGACTTCGACGACAACCTGCGCACAGTCGCTCGGGACCGAGGCGGAACTGTTCTTCGCGTCGATCATGCGCGAGGATCGCAGCGTGCTCGACCTGATGACGGCCGACTACACGTTCGTCAACGAGCGGCTCGCCAGGCACTACGGCATCCCGAATGTCTATGGCACGCACTTCCGCCGCGTGACGCTGAAGGACGAGACGCGGCGCGGACTGCTGGGCAAGGGCGCCGTGCTCATGGTGACGTCGCATCCGCATCGAACCTCGCCGGTGCTGCGCGGGAAGTGGATCCTGGAGAACGTCCTCGGGTCGCCGCCGCCGCCGCCGCCCGATGTCGTGCCGCCGTTCGAAGAAGACGCGGGCGCCGCCAAGCCGAAATCCGTGCGGGAGCGCATGGAGCAGCATCGCCGGAATCCGGCATGCGCGAGCTGTCACCGGATGATCGATCCCGGCCGGTCTGGCGCTCGAGAACTTCGACGCGGTCGGCGCCTGGCGCACGAGGGATGGCGGGACACGCGGCGCCCCGGTGGATGCGTCAGGCCAGCTGGTCGATGGTACGCAGATCAATGGGGTCGTCGAGCTTCGCGCCGCCTTGCTGCGGGATCCCGAGACCTTCGTCCGGACGTTGACCGAAAAGCTGATGACTTACGCGCTCGGCCGCGGATTGACGGCCACTGACATGCCAGCCGTCCGCACTGTCGTGCGCGATTCGGCCCGGGATCAATACCGCTTCTCGTCGGTTATTCTTGAGATCGTCCGGAGCGTGCCGTTCCAGATGCGGCTGAAGGCGCCGGCCGGCGGAAGGCGACCGTCAGATACGGCGAGACTGAACTAGACGGAACGTTCTATAGGGAGCTCCGCGATGTTCATCACGAAGACGTCACTGTCGCGTCGAACGGTTCTGCGTGGTCTGGGAGCGACGCTCTCACTGCCGCTGCTCGAGGCGATGGTGCCCGGCAATGACGTCGACGGTCGAAGACCGCGGCTGCACCGACCAAGCGATTCGGCGCCGTCTTCGTGCCGATGGGTGAGCGCCCGAGTCACTGGACGCCGACGACGACCGGCGTCAACTTCGAGTTCAGTCCGATCCTCAAGCCGATCGAAGCGTTCCGCGACTCAGGTCGTGGTCGTCTCGAACATCGATCGTCCGCTGCAGGGCACGCACGCCGTGAGCACCGGCACGTGGCTCACCGGCTGCGCGCCGAAGCGGACCGAGGCCGAGGACTTCGTCGCCGGGACGTCGCTCGACCAGATCATCGCCGGGCAAGATCGGCGGCGACACGGTGTTCCCGTCGCTCGAGATCGGCACCGAAGACTTCACCGGATACGTGGGCGCGTGCGACGTCGGATACAGCTGCGCCTACATGAACACGATCTCGTGGAAGACGCCGACCACGCCGATGCCGATGGAGACGAACCCTCGCGTCGTCTTCGAGCGCATGTTCGGGCGGCCCGGATCCACCGAAGAGCGCGTGCGGCGCATGGAGCAGAACCGCAGCATCCTCGACTCGGTGAAGGGTGACGTATCCAGCCTCGAGCGTGGGCTGGGCGCTCGCGACAAGGTCAGGCTCGATCAGTATCTCGAGCACGTGCGCGAGATCGAGCAGCGCATCCAGCGCGCCGAGAAGCAGGCGACGTCGCGAGATCACGATCCCGGTCGCGCCGGTCGGCATCCCGGATTCCTGGGAAGAGCACGCCACCGTCATGTTCGACATGATGGCGCTGGCCTTCGAGGCCGACATCACACGCGTCTTCTCGTTCATGCTGAACCGCGAGGCGAGCCAGCTGGTGTTCCCGGATCTCGGGTTCAACGAGCCGTGGCACCACGTGTCGCATCACGGCAACGAGGCGTACAAGCTCGAGCTGCTCGTCAAGCTGAATACGTGGCAGATCAGCCTGTTCGGCAAGTTCCTCGAGCGGCTGAAGTCGACGCCCGACGGCGACGGCAGCCTGCTGGATCACTCGGCGATCGTGTGGGGCAGCGGCATGAGCGACAGCAACACGCATTCGCCGCTCGACGTGCCGTTCCTCATGGTCGGCAAGGGCGCCGGCGCGTTCACCGGCAACACGCACCACGCCGCGCCGAAGGGCACGCAACTGGCGAACGTGATGCTGACCATCGCGCAGAAGTACGGCGCGGAGATCGATCGCTTCGGCGTGAGCACTGGCGCATTCGAACTGTAATCGACCGATCGAGGGGCCAACACGTGAGCCGATTCCACCGGATTGTCGTGCTGCTGACGTCGTCCTGACAACCGGCCTCTTCGCCGCTGATGGCGAGTCACCGCTCATCGAAGCCGTCAAGCGCGGCGATCACAACGCGGTTCGCACGCTGCTTGCGCGGCAAGGCCAACGTCAACGCCGCCGGCGTGGACGGCACGACTGCGCTGCACTTGGCGGTGCAGTCTGACGACGTCGAGCTCGTGACCGGATGCTGCTGCAGGCGGGCGCAAACGCAAAGGCGGCGAATCGATACGGACTGCAGCCGATCACGCTCGCCGCGACCAACGGCAGCGCGAAGGTGATCGAGGCGCTGCTCGCGGCTGGCGCCGATCCGAACACGAACACGCCCGAAGGCGAGCCGGTCATCATGACGGCCGCGCGCACCGGCGCCGTGGACGCGCTGAAGCGCTGATCGCGCGCGGCGCCAACGTCAATGCGCGCGAGAAGTGGTTTGGCGAGACGGCCGTCATGTGGGCGGCCTCCGAGAATCACGCCGATGCGATTCGCGTCCTCGCCGAAGCGGGCGCGGATCTCGACGCGCGGTCGACACTGCTCGAAGCGCCGGTGCTCGAATTTCCACGCAGCGGCGGTCCGAATTCTCCACTTCCGCGCGGTGGATGGACGCGCGCTGATGTTCGCGGCCCGCGACGGCGCGATCGAGGCAGCGCGCGCGCTCGCCGATGCTCGGCGCGAATCTGAACGCGACCGCGCTTCCGCAGACCGACGTACCCTTAAGCCGGAAGAGATCGCTGCCGCGCAGTCGAAGAACATCGGCACCTCCGCGCTGGTCTACGCGATCATCAACGTTCACTACGACCTTGCCGCGATGCTGGTCGAGAAAGGCGCGGATCCGAACGTCGTCGATGGCGCCGGCATGGGCGCGCTCTATGCCGCGGTCGACATGAACAGCCTGCAGTGGGTGCAGGGCCGGCCGGCGCCGATTCTGTCCGACAAGCTCGATGGCGTAGACCTCGTCAAGCTGCTGCTCGCCAAGGGCGCGAATCCGAATGCACGCCTCACCGGTAAGCCGTTGAAGCGTCATCACGATGCCGGCTCGACGCTGAACTTCGGCGAAGGGAACGACGCCGCTGATTCGCGCGGCGCAGGACCAACGATGTCGCCGTGATGAAAGCGCTCCTCGACGGCGGCGCCGATCCCTTCATCACGCTGCCCGATCGGACCACGACGCTGATGATCGCGGCCGGTCAGGGCTACGGCGGCATCCGCGGCGAGGGCATCCGCATCGTCGTGCCCACGCCCGAGAGCGCGATCGAAGCGATGACCGTGCTGCTCGATCGCGGAGTGGACGTTGACGCGTTCAACAACGCGGGCAACACGGCCTTCACGCTGCGGTCGCCCGAGGCGACTCGGTCGTCAAGTTCCTCGCCTCGCGCGGCGCTTCGCTCAATCTGAAGAACAAGGCCGGCTTCACGCCTCTCGACGTCGCACAGGGCAAGGGTGGCGGCCGCGGTGGCCGCGGCGGCGGTGTCGTTCGTGAGAGCACGGCGGCGCTCCTCGCCAGTTGATGGAGCAGTCAGCGCCACCGAAGACCGGCGCGCTCCGTAGAGTCCGGCAGGTAGCCGGACTTTTCCGTGCGATTCCTGGACCTCGTCATGGCGTTGCTGTTCGCCTTTGCAGCAGCCCTCCAGTTCAACGATCCCGACCCGATTCGATGGATTGCGATTTACACCGCGGCCTGTGCGGTGTCGCTGGTCATGTTCTTCAAGCGGCGGGTGGTGCCTGCGGTGCCGCTCGCCGTCCTGGTGATCGCGAGTGTCTGGGCAATGGCCATTGCGTTTGGTGGGCCGGCCGCGTCTGAATATGGGCACATGTTCGACGCCTGGGAGATGAAGTCGCCGTCGGTGGAAGAGGCGCGTGAAGCGAGCGGCCTGCTGATCGTGGCGGTGTGGATGATCGTGCTCCTGGTTCGCGCGCGTCGTGCGGCGGTGCGGGCATGAGCCGACAGACGACCGTCACGATCGTGCTCGTCGTGGGCATCCTGCTCCTCCTGCTGTGGCTGTCTCGCGATCGCCTGATGCCGGGATCGCCAGAGCCTTCACCCGCCACAACGAGCGCTCCTGCGAAATCCGGCGGTTCGACCGCGTCCCTCTTTACGGCGAGAGTGATCGGCAATTCGCCTCGCGCCGAGGAGCGGCCGCAAATCGCGCATGTGGCGATCGGCGACCTCGATCGCGACGGCCTCAATGACATCCTCGTGTGCGACTCGCTCCGCAACATCGTGAGCTGGATCCGCCAGTCGCCTCGCGGAACGTTCACCGAGACCACCATCGCAGGTGTCGCGGCGCCGGCTCACGTCGAGGCGATCGACTTCGACAAGCGACGGCGACATCGACCTTGTCGTCGCCGCACTCGGCTTCCTGTTTCCCAACAACAACCGGGTTGGCTCCGTGATCGTCCTGGAGAACGACGGTCAGCAGAAGTTCAAGTCGCACTACATCGCCGATCGCGTGGCTCGAGTTGCCGATGCGCGCGCAGCAGACCTGGACGGCGACGGCGACCTCGACGTCAGCGTCGCCGGCTTCGGCTACGACGATGGAGAGACGAGCTGGCTGGAGAACGAGGGCAACTGGAAATTCGAGCAGCATGTGCTGCAGCGGCTGTCAGGGCCGATCAACGCGATTCCCACCGACATCAACGGCGACAAGTCCCCGGACATCGTCGCGCTCGTCAGCCAGGAGTGGGAGGAGATCTGGGCGTTCATCAACGATGGACGCGGCAACTTCATGCCGCGGATGATCTGGGGCTCCACCAACTCGGACTTCGGGTCGAGTTGGATGACGATGGTCGATTTGGATCGTGACGGGGACCCCGACATTCTCTACGCCAATGGCGATGCGTTCGAGTATGCGCCGCCGAACAGCCGGCCGTGGCAGGGTGTCCAGTGGCTGGAGAATCGCGGCGACCTGAAGTTCGAGTTCCACCGCATGATCGATCAGCAGGGTGTCACGAGCCCGGAGGCGGTCGACCTCGATGGCGACGGCGACCTCGACGTGCTGCTCGTGAACGCGAACAACGACTGGGACGATCCCGCCGCGCCGAGCCTGCTGTGGCTCGAGAACGACGGGAAGATGCAGTTCACGATGCACCCAATCGCCAGCACGCCGACGCATCTACTGACCCTGTCCGTTGGCGATCTCGATGGTGACGGAAAGCCTGATGCGGTGACGGGAGGAATGCATATCAGCCGTCCATACGATCGAATCGGACGGATTACGGGGTGGTTCAAAAATCCTTGAGTTGCATCACGAAGCTCACGAAGGACACGAAGCAGTCCTGATCATTAAACGCAGGGATCGCGAAGATCGCAGGGGATAGCAGTCGCGCGCCCGCGCGACTGATTCATGCGTATCTGCGATCTCCGCGATCTCTGCGTTAAGACCCTCCACGCCATCCACAATCCGCCGCCGATGTGATCATTCAAATCTCAACGCAACCGACGGTCGCACTCGCGCCGCCCGCCACGCAGGCATCGCGCACGCCACCATTGAGACTCCCGCCAGCAACGCAGCGACCCCCACGTAGGTAACGGCGTCCAGTGGTGTGATGCCGAAGAGCAAGGTAACAAGCGCGCGGCTCGTGATTGCGGCTCCGATCAACCCGATCGCGATGCCGAGACCGGTCAGAGCCATCCCCTGACGAATCACGAGTGCGAGGATGTTGGAGCGACTTGCGCCGAGAGCCGCGCGAACGCCCATCTCCCGCGTCCGTTCGGTGACGCTGCCGGACAGCAGGCTGTAGGTGCCCACGGCGGCAAGAATCAGCGCCGCAATCCCGAATGCCTCGAAGAGAAGCAGCGCGAACCGTCGATCCGCTGCAGACGTCTTCACCCGCTCGTCCATCGTCGCGACGCGAATGATGGGTTGATCCTTGTCGACGGCAGCAATCGCGCGTCGGATCGCCGGCGCCAGCGCGGCTGCGTCTTGATGCGTCCGGACGACCAACCATCGCGCGTTGTCAACAAAGCGCCCCCACTGCTCGGCCGTGATGTAGACGGCGTCGGATCTGGTCGACGGCGAGCGATGTTTGTGTCACGTCGCTGACGACTCCGACGACGGTGAACCATGGGCCGGAATTCGGGCCGATGTGAAGGCGCTGCCCGATCGGATCCAACCCGGGAAGCCGTCGCTTCGCCATCGACTCATTGATGACCGCGGCGAGTGGCGCCCCGGCGGCATCATGCGCGTCGAGCGTGCGACCCGCGCGCAGCGGAATGCCCATCGCCTCGAAGTAGCCAGGGCTGATCGCATAGCGATAGGTGTCGTGCGTCTCGTCGGCGGCCGCGCGCGGCACTGTCTCGAGATGCACGCCCCATTCGTCTTCGTCGCCCGTCAGCGGCAACTGACTCGTGAACGCAGCAGCGGTCACGCCTGGTACCTGCTGAACGGCCTCGAGCGCCTGCGTTGAAGAAGTGATGCGTCGTGTCGGCGTCGCGGAACCGCTGCCGGCGGTCTGCACCTGCAGTGTCAGCAACTCGTTCGGGTTGAACCCGGAGGCATCGCAAACAGGTGCTGCAGGCTTCGCAGCAGAAGACCCGCCGCGACGAGCAGGACCAGCGCGAGCGCCACCTGACGACGACAAGCGAACGGCGCGTGAGCTGATGGCCGCTTGCGATGCGCATCGAATGTTGTGGCGCGCCACCGGGATGCTGGCATCGAAGCCGTGCCGTGCCGGCAGCAGGCCGACGAGCAGGCCAATCAGCGTCGTCAGGCCGGCGGCGAATGCCAGGACCGGCTGTCGATGGTGATGGCGGCGACGCGTGGCAGCTCGGGAGGAGTGAGTGCCAGCAACGCGTCGAGCGTCGTGTGCGCGAGGACGATTCCAAGGCCGCCGCCGATTGCCGCGAGCAACAGTGTTTCGGCAAGCAGTTGGCGGATGATCCGCGACCGTGATGCGCCGAGCGCAGTCCGTACCGAGAGCTCGCCATGGCGTGCGGCGCCCTGCGCAAGCAGCAGATTGGTCACGTTCACGCAGGCGATCGTGAGGAGCAGAATGACGGCGCCGGCGACTGCTATCAGTGCGGGTCTGACGCTTCGCGTGAGCTCGTCCTGCAACGGATCGGCAATGAAGCCATCCTGAAGCGCGGCCCATCGCGGCCTCGGATACTCCGCCAGCGCCGTTCGGGCGATCGCGTCGAGCTCCTGCGCTGCGCTCTCCGGATCGAGGCCAGCCCGCACGCCGGCCCACGAGTCGCAGATGGTGACCCCACTCGCGGCCATTGAGCGGAAGCGCGGTGTCGTATTTCAGCGGCGACCAGATCTCCGCCGTCGGACTCAGGACGTTCTCGAACCCGGCCGGCATGATGCCGATGACGGTGACGGGAACGTCATTGAGCAGGATCTGCCGTCCGACAAGTCGTCGGATCGGCGCTGAAACGCCGGCGCCACAGCGCGTCGCTGATGATGGCTACGAACGGACCATTTGGCTGGTATGCCTCGTCGTCCGCAGCCTCGAAATCGCGTCCCAGTGCGGGCCGCACACCGAGCACGCGGAAGAAGTCCGCGCTGACGAACTGACCATCGAGCCGCTCTGGTTCTGCGACGCCGGTCAGCGTTGGTTGCACCGGGCGCATGACCGTCATCGATTCGAACGAGCGAGTCCGTGCGAGGAGCTCGCGATACGTTCCGAATGTGACATTCAGGCGCGATCCGCCCTGGCCGTCCCAGATCAACATCAGCTGTCGCGCATCGGGGTAGGGCAGCGGCTGAAAGAGGACGGGATTGACGGCGCTGAAAATCGCGGTGCTTGCCCCGATGCCGAGCGCCAACGTCAAGGCAGCAACCATCGCGTGAACTCGGATAGCGGCGTATCCGTCGCGCGGCATGCCGGATGTCGGAGAGTGTGGTCTCGACGATGTGTTCCCAGCCGTGCGCGCGCACTTGCTCGTGCACGGCGGTCATGCTGCCAAGCTCTCGTCGCGCGGCTCGTCGCGCATCCTCTGGCGCGAGTCCGCTCGCCTCGAACGCGGCCGCGGCATCATCGATGTACTGCTCGACTTCGTCGGCGATGTCGCGATCCGTGGCCGATCGATGGACGAGCGCGCGAAGGCCACGCGAGAGCTGCCGCCACAGTGACATATGACTAGCCCTCAGCTTTCAGAATCCGGGCGACGGCTGAGGCCCGGCGTGACCAGTTCGACGTTTCTTCCTCGAGCTGCTTCTTTCCGGCGCGCGTCAGGCGGTAGTACTTCGCGCGCCGCGAGTTCGCGGTCTGGCGCCACTCTGCATCGAGCCATCCGGCGCGCTCGAGCCGGTTGAGCGCAGTGAGCAACGAGCCTGGATTGACCTTGAACACGCCGCGCGAGATCTGTTCGACGCGACGCGTGATGCCGAAGCCGTGCATCGGCTCGAGGCTCAGCGTCTTCAGGATGAGCATGTCGAGCGTGCCTTGAATGACGTCAGTGTTCGGGGTATCCATGAGGCGTTCGGACGACGATAGTGGCGTCTCATCTTGATTGTCAAGATGTGGAGATCAAGGTCAAAGGTCAAAGGTCAAAAGGTCAAAGGTCAAAGGTCAAAAGGGGAAAGGGGGAGGGGAGGATTCGCGTACAATCGGGCCGCCGGCATCTGTCTCCCGGGAGGGGGCCCCCTATGAGTCGCCTCACCATCGTGACGCTGTCGATCGGTCTGCTGTTGGCGGCAGAAGTCCTGTCAGCCCAGCGGGTCAAGCAACTGGGTCACGCCATCGTCGAGTTCAAGAGTCCCGACGTCAAAGCCGTCGCGGCGTATGAAGTACTCGCGTCGCAACCATAGCGGCGAGTGGTTGCTGGTCGAGTTCGCGGTCCAGGCCCAGAAGAGGATCGCCATCGAGCGGACCGAGATCCATCTCCTCACATCGGACGAGCGGGCGATCCCGCTTGCGTCGCAGCAGGAGTTTCTCGACGGTCACGACATGCTCAACGGGCTCCTGCAGAACGCGGCGGTATGGCGACGTTCGATGACGTCCGTACTTCACCGTCAGACCGCAGCAGACGATCCGCTTCTTCACGTATCCCGGCCGGAACGTGCACGACTCCTTCGTGACGAATCTTGATGAAACTGCTGCCGGCGACTTGTTCTTCAAGTCGACTGGAGGCGGCTGGCCCTCAGGCGCGTACCGTCTGGTTGTGAGCCATCAGGACGCGAAGGCAGAACTACCGATCGAGTTGGATTGATTTCAACGCCCAACTCCCAACGCCCAACTCCCAACGCCAACTCAAAGGCCCGAGCTAATCGGGATTGGGAATTGGAATTGGGAGTTGACGCGCCCCTTACTATCGCGGGGCGGGCTTCGAGAGATACGCCTTCGACGCGGCCTCGTCCTTGATCGGCGTGACCTTGTCCGGGTCGATCCGCACCATCAGGTAGTCGATGTGATCGTCGATCTTCGTGAACCAGTGGCCCGTGCCCGCCGGGATCACGACGACGTCGCCTGGTTTGAGGTTCAAGGTCACGCCGTTGCGGATCTCTGAGCCGTTGTTGCCGGGACCGTTGAACTCACGCACGGTGAGCTGCGTTGCAGGTCGCCGCTGCCGGTTGGTAATGTCCGGTCCGAGCACCAGCGTCGCAGTGCCGTCGATGATGTGGTAGACCTCGCTCACGAGATCGTGCTCGGCGACTGAATCCGGCGCGGGCTTATCCAGCTTGCCGCGATGCACCATGCCGATGCCGATGTGCGCCTTGCCGATCTCGATGTCCCTGACCTGTTGATCGACCAGCTTCTCTGCGACCGCCTTCTTTGTGTACGCCTGAAGCTCGCTGAGCGGAATGTAGTGGCCCGGGCACATGTTGCACGTGGGTTGCGGATCGGTCGGGATTGATCTTGGCCTGCGCCACGATGCCGACGACGCAGCACGCGACGCCGGCGAGTCCGAGAAGAATCTGCTTCATGATGATGGGCTCTCGTTATCGATTCTGGGGCCAGGGCACACCCTGCTCCGCCTTGGTGACAGGGCCGAGGCCCTTGAAGATGAAGCGCTGCACGCGCGCGCCGGTATAGGTTTCCGCCGTGTAGAGGTTGCCCTTCGAATCGGTGTCCAGGTTGTGCACGCCGAAGAACTGCCCCGGCTGCCGGCCGCCGTCACCAAACGACGTGAGCACTTCGAGCGAGCTGCGTAGCAGTACGTTGATCTTCTGGTCCACGCCGTTGGCGGCGTAGATATACGTCTGCTGCGGATCGCGCGAGAACGTCATGTCCCACACCGATCCTGAGCGATACGTCTTGCGGTCGATGAAGGCTTCCTTGACGAACGTCCCGTCCTTGCGGAACACCTGGATGCGATCGTTCACACGATCGCAGACGTAGACCAGGCCGTCGTTCGACACGATCACGCAGTGCACGGTGCTGAACTGCTTCGAGGGTGGTGCCGACGGGTTGTACGGAGGCATCTTCACGTCGTCCGGCTTGTTGCCGTAGGCGCCCCAATGGCGCTTGTAGGCGCCGGTATTCGCGTCGAAGACGATGACCCGGCGATTGCCGTAACCGTCGGAGATGTAGACCTCGTTGGCGCCGGGCTCGTGAAAGATCTTCGTCGGCTGCCAGAAGTTGGCGATGTCATTGCTGCCGTTGTGCACGCCGTGCTTGCCGAGTTGCAGCAGGAACTTTCCGGCATCAGAGAACTTCAGGACCTGCGTATCCTTTTGACCGTTGCCGGCAATCCAGACGTTGCCGTTGCGGTCGACCGTGATGCCGTGGTTGCTGTCCGGCCACTCGTATCCCGCGCCGGGCCCACCCCAGTACTTCACGAGGTTGCCGGCCTGGTCATAGACGAGCACCGGCGGTGCGACCTTGCAGCATGCGCCGATTGGATCCGAGGCGGGCGCACTTGATTTCGCGCCAGGCTGCACCTCGTCGTCAACGGCCTCGGCCACCGTGAGATCGGCAGCCTTGAAGTTCGCCTCGACGGTACCCGGGCGATGGATCGTCCACACGCGGTCCTGGGCGTCGACCGAGAGGCCGATCGTCGAGCCGGTGACCCAATGATTCGGCAGCGGCTTCGGCCAGAACGGATCGACTTCGAAGATCGGCGCCTGCGCAGCCGGCTTGCTCGACTGCGCGTGAAGGGCACCGGCAGCAGCCAGGACCAATCCGATAAAAATCGCTCGCTTCATGGCGTCCTCCAGCTCCGGACGCCGCGAACTATACCACTGGCTTCATCGGCTGGACGCGTCCGGCAGGCCGGTCGGACGGCCTACGAGGAACTGAATTCCGGCTCTGGCAGCGCGTCGTGCAACACATCGACGACGAGGTTGGCGAGACCGTCAATGATCACCAGATGCCGGCCGAGGAACCGGTATTCGAGCTCGGGCGGCAACTCGGGCAGCGCGAGCAGCACGGATGGCCACATCATCGGTCCCGCATTCCACGGGACGGGTTCGGCTGCGCGTGGCGGTGCGGCGACGATGATTTCGTCCTCATCGGGCGCTTCGATGGCCGTCGTGACATCGAGCCCCGTCTCCTGCACGATCGCGTCGATACGCTCGCGGAAGTACTTCGACACGTCCGGCGTGAAGAAGCCTCCGTTGCCGAGGATGGGCCTGACCTCTCGCATCGCATTGGCGAAGCGCCGCTGTTGACGGAGGACCTGCTCTGCCTCCGACCACACGAGCGGCGGACCAAGTGACCTGATGATCAGGCGTTGAACCGCGGCGTAGTCATTGACCCGGTCGACGAATGCTGCGGGCACTGGCTCGAGTGTGCAGGTCCGTTCAACCGCTTCTGCCGGAACCGAGAGGAGGACGAACAGCAGCAGCAAACAGGATTTTCGCAGAGTAGCCATAACGCCTCCGAATAACAGATACAGAGGCATCAACCGGGCCAAACTGAAGTGGCCAGATCCCGTCCCGAAGCTTCACCGTTGCGTGACTCAGGAGAGGTGCAGTGTGGGTTCTTTCGCACCGGCTGCTGGAAATATCTCGGCGCGGCTGACCGCTCTGTCTGACTCGGCCGGGACGCTATATGATCCTGGTCGATTTCAGGAGAGAACGATGAGCCTTCGAAGAGAGCTGCTCGCGTGCGTCACCGCGTTGTGCCTCATGGCATGGGTGTCGTCGTTCGTCGTCGAAACGGCTGCTGAACAGCAGGGTGCCGGCGCGTCAGGGCGCCCGGCAGCGGCCGCTCCAGCGGCGCCACCCGGGGGAGGAACCGGCCGCGGGAACTTCGTGCCGGAGCCGGTGCCGCCGCCGCAGAACTTCGCGACCTCGAAAGATCATTACGACTTCCTTACCGGCTCCACAAAGGTGGTACGCGCCACACCTACGCCTCGATACCCAAGTGGGAGGGCTGTGGTCGGCGGCAGGGAACACGCAGGCCGCTCTCTTCGTGAAGCCGGGAGGCGAGCCACGGGTACGCCTGGTGGTGGTGCGCCGTGTCGGTGGGGGCGAAATCATCCCGGGTGTCGCTGACTCCCGCCTACGAGGAAGCCTACAAGAAGCGGCGCGCGCTCGGTGCCGAATACGACCGGTTGACAACGTGCGAGCCGGCGGGCTATCCACGATGGCTGCTCGAGCCCTACGTTCGCGAGTTCGTCAACACCCCGTCGCAATCCTGGTGGCTGAACGACCTCGGCAACGATACGCGCCGCATCTACATCGATCAGGAGCACAAGAACATCGACGGCACGCATTCACCCGAAGGTGACAGCGTCGGCTTCTGGGTCGACGACATGCTCATCGTCCACACCATTCATATCTACCCGGTGATTACTTCCGCGGCCAACCGCCGACCAGCAATCAGTTCGAGAGCGTCGAGGTGTGGCGCATGATCCCGCTGGCCAACGGCGAGCGGCGGATCAGCGTGAACGTCACGTTCTACGACAAGCTCTCGCTGGCGCGGCCGGTGACGGCCACCTATACGTTCCGCCGGAACACGGAGCTCGAAGCGAATGGCTACCGCATCCGTCACTGGGAATGTGAGAGCAACGAAAACTCTTCCTCGTCGACCGATGACAAGGGCAGAGCCCGCGACGCAGTTCCGTCTGCCCGGCGACCCGGGTTTCGACGACGTGCGCGGCGTGGATCCGACGGAACCCCGACCTGCCGCCCGATCTGCCCGGGCAGGCAAAGAACCCGATCTTCGATGATGCGGTGAAAGCGAAATAGAGGGAGAGACGACGATGAAGACACCTCGCATGCTGTTGTGTGCCGCGCTCACGGTTGCCGCGGCGGCGACGGCCGTCAAGGCGCATCACAGCTTCAGCATGTTCGACAACGCCAGGGAAGAGGTGATCGTTGGCGACGTCGTGCGCTGGGGATTCAACAGTCCGCACACGCTGATGTACATCAAAGACGCGAAGGGGACACGTGGGGCTTCGAGGGGGCCGCACCACCCGCGCTCGTGGCGCGCAGTCCGAAAATCGATGGGTTCACTTTCAAGCCTGGCGACCGCATCACCATGATCCATTGCCCGCTGCGCGACGGACGCCGGGCGGGGCGATCGGGTTCATCGTCACCAAGGACGGCACTTGGTACAACCCCGCTGACGGTGGCTGTCGCGCGAACGAAATGAACTGGAAGAAGTGGCTGGAGGCTGGCTACACCTCGAAGGCGCAGGCCGAAGCGCCGGGAAGAAATAGATCTTCTGGTCTCTCTATTCTGTAATGGCAGATCTTTGAGGAGGACGCCTATGGCTCTGACGACCGTTTCTGCACGTGTGGCTATGGCTCTGGTGCTGCTTGCGTCCCAGGCCTTTGCCCAGACCCCCACGCTGGCGCCGGGCTGCACCGCGACGCCCGCACAGCTCGAGGCGAATAAGAAAGTGGCGATGGAGTTCTTCCGTCCCGGCGTCGATCGCGTGGCGCTTGCCGACCCGACTTACAAGCAGCACAACCCGGCGTTCGTCAAAGGCGGACGCGAAGCGAATCTCAGTGACTACGGCACTTCAAGTCACGTTTCGGCGGACCACCTCGCGGTGGCGGTCCGGGTGCAGGCGCAGGAGCGGGTCGTGGTGCTGCAGATGCTCCGCAGCCACCGCAGCCACCGCAGGGCAATCCACTCGAGATCGTCATGGCGGAGTGCGATCTCGTGACGATCATTCACAAGAACTTCCGTCAGGATCCGACGGCGGCAGCCGGCACGTTCTACGAAGTTTTCACGTTCGACACATTCCGCGTGCGCAACGGCAAGCTGGTCGAACACTGGGATGGTGCCGTGATCAATCCGCCGGCGACTGGCGCACCAGCGGGACGCGGCAACTAACGAAATCAAATTCAGATGAGCTCCTGGACGCCACTCACAGGCGCCAGAAGTCATCGCATCGCCGAGGGCCCGATTTTCGTGCGCCGGTGAAACCGGCGAGGTGTTACGGATGAAAGAGCCAGACGATGAAGGTCTAGCAAACCACATCGGCCCCGAGTCATGCGCTGACGTTGAGGACGGCGGTGAAGCGTTGACAGGGGTACGCTGTTCGATCGAGAGATGCGCCGGCGAAGCTACCAGCTGACGCGATACGCCGACGACTGGGCGGTGACGTGCAGAGTCGGCGCGAAGCAGACGCGGCGCTGCAGTGCGCGCAGAAGATCCTCGCAACCCTTGGGGTGCCGCTCAATGTGCGCAAGACGCGCATTGTGCATGTGCGCCGAGGATTCGCGTTTCTCGGCTACACGATCAAACGCGGCCACCGGGCGTTGTATTTGCCGGCTGCCAAGATCCGGTCGAAGGCGCAGCATGGGGGGCTCTACGCGTATCCGACTCAGAAGTCGATCGACCGGTTTAAGGACACGGTCCGCCGGAAGACGCAGCGCCGCATCCCGCTTCGCACGGCGGAGCTGATCCGCGACCTCAATCCTGTGATTCGCGGATGGGGCGAGGACTACAAGCGCGCCCACGTGCGGAGACTCTTCAACCAACTCCGTCCTTTCTCTTGTACGCGGGCCGCTCAGCTTTGATTCATGGGCTGCATCGATCCGCGTCATCGGCATCTGATATACGAAGGAGAGCCTGAGGAGGTTGTGGTGAACGAAAAACGCATCGTCACTGTGCACGGCGTGCGCTATCAAACGAAGGATGTCGCCCGCGCGGTCGCTTTCTACACGGGCCATCTCGGCTTCAAGCTCGAACATCAGCAACTTCCTGCATTCGCGAGCGTCTCGCTCGGGGAATACACGCTGCTGCTCAGCGGGCCGGGTGCATCGGGATCTCGGCCCCTGCCTGGCGGCCACTCTCAGGAGCCCGGCGGATGGAATCGAGTGGTCCTGCGCGTGACTGACCTTCCGGCGCTCATCGATGCGCTGAAGAACGAGCGGGGTGAGGTTGCGCAATCAGATGGAGGTTGGCCCGGGCGGCCGGCAGATCCAGATTGAGGATCCCGACGGCAATCCGATCGAGCTCTTCGAACCCGCCGAACAGACGAAACAGAATCGGTGACGACCCGCGCTGCCGCTGCATTGCGTGGCGGTCACCAAAGGCCGATACCTGACACACCACTATTGGTGACCTAACCGCGGAAGGACCGCTAATTCCGGCCCCAACTCGCGCTGGCGCTTTTCATGCAATCGGGCCGTGAAATTCGAGGCCACTTTCCATGAACAGGTTTGTCAGAGGGTTGCTGTTGTCCGCCGTCATGTGCGCGCTCGTAAGCGCGAACGTGTGGGCGCAGGACACGTCGTCACCATCTCAGGAAGTTCGTCCCGCGGTCACGTCCTTCTGGGGCGATACGGGACTGTGGTTCATTCCGACTGGTGAAGTCCTCAAGCCGGGTGGCTGGGCGTTCGGCGCCTATCGCACCGAGCTGGATTTCAAGCAGGGATCGACTGACGTCGCGTACTACCCAGGGACGCTGGCGATTGGTGCGGGCCCTCGCACGGAGATCTTCGCCGCGGTTCGCGTGGTCACGTCCATCGATCGCGATACGCGTCCGCTGTTCGCGCCTGCGAACACGCAGATCGGTGGCGTGGTCAACGAGTATCCGTTCGTTCGAGAGGGATGGACGGGCAATAACTTCGGCGACGCGTATGTCGGCACCAAAGTCAACCTGCTCTCGGAGCATCGGCGTCAGCCGATGGCGATGGCACTTCGAGGAACGGTGAAGCTGCCGACGGCGGGTGAGGACAACGTCGGCACCGGTCAGTTCGACTACTTCGCCGACGCGATCCTCAGTAAAGAAATCAATCGCGCAGTTGAACTCGCCGGCTTCGGCGGCCTGGTATTCCGCGGCGACCCCGCCGGAGTGAGCGTCTCTGACGGCTTCCGCTGGGGTTTTGGGGCGGCGTTCGGCGCGCGGTCGAGCCTTCGATTCACGACGGAGCTGCACGGCGAAGTGCCGACCGACGACGTGGTCCTGTCCGCACCCGGCGCGATAGTCGGTATCGACGGTTCGATTTCACCGATCCTCACGCAGCTCGACTCACGCGTGAACGTCGCCGCTGGCCTGACGTGGCAACATCCAGGCGGGATGCTGCTTGGCGTCGGCATGAACTATCGCGTTGGTATCGACGGGCGAATCAGCAGTAGGGCTGCAGCTTCGTCTCGGATTCCACAGTGGCGTGCGCATCTTCCAGCCCCCTCCGCCGGTACCTCCCCTCCGCGTCCGTCGTGCGGAGGCAGCTCCCGCACCCAGTGGCGCCGGCGCCCGAGCCGGAGAAGCCGGTTTCGCGTCCGTTGCCCCTACCGCCGCCCGTCAACCGCTCGCCCACCGTGCGGGCGCAGTGCGACCCCTGTCGCGTTGAGGTTGGTCAGTCAGTGACGCTTCGCGCCACGAGCCAGGATCCCGATGGCGACAGCGTGCGTTCGTTCTGGACGATACCGACGGGAGCGATCACCGACGCGCGCCTCGCGACGACGCAGTGGCGGGCAGAGACATCGCCAGGCAAGGTGACGCTGACGGTGACAGCCGACGACGGTCGCGGCGGAACCGCATCGGACACCGTAACGATCGAGGTGATCGCGCTGCGGGTGCTGGCTGATGTCCAGTTCGCTCTCGACAGCGCCGTCCTTCGACCCGACGCGCTCCGTACGCTGACAGTGGCACTCAAGACGCTGAACGAGTCGCCCTCGATAACTCTGCATATCGAGGGATACGCAAGCCCGGAAGGCAGCCCCGCGTACAACAAAGCGTTGGGAGAGAGGCGAGCGCGAGCCGTTCGCGACTACCTGACGAGCCGTGGGATCGCCGCGTCGCGACTGACGATCACGAGCTATGGGGAGGAGCGCCTGAAGTACGACAGTTCACAGGACGCGACTCTGGCGCTCAATCGCCGTGCGGCCTTGATCATCGACTAGCACGAAGATCACGAAGATCACGAAGGTCACGAAGGGCACGAAGGAAAAAAGGGCGGGCGAGTGCATAATGACGCGCAGCCGCACTGCGGCTCTGCCCATGCCCCCGCATAGACGGATCATCTGCCTCTTCGCGCTTGCGATTGCAGGTCTGCCTCTGGCCTTGAGGCTCGATGCGCAAACGGACTCATCGTCGCGACCGCACACAGCGTGGATTGCGGCGGGAAGTCGTCAGATGTTGCCTGCCGAGATGGTGTTCGAGAACGCGCTGGGCCGATTGGGTGTGTTGAACGTATCCGGCCCGATTGACACGGCTGGACATCCGTTCTTCGACGCGATCGGATCGAATGCGCGCGCCTGCGTGACCTGTCATCAGCCTGCGAATGCCATGAGCGTGTCGGTCGAGTCGATCCGCGAGCGCTGGCGTGCGACGCAGGGGCGCGATCCGATTTTTGCTGCGATCGACGGATCGAACAACCCGAGCCTGCCGCAAGACGCGGCCAGTTCTCATTCGCTGCTGTTGAATCGCGGTCTGTTTCGCGTCGGCATGCCATGGCCGCCTCGCGGCATCACGCCGGAGTTCACCATCGAATTGGTGCGCGACCCGACCGGCGTCAATCGCGATCCGATCTACGGGCTCACCAGTGCGACACCCACGGTCTCGGTGTTCCGGCGCCCGCGCGTGGCCGCCAATCTGAAATACGTGACGAGCCCGGACGGCCTGTTCAATGTGAAGCTCGGCGTCCTGATGGACAAGGATCCGGACACGGGTCTGCCGTCGAGCATGAACATCATGGCCGACGCACGGGCGGCGTCGCTTTCGGTGCAGGCACAAAGCGCGTATCACGATCATCAGGGTGGTCAGGGTCCGTTGCCGCGTGCCCAGCTCGAACGCATCCTTGCGTTCGAGAACCAGGTCTACGTCGCGCAGGTCTGGGATGCGCGCGCCGGAAGCCTGATCGAGCCGAACGGCCCGGCGGCTCTCGGCCCGGCGAACGTCGCGCGCCACGAGGTTCACGTGCTGAATGGCCCGAAGACGCCGGGATTTCATTTCTTCGACATGTGGCTGCAACGGAGCGGAAGCCCGGATCCGCAAGCCGAGTTCCGCGCGTCAGTCGCGCGCGGCAACGATATCTTTCTGAACCGCCGGTTCTGGGTGAAGGACGTCGCGCACATCAACTCGATCGGTCTGGCGAATCCGGCCAAGCGCACATGCGCGGTGTGTCACAACGCTCAGACGTCCGGAATGGATCTGGCGCCGGGCTGGGTTGACCTGGGGACGACCAACTTTCCGACGTGGACCGAGTCACCAGTGTGGAGCGAGTCGTCGGATCTGCCGGTGTTCAAGCTCACGTGCCGGGCCGACGCGCCGCCGCATCCGTTCCTGGGCCGCCAGATTTACACCTCTGATCCTGGGCGTGCGCTCGTCACGGGCCACTGCGCCGACATCGGGGCGATCACGATGGGGCAGTTCCGCGGGCTCGCGGCACGCGCGCCGTACTTCGCCAATGGCTCCGCGAAAGATCTGCGCGAGCTCGTGGACTACTACGACCGGCGCTTCGACATGCGGTTGAGTGGCCAGGAGAAACAGGATCTGATCAACTTTCTCGGAGTGCTCTGACGTGCGGCTTGTCACCTGCGGCCTCGTGGCTCTTGCGCTTGTGCCCGCCGATGCGGTCGTGACGTCCGCGCAACAATCAGCATCGTCCACGCGTCGCAGCTTCGTTGCGTGTCCGATCGTGCGTGATACGAAGACGCAGCCTTGCTGGCTGGCCGAGTATGAAGGGGAGTTGTATTACCTCGGTCAGCAAGGCGGCGTCGCGAACGATTTCTATCCGCCGCAGCTCGGGCACGAGGCACTCGTGGAAGGCACTGTCGGCCAGGGTCGCGTGTGCGGCGGCATACCACTGCAACCGGTCAAGGTCAGCGTGATGCGAGAGCTGACGCCGGCGTGTTCCACGATGTTGCCTGCAGAGGATGGCATCGACGCGCCTCCGCCGATTCCATCGCCGCGGGGACCGGCGCCGTCATGGGTGAAGGTTGTCGGCCCCGGCGACGTGACGCTCTACTTCGACTTCGATAACGACTTTTTCAGTCTGCACGTCACGGTCGCCCTCACGAACCTCGCGAAACATGTCGTGGAGACGAAGGCGTCGCGGGTTGAGGTGACGGGATTCAGGGCGGCCACCCGTCTGTCGAATGGCAAAGTGCTGTCTGAACGTGACGCGATTGACTCGATTCGTGCGCGGAAGGTGGCGGATACGCTGGCCGGGCTGGGAGTGCCCGTCGGACTGATCACGGTCAATACGACGTCACAGGCCCAGCCAGCCGACGGCGTCAACGACCCGTGGAATCGCCGGGTCGAGGTTCGCGTGCAGTAGTAAGGTGAAGATCATGTGCCGACACATCTCGCCAATGTCTCTCGCGTTCGCGATCCTGGTGACGACCATGGCGCAGTCTGGCGTCGAAGGACAGTCCGCCCGCAGCGATCGGACTGCCTCAACGCCGTGGTCGCCGCCTCGCACCGCTGATGGTCGCCCCAGCCTGGAAGGCGTGTGGGAGAACAACAGCGCCACGCCGCTCGAGCGGCCGGCTCAACTCGCGAACAAGCCGCGACTGACCGACGAGGAGCTGGCGTCGATGGAGCGCCGCGCACGGGAGCTCTTCACGCCGGAGTCGGATGCTGTCTTTGGCGACGGATTGTACTTCGCGCTTCTCGCGCAGAAGCCGGCGCCCGGACTGGGCGCCACCGGCACCTACAGTCAGAACTGGCTTCCGGATCGCTACTTCGAACATCGCACCTCTCTCATCGTCGATCCGGCTGACGGCAAGCTGCCGCCGACTACGGCGGCCGGCCAACGAGCGCGCCAGGCTGCCGCAGGCCGATTCGGGCGAGTTGGCGCATCGGCACAGGAGATGTCGATCCAGGATCGCTGCATTCATTACGGATTTCCCGATCTGTTCGCTGCCTACATGAGTGTCTATCGCATCGTCCAGACACCGGACTACGTCGCGATTCAGATGGAGAAGATCCACGACACACGGATCATTCCGCTCGACGGCCGACCTCATGTCTCGTCCACGCTGCGCCACTATCTCGGTGATGCGCGCGGCCACTGGGAGGGCGACACGCTGGTGGTCGAGACGACCAACTTCCATCCGAACGGCAACCCGATGGGCGGGTACTCCACGCTGTCTGATCTGAACCTTCGACTCGTCGAGCGCTTCAAGCGAGTGGCTGCCGACACGCTCGAATACACGTTCACCGTGGACAATCCGACCATGTGGACGCGACCGTGGACGGCGGTGATCAACTGGAAGCAGTCGAAAGGTGAGTTGCTCGAATACGCGTGTCACGAGGGGAACTACAGCCTGCGTGGCATGCTGAGCGCAGCCCGGGCCGACGAAGCGGCCTCGCGTTAGCGTCGATCGATCGCCCCAGCTCCTCAGAGCGAAGCTACGTCGTGGGATCTCCTCGACTAGCCCACGCAACCGCATCGTCCAGCCGGTCGTAGCCGAAGTGCCTGACTTCGGCCTGTACGAAGGGGTCGCTCAGCGACGGAGCCATTTCGGCAAGTGTTCCATCTGCTGCAAGCGCGATGCGTGCGACCTTGCGGTGATGGTCGCCAACGAACCGCATGTGCCGCAAGAAGCTCCCCAGATTCTCCCATCCCGGAAACCCGCGCGTGTGGACGACAATCCCCCGAAGCGTTCCTTTCGCTTCGATCCAGGGATCGACGGTCATCGACAGCGCATCGAAGTCTTCCGCGCGAAGGGGGCGAGTGGGTTCAACGATGACGACACCCGCATCGGCGAGCAGACGATGCTTGACGATGTCCTCGGAGGGAGCGGCGAGCCACTGCACGGCCTCCTGCTCTTCAACGTTTCGGTAGACCCGCACCGGACACGTCATCATCGCCCCGAATAGTTGTGAAGCCTGGCGAATCCACGTCACGTCACTCACGATCGCGCAGCGCTCGAACATGCGGAGATACTTCATTCCCAGTCGCATATCCTCCCAACCGGCTCCCATCGTGAACGCCTTGAAGTCCGGAGCGAATACGTACAACAGACGAACGCGTCGACCCTCGGCATGAGCGCTCTTCAGCAACGGCCAGACGACGCGGTCGTAGTCATCTTTCGTGACCGTTCCGCTCGCGCGCACTCCAACGATTCCTGCTGGCAGATTGGGAAGTGTCTCGAGCATTGCGTGGCCTCCCTTGCTGAATCAGTGTGCGTTAGAAACTATCGACGTCCACCGACCTCGTCCAGGTGCTCGAGCAAATCGGCGGGGTCCTCATAGACGCGATATGCGCCGGCGCGCTCGAGTTCTTCGAGGCCATATCCGCCGGAGAGAAGCCCGATCCCGAGTGCTCTCGCGCGCGTCGCCGCCAGCATGTCCCACACGCTGTCGCCCACGACCGACGCGGTCTCGATGCGTACGTCGAGTCGTTCCGCGGCGGCGATGAAGAGATCGGGTTCAGGCTTGGCGAACTTCACGTGATCGCGCGTGATGACCGGTGTGCGACTGAGATCCACCCCGAGTTTCTCGAGCACCGGCGCAGCCGTTTCGAGTCGCCCGCTGGTGGCGATCGCCCACGGGATCTGCGCGTTGGTCAACGCCGTCAGCAGGGCGGTAGCGCCCGGGAGCGGGCGGATGTTCGCGAGGTTCCGCTTGTATGCCTCCGCGTGGAGACGCTGCAGCCGTTCGACGCGAGCCGGGTCGATATCGACCTGCGTTTCCCGCAGCAGGATGTTGGTCAGCAGTCCGCCGCTCATGCCGATCTTGCGATGCACGCGCCAGACTGAAAGATCGATGCCTTCCGTCTCCAGCGCTTCACGCCACGCGAGCACATGCTGATAGACGCTGTCGACGAGCGTCCCGTCGAGGTCGAACAGGAAAGCGGTCTGCATGAGTCCTCCTGACCGCCACCATTGTCCTTCCACGCTGTGACGAAAGTGGCCGGGAGCGGTGCGGGACTCAGGATGCGACGCGGGGCTCAACCCTCAGACCATCTTGAGGCGATATCGCCGATCGCCGCCGGGCGCATTCTGACCCGGCGCTCCGGTTCGACGCCGTGGAAAAACGGGCTCTCCACATTGTTCTCGCGTAACCGCGCAGCTCCGCGAGCTGCGCGGCAGTCACGCTCCGAGCCCGTTTTACTTTCTGTAGCGCGTCACGGCGCTCCACCGGCGCAGGTCACGGACAGTCACGGACCTGCGCCTGCTGCAACCAGAACCCGGAGCCGCGGTTTCCCGCGCCGTCGAGCGGTTCGCAGAGCAGCGTGTGTCCCGCCGCGAGCCTAGAGCGTGGCTAGCAGAAGTTACCCGAACCGGACCCGCTACTGACCCGCTGTCCCCATCCGCTTCAGTCGACAGGGGCTCAAACTGACGGGCGGGTCCCGGATGAGACCCGCCGTCGGAGCGGGTTACTTCTTCGGAGGATCGACTGAGATCAGCATCGCCTCCGTCCAGGTGAGGTCCAGCTGGTCCCCGACCTTCAGTTGATCGAACGCCTTCTTGTCTTCCACCTTGCGGCTGTAGTTGTAGCCGTTCGGTCCCTTGACCGTGATTGACCGTGCCTTGGGATCCATTGCCGTGATGGTCACCGTCATCGTCTTCTGCGTGGCAGCAGTGCCGGCGGGCCGTTGCCCCTGGCCTTTGGTGAGCGCCGCCGAGTCCACATCGACAGCGGGCTCGCCGGGCTTCTTCACGCGAACGACCACGTTGTCGTAGTAGCGCACGGTGATCTTGTCGCCCACCTTGAGCTCCGAGAACCGAGTCACGTCCGGCCCAGCCTGTATCGTTTCGTAGATGCCCTTGTCGTTCTTGACCGTCAGCGTTCTGCTGCTCTGCTCGATCGCTTCGACCGTGACGGTCATCGCAACCATCTCTCCAGGGATCGTTTTGGTTTGCCCATTCACGATGCTGCTGCCCAGCAGCACTACCGAACATGCCAGCACTCCCGTCACAGCTATCGATCGGACCGTCGTCATGTGCATCTCCTTGTGAGGCCGCGTTCAGCTGCTCGCCCGTGACGTTACGTAACGCCAATCGAGGGTGCCGGAGCGGTCCTGTGTCTCGGCGGCCGAGGTGCAAGATCCGAACCCGCTCGAGACCGTCAGGTGCTACAGAATCTGCAAGGATCTTCGCGATCCGCGCTGCCGTTCTTTCGGCAGCAACGGGTTGGTGATAGCAAGGCCACGAGTATCCGTGGGGGGAGGTCCCCCGCGGGACAGCCACACCGGCGATGATCGTGACATTCCCGATTCGCGAGGTGACGTCATGAAGACGCTCGGACTCATCGGTGCAGGACATATCGGAAGCCAGGTTGCCCGTCTGGCCGTTCGCAGCGGCTACGAGGTGGTGATCAGTAATTCGCGAGGACCCGAGACGCTCTCCGATCTCGTCGCCGAACTCGGACCCAAGGCGCGTGCGGCGACCGTGCTCGACGCCGCAAAGGCTGGCGACATCGTCGTCGTCACGATCCCGCTGAAGAACTATCGCTCGGTTCCCGTCGAGCCACTGGCACGGAAGATCGTCATCGACACCAACAACTACTACCCGCAGCGAGACGGCCACATCGCGGAGCTGGATAGCGAGACGACGACCACGTCGGAGCTGCTGCAGGCGCACCTGCCCTCGTCGAAGGTCGTCAAGGCGTTCAATCACATCTACGCGTCGCAGCTCACGACCGACGGCACGCCTGCCGGCACGAAGGATCGTCGCGCGCTGGTGATTGCAGGCAACGATCGCGACGCCAAGGCGACTGTCACGCGTCTGCTCGATCAGTTCGGCTTCGACACCGTGGATGCGGGTCCGCTCGGTGAGGGGTGGCGCATCCAGCGCGACACGCCGGGCTATGGGCCGCGTCGCACGGCGGCGGAGTTGCGCAAGGACCTTGCGGCCGCGAAGCGCTACGCCGATCGCAGTTGATCTCCGTCGATTTGGTGCGCGTGATTTTCCTCGGCGTCGCGGCAACTATCGCTGCTCTGTATCCCAAGAGTTCAAGTTGCGGCCGCCTGAGGCCACGCCGCCGTGGCATGGTGGTTGCTCGACGATTGGCTGGTACTGGTTCCCCGCGATGTGGCCACGAATGGTGAAGAGATGGCGGTCCGTGCGTGCGACGCCGGAGGAGAAGACGCACGCGCTGCCCGGCGATGAGCTGATCAAGGAACCGATCGGCTCGCTCGATCACGCGATCACCATTCGACGAGCGCGACAGGAAGTCTGGCCGTGGCTCGCGCAGATGGGCGCTGGGAGTCGTGCCGGCTGGTACAGCTATGACTTTCTCGACAACGGACGCCGGCCGAGCGCTGAGCGCACCATCCCCGAGCTCCAGAAACTCGCGGTCGGCATGATCTTTTCCGGCGTTGCCCGGCGCCACCGAGGGCTTCACGGTGCTCGCTTTCGAGCCGCAGCACTTTCTCGTCCTTGGTTGGACGACACCCGATGGCGCACGCCTCATGTCGTGGGCCTACGTTCTCGAAGATGGCGAGCACGGCTCGACGCGCCTCGTCGTACGTGCACGCGCCGGACCGGGGTACCGCTTTCACGGGCTACCGTGGTGGGCGACGAAGCGCATCGTTGCGGCGATTCACTTCGTGATGCAGCGGAAACAACTGCTCGGTATCGCCAGGCGCGTCGAGCGGAGCGCCACTATCGAGATGTGCGGTGCCGAACAGCCATGAGTCTTCCCTTCACACCGGATCAGTTCTTCGCGATCTTCGTGCCGCCGCAGGCGTATTGAATCCGATGCTTCGCCCATCCCAGCGTCCGCGTAGCCGGGGCTCTCTGCACGTCGAGCCGCTGACCGCATTGGGAGTCGCGCAGCACTACATTCGCGATCTCGTCTACGGCGCCAATGACGGCATCATCACGACATTTGCCGTCGTCGCCGGCGTCACAGGAGGCACACTAGCGCCCGTGACGGTGCTCGTGCTTGGAGTCGCCAACCTGCTGGCCGACGGTCTGTCGATGGGCGTTGGAAACTACCTGGGGATACGTTCGGACGAACGGGTACGCGAGGCGCAGCAACTCCCAGAGCAGGAGGCGTTTCCGGTCCGACACGGTCTGGCCACGTTTCATCGCGTTCGTGACCGCCGGTGCGGTGCCCCTCGTGCCGTACGTCTTTTCAGCGTATCGCCGCGGATCGGTTCGTGTGGTCTACGGTCCTGAGCCTCGCCGTCGCTCTTCGCGTGTGGGGGCTGCCCGCGCCCGTGTGGGCACCGGAAGCTGGTGGACGAACGGGCTCGAAATGCTCGGTCTGGGCGTGATCGTCGGCGCAGTGGCGTACGGGAGCGGCGTCGTTATCTCGACCCTCCTTCAATAGAGCTGAACATTCCCTGCTGGACTAAGCAGCATCAGACCGATGCGTCTTGACATCGGCCCGCCGGCGGCGGGCGAAGTCCTCGAGGCGACGCCGTGCCACGTCAAAGGCATCGTGTATTGCGACGACGACATCCTTGTGATCCGGCTCCTTGACTCGGTTCTCGTAAGCGATCTCCGGCAGCGGATCTCCGAGCGTCGAGTAGCGCGACGTTTCCTGGTTCACGATGATGTCTTCACCCGGCACCGAGAGCTCGATGCGTACATGAATGGGCCGTCCCGTCGACCGGTGCCGGTGCGGGAACTCGATTAGCACGCGGCATCCCACGATCTCATCGTAGAAGGTCTCGAGCCATGCCGCGCGTGCGCACACTTCGTGTTCGAGAGATGGTGCGACTGCCGTGTTGCGGAATGTGACTTGGACTGGTCGTGTCATTGGAGTTCCCCCGATTCAAACCTGACTCTGTTGTGATCTGGCAATGCACATGCCGCCTCCGCATTCAGAAAGCGCACGCTTTCTTGCGTGCGCTAGTTGACGCGCGCGTGATTTTCCCCAGCGCCATGACAGATTCCGTGCCGCGGCCTGTGGTGCGCTCGACTTGCGCCCGCGCGACGCGACGTCACCGCGGCATGGTCGTTGCTCCTCACGGTGGCATGTCCACGACAGCGATCACCGCAGACCAGCCCAACCTCCCGGCCAGCCGGCGTCCCATCGTCTTCTGGCACCGTCAGCTGCCGCCCCTTGATGCAGAACTGCTCGGCGAGCACGTCCTCGAGGCCACCAGCGGTCGGGTGCAGGGCACCCTGGCGCACCGAGACGAGCTGTGGGATCGCTGCTACCGGGAACTGATTGCGAACACCGAAGCGCGAATCGGGCAGGAAGTGGCCCGGCTTGGCGGTCATTACGCGCACGTGCTGGACGAGTCCATTCACAGCCGCCGTGACGACATCGCTGGCGAGGCGTGGCTGCAAGGACGATTCACGTACGTGTTGTACCGGCGTGGCGCGACGGATCGTGTGAGGTGAGACATGGATACCCGGACGTCGTACATGGGCCTGCAGCTGCCGCATCCATTCATGGCGGGCGCATCTCCGTTCGGGTATCAGCTCGACAGCGTGCGCCGGCTCGACGAGGGCGGGTGCGCCTCTATCGGCCGGACGTCGACATCCGCACGTCCCAGGCTAAGCGCGACGGTCCAGAATCTCTCGCACTTTTCTCGCCAGCGTGACCGGCGTGAACGGTTTCTGGATGAAGGCCTCGGTCGGCCCGCTGGCCGTGCGATCGGCCAGCATCTCTTCGTTGTAGCCGCTCATGAACAGAACGCGGCACTGCGGCCGGCTACTCAGGAGCGCATCGGCCAGCCGGCGGCCGCTCATCTCCGGCATCACGACATCGGAGACCAGGAGATCGATCGTCTCGCGGGCGGCGCTTATGAGCAGCGCGGCCGGTCCGTCGGTGGCCTCCAGCACGTTGTATCCGTACTTCGCAAGCGTCAGCGTCGTAATCGCACGGACTCCCGGATCGTCCTCGACGACCAACACGGTCTCCTTCCCGCGCAGCCGGGTGTGATCGACGTCTTCCATCACGGCCGACGAGTCGGTGCTGTCGAGTGCGGGTAGGAATACATTGAAGGTCGTGCCCACGTCCACGTCGCTGGTGACGGTGACGAACCCGCCACTCGCTTGCACGATTCCGTAGACGGTCGCCAGTCCCAGCCCGGTACCGCGCCCGGGCCCTTTGGTCGTGAAGAATGGCTCGAAGAGATGGGCCTTCACGTACGGCGTCATCCCGCACCCGGTGTCGCTCACCACAATCCGCGCGTACCGTCCGGGTGTGGACTCCGGATATTCACGACAGAATTCGGCGTCGTGGACGGCGTTTCGAGTCTCGATCGTCAGGCGGCCGCCGTGAGGCATCGCATCGCATGCATTCAGCGACAGATTCATGATGACCTGCTCGATCTGGCTGGGATCCGCTTTCACGCGTCCAAGCGAAGGCGACAGCACCATCGAGATCTCAATCTCCTCGCTGATCAACCGGCGCAGCATCTGACTCGTTTGTTGCACCACGGCGTTGCAGTCCAGCAGGCGCGGTTCGAGCACCGCTTTCCGGCTGAACAGCAGCAACTGGCGGGTCAGCAACGCCGCCCGTTGACCGGCATCACGAATGGGTGTCAAGTCGTCACGCAGCCGATCATCGACCGCGACGCGATCGATCAGCATCTCGGCGTAGCCGTTGATGACGGTCAGGAGATTGTTGAAATCGTGCGCGACTCCGCCCGCAAGTTGACCAATTGCCTGCATCTTCTGGGACTGCCGCAGTTGTTCTTCGAGCCTGACGCGATCGGTGACGTCCTGTGTCGTTCCAATGAACTTGACGGGCGTGCCCGTTGCCGGATCGAGCACGGGCTCGGCCTGTTCGTGCAGGACACGTTCGTCCCCTGTTGACAGCACGATGCGATAGTCGATGGAGAACCGCACGTGATCCCTGACTGCGCGGCGAGTGGCATCGCGGACCTCGTCGCGATCGCCCGGATGCACCCGATCGAAGAAGACGCCGCCGGTCACCTCGATTTCGCCCGGCGCGAACCCGAAGATCCGGTAGCACTCGTCCGACCAGCGGCGGGGATTGTGATCCAGGTCGTCGAGCGACAGCAGATCCATCTCCCAGCTTCCCACGCGGGCGATGTGCTGAGACGCCAGCAGGTGCATGCGGCTCTCACGGAGCTTTTCTTCAGCCTCCCTGCGCTCCGACACGTCTCGACCGGTCGAGAGAATCTCGACGAGACGGCCATCGGCGTCGAAGATCCCACGGTTGGTCCACTGCTGCCAGCGCCGGCCATCCCGTATGAGCGACACGTGCTCCTCGGTGAACTCGGGATTTGCAGGCGTCAGCATCGCCGTCTGGCGCTGAACTCCCTCGCGATGTTCGGGAGCGATCAGCGGAAAGAAGCTCGTCCCGACGCACTCCTGCTCGCGCACACAGAACGTGCGGCAGTAGCTGTCGTTGACGAACGTCCGTGTCCCGTCAGGCAGCCACTTGACGATGAACTCCGTCTGGTTCTCGACGATGAGACGGTATCGCTCCTCGCTTCGTCGAAGCAGTTCCTCTGTGTGTTTGCGTTCGGTGAAATCGCTGAAGACGACGAGCGCACGATTTCCGAAACGCCCCATGTGCACTTCGAGGTCGCGAACGCTCCCGTCCTGGCAGGTGACCTGGGCTGCCACCGGCGCAATCGCATGGCTGCCGGCGCGCGCGGCTTCGGCGACCGCATCGTTCCATGATGCCCGGACGCGAGCGCGGTACGCGGGATCGGGATAGGCTCTGAACCACCATGCCGTGATGTCCGGCACCTCCTCCAAGGAGTAGCCAAACGTTTCCGTGAACCGCTGGTTCATCAGCAGGACGCGGCTGTCGGCGTCGGCTGTCACGACCAGCATCGGAATAGGGGACGTCTCGACCAGGCCACGCAGGAGCATCTCACTTTCACGGAGCCGCGATTCGGTCAGCTTCCGTTCGGTGATGACCTCCGTGAACATGATGATCCCGCCGATGGCACCGTGCTCGTCGCGCCAGGGACGGACCTCCCAGCGCAGCCACTCAGTGCGGTCGTTCGCGCGGACGAAGGGATCCTCTTCCCCACGCTCGATGGCGCCGGCCAGGCACCGCTCGTGCACCGACTGCCACTGAGGCATGTTCCGAATTTCCGGGAACACATCGTAGTGACACTGCCCGATCAAATCGCGTGCGCCAAGTTCGTAGTCGTGCATCCATCGTCGGCTCACTGCGACGTACCGCAGTTCGTTGTCGAGCATCGCCACGGCGGCAGGGGTATGTTCGACGAAAGACTGCAGGAGGGCGCGGCTGTTCTCGAGCGACAGCTCGGTACGTTTGCGCTGGCTGATGTCGTACAGGGTTCCAAGGATCTGGTGCACCGCACCATCGGCGCCACGCATGAACGGTGTCTCACGGCCGATAAACCAGTGGACGTCGCCGTGCGCGTCTCGCAGCTGGTACTCGTCCTCGCGCACATGACCGTCTGCCAGGCCGCGCCACTCAGACAGCACCTGCGCGAGATGCGTGGCCTCGTCCACGGGCATGAAGGCCTTGAAGTCCTCGAGTCGATCGATCGCGGCAGCGGGCTCCGGATAGCCCAGTTCGCCCAGGATTGATCGATTGAGGTACCGCAAGCGCTCTTCATCCAGGTCGAACACATAAATGATCGGTGGCGAGGCTTTGGCGACCGCCTCGATGAACCTCTGACTGGCGCGCAGGTGGTCTTCCACCTGCCGGTGCTGGCTGATGTCGCGGACGTATCCGAGCAAGCGTGAATCCGCGAGCCGTCGACCGTTGACCTCCGCGTAGAAGATCGAATCGTCCTTGCGACGGAAGCGCCACACGCCTTTCACGGCGTCTCCGCCGCGCAGGTGAGCCACCTCGCCGGCCACCCGTGGAGCTTCGTCGGGGGCCAGAACGTCGCTGACTATCATGCCGAGAATCTCGTCGCGGGAGTACCCGAGCATCTCGCACCAGGCGGCGTTGACCTCGAGGTAACGGCCGTCGGCATCGGCGATGAAGATCCCGTCTGGCGCATGATCGACGAGCGTGCGGAAGTGCTCCTCACCGGGACGGAGGCGCTCCTTAATCGCGGTGTGGTCAGGGTTTTTTCTGGTCATGCGATCGCAGGCAGGTCTGGGCTTGCGGTCATCTTGTCCGCATCTGGCTGCAAGGACCTCGCCACGGTATCGTCATGCGTGACGTGTCGAGGACCATCGTGCGGCGCCAGGATCGCCAGAAAGAATTCCCTGGCGGGCCTCTGTGGCGGGCGTCACGTCGAGGGCGTCTGCCACGAATCGCTGCGGGGTCGCGACGGGGCGTGATCGATCATCACTCGCTCGCCAATCACGCGTCGCGCCTCGGTGGGCGAGTGGGTGGTCCCGTTCCTCACGGCACGAGGGCGGCAACGCCCGATAGACGCCCGGTGCGCAAATCGTCCAACGCCCGATTCGCGTCGGCAAGGGCATAGGCCTGAACGTGCATGCGCAGTGGGATGTCCGCCGCAAGCGTCAGAAACTCCTTCGCGTCCGTGCGCGTCAGGTTTGCCACCGATCGAATGACTCGCTCTTCCCACAACAGTCGATAAGGGAACGACGGAATATCGCTCATATGGATCCCGGCGCAAACGACGACACCCCCTGGCGTGGTCCGTGACAACGCCTCGGGCACGAGGTGCCCGACGGGCGCGAAGATCAGTGCGCTGTCGAGAGGTACAGGCGGCGGCTCATTTGACGGCCCGGCCCACGTTGCGCCTACCTCTCGCGCGAAGCGCAAAGCTTGATCGTCACCAGGCGAGACGAACGTGTACACGTCGCGACCCTGGTGCACGGCGACTTGAGTGATAACGTGAGCGGCCGCACCAAACCCGTAAATGCCGAGTCGCGTGCCGGGACCGGCCATTCGATACGCACGGTATCCAATCAGACCAGCGCAAAGAAGGGGCGCCGCGTGGTTGTCGTCGTACGTGGCAGGCAGTAAGAAACAGAAGCGGGCGTTGGCAACGGCGTATTCGGCGTACCCGCCGTTGATGTGATAGCCAGTGTAGCGAGCGGACCGGCATAGATTCTCCCGTGCGGCACGACAGAACTCACACTCGCCGCATGACCATCCCAGCCACGGAATACCGACGCGGTCACCCGGCGCGAACGTCGTGACCTGATCGCCAACGCGTTCTACGCGACCGACGATCTCGTGGCCGGGAATGATCGGGATCGTCGGTCCTGGTAGTTCGCCGTCGACGATGTGAAGGTCGGTTCGGCAGACACCGCACGCGAGCACGCGGACCAGGACGTCACCAGGACCTGGTTCGTGGAGGTCCACATCAATAGCCTCCAACTTGCCAGCGCCGGGTCGCGTCAACGCCATCGCCCGCATCGGATTTCCTTGTTGGTCCTCTCGATGATCGCAGCAAGCCGCTCGCCACGCGAGCCCTGGTGCCGCCAGATCGCGTCCGCAGCGCGGGAGGCTGAGGTGCCGCCGGATCAGCCTGTAGGCGTCAGCTAACTACGATGGCGCGCCGCTCACCAAGGAGGTCGCAGCTGGCGCGCCTGTATCGCAAGACCGTGGACGAGGCAAAGGCAGGTGTCATCGACGACCGCCTGCCGTAGCTCCTCCCGTCCAGCTGACTCTCAACAGCTAAAGAGGGCTCGGTACCGCAACTGATGACTGACCAAGGTCTCGTCTGCGCGAGGTCAAATTTTTACAATCCTAGATGGCTGCCGTTTGAGAGCATAGCGCCATGGCACACGTCAAAGACACGTATCGCACCGTCACTCCCTATCTCCTCGTCCCCAACGCGGACGTCGAGCTGACGTTCCTGAAGGCGGCATTCGACGGCACAGAAGTCGAGTGTCAGCGGAATCAGGACAACACCGTCATGCACGCCGAAGTCGAGATCGGCGATTCCCTCGTCATGCTCGGGCAGGCGGGCGGGCAGTGGACGCCTCGCACCGCGGCGTTCTACCTCTGGGTCAAGGATGTCGACGCGACCTACGCGAGGGCGCTGGCCGCAGGGGCCACGACCGAGAGCAAGCCCGAGGACAAACCCTACGGACACCGGAACGCCGGCGTCATCGACCAGAGCGGCGTCACCTGGTGGATCGCAGCGCCCGTGAAATGAGCATCGCCGCCCGTCAGGTTCGACGATGAGCATCACCAGTACGGTCGCCTATCGCGCCGAGACGCGATTCATCGAAGCGGTCGACGCGTTGCGACCGTACGTCGGATGCTTCTGGGTCATCACCGCGAAGCGGGGCGCGATGATTCGCGTCGTGCCGGACACCAGCACGTCGATTTCGATTCAGCTGCAGCACGATCGATCCGCGGCCTGGGTCCTGCGCGGACCACTGGTCGAGCCGCAGGTGCGCCGATTCGCGTCAGCGGCAACATTGATTGGCGTGCGGCTCCGTCCGGGTGTGGCCTTTCTCGTGACCGGAATCGCCGCCGATGCCATGGTAGGTCGCCGCATCAGGTTGAGGGGGCATGCCTACCGCGCTCTCGCCTTCGAGCCATGCCCCTCGCGCACACCGGAGCAGCACGTCGAAGTGCTCCAGCGGTTTCTCGTCGATCGACTGATGCACGTGCACGTGCACGACGTCGTTGCCAAAGCGCTCCTCGAGGTTGCGCGCGTGCACGGATGCGTGCGGGTCGCCGACATCGCCGCCGAGTGCGGGGTCAGCCAGCGTCACCTGAACCGCCTGATGCGAACCTGGATCGGGTACGGCGCAAAGCGCTTGAGTCGCATCGCACGATTTCAGACCGCGCTCGAGCAGATGGAGCAGTTGCCCAGCCGCTCGGGTGCAGCGTTGGCATCCGAAAATGGGTATTTCGATCAGGCCCACCTGACGCTGGACATGACTCGATTGGCCGATGCCACACCAGGTCATCTAACGTCCAGAGCCGTGGCCGATTTTTACAAGACCCGCTGCAACGAGTCTCTCTAGACTTCTCCTATGGCGAGGGGAACTCTTGGCATCGTCGCGGGGCTGGCAGTGTGGGTGATCGTCGTCACGGTCGCGGGCTCGATCATGAGAGCAGCGTGGCCTGCGTATGCGAGTGTGGCCGACGCGATGACGTTCACGCTGCCGATGATGATGGCTCGTCTCACGATCGGCGCGGTGGCGACGGTCGTCATGGGGTCTGTCACGACAGCCATCTCGCGGCGATCGATGGTCGCCACGCTGCTGTCAGGTGTGGTCCTGCTCCTCCCGTTCATTCCAGTGCACATCAGTCTCTGGGAGAAGTTTCCTGTCTGGTATCACCTGACCTTTCTCGTGTCGTTGGTCCCTCTCAGCTATCTTGGCGGCGCGATCGTGCGGTTCGACGTCGTGGATTCTGAGCAGGTCGCCGGCGAAGTACCATGAAGCGGATCTGGACGATCATCGGGGTGAACGACGTCCGCGCGAGCTGCAAGCGGTACCAGTCTCTCTTCGGCCAGCCGCAGACGGCACCAGCCCACGACGAGTTTGGTCAACTCCTCGACTCGGACGGAACTGTCCTACTCTGTCTCCACCAATGGGGCGCCCACGAGCACCCCTCCTTGATGAGTCCTGACCGCGCGACACCAGGAAACGGGCTCCTCTTGTTCTTTCGCGTCGACGATTTTGACCTGGCATTGCAAAGGGCTCGCGGGCTCGTTCCTCGGCTCGAAGAGGAGCCTCATATGAACCCGAATACTCGAACGAAGGAGTTCGCGGTCCGAGATCTCGACGAATACTACGTCACCATCAGCGCGCTTTAGGGTTCGTCTCGACCAGCCGGTCATGTATCGCAAGACCGGGGACGAGGCCAAGGCCTCACCGGCCATCAATTCACGGCACCCCCGGCCCAATTGAGGATTACGACGACGGGAGTAACGGCTTCTTCGGCGGGCACGATCATGAGGAACCGCTGACCGTCCGGCGTGACCGCGTATCGGTTGTTTCGAACGCCTCGATAGGCATCGAACACAATGCGGTTGGGCACGAGTGGCACAGGCGCTCCAGGTCGCAATGTTTCCCGTCCGGTGCTACGGTAATGGGAGCGCCCATGAGCGTACCGTCCGAAGCCACATAGAAGAGTTCTTTCCCATCCGCGCGCCAGCGCGGCAACATCCCACCCCCAGAAGAAATTTGCCACTTCCCGGTCAAGTTCGGAAACTGCTGCACGACAATCTCGAATCGATCTGTTTCGTTTGATTCGTAAGCCACCCATCGCATGTCGCGGGAAAGCTGTCCGCCCAATTCGTCAAATTCGCGGTTCGCGACAGGGACGGGTTTTCCGTCACCGACGAGTGGCAGTGCCCACAGATCGAACCCGGTCATCGTACTCAGCTCGTTGTACAGAACGAACCGGCCATCGGACGACCAGTTCGTGGGCGTCGTTGTCCCCGGCAGCTCCAGCAACAATTTCTCTGAGGCACTCCCGTTGGAAGGCACCGCATACAAGTCGAAGGTCCCTCGCCGATTCGAGGCAAAGACGACTTGCTGCTCGTCCGGCGACCACAGAGGCCACTGATCCGTCGCAGCGTCTGACGTGAGTCGCGTGGAGATCCCGCGAGCCGTTTCAATGAGCCAAATATCGATCTCGCCAAGTCTCCCGCTGGGGCTGCGCGAGACGGCTATGCGCGTGCTGCTCGCGCTCGCCGACAGCTCAGCGTCGAGTAGGAAGCCGGGATCGACGCCGGCAACCGCGCCGACTTCCTTGCCCGAGCGGTCGAACCAGGCCAACCGCAACCCTCCACTTTGAACGCCGGACGCGGCATGAAATGCAATCGTGCCGTCTGCGGCCGCCGACACCGGCAACGTGCCGACGTTCGACGCGCCCGACCCGGCGACAACCTCCGCCACCTGCACCGGATTGCCCGTCGTCTGCAGCGTCTCCACACTGAATGGATGTGCCATGAGTGTTCGCTGTCGCATGAAAAGAAGCACGCCGGGCGCTGCATAGATCGCCGCCGAATCTGAATTGAGCATCAGACGCTTTGGCGCGGACCCGTCCAACGAACCTACGTATGCGCCTGCAGGTGTTGTGAAAAAGAGAAAATGGCGTCCGTCGGGGAGAAAAGACGGAAAACGGTGAGACCGTTGTCCCGGATCCAAATGAGTCTGTGGCGTGGCCTCACCACCGGTGGCGGGTACCCGATACAATCCACCGTAGATCGCCGGCGTGAAGATGATCGTGCCGTCCTGTCCCCAAGCGCCTCCGCGTGGTTCCCTGGCGTTGGCAAGCGTCTGTGCCGGTCCTCCGGCGATGTCAATTCGCTTCAGCTTGCCCTCGGCAAAGAATCCGATCGATTTACTGTCGGGAGACCAGAAGGGGTAACTCGCCCCTTCCGTTCCTTCGAGAGGACGTGCGATCAGCGAATCGAGAGGGCGCATCCAGAGCTGCCATTTCCGGTCAGCCAGTCCACCTGAGACGAGCGTGCGTCCATCGGGCGAAATCGCCACCCAATCTTCGAAGCGCCCCGGCATGCTGACTTCGACGCGCATTTCAGCGCCGCCGGTCGTGCCTGGCACGCGAGCTCTGTAGAACCCGGCGGCCACCGCCAGCGCCGCGATAACGAGCGATACACCTGTAACGGTCCACGCGACTCGATTTCCGCCCGCGCGCGCGACTCCCGCCTTCGTCGAAGGTGGCGATACGTGGGCCACCCACTGCAATTCGTCGCGCAGGTCGGCGGCCGACTGCCACCGCGCGTCAGGCTCCTTTGCGAGACACTTGGCAACGATGCGTTCCAAGAGCAGCGGCGAGAGCGGCTGAAGAGTCGAGATCGGCGGTGGCACGTCTTTCAGAATGGCGCCGATCAAACTTGCGTGGCTCTTGCCCTCGAAAGCATGCTTGCCGGTTACGGCCTCGTAGAGCATGGCGCCGAACGCAAAAATATCCGTGCGCGGGTCTGCCTCCTGACCCTCAACTTGCTCTGGCGCCATGTACTGAAACGTACCGAGCATCGTGCCTTGCACGGTGAGATTCGGCGGCGTCGTGGGCAGCATCGACAGACTACCGGCCACGACCGGAGCACTGGTCTTCGCAAGACCGAAATCGAGTAGCCTCGCGCCCGATTTCGTCAGCATCACGTTGCCCGGCTTGAGATCGCGATGGATGATGCCGGCGCGATGCGCTGCCGCGAGCGCATCAGCCGTCTGAATCGCGATCTGCAGCGCCTGATCGAGCGGCAACGCTCCTTTCTTCAGCCGCTGCTCGAGTGTCTCTCCTTCCAGGTACTCCATGACCAGGAAGTCGATGCCATTCTGGCTGCCGATGTCGAACACTGGGCAGATGTGGGGATGACTCAAGGCGGCCAGAGGTTTTCGCCTCCAGCTCGAATCGTTGTTTCAGCTCCGGATCTGAGGCGACGCGCTCGGGCAGGACCTTAACAGCGACGGTGCGAGCGAGGCGGGTGTCGGTCGACTTGTAGACTTCGCCCATCCCACCTGCGCCGATTGGGACGGTGATCGTGTACGGGCCGAGTCGAGTGCCAGGCGCCAGCGCCATTGCGGCCTCATTCTATGCGATGGGTCTTCGCCGCGATGCGAATGAACGGATAATCTCGCCGCAATGATGAAGGCAACGGTTCCGGCGTCGGTCGCTGATGCTCCTCCCGCGCTCACGCTTCGCCGCGAACTCGGGAAGTGGGACCTCACAGCCATCGGCATCAACCAAGTGATTGGGAGCGCCGTATTCATCCTGCCGTCGCAAGTGGCAGCGCAAATCGGCAACTGGAGCCCGATTGCGTTTCTTGCCGTTGGCATTGCATCGCTGCTGGTTGCGCTGTGCTTCGCTGAAGTGGGCAGCCGGTTCGAAGGGACCGGCGGACCCTATCTGTACACCCGCGCCGCTTTCGGCCGATTCGTGGCGTTCGAGGTGGGGTGGATGCAGTGGTTCACGCGCGTCACGGGTCAAGCGTCGGTCGTCAACGCCATCGCGCTCGCTCTCGGATTCTACTGGCCTGAGATGACAGGTGGCGTCGGCCGAGCCTCGATGATCACGGCGGTGACCCTGGTCCTCGGATGGATCAACTTACGGGGCATCCGCCAGAGCGCCCTAGTCATCAATCTCTTGACCATCGCCAAGCTCGCGCCGCTCGCGTTGTTCATTGTCGTCGGCGTCTGGTTCATTGATGCCAGCCGCTTCACTCCCGTGGGTGCCGTATCACTGACGGAGGCGACGACGGCAGTGCTGCTCTTGGTGTTTGCCTTCGGCGGTTATGACGTCATCGGCGTTCCAGCCGGCGAGGCGGCCGACCCGCGCCGGCACGTGCCGTTCGCCTTCATGACAACGATCGTTGCGGTCACGGCGATTATGACGCTCGCACAGGTGGTGGCGATCGGCACGCTCCCTGATCTGCCGACGTCACGGACACCGCTCGCCGATGCATCGTTGCTGTTCATGGGCAGTGTCGGGGCACTGCTTGTCAGTGCAGGCGCAGTGGTTGCCATGATTGGCAACAACGTGGGCCAGGTGCTGACCGGGTCTCGCATGCTCTTCGCCCTGGCAGAACATGGCGAGCTGCCTGGGCTCTTTCGAGCCATCCATCGGCGCTACCACACACCATCGAACGCGATTATCGTTACCACGATCGTCGCGTTGGGTCTCGCACTGTCGGGGTCATTCTCGGTGCTCGCGGTTGCGAGCGCAATCGCGCGGCTTGTGACGTATATCGGCGCCTGCGCGGCGACCCTCCGCCTTCGTCACCCGTCGTTCCAGGGAGTGGTCCAACCAGCTACGTTCGTCACACCAATGGGAAGGCTCGTGCCGCTGCTTGCGATTGGTGTGTCGGTGCTGATGCTCGCGGGAGCGACACGCCAACAACTGCTCGGCGGCGCGGCAGCGCTCATGGCCGGCGCGGCATTGTTTATCGCGAATGACAGATTCGGCCGTTCGCAACAGGACGCACGCCGGAATATGCGTGGCACTCAGAGCAGGGCGAAAGGTGACTAAGTTCAGCGCTGCTCGGCGGTGATGACGATTTTCTCGAGCTCGGCGACGTCGAGCGGCAGCTCGGATGCGCCGGTACGTCCGCCGTTCGCGTTGAGCAGGAATGCGATCAGGTCGACGTAAGCGCGGTCGCCGAGGGTGTCGGGCGCGTTCTGCGGCATCGAGGCGCGCACGGCCTGCACCATCTCGTGCGCCGTCTGTCCGGTGAAGCGCCCCAGGAACGCGGGTCCGATGAGCGTCGGGGACACGGCGTCGCCTTCCAGCGTGTCGAGGTGGCAGACGGCGCACGCGCGCCGGTAGACGTCGCGGCCGCGCTGCGCCTGCGCGTCGGTGTAGACGCCGTCCCAGTTGGTGCGCGCGTTGGCAGCGAGCGGGGTCGCCTTCACCACCGGAACGGCGCCGCCGATGTGCTCGATCTCGGGAATGGCGAGGCCGCGCTCACGCATCAATTTGCGGATGAGCGCCGCCGCTTCGGGATAGCGGCGGATGCCGCTGCTGGCATACACGACGCCTTCGGCTGCGACGAGCGGCGTCCAGTGCTTCTTGTTCTCGGCGTCGAGGCGGGCGCCCTTGTCCGCGAGGAACTGGATCACCGGCACCGCGCCGCCACGGTAAACGGCGCCGAGCAGCGCCGTCTCGCCGTCCTTGTTGGCGCCGTTGACGTCGCCGCCGCCCACTTCGAACGCCAGCTTCACGGCTTCGAACGCCTCTTCGGCCGTGCCCGGACTCTCTCCTGGCCCGTAGACGCCGACGCCGGCCGCCGCCATCAGCGCCGACGTGCCGTCGGTAGTGGTGACCTTCGGATCGGCTCCGCATTCGAGGAGCACGCGCATCAGCGGGACGTCGGCCGATTTCGCCGCCATGAGGAACGGCGTGCCGCCGATGCGATTCAGCATGTTGCGGTTGCCGTCGCGCGGCTCCTTGGTCATGCGCGCGTTCACGTCGGCGCCGCGCGCGACGAGCCGCCGCACCAGCTCGAGGCTGTCGAGGGTCCCGGTGGGAACCGCCCCCGGCATGTTGAAGCCGCGATTCGGCCGGCGCGACCAGGCGACCTGGTGCAACGCGCTCCAGCCATGCGCTGCGGCGTTCGGGTCTGCGCCACGCTCGAGCAGACGCCGAGGCCAGCTCGTAATGCGCGTTGTACACCGCGAGCACCAGCGCGCTCATGCCGTCAGGCAGGCGCTCGTTGACGTCCGCGCCGGCATCGAGCAGCGCGCGCGTGGAGTCGAGGTGACCGCCGCGCACCGCGAACAGCAGCGGCGTGAACATGCCCGATGTCGACTTGGCGTGGATGTCGGCACCCGCCTTCACCAGCACGCGGATGGCCTCCGCGTTGTTCTCGCTTGCCGCCCACATCAAGGCCGTCTGCCCGCGCCACGCCTCACGCGCGTTGACCTCGGCACCTTTGGCGATCAGCGCCTCGATGGCCGCCGTGGTGCCGGTGCGCGCCGCCATCATCAGCGGTGTCTCGCCAGCCGGCGTTGCGAAGTTCGCGTCCGCGCCGGCGGCCAGCAGCCGGTTGACGATCGACGCGTTTCCGTTGGTGGCGGCGCGATGGAGAGGGGCGATGCCGTGACGGTTGACAACCTGCGCCTTCGCGCCCGCCTCCAGCAGCACCGCGACCAGTGCGTCGTTGTCGTTCTCGACGGCCCAGTGGAGAGCGGTCGTGCCGTCTGCTTCCGCCGCGGCGACATCTGCCTGCTTCGCCAGCAGCGATCTCACCGTCGTCATGTCGCCGGCCTTCACGGCATCGATCAGGGCGATGGGTCCCGCGGAGGCGGTCAGCGCGATGGCGCTGGCGAGCGTCGCCGCAAATCCGACGACGACCGCGGCAAGATGCCACCGACGCGCGAGAGGGATAGCGCTAGACATCGGCAAGCCCGCTCACGGGCATCTGGCCGGTGCTGTCGCCGAGCGTGTCGGCCCGGACGCCGGCCTTGTCGAGGAGCGTCAGCAGCAGGTTCGTCATCGGCACTTGACGGCGCACGACGAGGTGCCGATTGCCGTCGATGCCGAGGCTACGTCCGCCGATGACGAGGAGCGGCAGGTCGACATGTGCGTGCGTGTTCGGATTGCTCAAGCCAGCGCCGTAGAGGAAGAGCGAGTGATCCAGCAGCGTGCCGTCGCCCTCGGGCGTTGACTGCAGCTTGTCGAGGAACCACGCCAGCAGCTCCGCCTGATAGGTGCCGACCTTCGCGTACTTGGCGATCTGCTCGGGACGATCCTGATGATGCGAGAGGCCGTGATGACCTTCGGTCACGCCGATCTCCGGATAGGTGCGGAAGTTCAGCTCGCGTCCGAGCATGAAGGTGACGACGCGCGTGAGGTCGGCGCGAAACGCCAGCCACTGGAGCTCGTACATCAGCTTGACGTGCTCGTCGAAACGTTCGGGGACGCCGGTCGGCCGCTCGAGCGTCGGGAGCTCGTCGTTGCTTCGCTTTTCAACGCCCGAGATACGCCGCTCGACCTCGCGCACGGAATCGACCCACTCCTCGACGACCGCGCGATCGCTGGGCCCGATCCGCTGCTGCAGGCGCTTGAAGTCGTCGAGCACCGAATCGAGGATGCTGCGGTTGCGCCGCGCGTGCGCGGCACGCCGCTCCGCGGTCCCGCCGTCGCCAAACAGCCGCTCGAACACCACCCGCGGGTTGTTCTCGGTCGGCAGCGGCGTCGTCGGCGACGTCCATGCGAGCGTGTTGAGGTAGGCGCAGCTGTAGCTGTTCTCGCACTGGCCGGCGAGGAAGTTCAAATCGATGGCGAGCTCGAGCGACGGCAATGCCGTGTCCTTGCCTAGTACCGGCGCCGCGATCTGATCGGCGGAGATACCGTTGCGGACGTCGGCCCCTTCGGTGCGCTTGGGATAGACGCCAGTCAGCCACGAGCTCGTGCCGCGGGTGTGATCGCCGCTCGCGCCGTCGTTGCCCGCCTCCGCCTGGTTCTGGTCGAGGCCGCTCACGACGAGCAACCGATCGCGGAACGGTTCGAGCGGCGCCAGGATCTGCGACATCTCGAAGTTCCGTCCTTCGGTGGCCGGCGTCCAGTAGTCGATGCCTGACGAATTTTTAGCGACGCCGTTCGGCATGTAGATGAATCCGAGTCGCGACGCCACCGCCGCAGGCGTGTCAGCGAGCGCCGAAAGCGCCGGCACCATCGAATCGAGCAGCGGCAGGCCTAGCGCCACACCGGCGCCGCGAAGGAAAGTCCGGCGCGGGAGTGCCCGTTTGGTGATGAACCTCACTTCGCTCTCCTCATCTGGAACGGAACGCTCTGAACGACGCCGCGAATGAGCGACACGAAGCGGAAGTCGTCGCGCGACGCGTGCGGACGATGCCGCGGACGGCCGGTTCATCGTAGTAGTCAACGCCGCGGCCGAGCGCGTACGTCATCAGCTTCTCCGTGAGCGTCATGACGAACCGATCGGATCCGAGCAGTGCCTGCCGCAGCCCGTCCGGACCGTCGAATTTCGTGCCGTCGGGCATCGCTCCTGAGGCATCGATTGGGCCGCCGGACTCGTCCAGCGCGCGCCATTTGCCAACCGCATCGAAGTTCTCGAGCGCCAGCCCGAGGGGATCCATCATCGCGTGGCAGCCCGCGCACGGCGGGTTCCGCCGATGATCGATCATCCGCTCGCGCACGGAAAGAACCTTCGTCGCGAAGCTTGGCGGCTTGAGCGGCGGCACACCGGGCGGTGGCGATGGCGGCGGCGTGCCGAGCAGGTTCTCGAGGATCCACTTGCCGCGCACAACCGGTGATGTGCGATCCGGATACGAAGTGACCGTGAGAATGCTGCCCTGACCGAGCAGGCCGCGGCGACTGCCCGGCGGGAGTGTCACGCGGCGGAAGCGGGTGCCCTTGACGTCGGCAATGCCGTAGTGCCTGGCGAGACGCTCGTTGAGGAACGTGTAGTCCGCGCGCAGCAGGTCGAGCGCGCTGCGATCCTCGCGAACCACGCTCTTGAAGAACAACTCCGTCTCGGTACGAAACGCCTGGCGCAGACTGTCGTCGAAGTCCGGGTAGTTCTGCTGCACCGGAACCGAGGCGGGGAGGTTGCGCAGGAACAGCCACTGCCCGGCAAAGGTCTCGACGAACGAGTCGAACCGGGGGTCGGCGATCATTCGCCGCACCTGCCGGTCGAGCACGGCGGGGTCGTTCAGCCGCTTCTGCTCCGCGAGCGTGAGCAACTCCTCATCGGGAATGCTGTTCCAGAGGAAGAAGGACAGCCGCGAGGCCAGCGAGACATCGTTGATGCGATACGCAGTTCCGGTCGGCGTCTTCGGCGGATCGGTTTCGACGCGCAGCAGGAACTCGGGGCTGATGAGCAGCCGGTTGAGCGCGCGCTCGATTCCCTGGTCGAAACTTCCCTCGGCGCGCCCTTCACGATAGAACGCGAGCAGCGGCCGTACATCGGTCGCCGTCACCGGCCGACGATACGCGCGGCGCGCGAGCGCGGTCAGGATCCGGGTAGCACACGCGCTCTTCATTCGCCGGGCTGGCCGGCGTGCAGATCAGGATGCGCTGCCGGCTCGGCGAGTTGCCGGGACCGGTCGGATCGAACGGTCCCGCAATCTCCACGCTTCGGAGATAGGCACCGGTACGCGTCTCGGCAATGTTGACGCCGGCTGGATACGGCCGGAGGAATGGCAGCCGCGCGGTCTCGGCGACGGCATTGCTCTCTTTCGCGAACGCCACCTGCACGACGTGCGGTCCCGCCTTCACAGGCACACGCACTTCCCAGTCGCGGTCGGCGCGATTGCGTGCCTCCTGCCCCTGGCGGCCGCCGCCGCGTCCCGCGCCGCCCGCACGCGCCCCGGTGCCACGACCCTGCCCACGTCCAGCGGGTTGCGCGGCGTCGACGTCGCCTGCCGCCGCGGGCTCGCTCGCCGGAGGGCCGGCAGGCGCGGCGGCACCCGGCAGCGTGAACATCTTGACGCGCTCACCGTCGATGCTGACCTCGAGATCTTGCGGCTCCACGTAGATCGGTACCTGCTCGTTCAGATCGCGCGAGAGCTGGACGCGTACCGTGTACGACGCGTCCATCGGGAAGGTGTAGCGGATCGACGCGCCTCCGCGCGTGCCGAACGGCTGCCCGGGCAGTTCCTGCTCCTGCGCGCGATCGTCGGCGACGCGAAAGTAGTCGACCGTGGGAGACGGCGGCTCGATGCCGAGCGCCGTGCGGCTGACCTTCTGTGCCGCCGACAGATATCGCTCGAGGAGCGTCGGCGAGATCTTCAGCACGCCAGCGATGTTGTCGAAGCCGTAGCTCGCGTCATCGGGCGGCAACCACCCGGTGACGTCGACGTCGAGATCCAGCAGATCGCGCACGGCATTCTTGTACTCGGTGCGATTGAGCCTGTGGAACACCTCGGTGCGCCCAGGGTTCGGCCGCTCGCGCGCGGCGCGATCGAGCTCGCCTTCGACCCAGGCGAGAAATTGCTCGTGTGCCGCCTTATCGGCCCGCTTCACGCCGGCCGGCGGCATGACGCCGGCGCGCATCTTTCGGACGACCTGCTCCCACGTCTTCGCGTCATTCGCGATGGCGGACGCGTCGAGTGTGTCGAACGCCACCGGCACTGAGCCGCGCGACTTCATCTGCTGCGAGTGACAGGTGATGCAGTACGCCTGCAGGAACGCCCGCGCATCGTCGCCTGCGCGTGCCGCAGCTACCGGGACAGGCCGCAGCGCGAGTAGGCCCAGAAAGACGACGGCGGCGGTCACGAACCCGGCGAGGATGGAACGCATCAGATAGAGAATCTACGGCTTCGGCCGCCAGCCGTAAATTACCAGTTTTGGATGCCTTGGTCTCTACTTGTTCGCCGGTGCCTGACCCTGACGAGGTATCGGATAACGGGCGATTCGATCACCGCGAAACGACCCCGCCCAGAGCTCGTCACCGATGTGGATCGCGACCGTCGCCGCATTGAGGCGTTCGTTCGTGGGCTGGCTCACGATCGTTGTGTAGGTCATCGTTTTCGGATCGATGCGGCCGATGATCGACATCGACAGGTTGCCGGCGCCGTTGTTGCCGCCGCGGGTTACCGCGCCGCCGGGCTCGCCCTGGCCAGCGACGAGCAGCCTGCCGTCGCGCTCCCAGCGGACGTTGTCCACCCGAAACCCGAGCGGGATTTCCTGCCGCTCCGGCGGCGTCTTTCCGCGCGACAGCCGCATGAACGATCGGTTGCCCCACTCCGCGATGTAGTACCAGCGGCCGTCCGGCGAGAGCTCGATCCCGTTCGCTCCAGCTGCCCTCGCTGCCGGGCACCTTCGCCCAACCGCTTCGCTGGTGCCATTCCCATACTTCACCATTCCGCTCGCCGGCGGTGAGCGCGGGCGAAAAGCCGCCGCGGCCTCCAGGAGCCTGCCGCGGGTCGAAGTTGGTGGCGGCAAAGCCGCCGTCTGGCAATGCGACGACTGCGTTCAATCCAATCGGATCAGGTGCGACGACGCAGCCGATCCATGCAATCGCAATTGGTGTCTTCCGGGTGTCGAGCTCGAACAGCTCGACTGACTCGCGACCGCCGTGGTGCACCGCATAGAGGGTGTGCACGCCGCGATGACCTTCCTTCAGGTACAAGCCGTGGGTGCGGAAGCGTTCGCGGTCCTCGCCTTGAAGCGGTCCTGGACAGGAAGCGTAGACCTGACGATTGAGCCGATCGGTCGCTGTCGCGGACGGAAACAGCCGCGTGGACGACGCCTCTTTGGTGTTGATGGCGAAGAGTCCGCCGCTGGCGCCGTACGCCGAGGCAACGAGCCATGGCGAGCCGGGCACGGCCACTAAGTCCTCGGGGCCGTCTTGCCCGCACACGAACCGAATCTCGCCGACGGGTTCACACGAGGGCGCCTGTGCCCCTATCTGCGAGGCGACGCCAAGCGCCACCACCACGACGCCGAGCGCGACGATGCCCGGACGTGAAATCGCGATCATCGAGTTCCCCCCCAAGGAGGCTCAGCCTACCACGGGGCTTCACCGCGACTTGTTGTTCGCCTGTTCCTCGGCGCGCGCGCCGCTCAGCAAGTTCCGCATCGCGTAGTTTCCCTCGTGACACGAGTACTCGAACATCAGGTAGTTGGAGTCGCGCTTCCAGGGGAAAGAGATCGTCCACGGCTTCGCCCACGTTTGCGGATCGTTCAATGTCGCCTGGTACTGCAGCGTGTTGGCATCGATCAGCCGGAAGCGTTCGGTGATGATCAGCTGATCGCTGTGCGGGTTGTTGCCGCCTTGCGAAATCCCCGTGCGGTCGGTCAAGTTGCGTGTCTCGACGACAAGTGTGTCGCCCTCCCAGTGTCCGCGCGGATCGCCCATCCACAGATGGAGGCCGCTGTTCAGATGTGGCCGGCCGTCGAGCGGCACGATACGCGACTCGTGAATCATTTCGTTGCGGATGACGACGTAGCCGGGGGCTTGCACGATCTCGTTGCCGTTGTTGTAGATCACGGGCAGGACAGAGCCGATGACGCCGCGTGAGATGCAGCGGTCGTAGAGGCTGCGATCCGTGTACGAGTCCGCCGGGCCGCGGTTCTTGCGCGCGGCCTGAATCGCGTCATAGCGTGCACGTGCCTGCGACGTGAGTGGTGGCATCCTGCCGTCTGGCGGATCAACGATGAGCGATGCTTGCCGCGACGGCGTGCCGCGCTCTTGCCAGTGCGGCGGCGGCGAAGTGGCCGAGCCCACCTGCCCTGCTTTGCTGGTATCGGCGCTCGCCAGATCGAATTCCGCCTCCATGTCGTCGACGGCCTGCTGAGCCTGCCGACGACGGTCTTCGAACTCCTGTTCGGTCAGCTCGTTGCGCGTCTCGAGCTTCGGATCTCGCTGCAGCGGAATGCCGAGCGATTCGGTGCCCGGCCAGAGGCCCTGCAAGTCCGGGTCGCCCCACGGGGTGCGCGGGGGCGTCCACTTGCCGCTATTCTGGGCATGGACGGAGATGATCCCAGCGCCGACCGCAAGTGCGACCATCGCTAGCAGCAACGTGCGCGGAATGATGCGAGCTTTCATAAGTTGGCGATCCTACGCGGCGTAGACGTTGGTCGCATCACCGGTTCTGGTAACGCCTCCCGTCAGGTTGCGACAGAGATCAGGCTGCGTTAGAGTTCCGGCCCCAAGCGTGAGAACACCCTCGACCCTCACTACCGCCGGATCTGTGACGACGATGCTGGTCGTGCTGCTGTGTGCACCTCCGATCGTTGCGGAGCAGCGCGAGGAAGCGCCTGACCCTGCCGGCTACACCCTCACCGCCTGGACTGCGCAAGACGACGTGTTGCTCGGCGACGTCCTTGCGATCGCCGAGGATCGCGACGGTTATCTCTGGCTCGGGACCAATGGCGGCCTCGTCCGCTTCGATGGCGCGTCTTTTGTGAAACGCCCACTCGACGATGAAGCGGCGTCGGTTGCAGATCGCGCGGTCACCGCCGTGCTCGGCGCGCGCGACGGATCGCTCTGGGTTGGACATGGCGGCGCCGGCGGCGTCCAGCGGCTCAAGGGGGATGTCGTCACACGCTTCACGTCCGACACGGGGTTGTTTGCCGGCTCCATCGCTGCGCTCGCAGAGGACCGCGACGGGATCGTGTGGGCGGCGGGTCGCGGCGGCCTCGCCGCCTTCCGCGGTGACAAATGGGAACGAATCGCGAGCCCCTCCGAGTTGAAAGATGCGGCCGTCTACAGCGTCTACGAAGATCGTGGCGGGCGCTTGTGGATCGGAACGTCGGAGGGGGTCTTCTCCAGCGGTCCGCACGGGTTCGAGCTGCGGTTTCCACAGTCGACGTTCGTGCAGGACTTCGCGCAGGACCGCTCGGGTGCGATGTGGGTGACCGACACGCGCGAGACCATCGCGCGGCTCGAGACAGGTGAGGGGCCGATCCACGCGGCGGGGGCGCCGGTACCCCAGGCCGGCTGGGGCATAGCTGCAGATCGCAGAGGCAACCTGTGGATCGCCGGCCTGGGCGGAGGGCTGTTGCGGCTCAACGATCAGACCACCAGTTTTCCGACGCTCGAGCGATTCGCCTACGAGCAGAAGACCTCGGGATCGCCGCGAACGATCTTCACGGATCGCGACGGCAACGTGTGGGTGGGGATGCGTGCGGGCGGCCTACTGCGGGTGTCCGAGAACTGGATCCGCACGGACTTCCGGCTCGATGGCCTGACCAACGATGGCGTGCGTGCTATCCGCGCGGCACCTGACGGCGCCGTCTGGGTCGCGACCGGACACAGCCTCAATCGGTTCGTCGGCGGAACGCGATCGGCATTCCCGGTCTCCCAGACGCGCGCGCTCAACGTCGATGCAGCAGGCACTCTGTGGGTCTCCACGGCACGCGGCTTCGGGCGCTTCGATGCCGGCGCCAAGCGGTTCGTCGCATCCGACACGCTCGACGAGATCCAGTGGGAACAGATCATGGCCGTCGGCACCGATGCCGAGGGCGCTCACTGGCTGTGCTCGCAACAGGGCGTCATCCGTCAGCGCGGCAACGAACTGGAGCGCGTCTGGTACGAGGCCGAGCGCGGTTCAAGCTGTAACGCCATCCTGATGGATAGCCGGGGGCGCGTGTGGACCGGGTTCAGTCCCGGCGGTCTTGCCGTCTACGAATCCAGTGGGCTGCGTCGATTCACGGAGGCCGATGGTCTTGCCTCGGGCGCCGTGCTGAGCATCCTCGAGGATCAGACCGGAGACATCTGGATCGAAACCACTGCGGGGATCAGCCGCGTGCAGGAAGGGCGCGTCACGACGATGACCCGGCGCAACGGTCCCTTCGCGAACTTCACGTCAGCGTTCGTCCAGGACGACGACGGATTTCTGTGGGTGGGAATCGATGCGGGCGCCGCGATCCTGCGGTTCCATCGTCGCGAGATGGATCGCGTGGCGGCGGATCCATCGCACGACGTCGAGTACAGGCTCTTCGACCGCTCGGACGGACTGCAGGGCGAAGTGGCGTGGCAGCCGAGTCGCGCGTTGGGGGCCCGCGGCACGGATGGCCGCCTGTGGTTTGCGTCGGGCGCTACGCTGATCGTGATCGATCCACGCAGCCTGCCGCCGAGTCCGCGTCCGGTGGCTCCGCGCATTGACGCCGTCTGGGTGGATCGCGCACAGCGTTCGTCGGCGGCCCCGGCGCGGCTGCCGTCGGGCCCGCGCGAGCTCTCGATCGACTGGAGCGCGATCAGCCTCGGCGCGGCGTCGAAGCTGCGGTTCCGCTACCGTCTCGAGGGGTACGACCGGGAGTGGGTCTATGCGGGCGCGCGACGCAACGTCACCTACAACGGACTCGCCGCCGGCCGCTATCGCTTCAAGGTGAGTGCGACGTGCACGACGGCGTCTGGACCGACGGTGAAGACTGGGATTTCATTGTGCCGCCGCCGTTCTATCTCTCGGCGTGGTTCCTGATGCTGGCCGGGTTGTCGATCGCCGCTATCATCGCCTCTGCGTCGTGGCTGCGGGTCAGGATGATTCGCGAACGATATGCGCTGGTGTTTGCCGAGCGCGCGCTCGTGAGCCGCGAAATTCACGATACGCTTCTCCAGAATCTCGCGGCGATCGGCCTCGAACTGCAGGGTGTGATGCGTCAACTCGAGATCGAGCCACAGCGCGTCCGGCTGCTCGAAACGCTGCGTCGCTTGCATCATCAGACGGCGCATTCGCTCAAGGAAGGGCGGGATCTCGTCTCGGCGCTGCGCCGCACGGGGATCTCGAAGCCGCCTGGCCTGGTTGAGACGCTCCGCGAATTCGCCGCGCACACGAGCGCTGCTCGCGGCACACCCGTGTCGCTGACCGTAGACGGCGCCGAGCGCCGCTGCTCGGCCGACGTCGAGCTGCAGATCCTGAGAATCTGCCAGGAAGCGGTCAGTAACGCGATCGTTCATGGTCACGCGTCGACGATCGAGATCGCCCTCGCCTTCGCGCCGTCCGAGGTAACGTTGCGTGTGCGCGATGACGGGTGCGGCTTCGACGTGAACGCCGCGCCGCCCGATCACCAGGAGCATCTCGGGCTGCTCGGAATGGAAGAGCGTGCCGAACGGATTGATGCCCGATTGTCGATCCAGAGCACGCCGGGCACCGGAACCGTCGTCGAAGTGGTGGCGCCCAGTTGACCCGTTTTTTCGCGCCCGATACCATGCGCCAACACAGCACGACGTCGACGGATTCCGTGACACAACCAGAAATTCGATTGCTCTGCGTCGACGATCACCGCCTCCTGCGTAAGGGCGTCGCCCGCCTGATCGATCTCGAAGACGACATGACCGTCGTGGCCGAGGCGAGCAATGGCCAGGAAGCAGTCGAGCAGTTCAAGCGGCACACACCCGACGTCACGCTGATGGACCTTGAACTGCCGCGCATGGATGGCGTCGAGGCGATCACGGCGATCCGGCAGATCCGTCCCACCGCGCGCATCATCGTCCTGACGATGTATCAGGGCGATGAGGACATCTATCGGGCGGTGCAGGCGGGGGCATCCGCCTATTTGCTCAAGGACACGCTTCCCGAGGTGCTCATCCAGGCGATTCGCAGCGTTCACAGCGGTCGCCGCGTGTTTCCGCCGCAGATTCTCGCGGCGATGGAGAAGCGTGCCGGACAGACGCCGCTGACGACGCGCGAACACCAGGTGCTCGAGTTGCTGGCGACGGGAATGAAGGCGAAGGAGATCGCGTCGACGTTGGGCATCACGCTCGACACTGCCAACGCACACACCAAGAACATCTACTCGAAGTTCGGCGTTCGCGGCCGCACCAACCTGGTGGGCGAGGCGATCAGTCGAGGATTCATTCGGCGCGAGCGTGGGCAGGACGGCACGTAGCGTCTCCCCTCGCGCATCAGGCGGTGCTGAATCATGAGCATGCATAGGTCGCAGAAAGATCGACGAAGGTTCCTGCGCGACTCGGCGCTGGCGACGGCCGGCCTTGCCGGAGGCATGGGGTTGCGGCCCGTGCCGATCAGCGCCCGGCTGCAGCAGGGGCGCACGGCGGCGTCGCGCGGCTCGGCGACGAAGTCGCTCAGCCGGCAGTTCGCCGAATGGGTCGTCGGTCTGCGCTACGAGGATCTGCCCGCGGCCGTCGTTGATCGCGCCAAGGGGCTTACGCTGCAGAATCTGGCGTCCGCCCTGCTCGGATCGCAGACCGCGTCGGCAAAACAGGCGATGGCGTTCGTCGCGGACGAGGAAGCCGGCGTGAGGAATGGCGGCACCATCATGGTGTCGGGCGCGAAGGTCACCCGCGGCGGCGCCGCGTTCGCGAACGCCGAGATGATGTACGCGGGCGGGAAGTGGGACACCTTCCGCATGCTCACACATCCGGGCACGGCGATCATCCCCGCCGCGCTGGTCGCAACGGAGAATGCGCAGGTGCCGGGACGCACGTTCATCACTGCCCTGGCCGCGGGCTACGAAGTGATGGAGCGCATGGCGGCGGACTGGATCCCAACGGTCATGGCGCGCGGCTTTCACGCCGGGCCGGTGTTTAGCATCTTCGGCGCGGCGATCGCGGCGGCAAAGATCATGGGCCTGGATGCCGACCAGGTGCACGCGGTGATCTCGCTGTGCACCAATCTGGCGGGCAGCAATCTCGAGAGCCGCGCGCTGCGCGAGGGCGCCGCCGTCCGCAACGCGATGCTTGCCGTCGCTCTGGCGACGAAGGGAAGGGTTGGCGGCGGTGAAGCGGTGCTCGAGGGTCCGGCCGGCTTCTACCACGCCTATGCCGGGAACAACACCGGCGAGCTGACCTACAGCTTCACCGGTGAGGACCGCACCAGTCTGGACCGGCTCACCACCGATCTCGGCTCGTCGTGGATGTTCCTCGAGACGCTGTACCGAATCTACTCGATACCCGGCTACAACATCGCCCACATCGACGTGACGGCTCGGCTCTGCGAGGAACACAACATTCGCTATCAGGACGTCGATCGCGTCGAGGCGGTGGTGAACTGGCTCGAGACGCAGTATCCGAGCCCGGCGTTCCCGACGCAGCGCGAGGATGTCGGCGAACCCCGGCGCGGGGGCACGCGGTTCTACAGCGCCTACGGTGTCGTGAAGCGCGGTTTCCCGATGCTGCCGTGGCACGACCGGATCCGCCGGAGGTGCTGGAGCTGATGAAGCGGTGACGATCATCCCGTCGCACCAGATGACGCTGTTCGGTCCGCGGATCACCATCTTCACTAAAGACGGCAAGAGCTACACGCGGCAGGCGACCGGCCGCGAGTTCATCTGGGACTTCGACGAGGAAGTGAAGCGAATCTGGCCGGTGGCGCCGGGCCTGCCGATCCCGTCAGCGCAATTCGAGCGTCTGATCGCGGCGTGCCGCGAACTCGATCGCGCAGCGAACGCCGCCAGCCTGGTGGATTTGACACTCGCCGGTTGAGCCGCCTCACCAGAACCGGTAATAGCGCTTATTGAAATATCGACTAGACTCCTCGGGCTTTTCTGGACCTCGACAGAGGTGAGATGCGAGTCCTGGTCGCCTCCTTCACACGTGTTCTCGGGCTGATGCTCGTCTTCGCCGGCGCGGCGGCTGCGCAGGATGGCGCAGCTGTCTTTCAGGCGAACTGTGCGAACTGTCATGCCAGCGCTGATGCGACGCAGCAGGGGAGAAATCCGAGCATCGACACACTCCGCCGTCTCTCGCCTGAAGCCATTCTGAATGCGCTGCTAAACGGAAAGATGCGGATCCAGGCCGTGGCGCTCAGCGACGCCGAGCGTCGAGCGGTCGCGGAGTTCCTGGGCGGCCGGGCACTCGAAGCGCCGAACGCAGGAGTCATCCGTCAAGCCGTGCAATGCGATCTCGCCCTTTGGTGGCCCGTCCGGCACTGGCGAGTGGAACGGGTGGGGCAACGGTCTGAGCAATACGCGATTCGCCAAGGATGGCGGCATCGGCGCCAAAGACCTGCCGAAGCTGACGCTGAAATGGGCCTTTGGCTATAGCGGCGGCGTGACGTCGGCGCGCGCACAGCCAGCGCTGGTGGGCAACCGGCTTTTCGTCGCGAGCGACACCGGCGACGTGCATGCGCTCGATCCGAAGACCGGCTGCGCGTACTGGAGCTTTCGTGCAAAGGCGACGGTGCGGACCGCGCTCCTCGTCGCGCCGTACATCTTCGTCGAATGGAGCGAACGGGTGGGCGGTGTTTTTCGGGGATCTGAGAGCCAACGCCTATGCGCTGGACGCATCGACCGGGCAGGTCATCTGGGTGCAGAAGGTTGACGACCATCCCTACGCGGCGATCACCGGGACACTGGCCTATCACTCCGGTCGCGTGTTCGTGCCCGTGCAAGGTCTCAGCGAAGAAGTGCAGGGTGGACGTCCTGAGTACCGAGTGCTGCACCTTCCGAGGCAGTGTGTCCGCACTCGACGTCGGCACCGGGGCCGTCGTGTGGAAGACCTACACCGTCGGCGAGAAGCAATAGCGCGGCACCAATGCGCGTGGCAAACGTCAGTGGGGACCTGCAGGCGGCGGGATCTGGTCCTCTCCCACCATCGATCCGCGGCGCGGCGCCGTCTATGTGAGCACGGGCAACAGGTACGCCGATCCGCCCCAGCCGATGACCGACGCCGTGATCGCGTTAGACCTTCAGAGCGGGAAGGTGCGGTGGGTGCATCAGCTCACCGCGAACGACACCTGGACGCTTGGCTGCCGGGCGACGAACACAGACAACCCGAACTGCCCGGCGACGCTCGGGCCCGACTACGACTTCTCTGCGTCGCCGGCGTTGACGACGACCGGCGGGCGCGATCTGTTGGTTCTGCCGCAGAAGTCCGGGATGACCTACGCGCTCGATCCGGAGAAGCAGGGAGCGCTTGTGTGGCAGCATCGGATCGGCCAGGGGAGCGGACGTGGCGGCCAATACGGCGGAGCCGTTGACGAGCGTTACGCCTACTTCGGCGTGGGCGACTCGACGACAAACGCACCGGGAGGCATGGTCGCGGTCAATCTTGCGACAGGCGAGCGCGTGTGGCGCACGCCGCCTGAAAAAACTCTGTGCGGCGCACCGGGCCGAGACTGCAACGCCGCACAGGGCGCCGCCGTCACCGCGATTCCCGGTGCCGTGCTTTCAGGCTCGTACGATGGCGGTTTGCGCGCCTATGCCGCCGACGACGGAACGCTCTTGTGGCAGTTCGATACCAACCGCGAGTTCGCGACCGTGAACGGGGTGAAGGCGAACGGCGGCAGCATGGATGGTCCGGGTCCGACCGTCGCCGGCGGACTGCTGTTCGTGAATTCAGGATACGGCGGTATCGCGGGGCGGCCGGGCAACGTGCTGCTCGTGTTCGGCGTCGAGTGAGCAGGACAGGGTTCAATGGGGCGACGCGTGAAGCCTGAGATGAGCGAGTTTACCCGGCGTCGTCTTCTGCGCGATGCGATGACCATCGTCGGCGCGGTGGCGGCCGGCGTTGTGCCGCATCCGGTATTCGCACGCCAGCGCGGCAACGCCGGCGCCGGCGGAGCGGCCGTGAACAACACGCTCGCGCTCGCGCGCGCCGTGAACCGCATGCGCTACGAGGATCTTCCTGCGCGCGCGGTGGAGCACGCGAAGATGATCCTCGCGAGCACGCTCTCGAGCGCGGCGCCTGGAGCGTTGATCGACTCCGCTCGCATCCTTCGTGATCTCGCGAAGGAGCGAGGCGGCCGGCCGGAAGCCACGGTGTGGTTCGATGCCGCGAGGCTTCCTGCTGCCAGCGCCGCACGCGTCAACGCCGGTCTGAGCGACGCCGCCGCGTCCGATGACAGCGACATCCGCAACACGGCCCACTACGGCACCACGCTCGCATCTGCAGGGCTCGCCATCGCCGAACGCACCGGCGCCACAGGAAAGGATCTGCTCGGCGCGATGGTGATCGGCTATGAGGCGGCCGGCCGCATCGGCGACGCACGCCGTGGCGGGCGCGGTGGGCTGCACGCCTCGCAGCTCGTGGCGTTCGGCGGTGCTGTCGCTGTCGCCCGGCTCCTGAAACTCACCGACGAACAGATGGCGCACGCGCTCGGCATCGTCGCAACGACGATGGGCGGGATCGCCATCGGAACGAACAGCTGGGCGCGCGAGTACATGGGAGCGAATGCGGCGGGGAGTGGCGTCGATGCCGCTGAAGCGGCAGCGCGAGGCTACACCGTCAACGACGACATGCTCGGGCCCGCGGTGGGTTTGTCGACATGTTCGGCGGTGGCAGGGACGCGGTGCGCCTGCTCTCAGTCGATCTCGGCCAGCGCTGGGACATCGTCGAGTTCCTGGCGATCAAGCTCTGGCCCGGAGCCCACCCGTTCTCCGGCACGCTGGAAGCGGCGGTGAATGCGGCGCGGGAGGCGAACGTGCCGGCGGATGGCGTGGCAAAGATTCTCATCGCCGGGCCTGACCGTACGAACATCGGCGGCAGCCGCCGTCCGCGCGATCTGGTGGAGGCGATCCACAGCCTTCCATACTTCGTGGCCTCTGCGGTCGCCGACAAGGAGTTCACCTGGATCCATGCAACGGAGGGGAAGATTTTCGACCCCGTCGTCGCACGACTGATGAACGTCGTGGATCTCGATCCCGCGCCGCCGCCGGTCACCTACAAGTGGAGCTGGGGCGGCAGCGTGACAGTAGTGACGACGTCCGGTCAGCGGTTCACGAGCACCGTGGACGCGCCTCGGGGATCCGGCCCGCGCGGCATCGAGTGGAGCGACGTGGACGCGAAGTATCGCGCGCTGATGCCCGACTCGAAGCTTCCGGCGGCGCGGCTCGGACAGATCCTCGACGAGATTCATCAATTCGACCGCGTGAAGAGCGTCCCGGCGTTCGCGCGGCTGCTGACGCCGGGAGGCTAGAACCCTGTGAGGAGGAGCATGAAGATCATCACTCGATTACTGTCTCTGGTCGTTGTGGTCCTGTGCGCGTTCGGCCTCTGGTGTACGAACGCCTACGCGCAGGGCGCCGTCCAGGCATCGATCGCCGGCGTGGTGCGCGACACCTCCGGCGCCGTGCTGCCGGGTGTCACCGTCGAGGCGTCGAGCCCGGTGCTCATCGAGAAGAGCCGCACCGCGGTCAGCGACGACACCGGACGCTACCGGATCATCGCGCTGAATCCAGGCACCTACACGGTCACGTTCACGCTCTCCGGTTTCAATACCGTGAAGCGCGAAGCGATCGAGCTGACGGGATCGCTGACCGCGACCATCGACATCGAGATGCGCGTCGGGTCGCTGGAAGAGACGCTGACTGTCATCGGCGAGAGCCCGATCGTCGACGTGCAGAGCATCAAGCAGCAGCGCGTCATCGATGACGAGGCGATTCACTCCATCCCGGGCCAGCGGTCGTATCACAACCTCGTCGTGCTGGTGCCGGGGCTGTCGGTCGGCAACATACAGAACGTGGGCGGCATCAATGGCCCCGCCCCGTTGAACGTGGGCGGCCACGGCGGCGCCAACTCGGAAGGCCGATTCAATGTGGACGGCCTTGGCGTGAACGGAACGAGCGGCGGTGGCACGCTCTACGTGACCGACACGCAGAACGTCTCGGAAGTCTCGATCGACATCACTGGCGGGCTGGGCGAGGCCGAGGCCGGCGGGCCGGTGATCAACGTCGTGCCGAAAACTGGCGGCAACACGTTCAGCGGCTCGCTGTTCCTGGACGGAGCAAATGGGTCGCTGCAGGGCAGCAACTTCGACGACGAGCTGGTGGCCGCCGGGCTGCGCGAACCAGGAAAGCTGGACAAGCTGTGGGACGTGAACGCTGCGCTCGGTGGGCCGATCGTGAAGGACCGTCTCTGGTTCTACCTGACCGGCCGCTATCAGCGGACCGACCGCTTCGTGGCCGGCATGTACTACAACAAGAATGCCGGCAACCCGAACTCGTGGGTGTACGACCCTGACTACAGCCAACAGGCGCTCTCCGACGGGATGTGGCACGGCGCGACGCTGCGCACGACGTGGCAGATCTCGCAGCGGCAGAAGATCAATTTCTTCTGGGACGAGCAGGACATGTGCCGCAACTGCACCGGCGGCGGCAGCGCCACGACGTCGCCCGAGGCGCAGGACGGGTCGCAGAACATCAACTACATCCGCGCCTATCAGGCCGCGTATACGGCGCCGCTCTCTGATCGACTCCTCGTCGAAGCCGGCTTCGGCGCGGTCGTGCCCGACTACGGCAACCCGAGAGAGGGCTTCGATCGCTCGATGGTGCGCGTCGTCGATCAGAGCGGCAACTTCCCGAACATGACCGCCCCGATTCCGAACATCGCCTACCGCTCGATGTTCTGGGATCAGGTGCACTCGTTCGCGCCGCGCTACCGCGCGTCGGTCGCCTACGTGACCGGAGCGCAGAACATGAAGGTAGGCATCGAGACCTACAACAACATCTCGACGCGCAACTATCAGCGCGGTGACTCGCTGCAGTATCGCTTCAACAACGGCGTGCCCAACCAGATCACGGAGCTGCTGAGCGATTTCACCGAGGAGGCGCGCGTGCAAAACATCGGCATCTTCGCGCAGGATCGGTGGACCGTCAGGAGGTTCACGCTGCAGGGCGGCATCCGCTACGAGAACGCGTCGAGCCGCTCGCCCGAACAGCAGATCGGGCCGTCACGCTTTGTGCCGACGCCCATCGTTTTCCCCGAGCAGGACATCGTCAAGGGATACAACGACATCACCTATCGCGGTGGAGTGGCGGTGGATGTGTTCGGCAACGGGAAGACGTCGCTGAAGATCAACGCCGGCACCTACATGGATCCGGCGCAGTGGGCGGGCATCTTCATCGAGCCCAATCCGGCGCGCAGGCAGTTCGGCGGTGGTGTGCCGCCGCAGACGACACGGTCCTGGAACGATGCGAACCGCAACTACGTCCCGGACTGCGATCTGTTGAACCCGCCGCCAACGGGGAGTGCGGGCCGACCGCCAATCAGAACTTCGGCCGGCTGGTGACGCCGACCTCCACCTACGATCCGAACCTGCTGGAAGGCTCGGGTGTGCGTCCCGGCAACTGGCAGTTCGGCATCTCGGTGCAGCAGGAAGTCTTCCCACGCGTCTCGGTGGAAGCCGGATACCACCGCCGGAATTTCGATTCGTTCATCAACCCCGACCCGGTGACCGCGACGTCCACGCTGACGACGACGTTCACCGTGGCCGACAACCGTGCGGTGACGCCCGCCGACTACAATCCGTACAGCGTTCCGGTGCCGGCAGACCCGCGGCTGCCGCGGTCGGGCGGATATGCCATCGACGACCTCTATGACATCTAGCCGACGTTATTCGGCAGGACCGACAACTTCATCGCGCGTGCCACCGATTTCGGGTCGCCGAGCAACTACTGGCACGGCGTGGACGTACAGGTGAACGCGCGGCTGCGCGGCGGCGTGACGGTTCAAGGAGGCACGAGCACCGGGCGCATCGTGAACGACACGTGCGAGCTCGCCATCGACAACCCGAGCCAGTACCGACTGCCACAAGGTGTATCCGTTCCAGACCGACATTCGCGGCATGGCGATCTACACGGTGCCCAAGATCGACGTGCAGCTGAGCGGAACGATGCAGAGCCGTCCCGGGCCCGAGATCCTCGCGCAATGGAACGTGCCGGCCAACGTGATTGCGCAGTCGCTTGGCCGCCCGCCGTCTGGCGGCGTGGCGAACATCCAGACCAACATCCTGACCGCCGGCGAGCTCTACGGCGATCGGATCACTCAGGTCGACATGCGCATTGCCAAGCTACTGCGATTCGGCCGCACGCGCGCCAACATCGGGATCGACATCTACAACCTGTTCAACTCGAACGTGCCGCTCACCTACGTGAACATGTACGGGACGACGTGGGGCAATCCGCAGTCGGTGCTCGATGCGCGCTTCGCGAAAATCAGCGCGCAGATCGATTTCTAAACACGAAGAAACTCCCAAGGACCGAACCGAAGGTGCCAGGGACTGTTGCTGCCGGGGATTGGAATTGCGCATGGGAGTCGTCGGGATCTCTATCTTGAGAGTGACTATTTCAGCTCGGCGTAGATGACTTCGATGTTGTTCTTGATGCTGTCCGGCTGGGGTGCCCGGTAGCCGGTGTACTTCTCTGGGAACGCGTAGGTGTTCGCCGCGTCTTCCACCGACTTACCTGCCTTCTTCGCCGCGCGGACGTACTCGAGAAACGAGCGGTTGAACTCGGATACTCCATGAGGTCCGCCGGCATCATCACGGTACTGTGCCCGGTGATGATGGAGTCCAGGTCCTTGAGCTTCGCGGCTGTGGCGAGCGTGTCGGCGATCTCGACACCGCTGCCGCCGTTGTTGCTGTCGAGAAGCGGTACCATTTGCCGGAAAAAATATCGCCGGCATGCATCATGCGGAGCGAGGGAAAGACCACCCACGCATCGCCGTTGGTGTGACCGCGCCCGAAGTAATAGAGATCGATCTGCTCCGCGCCGCGGCCGATCGTCATCTTGTCCTTGAAGGTGCGATTGGCCATGTTCTTTCCGCCATTCGCCTTGAACACGTCGGGTGGGACCGGCTCTCTGCGCCTTTAGGCGGCAGCCCCTTCTCCATGTTGGCGCGCGTGTTCGCCTGGGCGACGAACTCGACCGTGGTGGGGAAGTCGACGTTGCCGCCGACGTGGTCGTAATGCGTGTGGGTGTTGATGATGCGCACCACCGGCTTCGGGGTGATCTCCTTGATCTTGGCGATGAGCGGCTGACCCATCCCGGGATCTTGGTATCGACGACGGT
>CAVWST010000028.1:0-97247 GCA_963757735.1 uncultured Acidobacteriota bacterium
TGATCCTGTCGGACTCCCTCACGTAGACGATGCCGTCGCCACGACGCGAGCGTTATCGGGTGGAGGTCTTGACGTTACGCGGGTCGTCGGCGGGATTCACATACTTGAAATCGATCGGGCCCTGGCCGTAGAGGACGATCTCGGTTTCGGCCGCCGTGGTGAACGCGAAGTGATTCATGTTCGCCGGCATCAACGCGAAGCCCCCGACGCCAAGCGTCTTGTTGCCGCTCGCCGTTTTCATCAACTTGTCACCCATCCCGAACGTCAGGGCGCCACGCACGATCACGACGTGTTCGTCCGTGGGATGCGAGTGGGCGGGAATCGAGTAGTTCGCGGGGAACTTCAGGCGGACCGTGTACGGCGCGGGCCTGCCGGGGTCGCCCGCGAGCACGGCGATCTGCGCGCCGGGCGGCACGAGCGGCGGCGCGGGGCCCCACTGCACTTCTTGCGGGGTCTGGACGACGTGCGCAGAGGTCTGCGCGGTGATGATGATGGACGCTCCGCCCGACAGAATGGCCGCCGCCGCAATGACTGAAACGATCGTTCTCATGTGCTTCCTCAATCGTAAATGCGAAATCCCGCTTACAATCTCGCGCCTACGGCGCGATTCGCCCGCACGGTCATCTTCATCATCCCTGGGCACCAACAGCCGCCCGGTCCGCGCGCGCGGCCGGCGCGAGGGCCGGCTCAGAGGCGACAAGAAACCTCGTCACCAAGTGGTTGAACTCGTCCGGACGCTCAATTGGCACCACATGCGACGATCCCTCGCCCTTGATGATCTCGAATTGGGAACCGGGAATTCTGTCGGCGACCTCGCGGCAGATCCATGGCGGCGTGAGCAGATCCTGCTCGCCGACAATCACGAGGGTCGGCGACTTGAGATCGGCGAGCCGGTCAAGCGCGTCATACCGAAGGTACGCCTGCGCCTGACGGTTGTAGGCCTCAGGGCCGACGGGATTAGGGTTGCTCGTCAACATACTGATGGTCTGCTGCACCGCCTCTTTGTTGCGCAGGAAGGCAGTGGAGAAGAGCCAGATGAACTGCTGGCAGGCGAACACCTCGCCGCTCTTGTCGTTGGCCTTCACCCAATTCCACGTCCGGATCGGATCGAAAGCCACTCGCGCGGGCGCCGCGCCACAACCACTCAGCACCAGACGGTGCAGGCGATCCGCATGCCGCAGCGCGAACTCCTGGGCGATCATGCCCCCCATCGAGAGGCCCAGCAGGTGCGCTCGCTTGATGGCGAGCGCGTCCATCAACGCGGCGACGTCATCTGCCATGTCTGCGATGGTGTAGGGAGCCGCAGCTTTCGAACTGCGGCCGACGTCCCGGTTGTCGAAGATCACCACTTGGAACCTCTGGGACAGCGCGGGCACCTGCGCGAGTGTCCACAGCGTGGCGTCGTACCCGATCCCCATGACCAGTACGAGCGGTGGTCCCTCGCCGTGGACTTCGAAGTAGAGTTCCTGCCCGTTCGCTCGGACCGTCCCGGACCTTGACATTGACATGGGCGCCTCTCATGAAGCGAAACTCGCTTCAGACCAACGAATAACGGATGGCCGGGACGACTCCAGAACTCTCACCGACTGGAGGCCCTTCAACAAGAATGCGTAACGAAGAGTGTTACGGTGGGAACATTCGTCGTTACAATCCCGCACGGGGCGCGAACACTGCCACCCACAGTCCCCAGCCGACAATGCATGAGGTGACCGAAGCACCGCTCTTGAAACGCGCGCATGGCGCCGCCGCTGACGGCCACTGGCAACAGGCGTATGAGCTGTTCGTTGAGGCGGACGCGCGTGAACTTCTGGACCCGCCCGATCTCGCGGTGTTTGCCAACTGCGCGTATGCCGCGGGCCACGTCAACGCGACGATCGATGCGTGGGAGCGGGTGCATGCAGAGGGGTTGCGGGCGGGCGACCATCTCATGGCGGCGGGCGCGGCAGTGCGCGTCGCGCTCCATCTGCTGTTTGACACAGCCCTTCTGGCCCCGATTCGCGGATGGGCGAGTCGGGCGGAGCGACTCCTCGCGGGGCAGGAGGACACGCCGGTTCATGCGTGGATCGCGGTGGTGCGGAGCTACGAACGGCTACTGTCCGGCGATTTCGGACGCGCTGGAGAGTGGGCCCGTCGAGCCATCGATGTGGGCACGGGCCGCGATCCGGCGGCCGCGGCGCTCGGGCGGATCGCGGAGGCGCGCAGCCTCATCTTGGAGGGCGAGGTCGCGCGCGGATTGGACCTCCTCAACGAAGCGGCTGTCGCGACGATGTCCGGTGAGCTCGATCCGCTCTCGACGGGCGTGGTCTACTGCGAGGTGGTCTGTGCTCTGCAGGCGGTCGCCCAGTACGACCTTGCCGAGCAGTGGACGCAGGCCATGGAACGGTGGCGCCAGGGTCAGCCCGTCGGAAGTATCCACGGACGTTGCCGAGTGCACCGCGCGGAGATCCTCCGGCTGCGTGGATCGTGTCTCGAGGCCGAGCAGGAAGCGCTCGGCGCTTGTGAGGAGCTGCGCCCGTACCTGCGACGAGAATTCGGATGGCCGCTGACGGAACTCGGTCGAATTCGCCTGCGCATCGGAGATGTTCGCGGCGCGGAAGAGGCGTTCCTGGCGGCACACCAGGCGGGGTGGGATGCGCAGCCAGGCCTTGCGCTGGTGCGTCTGGCCCAGGGTGATGTGCCGCTGGCGGCAGCCTTGATTCGAGAAGCCCTTGATTATCCCTTGAACGTGCCATCGAAGGAGTTGCCGCCCAATTCGGACCTTCGCCGGGCGCCGCTGCTCGCGGCGCAAGTGGAGATTGAGATCGCCGCTGGGGACATCGACCGTGCGCGCTCGGCAGCCGACGAGCTCACGCGCGTGGCGGCAATCTTCGAGAGCAAGGCGCTCACGGCCGGAGCGCTCCTGGCGCACGGACAGGTACGACTGGCCGCCGGCGACACGGCCGGGGCCCGAGGCGATTTCGAGGCCGCCGTCCATCAGTGGGGCGAGATTGGCGCGCCCTACGAAACGGCACTCGGACGAATGGGGCTTGCGTTTGCACATCGTGCCGAAGGGAATGAGGCACACGCCGTCCTGGAGTTCCGAGCGGCTCACATGGCATTTGAACGCGTCGGCGCCGCGTCTCAGGCGGCTCGAGCGGCGGACGCCATGGGCGAGATACCACGAGACGAAATCAAAGCGTCGACGTCACAGACGCGTTCGACTGTGGCCAGCAGTGCGCAGAGAGATGCTGACGATGTCTTCCGGCGCGAAGGCGATTACTGGTTGGTGGTCTTCGAGGGACAGATCGTACGCCTGCGAGATATGAGGGGCATACGGTACCTGGCCCGGCTGCTCGCCAACCCGGGACGAGAGTTCCACGTCGTGGATCTCGTTGGCCTCGAGCAGGGTGGCCCTGCTGACACGACTCATGTTACGGAGCCGGGTTTGCGATTTCGGGATGCAGGCGATGCCGGCGAGATGCTCGATACGCGCGCGAAGGAGGCGTACCGCCGGCGGCTCACAGAGATTGAGGACGATCTGGAGGAGGCGCGAGCATTTGGGGACGCATCACGGGTGGCGCAGGCAACGGCCGAACGCGACTTCCTCGCGCGCGAGCTGTCCCGCGCGGTTGGACTCGGAGGACGCGATCGACGGGTCGGTTCTGCGGCAGAGCGCGCCAGAGCCAGTGTGACGCGCGCGGTCCGACAAGCTATGGGTCGTATCCGTGCCCAACATCCTCCGTTGGGGGCACACCTCGAACGGGCCATTCGCACTGGCACCTACTGCGTCTATCGTCCCGACCCTCGCGTCCCCGTCGCGTGGAAGCTGTAACGATCCCAAACGATTCGAATGCGCGGGAATTCGCGGCCTGCGACTTTGTCATCGTCGAGGCTCTCAGACGCTTCAGGCGACCAAGCAACTTCGCGCCGGATCAACCCGGTGATCGCCCGCAGCCGGTTAAAATGTGTGGAGACGCCGACAGGGTTAGGGCACAATCCGGGCACAAATCACTTTCGGTTCGATTCATAATCCGTAAGTGATTGATTCTAAAGGGAGAGATGGCCGAGTGGTCGATGGCGCACGCTTGGAAAGCGTGTGTAGGGGAAACTCTACCGTGGGTTCGAATCCCACTCTCTCCGCCAACCTTCGCTCACGCTTGCCAACGCCGTGAGCTATGGTTGGCAAGCCACACGAAGGTGTCCGCCGTAGCGCGAAGCGCGAAGGTGGACCCGTCACGCGGCATTCCGTACGATCCAGTTGCAAAAGTCGTCCAAGACACCCCGCCAATTCCCGCTCTCGTCCTAAACCCACCTACCGTCCGATACGTTGCGGAGCAGCGCTCCTGCTCTTCGCCTCGCGTGCGACGCACGCAGGTTTCGCCGCGCCGGCAGCCCAGAAGCCTCGTTGCGAACTGCGCGCGCTTGCCAGCGCGGACTCGAGCGCGGGATCGGTCACGTACTGTTTGAACGTGCACCCCAGGCCGGCTGCGATGATCGACTCGCTGGCGTCAACGTTGTCGACGGCAATGCGAGCGACGAGGCGATCGTAACCGTCAACATCTTTCCCGACGACTGTGACGCGACGACCAAACATCAGGACTCGCATGAAGGTGCGAGCTTGATTGCTGAATGGCTCCTTTGCCTCCGGCGTGTCCACGCCGTGCAGTCGGATGCGCACCGTGCGTGCTGGAGGAATCAGCACCTCCACAGTGTCGCCATCGGCAACACGAGTGACGTCTGCGGCGAAATTCTTGTTCACGAGGTCGGTCGGGCGCTGCGCATGAAGCGTCTCGATCGAGAGAGCCAGCACGATAGCCAGGAGGGGAGCCGACCTCAACACGTTCACTCCCTCGCAAGCGCTCCGAACGCTGCATAGAAGACTTCGTCCGGGCACAACTCGGGAGTGAGGATGCGCTGCATCACGAGTCCCTCGATAAGCACATGGAGCACGCGCACGAGATGCTCGGGTGCCATCGGCAGCTCGCTCGGGTCGAACGTGCGCAGCCACTCGGCGCCGACGTCGTAGCTGCTCTTCGTGATCTCGTGAACGCGTGAACGCAGTTCGGCATTCGTCAGCGTGTAAGCCAGCCCAGTCAGTCGTCCCACTGCAACGGGTGTGCGCACCTCGATCGCTGCGAGCGTCGCTGTCGCAAGCGCGCGCATCGCTTCGGCAAACGTCGCGCCCGGTTTGATCTTCGGTCGAATCGGCGCCCAGTATGTCTGACCGAGCGCGATGAACAGCTCGTCGCGATTCTTGAAGTTGCCGTAGATCGCGCCGGTCGTCATGCCGGCGCGCGTCGCCACATCGTCGAGCGTCGTCCGCTCGTAACCTTTTTCGCGAATCAGTGCGCGCGCGGATTCGAGCAGCGCCGCTCGCGTCCGCTCCCGCTTGTCGCCCTTCCGCTGTCCACGCGGCGAGAGTTTCTCGCTTGCCACACTAAATATAGTACAGTTATTTTATAAACTCAATACGAGATACCACGGTGACGAGCGAGAAATCTATAGAAAACAGCATCTTGCGTCACGTCGAGGCGGGAGAAGTAGCTGGCGCCGCGACATTGGTGTGGCGCCGGGGACAGGTCGTCCAAAGCGCCGCAGTCGGTCGACGCAACCTAGACCTGGGGCTGCCCGTAGAGCGCGACACGATCTTCCGCATCGCCTCCATGACGAAGCCGGTGACGACCGTCGCTGCGTTGATGCTGCACGACGAAGGGCGGTTCGATCTCGACGAACCAATCGCCACGTACGCGCCGGAGCTCGAGCGCATGCGCGTGTTGCGCGATCCGGAAGGGCCACTCGATCAGACCGACGAGGCGCGACCGATCACCTTTCGGGATCTCCTGACGCATCGCTCCGGACTGACGTACGGTGACTTTCATCGTGGTCCGATCGGTCGGGCCTATGCAGAAACGCTCGGCACGCAGATCGACAACGAGCTCACGCCGGACGAGTGGATCGCGCGCCTCTCGACACTGGCACTGATCGATCAACCGGGCGCTGGGTTCCACTACGGTGTCTCGACCGACCTGCTCGGATTCCTGATCGCGCGCCTCGATGGTGCACCGTTGAGCGCGGTCCTGAAACACCGTGTCTTCGGTCCGCTCGAGATGCGCGACACAGGTTTCATCGTGCCGCGTGAGAAGCGAGATCGACGCGCGAGTCTCTGTGGCTTCGACGATGAAGCTCGTTTGACAACGCTCACCGCCGCGCCTGGCGGTCATGCGCTGAATGAACGGCCAGAGGCGATGACGTTCGAGTCGGGCGGCCAGGGCCTGTGGTCAACGCTCGACGACTACCTTGCGTTTGCGCGCACGTTGATCGGTGACGGGCCGAGTGGATTGACGCTCCTGCGCCCCGAGACGCTCAGGATGATGACGTCGAATCAGCTCACCCCGGAACAGCGCGCGACCACTCGCATGTTCGGACGGCCGATCTTCGCAGCGGGGCATGGCTACGGCATGGGTGTCGCCGTTGTCATGGAACCTCAGAACGCGGATCCACTACGCTGCCGCGGCGGCGTCGGCACCATCGGGTGGCCCGGCGCCTACGGTGGCTGGTGGCAGGCGGACCCCAACGATCGCTCGGTGCTGATCTTCCTCGCGCACAACATGCTGGAACTGCATCAGATGGCGCGCGGGATCGGCCTCGGTGTGTGGAGCGCGATCGCCAGCTTTCACGAGTTGGCCACGGCGTAGCCGTCAGGTACGCGCCCCATCAGCGGTTGATGGGGCTTGCGCTGGTATCGCGCGGCGATCTACAGTCCCATCAACGACTGATGGGACTGACGAATTCCCTCTCCGACTTGCTCCCTGGCACGCTGGAGCTGCTGATCCTCAAGAGCCTCGTGTCGGGCCCCAAACACGGATACGCCATCGTCGAACACCTGCGGGTGACGTCGAACGACGTGCTGCACGTTGGCGAGAGCGCGCTATATCCAGCCCTCCAGCGGATCTTGTTGAACGGTTGGGCAATAGCGGAATGGGGACTCTCCGAGACCAATCGGCGGGCCAGGTACTACAAGTTGACTCCAGCCGGCCGGAAGCAGCTTGCCGGAGAGCGCGCGGAGTTCGAGCGCATGGTGCGCGCAATCCAGCACGTGCTGGAAGCTTCGTAACAGGAAGGCCGGTATGAGTACCTGGTTTCGCCGGTTGGCATACATGCTGCGGCAATCGCGACACGAGGCTGAACTGCGCGAGGAGATCGAGCTTCATCGCTCATTGCGCGCGGAACAGTTGGAGCGCGACGGCCTGACGCAGCAAGAGGCAGCCGATGCGAGTCGACGAGCGATCGGCAACGTCCTTCTGGCGCGCGAGGATGCACGCGAGGTCTGGCTCGGGTCACGAGACGCCTGGTGGCAGGACGTGCGCTACGGGCTGCGCACCTTCCGCAGAAGCCCGACGTTCACTGCCGTCGCGGTGTTGACGCTCGGCCTGGGGATCGGCGTCAACGCCGGGATCTTCACGGTGCTGAACGGCGTGCTCCTTCGCGACCTGCCGGTGCCCAATGCGCGCGAGCTCGTCTCGATCTCCCAGACAGTTCAGGGCGGGCAATTCACCACGACAAGCGGGGGCGGCACGTTCACGATTTCCGACTACCGCGTCTATCTCGATCGCGCGCAGACGCTCTCCGGCCTCGTGGCCCACTCCGATCCGAGAGAGACGACGCTCGGTGGCGATACGCCTCAGGAAGCCTTCGGCATGATCGTCAGTTGCAACTACTTCGCCGTGCTGCAGCAACCTCCGGCGCTCGGGCGTGCGCTCACCGCGCGGGACTGTGAGCCCGACGCCGATCCCGTCGTCGTTCTCGGTCACGACGTGTGGACGGCAACGTTCGCAGCGGATCCCGGGATTCTCGGACGCACGATCGAACTCGATCGGCAGCGGTTCACCGTTGTCGGCGTTGCCGCCGAAGGGACGTACGGGGCATCGCCAATGAGGACCGCGTATTTCGCGCCGCTCAGCGCGGAGCCGCTCCTGTGGCCTGGCGCCTCCCGCTTCAAGGATGACAAGATTCGCTGGCTGTATCTGATCGGTCGGCGGAGGGACTGCGACGGCCCTGAACCAGGTGCGCGCGGAGTTCGACGTCGTCGCGACACAGATCGACAGGCAGCAGCCTGGCAGATCCACGACACTGACGATCGAACGTGCGACCCCGATGACGGTACCGCCTACCGCTCGCGGTGGAGCGAGCGCCGCCGCCGCCGTGCTGATGGGTGCGTTCGGATTGATCCTGCTGATCGCGTGCGCAAACGTGGCCAATCTGCTGCTCGCACGCGGCACGGCCAGGAGCCAGGAGATCGGGATACGTCTCTCGCTCGGCGCGACTCGCGCGCGCGTGATTCGTCAACTGCTGACTGAAAGCCTGTTGATCTCGATCGCCGGCGGCTTGCTCGGCTCCGTGCTGGCGCTCTGGTCGTTTCAGGCGCTCATCGCGCTCGCGCTACCGTCAGTCGTGCCTCCTGAAGTTCCATCATTCGCATTCGATGTCGACTTCAGCCCGGACTATCGAGTGCTGTCGTTCGCAATCGGTCCTGACGCTTGCAACAGCCCTCCTATTTGGACTGATGCCGGCCCTGCACGTGTCGAAACCCGATCTGAACACCGCGATCAAGCAGGATGCCGCAGGCGCAGGCAGCGGGCGGCGCGGCGGGCGGTTGCGAGGAGCGCTCGTCGGCGTGCAGGTGGCGCTATGCATGGTCTTGATGATCGCCACGGGCCTTTTGCTGCGCGGGTTGTACTCCACGTACGCCGTCGACCCAGGCTTTACGTACCACGACGTGGCGTTCCTATCCTTCGGTACCGACTACGGACCCGGTACGGTATTGAACCGGGACTTGATGGACAAGGTTGCGGCGCTCCCCGGCGTTGAGGCGGTCGCGTATGCCGCGCAAACGCCATTGGGCGAGTCGAGCATGGGTGTGGCGATCCGCCTTCCGGAACAGCAGGAGAAGAGCGATCAGCGGTTCGGCGAGATGGATGCGGTGACACCTGGCTATTTCTCGCTGCTGGGGATTCGGATCGTCCGAGGACGCAACTTCACAGAGGCCGAGAGCGCAAACGCGGATCCCGACGCCCGGACGCGTCCGGTGATCATCAGCGAAACCACAGCTCGCAATCTCTGGGGCGACGCGGATCCGATCGGCCGGACGCTGCTGAGGGACGACATCACGCTGCACGTGATCGGCGTGGCCGCGGATGCGCAGTTGAGCGCGCTCGGAACGATCGATCCCTACTACGTCTACGAACCGCGACGGCCGGGAGGAATGCTGCTGGTCAAGCATCGAACCGGCTTCGGCGCGACAACAGCTTCGAGTCTCCGCGCGATGGTGCGCGCGATCGATCCATCGCTCGCCTTCCGCGTAATGCTCGCTGGAAGAGAACGTCTTATGGTGGCGGGGCGTGTCGAGCACAGTGACCAGCCTCGGCGCGGGGTTGGGTGTGCTGGCACTCGTGCTTGCATCGGTCGGCATCTACGGGGTCGTGTCATTCGCGGTCAGCCGGCGGCTATCGGGAGATCGGGATCCGCATGGCGCTTGGAGCCAGTGCGCGCGATGTACTCGGGGGCATCCTTCGCCAGACGATGCGTCCGGTTGTGATCGGTGCGGTGATTGGGCTGGCGGCGGCCGGCGCCGTGTCGCGCATTCTCTCGAGCGTTCTGTTCGGCGTCAGCCCTGCCGATCCGGTCGGGCTCGGTGGCGCCGCGCTGCTCGTGTTGGTCGTCGCAATCGCAGCGGGGATGATTGCCGCTCGGCCGGCAACACGTGCTGATCCGACGACAGCTTTGCGTTGCGAGTGAATCTGCGTCCCCCGAAGAGGCCGTGTCATGATCGCCTTACACGCCCAGCCTCTCGGTCCGCATGCCATCGAAGCCACAAATCCCAGCTGAGATCGAGGACTACCGCGACGCCCGCTGGTGTCGAGAAGCGACTCGCAGCGTCGACAGCGTGGCCGATGCCGAACGCTTCATCGAGCAGGTTGGATTCGCTGCCTGCCTGACGGACTCGCGTCGCCCGGGGCCGTCGTTGTACGTCGCCGTCTGCGGCCGCCGTGACGCCGTGCTGCCACGCCACGTGCAGAAGGATCCCGAGACATCGCTCACCTGGACGCTGAAGGATCAATTGGTACGTCGCGCCAAGCTGTATTACGGCAAGCTCTCGCGCGGGAAGGCGATGTTCATCGCTCCCCGCATGGTGCCCTACTTCTACACGATATGGGGCGTGCGTCGATCCGAGGAGCGAGAGAGGCTGAGCGCGAACGCGCGAGCCGTCCTCAAAGTGTTGAGGAAGGAATGGGAGATGGCCTCTTCGGACCTCCGAAAGGAATCCGGCATCAGCGATCGGACGACGTTCACGCGCGCCATCGACGAACTGCAAGCGGCCATGATCGTGGTGCCCAGCGAAGCGGTCTACCTTCCCAAATTTACGTACCTGTGGACGCTCGGCATTGGCCGCTTTCCCGATGCGTTGGTCAAGCGCGGAAATCGCGACACCGCGTTGCGCGAGATCGCGCGCTGCTTTCTCTCTGGAGCAGGTATGACGATTCCTGGAGAGCTCGCGCGTGTGACGGGTTTGTCCCGGCCCGAGGCCGGACGCGGGAATCGTGCACTCGTCGCCGAAGGGTATGCGACTTCATCGGCGACAGGCTTCTATCAACTCGCCGCGCCATCGTCCGCGTAGCGTCACTCCGACTGCAGCGCGATCGTCGGGTCGAGCCGCAGCGCGCGACGTGCAGGTAGCGCGCTCGCGGCAACACCGGCAGCAACCAGCACCACCGCGACAGCGGTGAATGCGAGCACATTCGCGCCACCGCCAGTTCCGACCAGCATCGCCGGCAGGATCGTTGCGATCGCCGCGGCGCCAGCGGCCCCAAGCACGAGCCCGATTGCAAGTTGTCGAAGCGTCGTGCCCGTGATCGCCCACCAGACGGCACGAGTATCTGCCCCAAGTGCGACCCGCACACCGATCTCACGCGTGCGGCGCGAGACGGCAAAGGCAGTCACCCCGTAGAGCCCGCAGGTTGCCAGCAGCATCGCGATCGACGCGAAGGCCGCAAACATCGAGCCGAACAGCCGCTGCGGCCAGAGCTGACGCGCCAACGCTTCGTCCACCGTCATTGCCGGCAAGAGAGGCAAGTCTGCGTCGAGCGATCGCACCTGCTCGCCAACGAACGCCGCAGCGATGCCTGGTCCAGACGTCGAACGCGCCATGACCTCCATCGTCTGTGGTGAATCTGCCGCGTACAGACCTGTAGACGACGGGATCGAATTCCCCCGAAGGCAGGCGACGCTGACGCACGTTCCCGACGACGCCAACGATGGTCATCCAACGTGTCTCGCTCGCAGTGTCGGGAGACTCATTGGGATCGAGCAGCAGGATACGTTTGCCGACCGCCGAGCCATCCTGGAAGTGCATCCGAGCGAAGCGGTCGTTCACGACGACGAGATCCGCCGCTTGTCGCACCTCGTCCGCCGTCAAGGCCCGTCCTGCGATGACCGGGGCGGCGACGACATCGAAGTAGTTCCGCCCGACGCCGATGAGAGACACAACCGGGAGGTTCGTGGGCTCCGAGCCTGACTGACCTTCGATACGAAGTCTGCGAACCGCGGCGCCGTCGAGTGGCGCGCTGCTCGCGAGCGCTGCGCTGATTCCCGGGTTGGCGGCGGAGAGGCGATCCTCGAGCTGACCCACAATGAGCAGACGTCGTGCGTTGTCATAGTCTCGTCGCCGGAGATCGAGGGCCATCTGTGTGAGATCCCTGGTCTCGACTCCGACGTCGGTGCGCAACAGGCCGAGCAGGTTCTGCATCATCATCGCGGCGCCTGTCAGAAGCACGAGGGCCAGCGCAACTTGAGCAACGACGAGCGTGCCCATCCAGCGGCGGCGCGATCGACCGCCTGTGCTGCCGCGCGCAGCATCGTTCAGCGTCGCGACGAGACCGGGTCGCGATGCCTGCCAGGCTGGAAGCAGGCTGCAGACGAGCGCACTTCCGACGCACAGGACGAGGAGATATGCGAAGACCCTCACGTCCATCGTGAACTGCACCCACGACGGCGGCGCGGATTCGGCGGGAAGGTTGCGAAACATCTGAAGACCGGGCTGCGCGAGCGCGAATCCGCACACGCCCCCGGCCACCGCCAGCACCAGCCCTTCGACCAGCAGTTGACGCACGATACGCCAGCGGCTCGCGCCCAGTGCGAGTCGAAGTGTGACGTCACGCGACCGATCGGCAGAGCGCGCCAGGAGCAGATTTGCGACGTTGGCGCACGCGATGAGCAGGACGAAGCCAACCGCGCCGAGGAGCGCGATCAACACCCTGACGAAGCGAGCGTCTAGAGCAAATCGTCCAACGAAGGGCGCTGTCTTACGGTTTGTGTCGGGATAGCGCTCGGCAAGTGAAGCTGTGATGCCGCTGAGCTCAGTGGTGGCTTGCTCGATGGTCGCGTCACCCCGCAGTCGACCGAAGCCATCGAGGATGCGAGTCGCGCGTGACGTCCGTTCTGTATCTGGCAGCGCAGCCAACGGGACCCAAATCTCCGCGCGATACGGAAAGCCAACGTCCTGCGGCATCACGCCGACGATCGTCGATGGGATGCCGTTGACACGGACCGTCCTGCCGACGATGGCCGGATCGGCTCCATATCGAACGCGCCAAAGCGTGCCGCTGATCACGACGACGGGTGGTGCACCGCTTCGATCGTCAGCTTCGGTGAAGTCGCGCCCCATCTCTGGCCGATGGCCAACCAGCGAAAACGTGTTCCACGAGACGTAGGCTGCGGCCGCGACCGACGCGGATCGTTGATCGCCAGAGATATCCACCGGGCGTTCGTCCGTGGCCGCGATCTGCTCGAACGTGCGCCGAGCCGACTGCCATTCCTGAAAGTCAGGATAGGAAAGCTCTGAAATCGGGTTCTCTGCGTTGTCCGGGTTCCACACATTCAGCTGGACGATCCGGTCCGAATCCTCGAAAGGCAGCGGACGAAGGACCAGCGCGTTGACAATGGTGAAGACGGTCGCGTTGACTGCAATACCGAGGCCGAGCGTCAGGACGACGATGGCGGTGAATCCGGGCTGCTTCCTCATCGTCCGGCCGGCGTGGCGAAGATCTTCCCAGAGCCCGTGCATCGGGCGGCTGCTCGCTTGCCCGTGGACGATCGGTGCCGGCACGTGCGCTTGTGACAGTGTCCGCATCCGCTGAGCGAGCTCGCCTGTTTCGCTCAGTTCTTCGAGCGCCATACGACGCGCGTCGGCGTCGGTGGAGCCCGAGGCCCGCAGCTCCTCGTAACGGTCGTCGAGGTGCTGCGACAGCTCCTCGATGATCTCGGCTTCGCGCGCCGGTGTCAGTTGCAGCCCGGAGAGGCGAGCGCGCAGGTCGGCATTCCACTCAGGCATTGTCCACTCCGGTAATGAGGCCCATCGCCTCGACGAAGGCTTTCCACGTGTTGCGCTGACTGGCCAACACTTTTCGACCGGCGGCAGTCAGGTTGTAGAAGCGCCGCCGGCGCTGTCCGGCCTTTTCGACCCAGCGCCCCTGCAGCCAGCCGCGTTCCTCGAGGCGATAGAGGAGTGGATAGAGAGACGCGATGTGGAACTTGAGAGTTCCGTTCGAGCGTTGCTCGATCAGTTTGCTGATCTCGTAGCCGTGGCGGGCACGCGCCTCGAGCATCGACAAGATGATCAACTCGGCCGACCCTTTCTTCAGCTCGCGATCGAGGATGCGCCGGTCCATAGATGGCATAGACATATATGCTACTGGCAGTCACTGCGGCGGGGCAAGAGCTCCGGGATCCGGGATCCGGGATCGTCCGGGATTCGGGATTCGGGCAATTCTGGTAACCTTCGGCCCGCATGACGGGCTGCGGCCGACGGTAACGGAGACTGCTATGGCGATCGATGCGAACTCCCAGGTGAACCGCCGTGGATTTCTCAAGGGTGCGGCCGCGGGGGCCGCAGGCGCCGCGGCGGCGACGGTAAGCGGAATCGCGCGCGACCGACGCCGAGGCGCAACTTCCGGCAGGCCAGGGTCGCCTTCACCCCGGAGCACGCCGCACAGACGCTGGCGCCGGAGACGGCGCCCCTCCCGGACGAGCCCGGCGTGATGACCGTCGAAGACCCGGGCTCCGACTTCATGGTCGATGTGCTCAAGAAGCTCGACTTCGAGTTCATCGCCGCCAACCCGGCATCGAGCTTCAGAGGCCTTCACGAATCGTTCATCAACTACGGCGGCAACACCGCGCCGGAGTGGATCACGTGCTGCCACGAGCAGGCGTCGGTGAACATCGCGAACGGCTACTACGCGGTGGCCGGCAAGCCGATGGCCGTGATCACGTTCGCGCCATCAGGTCTGCATCACGCGATGATGGGCATCTTCGGTGCCTTCTCGGCGCACACGCCAACCTACATTCTCGTCGCGAACATCCTCGACGGCAAAGAGCGGCGACCCGCGTTCGACTGGGGCCCGCATTCCGTGGTCGATCCGGCTGGCTGCGGTCCGCGACATGGTGAAGTGGGACGACACACCGTTGTCGCTGCAGCACTTTGCCGAGTCGGCCGTGCGCGCCTACAAGATGGCGATGACCGAGCCACGCGGGCCAGTTGTGCTCGTCGTCGACGCCACACTTCAGGAGAACGCTGTCGCCGATCGATGCGAAGCTCCGTATCCCCAGATTGACGCTCACGAGCCCGCCCACGGGCGACTCGGGCGCGGTGGCTGAAGTGGCGAAGCTGCTGGTCGCTGCCGAGAATCCGTTGATCCTTGCCGGCGACGTCGCGCGCAATGAAGACGGCATGCGACTGCTGGTGGAGCTCGCCGAAACGCTGCAGGCGCCGGTGCAGGGCGGCGGCCGCGGCATGCCCAATCAGCATCCGTTGAGCGGAGGGGGGAACGTTCGGACGGCAGACGTGATCCTCGCGCTGAACGAAGACGGTCTGTACGGGCGCCTCAATCGTTATCGGGATCAGCAGGTGCGCAGCTCCACTCCGCTCGTGAAGCCCGACACGAAGGTGATCAGCATCTCGTCCTACGACCTGTACATGAAGGGCAACTATCAGACGGTCGAGCGCTTCCAGGAAGTCTCGATGTCGATTGCCGCCGATCCGCAGGCGACACTGCCCAGCCTCATCGAGGCGTGCAAGAAGCTGATCACGTCCGATCGCCGGCGAGTGATGGACGAGCGTGGCAAGCGACTGGCGGCGGCGTCGGCCGAAGCACTCGAACGTGCCCGCATCGAGTGCACGTACGGCTGGGACTCGAGTCCGATCACATTGCAGCGCCTCGCCGTGGAAGTCTACGACGTGATCAGGGATAAGGACTGGGCGTCGGTCGGTGGAGGCGGCGGACGGCTGTGGAACGTCGACAAGTTCTATCGGACGATGGGCGCGGTCAACGGCGGAGGCGTTGGCGGCTCGCTGTCGATTGCGATCGGTGCTGCGTTGGCGCACAAGAAGCACGGCCGCCTGTGCGTACGTTTCCAGCCTGATGGCGACATGCTTTACGTCAACAGCGCGTTATGGACGGCCACGCATCATCGCATTCCGATGCTCTTCGTCATGCAGAACAACCGTGCGTATCACCAGGAGGTGATGCACCTCCAGCGCATGGCGAATCGGCGTCAGCGCGGCATGGCGCTCGCGCACGCAGGCTTGCCGGGATCGACGCTCGGCAATCCCGATATCGATTTTGCGCAGATGGCTCGCAGCATGGGTGCCTACGCTGAAGGACCAATCTCGAATCCCAACGATCTGCGGCCGGCGTTACTGCGGGCTGTCGAACGGGTCGAGAAGGGCGAAGTGGCATTGCTCGACACCATCACGCAGGCACGCTGACGAGGACATCGCGATGCGATTTGGGTCGCTTTTTCTGATCGTGGCGTGCTGTTCTCGCATCGGAATTGCCGCTGCGGGGACAAACGGCACAGGCGCCGCCCGGAAATGTCGAGACCGGAAAGAAGCTCTTTGTCGAACGCGCCTGCTGGCAGTGTCACGGCCGTGCGGCGCAGGGCGGCGGCATCGCGGGGCCACGGCTTGCGGGTCGTGTCGCTCCGTGGCCAACGTTCTCGCGTTACGTGCGGCGGCCGACCGAAGAGATGATTCCGTATTCACCGAAGATGCTGTCCGATGCCGAGCTCGCGGATATCTACGCCTGGCTGCGAGCGATTCCCGCGCCGCCAGCCGTCAGCAGTATTCCGGAGCTCAATCGAAAGTAGATAGGAGGCTGTATGCGTGGAGCGATGCTGTTCGTGGTGGGGCTGTTCACCGGGCTGGCTGTGCACGTGGCGATCGCGCAGAACGCCAACCGTGGCGTCGTGATGATGAATCACGTCGGCATCAACGTGCCGAACGTCGAGGAAGCGGTGAAGTACTACACCGACAAGATGGGGTATCGCGAAGCCTTCCGCGTCAACGACGACAAGGGACAAGTGCGGCTGGTCTACATGCAGATCAGCAAGAACACCTTTCTCGAGCTGAACCCGGCAAACGCGCAGCGGCCGGCGGGCTTCACGCACTACGGGTTGCATGTCGACAGCGCTGCAGACGCGGTCGCGATGTTCAGGAAGCGCGGCGTGACGGTGAGCGATACCAACACCAGCGACACGAAGGCCGTGCTCGCCAACATCACCGACCCGTACATGGGACGCATCGAGCTGGCGGAGCTCACGCCCGAGTCGCTCCACTTCAAAGCGATTCAGGGCTGGAAATGAGAGCCGCAGTCACGGCATCGGCGGTCGCGGTCTGCGTCGCGCTGTTCACGATCGGCGTCGCGACGCAGCAGCGCGGAGGCACCGCGCAGACGGACAAGGTCCAGCCGGTCAACAGCGGCGCGAATCCGTATCGCGTCATCCGCGACTGGGCACGACTCGAAGCCGAAGGCCGTCCGTGGGGCGGCTCGAACGGGGTTGCGATCGATCGCGATGGCCGGTCTGTGTGGGCGACCGATCGGTGCTCACCGGGTACGACTCCTGGCTGCCTTGGGACCAAGGCAAACCCGGTCCATCATTTCGATGAATCAGGCAAGGAGATCAGAAGCTTCGGCGGCGGGATGTTCGTCTGGCCGCACGGCATCCACGTCGACCGAGACGGCAATGTGTGGGTGACCGACGCACGTGCCCCGAGCGCCGAGGATCTCAAGAAATTTCCCGGTGAAGAAAACAAGGGAAGCGTGGTCATCAAGTTCAGCCCAGAAGGCAAGGTCCTGATGACGCTCGGGAAGCCTGGCGTCAGAGGGAATCCTCCAGATGCGCTGACCGATCCCACCGACGTGGTGACGGATGCGAGGACTGGCGACGTCTACGTGGCCGAAAGTCACACGGACGTGTCCGATCCCAATCTGGTCGCGCGCATCTCGGTATTCGACAGAAGCGGCAAGTTCCTGCGCGTCATCGGCAAGACTGGAAGCGGCCCCGGCGAGTTCAGGACGCCGCACGCGCTGGAGTTCGACTCGCAGGGCCGGCTCATCGTCGCCGATCGCCACAACCATCGCATCCAGATCCTGTCGAAGGAAGGGAAGTTCATTGCGGAGCACGACGACTTCGGCCGTACGAGTGGCCTGGCGATCGATGGCAACGACGTGATCTACACCGCCGACTCCGAGTCGTCCGAGCGCGTCCATCCTGGATGGCAGCGCGGAATACGCATCGGCAGCCTCAAGGATGGCAAGGTCACGATCTTCATCCCGCCTCACATGGCGCCGAACTGCCGCTGACGGCGCGATGGGGGAAGGCATTGCGATTGACGCCACTGGGAACGTGTACACGGCCGAAGCGCAACTGCGCGGTGTGACGAAGTACGTCAAGCAGTAGGCGCTGCCGCTACGAGCTTTTCTTTCGCGCCCGTGCCGGCTCGCTCGATGCTGTCGACCACCTGCGTCGTCACCATGACATCCGCACCAGCCGACCGGAGTGCGGCTCGGACCACTTCTGTCGCCAAGGCTGTTGTCGTCTCGACTGCTGCATCGTCACGAACCGACGCCTGAGAGAGAGGAGCTCCGTCATCGGCTCGTAGCGAATGAGCGGAAGGACTCGATTGAAGAGGTTCGTCATGAGCACTTTTGCTCCCGGCACGCCATCGGGCACCGGCCGGTTCTGTTCATCGACGACCTCGAAGACGATCATGTCCTCGGCGATGTGAATGCCCGCACTCGAATCGCACTCCGAACCCAATAACCCCGCCTCAGTGGTCCCATAGCTATTCAAGACGCGCGTTCCACGTATCGTGAACCTGGTGGGATCGGTCACGATCCGATCCCATTGGTTCATCAGCGTGGCCTTTGTGAGGACCGGCAGACCGCTCAGAGATGCGCCGTGCCCGACCGCGCTGAACGTGTCGCGGTAGTAGCGCGACTCGGCGACCGCATACGCCAGCAGGCTGCTCAGTCGTTCGCGCTGGATGTCGAGGAGCGCGCGGCGTGACCAGGTGTCGCGCGCGCTAAGTTCCCGGCGAGTCGCTGAACGACGGCCGGATCGAGAAGCGGGGAAGTGTTGGGCATGAGCTCTCCTTGCTCTCCCCGATGGTGAGGATTGAACGGCCATGGCGTGGATGAAGGTCACCAGCGCCTCTTCGATGAACTCTCTCGGTACGCCCCTGGGATCGAGCAGGCGCTGCAGCAGCAGACCGCGAACGAGTGCGGCGCAGATGCGGATCATCTTCTCTCCGGGAAGTCGAAACGCGACGCCTGCCCGTTGCGCCAGGTCGAGGATCGCACCCGCGATGACGGCATTCCCGCGGGTGCTCTGGTCGATCAGCGCGGAGCGGAATCGCTCGTCGCCGGCCGCGACAGCGCAGGCCTCGGCGATGACGCTGGCCCAGCGCCCGTCGGGATCGTCGCGGAGCATGACACGCGCGTATTCCTGCACGAGCGTGTCGAGGTGCGTGATCGTCGCGCTCAGCTGGCGATAGTTGCGCAGCCGTTCGTTCATGCGCGTGCCGCTCACCGCCAGAAAGAGTTCGGCCTTGCTCTCGAAGTTCGAGTAGACCGCTCCCTTGGTGACCCCAGCCTGGAGCGCGATCTGCTCCAGCGTCGCGGTGTGAAAGCCGTTACGCAGGAAGACGGCATGAGCGCACTCGATCAGACGCGCGCGCGTGTCGGCTTTCTGGTCCACTCGGCTCCGCCTGGCGACAGCTCGCATACCGACGGTATCTAAATACCAACGGTATCTTAATGTCAAGATCGGCCGACTCCATGACGCGTGCGCACGAGCCGCCTGGCCTGCTGACGAGGTGGACCTGGCGCACGAGGCGTAAAATGACGCCACTTCAAAAGGGGGGCACCGTCTAGCGCGTAGGAGGAGGTTTCGATGCGACCACGACTCGTTGGACTCCTCGTGATCACCTGCTGTTTGTCCGTCGAATCCCCAGTCTTCGGGCAGGAAAGCACAGCCGAGATTCGGGGCCGCGTCATGGACGCCCAGAACGCCGCGATTCCGGGCGCCGTTATCACCATCACCAATCAAGCGACCGGCGTCGTTCGTCAAACCGTCAGTACCGCCGACGGCACCTACTTCATCACCGCGGTGCCACCGGGCCTGTACCTCCTCGAAGCGGGGCTGTCAGGGTTTGCCAAGTACGCCCGGCGTGACGTCAGGCTGGATCTCGGACGAACGGCCACGCTCGACGTGCAACTCAGCGTGGGCGGCCTCGACGGAAACCGTGACGATCACAGCGGAGACGCCGCTCGTCGACCTGACATCGAAGGAGATTGGCGGAAACGTCACCAATCGCGAAGTCACGATGCTGCCGTCGGTGAACGGCAACTTCATCGGCATGGTTGCGCTCCTTCCCGGTGTGATCTCCAACGTCAGCACCGAGTCGTTCGGCTCTGATGCGATCAGCGCCAATGGCCTTGATTCGCGCAACAACAACTTCATGCTCGATGGCGCCAACAACAACGACGATGTGATTGGGCAGCGGGCAGGATCGCAGGCGCGGACGCCGCTCGAGGCGGTGGCCGAATTCCAGGTCATCACCAACCAGTACGACGCGGAGTTCGGCCGGACGACCGGCGCGATCATCAACGCCATCAGCAAGTCAGGCACGAACGCGTTTCACGGCGTCGGGGCCGGGCTGTGGCAGGACGCGAGCATGACGCAGAAAGACTTCTTCGTGAAGCAGAACGGGCTGAACAAGCCGAATACGCAGTTGCAAACCTACCGCGCCAACATCGGCGGTCCAGTCGTCAAAGACAAGGCCCACTTCTTCTTCAACGTCGAGCGCGTGATGATCGATCGCGCCAACAGCATCACCATTCCGTCGCATACGGAGTTCAACAGCTCGCCGGTTACGCAGGATCGGGTGTGGAACACCCTGGCACGCTTCGATCATCAGTTGAACGTCAATCACACATGGGCGATCCGGTGGTTGCGCGAGTCGTCGCCGCAGCTCAATCAGATCGTGCCGGCCGTGTACACCGCCCCCATCGCGGTGACGCTGCCGGTCACTGCCAACGCCTCACGTGAGGAGAACGACGTCGACCAGACCCTGGTTGCGACATTGAACTCGGTGCTCGGCGGCAATCGACTCAACACGTTGCGTGTGAACTTTACGCAGGAGGACGTGGCATTCGCCAACGCGAACTTCAACGGCAACGGCCAGGACCAGGCCGCGCTGCTCCCTCAGCTGAATTACCTGACGTTCGTCGATCAGCAGAACGCCGTGGCACAGGCGCGCGTGAACGACGCCTATCAGATCGACGACACCATGTCGTGGTACATCACCGGGCACGGGGGCAGTCACGATCTCAAGTTCGGTGCCCAGTACCAATACGTCGGCGCCCGGTCGACGGCGCAGGACAACTCGAATGGCACCTTCTGGTTCAGGACTGACTCGTTTTACAACGCCAACGATCCACGCACGTACCCCGAGCGGTTGACGATTCGTGTGCCCAACCCGCTGGATAGCTATCAGAAGTCGCATTTCGTCGCCGCCTTTGCCCAGGACAAATGGCGCGTCACGAACCGCGCGACGCTCAGCCTCGGGTTGCGCTACGACCTCGAAGTCCAGCCGATCGCCGAACTCGACAATCCAGAGTTTCCTGATCCGGCGAAGTATCCACTCGATTCCAACAACATCGCTCCGCGAGTTGGGTTCACCTATGACCTGAGCGGCGACGGCCGGGGAGTCGTTCGCGGCGGATACGGCCGCTTCTACGACAAGACACACTTCGAGCTGATCTCGGCAATTCTGACCGCGGGGGCGTTCTCGAACTCGTTCCAGGTGCAGTTCCCATTGGGAACCAACAACGTCGACCCTGGTCCCTCGAATGGCGTGCTCCCCCTCGACCCGATGCTCAGGGGTGGCCCGACCGTCAACCGCGCGCTGCTCGAGTCTCTGTATCCACCTGGCAGCCGCGTGAAGAATACGGGCACGGTGACGCTCGACAATCCAGATCGCGTGATTCCGCATACCGACCAGATCACGATGGGGTATGAGCGGCAGTTGTGGAACACGATCTCGGTAAGCGCTGACTACGTGCACGCACGTGCGCGCGAGCAGTTCATGTTGCAGGATCTGAACCCGGGGCTTCGCGCCACGACGTCGCGGACAGCGCCACTCGTACGAATCAATCCGGCATACACCGGCCAGGTGAGTCAGCCGGTCAATGCCGGGTCTATCGACTACGACGCGCTCGAGGTCGCGTTCGTCAAGCGCTACGCATCCGACTACTCCTACCGCGTCTGGTACACGCTTGGCAACTCGCGCGGGAACACGACTGGAAACGGCATCCCGCTCAGCGGGTTCCAGGTGCTCGACGATCTGAATCTCGACCTGAACGAGGGGCCGACCATGGTCGACCGCCGGCACAACCTCGTGATCAGCGGCCAGGCGCTCGTGCCGAAAACGCACGGCCTGACGATTGCGTGGATCGTGCGGGCGCTGAGCGGGTCGCATTTCACATTGACCGATTCGACAACCGACCCCGATCGCAACGGGACGTTCGCCGAGCCGTTGCCGGCAGGCAGCTACGTCAGTTCGGGTAACAACCCATTCAACGTCGACTTCGATGGCGGCCGTAACGGCGCAACCGGCCCCGGTCTCTTCCAGACCGATCTCCGGCTCGGGTACCGGCTGCTTCCGGGCACGGGACGAAGCCTCGATGTCTTCGTCGACGTGTTCAACGTGACGAATCGGGCAAACTTCGATAACCCGACCGGCGATCGACGCTCGACTGATTTCCTGAACTTGACCATCCTGCGCGCCGGAGCCGTACCCACGACCGCGCAGATCGGTGTGCGCATGCAGTTCTGACGCCGCTCGTTGAATCACGCATGCGACTCATGGTTCCATGAGCGCATGCGTACCCTCATCCTTGTCGTGGCCGCGACACTGTTGCCGACGGCAGTGTCGGCGCAATCCGACACGTCGTGGCTCGATCGACCGCTGGCTGCGTGGAGTGAAGCGCCGGGGGCAGTGCCTCCGGCTCGCGCTGGTACCGAATCGCAAAGCGCGCTCGAGCGACGATGCGGATCGAGCTCGCTGACGGCGTCGGCCGCAGCTCAGGCCGTACGCAATGCGGGATGGGTCCCGTTCCTTCACTTCGATCGCGCGATCGGTCGTGACGACATCGAAGTGCTCGGTGGCATGACTGCCGCCACAAGTCCCGGCTGCGAACCGACGACGTTCAACCTGTTCGTGTTTGTTGGCGGCGCGTTCGCCGGCACGATCTCGCCGATCGTCATGGGACAAGCGCGCGACGGCGTTGCGGGCGCCGTCCGCGTCACAGGCGCCGATGCGCTGACTGCCGAGTTCGCGCGTTACATGGCGAAGGACACCGAATGCTGTCCTTCGTCTCGAGTCAGAGTTACCTACCGAATCGAGCGAGCAGGGTCGCGACCGACGCTGGTTCCTCTCGACGTTCGCACCCTGCGCTGAGCAGGGCTGGCACTTCAATTGCTCCTCCGATGTTTTCACAGACCACGTCGAGCTGCTGGATGCTCGACGACGGGGGGAGTAATGACATCCAAGCAATCAGCGGACGAGCCGCGGGCGCGCAGTATCAAGTCGCTCGCGGGTCCATTCCGCGGCGCGACGAAGGCCGTTTTCACGCGCGACCACGAATTGATCAAGCAGTGGGCGACCGAACGCCACGCGACGCCGGCAACCGGTGAAGCGACCGGCTCTGGCCCAGCCACGTTCAAGGTCAACGACGGCGGCGCTGGCATCAGGTTCAACTTTCCCGGGGCCGGGGCGTTCAGGCCGATCGGCTGGGACGAATGGTTCGAGAACTTCGACCACCACGCCTGCGCATTCGTCTACGACAGCGATTCGTCCCGGCCGCTCAGCAGTCGCTATCGAATCGTCAAAGCAAAAGACTGGGAAGATCTGTTGTCGTAATGAGAAATAGGTAGACCGTCGCGTCGGAATTCGGCCCCCGGCCCGTGCTATAACCGGACCGTAAGAGTCTCTGACGCGAGACTTTGCGGTGAGGGACGGGATGCGACCGAGGAACAAACACAGCGGTGTCGCCGGCGCCTGGGCCGTGCTGTTGACCCTGATGGTCGCGGGCACCGCGCGTGCAGCCGACGACGTTGGGCTCGTCGATGCGGCCAGGAATCAGGACCCACCGAAGGTCCGCGCGCTGATCGATCGCAAGGCTGACGTCAATGCGCGCGCTGCCGATGGGTCCACGGCGCTGCTTTGGGCTGCGCACTGGAACGACCTCGCGAGTGCTGAACTGCTGCTGCGCGCGCGTGCGGACGCCAACGTCGCCAACGATTTCGGCATGACGCCGCTGTCGCGCGCATGCACGAATGGCAGCGCGCCTCTCGTCGATCTCCTCCTCAAGGCTGGCGCCAATCCGAATACTCCCATCGCGACAGGTGAGACGCCGCTCATGACGTGTGCCGGCAGCGGCAGCGTTGAGGCGGTCCGGCTCCTGATCGCGCGCGGTGCCGACGTCAACGCGAAGGAGCCGTCGCAGAATCAGACGCGCATTGATGTGGGCGGCCGCCGAACATCACGCGGACGTCGTCCGCCTGCTCGTCGAGGCCGGCGCAGATCTCCAGGCGCATACGAAGAAGGGATTCACGGCGATCCACTTCGCGGCTCGCGAAGGTGATCTCGACGACGACGCGCGCGCTGCTGGCGGCGGGAGTCGACATCAACATCCGATCGCAGCAGGATGAACCGGCGGCTCCTGCCAGTCCTGAGGCTCCTGGCACCGGGCGCAGCGTATCAGGCGCGGCGACGACGGCAGTTGGTCCACGAGGTCCCGGCTATCAGGCGACGCTTTCCGCGGGAAGCACGCCGCTGCTCGTGGCGACCGTGCGCGGGCATGTGCCGCTCGCGCTGTTCCTGCTCGAGCAAGGCGCGGATCCCAACGTCCTCGATGCCGGCTTCACCCCGCTGCATTGGGCGTCGGCTGACGTGGGAAGGCGGCATCTCGAATCCGGTGTACGGCTTCAAGGATGCCATGAGCGGCATTCCCAACCGTCAGCAGAAGATGCAACTCGTGAAGGCACTGCTCGCAAAGGGCGCGAATCCGAACGCGCGCATGACACGCCGGCCGCCTGGATTCTCAGGACTGGGTGGTGGCTACGAAGACGCCCCCGGAGCCACACCGTTCCTGCTGGCGGCGCGCGTCCGCGGACCTCGAGATGATGCGGTTGCTGTTGGCGGCTGGCGCCGATCCGACGCTCACGACCGACACGAAAACCACGCCGGTGATGGCGGCGTCCGGGCTCAATCGAGGGATCGGTGAAAGCCCGATCACCGAAGCGCAGGCGCTTGCCGCCGTCAGGTTTCTGTTCGGGCTGGGTGCGGACGCGCGAGGCGCCACCACGAACGGCGAGAACGCGTTGTTCGGCGCGGCGTATCGCGGCTGGAACACGCTGCTCGCGCTGCTGATCGAGAAGGGCGCCGACGTGAACGCGGTCAGCAAGGCCGGCGTGACGCCGTGGCTGGCAGCGTCCGGCTTCGGCGACCGTCTCGGCGGCGTGCTCTACAACAAGGAGGGCGCCGACATCCTGCTCGCACACGGCGCCGATCCGAAACTTGGGAAGCCGTGTCAGGCGCAGAACAAGTGCCGATAGACGCACAGACGACAATCGATGCGGCGAACGGTGACGGCATGCGTCTGCATCGCGTGGATGGCGGCGGTCTGCTTCGAGAGCGTCGCGGTCCGTTCAGGCGAGCGCACCGCAGCGCCACGCCGGCGCCCGCCGCTGGCGAGATCGACTGCGCCGGCTACTCCGGCCCGCGAGCTGGTCATCGAAGTACTGCGTGACCTGTCACAACGAACGGCTCAAGACGGCCGGCCTGCTCCTCGACAAGGCTGACGCCGAGCAGGTTTCCGAACTCGGCCGAGACATGGGAAAAGGTCGTCGTGCAGCTGCGCAGCCGTGCGATGCCGCCTGCCGAGCATGCCGCGGCCCGGACAACGCCACCTACGACACCGTGGCCACGTGGCTCGAGACGGAACTGGATCGGGCGGCGCCGCGCGTCCGAATCCTGGCCGGCCGGCCGACCTCCATCGACTCAATCGAACGGAATACGCCAACGCGATTCGCGATCTGCTGGGCGTCGAGATCGATGCGCGCCTCGATGCTCCCGCCCGACGCGCAGGCGCACGGTTTCGACACCAACGCCGATGCGCTCGGCATCGAGCCGGCGTTGCTGGATCGCTATCTGACAGCCGCCGCCAAGATCGCGCGCGTCGCCGTCGGCGATCCGACGCTCCGCCCGGCCGTCGAGCGCTACACCGCCGTCAAGGGCAACTCGAACGAGCAGACGTGGCTGTGGCAGACGGAGCGTCTCGGCGAGGAGTTCTCGCTGGGCTCGCGCGGCGGCATCGCCGCGCGCCACTACTTCCCGGTGGATGGCGAATACGTCTTCAGGGTCCGGCTGGTGCGGACCTACGCCGGCGTGATCCGCGGCCTGAACGATGCCGAGCGACGATCGAGATTCGCGTGGACGGCGTGCGCGTCGGGCAGTTCACGATCGGCGGTCCGAGTCGCCCACGCGCGGACGAGCCGAGCGACGCCGACGAGGCGCTGCAGGTGCGCGTGCCGCTCAAGGCCGGCCTGCGCCAGGTGGTCGCGACGATCGTCAAGTCTGAGGACGTCAAAGCCGAAGGGCTCGGCCCGGAGCGCATGCCGATCTGGAATCGTGAAGGCGACGTTCCCAGCGCCGAACTCGCCATCTCCTCCTTGCTGATCGGCGGGCCGTACAACGGCCGGGTCCCGCAGGACTCACCCAGCCGTCGGCAGATCTTCGTGTGCCAGCCGGCGACAGCGAGTGACGAGACGGCTTGCGCGACGAAGATCCTCTCGTCGCTGGCGCGGCGTGCGTATCGCCGTGCCGGCTGACGAACGACGACATGCAGACGCTGCTCGACTTCTATCAGCGCGGCCGTGCCGACGGCAGCTTCGACAGCGGCATCCGCGCGGCGCTCGAGCGGTTGCTGGTCAGTCCCGACTTCCTGTTCCGGATCGAAGCCGATCCGCGAGGCGATCGCGCCGGGCACTGCCGTATCGCCTCTCCGACGTCGAACTCGCCTCGCGTCTGTCCTTCTTCCTCTGGAGCAGCATTCCGGACGAAGAGCTCCTCGATCTGGCGATTCGCGGAAAGCTCCGCGAAGGCGATGCCCTCGAGCGCCAGGCGCGCCGGATGCTCGCCGACCCGCGTGCGCGCACGTCGCTTGTGGACAATTTCTTCGGCCAGTGGCTGCAGACGCGCAACGTCTGGCTGCTGACGCCCGATGCCAATACGAAGTTCCCGTGGTTCGACGACAACCTGCGCACGGCGATCGTCAGCGAAACCGAGCTGTTCCTCGACGATCAACTCAAGTCGGACCGCAGCATCGTGGATCTGCTGACGGCGGACTCCACGTTCCTCAACGAGCAACTCGCGCGTCACTACGGGATTTCTGGTGTGTACGGCAGCCACTTCCGGCGCGTGACGCTGGCAGACGAGAATCGCTGGGGCCTGCTTGGAAAGGCGAGCGTGCTGGCGGTGACGTCATACCCGACACGCACCTCGCCGACGATTCGTGGAAAGTGGCTGCTCGAGAACATCCTTGCGGCACCCGTTCCGCCGCCGCCACCCGACGTGAACACGAATCTGGACGAGAGCAAGCTCGGGAAGGCCGCGACGGTGCGCGAGATGCTGGAGCAGCATCGCGCCAACCCTGTGTGCGCGTCGTGTCATGCGCGCATGGATCCCCTCGGCTTCAGCCTCGAGAACTTCGACGCCGTCGGCCAGTGGCGGACGACTGACGGAGAATCGGCCATCAATGCCAACGGCGTGTTACTGGACGGAACGAAGGTCGATGGCCCGGCCGCTCTCCGGCGCGCGTTCGTGGCACAGAAGGAACAGTTCGTCAGGACGGTGACGGGCAAGCTGCTCACGTACGCCGTCGGCCGTCAGATGGAGTATCCGATGCTCCGGCGATCCGCTCGATCGTGCGGACGTCCGCGGTTGACGACTACCGCTGGTCGTCGACGATACTGGCGATCGTCAAGAGCACGCCGTTTCAGATGAGGAGAGCCCGATCATGATCGTCCTACTGGTACGCGCCTTGGCCGATCGTGCCCGCCGAAGCCGCTGCCGAGTACCGCTGGTCGCCTCTGAAGGTGGTGGTCATGATTGTGATGAAGAAGGCGCTGTCGCGGCGGACGGTGCTCCGCGGCCTCGGCACAGCCGTGGCGCTGCCTCTGCTCGATGCCATGGTGCCCGCACTCACCGCGCAGGTGAACACGCCGGCCAAAGGCGTGCGGCGCCTCGGCGTCGTCTACCATCCAAACGGCGTCATCTACGACAACTGGCTTCCCAAGGGTGTCGGGCGTGACTTCGAGTTCTCACGCACGCTTCTACCGCTCGAACCGTTTCGCGATCAGCTGATCGTGATCACCGGTCTCTCCAGTCATCAGGCGGAAGCGCTCGGTGACGGCGGTGGCGACCACTCGCGCGCGTCCGGCACGTATCTGACCGGCGTTCACGTCAAGAAGTCCGACAGCGTCGTCGAGAACGGCATCTCGATGGACCAGATCGCCGCGCGAGCGCTCGAGAAGGAGACGCAGCTCTCGTCACTGCAACTCACGGCTGACGACAACAGCCTCGTGGGATCGTGCGATGTCGGCTACAGCTGTGCGTACAGCAGCACGCTCTCGTGGCGGACGCCGACGCTGCCTCTCATGGCGGAGAACAACCCGCGCGTCGTCTTCGAGCGGTTGTTCGGATCGACCGACAGCACCGATGCGCGCGTGCGCGCGTGCGCCTGAGCCAGGATCGCAGCATCCTCGATTCGGTAACCGCTCGCGTGAAGCAGCTTCAGCAGAAGCTGGGCGCATCGGACAACACCAAGTTGAGTGATTATCTCGAGTCGCTGCGAGATACGGAGCGGCGGATCCAGAAGGCCGAGGAGCAGAGCACGAGGCAGGGGCCTGAGCTGGTGCAGCCGGCAGGTGTGCCAGACGGATTCGAGCCGCACGTGAAGCTGCTCTACGACCTGCAGGTCCTCGCCTATCAAGCGGATCTGACGAGGGTGATCACATTCATGTACGGCCGCGAGCAGACCGGCCGTCCGTATCCGCAGATCGGGATCCCCGAGCCGCACCATCCGCTGACACACCACCAGAACGACCCGTCGAAGATGGAGAAGTGCACGGCCATCCAGCTCTATCACGTGGCGCTGTTCGCAACGTATCTGGAAAAACTGAAGGCGACTCCGGACGGCGACGGTTCACTGCTCGATCATCTCGTTCTGGTTTATGGCGGCGGGATCAGCAATAGCGATCGCCACACGCATGGTCCGTTGCCGACGCTCCTGCTCGGTGGGGGCGCTGGAACGATCAAGGGTGGGCGTCACCTCGTGTATCCCGAGAACACGCCGCTCACCAACCTGCAGCTCACGCTTCTCCACAAGATGGGTGTCCCTGCGGAAAAACTCGGAGACAGCACAGGACAGTTCACGGAGCTCTCCGAACTGTAGGTGTCTTCGCGATGGTGCAACCTACGACGCCATCGTGAAGCAACTGTGACAGCGCGCGAGAAAATCGCAGCGCTTTTCCCGCACAGCGTCGACGGCCGGTTCCAGCGTCTTCACATTCAGCCCGGTGAGCACGAGCTGACGCTGTACCTCGAGGGCCATCGCAAGGTCATGCAAACCATCCTCATTCGCCCGCGCTCCTCCTTCCGTATCCGCTATGAGATGACGCCGCTTGCGGCGGGTGAGGCGCCCGACGCAAGGCCGAGCAAGCCGGCGAAACCACCCGCGCCTCCTGATGCACCCGCTGCCGAAGGTGATCCCGCGGGCGTCGACGTGCGTGGCAATGAGACCTCGTCGATCAACGTCAGCCTGTCGAAAGGAGAAGGCCGATGACGAAAGCCTTGATCGCGGCCCTTGTGGTGCTCCTCCTCCCAATGGTGGCAGCCGCACAGACGACGCAGAGACCGTTGGTCCTCGAGCGGTTACACAATCCAATTGTCGTCGCGCCTGACTACAAGATCACGGACATCGATGGCGACACCGGGCAGCTGGCAGGCGCCTACGCAGGAAAGCTGCTGGGTGACATCCTCTTCGTGGGAGGTGGCTTCTACTGGTTGGTCATGGCACACGACGACTTCTTCGTGTTCGAACCGCAGGTGAACGCGACGGTGCAGGTGATCCCGCACGTCGGTGTCGAAGTCGGCGGCGGCTATCGTCTCAGTGGGGCCACCAACGCGCTCGAGGATCGCTTGAACGGAGTCAGCGGCAACGTCGGCGTGCAGCTCGCGTGGTAGCCGAGCCGCTCATTCAGCGACGATATCGGCGACGACGGGAAGGTGATCCGATGCGACTCGCGCGGTCGGCGTCGCGTGCGTGAAGACGCGCCGCAGCGCCGCCGTCGGATGCACCCATATTCGATCGAGAGCCACGACCGGACGGCGCGCAGGAAACGACGCTGGTCGTGGCGGCTTTCCGAGACGGTGATCGAGAACATGCACAACTGAGCGTCCCGGCAGCCAGTCGTTGAAATCGCCCAGCACGACGAAGAGCGCGTTGCGCACGGAGTCGAGATACTCGAGGATCTGCCGCACCTGAAAGCGCCGCTCGTGGATGCGAAGACCGAGGTGTGCCGCCAGGACGTGCACGAGCGTCTCGCCGACCTTGACCGTCGCTGCCAGTGCGCCGCGCGGCTCACGCCGTTCCATCGACAGATCGATGCGATGCACGTCCACGATCGGATGCCGCGTGAAGAGCGCGTTGCCGAAACACTCCTGCTTCCTGGTCTGCCGTGTCGGCCCCAGCGCGCACACATAGCTATCCAGCGTCGTGAGCACGACGGGGCTACGCGTCTCCAGCGCGACGCTGGCCGGATACGTGAACTCCTGCAGCGCCACGATGTCGGCGTCGAGCTCGACGACCACCTTCGCGATGCGATCCGGATCCTGACGTCCGTCGCTCCCCACGCACTCGTGCACGTTGTAGGTGGCAACCCGAAGCGAGGGAGGGGCGACCATCAGCCGAACTCCGCACGCGTGCGATGACTCCTGACCGCCGGCGCAAAGCGTCGAATCAGGAGCGCCGTTCGGATGGCGGCCGCGGCCGCCATCAGGAACAACGCGGCGGCGATTGCAGTCAAGGCATTTGAAATCGATGGTTCCAGCAGCGTTCGATGGAGCAGCGCGCCCAGACCCGAGAGCGCGAAGGTTGCCGGAGCGAGGCCGATTGCGGTCCCGATCGTGAACGTGACGAACGGCAGCCGCGCCGCACCGCAGAGCAAATGGATCGCGCCGGCGCTCGCCACCGATGAGAGACGAAGCACGATGACGCCAGTCAGCCCCTGCGCTCCCAGTTGCCGCGCTGACCGGTACGATCGGCGACTCGTCCAGCGCTGAAGGGTGGCCGGTCCAATCGCGTGGCCCACCGCGTAGCCGACCGCCGCGAGGGCCAGTGAGCCGAACAGCGCAACCAGAGCGCCGCGCAACGGTCCCAACCAGAGGCCGGCGGCGATGGCCACGAGCGTGGGCGGGACAAGCAGAACGTTCGTGAGCAACGCGAAGCCACGCAGACGGCCGCCCTTCGTTGTCCCTGCTGGTGGCACCAGATCGGCGACCAGCGAACCAGACAGGATCGGCTGGTCAGGATCGGCGGCTGCTCGCAGGGCTTCTGACGGCGATTCCTCCGTGCTGTCGGCCAATTCAATCCGGGCGAGTGTGCGATCCGCGTCCAGTCGCGTGTCGAGAAACGCGCGGAGCGATCCGGCGCTCGCAATGCCGCGCGCCACGGCGTCGGGTTGTAGCCCCAGGTGCTCGGCAAGAAGCCGATCGCGGATCTGGCGAATGCCTTTCTGCACGCGCGGGTCACCGCCCGCTTCGACGGCCAGATCGCACTCGCTATCCACCCCCATCGATCGGCGCGAGAAGTTTGCCGACCCGATCCGCGCCAGTTCATCGTCCACCACCATTACTTTGGAATGGATGAACGTCGCGACGTCCAGTGAGAGGGATGCGGCAGGGTAGACGAGACGAAGACGCCGGTGCGTGTCTGCGTCGAGCATCCGCCGGAACGCGTCTGTGCGGAACAACCCCATCGTGTTCTGTTCCAGCCAGCCGTGGCTTTCCTTCGGTGAAACAACGATGACCTCCGGGCCGCGCGGTTCACGCAGGCGCGCGGCGAGTGCGTCGGCCAACGTGTCGTTCGTGAAGTATTGGCTCTCGATGTAGATCGATTGCCGTGCGGCGGCGATCGAATCCAGAAATAGAATTTCGCATTCGCGGATCGATGGCTGCGACTCGACCTCTGGAAGGGTGCGGGTGATCGCGACGTCAACGTCTGTGAGATCTGGCGTGACATCCGAGGGCCACAGATCCTCGGTCGCCGCGTGCACCCGCGGCAGCTGCTTCTCACCCAGCGCGCGCCAGCGATCGCGTGCGAGCACTCCGAGGCTCGCCGCGAGCGGCCCCGTCGCCATTGTCTGGACTTCGTGATACGGAGGGTAAGGCTCGCCTGCCGACACGCGTGCGGGTTCCTCGACCCTGTGCGCGCGCGTGTCCCAGCGGTGGCTCGTCAGATCGATCCCGCCACAGAACGCCAGTTGGTCGTCAACGACGACGATCTTCTGATGGTGGGAGCCGCCGACCGGATGGCGATCGTCGAATCCGAACTTGACGCGGCGCGGCGCCTTCCATCCGAGCCGCCACCTCGAGAACGGATCGCGCTCGAGCGTATAGAGCGCCGCGTAGTCCCAAATCAGAATGTAGCTGCGAAGATGTGGACGACGACGCGCGGCGAAGGCGAGGAGATCGTCGAGTCGAGTCGGCTCGTTGTCGTCTGCGCCGTCAGGCACGAGGTCGACGGCTGAGAAAAGGTCCCAGCCAAGGATGAAGATCGAGTGGCGCGCGCTGAGAATCGCCTGTCTCACCAGCTTGAAGTAGTCGGCCGCGTCCTGGATGCAGTAGAAGCGATCGGCGCGCTCTACACGCCAGCAGTTCCTGCCAGGTTGAACGATGGTGTGCGCGGCTGACGGGGTGCTGCCAGCGTCAACGGCTTGGGCCGAGCGCATCATCAGGCCGTCCTCGTTCGACGCAGCGCGCGGTTGATGAACCACGCGAGCGTCAATGGCACGCCGACGAACAACCCGGCGGCGGTCCACGTCGCGGGCGATGGATCGCGAAGTGCCTGCGTCAGCTGATATCCGAAACCGGCGAGCGCCACCACGAACGCGCCCATGCCGAGAAGCGTGCCCAGGATGAAGTCGCGATAGCCGACGCTCGACGCGCCGACGACGATGTTGGCGAGCGTGAAAGGGGCGGGCACCTTTCGAACGAAGAAGACGGCGAGCGTTCCGTTCTGTTGGAGCGCGCGGCTCAACCGGGCGACTCGCTCACCGCCAATTCGCTCGACCCGGCGACGGCCCATCCAGCGACCGATCGCGAAGCCGGCCGACCCGCTCGCGAGGCATCCCGCCATCGCGTAGAGCGGCCCGAGGATTGGTCCGAACACCAGTCCGGTTGCGGCGATCAGCAGGACGACCGGCACCATCGCAAGAGCGATGAAAACGAGCATGACAACCGGCAGCGCGTACCACGCATGGCGGTACGGCTCGAGCCATGCGGACACGTCGTGGAGATCCCAGACGAGCTGATCCATTCGTCGTTCCGGGAATCAACGAGCAAGAAGAATGCCCGCAGAGGTCCGACGGGAGCTCAGCCTGTCGTCCTGTTCGAGTTGTGAAGAGCTCGATGAGATCGCTATCGCTTGCGCGATCGCTTCGGCACGAATGCGAGGAAGCGGCGCGGATTGTCCACCATGATCCGGCGGAGGACCTCGTCGCCGGCGCCAACGGCTTTCAACTTCGGCAGAAAGGCGGTCAGCGTCTTCCCGTAGCCGCGAGAGGCATCCGACGAGAACATCAGGCGATCGGCGTATCCGGCCTCGAGCAGCGCCATCACCAGCGGCACCTGCTGCGCGTCGCCGTTGCCACCCTGTCGATCGAAGGCAACGTAGGCACCGCGCCTGCAGATCGTCTTGTGGACGTAGACCGTCGGATCCACGAGGTTGCCGAGATGGCCGATCACGACGCGATTGGGATTCACGCCGGCGTCTTCGAGGATGTCCAGCTGTTCGAGCGCTGACTTTCCCGGTATGCCGGTGTGCGTGAAGATTGGCAGGTTCGTAGCGACGTGAGCCTTGCCGACCGCGCGGAACACTTTGCGCTCGGTTGCGGTGATCTCGTCCCACGATCCGATCTCGCCAAATGCTCCGGCAGGATCCTCGTCGGCCTGCTTGATGAGCGCTTGAACGATCTGCTCCTCGCTCATCGTTGCGATCTCTTTCGGATAGAACGGCTCGGCATAGAAACCGGCGCCTGCGACGACGGGCACGCCTGACTTCATCGATGCCTGGCGGACGAAGTCCAGATCGCGCCCCATGTCCGGATGGCCGCCGTCAACGAGACACGCGACGCCGTCGCGTTTGGCGCTGGCGAGCTCCTCGGCCATCAGGTCGATGTCGCGCATCGGGTCGGGACCCGGTGGTGGACCAGGTGGACCACCGGCTCGTCCCTGAAGAGGAGGCAGACCGTTCGCGGCGCGTGCCGCTGCGGTTGCCGCGCGGAACTTGTCGTTGAAGTCCGGCGCGAGCGACATGTGCTCGTGGAAGAGTGTGGCGCCGCCCGCGAGCTCCTCAGGCGAATAGTCCTTGAGAAGCGTTCGGATGATGGCGCCTTTGGGAAACGTGGTTCCCTGGGCGAATGCCGTCAGCGGAGCGGCGGCCGCGCAGGCCGCCGTCATCGCCACGCGCTCGAGCGCTTCGCGGCGGGTGATGCGAGACGAACGGGGCATGGCTATTGATTCGGGTCCGCGCTGCCGACGAGCTCGAGGTTGAAACCGTTGGGATCCTTCACGAACACGTTGCGGATCGAGTCGCTCCACTCGACCAGTTCGCCGTTGCGCGAGAGCACGCGGCCGCCAGCGGCTTTGTGCTTGGCGAGCACTTCACGGATGTGGCCGACGCGAAGCGCCATGCCGGACGCGTTGGCGTCCGTGACGCGCAGATCGAACGGCTTCCGCGGCACGCCCTTGATCTCGATCATCTCGATGCGGGCTTTGCTGCCGGAGATGACACCGCCGGCCATGTGATAAGACGCGTCCTTGGGAAGTCCCAGGAGATCGAGCATGGCGGCATCGTTCGAGAACGACTTGTCAGCCACGAGCTCGAGGCCGAGCAGTCCGTTCCAGTACTTCAACGTGTCGTCGATGCTGCCAACGGTCAGTCCCTGGATGGCGCCGATGACCGCGCCTTCCGGCGAGTCAGCCGCGGGCGTTCCCTGAATCGCTTGGACGAAGTAGCCGTCGGGGTCGCGCATGACGATGGCCTTCGCGTTCCCGATCGACGTGGGCACCGTGACGGGAGCTCCACCCTTCGTAACGATCGGTGCGTTGACCTTTTTCGCCGCGGCGACGACCGCATCGATGTCGCGGACGATGATCTTGATCATCGGCGCGCCGGGGTCAGCGATGTCGGGCTGCTTGTTCAACTGACGTTCGACGTTGCCGAACTCGGTGAGCTCGAAGTTGAATCCGCCCTTGAGCTGGATCATCGCCACGCGCAGCGTCGCGCCGGGTGAGTCAGTCAGGATCTGCGGACCGGTACTCGCGAACGGGCGCACCTGGCCGCCTGTCCCGAAGACCGCCTGATAGAACGCGAGCGTCTTGTCGACGTTGTTCGTCGAGTGAATGGCGTGCATCAGGCCGATGACGCCCGTCTTGTTGGTTGGATTGGCCGGTGGTTGCTGCCCTTGTGCCGTGATGACGACGGTGGCAAGGAGGCAAGTGAAGGCTGCGGTCGTAAGAAGGCGCATGTAGTCTCCCGGTATATGTCCGTGCGGGCCTGAGGATACTCCGGCGGACCCTCAGGCCGCCAACGGATAGGATACAGGCAGGATGTTTCTCAACTTCGAGGACCGGCCGTCGGACTCGCCGTTCATCGAGAGGGTCTGGCGCTCGCGCAGCGAACGAGGCGGCTCGTTCGTGTCGATAGCGGCGGCCAACTTCGAGATGGCCGTGACCCGCCACAGAGGCAAAACGTTCCTGACGTTGCGCGGTCCGGAGACGCAGGCCACGGCTGCGGACTGTCCCGCGGAGGGGACGTGGCTGGGAATCCGTTTCAGACTGGGCACGTTCATGCCCCGGCTGACGCCAGAGGAGTTGCGCGATCACCACGATGTCACGCTGCCTGATGCGTCAGGTCGATCGTTCTGGCTCGACGGATCGGCGTGGGAGTATCCCGACTTCGACACCGCGGAGAACTTTGTCGCGAGGCTCGTGCAGAAGGGCATCATCACGCGCGACCCAATGGTCGACGCCGTCATGCGGCATGAACAGCCCCGGCGGTCCCTTCGATCCGCGCAGCGTCATTTCCTTCGGGCCACTGGGCTCACGTATCGCGATGTTCGTCAGATCGAGCGCGCCCGACACGCAACGAACCTGCTGCGCCAGGGCACATCCATTCTGGACACCATTTACGAAGCTGGATATTTCGATCAGCCGCACCTCACCCGATCGCTGAAGCTTCTGGTCGGACAGACGCCCGTGGAGCTCGGTCGGGGCGCCGCTCAATTGTCGCTTCTATACAAAACAGAACGACGGCCATGAGCCTATGATTCGACACGATGACTGTCGAATCTTCCGCGAAGAAACGCTCGATCGCCGGTTACGTGCTGACGGGGCTCGTTGCGGCGTTCCTGACGTTTGACACTGTGATGAAGCTGCTCCAACTCGCGCCTGCGGTACAGGGCACCACCGAGCTGGGTTATCCGGCCGGAACAGTGGTGGTGATCGGGGCGATCGAGCTCGTGTGTCTCGTGCTCTATCTGGTGCCGCGCACGTCGGTGCTCGGCGCGCTCGTGCTGACTGGATACCTTGGCGGCGCGATTGCGACTCACGTGAGGGTTGGAAGCCCGCTCCCGACTCACACGCTCTTCCCGATCTACGTCGCCCTTATGGTGTGGGGCGGCCTGTATCTGCGCGAAAGTCGCTTGCGCGAGTTACTGCCGTTCAGAACCTGAGCGTGCGTCAATTCCCAACTCCCAAGATCCCAACTCCCAAAGATCCACCGTTTGGGAGTTGGGAGTTGGAGTTTGGAAGTTGCGGTTATTTAAGCGGAATGAACGCCATCGCGTTGTTGGCGTTCATCGGGATCACCAGCTGGTTCGCTCCGGAGTCGTAGCACATCGACGCCGGGTTCGGGATGTTCTGCGCGATGAGCTCGGCTGCCTGGCCCGGACGCATACGCGACACGCCACCAAGTGTGACGCTGCTCACGTACTTCGTCCCGTCCTTCATGATCACGAGGCCATCGTTGCCTGCCTGCGCCGCATTCTCGGTCTTCAGGAGCTTGGCGTCCTGTCCGAACGTCAGCACCTCGTTGTTCCCGATGTTGACGACGACGATGTTGCCTTTCTCGTCGAAGGCGATGCCGTTCGGCTGACGAAGCGGTGCGCCCTGAATGAAGATCGATGCGTCTCCCTTCGGCGTGATCTTCCACACCTGCCAGGTTGACGCATCCGGGTTCTGTCCACCTGCGCCCGTCTGCGTTGCGTAGATCGTGCCGTCGTCAGCGGCCTCGAGGTCGTTGAAGCCGTTTGACTTCTCGATACGTGTTTCACCGAGCGGGGCACCAGTCTTCATGTCGAAGCGGCGAATCACTGAGACGACGGGGTCGTTGGGATTCGTGCCACCGTCGCGATCGGCGAGATAGAGGACACCGTTGTTGATGTCGCTGCCGAGCGGTTCGTTCAACACGAGCGGCGTCGTCATGTTGCGCTGATCACCGGCGTTCTGAATGCCGACCCAGCGCGCGGTGTGGACCGATCCGTCGTGGTTGATGAACGAGATCCACGCGTTGTTGGTCTGCACGTTCTGCGCGACGCCGCGGTTGGGCACCACGATGACGTTGCGCGTCGGATCGTACGAGCAGCTCTCGGCGGAGTAGATCGCGCCGTAGACCTTCACGTTCGACGACATCGGATTGAACGCGCCGTCGGGTGCCGGGTTGATGGGCAGGCCCAATCGATTCCCGACGAAGTAGGGTTGCGGCCCAGCGGGCGCCGGGGCCTGCTGCGCCACGAGGGCGCTGGCTGCAAGTGCGATCAGCAGCGCGGTGGCGCTCGTTCTCGACAAAACTGGTCGTGTCATCGGCCATGTCTCCTGGATAAGCGGTCTCAAAGATGAGTGCGGGATGGCTGACATTCTGGTCGAGGCTCGCCGTTCAGGTCCAGTGGCTGAGCGCGAATCGTGATGCTCGGACCCACCATCCAGTTCCTGACGTCACCTGATGACACGAGCGCGCCGTGCGTCATGCGCGGCACTATCCCCGCCCGGCGTCGCGATTCCGATGCACAGCCACGCCGATCCAGAAACGTTCATAGCCGTCTCCGGGCTGGTCGAAGGGCTCGTCTGCGACGGAAACGATTTCAAGTGGGTCTGGGCACGCGTGCGGTCCCGGCGCGTACGCCGCCCCACCATCACGCGAGGCCATTCAACGTTTTCTGAAGGTGTCGGAGCGCTACGGATACTGGAATGCGACGCCGGAAGAAAATGCCAGAGTCGGAGTGAGGCTACCCGGTGTCTAACTCCCAAATTCCCAACTCCCAACTCCCAAGAATCCGCGTCGCGGCTTTGGAAGTTGGAGGTTGGGCGTTGGGAGTTGACGTCGTGTCTGTCTAGAAGTCGATCTGGGCGCCGACCTTGAAGAAGCGCGGCGTCAGCACCGACTGCGGCGCCAGCCAGGCCTGCGAACCCGTCGTGACGGCGGGGTTGAAGGTCTGGTTGTAGGTCAGGATCGCGTTCGAGTTCGTCACGTTGATGATGTCGACGCCGATGTTGTACCGCATGCGACCGAACCGGAGGATCTTGGCGAAGCGCAGGTCGAATGCGTTGACGCGATCGCCCCACACCTCACCCGGCGCCACCAGGCTGATCGGCACCGTCGTGCCGACGACGTTGGCCGGACGGCCGAGCGCCGCGGAGACCAGCGCCACCGGAGCATTCCAGGTCGCCCCGAGGACGCCGCCCTGGTCGCTTCGGAACGTGCCCGCGATCGAGACGTCGATCTTCGGCACGGTGTAGCTGCCAAGCGCCGTGGCCTTGGTGATGAAGCCGGGATCGGCGTGGCAGTACGGGTTGCCGGGGTTCACCGCCGGGCTCACGCCGGCGACGGTCGTCAACTCCGGAACCGACGCGCGCACCGCGCAGTTGTCATTGACGGTCTTGCCGCTGTTGATGCCGCCCTGGAACTGCACACCCGCGCCGAGTCTCGCGCTCACGTTGAACAGCACGCCGTTGTACTTCTGATACTGATCGCCGATATCGTCCGCGAGCGTGATGTTGTTGCTGGTCTGGCCGAACTTGCTCGCCACCACGTTGTTGAGATCGCTGACCGTGTAGCCGCCGCCACTAGGCAGCCGCGGATCCGATGGTGCGGTGATGCTGTACAGCGTGTAATCGGCCGCGGTGGTGAGCAGGTTGTCGGTGATCGTGAAGTTGTTCAACCACCGGCGGAAGTAGCCGAACTCGACCGACAGGCGAGGCAGCACCTGCTGCTGCACCGACGCACCGATCTGCCAGTCGTTGGACCGCACGCTCCACCCGCTGAGGATCTTCGGGTCGATGTTCGCGGTGGTCTGTGCCGCAGTGCCGAACGTCTGCGCGTTGCTCGCCGCGCAGATGTCACCACCGGTGGCCGTGAGGTTCTGTGCTCCCTGATTCCGCAGATCGCAATCGGGGGTCCGGTTGCCGTTGGAGTCGGTCCAGCCGCGCGCGGCCGTCGTGGCGATGCGGGTGATCGGGTTCGACAGGATGTAGTTGTTGTTGTTGCTCGTCGGCTCGAGGTACTTGCCGAAGTTGACCTTGACGGCAGTCTTCCCGTTGCCGAAGAGGTCGTACGCGAGGCCGCCGCGCGGCGAGAGGTCGTTGTAACCGGTCACGCCGTCCGTCTTCGGGAAGACCAGCGGGCTGGCAAGGAAGGCCGACGCCGGGATCGTCTGCTCGGGCGAGAAGCTCCAGTTGTGATCGAAGCGCAGGGCGCCCTGGAGTGTCATGCGGCCGAGCGTCCACTGATCCTGCACGTAGAACGACGCGTTCCGCGTCCGATAGCTGGTCGTGAACGGCAGCAGGCTCTGGCTGAGCGAGATCGGCACGCCATTGCTGAACGTGTAGGCGAGGTTGAGATCGTTGGTGTGGTTCTCGAGGTCGGAGACCAGGGCCACGCCGCCGTACCCGACTTTCAGGTTGTGCGCGCCGGTCACGTAGGAGAGCGACGCCCGCCATGTGTACTGCGCGTCCCAGCTATGTCCCCAGTTCGCCGAGCGATAGGTCAGGTTTGGAATGCCGCCATTCGCCGTGCACCCGGCAGCGCACTGCTCGGTGACTCGCGCGAGTGGCCGCGTGGTATTCCCTGGGCTCTCACGGGGTCCGAATGGCGACTGGTAGGCGCCGAAGCCAGCGTCGATCAGCATGCGGTTGGTGAGTGTGGACTGGTAGGTCAGCAGTCGCACGCGCGGGTGGGTATCCAGATAGCCGCCGATCTCGGGCGACGTCGTCGATGTCAGGCCTCCCAGTCCAAGCGGACCGATCGCCGCGTCAGACTCCGGCTGCTGCCGGCACCCATCGCCGGTGGTCGTGAATGTGGCGCCATTGCAGGCGTGCTGTTCGTCCCAGTGGAAGTTGATCTTGTCGCGTGAAGTGGCCTGGACCGTCGCCCGCCCGCTGTACAGGCGCCAGCTCTCTGCGCCCCGAACCTCGCGGGTGCGATCGGGCGCATACAGAAACTGGGTGGGATCGCCGGCATTGAGGTTGGGGTAGACGTTCGGAATCGTCCGGTGCTGTCCCTCGTCGCGGGCCGTCACGTAGTACCACACGCGGTCCTTGACGATCGGCCCGCCGATGCCGAAGGTGAAGTCCCACTGCTTGAGCAGCTTGCCGGGCGTCGTCAGGCCGAGCGCCTGCAGCTCCGGGCTGTAGTTGCTGCTCACCATGCCCTTGCTCACGCCGGACAGATACGCCGCACCTTTGAGCGTGTTGCCACCGCTCTTCGGGATGATGCTGAGGGAGGGGCCGCCGACTTCGACCTCGCCTAACCCGCCGGAGGTCGTCGTGACCACTTCCTGCGCGTTCGAAATGTCGGCGATGTAGGTCGAGACGCCGCTGCCGCCGAGCCCCGCGCCCGCGTTCAGCCCGTCCACCTGCATGCGGCCTTCGTTGTTGCGCCCGCCGGCGCCGCCGAACACGGTCATCTGCGGCGTCACCTGGACGTCCGCCGGGCTGCCTCCGATCGTGACGATACCGGGAATCAAGAGAGCCGTGGCGGCCCACGACCGTGCCGTTGGAATGGAGGTCAGCACCTCGTTGCTGATGGTCGTCTGCCGTCGGATGCTCTGCACGTCGACGATCGGCGACGCGCCGGTGACCGTCAGTGTTTCGGTGACTCCGCCAACAGTGAGGTCCGCATCAACTGTCGCGTTGAACGAACCAGAGAGCTCGATGCCATCTCGCTTCACCTGGTTGAATCCCGGCAGGGCGAACGTCACCGAGTAGGTTCCCGGTGGGAGATTGACGATACGGAAGAGGCCACGCTCGTCACTGACGGCGATGCGAACTTTTTCGATGAGTGCCGGGCTCGAGGCCTCGACGGTGACACCTGGCAATGCCGCACCAGAAGTATCTCGGGTCGATCCGGCGATCGATGCCTGGGCCGACGCCGAGGAAGGAAGGAGGAACACTACGGCAACGAGGAGAACGCCCCACAGACACTTGCGCATTACTTGGCCTCCAGTCGGCGGCTGCGCGTCAGGGCACAGCGGCAGGTTCTTCGCGGACTCGACCGTTAAGCCTATACCAGAACGGCTTATTAATGAGTGATATAGGCCTACTGGCCTGCGAGCGCGCGACGAATCAGGGAGTGGACGTAGCCCGTTTCCTCGTCGGTCAGCCCCTGGCCAAATGTCGTCAGGCCCTGGCGCGTCTTGATCGTGATGCCGTGTCCCTTCGCGTATCGCGTCAGCGTCGTCAACAGCCACTGCGTGCGTGGGCCGATTTCCGCTGACGCCGTCCCGGATCCGGACGATGCGCGCACGCGTTGCTCCGCTGCGAGTCGTGCGGCTGTCGTGACTGACTCGCTGGTGCTGAAGTCAATGTCCAGAATCTCAGAGGCCGGCAGCGAGTTCACCGGCCCCGTCTTCCAGGCGCCGCGCTCGCGGATATCGATGCTGCGCGACGAGACCATGACGATCGTGCGGCCACGTCGCGATCGCAGGTATCCGTTCAGCGCCGTCATCGCAGGCAGGACGCCGAAGAAGAGCATGATGAAGCCGATGAACGCCCATCCAACGGGATCGGGGGTTCGAGTCTGGCGGAAGAATCGAAACAGCGGGCTGACAAACACCGCCGAGATCACGACGGGGATCAGCGTCAGTGCGATCGTGACTGGGTGTGCGCGCGGGTTTGGGATCGTGATCCGCACGCCGTCCATTTCGCGAGTGACCTCCGAGCGCGCGTCCGGGGGGCGCGCGGGCTCGTTCTGAAGTCCGTCCATTTGCAGCCGTTGCTGCAGAGGGATGTCTGCCTGACCGGCCGGCACGCGCACCGGGTGGTCGGTCGTCGCGTCCTCGAAATCGAGTCGCAGCAAGTCGGCGATGGCTGTGGCGCAGTTCCTCGCGTCGCCGTACTGAGTGGAGCTGTCCAACTGAAGGTCCTGACCGGCTCTCGACCTCAGCGTGACGGGAAACTTGTCCGCGCTGTCCGAATCGCCGCGGACGAATCCAACGACGACAGTGACGTACTCATCGATGCGTCGCGAATCGGTGTACATCGGAACCACCAGGCTGTACTGTTTGATCACCTCGCGACGCGTGCTATCGATCGTTGTCCATCCGCGACCGAACGAAAGCGCGCCTCCGACGGCCGTGAACACGAGGCCCATGAACAGCAACCCGAGTTGTCCGGGCAGCGACACCTCGCTGGCATTCGACATCTTGATGACGCCGAAGATAGTGAGCAGCATGAACACGCCGGCGGCGAAGAACGGCAAGCCGAAGATCGCGAGCACACCGCCGCCCTGGCGGATCTGGATCCGATCCGGTCCGAGGTGCCGGAAGGACTGACGCATCACCCGTACCTACTCGGCAATTCTGTAAAGGGGTCAGACCCCTTTACAGAATTGCACGCTAGACGCGTTCGGCGTCGCCGAGCGCCGCGAGAATGCGGTCGGGCTCGGCCGGCTTGGTCAGATGTGCATCGAAGCCAGCCGCGCGTGCGCGTGCACGATCGGCGTCCTGACCCCAGCCCGTGACGGCGACGAGACGAATGCCGCGCGTCCGGTGATCGTCACGCAGGCGTCGCGCCAGTTCATATCCGTTGACTCCAGGCAGCCCGATGTCGAGGAGCGCTGCCTGCGGCGCGAACTCGAACGCAACTTTCAGAGCGCTCTCCGCGTCGTGGGCAGTCTCTACCGTATGTCCGTGCATCGACAGCAGCAGGCTCATCATCTCTGCCGAATCGCGATTGTCGTCCACGACGAGCACGCGATAGACACCTCTGATGGCCGAGGCTTCGGACTCGACTGAGCTCTCGAGTGAGAGCGGTGCTTCCTGCACGGGAAGGACGATGCGGAATTCGGAGCCGTGCCCCCTGCCTTTGCTATGTGCTTCGACGTGTCCGCCGTGCAGTTCCACGATGCCGCGCACGAGAGCGAGGCCGATCCCGAGGCCGCCGCTGCCGGGTCCGCCCACCTGCGTGAACATCTCGAAGATCCGGTCGCGGTCTTCAGGATCGAGACCGATCCCCGTGTCGGAAATCGAGAGCACGCTTTGATGGCCGTCCTCGGATATCGAGACCGTCACCGTGCCGCCGGGCGGTGTGTAGCGGGCGGCGTTGTTCAGCAGGTTCGTCACGACCTGCGCCATGCGGTCGGGGTCGATGTCCAGCCACACGGGATGCGCGGGGAGAATTGTGACGAGCGAGTGGCCTGCAGACTCGACGTCTGGCCGCGCGGCCTCTACAGCGTGTCTGACGACGGGAACGAGGTCCGCGCGCAGCTTGCGTATCTGAATGCGGTTACTCGTGAGGCGAGTGGCATCGAGGAGGTCATCGACCAGCCGTACGAGTTGCTGCACCTGCCGCTTGATGAGGGGCAAATGGTTGTCGTAGTCGCCATTCCCGGACTCGAGCAGCTTGAGCGCGAATCCGATCGGCGCGAGCGGATTCCGCAGCTCGTGCGACAACGTCGCGAGGAACTCGCTCTTGCGTCGGTCGGCTTCACGCAGCTCGGACTGCACGCGCAAAGCCTGGAGAACGCGTCCGCACTGATCGGCAAGCCACTCCGCGAGGTGGAACTCTTCGTCGGTCCATTCGTGCGCGATCGTGCTGTAAATCGCCAACGCCGCCGACGGCTCACCGCCGAACCGAATCGGCGTCGCCATTACGGCGTGGAAATGAAAATTGTCCGCCATCGAGGCAGTGGCCAGGTCAGGACGCAGCGACAAATCGTCGATGCCGGCCGTGCGGTTCTGAGCCAATACCAGCTGCACGAAGTGATCCGTGACGCCAGAGGCCTCGCCATCGATCGCATACGGTGCGGACGCCAGGCATCGCAGCTGATTCGATGCGTTGCGCTCGAACACGGCGACCCCGCACGGAATCGTCCGAAAGAGGTCGAGTGCAGCAATGGCGGTGTGTTGGAGGACCGCGCCTTCGGTGCCTGAAATCCTCGCCGTTTCAAGCAGCGTCTGCAGCAACGTCTCTCGTCGCTCGAGGGATGCGTTCAGCGTGCGGATTTCATCGGCCTGCGACTGCAGCTCCTCGTTCTGGCTCGCAAGCTCCTCGCCTCTGTTGTGTCAGCTCCTCGGTCTGCTGCGACAGTTCCTCGGTCTGAACCGCCAGTTCTTCGTTCTGCTGCGCGAGCTCCTCCGTCTGCATCCGCAGCTCTTCGGCCTGGTCGCGCACGTTGTTCATCGCGGCATCAAGGCGATCGCGCAACCGGATGATCTGGTGAATGACGACGGCGCCCACACCGATATTCAGCAGGGTCGCGACGTAGTTGCCCCACCATTCGTCCGCATTCAGCTCGCCCGCCGGCAGTATCCAGAACAGCTTGATGTGATGCAGCGCCACGAACGCGAGCGTCATCCCGACGAGCGCAACACGGTCGCGCGTCCACACGCACAGCAGCATCGGGATGACATAGGTCAACGGGAACGCCATGGTCGGGAACACGTAGAGGCGAATCGTGCCCCAGACCGCGACAAGTGCCACCGACAGCGCGATGGATACGGCTCGTGATGGCTGACGCTCGAGACCGAACGACTCAGGCAATGACATTGTTCTGATAGGTACAGGTCCCCACGGCCCGGAGGCCGCGATTCTCGGGAGGCCGTTCCGCCCTTCCCACGACCAGGAATCCGCCGGGCGCCAGCGCGGAAGCGATGTCCTGCAGGAGCGCCCTTCCCGCCGGCTCGTGCAGGTAGATCACAAGGTTCCTGCAGAGCACGAGGTCCCACATTCCCAGCGGCTTCACGCGCGTGGCATCGGCGATCTGCCACCTCGTGCGATTGCGCACAGACGATGCGATCCGCCACGTTGCGCGCGTGCGCTCGAAGTAACGATCGCGAGTCGCACTGTCGACGTTGGCGACGTGATCGCGCTCGAACACGCCCTCTCGTGCCGACGAAATCGCATCGGCGCGGCAATCCGTTCCCAATAACTCAGCGCCGTCGAGCAGCCCTTCCTGCTCGAGGATCATCGCGACGCTGTACAACTCCGCGCCCGTTGAGCAGCCCACGCTCCACACGCGTGGCGGTCTGCCGAGTCGCGTCAAGGCATCGACGACCGTCGTTCGGATGACCTCGAAGACGGCGGCATCGCGAAAGAACGAAGACACGCCGATGAGCAAGGTGTTCAACGCGATGGCCTGGGCTGCGCGATCGCTCTCGACGCGTTCCCATGCGGCGACCTCGGAGCTGACCCTGAGCGCGCGCAGGCACGCGCCAATCTGCCGCTCCAGAGGCCGATGACGGTAGCGCGCCGGGTCCAGCCCGTGTTGCGACAGGATGCGTGCCGGCAGTCCTCCGGCGACAGGTTCGTCCTGGACCGACGGACCACGACGCGCGGGGGACGGATGACGGACGAGCACCTGAGGGCCGAGCGAGACCCGATTCGTATGGGTGCCTTCGAACCGTATGTGCCTCAAGTCCATCATGCGTCTTCGCTCGCCATTCTATCGTGCACCCCAGGCACGTCGGTGGATCCTCTTTCTGCGCTGCGACACGAATAAGAACTCCCAATAACCAACTCCCAACTCCCAAGAAGAACGCTGAACTATTTGGGACTTGGAAGTTGGGCATTGGGAGGTCTTTGATTAGCGCATTCACCACGAAGTTCGCGAAGACCTCGAAGACGAGGAGAGCGACGAGCCGAAAGGCGCCACGCCGGTGCGGCGTCGCCTCTGATGGCACCACTTACCTCATGTTGAAACGCAGCGATCGCCACGATCGCAGGGCACCACGGGTCACGACGGCCGTCGGCCGGCGTCGAGTCGAGCCATGCCGGACGTTGAAAGCGGTCTGGCCGCTGGCGGCTTTCAATTCCGGCGTGGCTCGATCGGTGCCGCGCGCAGCGCGGCGACCCGTGGCGGATCGTCAGACTGACATTTACCCGGCGATCCCGGCGATCCCCGCGTTCAAATCGATTTCTTCGTGAACGTCGTGCTCTGCCGCAAGTGGTTCTTCGTGGTTTCAACTAGGCGCTAAACGGATACATTGGGAGTTGACGTCGTCACGCTCGGCACAACGCCAACGTATTTGGCGCGCGGACGAATGAGCTGTCCCGTCGCGTCCTGCTCGATAGCCTGACCGATCCAACCGATCGTCCTGCCGATGGCGAAGAGCGTCAGCGGAGATCCTGCAGGCAGCCTCAGTACGCGAGCCACCGACGCGAGGGCGAAGTCGAGATTCGGTCGTTCTCGCGTGATGGCGATGGCAGCGTCTGCGACATCGAGGACGAAACTCAGCTCGCGCGATTTCGGATAGCGCTCGCGCAGCGCGTCGAGAAGTGCGATCGCTCGCGGATCGCCGTCGCGGTACAGGGGATGCCCGAAGCCGTCGATCGACTCCCCGCGACGCAGTCGCGCGGCGACGGCAGTGCCTGGGTGACGCGCGCGCTCCAGTGACTCGAGCATCGACTCGACGCGCGCGCTGGCGCCACCATGCCGGGTTCCTTCCAGCGCCGCAAGGCCGGCGATCACGACGGTGTACGGATTCGACGCGGCCGAGGCGACGCATCGAGCCGTGAACGAGGAGACATTCAGCTCGTGGTCCGCGCACAGGATAAGCGCGCCGCGCACCACATCCACGCCCCGGGCATTCACGCCCCATGCGTGCGCCAGGGCCTGATCGATAGTAGGCCCTGACGTGCGGGACAGCCTGGCGACACGGGTCAGCAGATGCAGAATCCTCCAGCCCGCATGCGTGACGCTCGTCGCGCGGAGATCGAAGGCCGCGTGATCGCGGACCGACAGGGATGCCAGCACCGCCTGCGCGCGGGGCACGAACGGCAGCGTCCTGTCTGGCCGGTAGGTGGTGGCGATGCGCGGGGAGATGGGCGAGAACGCTCCATCGAACTGGCCACTCCAGATGAGCGATGCCACCTCCGCCACCGATCGCGAGCGAGACAACTGCACGGCGTCATGGCCCCGGTAATAGAGCGCCTTGCCGTCGATGAACGTGATCGACGATTCGAGGACGGGCAGTCCCCACTGCAGCGAGCGCGCGGCCGCCTTGTCAGGGTCGCGGCGCGCCTCGGTCTGCCGCCGCAGCCGATCGACATCGTCACGCGAATACAGTCGATCGCGCGACGGTCCCGGCGTTGGCTGTGAGCGGACATAGCCGCGACTCACATACGCGTAGAGCGTCGTGCGCGAGACCTTCAGCAGGCGAGCGGCCTCGCCGGCACTCATCCAGCCGTCGTTCGCACTCATATTGATTGATGAATCAACATTGACAGAATCATACATGGCCACGCACGATCGCTCCATGGTCAGCGCTGGACTGGAAGGCATCGTCGCGGCGTCAACACGGCTCAGTCACGTCGATGGCGAACGGGGTGAGCTCATCATCGCCGGGTATCCGGTGGGGGAACTTGCCGAACACGCCACGTTCGAAGAGACGACGTGGCTGTTGTGGCATGGGGATCTGCCCTCGTCGGCGCAGCTCGAGGCATTTCGTTCGGAGCTGGCAACCGCGCGCGTGCTGTCGTCGGCGACCGAGGGGTTGCTCCGTGAGTGCGCGCAGGCGCGGCTGGATCCGATGGACGCTCTGCGCGCCGCGGCGGGAACGATCTCGCTGCGAACCGACACCGCTACCGGCATCGTCGCGTGCATGCCAACCATCGTGGCCACGTATTGGCGGCTGCGGAGTGGTCAGGAACCAATCACACCACGCCGCGATCTTGGCCATGCCGCGAGCTTCCTCTACCTGTTGAATGGACAGATGCCGGACCCTGAGCAAGTGCGAGGGCTCGAGACCTATCTCAACACCGTCGTCGACCACGGGTTGAATGCGTCGACCTTCACCGCGCGGGTGATCACGTCAACAGGATCGGACCTCGTGTCGGCTGTCGTCGGAGCGATCGGTGCACTCAAGGGGCCGCTGCACGGCGGAGCGCCTGGCCCTGCGCTCGACATGGTGTTCGAGATCGGTGACGCGTCGCGCGCCGAGGCGTTTCTCCGGAAGAAGATTGAAGCGCGGCGAGAAGCTGATGGGGTTCGGCCACCGCGTCTACAAGGTGCGAGACCCGCGAGCGGATGTCCTCGCGAAAGCCGCGGAGCGGATGTACACGCGAACCGGCGACATGTCGCTCTACACGCTCGCACGCAACGTCGAGGCGACGGCGATTCGGCTGCTCGAAGAGTACAAGCCGGGACGACGGCTGCAGACGAACGTGGAGTTCTACACCGCGCTGCTTCTGCACGGCCTCGGGTTGGAGGTGCCGCTGTTCACACCGACGTTTGCCATCAGCCGGGTCAGCGGCTGGATCGCGCACGCGCTCGAGCAGCAGCGGGCCAACCGCATCATTCGTCCGCAATCGGAATACGTCGGTCCTCGGGATCGCCGGTGGGTCCCGTTAGCTGAGCGCAGCAATCCTGTTCCGTCTAAGCCCGCCGACGAGGCTGGGTCTGCCTTCGACTTCGCTCAGGCCAGGCGAGACCCGCTAAAGCCGCCCGACTCGGCTGGGCTTTCCAAGTAAATGAAGTCTCCGGTCTGCCGTAAGATACCGGCATGGCCAACATCAATCTTCGGGTCAACGGGAAGGCGCACAGCGTCGACGTCGATCCCGCGACTCCTCTTTTGTACGTGCTGCGCAACGATCTCGATTTGCAGGGGCCGCGGTTCGGCTGCGGGCTGGGTCAGTGCGGGGCGTGCACCGTAATCATCAAGGGCGAGGCCGTCCGTTCGTGCATCCGGGCGATCTCGACCGTGCAGGGCGCCGAGATCACCACGCTCGAGGGGCTGTCTAAGGATGGCAAGCTGCATCCGCTGCAGCAGGCATGGATTGACGAGCAGGTACCGGCCTGTGGTTTCTGCCAGAACGGCCAGATCATGACCGCGAAGGCGCTGCTCGATAAGACCCCCGCACCGACCGACGCGCAGATTCGACAGGGCATGGCCAACACGCTGTGCCGCTGCATGACCTATTACCGCATCAACGCCGCCATCAAGCGCGCATCGAAGACGATCGCATCCGCCAGCAACGAATCAGGCAGCGAGGTGATCGCATGACGTCCCGACGCGACTTCATCAAGACCTCGGGCTTCCTTGTTGTCGGCATCAGTGTCGCTGGCGATCTGTCGCTCGCGCAGGGTCTCGGCGCCGGGCCGTATCCCGACGTTGACTTCAGGCAGCTCGACTCGTGGATCGTCATTCGTCAGGACAACACCGCGACGTTCTTCGTCGGCAAGACGGATCTTGGTCAGGGCACGGGCACGGCGTTCCGGCAGGTCATGGCCGACGAGCTCGATATGCCGTACGACAAGACCAGCTGCGTCATGGGCAACACCGACGTGACGGTCGATCAGGGCGGCTCCGGCGGATCCGATGCGCTCCAGACCGACGGCTATCCGATGCGCCGCGTGGCTGCCGAAGCTCGCCGCGTGTTGCTGGAGATGGCGTCAGCGCGACTTGGTGTGCCGGTGGCACAGCTCGTCGTCAGCGACAGCGTCGTGTCTGTTGCCGCCGATCCATCGAAGAAGGTGACCTACGGCGAGTTGATCGGCGGCAAGCGCTTCAACGTCACGCTGACCGGCAACAACATCAACGCGACCACCGGTGTCGCGAAGCTCAAGGACGTGCAGCAGTTCAAGATCGTCGGCACGTCGCCGCAGCGATACGACATCCCGGGCAAAGTCGATGGCTCGCTCAAGTGGGCAGTGGATGCGAAGGTGCCCGGCATGGTGCACGCGCGCAACGTGAAGCCGGCGTTCGCGGGCGCGAAGCTTGTGAGCATCGACGAGTCGTCGGTCAAAGGCGTGCCGGGATTAATCAAGGTCGTCAGCAAAGGCAACTACGTTGCCGTCGTGTGCGAGCGCGAGGAGCAGGCGATCCAGGCGGCGCGACAGTTGAAAGTGAACTGGCAGAAACCAGCGACCGCGCCGTTCCCGGATTCGGAGAGTCTCTTTACCTTCATGCGCGCGGCGCCGACGACCTCGAGCACACCGCCGATCGCCGTCGGCAACCTGGATGCGGCGATAAAAGGCGCGGCGAAGGTTATCGAAGCCGACTATGACATCCCGTTCCAGGGGCACACCTCGATCGGTCCCGCGCATGCGATGGCCGACCCTTCGAACGATCAGCTGACGATCTATTCCAACGACATGAAGTCGTACGGCCTGCGCGATGGTGTCGCCGAGTTCCTCAAGATGCCGCGCGACCGCGTCCGCGTCGTCTGGATGGAAGGTCCGCAGGCATACGGGCGTACCGCCGCTGACGACGCGGGGTTCGAAGCGGCGTTTCTCGCGAAGGAGATTGGTCGACCTGTTCGCATCCAGTGGATGCGGAACGAAGAGACGGCCTGGGACACCAAGGGACCGGCGTTCGCGGTGAAGGTGCGCGGAGGGCTCGATGCGCAGGGCAACCTCGTGGCGTTCGACTACGACGCGCGAGCCGCCGACTTCAATCACCTCGGATACAACGAGCACGACACGGTGCTGATTTCGCAGCTGATGGGGAACCGTCGCGCGATGCCGGCTCGCGGCAGCGCGGCCACGCCCAACGAGATGTATGCGATTCCCAGCCGACGCATGAGTTCGTCTGTCGTCAGCCTGCCGCTCATCTGGGAGACTCCGGTTCGAACAGGCAACCTGCGCGACCCGAACGGTCCGCAGGCTACGTTCGCGTCAGAGTCCTTCATCGACGAGCTCGCGGCCGCGGCGAATGCGGATCCGCTCGAGTTCCGGCTCAAGCTTCTCAACGCGAGCACCGAGGAGGACAGTGGCTTCAAGCGTGCGCGGTCGATCGCGGTGCTCAAGGCCGCGGCAGAAGCCTTCAAGTGGGATCCGCGTCCTTCGCCGAAGCGCGCGAGCAGCGGCGACATCCTGACCGGGCGCGGCATTGCCTACACGTTCAGGAGCCAGACCATCGTTGCCCAGATCGCCGAGGTCGAGGTCAATCGGCGAACTGGTCGCGTCTGGGTGAAGCGAATCGTCTGCGCGCACGATTGTGGCCTGGTGATCAACCCCGAAACGCTGCGTCGCGTGGTCGAAGCCGGCACGTTGTATGGCTTGAGCCGTGCGCTCCATGAGGAGGTCCGGTTCGACACTGAGAAGGTGACGAGCGTCGACTGGATCTCATCGCCGACGCTGACGCACGCGGATACGCCGGAATCGCTCGAGGTCATCATCGTGAATGGCGATCCGAATCCGAAGCGCCCAGATCTGCCGCACTACGGCGCTGGCGAGACGATGTGCAAGCCGACGATGGCGGCGATCGGGAATGCGATCTTCGATGCGACGGGCGTGCGCCTGCGTCGCGTGCCGTTCAGAAGCGCGAGGGTGCTCGCAGCGCTCAAAGTCGGCCAATGTGTGAGGCACATTGTTGATTTGATGATTGTTGATTGTTGAATCGTTGTTGATCGTTGATTGTTGATTCCTGATTGAGGCATCTGGCGCCAAGCCAAATCAACAATCACCAATCTCCAATCAACATCGAATCACTAATCAAAGATCAACGAAGTCTGAATCACGATTCCGCAGCTCGATGAGCATGTTCGTGCTCATACAACTCGTCGCATCCTGGCCGCGGTGCAACATCATCCGCCCAGCGCATCGGTGATCAGAGCTCGTGCAGCAGTCCCAATTCCCAAGTCCAATTCCCAAGGGTTTGGAAGTTGGGAGTTGGGAGTTGGAGGTTGGGGTTTCAGCGCTCTATGTGCAAGGTACAGACCGCACGTGCTTGACGAAGAACCCGCCTATTGCTATTAAAGCGTCCGCCAGAGACATATCAGTCTACGTTTCGACGTCCCTGATGACTGGAGGAGCTATGAATTGGCGCTCTGTTGTCGCCACGTGCGTCATCGTGCTCTGCGCCTCGTCGGCGCATGCACAGTTCGACTCGGCACAGATCTCCGGCGTGGTCCAGGACTCCACTGGAGCCGTACTGCCCGGCGTCGACGTCACGCTCGTCAATGTCGGCACGCGCAATGAGCGGCAGACAGTCACCAACGAAGCCGGCCTCTACACCTTCCCGAACGTGCCGGTCGGCGAATACCGCATCAATGCGATGCTCTCGGGCTTCAAGCCGATCAGCAAGTCGAACGTGCAGGTGAACGCGGGCCTCAATATCAGAGTTGACGTGTCACTCGAAGTCGGCGCGTTGACAGAAACAATTCAGGTCGAAGCAGCGACGACGCTCGTCGATACCTCGGTGATCGGTCGCACTGTGCGTGCCGAGCAGATCGCCGAGACGCCTCTCAGCGGACGGCGGGCTTCACAGGTCGCGCAGCTGGCGCCCGGCGTTGTGGGCGGGAGCATGGGAGGCTCAGTGCCGACCGGAGTCGGGACGTTTGCGACCGGCGTCACGTCGATCAACGGCGGACGCGCCGACGAGTTCATGACGACGATCGACGGCGCTCCGTCGATTCGCGTGCGCGCCGCGGGCGGCTTCATGATGGGCGCCCAGAACTTCGATACCGTCGCGGAAGTGCAGGTCCTCACGACGAATTACCAGGCGGAGTATGGACGATCCTCTGCGGGGCAGCTGCGGCTGGTCACCAAGAGCGGCACCCAGAGCTTCCGCGGCAACGTGTTCTGGAGCCACCAGAACGACGCGCTGGACGCGAACACCTGGTCGCGCAAGCGCGCCGGCCTCGAGAAGTCGCCGCACAAGTACAACGCGTACGGCTTCACACTCGGTGGTCCGATCTACATCCCGGGCGCGTTCAACGAGAGTCGTCAGCAGTTGTTCTTCTTCTGGGGGCAGGAGTGGCAGCGGGATCGGACCGTCGAGGAGCAGACGTTCACTGTGCCCACGGCCGCGATGAGGAATGGCGACTTCAGTGCCCTGCTTCCCGGGCGCGTGATTCGCGATCCGTTGACGGGCTTGCCATTTCAGGGGAACGTCATCCCGCGCAACCGCATCAGCCCGCAGGGCCAGGCGCTGCTGAACGCCTACCCGCAGCCGACTCCCGGGTTCCAGCAGGGAGCCTTCAACTGGATCGGCAACCCTTCGGTCTTCAACAACCAGCGGAAAGACAGCATCAAGATCGACTGGGTCCCAACCTCCAACCATCGCCTCGCCGTGCGCCATACATGGGCACCCAACGTCTGGAACGACCCGGAACCGATGGGTGTGTACTCGACGATCTGGGATTACCCGGGTCGCACGCTGGCGGCGTCGTTGACCAGCACACTCTCGTCGTCACTGATTAACGAGTTCTCGTTCTCATGGGGATCGACCAGCCCGTCGAAATACTTCGGGCAGCGGAATTGCGACTATTGCCCCGGCGGCACGACTGCATTCCTGTATCCGACCCAGAGCGAGGTCGGCATCAACTACCCCTATCTCTTCCCGGGGACCAAGCTGGACCCGGAGAAGATTCCAAACGTGTCGATGACCGGCTTCTCGGCGATCAACAACGCCGCGTACCCGGGGGCATGGAACGACTTCGTGTTCCTGTGGGCTGACAACGTCACCAAGATCACTGGCAACCATACGTTCAAGGCGGGAATCAGCATCGAGCGATCGGGCATGAACGATCAGATTCAGCTCAGCTTCGCGCAGGCGCCTGCCACGACCAATCAGAACGGATCGTTCCGTTTCACCGATACGCGCCCGAACGCCACGGGGTACTCGGTGGCGAACGCCGCTCTCGGGCTGTTCGACGATTACACCGAGTTCGGCGTCAAGCCAAACACGAAGTGGCTGGCGATGGCCTACGACTTCTACGGTCAGGACAGCTGGAAGCCGACACGCGATCTCACGCTCGAATTCGGTCTTCGCTACTCGATCTGGCAGCCGTGGGGTGTGAGGAACCAGGCCATGTCGTCCTTCCAGTCGCAGTTCTACGACCCGGCGACGGCGCCAATCATCGATCGGACTGGCGGGTTCGTCGTCAGCGGCGATCGCTTCAACGGGATGACCCTTCCTGGCGACAGCCCCACCGACGACGCGCTGGCCGAGTTCCCGCAGTTGGCGGACTTCCAGCGCCTTTACCATGGTGTGCCGAACGGCTTCGCAGAAACCGCGAAGGATGGCTTTCAACCGCGGGTCGGGATGGCCTATGCCCTCAACGATGTGACGACGTTTCGTGCCGGCGTCGGCCGCTTCCTGAACCGCGTGCAGATCAACACGACGGCGGCCTATGGCTTCAACGCGCCGCTGTCGGAGATGCAGACCGTCATCAACGGGATCGTCGACGCACCTGGCGGCGCTTCGACGCGGAACTTCCCCCTCGTTGGCGCCATGCAGTCTCCCGACTTCACGAACCCCACGTCGTGGGCGTGGAATGCGACTGTCGATCGTGAGCTGCCGTGGGCGATGCGGGGGGCACTTTCGTACGTCGGTCGCTCCGCATCGAACATGGAGCGCGCGCGCAACATCAACCAGCTGCAGGCCGGCACGATTCAGCGTAATCCTGGGGTGAACGCGAACGCACTCCGTCCGTATCTCGGCTACGGCAGTATCACGCTGTACGAGACGACCGGCAGGTCGAGGTACAACAGCCTTCAGACGCAGGTCGAGCGGCGCTCGACACGCGGCGTCGGCTTCAGCGTCGCGTATACGTTCTCGCGGACCACGGACAACGGCAGCGGCCGCGGCGACATCCTGCCGAACGCGTATGACGACAGCGGGTACTACGGCATCTCGGATCTCGATCGCCCGCACGTGCTCGTCTCGCAGGTGCGCTATCGCTTCCCGTCGCTCGAGTCGTCAGTGGCGCCGTTGCGGTGGGTGCTTGGCAACTGGGATGTGTCGGGGATCTTCCAGGCGCAGTCGGGTGCTCCGTTCGACATTCGCACGCCAGCCGGCGTGGATGTCGCAGGCGTCGGGCCAGGCAGTGGCAACCAGTTCTACGATCAGGTGCTGGACGATCCTACGGCGGCGAGAACTGATTGGGATCCGGCGCTCTCGCGCGCCGTCTGGTTCGACCGTAATGGGTTCCGGCCAGCTGCGGCCGGTACCTTCGCGACCACGCAGGAGAAGAATTCTCTGCGCCAGCCTGGGTTCTGGGACATCAACATGTCGTTCCGGAAGGGCTTCAACGTTGCCGGCACTCCGCATCGCTTCGATCTGCGCGTCGAGATGTTCAACATCCTCAACCGCACGCGTCTCGGAAATGCGGTGACCAACCCGAGTCTCGCCGACTTCGGCTACATCACCTCGCTCGTTGGCAACAGGACGATGCAGATTGGGATGCAGTACCTCTTCTAGCGCCAGTCAACTTCCAATCCCCAACTTCCAACTCCCAAGTGATTGCGCTGCTTGGGGCGTTGGAGGTTGGGAATTGTCATGCGTCAAAATAAGAGCATGTGGAGCGGGCAGGGGCGAGAAGGACACCAACAACTGCTGCGCGAGCTGAACGAGGAGCGCGTCGCGGCGCTGCGACGCATCAGCGGCACGCTCGAATCGCTCATTCGTCAGCTCCAGGCATCGCGCGAGCGTCTGCGCCATGTATCAGGCGCGGATCGCGAGCGTGAATTCGCGGCGTTCCGCGATCTTCGCGAGCGAGCGCTGAAGTATCGCTGGTATCTCGAGGTTCAACGCGAGGCGCTCGGGATCCGGCGCCATGACACCCTCGATGAGTTCTACAAGGTGCCGGGGGTTGATTAGCTGGAGTAGCTGGGTAGCGTAGAACAGCTCCCGCCCATTTCCTGCCCACAGAGGCCGCGTGCCGCCGCCCGTGGAGACCTGCCATTCCCGGCCGTGACGGCAGATCGCGGCGAGAGATGTAGCTCCTTCGCCATCTGACCGATACACAAAGCGACGAGTTCAGACCGAAGGAGTCGTTCTCAGCCGGTCGATGAACCGGCCGACGCACACGGAGATGGCCATGCGAGGAACCCGGATAGCTGTGATCGCGCTTCTCTGCGCTTTTGGCGTATCGCCGTCGGTCTCCGCCCAGCAGAGGCATGCGGCAGACCAAGCGATCCTCGATCAAGCGATTGCTGACCACGTTCAGCAGACAGGCGACGACCGTGAGGCGATACTGCGCGTGCTCGACAACGAGCAGGTGCGTGATCTTGCTGGGCGAGTCGGTCTTGACTTGAAGCGTGCGGAAGCGGCAGTCACGACGCTCGACGACGTCGAGTTGGGCGTTATTGCGGCTCGAGCGCGGACGGTCAACGACGCGCTCGTGGGCGGCCAGTCACACATCACGCTCTCGACGACGGTTATCATCATCGGCCTCCTGGTGCTGATCCTGATCATCATCGCCGTCTGACTCGAACTGTCGGCGGCTCAGAATCGGGGAGAGGGTTGCATCGAAAACGTGGCCTTCGTTCGCTACAGACAAAACCGATGGCGATTGTCGGTGTTGACGCACTTAACGTTGAGCGTCTTCAACGAGATCGCTCAGGCGATCGCGTGTGTGCGTGTCAAGCTCGATGAACCGCACGGCAAATCCAATGCCCCTTGTCGCCTCGATCACCGTTCCCTGAAGAATGATGCTTCCAGTGGGCAGAGTGACGGTGATATCCGGGACCACTGCGCCTTCTGGCGGTACCGAGAAACGGCTTTCGATATAACAGCCCGTGGGGCTGAGGCTGCTGATGCGGGCGTGTTCCTCGCCCCACGCGCTGAGCCATGTGCAGTCGAAGTAGCGAACGATCCGTTGTCGCTGTTGACGACGTTGCTTCCCGAACCAGAGGGCTCTGAGCCATCGGCGAGGCATTCGACCGATTGTTCGTTCGCCTACGGCTGCGGCGGCGTCGCCGGGGTCACGCTCAGGATGGCAATCACTGGATTCATCATGTACACGCCGTTCCCGGTCTCGCGGATTGACCGGTCGCCGTCGAAGTCGAGTTCGATTGTCGTTGTGGCGTCGGCTTCGAGTGTGAAGCCACGATTGAGCTTCACCTCACCCGACGGGATCTGCACGTTGATGCCTTCCTCTCCGGCGATTGTGATCGAGGATGCGCATGCCGGTCCTGCGGGTGACTTCGCCTGGTAGATCTTCGCGCTCTCGACCACCAGCCGGATCATCGTATAGTGCCCGGTCACGAGTGGTCCCGACCCAAGAATGTCTACGGCACCGTTCTCGAGTTTCTTCAGGTCACACGTGCGAGTCACGGATGTTGTGTCTGCGAACGGAACTGGCGCCCAGTCGCTTTCGCTTCGGTGAGCCCTTACTCCCCTGAACGTCACCAGAACGGCCCCCGCGTCGCTGAACGGGCTGTCGGTCAGCCGCACATTGAGCGTGCCCGTCCCGGACGGGTTCGACGGTGACCCACCGCAGGCAAAGCTCGCGAGGACGACGAAGAAGACGACCAGGAACACCGAAAAGCGTCGCATGACAGAAATCTCCATGGCCCAATTTCAGGCAAGACGTGGTCCAGCCCGCCCGGCCGAGCACAAGTGCAATGACGACGGGCTTTCCTCGGCCGAGTAGGCTCAATGAGGAGTGCCGTTCTGTGAAGATGTCGAACGGTCGGGTGGGCGGATTACGTATGCGCGCTTACGAAGTCGTCTTGCTCGCGTCACTTCATCCTGGGCGCACGGTTTATCGGCGGCGCAGCTGCCGTAGCCCGCGTGCGTCGCTCACGAACAGCGTGTCCGAACCGTCTGCCTGCCTCGCCACCAGCACTCGCGGATAGCTATCGAAGACCTCGTCGTAGACCACGCGACGCATCGAGTCCACGATCAGCAGCCGATAGCGGTTGGTGTCGCGATCGGTCGAGCCGACGAAGGCAAGATGCGGCCTCTCGCTTGCCGAGAAGCGCACGCCCGCAGCCGTCGAGAGCGTGAACTCGCCGAGCGGTACTTCGAACAGCGCCTTGCCCTGAAGATCGAACGCGCGCGCGGCATTGCGTCCATGGATGAAGCTTCGTCCCGCGAAGCTGTCCACGACGGCAACAGGTGAGGTCTCTGCTGTGACTGCGAGCTCGGTCAGCTGTCGCCCATTCTCGTCCCACACGAGCACTCTGCCTCCGGTACTCGACGGTGACGATCCACGCGGGATTCTCACTTGTCCGCTGCAGTATCTCGAGGAGAGCGGCGTTCGTCGTCGGACGCCGCCATACCTCACGCCCGTCGGAATCAAGACGTGCGATGCCGGCGAACGAGGCGGCGTAAAACTCCACGCGGCCATCGCCATCGAGGTCCGCCGGGCGAAGCGTGTCTGGAGCGAGTCTGGGATTGGGACGGTACTCCCACAACTCCTGACCGTTCAGATCCTGGAGCAGCGTGCGAGAGAATCCGCCTCCGGTTTGTGCGACGACCAGACGATCGTCGGGCATGCGCACCAGTGTCGAAAACGAGCCCCAGAGTCGTCCGGGTTCTCCGCCAAACGTGATGTGACGCTTGACGTCGCGCGACGCGCTATCGATCACATCCGCGCCTGCGTGTTCGACGATGGCGAGCTCGTCGCCGGGCTGAGCGTCGAGATTGCTGATGAGAAACCAGGCGGCTTTCGTCGATACGGGAAATGATTCGAAGGTCTCCGCGCCGATCACCACGCGCGGCTGGCCGACGCGTTCGAGCAACGCGCGTCGCTTGACGACTGTCGTGGGAAAGAGCTCCGGCCGCGCCAGTCCGAGGGTCAGCAGGCCTAGCGCGATCGGACTAATGGTCGTGACAATCAGCCGTCCCGCCGCGTGCCATCGCCAGATCCGTCCGCACAGCCAGCCGACGGTCGCACCGATCGGCATGACGAACGCGGTGATGTACGCGGGAGAGAAGACGAGCGCGATCGCCGCGGTCGACCCGCGCGGCCAGAGAAAAACTGACGCGCGGATGCCCAGATCGGCCGCAAGGGCGCTCGTGCCCGCGCCGAGCACCAGCCACGGCTTCTGCAGCTGGCGTCCGACGAACCACAGAACTGCGTAGGGAACGGTGGACCAGAGCGCGAAGGGAAGCGAGAGCAGGCTGAATCCAGACCCTGCGATCGAGGTCGTCCAGACGAGGACGACGCCGACGATGGCCAGCGGGACGTGGGGCCGTTCGAGCAGGGGGCTTCCCGTGGCGTCCATGTCCGCGGTATCGGCCGATAGAGCCGAGGCGGACAGCAAATCCCCTGGCAGGGTGACTTAGGAGGTTGCTTCGAGGCGCGTGTCGCTGTGCCAATGGTATAAGCCACGAGCAGTCAGATGCCCCCGTCGACGTCAATGGCAGGACATGTCGCTGACCCTCCCGCAGCGCGCTGCGAGTCGCCTCCGAGGCACTGGTCAGCCTCGATGCGGCCGCCGACCGCAAGGTCGTTGGCCGCGCGATCTGGATCGGACTCTGGACCTGGCCGTCGTTCACCGCGCTCGATGCCTACATGTGTTTTGTCGCGTACCCCGGAGCGCCCTTCGGGTTGTTCCTGGTGTACCGCGTCCTGATCGAGTTGCTGCTCCTTGGTGTGTATCGCGCGAGCCTTCGAGAAACAGCACATGTCGTCTGGCTCTTTCGCCTGCTGGTGGTCAGCTTCGGTGCAGCCGCACTGGCCATTGCACTCATGGCGATTCATCTCGGTGGGATCCGCAGCCCGTACATGCACGGCATCTCCATCGTGGCGCTCGTGTGGGCCGCACTGATCCCGACGCATTGGCGACGCGGGCTGCCGATCTTCATCCACATCGGCTTCGTGTTTCCGCTCGTGATGGGCATCGGCGCCGCTCTCTCTCCTGCCGCACGCGCCGCGTGGATCACCACTGACGCGCTGATCGTCTTCGTCAGCAACTACGTCTTCGTGCTCTCATCGTCGATCCTGAGCATCATCCTGTCGCACCTCGTGTGGAGCGCGCAGCAGCAGGCGCGCAAGGTGGGAAGCTACGAGCTCGAGGAGCGGCTCGGGCAGGGCGGGATGGGTGAGGTCTGGCGCGCCCGACATCATCTGCTGGCACGGCGCGCAGCGATCAAGCTGATTCGGCCCGAAGCGCTCGGTGGCGATCAGCAGACACGCCGCGTCGCGCTCGCACGATTCGAGCGGGAAGCGCAAGCGACGGCGTCGCTGCGGTCGCCTCACACAATCGATCTCTACGACTTCGGGATCTCCGATACCGGCGTCTTCTATTACGTGATGGAGTTGCTGGTCGGACGCGATATGCAGACGCTCGTTCGCGACTTCGGCCCGCTGCCGCCCGAACGAGTGCTGCATCTGCTCGAGCAGGTCTGCGAGTCGCTCGCCGAGGCGCACGTCGCGGGACTCGTGCATCGCGACATCAAGCCATCGAACATTTACGTCTGCCGCGAGGGACTGCGGTACGACTTCGTGAAAGTGCTCGACTTCGGTCTGGCCCGCGATCGCCGGGCCGAGGCCGTTCGGCTCACGATGGATACCAGCGAGCGCCTCACTGGCACTCCGGCCTACATGGCGCCAGAGGTCATTCTCGCCGCGACCGAGGTCGACCCGCGCGCGGACATCTATGCCCTCGGATGTGTCGCGTACTTTCTGCTGACAGGTCAGCTGGTTTTCGAGGGCACGACGCCGATGAAGACGCTGCTCAAGCACGTCGAGGAGGCGCCCGTGCCTCCATCACAGCGAACCGAAGTCGCAGTGCCTCCGGCACTCGATGCGCTGATCCTGACGTGCCTCGAAAAAGATCCCGATCGCCGGCCGAAAGACGCGCAGGCCGTACTTCACCTCGTGCGCGAATGCCGGGTCGGCACACTGTGGAACGACGACCGCGCTCGCAAGTGGTGGGAAATGCATCTCCCGGAACTGAGCGCCCCGAGCCCCACCTGATTCACCGCGCACCGGTTGACGCGCCAATCCAGGCGCTCAGGCTGTTAGACTTGCCGCCTTCGACGCAGCTTCAAAGGAGTGGATGATGGCGATTACCCGGGGGTCGATGACCGACGAGCAGCGCAAGTCGGTGGCGCTCGAATACCTGAAGGCCTTCGACAACAAGGGGGTGACGTCGAGTGGCGGCAGCATCCTGGATCTCTTCGCCGAGGATGCGCAGGTGTTCTTTCCGAAGTGGGGGCTCGCCACCGGCAAGAAGCAGATTCAGCAGCTCTTCACAGACTTCGGCGCTGGCATCAGGCACATCCTCCACGATTACGCCACGTTCAACTGGATCATGACGGGCACCGACGTCTTCGCCGTCGAAGGCACGAGTGCTGGTGAATACAAGGACGGAGCGTGGCGCGCAGGTGTCACGCACGCAGGCCGGTGGTGCGACGTGTTCGAAGTGCGCGACTCCCTGATTCAGCGCTGCTTCATCTATCTCGATCCCGACTACGCCGGGCTCGACACCGCGCGCTATCCCTGGCTCTCCGCGGGCGGACGCGACCCGTCGAAGCCGATGGGGTGATCTTCGGCTCTGGGCTCTGGACTCTAGGCTTTGGATTCGTACACGTCGGCGCGAGTCCACGCGGGTGGCGGCGTTTCGCGAGGCACGAAGACCACCTGGAACAGCTGCATCCATCCAGTTGCGAACGCTGCCTGCGAGCCGGCGAGGTACAACTCCCACGCGCGCCGGAACGCCTCGCCATACGTTGCGCGGACTTGATCTTTGGCTGATGCGAAACGATTGCTCCAGTGCGCGAGCGTCTCGCGATAGTGCAGGCGCAGATTCTCCACGTCGATGACCGACATGCCGCCCGGCGCGAGGATGCCTCTCGTCACTTCCGCCAGCGTCGGTGGATACGCGCCTGGAAAGATCCGGCGGTGGATCCACTCGTTCAATGGGCGTGGAACGTCGCGGCCGATGAAATGCAGCAGGCCGCGGCCGTTGTCGCGCTTCAGACATCGACGCAGCACGTCGGCGAGGCTGTGATAGTGCTGCGGCCCCACATGCTCGAGCATCCCAACTGAGACAAAGGCGTCGAACTCGCCCGACACATTGCGGTAGTCGTCGTCAATGAACTCGACCCGATCGCTGAGTCCTTCGCGTGCCGCGCGCGCTCGCGCATATGCCAGTTGCTCGCGCGAGACATTGAACGCCCTGACGCTCACGCCGTAATTGCGCGCCATGTGAATGGCAAGCGCACCCCACCCGCAGCCAGCCTCGACGACGGTCTCTCCGGGTCGCAGGCGCAGCTTCCGGCACACCAGATCCAGCTTCGCCACCTGCGCGTCCTCGAGCGACATCGCGGGGTCTTCGAAGTAGGCACAGGTGTAGACCAACTCCCGATCGAGCCAGAGCTGGTAGAACGGATTCCCGAGGTCGTAATGGTGGTGGACGTTGTGGCGCGCGTGCGAAAGCGAGTTCCCGCGCGGGAACGTCATGCGCAGGCGCTGGAGCCAGGAAGGCCGGAGTGGCGAGTTCGCCGTCAGCGCCTCGACGACCGGTTCGAGTGACCCTCGAACCTCGAGACGGCCCATCATGTACGACTCGCCGAACCAGAGATCTGGGTTGAGCGCCAGGCCGAGAAGCGTTCGACGATCGCCGACCAGCAGATCGCCAATGGGTTCGCGGGAGCCTGCATAGGTGGAACTGCTGTCCCACAACTGCAGGCGCACTGCCGCTGGCTCGATCATGCGCTGCACCCGCGCAGCGAGCCAGCGATCTGCCGCGTGAACGCGCGCGCCCACTCGGGCCGAATCGTCGAGTGGTGTGTCCGCCGCCGCCTGCGTCAGTTCACCGCCGGCGCCCATGATCGGTGCGAATCATAGTCGAGTTTTCTAGTAATCTTACGGAGGCGGTTGTCCCCGCCTCACATGGTCGTTCAGAAATTCGGCGGCACCTCCGTCGCCGACCCCGAAGCTATCAGACGCCTGATTGAGATTGTACGGGCGGCGCGGACGCGCGATACACGCGGCCCTGCGGTCGTGGTGTCAGCGATGAGTCGCGTCACTGACGGGCTGCTCGGCGTGGCGGACTCAGCCGGCGCTTCTCACCTTTCCGAGGCACTCTCCAGGACACAGTTGATTCGCGAACGGCACATCGCCACCGCTCGCGAACTCGTGAGCGGTCCTGCGCTGGACCCGCTGGTGTCGCAGATCAACGCCGAGCTCGATGATCTGACCGACGTCATCAAGGCTCTGGCGGTTCTGCGGGAGGTCTCGCCCCGCACGCTCGATGTCGTGGCAGCCGTCGGCGAACTCCTCTCATCGCGCATCATCGCTGCGGCGTTGACCTCTGCGGGGGTTGACGCGGAGTGGGTCGATGCGCGACAGGTGGTTGTGACCAACAACGAGCACACACGGGCCACGCCGTTGGGCAAGGAAACCAACGACAGGCTGCGCTTGATTGTCGGGCCGATCCTCGACAGTGGTCGAGTGGCAGTGCTCGGCGGATTTGTCGGCGCTACACTCGCAGGGCATACCACGACGCTTGGCCGTGGTGGGTCCGACTACTCGGGCGCGCTCGTTGGGGCAGGAGTCGAGGCGTCGGAGATTCAGATCTGGACCGACGTCGATGGCATGCTCAGCGCCGACCCGCGTGTCATCAAGAATGCAAAGCTGGTCGATCATCTGTCGTTCGCAGAGGCCGCCGAGCTGGCGTACTTCGGTGCGAAGGTGCTTCATCCGAGCACCATTCTCCCCGCGGTCGAACGGAACATCCCGGTTCGCATCCTGAACTCGTGGAAGCCTGCTGCCGCCGGGACGCTCATTACCGAAGCAGGGTCGTCCACCAGGAAAGGTCTCACCGGTCTCGCATCGAAGCGAGACGTGACGGTCATCGACATCACGTCGACTCGAATGCTGGCCGCTTACGGGTTTTTGCGGCAGGTGTTCGAAGTCTTCGAGCGTTTCACGACGGCCGTCGATATGGTCACGACCTCCGAGGTGAGCGTCTCGGTAACCGTAGACGACATACGGCATCTCGATGAGATCGAGGAAGCGCTCAGCGAATTCGCCTCGGTGTCGGTCGAGCGGAACATGTCTCTGCTGTGCGCGGTAGGCGACGTGTTGCAGCACGAGCCCGAGATGGCCGCTCGTGTCGTCGGTGTGTTCGAGGAGGTTCCGCTCCGGATGATCTCGCAGGCGGCCTCGCGGCGGAACATCACGGTTGTGTTGCGTCAGGGCGATCTGCCGCACGCGATGGAGCGTCTTCACGAGGAGTTCTTCTCATGAGTCCCAGCGAGGCGCCCATGAAGCTGCTGATCGTCGGCTACGGCAAGATGGGACGCATGGTCGAAGAGCTTGCTGCCGCGGACGGCTTCGAGATCGTCGGCCGCGTCGATCAGGGGCGCGACGAGTGGGCCGATGCAGATGTTGCGATCGACTTCTCGACCGCCGATGCGCTGCTGTCTAACTTCAAGCAGTACACCTCTCGGCGCATGCCAGCAGTCATCGGCACGACCGGTTGGAATGCTCACGTCGACCAGCTCCGTGCCGAAGCCCAGCAAGCGGGTATCGGCGTCGTTGCATCGGGCAATTTTTCCATCGGTGTGAACGTGTTCCAACTCGTCGTGGCCGAAGCGGCGAAGCTGATGACTTCGCAGCCCCAATTCGGGACGTGGATTCACGAGATCCATCACGCTGCCAAGCGCGACGCCCCGTCTGGAACGGCGCTGCTCCTTCGAGACGCCATGGTGGCCGCAGGATTCAACCGGACGATCGACATCTCGTCAGCGAGAGCAGGTATGATCCCGGGCACGCACACTGTTGGATTCGACAGCGCATCGGATACGATCGAGTTGGTCCACCGCGCACGGGATCGCCGAGGCTTTGCGAGCGGCGCTTTGCTGGCGGCTCGATGGATCCACGGGCGAACCGGCTGGTTCACCATGCCGGACGTGCTCAAGAAGTAGGCAGGAAGCGGTAGGAGATCACCATGCGTACTCCATTCACTGGCGTCGGCACCGCACTCATCACACCGTTCACTCGCGACGGTGCGCTCGATGAGGCAGCGGTCACGCGTCTGGCCCGCAGGCAGGTCGAAGCCGGCGTGCACTTCCTGTCGCCCTGCGGGACGACGGGCGAGGCGCCGACACTGACGCATCGCGAGAAGCTGCGGGTGGTGGAACTGGTGCTCGGTGAGGCCAAGGGCAAAGTGCCTGTGTTAGCAGGTGCCGGCGGGTACGACACTCGGGAGGTGATCGAACTCGCTCGCGATATGGAGCGCGTCGGTGCCGATGGCCTGCTCTCGGTGACGCCGTATTACAACAAGCCGACGCAGGAAGGGCTTTACCAGCACTTCAAGGCGATCGCCGAAGCGACGTCGCTGCCGATCGTGCTCTACAACGTCCCGGGCCGCACCGGCGTGAACATGTCGGCGGATACCACGCTCCGGCTGTCTGAGATTCCGAACATCGTGGCGATCAAGGAGCAGCCCGATCTGCCGCAGATGTCACAGATCATTTCCGGTGCTCGCGCGGACTTCATCGTCCTGAGCGGCGACGATCCGGTGACCGTCGCCGTGATGGCGATCGGCGGCAAGGGCGTGATCTCGGTGGCGTCCAATGAAGCGCCCGCCGAGATGGCGCAGATCGTTGAACTCTGCGAGAAGGGCGACTTCGCCGCCGCGCGCAAGCTGCATCACTGGCTGTTCCCGCTCATTCAGGTCAACTTTGCGGAGACCAACCCGATCCCGTGCAAGGCCGCGATGGCGGCGATGGGACTGATCGAAGAGAGCTACCGGTTGCCGATTGTGCCCCCGAGTGCCGCAACCCGTAACAAGGTGATGCAGGTGTTGCAGAACCTGAAGATGCTCGGCGCCGCGGCGCGTGTGTAAATCGCGCCTCGCGTCCAGCCAGTAGATGAGTCTCGCGGACAGCATTACAGAGCTGTTCTCGCAGGGCAGCGCCGCATCGAAAGACGCTGCCCGCGAGTTGTTCGCACAATTTCGAGCGGAGCTTGCTGCTGGCCGCGTTCGCGCAGCTGAACCCGATCCCGCGTCACCCACGGGCTGGCGAGTCAATGTCTGGGTCAAGCAGGGGATCCTGCTCGGCTTCCGTTTCGGTGATCTCGTCGACATGGGGATCGGCAAGGGGCGGCTGCCTTTCTTCGACGAGGACACCCTTCCTCTGAAGCCACTCGATATCGCGAACCGTGTCCGCCTGGTGCCGGGTGGTTCTTCTGTTCGCGATGGCGCCTACCTGGGGAAGGGCATCATCTGCATGCCGCCGATGTTCATCAACATCGGTGCCTACGTCGGCGATGGGACGCTCGTTGACTCGCACGCACTCGTCGGATCGTGCGCACAGATCGGTCAGCGCGTGCACCTGAGCGCCGCCGCGCAGATCGGCGGCGTCATCGAACCCGTCGGGGCAATGCCGGTCATCGTTGAAGACGACGTGCTCGTCGGCGGCAGCTGCGGCGTGTATGAAGGCGCGATCATCAAGCGCCGAGCCGTGCTGGCATCGGGCACAATCATTACGGGCTCGACGCCAATCTACGATCTGCCGAACGAGCGCATCATCATGCCCGAGCCGGGACACCCGCTGGTCGTCCCCGAGGGTGCCGTTGTTGTGCCAGGCGCGCGACAGGTATCTGTGGGTGCAGGCCGTGAATGGGGCCTCTCGCTCGCCACTCCAGTCATCGTGAAGTACCGCGACGAAAAGACGGACGCTCGAACCGAGCTCGAGCGCTGGATTCGGTAAGTCGCCTCGAGCACATGCCAGTCGATCCCGTTTCGCTGACGCGCAGACTTATCGACATCGACTCCACGACCGGCCGTGAAGGCGAAGTCGGAGGCGTCCTCGTTCGCGAGCTTCGCCAGCTTGGCTATCACGTCACCGAACAGCCGGTAACGGACGGACGATTCAACGTCTTCGCTCGTCTTGATACTGCGCCGCAGGTTGTCTTCTCGACGCATTTCGACTGCGTTCCTCCATACTTTCCGAGCCGAGAGGAACGCGGGATGGTGTTCGGTCGCGGCGCCTGTGACGCGAAAGGCATTCTGGCCGCGCAGGTGGCGGCGGCGGAGTCGCTTCGCGCTGCCGGTGAAACGCGGATCGCACTGCTGTTCGTGGTCGGCGAAGAGCGGGGAAGCGACGGTGCAAACGTCGCGAACGACAGCGCGCCGGACGGGGTTCGATATCTCATCAACGGTGAGCCGACCGACAACCGGCTGGGTGCAGCCACCCGCGGCCTCCTGCGCGTGCGGCTTCACGCCTATGGGCGTGCGGCGCATTCATCGTTTCCTGAGCTCGGTGAATCCGCGATCGACAAGCTGCTCGATGCGCTGATGGTGCTGCGAGGGGTTACGCTGCCGGACGATCCGCGGCTCGGACGTACGCATTACACCGTCGGGTTGATCGAAGGCGGAGTGGCGCCCAACGTGGTCTCGCCGCACGCGTCCGCAGAGCTCTCGTTCAGAACGGTGGGGAGCGGCGATGCCGTCCGCAAGGCGATGCACGTCGTCGAATCGCTGGTCAGCCTCGAGCACGTGCTCGACATCCCGGCGGTGTTGATGCACACCGTGCCTGGGCTGGACACCGCTGTGTTTCCCTACACGACCGACATTCCGCTGCTGACGCGCTGGGGAAAGCCGCTGCTGATCGGACCCGGCTCGATCCATGTCGCGCACACCGACGATGAGCATCTCGCCATCGACGAGATGATGGCGGCCATCAAACTCTACGAATCACTCGCAAAGCAGCTGTTGTAGGGACCATGTGGGGGCTGGTCCTCAGGTCCTCCTGCGCGCTTCAGCCGGACCATGTTCGTACGCTACACTTGATGTTTGCCGGGGACGCCGATGTACCCGGTTGTGGGTGCGCCGCATCGCGGCCCGGACCCTGTGCAACTCCAGCCTGCGAACCGCGTCAGGGCCGGAAGGCAGCAGCGCTAAGTAGACCCTGCAGTGTGCCGCAGGTGCACCGGGTCGCGGTGAGTCGCACCCACGCCTCCTCTCCATGTCCTATCAGGTCCTCGCGCGCAAATACCGCCCGCAGCGCTTCGACGATGTCGTCGGGCAGGAGGTGGTGACGCGTACGCTCCGCAACGCGATTACGAGCAAACGCATTGCGCATGCGTTCGTCTTCGCCGGTTCCCGTGGATGCGGAAAGACGACGACCGCACGCATCCTGGCGCGCGCGCTCAACTGTGAAAAAGGACCAACCCCCGATCCGTGCGGCGTCTGCGACGCGTGCGTCGAGATTGCGCAAGGGCGCGACCTCGATGTGCTCGAGATCGATGCGGCGAGTCACACCGGCGTCGACAACATTCGCGAGGTCGTCATTGCCGGGCTCGCGTTTCCCCCGGCCCGTGATCGCTACAAGGTGTTCATCATCGACGAGGTGCATCAGCTCTCGAGCGCGTCGTTCAACGCGCTGCTCAAGTCGATTGAGGAGCCGCCGCCGCACGCCGTCTTCATGATGGCGACGACCGAGCTGCACAAGATCCCGGACACGATCCTGTCGCGCTCGCAGGTATTCGAGTTCAGGACGATCTCGCCGAAGGACATCACGAATCAGCTCAAACGAATCGCTGAGACCGAGCAAATCGAGGCTTCGGACAGCGCGTTCGCACTGATCGCGCGCGCGGCCGAGGGTAGCATGCGCGACGCGCAGAGCGCGCTCGATCAGGTGATTGCGTTCGCCGGCAAATCCGTTGGCGTCGACGATGTCTCGACCGTGCTCGGGCTGGTGGGTCGCGATCTGCTGATGGATGTCATCGACGCCGTTGTGGCCGAAGACGGTCCGCGCGCGTTCGCACTCACTGAGCGCGCGGTTGAATCAGGAACCGATTTGAGACTGGTCTGCCGCGAGCTCTCGCAAGTCGTGCGCGACATGATGGTGATGACGGTCGACCCGTCACGCGTTGGCGACGCCGAGCTCGCTCCCGAAGAGCGCGAGCGGCTGGCAGTGCTGACTCGCGAGTTCTCGAAAGAGGACCTGATGCGTGCGTTCGATCTGCTCTCGACGGCGGAGCAGGAGATTCGCAACGTCTCGCACCCGCGCTACTACTTCGAGATGATCCTGCTGCGCTGGATGCACCTGAGGAAGCTGGTGCCGCTCTCGGAGTTGCTCGAGCAGATGGGCGGAGCCGGAATCAAATCGGTACCACGAACCATCAGCGCACCGACGAGCGGCAAGGTCGCACCGACAAGCAGCAAGCTCGCACCGACAAGCGACAAGCTCGCACCGACAAGCAACAAGCTCGCACCGACAAGCGACAAGCTCGCACCGACAAGCAACAAGCTCGCACCGACAAGCAACAAGATCGCACCGACAAGCAGCAAGCTCGCACCGACAGGTAGTGCGATGGCACCGACAAGCGACAAGGTTGCGCCGGCGATCAGCCTGAAGGACGCATTGCTTGCGGAGATCCGTTCCGGGAAGGGATTCTTCTACAACACCGTCGTCGCGCAGGCACAGAAGATCGACGTCGCCGACGATCGCGTGACTTTCACGTTCCTCCCCGCGCACAAAGCATTGCGCGAGCAGTTCGATCAATCACGCGCGTGGCTCGAAGCCGCGGCAGAGCGTCTGTCAGGACGCAAGATCGTTGTCTCTGCCGTGCAGGCCGCCGCTGACAATGGAGAGCCCGTGAGCCCCGAGCCGAAGGCGGCCGCCCCGGCGGGGGCGCCGAAGAGAGATCTGAAGGCCGAAGCACTCGAGTCCACGGGCGTGCAGGCCTTACTTGATGTCTTCCCGGCTGAGATCCGCGACGTGGAGGAGATGTGAATATCGCAACCGTCATGCAGCAGGCCAAGCAGATGCAGGAACAGATGCAGAAGCGGATGGCCGAGATGCGCGTCGAAGCCAGCGCCGGCGGTGGCATGGTCACCGTCGTCGTCAACGGCAGCAAGCAGCTGCAGTCCCTTCGCATCGATCCTGAAGTGGTGTCGAAGGAAGACGTCGAGATGCTCCAGGATCTGATTCTCGCGGCCGTCAACGACGCACATCGTAAAGTCGACGAGCAGCTCGGACAATCGATGTCGGGTATGCTCGGTGGCCTGAAGATTCCCGGACTCTTTTGAAACTGATCGATGTCAACTCCCAACTCCCAAGGAACCAACTCCCAAGCGTTCTCGCTGACCTTGTTGGGAGTTGGGAGTTGGAATCACGAATCGCGGTTGGGAGTTGACGGTCGTGTCACTGCCTGAGCCTTTAGCCAGGCTCGTCGAGCAGTTGCAGATGCTGCCCGGCATCGGAGCCAAGAGCGCCCAGCGTCTGGCCTTTCACATCCTGAGGCATCCGCGCGAGGACGCCGAACATCTCTGCGACGCCATTCGCGACGTCAAGGAGCGCGTCACTTACTGCTCGACCTGCAACAACATCACGGACACCGACCCGTGCGTGTACTGCACGGGCGCCACGCGCGACCAGCGTCTGATCTGCGTCGTCGAGGAGCCGCAGAACGTGACCGTCGTCGAGAAAACGCGCGAGTTCCGCGGCCTGTATCACGTGCTGATGGGCGCGCTGTCGCCGCTGCACGGCGTTGGTCCTGACGACTTGAAGATCAAAGGTCTGCTCACACGCGTCGGCGCCGGCGGTGTGGACGAAGTGATCCTCGCGACGAATCCAACCGTCGAAGGCGAAGCCACTGCGCTTTACCTGGCGCGCTTGCTCAAACCGTTGGGAGTCCGGGTGACGCGTATCGCCATGGGCATCCCGGTGGGGTCCGATCTCGAGTACGCGGACGAAGTGACGATGACTCGCGCCATGGAAGGGCGACGCGATTTGTGATTTGGCGATCTTTGATTGTTGATTCGTTGTTGATTGGCGATTCTTGATTTGCGATTGCCGCGAATCACGCCCCAATCACCATCCAATCAACAACCAATCAAAGATCAATAATCACGCATTCAACAATGCTCCCAGCCTCGTATCAACTTCCGGCAGCCATCGTGCTGCTTCTCGGCGGAACCGTGGCCTGTTTCTTCGGTTACCGCATGTTCCGTCTTGTGCTTGCCATTGCCGGCTTCATCCTTGGGGCGGCTATTGCCAGTTCGGTATTTGGTGCCAGTGATACTGGGCCGATGGTGATTGCGGCCACCGTGGGTGGGCTTCTGGGCGCCGGGATACTCGTCGCCGCGTACTTCGTCGGCGTCGCCCTTTTTGGCGCCGGACTTGGCGTGCTCGTCGTCAATTTGGCGTTTTCGGCAAGCGGTCGTGAACCACATTTCTTGGTTATCGTTTTCGGCGCGGTCGCCGGTGCCGTGATTTCGATGTACCTCCAGCGCTACGTCATCATCATCAGCACGGGCTTCGGCGGCGCGTGGACGATGATTGTCGGTGCGATGGCACTGATAGGGGATCGTGCGGCCAAAACCGCAGTCGCGACGAACGACGTCTGGGTGTTCTACCCATTGAATCCAGCGCCCGATCGACAGTGGTTGCCGATTGCGTGGGTCGTGCTCAGCCTGATTGGCACAGGTGTGCAACTGGGCTTCACGGCCGGCGAAAAAGGCCGGGTCGGCCGGAAGAAACCGAAAACCAAGTAAAATCAGATCATGCGGAAGACAGTAGCCATTCTCTCAGTGTGTGGGTTCATTCTTTCGGTGTCGTACGCGGTGCTTGGCGCGCAGGGGAATGCCAGCGCAGGCGTCTACACGGCAGAGCAGGCGACGCGCGGCGAAGCGACGTACAAAGAGCAGTGTGCTGCGTGCCACGGTGACAATCTCGAGGGCTCGGGTCCCATGCCACCGCTCGCGGGAGCAGATTTTCTGATGAACTGGCAGGGGAAGTCGCTCGGCGATCTCTACGAGAAAACGCAGACGACGATGCCCGCCACCGCACCCGGAACGTTGATGCCTGCACAGGTCGCGGACATCCTGGCGTTCCTGCTCAAGTCCAGCAAGTACCCCGCGGGGTCGACGGCGCTCGAAGGCAAGGTGGAAGCGCTGCTCCCGATCTCGCTCGACGCTCCTAAATAGACACGAAGTTCACGAAGACGACGAAGACACGAAGAGTTCAGCTCTCCAGGTTCTTCGTGTCCTTCCTGTTCGTCGCGATCTTCGTGTCGTCTCTACTTCGCGGGACACGATTCAGGCAAGCCGTCCCATCCTTCGACGTCGAGCACCGCGTCTGTCGTCACTCCATTCAGACTCGGTCCGCCGCCGACCTGAGACTGCGGGGCTCCTCCACCGATTCGCACGCGTCCGCCGCCAGTGGAGACGCCGCCTGGTCCTGCCAGTTCCGCCTTGCGCACTAGACCGGTGACCTGCACCATCTGCCCTTCGCGTTTCTCGAGCTCCTTGAGGATGTCCTTCGATCCTGACAGCCGGAACCGTCGTCCCGGTCGAAGATCTCCGCTCGTGGGATCGTGACCCTCGCGTGCCGCGATCCGAAACGTGCGGCCGTCCACGCAGCCTGGGATGGTGATGCGCTGCGAGTCCTTGGGCACCTCTTTTTCCTGTGCAGCGACGAGCGTTCCGGACACGAGAAGGGCGAGAGCCGGCAGCACGTATTTCATGATCTCAGTGTACGTCCGGCTGTCGGATGTTGCGTCTGCCTGGGCCTTTCGCTACGATCGTCAGGTTGCCCTGCGGTCGGCGCCGCGGGTGTGCACCCCGCCATTCCTCGGTAGCTCAATGGCAGAGCATCCGGCTGTTAACCGGAGGGTTGCTGGTTCGAGTCCAGCCCGAGGAGCCAAATCCAATCAACAACTTCCAGTGATCGGTTCTTCGCACTTCGCGTCGACTGTGGGGGATTTTGTGGGGACCCTTCAAACAGAGTCGGGGCCTTGTTGGTGATCGCAGGTCGAGGGACGCCAGTCAGCGTCAGTGCACGTCTCGCGGAGCGTCCGCGGCGGTATCGCTCGGGGGTGTGACCGGCACAGGGTCGAGGCTCTCCATCGCTTGACGGTGCGTGGCGTCGCCGAAGTGGGCATACCGCTTCGCCATGCGTGTCGTGGTCGCGGGACTCCAACCCATCAGAGATGCCACGACGCTGAGCGGAACACCCCGCTCAAGCAAGCGCGTGATGCAGGTGTGCCGCAAGTCGTGCATTCGACAGGTCACGCCGGCGGTCGTGCGTGCCGTGGTCCATGCCACCTTCCACGACGTGATCGCGGTCGAGGGGGTGGTATCGAAGACCTGCGGGATCTCGTCATTCCCGCTGAATCCCACTTTCTCGCTCGGGAACACGTAGTGCGCTGGCTTCCGGTCAGGAAACTGCTGCGCCCACTCGGTGATGGCCGCCATCGCCGTCTTGTTCAGGGGGATCACTCGGCCCGTCCCGTGCTCAGTCTTGGACTTACCGACCGTCACAGCTCGGGCGAGTAGATCGATCTGTTTCCATTTGAGTGACCGGAGTTCCTCATCCCGAAGGCCGGTCTGAATGGCGAGCGTCACCGCCGGCAGCAGCGACCGTGATCGGCTGGCCGCGCACGCCTTGAGGAGTTTGGCCTCTTGTTCCTGCGTGAGTGCGATGCCGATATCAGTTCGCACCGGGAGCGGTTTCACGTCCGGGAGCAATCTGCGCCCACAGGCGGTGACGTCGGAGAATCGCACGCAAGGTCCCCAATTCGTTGTTGATGGTCTTGGGAGCGGCTGTGCTTCGCCAATATTCCGACCGTTCGCGATTCACGCACGCAGACGTTCCCAGCGCAGACCGAACGAAGACGGCTTGCGTCCGGATGACGCCTGTTCCGATCGCGATCGGCGAGGCGCAACGGTCTGACCCTCGTCAACGGTTGCCGTTTGCCCGGCTCGAGCGGAACGAATCGACCTTCACCGCGCCCGCCGTGGTCGGCTGCAAGCAATCCAGTCCTCGGCGGAGCCCGGCCGGCGCTCCTTCGCATGCCCGTGCGGTCGCGAAGGTGATCCTGAGTGCAAGGTAAGCCAAGACCTGGGCGTCGGGCCGAGGCACGCCCATCTAACAGCGCGCATTGCCTCGACGCAGGCAGCCGGTCGGCACGAAATTGAGCGACACGTACTGGGAGACGCGTCGACGAGGTCATCGCCCGACACGTACGGTGACAGCACTTGCGTATTGAATTCGAACTGGCCGAGGTGATTCGCGATAAATGTGCGCCAGGTCTGTGACGGTCTCTTCGGCCGTTCTCGCAGGTAACGCGACACCGTGCGTTCTGAGACGACGACTCCGAGCTTGAGCAGTTCGCCGTGAATTCGCGGCGCGCCCCACAGCCGATTCTCCTCAGCCAGGCGCCCAATGAGATCGCGACACGGCGAATCGATGCGTGGTCGTCCAGGACGTCGCGAACGGCGCCACCAGCGGCGAACGAACCGATCGCGGTGCCACCGATCGACGGTGGCCGGCTGAACCAGCACCAGCGCGTCGCGCCACCGCGGCCACACCCGTCGCAAGATCAGCCACAGCAGACGGTCAGACGGTCGAAAGCGCCGATTCGAACGCGCCAGGACGGCCAATTGGTGGCGCAGGGCAAGCATCTCGAGCAGGAGGTCTCGACGCGTCGACAACGCGAATCGGATCGCAGCGAGGGTCCGAACGACGTGCTGCATCGCGCGTAGCACGGCCACCTACTATGTCAACGTCAATAGTTTTACCCGGACGCGATATTGGCGACGGACAGGCGCGCCGCGACTTGATCGACTGGAATTGCGGTTTCCGCGCGCCGGCGACAGAGCAATCATCGATGGCTGGCATCGCGAGTCGCGTCGCAAGACGGCCGCCTGCGAGTGCCAAGACTAGATTTCCCAAGGCACTCGAAATTATTCGCGTGGAACCGCCTGCCTGCTCACCTGGCAACAACGGACGACATCTGTCCGGCACCCTGAGTCCACGTCGATCGCGATGGGCCATGACCCGGCGACATCACATGGCAAGCGCGACTCGCCACACAGTGGTGGCTCACTCATTGCACAGGCCGCAGTGGATGGAACCGCGCCGAGAAGGAAAGGGGTTACGTCATGTCCACGATTCTCATCATCGTCTTGTTGGTGTTGCTTCTTGGTGGTGGCGGCGCGTATTACGGCCCGCGTGCAGGCTGGGGCGGGCCACATTACGGCGGCGGACTGCTGGGTCTTGTGCTGATCGTGCTGTTGATCCGGCTCACTGGAAGCGTCGGCGGTGGTCTTAGGATGCGTTGAGCCTCCGCCATACAGGGGATCCGGGAATGTCTTTGGAGAAGGAGACGAGATGAACCCACTCAAAATTGCAGCCATCGTGCTCATCGTGGCCGGCGTGCTGGGGTTGATGTATGGCGGTTTCAGCTACACCAAGGAGACCCATGACGCCAAGCTTGGACCGATTGAGATATCCGTGCAGGACAGGGAGAGGGTCAACGTCCCGGTGTGGGCTGGCGTGGGAGCGATTGTGATCGGCGGCGGGCTCCTACTCGTCGGAAGTAAGGCGAGCTAGCGCTGCGCTCGGGGATCGGATCGGGAGGACCCGCCGATGGGCGTCGATCACGCTGCCGTTCTACTGTTGCTCCTCACCGCGGGCTGCGCCCGCGTCGAGCACGACACGGGGGGCCCTGAGCCCCAGGCCGTGGCGACACCACCAGGCACGCCGCAGCCTGCCGCTAAGCCCGCAGTGCCGCCGCTGGACTTGAACGCCATGACGGAGGAGCTCAAGGCAACAAAGGCTATGGGCGTCTTCACAAAAATCGCACTCAAGAATCAGATCGACGATCTGCTGGACCTGTTCGACGAGTTCTACCAGGGCACGGCGACGCTCACAATGAGGGATTTGCGACGGTCGTAACGACCTGTTGATGATGAAGGTGCTGTCGTTGCTGCAGGACGAAGACCAGAAGCTCGCGTCCGCGATCGTGTCCTCGCGCGAGGCGATTCGGGGCCTGCCCGCGGACCCGAAGAAGTTCGGGGACCCTGCGAGGCTGAACGCGGGAGTATTCATGAACACATTCACCGTGGCATTGGCCCAATCGCTCGTCGATGGCGGCGTTCTTGGTGGTGCCGTCGTTTGCGGACGACGATGAGGCACTCAAGAGGGACTTGACGGCGGTGATCGCGCTCCACGGATTGCCGTGCGGCGAAGTCATCGCCGCCAAGGAGCTGGCCGAGACCGACTACGCCGCGTCGTGTAAGGACGGGAACAAGTATCGCGTTTACCTGAATGCTGCCGGGCGGGTGGTCGTCGAGAAGCAGCAGTAGGCGGTGGCGTTGCTGCGCGTACTGCGCGTAGGGAAAAATTCCGCTGGGGTGCGAGAACTCCCGGAGATTCACGGCCAGCGCGGTTCGCGGGGAACCGCGACCAAGGCAGGACCCGCAACGTCCACTCGGTATGCCTCATGCACAGGAACCACTCGGAAGGAGCACTCCGATGCTATACACCATTGCTGTCGTTCTCTTGATCCTCTGGCTGCTCGGGTTGGTGAGTGGCTACACCATCGGCGCATTCATCCACGTTCTGTTGGTGATTGCGGTCGTCTTGTTCCTGGTCGGGTTGGTGAGCGGCCGTCGCGTCGTGTGACCGCGAGCCGCGTCCCTGCACCGCAGCGCCGGTGCCCGTAGTGTCCGAAAAGTCAGCCATGCCTCGGCTAGACTCACCTCGTGATTCCGTTACAGATGCTCCTCGCGGCGGTGCTCGGATGGTTCGAGCTGTGAGCAACTCGATGTGATTGCGTTCTTCGTGAGGAGAATCGTGTGCTGAAATCCCACCTGGACGGGACGGCGGTTACGGTTGGACGATGCCCAACGACGACGGCTCGCGGTGCTCGGGCGGCGACTTGGACGCGGCGTTTTGCGAGAGGTGGCGACCCTCGTCACGCCAGAGACGATTCTTCGATGGCTCGCGAACTGGTTGCGCGGAAATGGACGGTAGTAACGCCGGCGACCAGGGCGGCCGGGGTGCTCACCGAAATTCGGCGCCTCGTGGTTCGGATGGCAACGGAAATCCGAAATGGGGCTACACCGTATTCAGGGAGCGCTGAAGAACGTTGGCCATCGCGTGGCGCGATCCACGATTGCGAGCATCCTGAAAGCTGCAGGCATTCCACCCAGCCGTGAGCGGCCGATGACCTGGCGCACGTTTCTCCACGCGCATTGGCCCGCCCTGATCGCGGCAGACTTCTTCACCACGGAGGTTTGGACCGTACGCGGGTTAGTGACGTACTACACAGTCTTCGTCATCGAGCTGCAGTCGCGGCGTGGCCGCTTGGCGGGCTCCACTCCGTTTCCCGACGAGGCCTTTGTGCTGCAAGGCATGCGCAGCCTGGCGAACGCGATTGACGGTGTCTTGGCTAATGGTTGCGTCTTGATCTGCGATCGCGATCGAAGATGGAGTCGTGGCGTGCTGGAGTTCCTCGAGCAGGAGGGAGTTCGGATCATTCAGACGCCGTTCAGAGCACCGAACTGCAACGCGTACGCAGAGCGGTTCGTTCGGTCGATCAAGGAGGAGTGCCTTCCGCGCGTAATTCCGTTGGGGGAGCGACATCTTCGACGCACGATTGCCGAGTTCGTCACCCACTACCATGCTGAGAGGAATCATCAAGGCATCGGTAACGAGTTGATTCAGCCGCTCGGGCGAGCGGATCGCCAAGGACGTGTTCGCCGCCGCCAACGGATTGGTGGCGTGCTGAACTATTGATACCGTGCCGCGTAGCGCCAACCGACTTCGACGGAGTTATCGGACATTACGGGCTGATGGCTGCACCGAAAACTCGGTCCGACTTCGCGGATGATGAGTTCAGGAGAAAACGTCATCCGACTGCGTGTCTGCGAACCACGCCTGTGTCGATGCTCACCTTGATCAGTTGTTATCCCTTCAACTTCATCGGCAACGCCCCGAAGCGATTCACCGTGCGAGCCGAGCGGATGCCGACGCGCCCCCAGACGTCCGCGAGGGGATGGGCGCGTCAGTCCAGCGCGACTATCCCGTCGAGCCCTCTCCTGAGAACCTCCCCACGCGCAAGAGCCTCGCCGCCACGAGCGCGAGCGGCGCTCCCACGAGGCTCAGAAGCACACTCATGCGCATTTCTGAGCGCAGCTGACCCGGCGGCAACATCGCATCACAGAAGAACAACCCGACGCTGAATCCCATCGCGGCGATGAGTCCACCGACAAGCAGTTCTCGCCAGCCGACCCTGGGCGGAAGGTGTAGACCACCGAGACGGGCGAGGCCGACCCCGAAGAGAACGCCGAGGGGTTTGCCGACAATGACAGCAATCGGCAGTCCCCACGTACCTGGTTCAAGCGCGCCCATTGGCACGCCGGCATTGACGAGTCCAAAAAAGAACAGCGCCACCTGGCCAAGGGCACTTCCACCACCGCTCGAATTGACTCAACGTATCTCTCGCGTTGGGGCGTGCATCAACGAAGAACCCCGGATCGCGTGCGGCGTGAGGCAGAAACGGCATGATCGGAACCAGCGCAAGCGCCGGATGCAGGCCGATCCAGAAAAATCCGACCCATGAAACGCTGCCTGCGGCGAGCAGATATGGCCAGAAGCTGCGGACGCGCGACCAACGCAGTCCGGCAGCGATGCCGATCGCTCCGGCCAGGATGAGCGCGCCATTCGCGAAGTGAACCTCTCTCGTCTGATTGAACACTGCGATGCTCAGGAACCCGAGCGTGTCGGAGGCGATTCCGAGAAGAAGCAGGAACGGAATCACGGGATGCGTCCGGAAGATGAGTCGCGCGACGAAATAGGCGATGGCGAGATCCATCGACAGGGAAACAGGCCAGCCGATGGACAGCCGTGGTTCGTCGAATGCGTCGACGATGCGAACATACATGAGCGCTGGCACGGCTGCTGCGCCGATCGACGCACACACCGGCAGCATAGCTCGTCGCCACGGATGAAGCACACCGCCAGGCGCCGTGGCTTCGACGACCTCTTTGGTCATCAGCGCAAAGAAGAGCACCATCGCAACGTCGTTGACCGCAAACGACATCGCACTGGTGAAGGCGCGGTAGCTCTCGGGCGCCGTGTTCACCCACACCAGGGCGATCAACGCGCCCAGCGGCAACAGAGCCAGGTGCTCGACAGCGAACCGCGACAGACGTGGAACGGTTGTTCGCACGCCATGCCGGAGCCCACGCCGTTTGGGCGACTCGGCACCTTTCTGGAAACGCAGCTCCATCAGCGGAGCAGTGCCATTCCGCCGGCCACCGGTTTCATGAGGGCTCCGCTCAGCTCCTGCTGACGCGCACGATCAACGGCGCCGTGAGCCGCGTCGTAGCGTCCGCACCAGGTCCGAGGCGCACTTCCCGTCCCTTCGTGGCGAGCACGACACCGGTCCCGGCGGCGCCACCCACAGCCCCGCCTTTTGCCGCGCCGTCCTTCCCGCCCAGGATGCCCCCGACGATGGCGCCGGCGCCGGCGCCGATGCCGATCTTCGCGGCGTCCTCCCCTTTCGTGGCGTCGGCCAGGTGCGACAGCGGCTCGGACTGGACGTCGTAGCGCATGTCCGCGGTGCGTAATGACGTGAATCGGAACGCGATCATCGCCCGCCCTTTCACGCGGCCCGAATCCTCGACGCCGGTGACGACACCGGCGAGCCGGGCGCCGGTGGGCAGCACGTCACGGCCGTCAATCGTGATCGGACTCGTGAGCTCGGCGGTGACCGGATCCTCGACAACGCTCGTATCGGACGCGACCGAGCTCGTCAAGGCCAACGGCAGCGCGGTGCCGGCGGGAATCGTCACCTCCCGGTACACGGGTCCGACCTGGGCTCTGATCGGACTGGCGGCGCTTGCTCTCGGCGGCGTGTTTGATGCGCCCGCGGCGCCGCGATTCTCGGCAGGCAGTGGCGTGTCAGTGGCATCCGATGCCGTGGTACCACACGCGCTGCCGGCAAGCGCAGCGCCAAGCGTCAGGATCAGTAGTCGTTTCATGTGCAGAGCCTACGTCGTGTGACGCGACTCGTCAGTGCCGTTTTGAACATGTCATCGATCCTGTAGGCGCCGCGATTGACGAACGAGTAGCTATCGACGACCGCGGTGCACACGCCTCGTGCGGCAGCCTCCCGTCGTAGAGGCCGACCTTCAGGTCGGCCTGCCGATGTCCGTTTTGGAACATTCGCGTGCGCGGCATGGCTGGTACTCTCGTGGGGATGGGTCTCGCAGAACACGGCTCGTCGCGAACGGGTGACGGTGTTCCGGCCAGCCCATGACAGAGACGCGCTTCCGCCAGGCCTTTCTGCTGCTGATGGTCACGGCGATCTCGGCGGCGTTCGTGGCCATGATCCGCACGTTCCTGCTGACGATCCTGCTGGCGGCCATCTTCGCGGGACTGAGCTACCCCGTGTATCAATGGCTGCTGGGCCACTTCCGGGGCCGTCGGGCACTGACCGCCGTCGCGACGCTCGTGCTGCTGCTCGCGCTGGTGATCGCACCACTGCTCGTCGTGCTCGGAGCCGGCGCGAACGAAGCGCTGAGGGTCACCGAGACCATCCGGCCGCGCCTCCAGCAACTCGTGGATCAGCCGGGCGAGCTCGATAGCCGGCTGCGCGCCATCCCTGGCTACCATCGCATCGCGCCCTACCGGTCACAGATCCTCATCAAGGCAGGCGAGCTCGTTGGCAGCACGAGCGCGTTCCTGTTCGCCGCGCTCTCCGCCACCACACGCGCCACGGCGGTCTTCATCTTTCATTTCTTCGTGCTGCTCTACACGATGTTCTTCTTCCTGACCGGCGGTCCGGGCCTACTCCGGGGCGTGCTGGCGTACCTCCCACTCACCGAGGTCGACAAGCAGCGCATGCTGGAGAAGTTCGTGTCGGTGACCCGCGCGACGCTGAAGGGCACCATTCTGATAAGCGTGGCTCAGGGCGTACTCGGAGGGCTGGCGTTCTGGGCGGCGGGTCTCGATGGTGCGATCTTCTGGGGGACGGTGATGACCGTCCTGTCGATCATCCCTGGCGTCGGCGGTGCGCTCATCTGGGTGCCGGCGGCGATCATTCTTATCAGCGGAGGCGAGGTCTGGCGAGGCATCGCCCTCGCCGCGTTCTGCGGGCTCGTCGTCGGCAGCGTGGACAACCTGTTGCGGCCACGGCTGGTCGGCCAGGACACCAAAATGCACGACCTGCTCATCTTTTTCTCCACGCTCGGCGGCCTCCTTTTCTTCGGCGTGATGGGCTTCATCCTAGGCCCCATCCTGGCGGCGCTCTTCGTCACTGCCTGGGAAATGTTCGGCACGGCGTTCCGCACCTCGCTCGCCGAACCAGGATCCGCTGCTGCCAATCCTGTGCCGACCGTCCGCCAGCCTGACGCCTGATTCCCCGGAAAGGGTAGAGCGTGCCAGTGGCCGCTTGAGGCGTCGCGGCCCCGGGCGCGTGACTCGACGTCCGCACGCCCGGGCTGATCCGTTGCCCCTGCGTCATGCAGCGACTGATCAGGGTTTGGTGGGCCGCAACGAATCGAAGTACTTGTTGGCAGTCGTAATCGCCTGATCCACCTTGGCGAGAGCCCCAGCCCCGCGCTCGTTGAACTTCTGCGCCTCTGGTTTGAGCGAGGTCATCGCACTGGGCGTCAGATCGCTGCCAAGAAACGTGATCTGATTGTCGAGATCGGTCCGCACCTTCTGGAGCGACTGGCCAGCTTCCCGAAGCGACGCCAGGACTCCGGGATACCCCTTCTTGCTCTCATCGAGCCGCTGCTGACCCTTCTCGCGCAGGTCTGTGTTCTGAATCCCCTTGATGGCGGCTGCGCGCCCGGCGAAATAGGTGTCTCCCCCGCCTCCATCTTCGTGACCCGTTCCCGTGCGTCGTCCACTCTCTCGCCCGTGTCCTTCGCGCCGTTCACCAGCTTCTTGAAGTCACCTTTCATGTCTTTCGAGGGTTGCGTTACCAACGCGTTGTACGCCGCGAGCGAGGACAGGAAGGCTGACCATGCCGTTGATTCAACTCGTGGAAGCTCTGATCGTCGTCGGCGTTCTTCTTTGGCTGGTCAATCGGTTCATCCCCATGGCTGGGTCGGTCAAGTCGATTCTGAATGCGGTGGTGGTTATCGCGCTCGTGGTGTGGATCATGAGGGTCGCTGGGCTCTGGGACTCGCTGGCGAGGATTCGCGTAGGGTGAGATCGGGCACGTTGTAGCGTCGCTCAGTTTCTAGGGTCGCGCAGCCCCCGGTCGTCGCGACGCAACGCCGCGGCGAAGCCTGCCGCTACGCCAGCGACACCGACGACACCGGCGTCGTCGTGTTCTTGCCAGACATATCGCCTCCAGTGATGGTGACTCTGCTCAAGGTTGGAGGGTCTCGAGCGGTGGCGAAAATGTCTGTGCTGAACACCATCACTGCTCAGCCGATTCGTTCAGCATCTCCTGGACTCGCTCGCGGACGGCTTCTTTCACGGCCTTCTCACCGTCTCTTTCACTTCTGCTTTGTTCAGGTCGGTGTTGCCCTCCTTCGAGACCACGTCGTCCACCGCTTCCTTCACGAGGGGGTCGAGCGGCGACAGCTTCTTGACCATGTCTTTCAGCTTCTTCTTGAGCTCGTGTGGCGTGCCTGGATCGTCTCTGCGTCGTCCTTCGCTCCCCAGTCCGCTTCGAAGGTGTCGTCAGCCGGTCACCACTTTCGAGTTACGGACGATCACGCCGACCTCGCGCCGCGAATCGAGTTCGGCCTTCCGCAGGCTCTGACTGCCCACGAACGCTTCACGCCGATCGCCGATGATCGTGCGCGTATGCAGACGAAAGCCGCTGAGCGAAGCGGACCTTCAGGTGCGCGCTGCTGTCGCCCGATCGTGCCGATGATCCTGACGTCCACGCCGCGCTTGGCCCGTTCGTTCAGCGCGCGCAGCATCTCCGGTGTCAGCAATCTTGGGATCGTAGATAAGCAACTCTTTCTTCGCTCGTTGAATCAGCGCGAGGAACTGCTTGCGGGCGTTGACAGGGCTGACGACGAAGGTGTCAAGGCCGGCCTGCGTACGGCGTGCGATCGTTGTCCGCTTCGAGTAACTTCAGCGCTTCCTGAACGAGCTTGTGTTTCCGCGTGACGATACCGAAGCCGCGGCTGTGATCGATGTCGAGATGGGTGAAGTTGAAGGACAAGCACGTACAGCACCCGACGGTCGATGATCAGCAGCTTGTCGTGATAGCGGACGAGATCGTCGGCCGTCCTCGACACGGTCACCCCGGCTTCGAGCAGCCGCATCTCGAGCTTGCGGAGACTCTTCTCGCCGCCATGGTTTGCGAAGGCGATGAGCGCGGTCACCGACACGCCCCGCTTCGGCCGCGGCCTTCAGCGCCCCTCCAGTCTCGGCGCGGTCGAACCGGAAGATGACGATGTCCACGCTCTTCTTCGCTTTCTTGATCGCTGCCACGAGCGGCGCGATCCCGTCCTCGGGTTGAATCAGCAGTTTCACGGACGGTCTCCCACCTGTCCAGGCTACGTCAGTGCCGTCTCAGCGTCGTCTGTGCAAAAGGGGACGGACATCCGGCAGGCGCGTACTAGGATATGACGTGATGCAACAACTCTTCAGAAAGTCCTCGGCAGGCAACTCTCGCTCTCCTGTGCGTTCCTGGTGCCTCGTGCCCGCCTGTCGCTCAGCAGGCCGAGGGCCCGCGCGGTGATCTGGCAGGACCGCGGCGATCATCGACGCCTGAACCTCTTGGCGGGCCTGGCGGAAAAGCGCGCGAGCCCGGCAACGAGTTCACGTTTCTCGAGGAATCGACAGCGGAACGTCCCCGAAGTTCGAGGTCGAGAGACGAACACGGCATCCGGTGGAAGGTGAAACTCGGGGAAGAGGTGAAGTCAGAGACTGCGCCGCGCGGCTGCTCTGGGCGGCCGGCTACCTGGTCGACGAGACTTATTACCGGCCAAGCATCCGCGTCCAGGGACTGCCGCCGCTCGACCGCGGCAAGGAGTTCGTGTCGGGCGGCGACACCGTCAGCGGCGTACGCCTGGAGCGCGAACGCGACAGACGCCCATCGACGACCTGGAGCTGGTACAACAATCCGTTCATCGGAACACGCGAGTTCAACGGCCTCAGGGTGATGATGGCGCTGATCAACAACTGGGATCTGAAGGAAGTCAACAACGCGACGTCCGCAGACCGCCGCCGGTATGCGAGTACGAAATCACCGATCTTGGCGCCAGTTCGGCCGCACGGGCAACATCGCTCAGCTCGCAGCAAGGCATCTCGAAGGACTACGCGGAGACCAGGTTCATCGACAAGGTCACACCCACAGCACGTCGATTTCGTCCTGCAGAGCCGGCCCTTCTTCCTCCCTGGCTGTGCACGTCGCCCAACTATCGCGCCCGGACGCGAATGGAGAGCATCGTCAAGCACATTCCGATCGCCGACGCGCGCTGGATCGGCAGCAGCTCGGGCAACTGTCTGCCGCGCAGATCAGCGATGGCTTCCGCGCCAGCGGCTTTTCGCCCGCCGACGTAGAGGGTACACCCAGGCGCTGATGCAGCGCATCGCCGCGGTGAAGGAGCTGGATCCAGAACCACGGGCTCGACAGCGGATCACGCCCGGGCCCGGATGTGATCGACCCGGTGGCGACAGTCCACGACGCCACTCGATGCCTGGAGTCGACGTGTCGTTAGGTGCCACTGCGCGAGACGATGACGGCAATCAACCTCACGACGCCATATGCGCGCCGGTGTTCGAGGTGTCGATCTATTCGGCTTCGCGGATGTCGGCCTGGTATGGGGTGATCGTGTACCTGTCCATGTCGCGCGGTTTCAGGATGGAGGTCCCCCCCAACGCGCCACCCGCCCGCAACGCGCTCAGCATCCTGGGCCTGCTGCGGCCTCACTGGAAGTCCATGAGCGTGGCGCTCGGGGCAGCGGGGGGCGAGGCCGTGGCGGCGCTGCTCGAGCCGTGGCCGCTAAAGATCGTCCTCGACTATCTGCTGCAGTCCAGACCCTGCCCGGCTGGATGGTGCCGTGGTCGGCTGGATCGGCAACGGCAAGCTCGCCATCCTCAACTTCGCGGTGATCGCGGTGGCGGTCATCGCCGTCGTCGGCGCGGTCAGCTCGTACCTGAAAACCTATCTCACGACGAACGTCGGCCAATGGGTCATGCACGACCTGCGGCGGACGCTGTATCACCACATTCATCGGCTGTCGCTCGCCGAACACGACGAGAAGCGAACGGGCGATCTCATCGGCCGCGTCACCAGCGACATCGACACGCATTCAGGACTTCGTCACCTCCGCGCTGCTCGGCATCGTGATCAACGTCCTCACCCTGGTCGGCATCCTCGGCGTCATGCTCTACCTGAACTGGCGTTTCACGCTGATCTCGCTGTCGATCGCGCCGTGCTCTTCCTGGTGGTCTACGTCTTTACGCGGCGGATCAAGAAGGCGTCGCGCGACGTCCGGAAGAAGGAAAGCGAACTGCTGTCGATGGTCGCAGGAGGTGTTCTCGTCGATCCGCGTGGTCAAGGCGTTTGCCCGCGAGGACTACGAGGAGCGCCGATTCGAGCGTCCAGAGCCTGGACAACGTCGAGGCGGCGCTGCTGGCGCGCAGCATCAAGATGAAGCTGTCGCCGGTCGTCGAGATCATCGTGGCGATCGGCACCTGCCTGATGCTCGGGTACGGCGCGCGGCTGGTCCTGGCCGGGCGAGCTGACCGCCGGCGCGCTGGTCGTCTTTCTGCTCTACCTGGGCAAGATGTACAAGCCGATGCGAGATCTGTCGAAGATGACCGACACGGTCTCCAAGGCGGGCGTCGGCTTCGAGCGGATACGCGAGGTGCTGGAGACCGAGAGCGGCGTGCGCGACCTGCCGCACGCTCGGCGGGCGCCGAGGTTCAAGGGCGCGATCGAGTTCGATCACGTGTCGTTCGGCTACGGCGCCGGACCAGCCGATTCTGAAGGACGTCAGCTTCGCGATCGAGCCGGGACAGGTCGCCGCCTTCGTCGGCCCGACCGGGCGGCGGCAAGACGACCATCATCAACCTGGTCGCGCGCTTCTACGATCCGGTCGTCGGGCGCGTCACGATCGACGGCACGGACATCCGGCGCGTCACGATGCGATCGCTGCGCGACCAGATCAGCTTCGTGCTGCAGGACACGCTGCTGTTCCACGCGCCGATCTGGGAGAACATCGCCTACGGCCGGCCGGAAGCGCACCCGCGCCGAGATCGTCCGCGCCGCGGAACTGGCCAACGCCGCACGAGTTCATCAAGGAGATGCCGGAGGGCTACGACACGATGGTCGGCGAGCGCGGCGTGACGCTGTCCGGCGGCCAGCGCCAGCGCATCGCCATCGCCCGGGCGGTGATCCGCAACACGCCGATCCTCATCCTGGACGAGCCGACCTCCGGACTCGACGCGCAGTCCGAACAGGCGGTGTTCGAAGCGCTGGAACGTCTGATGAAGGGCAAGACGTCGATCGTCATCGCGCACCACCTGGCGACGATCCGTGCAGCGCCGACACGATCTTCGTCGTGAAGGACGCAGCAGCTCGCGGAGCGCGGCACCCACGACGAACTGCTGGCGGCCGGCGGGTTTTATGCTGAGCTGTACGCCATCCAGTTTGGCGAATCCGCGCCGGCCTTGGCTTAAGGCCATTTTCAACCGTCGTGTAGAGGCGGGTCTTTAGACCCGCCTTGATCAAATCGCTCGTTGCGACGGCGGGCCTGAAGACCCGCCGCTACACTGTTTGTGAAAGCGGCTCTGGACTAGAGCGATCGAGTTGAGGAGGCCGTGGCGAAGCGTTCGACTTCGCGTGCGCTCCGCGCCACGACCCCCGCCACGTCGTCCTGCACCCGTAGTGTCCGAAAAGTCAGGCTGCACCTTGGCGTAGATTAATCCCGTGATTCCGTTACAGATGCTCCTTGCGGCGGTGCTCGGATGGCTCGATCGTGAGCACCGCGATGTGATCGCGTTCCTTCGCGAGGAGAATCGCACGCTGAAATCCCAACTGTGTGGACGCCGGCTGCGGTTGGACGATGCCCAACGAGGGCGGCTCGCGGTACTGGGACAGCGACTTGGCCGCGGCGTTCTGCGAGAGGTGGCGACACTCGTCACGCCGGACACGATTCTTCGATGGCATCGCGACCTGGTTGCGCGGAAGTGGACCTACGTTCGGCGACGACCAGGGCGGCCTGGAGTGCTCACTGAGATTCGGCGCCTCGTGGTTCGGATGACGACGGAGAATCCGATGTGGGGCTACACCCGTATTCAGGGAGCGCTGAAGAACGTTGGCCATCGCGTGGCACGATCGACGATTGCGAGCATCCTCCGGGCGGAAGGCATTCCACCCAGCCGTGAGCGGCCGATGACCTGGCGCACGTTTCTCCGCGCGCATTGGCCCGCGCTCCTCGCAGCAGACTTCTTCACAACGGAGGTGTGGACCGCCCGCGGGTTAGTGACGTACTACACACTCTTCGTCATCGAGTTGCACTCGCGGCGTGTCCACGTGGCGAGCTCCACTCCGTCGCCCGATCAAGCCTTCCTGGTGCAAGCCATACGCAGCCTGTCGAATGCGATTGACGGAGTCTTGGCCGACGGTTGCGTGTTGATATGCGACCGTGATCGGAAGTGGAGCAGTGCCGTGTTGGAATTCCTCGAACAAGAGGGCGTTCGGATCGTTCAGACGCCGTTCCGGGCACCGAACTGCAACGCGTACGCGGAGCGGTTCGTTCGGTCGATCAAGGAGGAGTGCCTTGCGCGCGTGATCCCATTGGGGGAGCGACATCTTCGACGCACAATCGCCGAGTTCGTCACCCACTACCATGCCGAGCGGAATCATCAAGGCATCGGCAACGAGTTGATTCAGCCGCTCGGGCGAGCGGATGGCCACGGACGTATTTGCCGCCGCCAACGGATTGGTGGCGTGCTGAACTACTACTACCGTGCCGCGTAGCGTTTAAGGGCTCCGACAGAGTTATCGGACATTACGCGCTGTATCGGACGTGCGACCGTGTTTTGGTGTTGTTCGTCGTGGTGTCCATATTGCTCACGACTACGTAGCCACGCTCGTTGCAGTGAACGCGCCCATCACGCGCACCACGCGCCGGTCCTGTCTTCACCGCGTCTGAGCGCGGAGGTTAAAGACCTGCCGCGATTGACGCATCCTATTGAGCAATCTCCCCACGGCGTTGGAATGACGCCGACTGCCGTCAGCAGAATGGCCTCAGTGATTGTGTCTGAGGTTGTCGCATGGCAGGTTCGGCGAGCAGATTACGCCACCATCGGGGCTTCCGTGTTTTTTCGTTCGGCCGCCTGAATCATCAGGAACTCGCCAACGTTATCCATCGTTACAAGGCCGACCAGAGCGCCGCGCTCCATAACCGGGACAGTGTGGCAGTCGCGACCTCGAAGTCGCGCGAGCACCGTCTCGAGCATTTCGGAGGTATCCGCCGTCGGACAGTCCCGTTCCATGTGGTCGCCGACGGCCGCGTTCCTGCCGCTTCGCGACAATGCCGCGAGTAAATCACTCCGCGTGAGAATACCTTCGAGCCGACCGTCGTCCATGACCGGAAAGTCCTGTTGCGAGCCCGACAACACGAGATCCGCCGCGTCGCCGAGCGTGCTTGCCGGCCTCAACGTACGAAAGTGGGTAAGCATTGCGCGGCGGACCGGAATGCCAGCGAGCGCCGATTTCATCTGAACCATGCTCGCCTCTTGTCCCGCGCCGATCCACACGAACAGGGCGATGAAGATCAGCATCGGATTGCCCTGCAGGCCCAGAAAGCCGAACAGGATCGCCATGCCCTGACCGATGGATGCGGCATGCTGTGTCGCTCGCGTGTATTCCATTCGCGTCGCCAACAGCGCGCGGAGCACGCGACCGCCGTCCATCGGGAACGCGGGCAGCAGATTGAAGCCCGCCAAGAAGACGTTTGCAAGCATGACGCGCTCGACGAATCCACCGCTGGCCACACCCAATCCACCAACGGGTGGCCACTGGCCGGAGGCCCTCAGCCAGCCAAACAGAAACAGGGCGATCACCCCGTTCACGGCAGGTCCGGCGAGCGCCACCCAGAGCTCCTGCAGCGGCTCTTCTGGCATCCGCTCGAGTCGCGCCATACCTCCGATGGGAAGCAAGGTGATATCGCGGGTGCGAATGCCGTAACGACGCGCGGTCAAGGCGTGCCCGTACTCGTGGAGCACGATGCATGCGAACAGCGCGAGGATGAACCCCACGCCTTCGACCACCGCCGCCAGGCTGTGACTCTGGTTCCAATGCAGGAGTCCGATCCATGCGACGACGATCACGAACGTCGCATGCACGTATACGTCGATCCCCGCGATCCGCGTCAGTTTCCATGACCAGGTCATTTATTCACCTTTCCCGGACCATCGAGGTCGTGAAACGCTCGATGGCGATCAGGCGGACTTGGAATGAGAGGCGCCGAGGCGGACTTCCTGCTGTCCGGCCTGCAGCGTGACGCTGAGGTCTGTATTGCGACCATCCCGGAGCACCGTCAGCCGCACAAATCTGCCAATGTGCTGACGCCGACCAGCGAGGACTGCGCATCGTGTTCGTCGCTCAACCGCACTTGCGCGCCCGAGCCGTCCGCGACGACGTGGTAATTCGTAACGAGGTGGCCGCGATCGTTCCACGTGAATTCTGATCCGGTGCCCCGCGCGATGTTGACCACATTGCGAGTCCATCTGTCGACGACTTTCGCCTGAGTCGTGATGTTGACCACTGACACGCGCGTCTTCTCGACCAGATCGATCGTGGCTTGTTCGCTCGGACGCAGCGGCCCGCGCGGCGCTACGGGCTGCGGAACGGCCCGCGCCGCCGCTTCGTCCTGCCAAGTCCCGAGAATGGCCCAAAAGGCCAATCAACAGGACCACGACAGCCGCAGGACTGATGACGACGAGTCGGGCGATCGAAGGGCGAGCAGTCATTTGCCGGCAACCCGCACAACTAGGACCGAGCACGGAGAGGAGTCGATGACACCGGAGGCCGTACTGCCGAGCGTCAGCCGCGCGAAGCCGCTACGGCCATGAGTGCCGACCACAACAAGCTCGGCGCCGACGCTTTCGGCGTAGCTCACAATTGCATGTACGGCATGGCCCGAGATGACGCTCGTCTGACCCTCGACCGCGAACTGTTGCAGCGTATCACGCAGACGAACATCGGCTGCCGAACGAAGCTCGTCGAGCCCTTCGAGCGCGATCGCCGAGGAATCCGCGAGGTCGCGTATGGCGGCACCGGAAGCGCTCCCGAGCGCGTAGAGTCGGATGTCGAGCGCATGAATCAAATGCAGCGATGACTGGCGCCGCTTTGCCTCTGACGCGGCAGCGTTCAACACCGGTAGCGATGGATCGGAGAAGTCCGTCGCGCCCACGACGGCGCCACGCGGTGATCCCCGCGCGACCAGGACCGGCACCGAAGCATGACGCGCGACCTGCTCCGCTACTTGTCCAAACCCCGTGACGATCACTCCGGCGCCCGTCGCGTCGGCCTGCGCGAGCAGACCGACGTGCGCGGTACCGGAGTCGAGGACGATCTGCACGCCACTCGCGTCGCCACCAAGAACCGACTCCAGCTCACGCGTCACGGCGCCGCGCGCCTTGCCGGTCATCGATTGTTCCAGTTCTCGGCTGAGCCCGCGCCATTGTGGAAACAGCATGCCGACAGTGCGGAAGCGGCTAGCCGTCTACCAGACCCCACCCGTCTGGCAGATCCGAAGCCGTCGGCTCACCGCGTGCCGAGACTGAGTCGCCGAAGGGCGTTCGGATGTTGCTTGCCTCAGGCGCGCGTGTCAGCCCACGTAGTTCCCACGGCCTACAGGTGCGATCTCACCGGACGCGTCGGATATGGAGATAGCGCGCATGGATGATCTCATAGAAGCCGTAGGCGACGAATCCTGCTGCGGTCGCGCCGAGAAGCCAACGGCCCAGCCCTCCCGGTTGTGCAGCGAGCGTGCGGAATGACGAGGCCGTGGTGCCGACCTCCGACGGATCGCGGAACCAACCGGCGACGACGATGGCCCATCCGAGCAGCGCAAAAACAACGGCGCGTGCCGCCACGCCGAACCGGCTGAGGCCCACTGCCCACTCGCCAGCCTCGCGTCGCATCTGTTCGACATCGAGATTGCGCTCCAATCGGCAGGTGACCGCCGCATAGACCTGCTGCACGGCGAAGCCGATGAGGCCGAGCCCCGCGAGCACCACGAGCCAATCACCGAGCGGCCATTGAAATGCCTCGGTGGCCACGTCACGCTCGCTGGTCCCCGACGAGCCCGACAGACCACGATAGAGGCGGAACGCCTGCCAACCGAGCACCGCGTGCATGACCCCGCGGACGACGAAGGTCGCACGGATCGCGAGGCCGCGCCACTCGTGGCCCAGACGGTCTGGATCGAAGAGACCTTGGAGGACGCGCCAGGCGGCGTAGCCGAGAAGCCCAATGGCGGCGACGAGCAGCAGCGTATGGCCGAATGGTTGTCCGAGGACGGTCGTGAGTGCGCCGCGCGTCCCCGTGACGCGTCCGCCTGCATTGGCTGCGACCTGAAGGGCCAGTGCGCCGATGACCATGTAGAGGACACCCTTCACCAAGAAGCCCATACGGGCGAGCCCCTCGATCGCGCCAAAACCGTTCATGGATCGATCGTACGCCGATTTCTCCCGTACGTCTCTGGTGTGAGAGATCTCGAGTTGGGTGGATACCGGGCAAAGCCCGCCGAAAGGCGAGTTGACGATGCGGGTGTCCTCAACTGGACAGGCATTCGCCCGCATTTGCAGCATGCTTGTGGGTAGAGGAGTCGTAGACGCCTCCGCCCATGCTCATTGGGCGAGAGACGACTCGCACATCAAAAAGGAGCGATCGCGATGCTGTACACCATAGCTGTAGTTTTGCTGATTGCATGGTTGCTCGGATTCGTCGGGATCTACACCGGCGGCGCATTCGTTCATGTGCTGTTGGTCGTTGCCATCGTGCTCTTCCTCGTGGGGTCGCTGAGCGGTCGTCGCACGCTCGTATAGCGGGTACCGAATCGAACTGAGAGTACCCATTGCCATCCGGAACAGGGACTGTCTCGAATCTCGCAGACGAGTAGAAAGCGTCGTCATCCGGCGCAGTTCGTATCCAGGGACTGCGCCTGCTTGGCGGGCCGCGTCAAACCAAGTGGAAAAGGAGAAGAAGTCATGACTCCTACGGCGGAGACCACCGAGACCGTTCAAGTGACCGTGTGTACATCAAAGCGACGCCCCGGGCCAGCTGGGACGCGATCACCAAGCCCGAGTGGACCGAGAAGTTCGGCTACGCTCCGCTGGTCGAATACGAACTATGTGCGGGGGGCAAATTCCGATCCTATCCAAACGAGGTAATGAAGGCGCTGGGCATGCCAGACGTCATCATCGATGGTGAGGTGATCGAGGCAAACGCTCCGCGCAGGCTCGTCCAGACCTGGCGTCTGCTGATGGACCCGGATGGCAGCCGAGGGATTCACGCGCCTCATGTACGAGATTCAGCAGGCCAGAGGCGGCGTTACGAAGCTCACGGTGACGCACGATGTCAGTGGCGCGCCAAAGCTTACGGCGATGTTCGCGGGTGAGGGCGAGTCGACGGGGGCGGGCGGTAGCTGGAGTGAGGTGTCAGCGGTCTCAAGACGCTGCTGGAGATCGGAGTTCAGTTGCCTTTCCAAAGCGGTCCGCAGAAGGAATGAGCCTAGTCTGGAACGGGAGTCTTTCATGGCAATTGTTAATGCTCTCGCAGGAATCATGGTCAGCGATCTCACGACCGCGGAAGCCTGGTACCAGCAATTGCTTTCCCGCCCTGCCGACGCTCGACCGATGGAGGGCTTGGCCGAGTGGAAGCTCGCGGACGGTGGATGGATTCAAGTGTTTCAAGACACAGAGCGTGCAGGATTGTCCTCGGTCACATTCCTGGTGTCCGGCCTGGACGATCAGCTCGCCGAATTGAAGGCCAAGGGCATTTCGATCGAACGTACCACGACATCAGACTACGTGAAGACCGCCACGGTGACTGATCCCGCGGGCAATCGGGTGGTCTTCGCTGAACTTACCGGGCAGCACTAGCCTCCCGTATCGTCAGCGGCAACATCTTGCTCGACGGGCGTTCTGAAATCCGCATCTGAATTCGGCGCGAGAAAGGTAGTGAAGCGTATGCCGACCAAGGGTCGAAACGTGATTGTTCTCGGCACGTCGGCAGGCGGACTGGAAGCGCTCGACCAGCTTGTTGGCCAATTGCCCGCCGACCTGCCGGCGTCTATCTTCATCGTGCAACACATGGCGGCTCACAATTCCGGGGAACCGCTGCTGCGGCGGCTGAAGCGCCATAAGGCGTTTCAGCCGAAGCTGGCCGAAGATGGCGACCGCGTCAGGCCAGGACGCATCTATAACGCTCCGCTTGACAGTCATCTCTTGGTCAAGAAAGACAAGATGCTGGTGACCAAGGGGGCGCGCGAAAATCGACACCGACCGGCCATCGATCCGCTCTTTCGCTCGGCGGCCGTGGCGCATGGCGCGCGCGTGATCGGGGTCGTGCTGACGGGCATGCTCGACGACGGCACGGCCGGTCTCATGGCCATCAAAAGGTGCGGTGGTGTGACGGTGGTGCAGGACCCGAGAGATGCCGCGTATTCCGGCATGCCCGTGAACGCACTCAACAATGTCGACGTCGATTTCTGTGTCGCTGTTGCGGAGATGGGGCCGTTGCTGGCCAGACTGGTGTCTCAGCTTCATCGCAAGAGCAAAGGCGTTCCATTAGATATCCGGACCGAGGCGGTGATTGCCGAACGGGTATTGAGTGACGTTTCTCAGGTGAACGGCCTCGGGACCAGGTGCCGTACAACTGCCCCGGTTGCGGAGGCGTCCTGTGGAAAATGGACACGCCTGGTGAGAAACGGTTCCGTTGTCACACGGGCCATTCGTACACGGGGCCCGCGCTGCTGGCGAGTCAGTCTGAAAAGATCGAGGAGATGCTGTGGATCTCTCTGCGGATGTTCGAGGAACGCAAAGAATCTCCTCACGAGCATGGCAAAGGCTTCGCGTCGCTCGCGCGACAGAAATGAGCATCGTCGGCGGGGCAGGGAGACCCAGGGCTATATCGACCGCATTCGGGTCATGTTGCTGGCGCCCGGATCAGACGCACCTCAAGACACTCTCATGCACGTTGGGCACTGATGGCGGAACCGCGCCAAGCAAAGTCCACACGATGAGATTGCCTTGAGCGTGTGTGGCAGCTACCGCAGGATGACGCGCATCACAACTGATACGGGTGACTTAAGGCTTGCCCTGTCGGCTCGAAACGAGCCAGTGACCGCTCGTCTAATCCAACGTCACCGCCGTGTGCACGAATGTGCTGAATGGGATAGCCCGCATCGGGTGGGCGCGCCAGACTAAGGGCTATGTCGAGTGAGAAGGATTCGGGGGCAATCGCGAACGTGCAATCGGGAGACGTACTCGTCTCTCATCCCACTGCCGTGCGCGAGCACGAGATCAGCATCGTTCCCAACGCGCCTCACACGGTGTCTCCTACGCACGACGCTGCGGTCAGCGACGGGCGTTCCGAGGCAGACGCCTTGGGCGTCGATGCCTGGTTAACTGAGGACCAGACGCACGTCGTAAAAATCGCCTCGCATCGCCCGCCGGACAAGTAGGTTCACGACGCTACCGGCAGGCATTAGCCAGAGTCGGCTATCGCCCATGCCGATGGACGTCGCAAATCTCTGGCACCTGCGTCGCAACAGCCTGTTCAAAAAGAGACAGCAGGCTCAGCCGTTGAACGGGTACCGTTGCAAGGTGCCCCGGCTCCTCGACGAGCCGGGGCTATCCGCAGTTAGGTGTTCCACTGCGTAGGCTCCGTCCGAATTTCCACAATCGAATCGCGGCTGCTCCTGTTCGTTGGGCCTCCTAGGCGTGCTGTATTGGATCGCCGGCGCGACACGTCAGAAAGCTGTGGTGGCTGCCATGCTTCATGAATTTGTTGCCGGGAACCGCGAAGAACTCATCCGCCGCTGCCGCGCGAAAGTGGAGACGCGATCGATTCCCCCTCCGACGTCAGCGGAACTCGAGTTCGGGGTGCCCGCGGTTTCTTGATCAGCTCGTCGACGCCTTGCGGAACCACCTGTCGTCGAATTCTGAGATCAGCAGGAGCGCTGCGCGCCACGGCCATGATCTCCAGCTGCAGGGATTCACGGTGTCTCAGGTCGTGCACGATTACGGGGATGTGTGTCAGTCCATCACCGACCTCGCGCTGCGACTGAACGCGCCCATCAGCGTCGAGGACTTCCGCACACTGAACCGATGCCTGGACGACGCTATCGCGAGTGCCGTTACGGAGTACGGGCGAGGCCATCAGTCTCTTCTTGATGCCAACGCCGCTCGCGATGACGAACGCCTGGGATTCCTCGAGCACGAGATCCGCAATCTCGTCGGCACCGCGTCCGTCGCGTTCGAAGTGCTCAGGACCGGGAACGTCGGCGTGGGGGGCAGCACGGGGGGTGTGCTCCAGCGGAGCCTGTCAGCGCTTCGCGATCTGATCAACCGATCGCTCGGTGAGCGTCGGATGCGACATGACATTCGGGATCGTAGTCAGTTCGGGATTGGGGAGTTCATCGCGGAACTCGCACCGGCGGCGGCTCTGGAGGCACGCGCACGCGGACTCGTACTCAACGTGGTAGAGGGGGACCCGGAGCGCGCGTCGACGCGGACCGAGCGATTCTGGCCGCGACCGTGGGGAATCTGCTGCAGAATGCCTTCAAGTTCACCGGACCCGGGACGACCGTGACACTGCGGAGTCGAGCGGCCTCGGACCGTGTGCTGATTGAAGTCGAGGACGAATGTGGCGGACTGCCCGACGGCAACGCCAACCTCTTGTTCCAGCCGTTCGAGCAGCGTGGAGCGGACCGGACCGGGTTCGGTCTCGGGCTGGCGATTGCCGCTGGGGCACCGAAGCCAACAGCGGCCGGATCTTGCGCGCGACCTGCCTGACCACGGATGCATCTTCATCGTCGACCTTCCGCGGGCGTTCTCGCTGCCCGACGCCAGCGTCAACCAGGGTGTCGCACAAGCCGGGTAACAAAGCATCCCGTTGCTGGTCGAGTCTCCGTGTCATGACGACGAGCATCGAGTATCCGTGCCGGGCCGAACGACACGCGCGGGAATTGCGGTCGGTGGTAGCGTGCCGCCGATTTCGCCCGTGCGGCGACGTCCAATGAGCAAGTCGGGCGCGATCGACACTCACCAGACGATCTCTCTCTGCTGCGAGTCCGCGCAGCCTCCTCGTTGTGAACGATGGTGGCGTGTACCCCGCGATTCAGCGCGTAAGCGGATCAGTGCTGTGACTATCGAAAAGTAGATACGAAAGACAATGCAGAACGCTTGACGCCCCGGAACCCGCGCGTGATCCCTCGCTGCGCGCCGCACACGATACCTTCGGGAATGCGAACGTCCGCGCACCTCACCGCAAACAAGAGAGTTCGACGCACAGAGATCGCGTGCGACGTTGTTGGCCGTCCGGGCCGCTGTCGGATGCGCGGTGACCGCCACGTGGACGATTCCGTCGGCGGTCGTGGGCGAGGATGACGAGAACGAAGAGCAGCCGGAATGTGACCGTCGGTACACGAAGAGGTCGGCGGCCATGATCTGGCTCGCGTGATTGGTGAGAAAGGTCCGCCACGGTTGTGACGGTGGACGCGGATGGCGTCGCATATATTTGGCGACCGTGGACTCACTGACCGAGATCCCAAGCTTCAGAAGCCCCCCGTGAATGCGCGGCGCGCCCCACATTGGATTCGCCGTAGACATCTCGCGAATTAACGCGCGGACATCGGGTGAGACCGCCGGACGGCCCATGCGATGTCGGCTCTTCCAGGTCCAGAACAGACGAACGCCACGCCGATGCCATGCGAGGACGGTCGCCGGCTGCACGACATGGAGCGCTGAGCGCCAGCCACGCCATTGGTGCGACAGCAGCGCCCAGAGCACACGATCAGCGCCGTCAAGCAAGGCGTGGACGGCGGGAGCGACTCGTGACGACCAACTGGTGCCGCAGCGCGACGATCTCCAGGTGCAGCGCCGCGCGTGAACGAACCAAGAACCGGAGCGAATGCAGCAGGCAAGCGACGACCGCTACGACCGCGTGCCGCCCACTGGAATCCTCTGCTTGCTGACCAACATTCGAGCCCTGACGATGTCCATTGTCGGAGCGAACGCAGCCCGCGATCTCCCGCCGCTCGGCTCCGCGCCTCATTTCGAGTTTTCGACAGCCACAGATAAGCCGTGATGGGTGCGTTAGTGAACAGCCAGGTTCGCCGCGACTTGATACCGTGTTGTTCGTAGACCCGCACCACACGCGTCCACAACCGGACGCGTTCCAGAGAAGGAACACCATGAAAAGCAGACCGATGCTCACCACGGTTGCCGTGCTCTGCCTGGCCTTTGGGGTCAGCACCGTCGCGAGCGCACAGACGAAAGCGAATCTCGAGGACGAGGTCGGCCAGTCGGAAAAGGCCGCCAAGGTCTTCGGCGAGATCATGGGCACTCCAGACAAGGGGATTCCCAAGGACCTGCTGGAGAAGGCCGAATGCGTGGCGGTGTTCCCGTCGGTGCTCAAGGCCGGCTTC
>CAVWST010000029.1:0-309374 GCA_963757735.1 uncultured Acidobacteriota bacterium
GGCCGCTCCACTACCCTTCTCGTCGAACTTCGCGTATACGAAGTAGGCGATGCTGAGAAGCGCCATCGCCGCAACCAGCGTAAGGAGTCGTTGCGCCGCCTCGCCGCCGGACCCGGCGCGTCGAACAGGACGGTCGCCTGCGAGCTCATCGCGCCACGGCAATGCGCCTGGCGAGCCAACCGGCAAAGAGGCCGAAGGGAAGGGTCACGGCCATGAACGCCACGACCAGGCTGAGGAAGATCGGGATTGACACGCCGGTGGTATCGAAGGTGTCCTTCATGACGAACGTCACCTCCGCCAGGTAGCCAGCCGCGACCGCGACCGTGGTGTTCTTGATCATCGCAATAATCACGCTGCCCAGTGGAGCAACGACGGAACGGAACGCCTGTGGGAGGATGATCAGCCGCAGCGACTGGAAGAACGTCAGCCCGATCGCACGGGCCGCCTCCGCCTGACCGAGCGGCACCGCGTTGATACCCGACCGCAGCACCTCGCAGACGAACGCGGATGTATAGGCGGAGAGGCCGAGCACAACGAGCCAGAAGCTGTTCGTGGCTGGTGCGCTGGAGAACGTCAGGCCAAGTGTGTCGCTGAGGCCGAGTGACGAGAATGCCAGCACCAGCGTCAGTGGGGTGTTCCGAATGACGCTGACGGACACGCCGCTGGCAGCACGCAAGACCGGAGCCGGTGCCACCCGCATGGCGACGAGGATCGTGCCGATGGTCAGCGAGATGATCGCGCAGAGACCCGCGAGTTGCACGTTCTTCAGGAACCCCTCCGCAAGCGCAGGGGCGTATCGAATCAGTTCGTCCATCGGCTGCGTTAGCTGCAGCCCTCCGGAGGCGGCGGAGTCGTGGGAAGGGTCAGGCCGGTGGACTTGCCGAACCATTTGTCCAGCAAACGCCTGACGGTGCCATCGCTATACATCCTGGCGATCGCCACATTCAAGGCCTGGCATGTCTTGATGTCGCCCTTCTTCAGCCCGACACCCCACTTCTCGTCGGTGAACGGGTCGCCGAGGATCCTAAAACGGCCCTCGCCCTGGGCAGCAAAGCCCGCCAGAAGGAGATCGTCCGTCGTGACCGCGTCCAGGTTGTCGCCACTGAGCTTCGCGACGCACTCGGACCAGTTGACGGCGCCCACGAGCTGAACCTTGAGACCGAGCTTCCCGTCCGGCGGCAAATCGGTCACGCGCTTGTAAGAGTTAGAACCGACCACCTGGCAGATCCGCTTGCCCTCCAGGTCGGTGGCCTTGGTGATGCTGGTCGAGTCCGCGCGAACCATCGTGTCCTGGTGGGCCACGATGTACGGCCCGGCGAAGGTCACTTTCTGTTTGCGACCTTCCGTGATCGGGTACGACGACACAGCGATATCCACCGTGCCATTGGCCAGGAACGCCTCGCGGCTGGAGGAGATGGACTCCTTCCACTCGATGTCGACTGGCTGCCCGCCGGACAGCTCGTGAATCAGGTATTTGGCGATGTCGACGTCAAAGCCCTGCGGCTCACCGCTTCCGGACTTCAGGCCGAGGCCCGGCTGGTCCCATTCGGTACCGACGACGACCTTATGGTCCGTCGCGATCCTGTCGATGAGATTCGTGGTGCCGGAAGTACCACCGCACCCCACGATGCCCAGGGTGGACGCGACGACGAGCGTCAACACGACTTAGCCCACGTCGCGGCCCTCACTCCGTGCTCGAGGATCTTGGACAGGAATTCGTTCGCCCGGTCGGTCTGAGGGCGAGTGAAGAACTGGCAAGGGGTGTTCTCCTCGATGATCCGGCCTTCGGCCATGAACACGACGCGATCGGCAGCGCGACGGGCGAAGCCCATTTCGTGTGTCACGACCAACATGCTCATGCCGTTGCGGGCGAGCCCGATCATCACGTCGAGTACCCTCCTGGACCATTTCTGGATCGAGCGCGGACGTCGGCTCGTCGAAGAGGATCATTTTCGGCTCCATCGCGAGGGCGCGAGCGATCGCCGCGCGCTGCTGCTGCCCGCCAGACAACTGGGCGGGATACTCGACGCGTGGGCGTCGATGCCGACCCGCGCGAGCAGTTCCATTCCTCGCATCTCGGCTTTCTCGCGAGGACACTTGCGGACATGGATCGGGCCCAGCGTCACGTTCTCCAGGATCGTCTTATGGGCGAAGAGGTTGAAGGACTGGAACACCATGCCGACATCGGAGCGCAGTCTGGCGAGCGCACTTCCCTCTTCGGGCAACGGCCGGCCCTCGAAGCGAATGGTCCCCGATCTATCGTCTCCAGCCGGTTAATCGTCCGGCACAAGGTGGACTTGCCGCCCCCGGACGGGCCGACGACAACTACGACCTCGCCGGAAGAGACCGTCAGATTAATGTCGCACGAGTGGTGAACGGCGCCAAAGTGCTTGTTCACGTGTCGAGGCTGATGAGTGTTGGAGGCCACGCTTGTTTGTTCTTCTGATCTACGCAGCCCGTATCGCCGTGGTTGGTGGCCGGCCCGGGCCTGCTCTGAGCGAAGACACGCAGTCGTGGAGAAATATTCCAGCCGGTGCCGCGGCGCATCGCACTTCCACGCGAGGTCGCGTCGCGACTGCCGGTGGAGGGGGTTTTTGCTTCAGCGGCGCCGACCAGGTCTCATGCTCCGCGCGGATCGAGCGTGTCGAAGCCCTCTGGAACTGTTAGTGAGTCGAAGGATCAGGCGCGCGCCTGCCCTGCTTCACGCGGTCGCGATGCAGGCGAGCAGGCTCATAGCGGCGCGCACTCCAGCGACCGCGTGCCTGTCGGCCAGCGATCGCGAGGGGCTGCTCGAAACACGCTTCGAGCCTTGCACATCGAGCCTGCTCTCGTTCGGCTGCGAGCAAAAGCTATCCTCGGAGACGACACACTTCGGCCTGCGTCCCGTGCCCTCGCCTTGTTGCTTTCTGCCAGCGTCAGCGCTTCATCGAGGAGGACAGAGTGCCTGGTCGGGCTGATTCGCGGCCACGTACACCTCGGCGAGCAACCCCAGGCCGTGCGGCCGCAAGTTCCCGCCGGTGTCCTCCACGCCACCAAACCCTCACGGATCTGCTCGGCGGCATGTACGTCATCGCCTCGACCGAGCAACGCCCACCCACAAACGATCGCGCCGCCACGCCGTCCAGCGCGAGCCCCCCTTCCCCGCCAGAACGATGACGTCGTCCACACACTGTTGCGCCATCGGCCGATCGCGGCGAAGTTGATGAAGCCTCCCGCGAAGAAGAGCGCATGTGCGAGCCCGTGCGGCTCCGACAGTTGTCGGGCAAGTGCCGACCGCCTCCTGAATCTGGGCGGGACCGCGATCCGGTTCGCCCATGAACCACAAGCACCACCCCGCGAAGCAGCGCACCGCCACGCCGGGGTTGAGCGCATCGACGAAGAGGTCGTCGCGGCCCCGGTCGGAACCATAGAGCGCCAGCGCCTTGTCGAAATGTTCCAGTGCCAGACGAAAGTCGCCTTGATGCGTGCGGGTAATCTCCATCGCCCAGTGGCCGCGCATCGCCACACCTGGATACGGAACTCGCTCGGCGAGTTGCAGAAGCTCGCCGGCTATTCCCAGAGCCTCGGATAGTTCGGCCTTGAGAGCGTGAAAGGTCCACAGTCCCCACAGAGCCTGGGACAGCTCCGGTGTGGTGCCTAACCGTTCACACAGCGTGCGCGCCCGAACATAGACGTTTCCGACTTCCTGGGCTGCGTATCCTTCGGTCGCAATCAACGGTACGCCAAGCGTGATCTGTAACCGCAATTCCTGGAGCGCGCGGTCGTCGGTGTCCGGCAACGACGCAAGGAGTTCCAGCCCCCGCCGCGATGCCGCAATCGCTTCTCGATACGCGGATCGATGCATCGCGTTCACGCCAGCCTGTTGAAGATATCTTGCGGCCCGTTCGTGGTCGTTGGACTGCTCGAAGTGCATGGCCAGCTCTGCCGCTATCTCATTCGCGCGTACTCCGTACACCTCTTCATCGCGCCGGCCGATGCGGTGGTGCAGATGCATGCGCCGCGACACGGACATCCTGTCGTAGAGAACGTGGCGATACACCGCGTGCACGAAGCCAAACTGGCCCACCGCATCGCCGTCCGGGCTCAGCTGAGCGCCGCACTCCTTGATGAACTGATGCCGCCTGCTCAGTTCCTCGCAGCGGATCTCGACACTGGTCAGATCGTGGTCCAGTGCCGCGGCCACGGCGACCACGGCGAACTCCGTGCCCACGACGCTGGCTGCTTCGAGGATGCGCTGGTCGCGCGCGTCAAGACGCTCAACCTGGTTTTCAATCAGTTGCCTGATGGAGTCCGGCACTCCCAGCTTGACGGTGTCAATCGGGGCGGTCAGTTGCCAGCCGCCTTCGTGCACCTCGATCAGCCGCTCCTGAATCAAGTGGTCGATCGTGTTCACCATGAACAGCGGATTGCCGTCAGTCCGTTCATGGATTAACGCGACAAGGTCCGGAGGGAACCGGTTTCCGGGGAATCTGACGGCGAGATGCTGCCCCACGGCTTCCCTGCTCAGGTATTCAAGGGGCAGTTCGTCGCATTGCCGCCTGGCAACGAGCTCCTGTTTCACCGCCTTCAGCGGATGCCCGCTGGCGATCAACTCGGCCGGACGGTACGTCCCGATCACCATGAGGTGAGCGGCACGCTGGCGACGGGCGACGTACGAGAGCAGGTCCAACGTCGAGAAATCACTCCAGTGCAGATCTTCCAGCACGAGGACGAGCACCGAGTGCGCCGTCAACGCGTCGAGGGCCTCCCCCATTTCACGGAGCATGCGCTCGCGCGTCGTTCCAGGCGTCTCGCGGCCGAAGAGTTCGCGATCGGCCGCGGTCACCAGCGACGGCATCTGCATGAGCCACATCGGCGCGTGTGCGCGGATCACCTCCACCACCTGGGCATCCTCGTGGCACAACTGCTGGATCGCATCCAGGACCGGCAGATACGCCTCGCTCATCCCGTACTGCGCGAGGCATTGCCCGCTGCATATCCGCACCGTCCGGTCTGGCCCGATGCTTTGCACGAAGCGCTCAAGCAACGTGGTCTTCCCGATACCGGCTTCTCCAGTCACGAACACCACCTGGCGCTCGCCTCCGCGCGCTCTCTCCAGCCATGCATGCATTCGCGACAGCGCATGCTCCCGCCCGACGATCGCGTCTGGCAGGTCGCTCAGGCGGAGGGGCGCAGGAGTCGGAGGGCCGCCGGCCGTGCCTTCATGTCGCAGTGGTGGTGCTGGGAGAGGCGCCCCGATCTCCGCGATGAACCGGTAGCCGCGTCGATGTGCCGTCTCGATGAATCGCGGCGATTTGGGATCGTCGGAGAGCGCCTCCCGGATCTGTCGAATAGCCACCTTGAGCACGGCATCGCCCACGAACCTGTCCTGCCACACTGCGCTAATCAGGTCGTGTTTGGTCACGAGCTCTCCGGCTCGAGAGACGAGCTGGTCGAGCACGCCGAACGCCTTGGGCCTGAGCTTGATGGCGTCGGAGTCCTTCCAGAGACACAGGTTCACCCGATCGAGGGCGAACGGATGGAAGTGAATGCGACGTTCGTTCGACACGTACGTTTCGCGCGTAACCGAAGCTTTACCGCAACGCTATGACTGAGGTTCCAAGGTTGATTATTGTCCTTGTTTGATACGAGACATGGCAATCCAGGGCTCCATTCGCTGCATTCGCCAGTCGGCTCCTGGCTCACATCGCGATCAGCGTCGGCAACCTCATGCATCGGTCGAAGTACTCCGAGCAGGAGACTCTTCACAAGCGACCTTCACTCGCCACATACCGCTATCAAACGTCATCCTCCCCGGCTTCCGAACACCCACCACAGGCTTTCGCCTCGAACACTCACCGCTACGGAAAAGGAGAGCTCCGCGAACGTTCTTTATGAGTACCCGCATCGCGAATCACACGAGCCGCACGAACTTCGATGAGGTGGTGCTCCCCCACCTCGACGCAGCGTACAGATTGGCGCGCTGGCTGACTCGGAATGAGCAGGATGCGGAGGATGTCGTGCAGGAGGCGTCACTCCGCGCGTTTCGCTACTTGCAGACATTCTCCGGCAGCAATGCCAGGGGCTGGTTTCTCAGGATTGTTCGAAACACCTGTTACGCTTCCTTCGATCGGAGGCCGCTGCAGCATACCGACGTGTTCGATGAAGAACAGCACAGCGGTGGCGAACTGGCGGATACTCCCGAAACGCTGATGCTTCAAGCGGCCGATGCCCTGCTGGCCGAACAAGCACTGGGCGAGCTGCCCGATCGATTCCGCGAGCTTCTCGTGCTCCGCGAGATCGAGGGCCTCTGGTACCAGGAACTGGCCGACGTTCTCGGAATTCCTATCGGAACGGTGATGTCAGGACTTTCGCGCGCGCGCCAGGCCTTCCACCGCGCGCTCAGCGCACGTCTCGAGGACTCTCAGCGACAATGGAACTGACATCTCGGTCCGCGTCGAGCCCTGCCTCATTTCCACGAGTCGCGTCGGCTGAATGTCTGACGATGCGACTGTTCAGCGCTCTCGGTTGAGAACGATGGAAGTTCAGCGTAGTCCTACTGACTCGAAGGAGACTTCTGCCGGCAGCCCGACGTACTGCTCCGCGAGACTCGTCATCGCGGCACGCGAGCTCGTGAGGTAGTCGAGATCGGCGATCTGGCGCTGGTGGTCGAACGCGTTCTCATTTGGAAAGCGATGCATCGTCGACGTCATCCACCAGGAGAAGCGCTGCGCCTTCCACACGCGGCGAAGACAGATGTCGGAGTATTCGTCCATTCCTTCGGTGCGGCCCTGCTCGTAGAACATCTTGATCGCCCGTGCGAGCACCAGCACGTCCGACACCGCCAGGTTCAATCCCTTCGCACCCGTCGGCGGGACGATGTGCGCGGCATCGCCGGCAAGGAATAGTTGGCCGTAGCGCATGGGCGAGGCGACGAAGCTGCGCATCGGGGTCACGCCCTTCTGTATGATGCGGCCGATGTTCGGCTTCCAGCCGTCCTGCGTCGTCATCCGCGTGAACATCTCCTGCCAGATGGCGTCGTCCGACCAGTTCTCGATCGGTTCGTCTGGCGGCACCTGAAAGTAGAGCCTCGTAATCTTCGACGAGCGCATGCTGAACAGCGCAAAGCCGCGCTCGTGGAGCGTATATACGAGCTCGTCACATGACGGATCGGCCTCGGCAAGAATCCCGAGCCAGCCAAACGGGTAGACCCGTTCATAGATGGTCAGCACGCCGTTCGGAATCGACGGTCGGCAGATGCCGTGAAATCCGTCGCAGCCTGCAATGAAGTCGCAGTGGACTTCGTGCTCGGTGCCGCCATGCAGAAATCGGAGCACGGGGCTGCGTGAGTCAATGGCATTCACCGAGACACGGTCGGCTTCGAAGTACAAGGGGCGCGCCGTCGCCGTCCGCGCGTCGATCAGATCGCGGACGACTTCGTTCTGCCCGTAGACAGTGATCGCCTTGCCACCGGTGAGATCGGCGAAGTCGATCCGATGGCGCTGCCCCAGAAAGCTGACGTAGAGCCCGTCGTGTCGGAGTCCAATCCGTTGCAGCCCGGCACTCACGCCCATCGCGTTCATCAGGTCCACGGTGCCTTGTTCAAGGACACCAGCCCTCACGCGGTCGATCACGTAGTCCCGGCTGCGGTTCTCGACGATGACCGAATCGATGCCATTGAGGTGAAGCAGGTGGCCAAGCAACAGCCCCGCGGGGCCGGCGCCGACAATTCCGACTTGCGTCGTCAGGTTACGCACGGTTCAGTCTGACAGTGTCAATCTCACGCCTCTTGACGGAGCTGGGCGCGCACGAACATCTGCTTCGCCAGCGGCTTCCACGGCAGGCGCAGGTAGAGACGGATCAACCAGGGCTGCACGGGCAGTGCACTCTTCAAGGAGAACGGCAGGAATCCCGGCACGCATTCGAGGACGCGCCAGCCGTGCGCCTCCAGGAAGTCGCACAAGCTCACGTCCGAATACACCGTGCGATGCGTGTAATCGTCGAAGTACTCCTTGTAGGCGCGCCGGTAGTTCGGCTGCAGGATGTTCAACGTCGCGCCGCTCCGCACCTTCTTGCCGAGTTGTGCGAGCACGGCGGCGAACTCAGCTTGCGTCAGGTGCTCGAACAGGTTGCTCGCGAAGACGAAGTCGACCGAGGCATCCGGAAGAAACTCGAGATCGGTCACGCATCCCACGTGTGCGGTCACACCGCTCCGCACGTGCTGGGGAAGCGCCGGCCAGACGATCCACCGCGGTGCGGGTTCTGCACTCGATGTTGTTGATGAAGTTGGCGTAGCCTGCGCCGAGCTCGAGGACATGAAACTCCGGCTTGATCAGACGCTGGAAATAGCTGGCGCAGAGCGTGGCCCAGAGAATTTCGCGGTTGGCGTCCGGGCGAAATCGGGTTTGTCGATAGCCGCGTCGGTCATGCGCTGGGCCATCCCGAAACGATTCCTCGAATCATCCGCATCCCCACGGCGAAGGCACGGCGGTTACTCGTGTTGCCGCCCTTGCTCGTCCCGACACGATTATGAAACGTGATGGGGCATTCCACGATGTGAAAGGGTCCAGCCGAGCGCGGTATCCAGGAAATGCGCGTTGAACTCCAGGTTGATCGCCGGGTTTAGGAACGGCAGCAGCGCGCGCAGCGCGGAGTTGCGGCATAGCTTGTACGTCGTGCCGACATCCGTGAAGGTCCCCTTGCCGAGGTGCTTGGCTTCGAGCAGCTTGCCGACAAAGAAATTACCGTAGTACATGAAGTTGGTCAGCTGTGTCCGGTGGGCGCGCAGCTGTTCGACGATGCGAGTGCCGTTCACGATGTCGGCATGCGCGATATAGGACATGAACTTGTCGATGTCGTAGGCGCGAAACGTCATGTCCCCTTCGCAGAGCAACGTGAGCTCGGTGTCGCTGTAGCTCAGTCCCTCCTGTAACGCCCGGTACACACAGCGGCCATATCCCTGCTGCGATTCCCGCACGACCATGGCCCCGTGCTCGCTGGCGACCTCGCCGGTGCGATCCGTGCTGTTGTTGTCGACCACGATCACACGCCGCACCAGCGGATGCGCTCGGAAATCGTCAACTGCCAGCCCGATGCTCGCTTCGTCGTTGAAGGCCGTCAGCACTACCGTCAGGTGGCGAACGGCTGGCGGTTCCATCATGATCTCGTGGCGCTGGCGCTTCCTGGGCAGAAACACCAGCAGGTCCACGGCGGCAAGGCCACTCGCCAGCAGGATCAGTCCACCGCTCACCACCAGCAGCCGGCCGGGCCATGCAGGCGACAGCAGCCCCGGCACGACCGTCTCGGTCAGGGCAAAGACAAGGGCCCCGGCCAGGTGAATCGCAAGCCCAACTGAGATGAGGACGAGTGCGTACAGCAGCAGCGGCAGACGTCGCCATCCTGGCATCGACGCCGGCTTCTCGTCGCTCCCGAAGCACCAACTGCGCGATTTTTTGCGTAACCAGTTACCTCCGAAAGACGCTCTACTCGAATAGCAGTCGGGTCAACTCCGCAGCCTCCGCCTGCGTAATACCGGCCGAGAGGCTCTCGACCGACTTGCCAAGCGTGGCTTCGATCCGCCGTTTCAAGGCCCGACCATCGACCGTTCGTGTGGTGAACGCGGGCTCGTCCGGGATTCTCCGGTGCAAACACGATAGTAGGTCACCTGCTGCGGCGCCGGCGAATCCATCAACGCCATCAAGGTTGCCTTTCTGGCTGCCCACCATTGATCCGGCGGACAGCAGTAGACCGGCGGTCGCTCGACGATCTTGAACCTCTCGTACAGGTCTTCCGCCGTGAAGGGAGGCTGCAGCGCGAACGGCGTCGCCCAGGACCAGAACCAGCCATCCCGATGCCATTCGGGCACTCCAACGAGAACAATGCTGCCACGGGGGATCGACTGCAGCAGACGAGGGACGGCCGAGGCAAACCTCTGTGACTCGATGCCGCTGGCAACCCACGTGGACACGTTCCAGATCGAAGCCACTGCGTAGAGAACGATCAGGGTTCCGGCCATCGCCACTCGAATGCTCACCCGACGGCGCTCTTCCGCACGGCATCCGGGCAAGATCAGCGATGCCAGCGCGATGCTCAGACCCGCGGTCGTGATGTAGAGATGCCTCGCCGAGAGATAGGTCACAACCATGGGAGCGATCGTGATGCCGTACCAGGCTGCACCGAAGAAGACCAGACGGTGCACCACGGGCTGGCAGGCCCGGCCGCGCGCGAGCAACCAGCGCGCGCACACCGCCAGCACGCCAATGGTCAGAACTTCGGCAGCGACCTTCATCGCGCGCGGCGCGCTGTTGGGAGTGGGCAGCAGTTCCCGCACGTAGCGGTTCTGACGGAAGAAGAACTCCTCGATCGTCGCAGCCGTCAGCAGGTCTTCGCGGACGGCGTTCCCGAACAGCGCGTGGCGAAGCGCCAGATACAACGCCGCGAGTGCGAAGAACAGCAGGTGCGGCCGCAATCGTGCCAACGACCGGCTGCCTGACGCGTCACGCGAGCCCGGCCCGAGCACATCGAACGCAAGGATCAGCACAGGGAAACGTCACGACCGACTGCTTCGCAAACAGTCCGCCTGTGAAGATCAGCAGCGCTGCGAACAGCCACGTACGACGATTCGCGACGCGGAACCGGACGAAGCACAGGAAAGCTCCGAGATAGAACAACGCGGCGAGCGAATCGACCCGGCCGCTGATCCAGGCCACCGGCTCGGCATGGCTCGGCATGAGCGCGAAGAGCGAGGCGGCCAGTGCCGCGAATGCCGGTTCTCCCGGGGCGATCGATCGGGCAATGGCCAGCACCAGCAGGGCGTTGAGAAGATGGAGGACGAGATTGGTCGTGTGATAACCGCTGACGTTCATCGAGCCAAAGAGGCGAGCATCGAGCCAGTAGGTGAAGGCGAGAAACGGTCTCAGCTCGTCGGGCACGTAGCCGTACATGCCCTCCGTCCAATCCGAGACGAAGTACGACAACAGGCGCTCGGCCGGCAGGTCGTGCAGGTGATGCACGAGGCCGAAATCATCGCCGAGAAAGTAGTTGTCGCTCCGGATGGTCGGCAGCCCGACCGCAAGGCACACGACGACAATCGCGGCGCACGACAACCACGTGCTCCGCGTGGACGACGAGGCGGCCACCCGCTGATCCGGACTCACGCCCGACACACCTGTATCCACGCCAACAACATTAGCAACGTCATTCACGCTGAAGGGCTCGATGCGGCAGACGCTATCACGGATCACGCCAGGAGAGCCCCCAACGCCTGGCGGATGGCGCGTAGTACAGTCGCGGCGCGGCCTGGTCGTGAATGGCGTCACACGCGGTGATGAGATCGAATGAGGAGGGCGCCGAGAAGCCGGGAGATGAGCTACCTGACGTCTGGGGACGAGCCTCGTTCGCTATCCGCCAGCGCGAGGATGGCGAACGCCGTCGCCGTATCGGACATGAACAACCGCCGCCACGGCTCGCCCTTCTCGCCGCCATGCTCGCGATCGTAGTTGAGCGAGTGCGCGTGCCACGCGCGGCCGGGAACGTCAGGCACGGCGATCGTGCGCTGGTTCGTCTCCAACCAGCGAATGCCCTGGCGGATCGCGGCGTGACTGGGGGCAACACCCGCTTCCTTCAGCGTGTAGACCACGAGACCGGTGGCGTAGCCGTCTGACTGGGTCAGGAGCGACGCATCGAGATCGCCGGGCGACTTCACGGGCGGCGCGGTCTTGCTCCACTTCCACGGGCCCATTGCCTCGAGCGACCATCCCCCGTCGTCTCGCTGCGCCCGGACGAGCTCGTCGATCAGCGCGTCGCGTTGCGCGTCGGTGACCACGCGCTTCATGCGTGTAGAGGCGAGCAGCGCCCACGTGCGGTTGTAGAGGTGTTGCGCGTGATAGTTGGTGGAGAGATACGCCCGAAGACGCTCGATGCCGGCGGTTGCGACCGCGTCGTGCTGGCTGGGCACGGTCCCCGCGGCGAACGCCGCAAACGTGGCGCCATGGTACACAGCCTCGGTGGTTTCCCACGGCTCGAGCCCGAACTCGAGCCAGTCCCATCGACCATCGGCTCGCTGTGTTTCCCACATCCGCGCAAGCGCCTTCTTCGTGGGTGCGCTCGGCTCGCGGAGATTCCTCGCGGCGTCGGCGCTCGTGAGAATCACTGCATTCGGTACGGCCTCGGTTCCGCGCGACTCGACCTGCCGGCGCTCGTTGAAGTCATAGAGCACCTGGTGTGTGCCGTACGTCTCGACGCGGCGCGTCGTGTCGTCGATCAGCCTGGCTTCCTGTGTCGCGAGTGTGTCGACATTCATCACGCGTCGCAGCACTGGGCGCGATAGCGCGTAGGCCAGCCCCGCGTGGCACGACACGCACGCCGTCTGCGTATCTCCGGTCCTGAGCTTGGTGCCGTTGGCGAACCACAAGTCCATCCGGGCATCCAGATACGCGGCGGCCGCCGCCGGATCCCAGCTGCGGGAGCTGCCACCTGTGGGATGTGCCTGCTGCGCCACGACCGTTGCGGCAAACATGACTGACGCCAATGCCATCGCAAGTCTCATGACGGGAGGATATCCCCGACTCGTGTCCCGCGCGACTACATTTCTCACGCACGCCGAGTAGCCGGACCGGGAACTCTGCACGACTCACGATTGATAGACGTGATCGACGCTGGGGCCGTTCGACTATAGTTGCGTGACTCGTTGCACTGATCGTGTCCTCCATACGCACCCACCCCGTCGCACTGCGAGTCGCCCGCGCTCCGGCTCAGACCGTCACACCGGAACGTGCGGCCAGTTTCGTCACCTCGGGTATGTGGCTGGACTACGGCGCCGCGCTGTGCCAGCCCGACGTGTTCGACAGGGCGCTTGGGGCCCGCATCCGCGAGCTCTCGAACGTCAAGCTTCGCCACTGTCTCACCATGCGCCCGCGCGCGGTGCTGGAGAACGATCCCGACGGTCACCACGTTTACTCGTTCAACTTGCACTACTCCAGCTACGACCGCAGGAAACACGACGAGGGACGCTGCAACTACCTCCCGGTCAATCTCGGCGAGATTCCCGACTATTACCGGCGCTTCATCGACCCGGTGGACATCGTCATTCTCAAGACCTGTCCAATCGACGGAGATGGTTACTTCAATCTGAGCGCCGCCAACCTGTGGCATCGCGCCATCGTCGAGCGCGCCCGCATGGTCATCGTCGAGACGAGCCAGGGATTGCCGTACGTGCATGGCGAACAGACGGGCCTCCACATCAGCGAGGTCGACTACGTAATCGAGGGAGACGACGCCCCGGCGCCAGAACTGCCGAATCCGCCTGTCCGGGAGGTCGACGTCGCCGCCGGGCGGCTCATCGCATCTGAAATCGAGGACGGCGACTGCCTGCAGATCGGGATCGGTGGCATGCCCAACGCGGTGTGCTCGCTGCTGCTCGCAAGCGGCGTGCGCGATCTTGGCGTGCACACGGAGATGATGATCGACGGCATCGCCGACCTGTACAAGGCCGGACGGATCTCGGGCGCGAGAAAGCGGCTGAATCCAGGCAAGCTGGTCTACACGTTCGCGCTCGGCTCGCGCGATCTGTACGCCACGCTCAACCGCAACCCCGACATGCACTGCTGTCCGGTGGACTACACGAACGCGCCGGACGTGATCATGCAGAACGACCGCGTGATCTCGATCAACAACACCACGCAGATCGACCTGCAGGGACAGGCAGCCTCTGAATCCGACGGTCACCGCCACATCAGCGGAACCGGCGGCCAGTTGCAGTTCGTGCGAGGCGCGTACGCGTCGAAGGGCGGCAAGTCGTTCATCTGTCTCACGTCGACATACGAGAAGCGGGGCGAGCGCCGGAGCCGGATCGTGCTCAGTCTGACGCCGGGCAACGTGGTGACGACGCCGCGCTCTGACGTGATGTTCGTCGTCACCGAATACGGCATGGTCAACCTCAAAGGAAAGTCGGTTGCGGAGCAGCCAGGGCTCTGATCGGGATTGCCCACCCGGACTTCCAGGACAACCTCGAGCGTCAGGCGTACGAGCACCGTCTCATCCCACGTGGCGTATCGTTCTGATGCCATAGGCGAAGCGTGGCGTTTCTGAGGACGTTGCAACGGGGTGGGTTCGTCTCGCTCAGCGAGATCGGACAACCTTCGGGCGGCCACCGACGAATGCCGCGAGGTGCTCGCCGGTCAGCGTCGACCTCGCCGCCACGAGGTCGGCCGGGGTGCCCTCGAACACGATCCGCCCGCCGTCGTGGCCCGCGCCCGGCCCGAGGTCGATGATCCAGTCGGCGTGCGCCATCACAGACTGGTGGTGCTCGATCACGATGACCGACTTGCCGGCGTCGACCAGCCGGTCCAACAGCCCGAGCAGTTGCTCGAGGTCGGCCAGGTGCAACCCGGTGGTCGGTTCGTCGAGCACGTAGACGCCGCCGTCGGCACCCATGTGCGTCGCGAGCTTGAGTCGCTGTCGCTCGCCACCTGACAGCGTGGTGAGCGGTTGGCCGAGCCGCAGGTAGCCGAGCCCCACGTCGGCCATGCGCTGCAGGATGGCGTGCGCGGCCGGCGTATGCGCCTTGCCGCGATCGCCGAAGAAGCCAACCGCGTCGTCGACCGGCAGGTCGAGTACCTCGGCGATGTTATGCCCGCCGAGCCGGTAGTTCAGCACCGACGCCTGGAACCGTCGGCCCTCGCACTCTTCGCAGACCGTGGTGACGCCGGCCATCATCGCCAGGTCGGTGTAGATCACGCCGGCACCATTGCAGGTCGGACAGGCGCCCTCTGAGTTGGCGCTGAACAGGGCGGGCTTGACGCCGTTGGCCTTCGCGAACGCGCTGCGGATCGGATCGAGCAGGCCGGTGTACGTCGCGGGGTTGCTCCGCCGCGAGCCACGGATCGGGGTCTGGTCGACCGACACCACGCCCTCCCGGCCAGAGACCGAGCCGCGGATCAGTGAACTCTTGCCCAATCCAGCGACGCCGGTCACCACCACCAGCACGCCGAGCGGGATGTCGACGTCGACGTTCTTCAGGTTGTGCGTGCGGGCGCCGCGCACTTTCATCACACCCGATGGCTTCCGCACCGACGGCTTCAGAGAGGCCCGGTCGCTCAGGTGGCGCCCGGTGAGCGTGCCGCTGGCCCGCAGCGCATCGACGGTGCCCTCGAAGACCACCTCGCCGCCGGCGGTGCCGGCCCCGGGACCGAGGTCGACGACGTGGTCGGCGATCGCGATCGTCTCCGGCTTGTGCTCGACCACGAGGACGGTGTTGCCCTTGTCGCGCAGCCGCAGCAGCAAATCGTTCATGCGCTGAATGTCGTGGGGGTGCAACCCAATCGTCGGCTCGTCGAAGACGTAGGTCACATCGGTGAGCGACGACCCGAGGTGGCGGATCATCTTGGTGCGCTGCGCCTCACCGCCCGACAGCGTGCCGGACGGCCGGTCGAGGCTGAGATAGCCGAGCCCAATCTCCACGAACGAGTCGAGCGTGTGCCGCAGCGACCCCAGCAACGGTGCGACGGACGGCTCGTTTAGACCGCGCACCCACTCGGCGAGATCGTTGATCTGCATCGCGCACGCGTCGGCGATGTTGATCTTCTTGACCTTCGAGGAGCGGGCGGCCTCATTGAGACGCGTGCCCTTGCACTCGGGACACGTGGTGAACGTGACTGCGCGCTCGACGAACGCCCGGATATGCGGCTGCATCGCCTCGACGTCCTTTGACAGGAACGACTTCTGGATCCTCGGGACGAGGCCTTCATAGGAGAGGTTGATGTTCTGGAACTTCACCTTCCTTGGCTCGCTGTAAAGGAAGTTCTCGCGCTCCTTCTTGTTGTACTGCTTGATCGGCTTGTCCGGGTCGAGGCCCGCCGCCGCGAAGATGCGCACCTGCCAGCCGTCGGCCGTGTAGCCGGGGATCGTGAGCGCACCCTCGTTGAGCGACTTGCTGTCGTCGTAGAGCTGGGACAGGTCGATGTCGGTCACTGATCCCATGCCCTCGCATCGCGGGCACATGCCGCCGTTGACGGTGAAGACGCGCTTCTCGGTCTTGCCGGCTCCCTTCTCGACCGTGATCGACCCGACCGCTCGAACCGACGGAACGTTGAAGGAGAAGGCGTTGGACGAGCCGATATGCGGCTTGCCGAGGCGACTGAACAGAACGCGCAGCATCGCGTTGGTGTCGGTGACGGTGCCGACCGTCGAGCGCGAGTTGGCGCCCATGCGCTCCTGGTCGACGATGATCGCAGTCGTCAGACCTTCCAGTACGTCGACTTCAGGCCGGCCCAGCGTGGGCATGAATCCCTGCACGAACGCGCTGTAGGTCTCGTTGATCAGCCGCTGCGACTCCGCCGCAATGGTGCCGAATACCAGCGACGACTTGCCCGATCCCGAGACACCGGTGAACACCGTCAGGCCGCCGCTTGGGGATCTCGACGCTGACGTCCTTCAGGTTGTTTTCCCGCGCGCCCTGGACGCGGATCAGGTCGTGACTGTCTGCGGCGTGCTGGCTGGAGGAGGCTATGTTTCGCGATCTAGTCATGGAGTCTCGACCGTTTGTGAAGCGTTCAAGTCGGTGCGGCTGCGCCACTTGGTGGCATACGGCAGCACAAGGACCTCCTCTGAAGACGAGCTCAGACAGCCGTTTGGCCTGCTGTCGTGTCACATCAGTGACGTCTCGTCCGTCACCTACAATGACGGACCGCGACGGAGGAATGTGACTGATGCCCACACCTGAGGAACGCCGCCAAGGCGTTCCGGGAGACAGGGAGCGGCTCGCCGAGCAGTTCGAAGAGCACCGACCGCACGTGCGGGCGGTCGCGTATCGGATGCTCGGATCGGTCAGCGAGGCGGAGGACGCCGTCCAGGAAGCCTGGATCCGATTCAGCCGCACGGATATCAGTGTCGGTCGACAACCTGCGGGGATGGCTGACGACCGTCGTGGCGCGCGTGTGCCTGGACATGCTGCGAACGCGAGCGTCGCGCCGGGAGGATCCCTTGGATGTGCATGTACCGGATCCGATCATCAGCGCGATCAGTCGTGCGGACGAAGGCCCCGAGGCGGACGCCGTGCTCGCCGACTCTGTCGGTCTGGCGCTGCTCGTCGTCCTCGAGAAGCTGGAGCCGGCGGAACGACTGGCGTTCGTGCTCCACGATGTGTTTGCGATGACCTTCGAGGAGATCGCGCCCATCGTGGATCGTTCGGTCGTCGCCACGCGCCAGCTCGCGAGCCGCGCGCGCCGGCGGGTCCAGGGCCAGGCGCCGACCCCGGACGCCGACTTGCGGAAGCAGCGCCGCGTCGTCGATGCGTTTCTCGCGGCCGTCCAGCACGGTGACTTCGAAGCGTTGGTCGCCGTCCTGGATCCGGCGATCGTGTTGCGGGCTGATGGCGGACCGGTGAAGGGCATGTCGCGCCTCGTGCGTGGGGCTCAGGCGGTCGTGGCACAAGCCGCGACGTTCTCGAAGATCGCGTTGTCCAATCAGGTGGTCCTGGTGAATGGCAACATCGGCGTCGTGACGCGCCTTCCGGACGGGCGCCTGTTTTCCGTGATCGGCTTCACGATCGCGGGCGGCAAGGTCGTTGAGATGGACATCCTGGCGGATCCTGAGCGACTCAGTCGGCTCGATCTGTCGGCCATCGAGCGCTGAACCATCGATGGTAGCCGCCGCTCACCGGGTTTCTCACGTGCGTTTGCGAAGCCGGAGCAGCTGTTTCTGGTGGTGCCGTCCGTGCACCTGATGGAGCGTCCTCCACTCTGCCGAAGTAAGCGCACCCAGAATCGGATGATCGAGCAGCTTGACATGGCGCCCGAAGCGGGCCTCACATTGCGCGATGATCGCATCCATTGCGGCGAGCTTCGCCCAAATCTCGTTCCGCACCTGCTCCACCGGCAGCCCTCGCGGGTGCACCATTGCGGGGGCCTCTCGTCCAGCCGGCATATAGCCCAATCGCACGACCACGAACGTCAGCACGCGTTGCGCCAGAGATGGCTTCGTCGCGAGCGGTGCGCCACGCGTTATCACTTTCTCCATTCCTTTGATCGTTCCGACATAGGTCAGATACAGGTGTTCCAGCACCTCCGCCGCAGACCACTTCCCCGGCAGATGCCAGCTCAATTGCTCGCTGGACATTCCTTCCACGGCTGACTCCAGCGATTGTTTCAACGTGTCCAGGCGGGAATCCATGGCACTGCCGACCATATCAGCGGAGGGCTTCGACCCGCGCGAACAACTCGAGATACACGGGATCGGCAAGATTCAATCCGCGCGCCTCGCCCGGTGTGAACCAGCCAAGCTCAACGTGCTCCGCGTTCCTCAGAAATGGCTCCGGCCCCGCCCAGCCGCGAACCAGGAAGACGTAATACACGCCTGTACCATTTGCCTCGGGATTGGGTTCCGGCGCCGTTTCGAGGAGCGAATATACCGTTGGGATCGAACCAATCTCTTCTTCGACCTCGCGGAGGAGAGTGTCTTCCGGCGTCTCACCGCGCCTCGCGTGCCCACCTATGAGATCCCAGACGCCGGGATACAGACGCTTCGTCAGGGATCGGCGTCCCAGCAGAACCCGTCCATCGCGAACGAATAATGCGCACGAGCAGTGTCGATCCATTTGTGCAGCGCTCACGCGGACGTCAGGTGTTTGAGCTTCTCCGGATTGCGCACGCTGTAGATCGTGCGGATGCGATCCTCCTCGATCTCGAACGCGACGGTCTCCACGTATCCGTCGGGCGAGTACGCGATCAGCCCCGGCACGCCATTGACGGGCCCGAAGCGCAACGTCGTTCCCGACAACCCCCTGGTCCGGACGCCGATGATGAAGCGCGCAATGCGGTCCGCTCCATTGATGACGTTCAAGGCCGCTTGCACCTTGCCGCCGCCGTCAGCAACGAGACGTGCGTCCTCGGCCAGCATACTCATCAGGGCGTCGAGATCGCCGGAACGCGCTGCATCAACGAACGCCACGACGAGTTCCTCGTGTCTCGTGGTCGCGTCGGCGGCGCGATCGCGCGCCACCGATTCGTCACGGGGCCGGGCCTGGCGTACGTGGGTCCGCGCACGCGCCGCCAGTTGACGGCACGCAGCCTCGCTGCGGTCCAGTGCACTCGCCGACTTCACTGAAGGAGCAGTCGAACACATCGTGCAAGAGAAACGCCGCGCGCTCGAGCGGCGAGAGACGATCGAGCGCGAGCAGTAGCGCGATCGACAGATCTTCGGCCAGCTCTGTCTGCGCATCCGGGGCCAGCGCCCTCGTATCGACCACCGGCTCCGGCAGCCACGGTCCGACGTATTCCTCGCGCCGAGCGCGCGCCGATCGCAGAACGTCCAGACAGATCCTCGTCGTGGCCGTGGTCAGGAACGCCCGCGGGTCGGCCACGTTGTCCCGATCGACGGCGTGCCAGCGAAGATACGCGTCCTGCACGGCGTCTTCGGCCTCGGCGAGCGAACCGAGCATGCGATATGCCAGGCCAAGCAGGCGACGCCGGTGCGGCTCGAAGCTGAGCGCCGGATCCATCATGAGGCTCGGCTCGCGTGTGACTGACCCGTGGCCAGAGGCCATTGCCTGGACGTCAGGGCGCGATCGATCGCCAGCGGTACGCCGTTGACGACGACTCGCGAGCAGATCTTGCCGTGGCCCATCGCGTACTTCACCGTCGGATACATGCGTGCCGTCGTGATCGCAAACGCGAGCGTCACCAGGGCGCGTGGCCCCCAGCGCCTGACGATCTCGTCGCGGTAGTCGTCGGCCGCTGCATCGTGTGCCAGCGTCGCACGCGTGAAGCGCCACGCGAGTGCCACCTCCTCCGGCATCGCCTCGACATCGTCTTTCAGTATGGCCCGCAGGATCTCGGGACGAACGCCCTGCTGCTCAGCCATCGTGATCCCCAGTTGCGTACACGGGCCACAGTCTTCGGACCGCACGGCGGTGATCCCGGCCGCCCACAGGGCTGCAGGCGGCACGTCCCGGCGGTAGCTTCCCAAGCTCGTTGCCAGCGAGAACTTCAATGCGGCCAAGGGACTCAGATCGACGATCTCCTTCAGGTAGCTCGCGTCGTAGTTCCATTTCCGCTCGAACGATTCGATTGTGCGCCGCAACAGCCGTCTCACCATGGTCCCCTCCTGTCTCGATCGGCCCTCAATGAGGAAGACGAGACAGCACGGACCGTTGTGACATCACCTGTGTGGCCGCGTCAGGTGGTCCCAGCAATGCGGTTCAGGAAGCCGGTCCCGTCAACCAGCGACACATGTCGCGCGCGGTTGATTAGCTGCCGGCAAACCGGCCAGCTCAGGCGGCTCGATTTGCCGGCCATCGAGCCCTGAACCGTTGGTGTTCGAGGATATAGAATGCGCGCGATGCGCAACGTTCGCGGCCGGCTGCTTCGTCCTGCTCGCAGTCCTCACGACCCCAGGTGCGCTCGCCCGGCAAGCCGCCGACACGCAAGCCGCCGACACGATAGTCACGCGCGGCAAGATCCTGACGGTCGACGCCGCCTTCCGCGCCGTCGAGGCGCTGGCCATCACCAACGGGCGCATCGTCGCAACCGGCACGAGCGCGGACATCGCGCGCTACGCGGGCAAGAACACGACGGTGATCGACGTCGCCGGCGCCACCGTCATCCCGGGCCTCATCGACAACCACTTCCACTTCACGCGCGGCGTCGAGACCTGGCACGAGCAGGCCCGGTTCGAAGGCGTCGACTCGCGTCGCGAAGCGCTGCGGATCCTCGCCGCCAAGGCCGCGAGCCTCGAACCCGGTGACTGGATCATGGTGCAGGGCGGCTGGACGCCGAGGCAGTTTGCCGACGCGCCAGGTGGCTTCACGCTCGAGGAGCTCGATCGGCGCGGCGCCGAAGAGTCCACTGTTCGTGCAGGAGGGCTACAGCGTCGTCTACGCAAACAGCCTCGCGCTCAAGGCGGTCGGGCTGAACCCGGCAGACGGCGCGCGCCGCAACGCGCAGGGTCTCGTGTCGTTCCAGCCGCCGATGGCCCTGTACGACGCGATGCCCCGGACCTCGGCCGCGCAGCGCGAGCAGAACCTCACGGACTTCATGCGCGAGCTCAACTCGACCGGCCTCACGGGCATCTACAGCCTGGGTCAGTCCGACTTCCTGGCCGCGCGCGCGGCGAAGGGGCCGCTGCCAGTCCGACTGTGGGAGACGCTCAATTTCAACGCGGCCGATCCGGCGTCGGCGTCCAAAGCCGCGGAGCTCATCGCGCGCACGCGCCCGAACCAGTTCGACGGCCAGCACGGCATCTTCGGCCTGGGCGAGGTTCTCTACGGACCGTTCTTCGATCTCGCGCCTCGCAAGGACCCGTGGCCCGCCGCGATCATGAGCGAGTACGGGAAGCTTGCGACGGCGGCGGCGCGCGCCGGCTGGCATGTCCACCAGCACGTCATCAACAACAACGCCGTCACGGATCTGCTCGACACGCTGGAGCAGGTGAACCGGACGCAGCCGCTCACTGGTCTGCGCTGGACGCTCGGCCACATCTACGACATCTCGCCGGCCAACATCGCGCGCGCGAAAGCGCTGGGCCTCACGCTCGGCGTCCACGGCACCGCGATGCAGGCCGGTGCGCGCATGCCTCTGCGTCAGATCGCCGACAGCGGCATCGTGTTCGGCCTGGGTACCGACGCGACCATCGTCTCGCACTACAGTCCGTTCGTAACGCTGGGATGGGTCGTCAGCGGTCTCGACGTCGGCGGCAACAAGGTGCTCGACCAGACGCTGACGCGCGAGGAAGCACTGATCGCGCACACACGCTCGAACGCGTACCTGTTCTTTCAGGAGAAGACGCTCGGCTCCCTCGAGGTCGGCAAGCAGGCGGATCTGGTGGTGCTCGATCGCGACTACATGACCGTGCCGGCGGCCGAGATCAGGCGCATCAAGCCGACGATGACGATGGTCGGCGGGCGCATAGTGTTCGAATCCGCGCAGCACTAGCGCTTTCTCAATCGACGGAGCGCGCGTTTCCCTCGTCACAACGTGCGGAAGGCTCGCGGCCTAACCGGCAGAACTGTCCTCGTGGCAATATAGTCGCCACGTGTACGCATGTTCCATTCAACACGCTTCGTTTGCGCGGATGACGAGCCGCCAGGACCGACGGTCACGCTCCATCGCGAAGCGGAAGCGGTTGTTCACGGATTGAAGGCGACCGCATGTGAGACAACTACGAGAGGTGACAGATGAGGGCAACGGGAAAGACGTGTAGTGCCGTCGTGGCACTGATAACGCTGATGTGCGTGGCGGGTGCCGCGCAAGTGAGTCTTCAGCCTGGACTCTACGAACGGGTCATGGACGTGGATGTCGCCGGAAGCACCGGTCAGAACAAGGACACCCTCTGTATGACACCCGAACAGGCCAAGGATGTCGTCAAGACGATTGCGATGGCGGGAAAGGAAACAGACTGCAAGGTGTCCGACGTCAAGACGGCGCCCGGAGGCAAGTTGACGTTCAACATGTCCTGCAAGGACGACCGCGGCCGCGTCACGACGGTTGCCAACGACGTCACGTATGGTCCCGACTGGTACATCAACGTGTCGAAAGGAAAGTCCGAGGCCGGCCAGGTCTCGCAGAAGGTCAGCGCCAAGCGCATTGGTGAGTGCAAGAAGTAGGTCGTGCCCGAGACTGGAGAACTACCAGAGCCTGTTCGGACTCTTGATCGCTCCGGACAGGACGGCCTTCCGAACGTCGTCGATTGTCGCGAGGCCGCCTGGGGCGGTCCCGCCCCACTCGAATCGAGTCGCCGCCGGGGTCCAGTGAAACAGCGCCACCTGCCACGTGCGGGCGATGCCGCCCCGCTCGTAGTAGACGAGGCAATGATCGGTCGAGCACCCCGCCGCGACCAGCCGACGGATCGGCAGCTTCGGGTTGCCGACCACGTCGGTGACCTGAAACTCGGCTCCGGGCTCCGCGATGTCGAGTGTCTGACTGCCGAACAGCATCTGCAGCCCGTCGCGGACACCAAGCGGCAGCCCTCTGATAGACGCGACAATCTGGTACCGCTCGTCCTTTACATGGGCCCGCAGCGCCTCGGGCAGTGCCACGGTGGGCGCCTGGCTGCCGGTCACCACAGCTGACCAGAGACTCACGCCGATCGCGCAGAACAGTCGTGTGCAACGCATCCAGACACCCGCGAGCTCAGCTCACACGGACAATGCCACTGACGCTGACAGGGCGCAACCGAAATCACTCGGCGGCAAGGCGCTCCTGGTTCGCGCGCCGGCCTCAACCCTTGTCCTCGTCGTGGCGGCGGACTGTCTGCCCCTGGAGTGCGAGACCCCGATCGACGACGTTCGACCACTGCTTTGACGAAGTCTCGCCGTATGCGTCGTGCCAGTTCCACCATTTGTACGGCGGCGTTTGGGGGTAGCCCTCCGGCGAGTCCTCCCACTCCTCCTGACGTCCGAGCGCCGTGATGTCGAGGTAATTCCAGGTGCTCCCCATCTGCTCGTCGCCTCGGTTGTTGATGAAATACGTGCGAAATACCTTGTCGCCGTCGCGGATGAAGGCGTTCGTGCCGTGCCACTCGTCCACGCCGAAGTCGAGGTCGAAGCTGTCCGTGATGCTGTACCACGGCATCGTCCAGTCCATTCGTGTCTTCAGGCGGTCGATGTCCTTCTGCGGCGCGCGCGAGACGAACGCAAGCGTGGTGTCGCGTGCGTTCAGATGGGCGACATGGGCGACTTGGTCGGCCACGAACGAGCAGCCGCGGCACGCATGTTCGGGCCAGCCGTACACGCCGGGCTCGAAGAAGGCGCGGTAGACGATCAGCTGACGGCGGCCGTCGAACAGGTCGAGCAGGCTCGCCTTGCCCTGCGGTCCGTCGAACTCGTATGCCTTCTCCACTGCCAGCCACGGCATCCGCCGACGCTCAGCGGCCAGCGCGTCGCGCGCGTGGGTCAAGGCCTTCTCCTTCACGAGGAGCTGCTGGCGCGCGGCCTCCCATTCCTGCGCTGACACGACCGGAGGTGTGTTCATGTTCTTATCCATTGCTCTCTCCTCGTTCCTGCTGTCTTCCGCTTTGCCTTGGTGGTCACGAGATAAAAGCTAGCCCCGGAAACGAAAGCCGCGGGAGTGACAAGTGTGGCGGGATTCCAGCGCGAAGCTCCGCCGCACTCCTGGTTCGAACATCCACGGGATGAAATCGACGCAAAAGTGCGACCACTCGTGGAGCCCACCCGTAGTACCTCGACTGACATAGACTTCAGTTGCACCCGACCGCAGCCGTTTCAGTCGTGAAATCAACGCAGCTGAAGCAACTCATTGCTCGGGCCGGGAACAACGATGTGCTTGAATCCGAAAATCTGCGCTGCAGCCCTGCTCGCGATCGCGAGCAGCTTCTCCGTCGGGCTGCTCTCGGCGCAAGCGCCGGCCGCCCGCCGCGTCATGCTCGACGAGGCGCACCACAACATCATGGCGACGGCATCGGGCGGATATCGACCGCTGGTTCGGCTGTTGACCGAGGCGGAATTCGATGTGACACCGAACACTCTCCCGTTCAACCTCGAGAGACTGTCCAAGACAGACGTCCTTGTCATCGCCAATCCGAACGGCGCCGACGAGCGAGCGCCAGTGGACGATCGTGCCATATCAGCATTCACTGATCCTGAGATCGAGACCGTTGAAGAATGGGTCAGGAGTGGCGGGGGATTGCTGCTCGTGACTGATCACTATCCCACTGGTGTCGCTGCCCGACGGCTCGCGGAACGATTCGGTGTGAAACTGTCCGGTGGATGGACCGACGATCCCGCACATCGGTGGGCGCTGGCCGGGTACGGTCAGATATTCGGGTATCTCGTGTTCTCCCTCGAAAACGGTCTTCTGACCGACCATCCGATTACGCGTGGTCGCTACGAATGGGAGCAAATCGAAGGGATCGCGACGATCACCGGAGGATCGATGGAGGGCCCGGCGGGAAGCGTGTCACTGTTGCGCCTGAGCCCCACTGCCGTCGACTGGATACCGTCCAGTGCACCTCGCGCAAACTCGAACACAACGCCACAGGCGCAGGCGAGAGATTTCAACCCGTGTCCGTCGTGCGATCGGATCTCAGCGGCCGGCCGCAGTCAGGGTATCGCGTTCGTCTTCGGCCGCGGCCGAGTCGTCATCATTGGTGAAATGGGTGTCCTGGTTGATTACTCAGTGCCCGGTATGCAGAATCGTCAGTTCGCGCTCAATACAGTGCGATGGCTCGCTCGCGAACTCTGAGGGGGGCCGCCGGCGTCCGGCAAGGACACCGACGGCCGCAGGCTGACGCCGCCCTGACCCACGATCGTTTCGCTGTAATACTCCTTTGTCCTTTACTGGCATAGGCGAGAGATGACAGGATCCATGATCCGTGATCCGAGTCGAGTCACTCCGGTGACGCCTGCACGGTTCCCCCCACCGTGCCGGCTGATCACCCTCGTTATCGCCGTGACCGCCGCGGTTGGCGCGTCCTGTTCCTCGTCGTCCACCTCGGAGACAGGCCCGACGCCGGTCAAGTGTCAGGTTGCGCTGAACACGCCGCCTGCGCTCGACGCAAACGGCGGCACCAGCACGCTGACCATCACAGCGCAACCTGAGTGTGCGTGGACGGTGTCGACAGACGCGAGCTGGCTCGCCGATTTGTCGCCGACATCGGGGCAGGGCAACGGTCAAGTCGTCTTTCGGGCCCCAGCCAATCCCCAAACGTCCGCTCGCGAAGGCGAGCTCGTTGTCAACGATGCGCGCGCCCGAGTCACGCAGCAGGCGTCGGCGTGCCGGTACCGAACTGAATCCCGCCAGCCGCGACGTTTCGTCGGACAGCGCCAGCGGAAATTTCGAGGTCGTGGCGCAGCCGGGATGCTCGTGGACGGCGACCAGCACAGCGGCCTGGATCTCAATCACGGGGAATGCGACTGGAAGCGGCAACGGCACAGTGTCGTATAGCGTTCAGGCAAACGTCGGCGCTCCGCGCTCGGGCCGCATTACCGTCGGCAACGGGGCATTCGTCATCAATCAGGGATCGGGCATCGTCAGCTGCACGTACAACCTGAACTCGAGCAGCGCCTCGGTCCCTGCCGGGGCAAGCTCCGGATCGGTAAATGTCACTGCGGACAGCAGCTGCGCGTGGACAGCAACGAGCAACGCCGCCTGGATCGGTGTCACCGGCGGCAGCTCCGGGAACGGCTCTGCCTCGTATAGCGTTCAGGCCAACACCGGCGCGGCCCGTTCCGGCACCATCAGCATCGCGGGGCAGACGTTCACGGTGAACCAAGCCGCCGTGGTGGTAGTGCCGACGCTGTCGATCAGCGACGCGGCGGTGGCTGAGGGCAACAGCGGAACGACCTCACTGACGTTCACCGTCACGTTGTCGATGGCGCCGGGCGCCGCGACGGTGACAGTCGCGTACGCCACCGAGGAAAGCTCAGCAGCCGCGCCGCAGGATTACACCGCGACGAAGGGCACCTTGACGTTCAGCGGCACGACCACGGCGCAGACCATCAGCGTGTCGGTGGTCGGCGACACGGACGTCGAGCAGGCCGAAACCTTCCGGGTCGTCCTGGCCTCTCCCTCGGGCGCGACAATTTCGGATGGCAGCGCCACGGGCACGATCACCAACGACGACATGGCGTCGTTGCCGACGTTGTCGATCGGCGACGCGGCGGTGGCTGAGGGCAACAGTGGAACGACCTCACTGACGTTCACCGTCACGTTGTCGATGGCGCCGGGCGCCGCGACGGTGACAGTCGCGTACGCCACCGAGGAAGGCTCGCACCCCGGATCACCGACGATATGGCGTCGCTGCCGACGCTGTCGATCGGCGACGCGGCGGTGGCTGAGGGCAACAGCGGAACGACCTCACTGACGTTCACCGTCACGTTGTCGATGGCGCCGGGCGCCGCGACGGTGACAGTCGCGTACGCCACCGAGGAAAGCTCGGCAACCGCGCCGCAGGATTACACCGCGACGAAGGGCACCTTGACGTTCAGCGGCACGACCACGACGCAGACCATCAGCGTGTCGGTGGTCGGCGACACGGACGTCGAGCAGGTCGAAAGCTTCCGGGTCGTCCTGGCCTCTCCCTCGGGCGCGACAATTGTGGATGGCAGCGCCACCGGCACGATTACCAACGACGACATGGCGTCGTTGCCGACGTTGTCGATCGGCGACACGGCGGTGGCTGAGGGCAACAGTGGAACGACCTCACTGACGTTCACCGTCACGTTGTCGGCGGCGCCGGGCGCCGCGACGGTGACAGTCGCGTACGCCACCGAGGAAGGCTCGGCAAGCGCGCAGGATTTCACTGCGACGAACGGCACCCTGACGTTCAGCGGCACAACCACGACGCAGACCATCAGCGTGTCGGTGGTCAGCGACACGGACGTCGAGCAGGCCGAAACCTTCCGGGTCGTCCTGGCCTCTCCCTCGGGTGCGACAATTGTGGACGGCAGCGCCACCGGCACGATTACCAACGACGATATGGCGTCGCTGCCGACGCTGTCGATCGGCGACGCGGCGGTGACTGAGGGCAACAGCGGAACGACCTCACTGACGTTCACCGTCACGTTGTCGGCGGCGCCGGGCGCCGCGACGGTGACAGTCGCCTACGCCACCGAGGAAGGCTCGGCAACCGCGCCGCAGGATTACACCGCGACGAAGGGCACCTTGACGTTCAGCGGCACGACCACGACGCAGACCATCAGCGTGTCGGTGGCCGGCGACACGCGCGTCGAGCAGGCCGAAACCTTCCGGGTCGTCCTGGCTTCTCCCTCGGGCGCGACAATTGCGAATGGCAGCGCCACAGGCACGATCACGAACGACGACATGTGACGCGGCTTGCTTGACGTAGCGTCTCATGTACGGCCCTTCTAGCGTGCTTCACGACCTTCGTTACGCAATTCGCGTGCTTCGCAACAGCCCGGGCTTCTCGGCTGTCGCGATTGCCACCATCGCGCTCGCGATCGGCGCGAATACGGCGATGTTCAGCTTTGTGAATGGCGTCTTACTCAGTCCTTTGCCATATCCCGAATCGGCCCGCATCGTGCGCGTCCTCGAAAGGCATCCCACCGGCGGGCTCAATGGTATCTCCACCCTGAACTATCTCGATTGGACGAACCAGAATGCCGTCTTCGAGTACATGGCCGGGGAAGTTGGTTGGCGTGCAACGTTGACCGGCGGGGACGAGCCGGTCTGGATCCGAGGCGCGCGCGTCTCGGCGCACTACTTCGATATCTTCGGAGCGAAGCCAGCGCTGGGCCGCACGTTTCTTCCGGGCGAGGACCAGGTCGGCAAAGATCGTGTCGTGCTCCTGAGCCATGTGCTCTGGGAAAGCCGCTTCGGATCCGATCCTGCAATGCTGGGGCGGGACATCGTGTTGGACGGCGAGGCGCACACCGTGGTCGGCGTCCTTCAGAAAGATAGTCCCTTCGATCGCACCGCAGCCCAGATTTGGAAACCCCTCGCCTTCCAGCCTTCGAACATGACGCGTGATTTTCGCTGGCTCGGCGCAAGCGCCAAGCTCAAGCCGGGCATGACGCTCGCGTTAGCGCAGGCCGAGATGGACGTCATCGGGCGGCGTATTGCCAACGCCTATCCCAACTCGAACAAGGGCTGGGGCGTTGCCGTCGATCGTCTCGCCGACGTGCTGATCGGCCCGGGGTTGCGCACCGGCGTCACGGTCCTGTTCGGCGCCACTCTGTTCGTATTGCTGATCGGTTGCGCCAACCTGGCGAATCTCGCGCTTGCACGCAGCATTTCACGGCAAGGCGAGATGGCGGTACGCGCGGCGCTCGGTGCAAGCCGCTGGCACTTAGTACGGCAGTTGCTGATCGAGAACGTCGTGATTTCTCTGTGCGGTGGCATCGTGGGAGTCGGCGTTGGTTACGCGATGCTGAAATGGATCCAATCGTTGATTCCTCCTTCCACGCTGCCCCCCGCGGTGGACATCAGAATGGATATGTCCGTACTGCTGTTCACCCTGACCGTTGCCGTCGTGACTGGCCTGTTGTTCGGCGTTGCGCCAGCAGCGCAGACCACGAACCCGAGCCTGGTCGGCGCGCTGAAGGAAGGGGGACACGGCACGACGACGGGCAGCCCGGGTCGGCGCGTGCGTGGCGTTCTCGTCGTCGCAGAAATCGCGCTCGCATTCGTGCTGTTGGTCGCTTCGGGACTCCTGATGCGGAGTTTCTTCAAGCTGCTCGACATCGATCCCGGATTCAATGCGACGAATGTCCTGACGGCAAGTCTGCCGATCAATCAGGAACAGCACCCCGATCCTGTCGAACTGAATGCCTATCTCAGCTCGATCAGTGCCGCGGTGGAGGCCGTGCCGGGCGTTCGCGAGACCGCCATGACCTCGGCGTTACCGCTGCAGGGCTGGGGCTACGGCGTCCCTTACTCGATCGCCGATCGCGAAATTGATGGACCCGGCCAATCGCCGCCCGGCGTTCTTCAAGATCGTCAGCCCGTCTTACTTCGACGCCCTGGGCATCAAGCTGCTTGCGGGACGTGTGTTGAGCGACAACGACACGGCGGGTGCGCCGCGCGTTGCGCTCATCAACGAGACGCTGGCCAGGCGGGAGTTTCCCGATGAGGACCCGATCGGTCGCCGTATCCTGGTGCGGGAAATCGTACCGGGCAAGACTGAGTTCGGCCAGCAGATCGCCTGGGAAATCGTTGGCGTCATTGCCGGTGAGAGGATCACCGGGCTCGGCGATGAGATCAGCGCCGGCATGTACGTCTCGAACCAGCAGAGCCCGACCTACGGCATCAACCTGATCGTGCAAGCGGGCGTGCCTCCGCAGTCACTGCAGAGAGCCGTCCGGTCGGCCGTCGATCGCGTCAACAGGGACCAGGCGCTCGGCGATGTCCGCACGCTCGAACAGATCGTGGATCAATCCATGGTCGCGAACCGCGTCACGAGCACGCTCCTCGCGGCGTTTGCATCCATTGCGCTCTTGCTCGCTGCCGTTGGGATCTACGGCGTGATTGCTTACACGGCCGCCCAGCGGACGCACGAAATGGGCATTCGCGCGTCACTTGGAGCCAGCGCTGGCAACCTGCGCACGTTGATATTCCAGGGAGGGATGCGGCTGACGTTGATCGGCCTCTCGATCGGACTCGCCGGAACGTTTGCCGCGACTCGCGTGCTGTCGTCGATGCTCTATGGCGTCGATGCCCACGACCCGCTGACAATCGCTGTTGTGGCCGCCGTGCTCTCCGGGGTCGCAGGACTGGCGTGTTTCTTGCCAGCCTGGCGGATCACGAAAGCCGATCCGATGGAAGCGCTGCGGTATCAATGAAACGAGGGTTGGCCCCGACCGAACACGAGGGCCAACCGCGAGATCCTGTATCTACGACTTCGTGTCCAGTTCCGCCCTGCAGAGTCCGAGCTTGCCTGGGGCGCCCTTCGGAAGCCCGTAATACTTCCAGGAGTCCGCCGCGGTCTGAACCTGCGACGCGTTCTGTCCCTCGGCCTCGTCGAGGTCATTCAGCCCGCTGGCGGCGCACGCCGAGTTCGCGTGATCCAGAGCGCCGGTCTCGTTCGTATTATTGATATGCCCGGCGGTCCCTTCACCTCGCCCGCGAATGCTCCGCCAGCCGTGAGCATCGCAACAGCAGTCGCCACAACAAGCAGTCGTCTCATCTCTCAACCTCCTTCTTCTTTTCTGACCAGCCAAAACGACACGCGTCGTTCTCGGACGCTTTATCACCCCTTCCCCGTCGACAGCAGAGGCTATCCCGGGGAATGCATGTTATGGCCTCCCAAGTTGCGCTAGTAACCGTGGTCGGCGGACACGGCCAGATGTCCCAGAAGCCAGGAGCGGTTGGCAAGCGTCGCGCCAAACGCTGCGCCTGAAACATTAGTGTAGTCACGACGCGGGTCAAGGTCACTTTGAAAAGGCGGCGAGGCGGCGACTCAAAGTCACCGCTCGAATGGATTTCGACTTCGAGGCGTCAATGGCGAAGCCTGACTTAGTTCAGGAGCGCCGCTGAGCATGACAACAGAACGCGCACGCACCGGGTAGCTCGCCGTCTCCAGTGTGGGCTCCTTCCCCGGTTCAACGATGTCTTCCGGGCTGGACAGCGCGGTATCGACGACACGCCGCCAGTCGGAAGGCGCTCCTTCGGGCACCGTGAAGCTGTGATCTTCCCAATGTCCATTGATCATCACGTACAGATCGTCATCGCCAACCGATGCACCGCGAAGCAGGTAGGCAAGACATCGCGACTCGTGCCCGAAATCAACCGGCCCGTCTGGGCCATGCCACAGGACGTCTTCGCGCCAGAAGACGGGCCGCCCGATGCACGCGTGCGACTTGCGAAACGCGATCATGAGCTTGAAGAAACGAAAGACTTCGCGATTGGCCTCCAGCCGCGCCCAATCGAGCCAGGTGATCTCGTTGTCCTGGTTGTAGGGATTGTTGTTGCCGCGCTGCGTGTTCAGGAACTCGTCGCCGGCGACGATCATCGGAACGCCATTGGCGAGCATGAGCAGTGCGCAGAAGTTCTTCGCCTGGCGTCGGCGCAGTGCGAGCACGGCTTCGGATGCGTTGGCGTCGCCCTCGACGCCGCAGTTCCAGCTTCGATTGTCGTCGGTGCCGTCTGTGTTGCCGTGACCGTTGGCTTCATTGTGTTTCCGGTCATAGGCCACCAGGTCGTAAAGGCAGAACCCGTCGTGCGCGGTGACGAAGTTGACGCTCTGATACGGGCGACATGTTTCCTGGAGGCTGTCGGGAAAGAGGTCGTCGCTGCCATAGAGCCGCTGCATCAGGGCGCCCACTCTGCCGGGCTCACCCCGCACGAACGACCGCACGTCGTCGCGAAACCTGCCATTCCACTGGAGCCACCCAACGCCGGGAAACCCGCGACCCAGTTGATAGGTGGCGATGTCCCACGCCTCCGCCACGAGCCGCACGTCGTGCAGCCGCGCGAGCAGGCTGAGCTCCGACACCAGGGCGGCTTCATGGACGTTCATCGTGCCGTCAGCGGCGCGTGAAAAGATCGAGGCCAGATCGAAGCGAAACCCGTCTACGCCCATCGTGCGGGCCCAGAAACGGACACTCTCGAGCACGAGGACGCGCGCGCTGGGATGACCCGTACGCACCGTGTTCCCACAACCGGTGTCGTTGATGTACCTGCGTCGATCCGGTGTGAGCAGGTAGTAACTACTGTTGTCCACGCCACGGTAGCTGTAGGTCGGCCCGGTTTCGTCGCCTTCGGCCGTGTGGTTGTAAACCACGTCGAGCCACAGCTCGATGCCCGCCGCGTGGAAGGCCTGCACCATCGCCCGGAATTCCTGGAAGGCCTCGCCCTGCGCGTACGACTGATGGGGCGAGAAGAAGTGCAGCGTCATGTAGCCCCAGTAATTGCCCTCCTGCGGATCGAACTGATGGACCGGGAGAAGCTCGACGACCGTAACGCCGAGTTCCTTGAGGTAGGGGATCTTCTCGGTTACGCCGGCAAACGTGCCGCGCTTCGTGGGCGTGACCCCGGAGTTTGCGCGCGCAGTGAACCCTTTGACGTGCAGTTCATAAACGATGGCGTCCTGACAGGTGTATCGCGGGGCCGACTCGGTCGCAGGAGCAACAGTCCCCTTGCTCGGCAAACGACCCAGCGGCGCACGTCCTTCGGTAGGGCCCGGTTGGGCACACGCTGTGCGGCTGAACCCGGGCGGGAAGAACACTGACGGCGCGTACGGATCGAGCAGGACCTTCTGCGGATCGAAGCGGTGCCCGTGCTCCGGGTCGTGCGGCCCATCGACCCGGTACGCGTAGAGCGTGGCAGCCGCGAAGTTCGCTCACCGGGATGCGGCAGTGCCAGACGTTCCCGGTCTTGTGCGCCGGATGCCGGAAGCAAAATTCAAAGACCGGCTTGGCCAGATCTTCTTCGGTGTAACACAACAGAGTGAGGCCGGTAGCGTGCTTCGAGTAGAGGGAAAAATTGAACGAGTCCTCTGCCTCCACCCACTGGACCCCGAATGGCCATGGACTTCCCGCGGGAATCTGGCGTGGTGAGCGCGGACGTGGCTCGGTCGTCATGGAGGCGGCTGTCAGTTGAGCGCGATGTCTTCGAGATCGATCAGCCTGCGAGACGTACCGCCGCTTCTGCAAGGCGAGTTGAGTACCCCATCTCGTTGTCATACCAGGCCGCAACGGAAAGCAAATCGCCCTGGATCGCCGTCAGCGGCAGATCGACGATCGACGAATGCGGATCGCCCACGATGCGAGACGAGGCCCATTCGTCTTCGAGGACGGACATGACGCCTTTCAGAGGTGGAACCCCAGCCGCCTTGCGAAACGCGTCATTGACCTGTTCGACCGTCACCGGACGCTCGGTGAGCAGGTTGAGCTCGGCGATGCTACCGGTGCGTGTCGGAACGCGGTAGGCCTTGCCCGAGATCTTGAGGTCCTTCCAGATGAAGGCCAGCGCGCGCGCGGCTCCCGATGAAGACGGAATGATGTTCTCGGTCGCGGCCCACGAGTCGCGACGATCCTTCATCGGCTGATCGGTGAGCGCCTGGGTATTGGTGTAGGCATGAACCGTCGAGAACAGGCCATACCTGATGCCGAAGTTCTCGATCACGACCTTGACCACCGGCGCCAGCGCGTTGGTCGTGCAGCTCGCCAGGCTGATGATCTTGTGCTTCTCCGGGTCGAACGTGTCGAGGTTGATGCCCGGCAGTAACACCGCGTCACAGTCTTCTCGCTTCTTGCTCGGCGCGCTCACCAGTACGCGCTTGGCGCCGGCGTCGAGATGGGCCTGGGCGCCGGGACGCGTGGACGCCCGCCCTGTGCAGTCGATCACCAGATCGACACCGAGGGCCTTCCAGTTCGGCAGCGCCTTCATCGAGTCGAAGTAGGGGATCTCGCGACCGCCGACGACGAAGCAGCTGTCTTTCGCCGTGACCTCCTCAGGCCAGCGGCCGTAGTTGGAATCGACCTCGAAAAGCGCTGCCAGCGTCGGGACGTCCTTGATGTCGGAGATGGACACGGGGACAAACAGGTTGTCCTTGAGTGCCACCCTCATCAAGGACCGGCCGATTCGGCCGAAACCATGAATTGCAATCCTAGCCATGACATCTCCCTTTCATAATGCGTGGCCTCACGACAGATTCACATGACGCCATCGCTTCGCGCAGAACGTTCGCGCTCCGGCGCAGCCCCTCGCGCTCCGTCGCATCGAGAGCCAGCGGGATCGTTGCGTGCACCCCCTCGCCGTCGACGAGGTGCGGCAGCGCCAGCGTCACGCCGTCGCAGTCCTGCACACCGGTGATGCGTGAACAGACTGTCAGGATGGCGCGCTGGTCGTGCAGCAGGACGTCGACGATGCGTGCCACCGCGCTGCCGATGCCGTAATAGGTCGCGCCCTTGCCGGCAATGATCTGGTACGCCGCGTGGCGGACGTTCTCATCGATCTCGCTGCGCTCGGCCGCCGTGAGCGGAGTGCCGTGCACCGTCGACGAACTCGTCCAGACTGAGCCCGGCGATCGTCGCCTGCGACCAGACCAGCACTTCCGAGTCGCCGTGCTCGCCGATCACGTAGGCATGCACGTGCTGCGGATCCACTTGGAAGTGTCGTCCCAGGAGCGTGCGAAATCTCGCGGTGTCCAGCGTCGTGCCCGACCCGAATACCCGCGTGTGTGGCACACCGAAGTCGGCGGCGAATTGCGCCGCCAGGTGCGTCATGACGTCCACTGGATTCGTGACGACGAGCAGCACCGCGGCGGGCGCCACGCGGAGCACCGACGGGACGATCTGCCGGAACACATCGGCATTGCGCTGCAGCAACTGCAGGCGTGTCTCGCCCGGCTTCTGCGCCACGCCGCCGGCGATGACGACCACGCGCGCCGCGTCGAGATCGGCGTACTCCCCCGCACGCACCGTCAACGGGTGCGCGAAGGGGACCGCGTGGTAGATGTCATTGGCCTCGGCCTCGGCGCGCGCCCGATTCACATCCACCAGCACAATCTCCCGTCCCACGCCGCTCATGACGAGCGCGTAGGCGGATGTCGATCCGACCATGCCGCAGCCGACGACGCCAATCTTCATACTGGAGCCGCGGCCTTGAAAATACCCTCGTCGCTCCAGCAGTGCTCGTCGTCGCCGATGAGGTGGCGCTTGGGATCCGCGGAGAGCGTCGTCTGCCAGTGCCGCTCAGGCCGAGGCGTGCTCAGAGCGCACTCGCAGGGAGGTTGCGATGAACTTCGCCAACCGTCAGTTGGTGCTGTTCCAGGTTGAAGTCGCCGCCCATCGGACTCTCCCTCTCTTTCATCCATAAACTAGCAAGGCCGGTACCCGCGGCAGAACAGCAAGCTCTTTGCAGGAAAGTGGGACAGACGACTCCACATGAAGGTCTTAACCGGGAGCAGGCTGCATTATTTCGGAGGACCTCCGACCGGATGGAGTTCGGACTCGCGCGAGGCACAGGGACGGCTGCCGCAGAGGCGGCGAGCGATTGGCCGCATCATCGCATCATCACGAAAGGACTGAGGGAGGTTTCCGATGCCGGTCGTCGACTATAGGCAGTACTGCGAGATGCTCGATCGCGCGCGGAAGGGAAAATTCGCCTACCCGGCCATCAACGTGACGTCGCTCACCACGGCAAATGCCGTGCTGAAAGGACTGGCCGACAGCAAGAGCGACGGGATCGTCCAGATCTCAACCGGAGGCGGCGCGTTCGCGTCGGGCGCCGCGGTGAAGGACATGGCGCTTGGCGCCATCTCGATTGCCGAACACGTCCACCGCGTGGCGGCGCGGTATCCGATCTTCGTGGCGCTGCACACGGATCATTGCCAGGCGGACAAGCTGGACACCTTCGTGATGCCGCTCGTGGAGGAGACCGAGCGGCGGCGGGCGGCGGGCAAACCAAACCTGTTCAACGGTCACATGTTCGACGGCAGCGCGCTGCCACTCAAAGACAACCTCGACATCGCCGTGAAGCTGTTCGACCGGTTCAAGAAGAGCGACTTGCTCCTCGAGATCGAAGTCGGAGTGGTGGGAGGCGAGGAGGACGGCGTCAGGGCGAGCGCCGCCGCGAAGCTCTACACCACGCCTGAAGACACCTTGGAAGTCGCGCGGCGGCTGCGTGCGGTGTCAACTGCCCCCTACCTGCTGGCGGCGACGTTCGGCAACGTGCACGGCGTGTACAAACCGGGCCAGGTCAAGTTGAAACCGTCCATTCTGAAGGACTGCCAGGAGGCGGTCGTCGCCACGCTCGGCGAATCGGCGCGGTTCCACTTCGTCTTCCACGGCGGATCGGGATCCGAGCTGCGCGACATCCATGAGGCGCTCGACTACGGCGTGGTCAAGATGAACGTCGACACCGACATGCAGTACGCGTTCACGCGCGCGATCGCAGACCATTGCTTCAAAAACTACGACGGCGTTCTCAAGGTGGACGGAGACGTGGGCAACAAGAAGGCCTACGATCCACGCCCCTACATGACCCGCGCCGAGAATGCGATGGCCGCTCGGGTCGTGCAGGCGACGACGGACCTGCGGTCGGCCGGTACGACGATGATGAAATGAGCCGGTGATGGTGAGGATCGAATGCGCGACAACGATCTCGACTTCACGATAGCCAGGCTCGGCGAGTGCCGCATCCCGTCGCCCATGTCCGGCGTTCGGTTCACGAGCGACGAGGAGCGCGTGATTTATCACTCCACTCTCGAGCGGATCAAACCCTGGCTGGACAAGGGGGCCGCGCCTCCCGCAATGGAATCCGCAGGTCCGCGGCGCATGCTGTTCTTCGATCCGGCGAAACTCGCCTGCGGGATCGTGACGTGCGGCGGTCTCTGCCCCGGGTTGAACGACGTGATCCGCGCGGTCGTCCGGAGCCTGCGTCTCCTCTACGGGGTGAACAAGGTCTACGGCTTTCGTTTCGGCTACGAAGGCCTCGTACGCCGGATTGGGCACGAGCCGCTCGAATTGACACCTGAATCCGTGCATCGGATCCACGAGAGCGGCGGATCGGTCCTCGGGTCGTCCCGAGGGCCCCAGGACCCTGCGGAAATGGTGGATTACTTGAATGAGCTTGGAGTCGGGATCCTCTTCGCCATCGGCGGCGACGGGACACTTCGCGGGGCGCAGAAGATCGGCGAGGAAGCGGCGCGGCGTGGTTTGAAGATCAGCGTCATCGGTGTCCCGAAGACAATCGACAACGATATCTCGTTCGTCCAGCGCACATTTGGATTCGAGACGGCAGTCACGGAGGCGCGGCGCGCGACCCATGCGGCCAACGCCGAGGCGGAAGCGTCGCGCAACGGGATCGGACTCGTGAAGCTGATGGGCCGCGATTCGGGGTTCATCGCGGCCTATTCGGCGCTGGTGAACAACCACGTGAATTTCTGTCTGGTTCCAGAAGTGCCGTTCACCCTCGAGCGGTTTCTGTCGGCGCTGCAGCAGCGGCTCGAGCGCCGAAGCCACGCGGTGATCGTGGTAGCGGAAGGCGCGGGCCAGGATCTGATGGCGAACAGCCAGGCGCGCGACGCGTCTGGGAACATCAAGTACGGCGACATCGGCCTCTTTCTGCGCGACGCGATCACCGACTATTTCAAGCGGATCGGCATGGACATCACCCTCAAGTACATCGACCCCAGCTACACCATCAGGAGCGTGCCGCCGACCGCGCACGACTCCGCCTTCTGCCTGCTCCTCGGACAGAGCGCGGTCCATGCGGGCCTCAGCGGACGCACGAACATGGTCGTCAGCTTCTGGAATCACCAGTTCACGCACGTGCCGATCTCCCTCGCCGTCTCCGCCCGCAAGAAGATCGATCCGGAGGACGCACTCTGGAGCAGTGTGGTCACGTCGACCGGTCAACCGTGGGACATGCGGTAACGCATCAACGCCCAAATTCCAACTCCCAACTCCCAAACGAACCTGGTTCTTTGGGAATCGGAGTCGATTCAGCCTCGTCGATGGGTCAGGCTCGCAACCCGGGCACCGATCAGCAATCCGAGCGCGATAGCACCGACCACGAACACGGACTTGAAGGAGAGCGCCAAGGTTGCAGCAGCAAGCGCCGGATCGGCAGCCGATCCGGCGGCTGACAGTCGCATGGCGCCGGCAATGCTCTGGTAGATGAAGACGCCCGGCATCATCGGGACGGCCCCGGCAAACGCGACGGCCGAGAACGGCAGATGCAGGCGATCGGCGGCCCCGTTGGCAATCAGCCCGATGGCCAGGCACGCAAACAACGTGGAGATTTCCACGCTCATGTGATCGAGACACAGATAGCGGAGACCATGGCCGACCACGCCGCACAGAATCGACACCCACAGTACGCGCCACGGCGCGTTGTAAAACGCACCGAACCCGCAAGCGGCCACGCCGGCCAGCGTTGCATCCAGCGCCAGCGTGAGCTGGATGGCCTCTGACGGCGACGTCGAAAGAGTCGCCGGCCCGAGGGTGAGAAAGCCACCGAGGACAACGCCGAGTGCGGTGGCAATGAGGATGCCGGTGGCGAGACCGAGGCGGCAGACGCCCGGCTGCACGTGGTTCTCGAGCACGTCGTAGACGCCGTTGATGAGATGCGGGCCCGGCACGAGCATCAGTGCCGGAACGATCAGGCTGAGGCCCGGCGTCTCGGTCCAGCCCTGACGGATGGCCAGGCCACCAAGCGCCGCGCCGATCAGCCCCGCCACGAACGGGTGCGCGAAGAGGATGACCGACAGCTTGGCGAGCTCCTGCCGCGCGATCAACCCCAACGCAGAAGAGACGCCGCTCACGACAATCGCACCCGCGTCCGCGCGCAGCAGCCAGGCGATGGCTGATGCCGCCAGGCCGAACAGGGCGGCGACCACCCAGCGTCCATGCCGTGGCGCCAGTCGTTCTAACGTTTCCAGTTGCTTCGTGGCTTCGTCGAGCCCGATCCGATTCAGGCACAGTTGGTCGATGACATGCAGGGCGCCCGCACTGACTGCGACGTTGATGCGAAGCTCAGGCACGCGGATGTGGACACTGCGCCCATCTGCCATGGCGAGCGTGACCTCGCGATACGCCACGACCGTCTGCACGTTGACACCCACGTGCCGTGCGATCCGCTCGATACGACGCTCGATACTCTTCGATCGGACGTTGTATTCGAGCAGGAGGCGCGCACTCAAGTGAAGGAAGCGGAGCGCAGCCTCGCTGGGCGCCGTGGCGTTCTGAGGCAGCTCGCGGGAGCTCGATCCGGAGGTCATCGTCGGCTAAGCCTGTCTATTCCCTAGAGCTGATAGCCCTTTGCCAGCGTGGAGAATGAAGCCACCTCGGCGGCTTCCCGCGAGGTGTCCCAGCCAAGTTCGCCAGCCATCAACCGGGCTACTTCGGGCGCCATGGCTTCGGCGGCACGTGCGTTGAGGAACAGCGCCCGCGTGCGGCGCGCGAGCACGTCTTCGACGGTGCGTGCCATTTCGTGACGGGTAGCCCAGACGACTTCGGCGCCGGTGTACGGCAACTGCTCATGCAGTGGTGCCGCCAATGACGGCGTGGCACCCATCAGATCCTGAATCTCGAGGGCATCAGAGCCGTACACGCGAAGCGGGCCAAACCGATCCGCATTGGAGTGGAATCCATGAACGTTGAGCGTGCGCGTCACGCACGGCCGCTCGGCCAACCCTGCGAAGTCGGCCGCCTGGTCTACCGCGTGCTCGGCCATGTTCCGGTACGTCGTCCACTTACCGCCGGTCGTCGTCAACAGACCAGAGACGTCAAAGTGAATCGTGTGGTCGCGTGACAATGCCGCGGTCAATCTGCCGTCGCCACTCTTCACGAGCGGGCGGATGCCCACGAACACGCTCAGAACGTCGTCGCGAGTGGGTGGCTTGAGGAGATACTGGCCGGCCGTTTCGAGGATGAACTCGATCTCCTCCTCGAGCGGTCGCGGCTCGATCGTCGGTGTCGCAATCGGTGTGTCGGTCGTGCCGACGAGCGTGTGACCGTGCCAGGGAATCGCGAACATCACGCGGCCGTCCGCCGTGTGCGGCACCATGATCGCGGAGTCGGCCGACAGAAACGAGCGGTGAAACACAAGATGAATGCCCTGGCTCGGTGCGATCAGCGGCGAGACGTTGGGCTCCGCCAGCCGGCGAACCGAGTCGGAAAACGCGCCCGTCGCGTTCACGACCACCCGCGCCGCGATCGTCCACTGCTGTCCGGTCTCCTGATCGGCCGCGACGACGCCGTCGATGAAGCCGTCCGGTCCCTTTGAGAGCGCGACCACGCGCACGTAGTTGACCAGCGTCGCGCCCTGAGCGGCAGCGGTGGCCACAAGATTGATCAACAGGCGTGTATCGTCGAACTGGCCGTCGTAGTACACAACACCGCCGCGGAGACCGTCGGTCTTGATTGTGGGCAGTCGCGCCAGCGTCTCTTCGCGCGTAAGGATCTCGGACGAGCCGAACCCATACTTGCCCGCGAGCACGTTATAGATCTTGAGGCCCAGTCCGTAGAACGGCGCTTCCCACCAGTCGTAGTTGGGGACGACGAAAGCGAGATTGCTCACCAGATGCGGAGCGTTCTGTCGAAGCAGACCGCGCTCCTTGAGCGCCTCCATCACCAGCGCGATGTTGCCCTGCTCGAGGTAGCGCACACCGCCATGCACGAGTTTCGTGCTCCGGCTCGACGTGCCTTTGCCGAAGTCGTGCTGTTCCAGGAGCAGGACATCGTAGCCGCGGCTCGCCGCGTCGACAGCGATGCCGACGCCGGTGGCGCCGCCGCCGATGACTACGATGTCCCAGGGCTCGTGCCGCTGGTGGACCTGCGCGATCATGTCGGAGCGCTGCATGGCTATTGCTCCCGCGCGACCCAGCCCTTCGAGCGGCTCAGCGCCTCGTGCCATTCCGCGCGGCGCGCCGCGGAGTGCGACAGCGGCTGTGACGGCTCGAAGCGCCGGTCGACGCGCCAATGACGCGCGAGCGTGTCGGTCGAGTCCCAGAAGCCGACCGCCAGGCCGGCAAGGTACGCCGCGCCGAGCGCCGTGGTCTCGGTGACTTGCGGCCGCACGACCGCTACGCCGAGCAGGTCGGCCTGGAACTGGAGCAGGCCGTCGTTGGCGGCGGCGCCGCCGTCCACACGCAACTCCGTGAGATCGATTCCTGCGTCGTCTCTCACCGCGGACAGCAGATCGGCCACCTGGAACGCGATGCTTTCGATTGCTGCCCTCGCAATATGGCCGGCCGTGGTGCCTCGCGTGATGCCCACGATGGTTCCGCGCGCATAGGGGTCCCAGTGCGGCGCGCCCAGGCCCGCAAAGGCAGGCACGAGGTACACGCCGCCGTTGTCCGGCACCGATGTGGCCAGCGCCCCGACGTCAGATGACTTGGTGATGATGCCCAGCCCATCGCGAAGCCACTGGACCACGGCGCCGCCGATGAAGACGCTGCCCTCGAGCGCGTACATCGTCTTGCCGCCGACCTGCCAGGCGACCGTCGAGAGCAGGCGGTTGCGCGACGCGACCGTGCGCTCCCCGGTGTTCTGCAACAGGAAGCAGCCGGTGCCGTAGGTGTTCTTCGTCAGCCCGGGCGACACACACATCTGACCGAACAGGGCGGCCTGCTGATCGCCGGCGATGCCGGCGATCGGGACGTCACCGATGCCGAGCGTAGTCGAAACGCGACCGTACACCGCGCTCGACGGACGGACCTCTGGCAACATGCTGGCCGGCACGCGCAGGAGCTTCAGCAGATCCTCGTCCCATTTCAGCGTGTGGATATTGAACAGCATCGTCCGCGACGCGTTGCTGACGTCGGTGATGTGGGTCGAGTCGCTCGTAAGCTGCCACACCAGCCAGCTGTCGATCGTACCGAACGCCAGTTTGCCGGCCTCGGCTTTCGCCCGCGCGCCGGGGACGTTATCCAGAATCCACGCCACCTTGCTGCCGGAAAAGTAAGCGTCGATCACGAGGCCGGTGCGTTCGCGGATGAAATCTTCGTGGCCGTCGCGCTTCAGTCGGTCGCAGTAGTCGGCCGTGCGACGGTCTTGCCACACGATCGCGTTGTAAACGGGAACTCCCGTTTCGCGATCCCACACCACCGTCGTCTCGCGCTGGTTTGTGATGCCGATGCCGGCGATGTCTCGCGGGCGCAGGTGCGCCCGCCCGAGCGCCTCCGTTGCGACTGCGATCTGCGTCGCCCAGATCTCACTGGGATCGTGCTCGACCCAGCCGGGCCGCGGAAAGATCTGCTGAAACTCCCGCTGTCCGACGGCCACGATCTTGGCGTCGTGATCGAAGACGATGGCACGCGAGCTCGTCGTGCCCTGATCGAGCGCGAGGATATACGGCATCAGTCAGCCTCCGAAAGACGGCCGCGACATCGATGGGAGGGCAGAATTCTACTGGAAGACGGTCTTGGGCACGCAAGGACCAAGCTGCGGCATGTCGCGGGATCGCCGGAGAAACTGTGCGATCGATCCATGCTCGCCTGTTACAATCCGCCAGGCTCGCCACAATGTCGTCGCGCCGGACGCACAACCACCGCATCATTGCGAACCATGATCAACTACACCGCTGAAGCGATTCGGCACCGCCATGCTCATCTTGTTTGGCGGCGGCGTGGTGGCCAACGTGCTGCTCGCACGATCGAAGGGCCAGGGCAGTGGATGGATCGTCATCACGTTTGGGTGGGGGTCGCGGTGATGGTCGCCGTGTACGCCGTCGGACGCCTGAGCGGCGCACACTCTGAATCCAGCCGTAACGCTGGCACTGGCCTCGATTGGTGCGTTTCAGTGGGCTGACGTTCCCGGTTACATCGTGGCGCAGATGATTGGCGCCATCGTCGGAGCCGTGCTGGTGTGGCTGATGTACCTCCCGCACTGGCCGGTCACGCAGGATGCGAACCTGAAGCTCGCCGTGTTCTGCACGGGGCCGGCCATCCGCAAGCCGGCCGCGAACTTCCTGACAGAAACGATTGCCACCGCGGCGTTCGTTTTTGCCATGCTCGCCATCGCCGCCAACGCGCAGACGCTCGCCAGGCCTGGCGACATCGATTTGTCTGTCGTCTTCAGCAGCGGGCTGCAGCCGCTGCTCGTCGGAGGCCTGGTGCTTGGTGTCGGCTTGTCGCTCGGCGGCCCGACTGGCTACGCCATCAATCCGGCGAGAGATCTGGGGCCGCGCATCGCGCACTTCCTGCTGCCGATTCCCGGCAAGCGGGATTCAGACTGGGGCTACGCGTGGATTCCGATCGTCGGCCCGCTTGTCGGCGGGGTTCTCGGCGCCCAGCTCTTCAAAGCAGTCGGATTCTAGAGTCAGGAAAGTGAGCACCCTCAGAACATCTGGCCGATGGAGAAGTGCCAACGCGGGCTCGCGAGGCCGGAGCGTCGCGGCACGGGGTAGCCGACGTCGATGCGGATGGGCGCCAGGGGTGTCGTGATGCGGAGGCCGAACCCCACCCCGACCTCGAGATCCGAGATGGAGAAGCCTGCGCGTTCGGCAAACGTGTTGCCGGCGTCGGCGAAGAGCACGCCTTTCACAATCCGGAAGACAGGAAATCGGATCTCCTCGTTGAACACCACTAGTCGTGTTCCGCCGAGCGGGATGCCAAACGCGTCGTACGCCGAAAGCTCGTCCTGCTTGTAGCCGCGCACGGTCTGAGTGCCGCCGGCCTTGAAGAAGAGGTCGAAGACGGTCAGCGGCGGAGTGCCACCGCGCGGCTGGAGGTGTCCCCATCGGGCATTCGAAGCGAGCACAACCGGGCCGATCGGTTGATAGTACGAGCCGCGAATCAACGTCCGCAGGTAGTCGAAATCCGAGCCGAGCGCTCGGAGCCCCCATTGGAGGCTCGTCGAGTAAAACCACCCGCGGGTTGGGTCGAACACGCTGTTGCGCCGGTCCAGGACGGCCGTCGCGTTAATCGACGCAAAGATGCCGTCGAAGCTGATCGGCCGGGCTGGCGGCTCGGGGAGCTCGAACGACACGGCACGACCCGAGGCGCTGTATCCCCACGCCAGCTCCAGCCAGCCACGAGGCCGCCAGCGCTGTTCGAGTGTGAGATTGGCCTCATCGTCAGAGTACAGGGTGCCCGCGGAGCTTGTCTGGTTCTCGGTGCGCAATGTGAGTGAGACGTTCGTCCGAAGCGGCAGCGATGCCAGGCGCGGCATCGAAAACAGACCACGGACACTCGCCAGATTCCGCTCGACGCGCGCGCCAAGCCCCAGGGCGATGCCTCGGCCAAGGAAATTGCGGTCGCGAAGATCCGCGGCGACGCCGACAGAGCGCAGGTCTTCGTCGAGCACCGCCTCGTACTCGTTGGACAACGCGATGCCGTATCGCAGGAGATACCTGCGGGCTTCCTGCACCTCGACCACTGCGTCGACCGCCACCGTCTCTTCGGAAGACATGGACGGCACGGGCTCGAATCGCACTGCGGCGGCGCGGAAGGTTCCGAGGCCGTACAAACGCCGTTCGGTCTCGGCCGCTTCGGACTGTCCGGCAGCCTCGCCGGATGTGATCGTGACCGCGCGATCGACCATCGAGTCGCTCGTGCTCTGCGCGCCTTCGACGCGAACGCCGCGGACGACGTACAGCGGTCCTTCGGTCACGGTGAAGCTCAGATCGACACGTCCGTCCCGCGCCGCCACGCGGGTCGTCGCCTCGACGCGCGCATCGCGATAACCACGGTCGCGGTAGTAGCGCTCGAGTCGGACACGTGCCGCACGCTCGGCGCCCTCCGCAAACGGTGAGCCGATCGCGAGACCGAGCGCGGCCTGTGCGTCTTGCTGGCGCACGGCCGACACACCTGCGACCTGGAGCGTCTCGACGCGGGCGAGCGGCCCCTCCGAGATGAGGACAGGCAACGTCGCGCGATCGCCCTCGAGGAGGAGGTCGCCCACTGCAGCCGTCGCCGCCAGGTAACCTCTCGAGGCATATTCGGCGACGATTTCCTCGACCAGCGGAGTGGGATCGTTCCAGACCGACGCTGCCAACGCGCGCTCACTCGCAAGCGTCTGCAGTGCGCTCGTGGAAATCGCCTGGTTCCCCTCGAAGGTGAGTTGCCTGATTGTGGTCCTCGCGCCTGGAGTGACTTGCACCACGGCGCGCTGAACGCCCGACCGTGAGTTGTCCAACGTGACGTCGACGCTGCGGGCGAAGATAACCCTCCTCACTCAAGTGAGCGCGCGTCGCGCTTTCCAGGTCCTGGGCAAGGAGCTCCGGCAGCAAGGCGTCGTTCCACGCGTTCTTCAGGATCTCCGCAAGCCTCGCGGACGACGGATAACCAATCACTTCGAGCTCGGTGCGCGGACCGCGGAGGATGCGATAGTCGAGCGTGACCTCGCGTCGCTTCGACGTGGCGTCGCCCACCTTCCTCGTCGGCGTCACATGGACGGCGTAGTAGCCCCGGTCGTAGTAAAGGCGTTGGACGCGGTCGCGATCCCGCGACCACTCGCGAAAATCGAAGCGGTCACCCTCGCGGAGCTCGAGAGCGTCGCGCACTTCCGATGGACTGAATCCCGGATCACCGCTCACTGTGATCCCGGCCACGACATCAGGCACTTTCTCCACTCGAACAACGGCGGGCCGGAGCGAAGAGCCCGGCCCGAAGGTGATTTCCTGTCGGAATTCCACGGTGTTCTCCTCGCCTTCGCTCGAGGAGAGTCGCACCTCGTAGCCCGGTCGTGGGCGATAGATGATGACCCACGTCAACTCGCTGTCATCCAGATTCTCCGAGAGCACCAGCTCGAAGCGCTGGCCGAAGCGTTTTGAAACCGTCAGCCGGGTCGAGGGTTCGACATCGCTCGAAACGAGCTCGAGATCATCGCTGCTGCCGACACGCACCGAGTCGAGCCCCACAAACTGCCCCGCAAACCCCAGCACATCTCCGGAGACGGCGCCGACCGCGAACGCGTCGTTGTTCGCCGTTTCACCCGTGAGGCCAGCGGTCTGGCCAGTCACCACCAGCGATTGGAGATCGCGGTCGCTCAACGGAGGATTGGAGCTCAGGCTCGTTTCAATCGCATCGGCGGGTCCGGAAAGCCTGAGCGTGACGTCGTAGTCGCCGATTCGAGTCTCACCAAAGACGTTCAGTCGCGGCACCAGACCCTGCTCGGGCGTAAACACGATGGCGCTCTCCCTCAGTCGATACGACCTCCCACTGACTCGAATGCGGCCGTCGTCCACGATGGCGATCGAGCCGGCCAGTCCGGCGTCCGACATCGTGCCGGTCAGGCGCAGATCCGGAACCATATCGACGTTGCCGACGCTGTTCTCGAGCGTCAGCGGACCGTTGGACTGGAGCGTGACGTCGAGCGTCGTGTCGCCCAGCCAGTGCGGCAGCGCTCGGCGCTTGTCGCTCGACGCTCGTGTCAACGCCGACACGATGCGGACCATGGCGGTCGCGGGTTCCGTGTACGGGTCGGCCGTGATGGTGGCCGTGCCCGACAGTGCTGCTCGCCCGCTCTGATTGCGCCAGGTCAGATCGGCATTGAGCTCGCTTCTCAGCCCGCGGGGGATCTCGAGAAACACGTTCCTCGCGGTGATGGTCAGCGGTGATGCCTGCGCGGTTCCGCGTCGAGTGACCGTCCCGTTGAGCGAGACGTCGCCACCATTGACCTGGCCGCGAAGCGCTGCGGCTGCGATGGTCTCTCCGGTGACCTCCAGCCGACCGGTCCATCCCGCGAGTGAGACTCGTCCCTCCGGCAGGATGAGGCTTGCGTCCGTGAGCTCGATCGTCCCCTCGTACTGCGGGCTGTCGATCGGTCCGGCAATCCGGATGTCGAATGCCGCGCGGCCGGCGCCGCCCCCTGGCAGAAAGACGTCCACGAGCCCGAGGGACGTCGCGCCGCTGACACGCATGTCGCTGTGGTTCGGGGGGCCGAGTCCGATCGTTCCGGAGGCGGCCAGCGCGCCCGAAGGCAATTTCCAGTCGAACTGTTCGATGTGTATCTGGCCTTTCTCGAGGCGCAGCCTGGTTGGCGCCTGCTGCGCAATCGGAAACTGCCCTGCCGAGATGGCCAACGTTGTCGCGACGATCGTTCCGTCTACCGCGTTGAGGTCGAATGCGGTCGCGCGCAGGTTCAGCGCCAGGCGTACTTCTCCAGAGAGACTCCGCGCGCGCGCCGGCCGACTGCCCGCGCGCTCAGGAGCTTTCTCCTCCAGGTACGTCAACTGTGCGAAAGCATCGCCGGAAATCGACGCGAGATCGGCGCCACCGCGAATGCTCAAGTCCACCCTGAGCGGACCTTCGGCGCTCAATCGGTCTCGGGACGCTGGCGGCAAGTACTCGAGGACATCCTCGACACGGCCGTCGAGGTTTACCGCGATGCCTTCAGCGGGAGTGTCTCGAGTCGCTCCCCACGATCCGGCTGCGCGAACCGACAGCCCCCCTAGTCTGAGCTGCACCGGCTCGAGGGCAAGCCGGCTCCCATCGAGGCTGAGACGTGCAGGCTGAACGAGCGAGAGGGGCTGGCCACGCACCTGTCCGTCCAGCGCCCGAACCTCCATCGTCACGTTCGAGAGTGAACGTGTGTCGAGATTCCCGCTCGCCCGACCTGACGCCGACAGCGCCGCTGTGCTGCCCGCCACGGTCTCCGGGTTCACGCCCAGAAGCGTCAGGGCTTGAACAACATCGGCGCCATTCAGCGTCACGTCTGCGGTCCAGGGCCGCGGCGATTCGAGCGTGACAGATCCAGTCGCCTCCGCGCCGAAACGCGGAGCTCCCAGGTCGAGGCGTACTTGCCCCTGCGCTGCGTGCGCTCGCGCGACCACCGCGCCAGCGTCGCGACCGCTCAGCCGCACGGAGTCAGCGGTGAGCGACACTTCTCCCGATGGCCGTAGCACCGAGCCTTCCAGACGCATGTCAACCGACACGCTCTCCAGGTCGGCGTCAGCCACTGAGGGGTCGTCGCTTGCAGGTGACCACAGTCGCCGGAGCGTCACACGCAAACCGCGTCCCTCGACCGTTGTCGACAAGGCGCGCTCGCGGATGTTGTAGCGGCCGTCAACGCGCAGTTGACCGTTGCGTTGAGACAGACGCAGGTCGTGCACGAGTAATTCGTCGTCCACGACCTCGACGTCACCGGCCAGGCTTTCGAAGTGGAGGCCGTTGGCGATCAACTCCTCACCCGTCAGTCGCGCAGACACGCGGGGCCGATCGAGCCGGCCGCTCCACGATCCTTTGGCCGCGATCGATCCCGTGGGGCGCCAGTCGGCCGGGACGATCGGCGCAAGCCTGCCGGGCCCGTCGATCCGCACGTCGAACTCTCCTGTGCTCTCCATGCGTGCGAAGCCAATCGATCCTCGCATCTCCAGGTGCGCGGCGGCCGTGTCAACGGCCAGTGGCTTCAACACTATTTGCCTCCGGTCCGCGTGCACCGCTCCTGCCACCTGAATGGCGTCCACATCGCCAGCCGACACATCGCTTGCAGAGACGAGGAGATCCACGACGGGCTCGCCGATCGACCCGGCGACAGTTCCGCGGGCTGTGACGTGTCCGGACCGCACGACGTCCACAACGGCGGGTACAGGAATCACCGACTCGCGAAGCTGCCGCAAGAGGGCGGCGACGTCCTGTGAACTGACGTCGACAACTCCGTCCAGCCTCGACCGGCGAAGCTCGGCTCCATGCAGCACCGTTGTCAGACGAAGTTCCGCAAGGGTTTCGCCCGCGAGTGCGTGGCGGTACTGCAGCGTCCACCTCCCAGCCTTGCCCGCGACCGTCAGGGAGCCCCCTCCCGGTCTACGCAAGTTGACGTGAAGGTCCCCGGCCAACGTACCGATCGCCGGTCTCGGCCCGGGCCACGACAGGTTGGCGGTTCCCGAAACCGGAAGCGCTGGCAATCTCGAAGGATCCAGGTTGAGCCGCGAGGCCAACGCGCGCAGCCGTGGCAGACTCCACTCACCGGCGAGCAGGCTTCGCCCGTCGCCATCGCGAAGCGCGATGCGGCCTCGCCCATTGAAGACACCCTCGACAGACCGCAGCACACATGTTTCGATGACGATCGAGTCGACGGAAGCGTGGCCAGTTGCGTCGAGCCGCCCGTCCGAGAGAGCGCCCACTGCGAATTCGCGCGCCCTCACATCGAAGGTCAGGCGTGGGTCTGTGAGCACGCCAGCGATCGATCCGGACAACTCGACTCGGCCACGAGTGGGAGGGGAGCGGTCCCACCACTTTCGCAGCTCACTCAGGTCGATCGTGCTGCGGTATTTCAGATCGTAGCCGCCGCTCTCGCCAAACATGAGAGCGCCGTCGAGTCGAAGATCGCCGCTGTTGGATTCGGCGACGAGCGATCGAATGACCAGCGTCTCGCTGCCGATCGTCACGTCTGCGGTCACACGGTCGAGCACCCCTGCGACACTTTCGGCTTCCAGTCGGATGCCGCGGTCGGCGTGGATCTCGCCGACCAGCCGCCCCTGCACGTCACCCCGCAACGACGCAGACAGTCCCTGCACCGTGAGGCGAAGCGACGAGGCCGTCGACACCGTCGCGTCGAGATTGACGACGTCGAGACGGCCCACGATGATGACTGGCCGTGAGTCGGTGCGCGTTGTGTGCGGCACACGCGAGGCCGGCATGCGGCTTCCCGCGATCCACGACACGCTGGGATCGACGATCTCGATCCGATCGAACGCGAGGGCGCCACGAAGGGCGGCCGTCGCAAGGTCCAGGTTCACGCGCTTCGCAACGACGGTTGCTGACTCCGGCACGGCGCCGGTGGCAAGCCTGACGTCATGCAGCGTGAACGACAACGATCTCAATGCGAACTCGACACGGCCCGCGCTGAAGTCGATGTCGTAGCGATCGCTCAACAAGACGGCGATGCGATCGACCAGGTATCGCGTCGACCACGGAAGGGCCAGGACGAACAGCGACACGAGGACGGCCAGCCCGCACACCGTCCACACGATCCATCGTCGCGCGCGCGAAAGAAATCTCATGAGGTGCCGCTTGGGTCGAGCGTCCGGCAAGTGCAGCCTCCGTCTCGTTCAGCTTGCTGCCGAGCCGCGATCGGAAGCGCACCCACGAGTGTTCGCGGTCGCCGCAGCGCAGGCCGGAGCATGTCGCGGCTCCGAAAGGCGCCCACAGCCGCTTTTGCAGGAAGTGCGCGCCTGTGCCGGCAGTTGATCCGAGCCGCGGCCAGGTTCGCGCAATCGACGTACCAGCACCGACCCAGCGATCAAGCGCAGCGCTCTCTTCTGGATTATCCTCTCGTGCTCGCCTCGGACGCGCTCATCGTCGCGCCGGAAGGAGCGGCACGGTCCTGGAAACCTGGAGCTATGAGATCGTTCCCTGACATCACCCGAGAGAATTTCGACGCGGTCTTGTTTGACTTGGACGGTGTGCTGACGGCAACGGCCACGCTCCATGCCGCCGCGTGGAAGCAGATGTTTGATCAGTTCCTGGAGCGGCGGGCTGAGGCCCAAGGGCGGGTCTTCGTGCCGTTCGACATTGGCAAAGACTACCGTCAATACCTGGATGGCAAGACGCGGTTTGACGGAGTGCAAAGCTTTCTCGCGTCTCGCGGGCTCAACTTGCCATATGGAACGCCGACGGATCCCGGTGACCGCCGAAACGGTTTGCGGGCTCGGGAATCGGAAGTCTGAGCTCGTCAACGAGGTCATGGCCAGGGATGGGGTCGAGGCATATCCCGGGTCGGTCAAGGCCGTGGAGTTTCTGCAGAAGCAGGGATACAAAACAGCCGTGGCTTCTTCCAGTGAAAACTGCGCGGCGATACTCAAGGCCGCCAGGATCGAGTCGCTTTTCGAGGTCCGTGTTGACGGTCGGACCGCGGCGGAACTGGGCCTGCGGGGCAAACCTGAGCCGGACATGTTCCTGGCAGCAGCGCGACAACTCCAGGTCGAGGCCAAGCGCGCCATCGTCGTCGAGGACGCTATCGCCGGCGTGCAAGCCGGAAAGAAAGGCGGCTTCGGACTGGTGATCGGAATAGCGCGAGCAGCTGGCGACGCCGACGCGTTGAAAAGGCAAGGAGCGGACATCGTGGTTGGCGACCTCGCGGAGTTGTTTCCTCCCGGAACTGAGTGATCAACAGTCATGCTACGGCGCGAAGTCGAGACTCTGCCGACCTTTATTTATCCGCACGACCCGTGGCGTTTGGTGGAGAAGCAATTCAATCCTCAACGAATGCCGCAGATGGAGACGCTGTTTGCGCTCGCCAACGGCTATCTCGGCATCCGAGGCACCTTCGAAGAAGGCACACCCGTCTTTCAGAAAGGCACGCTCATCAACGGCTTCCATGAGACCTGGCCGATCGTCTATCCGGAGTCCGCCTTCGGTTATGCCACGACCGGACAAACCATCGTCAACGCTCCCGACGGCACGCTCATCCGTCTCTATGTAGACGATGAACCGTTCGACCTCGCGCAGGCAACGCTGGTGAACTACGAGCGCACCCTGAACATGCGGACCGGGATCCTCGAGCGCGACGTGACCTGGGAAAAAGGCTCGGGCAAACGAACCCGAGTTCGTTCTCGACGGCTGGTTTCTTTCGAGCACCGGCATGTGGCCGCAGTTTCCTACGAGGTCACGCTGCTCAACGCCGATGCGCCCATCGTGATCTCGTCGGAGCTGATGTATCAGGAAGAGACCCGGCCGGTTGAAGGTGACCAGCGAGGGAGCCGGGCATTCGCGGAGCGAGTTCTGCTCCCGCAGGGTCTTCAGGCTTCCGGAGGCAGGGCCGTCCTGACCGCTATGGCTAGGACAAGCAGAATGACACTGGCCTGCGGCATGGAGCATCACGTCGAAACCAACGACTCGTACGATCTCAGGAACCAATCGTCAAACGATCGCGGCCGCGTGCTCATCGCCGTCCACGGTGTCGTTGGGCAAACGATACGGCTCACGAAGCTGCTCACCTACCATGAATCACGGCACGCGCAGCTCGATGAGCTGGCGGAGCGGGCCGATCGGGCGCTGGATCGCGCGAGCGGCGTGGGGTTCGAGGGTCTGGCGGCGGCTCAATCCGCTTACCTGGACAAGTTCTGGGACCGAGCTGACGTTGAGGTGCGGGGTGATGTCGAGCTTCAGCAGGCAATGCGCTTCAGCATCTTTCATATCCACCAGGCCAGCGCGCGCACGGATGGCATGGGCTTGCCGGCCAAGGGCCTGACCGGGCATGGATATGAAGGTCATTACTTCTGGGACACCGAGATCTATGTTCTCCCGTTCCTGATCTATACCAGCCCACAACTGGCGCGGAATCTCCTTCGCTTCCGGTACCGCATGCTGGACGCCGCTCGAAGGCGTGCGCGTGAGGTCAACCAGCAGGGGGCCCTCTTCCCCTGGCGGACGATTAACGGCGAGGAAGCCTCGGCCTTTTACGCGGCCGGCACAGCGCAGTACCACATCAACGCGGACATCATGTACGCCCTGATGAAGTACGTGGAAGTCTCGGGAGACACTGAATTCCTGCATCGGGAGGGTGCAGAGATGCTGATTGAAACGGCGCGGATGTGGCGAAGCCTCGGGTTCTACTCGAAGCGCGCCAACGGCCAATTCTGCATCAACGGTGTGACCGGCCCGGACGAATACAACACTGTGGTCAACAACAACGCGTTCACCAACTTGATGGCCAGGGAAAACCTCTGGGCTGCCGCAGCGACGATGGAACAAATCCGCAGCAATAACCCGGACCGGTTCGCCGGGTTGGTTCACGACACCGGCCTGAGCGACTCCGAGATCACTGAGTGGCAGGCTGCGGCCGACAGCATGTTCGTGCCGTACGACGAAACCGCCGGGATTCACCTTCAGGACGACGAATTCCTGAACAAGAAACCGTGGGACTTCGTGAATACTCCCCCTGAAAAGTACCCGTTGCTCCTGCACTTTCATCCGTTGGTGATTTACCGGCACAACGTGGTCAAGCAGGCCGACGTGGTCCTGGCGATGTTCCTGTTGGGGAACGAATTTACTCTCGAACAAAAGCGCCGCAACTTCGATTACTACGATCCGCTAACCACCGGTGATTCGTCGCTCTCGGTCTCGATTCAGAGCATCCTGGCCATGGAACTCGGTTACCGGGAGAAGGCCATCGAGTATTTGAGGTACGCCCTCTGGATGGACCTCGCGGACGTTCATGCCAATGTGGAACAGGGCTGCCACATCGCTTCGATGGGGGGAACCTGGATGGCAGTCGTTTACGGCGTCGCCGGCATGCGCGAACACAACGGTCGCATCACGTTCGACCCGCGCCTGGGGAAACGAATCGAAGGCCTGCGATTCCACCTCACCATCCAGGGGCAACTCCTGACGGTGGATATCGAAGGCCGCAAAGGTCAGGCCACCTACCTCCTGCGGGAAGGGTCCGGGCTCACCATCGGACATGTGGACGAGGAACTGAAACTACAGCCCGGGAATCCGGTGTCACGAGCCTTCAAGCTTCGCGAGAATCCCTGACGAACGTCCATGCCAATGCTGAAGAACCTCGTCGTCTCTATCGGCGCTCTTGCCATTCTTGCCGCGCTCGGCGCCGTCGCGCGCGCGCAGAGCAACGCAGACACGATCGTCACGAATGGCAAGATTCTCACTGTCGACGCGGGCTTCAGCGTCGTCCAGGCTCTGGCGATCAACAACGGACGCATCGTGGCGCGCGGCACGAGCCAGGAAGTCGCACGCTACGTGGGTCCCGACACGCGGGTCATTGACGTCGCCGGTGCGACCGTGATCCCAGGCCTCATCGACAACCACTTCCACTTCACGCGCGGCGCGGACACCTGGCATCAGCAGTCCCGCTTCGAGGGTGTTGACTCGCGCCGCGAGGCGCTGCGCATTCTCGCGGCCAAGGCGGCGAGCCTGTCACCCGGCGAGTGGATCATGGTGCAGGGCGGGTGGACGCCGCGGCAGTTCGCCGACGCACCGGGCGGGTTCACGCTCGAGGAGCTCGATGGCGTGGCGTCGAAGAATCCGCTGTTCGTCCAGGAGGGCTATAGCGTCGTCTACGCGAATAGCCTCGCGCTCAAAGCGGTCGGTCTGAACCCGGCCGACGGCGCGCGCCGCAACGCCCAGGGTCTCGTATCGTTCCAGCCCCCGATGGCGCTGTACGACGCCATGCCCAAGACAGCGGCTGCGCAACGCGAGCAGAACCTCACGGATTTCATGCGCGCGCTCAATGCGGTCGGGCTCACCGGCGTCTACAGCCTGGGCCAATCGAATTTCCTGGCCGCGCGTGCAGCCAAGGGCCCGTTGCCGATTCGACTGTGGGAGACGTTGCCGTTCAATGCGAACGACCCGGCGGCGGCGACCAACGCCGCGGCGCTCATCGAGCGCAGCCGGCCGAACCAGTTCGACGGCCAGTTCGGCATCTTCGGTCTCGGTGAAGTTCTCTACGGGCCGTTCTTCGATCTCGCCCCTCGGAAGGAGCCGTGGCCCGCTGCGATCATGAACGAGTACGGCAAGCTCGCAAGTGCAGCAGCGCGCGGCGGCTGGCACGTCCACCAGCACGTGATCAACAACAACGCCGTGACGGACCTGCTCGATACGCTGGAACAGGTGAACAAGACCCAGCGCATCGATCGTCTGCGCTGGACGATGGGCCACGTCTACGACATCTCGCCGGCCAATATCGCACGCGCGAAGGCGCTCGGCATGACGCTCGGCGTGCATGGCGCCGCGATGCAGGCTGGCGCACACATGCCCCTTCGCACGATCGCCGACAGCGGCATCGTGTTCGGTCTGGGCACGGACGCCACAATCGTCTCGCACTACTCCCCGTTCGTGACGCTGGGTTGGGTCGTCAGCGGACTCGACGTCGGCGGCAACCGCGTGCTCGACGAGACGCTGACGCGCGAGGAAGCTCTCATCGCGCACACGCGCGCGAATGCGTATCTCTTTTTTCAGGAGAGCGCGCTCGGCTCGCTCGAAGTCGGCAAGCAGGCCGACCTCGTCGTGCTCGATCGCGACTACATGACCGTGCCTGCCGCCGAGATCAAGCGCATTCGGCCGACGCTGACGATGGTAGGCGGGCGTGTGGTGTTCGAAGACGCGCAGCGTTGAGGGGCGAGGCTGACACGATTTATGGAGAAGATGAAAGCGTACGCGGACTTCGATGATTACCTCGAAAACCAGAGCGTCAAGAATCAGGAAATCATCCGAGCGCTGCGGAAGTTCGTGAAGCGCGTCGAGCCAGAGCTGCGCGAGGCGGTGAAGTGGGGGAACGGGTGCTGGATCGGCAGGAACGGGCCCGTGGCGTACGTTCACTCTGATACCGGATACGTGCAGTTCGGTTTCTTCAACGGGTCGTCCTTGAAGAATCCCAAGGGATTGCTCGAGGGCAAGGGTCGCTACGTGCGCCACATCAAGGTTCACGACCCGGCGGGAATCGACCGGCGAGCGTTTGCGGCGCTTCTCAAAGAAGCCGCTGGCTCGCGATAGCTGAACGCATGGATTCAACGTCGTGGCCGCGCGTCGCGGTCGTGGGGGCCGGAGCCGTGGGTGGCTACTTCGGCGGCATGCTCGCGCGTGCCGGTGCCCACGTCACGTTGATCGGCCGGCCCAGTCACGTGGACGTCTGGAAACGCGACGGGCTGGCTCTCGATAGCATCCACTTCCAGGAGCGCATTTCCGTCGAGGCATCAACCGACATTGCGGCAGCCGCGGATGCGGAGTTGGTGCTCTTCAGTGTGAAGAGCCACGACACCGAAGAGACGGCACGACAGCTTTCCCGCCATGTCGGACGCGACGCGCTGATTGTCAGCCTTCAGAACGGCGTCGACAACGTCGAGCGCATCAGAGCCGCGGCCGCGCTGGATCCGATTGCAGCAGTCGTGTACGTCGCGAGCTCGATGCCCGCATCGGGGCGCGTCCAGCACGCCGGCCGCGGGGACCTCGTCATCGGAGACTTCCCGGGGCGCTCGGGTCCCGCACGTGACGAGGCGATCGCTCGCGTGTCGAAATGGTTCGAGACGACGGGCGTTCCATGTCGCGTCTCTCAGCATATCGACGCCGATCTCTGGACGAAGCTGATCGTCAATGCGGCCCTCAATGCCATCTCCGCCGTGGTGCAGGTCCCGTACGGCCGGGTCGTCGCAACTCCAGAGTCCCGTGAAACAGTCCGTCGGCTCGTGAACGAGTGCGTGGCAGTGGCGCGCGCCGACGGTGTGTCAATGCCGGACGTGGACTTCGTCGAGATGGTGTTGCGCTTCGCAGAGGACAACGGGCATGTCTATTCCTCGACCGCGCGAGACCTCGCTCGCGGCACGAGGACCGAGATCGACGCGCTCAACGGGTTCGTTGTCCGCCGCGGCGCCTCGCGGGGAGTTCCGACGCCGGTTAATCAGTCACTCGTTGCGCTGGTGAAATTGCGCGAAGGACTGCAGACGTAGCTGACCGATGTCGCTAGAAGCACACGCTCGCGGGCATCCGGATAACCATGACAGATTCCTGCTGGAAGGTTGCTTTGTACGTCGCCGCGATTTCCTCGATACGCCGATCGTGATGCGGTGTCTCGTCGTAAACGATCTCCAGCACGCGTGATGCTTCACGCTGCAGAGGCTCGCCGATGGCCTGCCAGTGCCCCTTGGCGTACGTGACCGTGAGACCGCGGGGGAATCGCGGGACGACGACATCGCGGAGGAAGGTGTCCCATTCGGCCTCGGCGACTGATCCGCGAGGGCCTTCGAGGCCGAAGAAGAGCCGCGCGTAGATACGCTGTGCACAGGCAGGTAGGGAAACTGGTGGCGGTTCCGCACTTGATGGCGTGACGGCAACTCCAGGTGTGAGTGCGATTCCTACCGCCACCGCACCGATGAGAGGCAGCGCTCTCAGGATCTTCATGGGCGAGGGGCGCACGCAACGGAGAAAGCCATCGTCATGCCGTAAGCCCTCATAGCGCCAGCCGAGGAAGAAGTCGCGGCGGTTCAATAATTTCCCGATAAGTGCGCGAATGTGCCAGCCCGATCGTGTCGGGCTGTTGGTGCTGACTTATCGGTACGGTGCCGAATAGTCGGCATTGCGGCGGATAGCCTTCGGACGGCCGCCGACAAATGCCGCGAGGTGCTCGCCGGTCAGGGTCGACCTCGCTGCCACCAGGTCGGCCGGGGTGCCTTCGAACACGACTCTGCCGCCGTCGTGACCCGCGCCTGGGCCGAGGTCGATGATCCAGTCGGCGTGCGCCATCACTGACTGGTGGTTCGTTGATCATCCGCTGCGATTCCGCGGCGATCGTCCCGAATACGAGCGACGACTTTCCCGATCCTGAAACGCCCGTGAACACGGTCAGCCTCCGCTTGGGGATCTCGACGCTGACATTTTTCAGGTTGTTCTCGCGCGCGCCCTGGACGCGGATCAGGTCATGGCTGTCTGCGAGGTGCTGGCTCGAGGATTTCGTGTTCGCGATCATGTCATCGAGTCTCGAAGGTCTGTAGCAACGTCTCGTTACTACATTGACGGGCCGCGACGGAAGAATGTGACAGGCCGCGGTCAGCCCATTGGTGCCGGATCGCGATCGGATCGCCGTCCGGAGCGCGATGATCGCGAACGCCGCGACCTGCCGATCGACAGAAACCCACCATCACTGCCAATGCTGAGAACGCTGTTGCTGCTGCCGATGCTGAGAATTGACGCAAAACTGGCGACGCTGAGCAGTGATGCTGCGCTGGCGACCGACAGCACGCTCGAAGCGCTCAATACACTCCATCGACTTCGGTAACTGAACGAGCGATGTGGTGCGGCCCGCCCTGACGTTACCAGCGAGAACGCGGCAGAACGGCCGAACTGAAAGACGCGACGCACGAGGTTCTGTGAGTTTCGCATACAGCCTCGAATGCAAACTTGGTGCGGCCACCGGAACCATGTGGCCTCTCCCGCCGCCGCCCCATCTGCTGTGGGATTGGGATGATTCCTGCATCGATATCCGTGCTCCTTACAGGAAGGAAAACTGAGGAGGAACGCAATGCTACAAGATACAGACGCGGTCGCCACGCTCGCGGTCAAAGACCTGGCAGTGGCCGCCAAGTTTTATGAAGAGACGCTCGGACTCAGTCGAGCCGGCACGGAAGACGGCGAGGCCATCATGTTCGAGAGTGGCGACACCACGATCAATGTGTACCGATCCAGCTTCGCCGGCACGAACAAGGCCACGGCCCTGACATGGGCGGTTGATGATGTCGATGATGTCGTCCGCACACTCAAGGGCAAGGGCGTCAAGTTCGAACACTACGACTTGCCAGACACGAGGCGCGAGGGCGATGTGCACGTCTCCGGCGAGGTCAAGGTGGCCTGGTTCAAAGATCCGGACGGCAACATCCTCAGCGTCGTGAATCGTTGAGGGCAGTGCAGTGCCGAGATCTTAGTAGGCAGATCAGCGCTTTCGCACCGGCACCGTCGAGTGCTCCAGCGCCAACTCTGCTTCAAGGCACGCTCGATCGCGTGATACGGTCGCCACGGCTCGCTTCGTGCCGCCCCGGATGAAGCTGACGGTTGCATCACGACGATCCAGCGAACCATCGATCTGCACGGTGTCCCAGCGCTCAGCGTGACCGACATACCTGATCGTCACGTCGTAGTGCTGACTCCAGAAGAACGGCACAGCATCGAATGGCTCATGCCGGCCCAGCATGTTACGCGCGGCCACCTGACCTTGACGCTCGGCGACGACGAAGTGTTCAACACGAATCCGCTCGCCGGTATGCGGATCAGGCCAGCGCGCGACGTCGCCGGCGGCGAAGATTCCAGGAACGCTGGTTTCGAGGAATTCGTTGACGGCAATGCCGCGGTCGATCGCGATTCCGGCCTTCTCCGCCACCGCTGTTGACGGTTTCACGCCCACACCCATGACGACGAAATCCGCGTCGAGTGTCGCACCCCCGCTGAGCGAGACTTTTCGCCCGTCCAGTGCAGTCACCGTCTGACCGAGATGAAAGACAACGCCGTGGGCTTCGTGAATGGACTGGATGAAACGGCCGACGTCGGTCCCCATCACACGCTCGAGTGGCAGGTGATCCGTGGCCACCACGTCCACCGCGAGGCCGCGTGTGCGAAGAGACGCCGCGACCTCGAGACCGATGAAGCTTCCGCCCACCACGACGGCGTGTTTCGCGTTGAGCGCGAGGTCGACGATGGCGCGGCTGTCGGCAAATGATCGGAGATAGCGTACCTTCGCGGTGTCATGACCGGGAACGGGCAGCCGCACGGGATCGGCACCGGTGGCAATCAGCAGACTGCCGAACTCGCGCCGAGTTCCGTTTTCGAGAAGCACGGTACGCGCGGCCGGATCGATTGAGGACACGGGCGATCCGAGCAGCAACTCGATCCGTCGCTCACCGTAGAGATCCGATGGCCACAGCGGGATCCAATCGTCCTTCGCCTCACCTGCGAGGAAGTCCTTCGACAAGTTGGGACGATCGACCGGCGAATCCTGATCGGCGCTGATCATTGTGATGGGACCGTCATAGGCCTCTCTCCGCAGCATGTCCGCTGCAGCCAGGCCCGCGGCCCCGCCTCCGAGAATCACGACCGAAGAGGGTTGCTGACGCGAAGCAGCAGCACGCGGTTGCGTGGACAGAGACGGCTGCGACATCTGGTCTCGCACGAAGACTTGGTCGCCGGTGCGTTCCACGCGCCAGCATGCGATGGGGTCGAGGGCGGGCGCACGCAATGCCTCGCCGGTTTCGAGGCTGAAACAGGCGTGGTGCCAAGGACATCGAATCGTGCCGTTCACCACGATGCCTTCGGCAAGGGGACCGTGGTAGTGCGTGCAATGTGCGCCGACCGCGAAGAAGCGATCGCCGGTGCGAGCCAGAAGAACATGATCCTCTCCGACGTGCCCGAGGATCATGCCCCCGTCTGCGATCGAGTTGGCCTTAACGCCACGCGCCAAATCCTGGGATGAGTTGGCAGCCGAGTCAGCCATGGTCTACCTCCTCCCGGATTGACTTCACACCGAGTGCCAGGTCTCTGTCATGCGTTCGCCTCTGCGTCGCGCTTTCGGAAGGCGGCCTCTCCAGCGTCTGACACCTCGACCCACTTCGGGTTAGGCGAGGCTTCGGCGTCGTAGTTGTCGTGCCAGTTCCACCACTTGTACGGCTCCGTTTGCGGGTATCCCTCCGGCGAGTCTTCCCATTTCTCTTGGCGCCCGAGCGCCGTGATGTCGAGGTAATTCCAGGTGCTCCCCATCTGCTCGTCGCCACGGTTGTTGATGAAATACGTGCGGAATACTTTGTCGCCGTCGCGGATGAAGGCGTTCGTGCCGTGCCACTCATCCACGCCGAAATCGACATCGAAGCTGTCCGTGATGCTGTACCACGGCATCTTCCAGTCCATCCGTGCCTTGAGGCGATCGATGTCCTTCTGCGGCGCGCGAGACGCGAACACGAGCGTGGTATCGCGAGCGTTCAGGTGGGCGAGATGAGCGATCTGGTCGGCCAGGAACGAACAGCCGCGGCACGCATGTTCGGGCCAGCCGTACACGCCGGGCTCGAAAAAGGCGCGGTAGACGATCAGCTGACGGCGGCCGTCGAACAGGTCGAGCAGGCTCGCCTTGCCCTTCGGTCCGTCGAACGCGTACGCCTTTTCCACGGGCAGCCATGGCATCCGCCGACGCTCAGCAGCCAGCTCGTCGCGTGCGTGCGTCAGGGCCTTCTCTTTAACCAGAAGCTGCTGGCGTGCGGCCTCCCACTCTTGCGCTGACACGACCGGGGGTGTCTTCATGTTCTTATCCATTGGCTCTCTCCTCGTTCTCCTGTTTCTTCCGTGAGAAACAAGCTAGCTTCGCAAACGAAAGCCACGGGAGTGACAAGTGTGTCGGGATTCCAGTGCAAAGCTCCGCCGTACTCTTCATTCGATCATTCCCGCGCGCAGAATCGACGCAAACATGCGACCACTCGTCGAGCCCACCCGTAGGACCTCGGCTGGCGTAGACTGGCCGCGCCGATGCCGGCAGCGCTTCTGACGAATCGCTTCTTGTCCGAGCCACTGTCCGTGCTGATCGTGGGCGCAGGAATCGCGGGACTCGCGCTTGGCCGCGCCTTGCGTGCTCGCGGGATCTCCGCGGAGATCATCGAGCGCGCAACCGCCTGGACGCCGGCGGGAACCGGCATCTACCTCCCCGCCAACGGTGTGCGTGCGCTCCAGTCGTTGGGCCTTGGCGCTGCGGTGACGTCTCGATCGGTCCGTATGACCCATCAACGGATTCTGGACAACCGCGGGCGGCTCCTCGCCGAGGTCGACCTCGATGCGGTGTGGGGTGCGATCGGACCATGCGTCGGGATGCGACGCGCAGACTTGCACTCCCTGCTCCTCGATGGAGCCTGCGACGTGCCGCTTCGTCTCGGCACAACGGTCACAGCGTTAACCGAGTCGCACGACACAGTCACTGTCGTCTTTGATGACGGCGTGCAGCGCGAGTACGACGTCATCGTCGGCGCGGATGGTGTGCACTCGACGATCCGCAGACTCGCCTTCGGGCAGACGACGCCGCACTATGTCGGTCAGGTCAGCTGGCGGTTTCTGTCGGAGCACACCCACGGGGTCACGAATTGGACGGTGATGCTCGCCCGCAGGCGCGCGTTTCTGACGGTACCCGTGCCGGGCGGCCTGGACTGCTACGCGGACGTAACGTGCGAGCGCGTCGAGAGAGCCAAGAGCGACATTGCGACGTTGCGTTCGCTGTTCTCGGACTTCGCTATGCCAGTGGGCGCGATCCTCAATCGGCTCGTGAACGGCGACGCCGTCCACTTCGCGCCAATCGAAGAGGTGACCGTGGAGCCGAGTGTGACAGGGCGGATCGTGCTCGTCGGAGACGCCGCGCACGCGACCTCGCCCAACATGGCACAGGGCGCGTGCATGGCCCTCGAGGATGCCCTCGTCCTCAGCGAGATGCTCGCCTCGGGCGGACGCGTCGACGATCAACTGCTCGCGTTTTCCGAGAGGCGGCGACCGCGAATCCGGTGGGTACAGCAGCGCACGCATCGGCGGGATCGCGTCCGGTCGCTTCCTGCGTCCCTGAGAAACATCGCTCTGCGCTCGTCGGCAGCGCGCATGTATCGCAACGACTACTACCCGTTGTTCTCGGAACCGTAGATCCCGAGTGGCTGGGGGCCATACCCCGGCGCTATCGCTGTGGCGAGTGAGGCAGGTGCAGCGACATCAACACTACGGTCCCGTCGATAGCGCTGAACCAGTGCGGCGTGCCTTCGGGCACCATGATGAAGTCACCCTTCGCGACGCGGCGTGAGACCCCGCCCTCGATGCCGCTGCCCGACAGGTTCGCGGCGTTCGTACGGTTCTCGTTGGTCAGCTTGCCGCCTGTGACGAGCGTGGCCGACCCGTCGATGACGTAGAACAACTCGGCTTCGGTTTCGTGTACCGCCGCGTTGGCGACGGCGGCGCGGTACTCGAGGCTCACGTTGTACGGCGCCAGCTGAATCATACCAGCCGGCGCATTGTAGCGGGTCGCACGTGGTCGCGCCTGGCCGGGCGGCCTTCGCGAGAGCGTAGAATCGATCATGACCTCCCCGCGCACCGCGATCTCTGGCGCACTCGTCGCGTTCTCCGTGCTGGGCGGACCTTGGCTCTCGGCGCAGAGTCCAACCGACCTTGTCGGTGTGTGGACGATCAATCGCCAATTGAGCCAGTTTCCTAAGGAGGTCGGCTTCAGCGCCAGCTTCCTCCCAACGCAACCGGCAGCCGGCGGCGACGGTGCGGGCCGGCGCCGCGGTGTCCAGAGCGAGACGCAGGAGGACGCGTCGCGCGTGCGCTTCCTCACCGACGAAGTGCGCCTTCCACCCGATCGACTCACCATCGACGTCACCCCGGCGCTGGTAACGATCACGCCAGATCCGGGGGCGCCACGGACCGTTCAACCCGGCCGGCGCGACCAGCCAGTCAAGATCGGCCCGATCGCGGCCATCACGAACGCATCCTGGGACGCGAGCCGCCTGGCGATCGCCTACGAGACCGGTGGCGGCCGAGTAATTCGCTACACGTATTCAATCGGTCAGAGCCCGATGGCGTTGATCGTGGACGTCGAGTTCATCGACGGCAGGGGTGTCGGAGACAGGGTGAGGCGCGTCTATGACAAGTCACCAGCCGCCTCGCCGCCTTCGACATCCGCGCCGCGTGATATCGCTCCGCCGCCGGCAACGTTTCCGGCGTCTTCCGCACCGGCCTCGGCCGCCATCGATCAGCGCCCCGACGCCTCCCTCAAGGGGCTCACTCGTCTCGGTGTCGTGGTGGAAGGCCTCGGTGCGGATGCCGCGAAGTGCGGGTTGACACAGGAGGCACTCGAGACGGCGGTCACGAAGCGGCTGATGGACGCCGGCTTTCGTGTCGTTCGAGACTCGGACGACGACACGTATCTGTATGTGAACATCAACACAGTCACGGCCTCAGCCGCCCTGTGTGTGTCGCGCTACGACGTGACGCTGTACTCACATGCCACGGCGCAACTGACGCACACCGCATCGACAGTGCTGCTGCAGGTGGAATTGCTGCACAAGGGCGGTCTTACAGGCGGAGGCCCCGGGGTGCACGCGGATGGCGTGTTGAAGAGCGTGCTCGAGTACGTCGATCAGTTCTCGACGCGCATTCGCGACGCAAACAAGTAGAACCGCCATCGCTGCGGTCGACGCGGGAGTCGCGAGACACCGGCGAGCTACCGTGCTTCGTGGTCGTCCTTCGACAACACTACCAACAAGAGCAAGCCGATCGCCGAAACCACGAGCTCCACGGCTGCGACGCGGCGCCTGCCGGCCTTCCGACGATGCCCGGCAGCTTCGTGGCAATCGACGTCTCTGCCAACGACACCGCACATCCGACGTGGAGCACGCCGATCCGGACCCACTTCCGGCACGCTCCGCGGTGATTAGAAGTCGAAGGTCACGTTGAACCGCGCAAACCGCGCATTCAGCACCTGCGTCGGCGCCAGCCACGTCGCGCCGTTGGTCACGGGGTCGTACGTCTGGTTGTAGACGGTTCCCGTGTTGCTGTTGAACAAATTGTAGATATCGATGGCCACGTTCGTCCGCGTCCGGCCGAATCTCAGGTTCTTGCCGACGCGGAGGTCGAGCGAATTGAGCGTATCTGGAAACGTGTGCCCCTGCTCCAGGAGGTTCACCGTCTGGAACGGCAGGCCCGGCACCAGCGGACGCCCCGTCTGCGGCAGCAGGATCGCGCTCGTGACGTTGTAGTTTGCCGACAATGAGTTGCCGTTGCTCGCGACAGCGTTCCCGGCCGGAGCCACGCCCGGTGTCGAGCGGAACGTGCCGCTCACAAGGACGTCGATCCTGGGAATGGTGTACGACGCCGAGGCCGCGGATGCTGGTCAGCCAGTCCTCGTCGATCGCACACGATGCCACCTGCTGATTGACGAGGAGCGACCCGGCCGTCACGTACAGCTCCGGAAGCTTTTCCGCCACGGCGCAATAGTCGCGCACGCCCTTGCCGCCGCTCATGCCAAGCTGCAGGAACAGTTGATTCGACAGCCGCGCGCTCACCTGCGCGTCGACGCCGTGCCAGTAGGCCGTCACGTCACCGTAATCGCTCGCGGACGTGAAGTAGTTGTCGGTCGCGCCCAGCGGCGATCGCGTATTGCGCGTCAGGAAGGTCACGGGGTCGCCGCCGCCATTCGGCAGGTTCGGATTCTGCGGCGCCGCAATCGTCAGCTGATCGAAGTCGAGCGGCCCAAGCGCGAGGTTGTCCGTGAAGAAGTGATTCCCCCACCACCGGCGGTTGTAGCTGACGTCGATCGCGACACGCGGGATGATCTCGTGCTGCACGGCGACGCCGAACTGCCAGTCGTATTGCCGCACACCCCATCCGTTCTGCACGTCGGGGTTGACGCGCGTGGTCACGAAGGGGTTACCGAAGTTGGAGTTGCTCCAGGCGCCGCAGTTGTCGCCGCCCGACGCCAGATTGTTCTGCGCGGCAGGGTTCATCAGATCGCAATCCGGGATGAAATTGCGGTTGCCGTCAGTCCAGCTCCGGTTCGTGGTCTGCTGGAACGTCACTGCCGGATTGTTGATGGTATAGAGGCCGCCGTTCTGCGCGGTTTCCAGGTACTTGCTGAAGTTCACCTTCAGCGACGTCTTACCGTTCCCGAACACATCGTACGCGGCGCCCATGCGCGGCGTGATGTCGTGGAAGCCGGTGACGCCGTCCTGCCGCGGGAACATATACGGCTGCCGAACCGGTTGTCGGCGGTGATGCCGTTCTCGCCCTCTGGGAACCAACTCCACGCGTGCTCGTATCGCAGCGCAGCCTGCACCGTGAGGCGCCTATGCGTCCACTGATCTTGCACATAGAAACCGTCGTAACGCGTGCGGTTGCTCTGGATGTGCGGGGCGATGCGCATCGTGAACTGCGTCGGTACGCCGTTGTTGAACGTGTAGCTCAGTTGATTGTCGGCGTTCTGGTACTGCCGGTACACCTCGTGCGCAGCCTGGTAGCCGACTTTGAAGCTGTGCGCGCCGGTCACGTAGGAGAGCGACGCCCTCCAGATGTTGTGCTGCTGATTGTTGGAAGCGGCGGAGTTCCAACCACGATACACAAAGTTGGGAGTGGGGACGCCGGCCGCGGTGCTCTGCTCGGTTACGGCGACAAGACCCGTCTGCGACCCGGGAGGAACATATCCACCCCACTTGCTGCTGAACGAAGAGAAGCCGGCCTCCATCAAGATGCGGTTCGTCGCCGGCGACGTCCACGTCGCCTGCGTGATCTTCTCTCGCTCCGGCCACATGTTGCCGGACTCTGGTGACGTCGTCGCGTTGCCGAGGGCGATCCAGTCGTCGCCGCGCTCGCGGCACGAATCGCCCGTGTTGACGAGCGCAGACCCGGCGCAATTCGCCTGGTAGTCAAAGTAAAACCCCAACTTGTTCTTTGGTGTGAGCTGGCCGGTGAGGCGGATCGATTCGATCTTCTTGTCGCCCGCCGACCGCGCCTTCACGTTTGGATCCCTCACATAGCTCCACTTCGAGGGGTCGAGGGCGTTCGCATTCGCGAACAGACCTGGAATCTCCTGGTGCGTCCCGTAGGTGCGGAGGTTGTTGAAAAACCACAGCCGATCGCGCTTGATCGGACCGCCGACCGAGAGGTTGGTGTCCCAGTTCTTGATGAGTCCAGGCGGCCGTGAGGCCGGCGCTGCGCAACTCATCGTCGAGATTACTGCCCTGCGACCACTCGCCCGCCGTGCTGAAGAACGCGGTGCCGTTGAAGTTGTTACCACCGGTCTTGGGAATGATGTTGAACGCCGGCCCACCGCGATCGACCTCACCCATCCCGCCGGCGACGGTGACCTGGACTTCCTGCGCGTTCACGAAATCGTAGGCAAAGCTCGAGACGCCGCCGCCGCCGAACGCCGACCCGACGTTCATGCCGTCCACCTGCACGGTACCTTCGTTGCCGCGTCCGCCCCGCGACGTGAAGAAGAAATTCGTGGCGGTCCCGCCAACAGACTGGGTGGAGTTCACGTCCAGGGTCAACGACTGGACCCCGGGCACCATCGCCAGAACACTGCCATAGGTGCGCGTGACTGGAACCGAGGCGAGCACCTCGTCGGCGAGCACGACCTCGCGCTTCGTGCTCGTCTGCGTGTCGATCACTGGTGTCGCCCCGGAGACGGTAATGGTCTCCTCGACTGCTCCGACTCGCATGTCGGCATTGATCGTCGTCACGCCGGCGCCGCTCAACTCGATGCCCTCTCGCTTGACCGTGGTAAACCCAGGCAGCGTGAACGTCACGATGTAGGTGCCGGGTTTGAGATCCACGAACCGGTATTGGCCGCTCCCATCCGTCACGACGGTGCGTGACTTCTCGATGAGCGCCGGACTCGCCGCTTCGACGCTCACGCCGGGCAGGATGGCGCCGGACGTATCCCTGACGACGCCCGCGACGCCCTGGGAAAATGCTGGTGTGGCGAGAAGAAGTAGTACCGCAACGACAAAAGAGCTGGTTGCCAGGGCACGCATCGATGGCCTCCGATTTTCCGTCATGTCTTGGTAGTGCGGTCGTTCCGTCCGCCTTCGCTACAGCTACGGCGAGACAGGCCTACTTCGCTATGGTCGAGTCGCGAGCGACTCGACAAGCCAGCGCTGACCGCGCCCGGCGAGACAGGCGCGGCTAGCGTACGGCAAGCGGACGAGGCAATCAAGGACGGAGGTCTGGCTTCCAGACAGTGGCGATTGCAACCTTTTCATGAGCTCGATTCTGCGCACCTCAACCTAGCCGCGCAGGGTGCGAAAGGTAATCGAGTAACGGAGCGCCGTCACGGGCGGAATCTGGTGCTCGAACGCAGTCCTCGACTCCCCCGTCATCATGTACGCCGACCGTTGTTCCAGCAGGATCTCGTGCGTCGCCGTCCGACGCTGGCCTTGTTTCGGCGCGCCAGGGCTGACATACGGACGCAGTCGCATGCGGCACGACGATAGCAGCGATACACCTGCGACGATGCCGTATTGTGGCGCATCGCGATGCCAGCCGATCGGAGCGCGAGGTGGGTATTCGTTGATCAGCGCCATCGCGAAGGCGTCGGGACTGACGTCCGCCCACCGCGCGATCCTTGCACGCAGCGGAAACAGAAACGCAGGCAGTGGAGGTGAAACGCGACCTGCGTCGTACGAATGACCGAAGAACGCCACTCGACGGCGCGCGACGACGCCGCGCATTTCAAATGCCGAAAACTCGATCTGCGAGATGTCGTCGACGAGCGCCGTCTCTTCCTCCGGCGTAACGAAGTTCGGCCGATAGAGAAACCCGTCTGGTACGTTCGAATCGAACAGTGAACCCTGCGGCAGCGCCACGCTTCAGTGTGGCACGCCGGTCGTCACCACCGTCTCAGGTGTTGAATCGCAAATAGCGACCGTCCACCGCGTCGGCTTTTGAGTAACTCACGGCGTGAACCAGCACGCCGGCCGGATTCGTGAGCCTGATGGTGCCGCCCTTATTCGACAGCTGTGCGCCGCTTCCAGTCAGCACAATCAGCGCGGACGCACCAGCCTCCAGCTGCACGCCGTTGAGCGTATCCGCGAGATCGTTCTTGTCGACGATGCGCCAGCCGGTCAGATCGACAGGAACGGTGGTCGTATTGCCAATCACCACGATCTCCTTGTGCACATCGTCGCCGACTGGATTGACCAGGGCACGCTCGACGTAGATAGCCGGGAACGTGGGCTGCGGCTCGTCGGGAACCGGGATGGGCGGCTCCACCGGTGGTGTCGTAGCGGCCGGGATCTCTTTCGAGACGCCAGGGATGCGATCACCATTTGCGTCCGTCGGCAGAAACTGAGTCTTGAATCGGAAGAAGAGTCCGGTGACGTGATCGGGGAACCGGAGGATCAAACCGCCGTCGTTGAACACCCCGTTGTCCTCGTCGTGCTCGTGCGGCGCGTTCCCCTGGTTCATGTGGATGTCGTGCATCCCGTCTTTCGTTCCGAACTCGGCGTCGATGCCGGGCTTCGGCGCAGGATCGTGGAAGTGTGAGCCGAACGCGAACAGTTCTCCTCCATTCGCCTTCAGATCGTCGAGGTGCCGGCTGACAACATCCTGCAGATCGTCGTTTTCGCCGGGCCCCGTTGGCGGCAGCGCGATTCCAGTGGGCCAGTCGAAGAGCGGCGCGCGCGAGTAGTCGAGCGCGTTTGATGCCGATCGCGGTTTGCGATTCAAGTCGGTGAGGCCCGATGGCAACGCCACGAGGTGCTCGAGAATGGGATGACTGAGCAGCGGCTCGGCTCGATGAAAGATGACGAGAGACTTGGCCGGGTCACCTGATCGAACGTTGACCGGAATGCGCCAGGGTTTTCCCTGAGCATCGATCAGACGAACTTGCAGGTGCGGCGACTTGCTGGCGCCGGGCGGTGGATCTTCACGCTTCCATCGATCGAGCTTCCCACGCAGAACACCGTAGATGACGGCCACTGGTCACCACCCTTCTTTCTGTCCGACGGCTGTTACATTGCGAGCGCGCTTACCAGAGCTAACGATGATTCGCGCTCGACAGAACAGGCGTCTCGTACAGCCTTCATCGTCGAGCTGCGTGCGGCTGTGCTCGCTATCGCACACTCGCGAGCGTAGAGTGCTAAATGTTCAAAGCACTGAGCACTCGAGAAAGACGAGGTGACCCATGTCGTTGAAGGGCATGTACGTGTACGCACAGCAAGTCGCACAAGGACATTTCCACGGCACGATCGAGGAACGCAACGGAAAGCTGGAGTTCAAGGGAACAGTCGCCACCGAAGCGGAGAAGAACGACATCTGGAATGCGATCAAGACGATTCCGACGTGGCGCGAGGATATCAATGCAGACATTCGCGTGACCGGCGGGCCGGTGTCCGCGGCGCCAACCGCGCCGCCGCCCACACCGCCAGCCCGGGGCACGCAATCGGCGACGGCCACGGTGGTCGCAGCGAAGACCTATACGGTCAAGTCAGGTGACACGCTGGGCAAGATCGCCAAGGAACATCTCGGCAACGCCAGCGACTACATGAAGATCTTCGAGTTGAACACAGATCAGTTGAGCGATCCGAACCTGATCAAACCCGGGCAGGTCCTGCGTCTGCCATAGCGGGCGGCTCCACGTGAAATAGTGTGAAGGGGTCTGACCCCTTCACACCCAGAACCCCATCACTGACGCGATCTGCCCCTCGCCGTTGAGCACGAACTTTCACGACGCGCCTGGATCACCAGCGTGCGATCCAGACGATGAGCGAGTGCAATCGCAGTCATCGGTCCTCCCATGTGAACAACGGTGAAGGGGTCAGACCCCATTCGGTTTCCTGCGGCGTCGCGGACGCCGGCGCGACGTCGGCCGCGGTCCGCGACGAGTCTCGGCAAGCTCGGCTCGCAACTTGAGACGCCAGAGCGCGTCGTTCCACATCTGCTCCAGCATCGGCGCGACGGGACCGAGCGCCTCCCTTTTGATTCGGTAGACGCGGAATTGCCGGTCGGCCTCACATTCGACGAGGCCCGCCTCGAGCAGCACCTTGAGTTGAAGCGAGACGGCGCCGAACGTGACATCGGGCATCGCGTCCCGGATCGCCCCCGCCGTCAACTCCTGATTCCACAGCAACCGGAGAATCTCCCGGCGGCGAGGTGACGCGACAGCAGCCAGACGAGCAGTATCCATTTGGAAGTCTGACTTAGTTTATATTAAACTAAAATACAAGTCAAGCCGGCACGCGCCAGCTCTGATCTGAATTGTGAAGGTGATCTCTTCAAGTGCTACTCGCCGCGCTTCCAGAGGCTCATGGCCGCTTCCTTGCCGGTGTCGTATTTCGTGCTCAGCATGAGCGTGCCGTCGGTGCGAAACTCGTAGTAGCGAATCCGCTCGAGCGCGAACGGGTTGGCGCGCTGCGCGGCCAGTTTCGGATCGAATCCAAGCGCGCGCTCCTCGAAGTCGTCTCCGATATAGGTGATTCGATGCTGCTGCGTGTCAATCACCACGCGACCCGTCGTCGAAATCACAGGATTGGGCGAGGTCACACCGACGCTGGCCAGCCCCTTCAGACCTCCGTCGCTCATCTTGTAACGGACGTCGAGGACGCCGAAGCCATCGAAGGTGAGATCACCAGTGGCGTCGATGTCCGCCTGCCGTCCGTCCTCGGCGTTCACCTTGAACGACAGCAGCGACCAGCGGCCCTCGAACTGCTTCCGTACGGCCGTCGTCGAGTTCGGACCCTCCTCGACACGCTCGGTTGGCAATGTCCGCTGGCGCGGTGCCGCGGCGCACGCCGACACGGTAACAACGGCGCAAACGGTGACGATGACCTTGAATCGACGATTCATCCTGACCTCCACTAGCCTCAGGCAGCTGGCCTGGGTGCATAGAGAAACCCTTGCCAGCCGATAAAGAGGACGGAGCGATCAGATTACCTCGACAAAGGCTGACTTGGTGTCACCAAATGCTGATGCCCACGCGGGCACGCAACATGCGTAGAGATCTCGAACGGAGCGCGACCATGAAACGGACCTCGGAAGAATGTAAATGGGTCAGGACATCGCGGCAGGATCTTCAAACGCCGGCCGTGTCGCGCATCGATCGCGAGGCGCTCGAAGGCGTGATGCGAGAGGACGTATTCCTCGCCGCTGACGGCAGAACGCTCGCGCTCGACATCTCGCAGGACTGGCCGCGAGCACGTCCGAGCAGGCGCCGAGCCTGAGCAAATACGCCATCAGCAACGAGGCCGTTCCAGGCCTGGAGTGTCAGCCCATCCGTCCCCCGTGTCGGCTCCCCGACCCGACACCGGCGCATCTGTTGATGTCGTGGTGACCGACCAGTAAAGCTCCTCTGTCGACAGTTCGTCCGCCATCGGCCGCGACCAGGCCACACTCACTTCGGACTCGCCACCAGGAAGATTTCGAAAACGTCCGATCAGCGCGTCGGTATCCCGACAAGGTCCAGATCGACGCGCATGAAGTCGTCGTGTCGGCGGAGACCCAGTTGGAGCAGGTTGCTTTCGATCTCGCCCGCGTGCATCGAGGCAATCAGCACAAACGAGCCAAGCCATTCAGGCGAGGCCAGCATCCGCGGGGCGATCACGGGACGACCGGCGACGCTCGTCCCGTGCGTCGCAGGATTGCTGTCCACGAAGGCGTCGATGGTCCCACCCAGGTCGAGCACCAGATTCAGCACCCGCCTGCCCGCCGCGCCTGCCCCCCACACCACAACGCTCCGCTCCGTTGCATGGCATCGATGCACGATCTGGCGAAGGAGCGCGTCATTGGTCGAGGCTTTGACCTCGAGGAGTTGCAGATCGCGTTGCCATTGGATGGCGAACATCGCCTCACGCGCACGCGAGCGCTCGTCTTCCAATGCCCAGCGTGACTCCTTGACAGCGGACGACCAGCCCGCGGCGATCGACGATTGCGGCAGCAACGCAGAGAGGCGTTGCTCCCATCGCGGACCTTCCGCCAGCGCCGCAAGTCCTGCTGCGCATCTTCCTGCAATATCGAAGACGTGCGAGAACTCACTGAAGCCAAACAGCTCCATTGGCTCACTCAGATCGCGTGGCGATTCGGCGTCAACCCTGATACAGCTCTTCGCGATCTCGACGCCACGTGACCACGATCGCCGGGCCGCGTCGCGGTCGCCGCTACGCGCGCACAGCAACCCTGCCCAATACGCCGCTTCGATCGTCTTCGTCGCAAGTGGCGACGAGAATCCTGTCGCGTCCTCAGACATGCAGGCTTGAAACGATCGGAGCGCCTGCGCGTTATTCGCGTGCCGCATCGCCAGACGACCAGCAAGGAAGAGCAGCAAGACACGCCATTGCACGGTTGCCGGCTCGTCGTCGAGTAGCGCACGCAGGCATGCGTCAACCTCAGTGAGCCACACTCGGATGAAATAGGACTCGGGCCGCGGCGCCTCGAGAAGCTGATAGCCGAGCACGCAATACGCGCCTGCCGCATCCCGCGGGTTCGCGCTTTCTCGAATGACGTCGTAACAGAATTGCTCCAGCAGCGTTCCGCGTGTGACGCGGGCGCCGATCGTGAAGACGCTCGCGTGCAGCCAGGGATTCTCGAAGGAACCGACGTATCGCGTGGGGTTGGAGCCACTCAACGGATCCTTCATCGCGACGAAGAACCACCAGTCAACGCCCGGCGCCTCGTGAGGGTTGTCGATTTGGACCTCGCGCCAGCGTGGTAACTCTGATTCACAGCGTGTACCGCTCTGCCCAAGCACGTGCTCGAGGAGAAGGCCACCGGCGATTTGATAGCGAACCGCGAGATCCTCTTCGGTCACGCAACAGATCAGGCGGCCACCAGGCGTCAGCACGCGCCGGATCTCGTCGATGACGTCGGCTGTCCAGAACGTGGATGGCAAGGGCCTGCACGACAGAACAACGTCGATGGATTCGTCCGGGCACTGGGAGATGTCCGTCGGCTGAGCGACGCGGAATTCCACCGCGCCGCGGCCGGACCCGTAGTGCGCCTTCGCGTACTGGAGAGCGGCTTGATCGCGAACGAATCCGACGACCGATGCGGCGAGCGCTGCAGGTCCCACAATCGCGGTACCGGCGCCGACACCGCAGTCAAGGTCCAGCACACGATCGTGCCGGCGAACGAAATGCGCCGCGCGCGCGTAGCGCCAGATCGCTGCGTCCGCGTCGGCAGTGATCTGCCTGAGCTCATCGAGCGGCGACTCGGATCGCTGCGGATCCTGCTTCGATGAGCAGCCAGGGTGTAATGCCGCGCGAGTCGAGCTGCTCGTATGCCGCGAGATGCGCAACACTGGGATGCCGTCGGAACCCGGACGCCACTGCGTGACGCTCCCACCACGGCCGACTTCCGATGTCTTCCAGATGACCCGGGTTCGTGCCCGCGGTGATTCGCAGATAGGCGGTCGAGGTTGCGCGACGAAGCGCGGCACACAGATACCGGGCGTCCTCATCGCCGAGATCTGGTGCGCTGATACAGACGATCGCGAGTGAGAACGATGTCGAGGCCGCACGAAGGTCGTCGATCACATCGGCGATCGTCGATGCTCGACTCTCCTCGACGATCGCACCTCGGAGGCGCAACAGGTCGGCGAGCGCAGCGGCGTCCTCACCCGAGACGAAGACGCGATTCAGCGAGCAGCCTCGCGAGACGCGATCGAGAATACGTTCGGCGTGTGACGTCACATGAATCATCCGAGGCAGGCTTTGGTAGCTACGACCAGTCACCACCGGTGAAACGCGTCGTGCCTGCCTTGGGCAACCGCTCGAACGCCATCACCACGTCAGGTCCTTCATGCTCGATCGCCGCGGACGGCACGAGCTGCTGATACCGCGGGTGCTTACCAAATCCGGCGGCGAAGAACTTCGCTTCCCACCACGCGCGACCGCGACGGGGGAGCGTCGATGCCCATGGATCCCTGTCGCCGGTCTTCACGGTGGCGAAGATGTATCGCGTGGCCACGCGCGCAAGCTCCGCGAGCGCCACGTCGAGGACATCGGGTGCAGCGTCTTGTAGACCGGTCACGACGAGTGCGGGCAGCGATTCGGATTGGAACGGCAAGCATGTGAGCGGCGACCGAGCCGCATCGATGACCAACACCGACCCCTGGCCAGACAGTGGTCGAATCCGGTCCACGAGGGTGGAGTACCTGTGAAGCGTGTCGTTCGGTGCGACCGACGATTCAGTCGTCTCTAGCATCCTGCGTCCTCGTCTCGGCACCGGCCGCGCCATAGTGTGCAACGGAGATACCCAGTGATGGCCGCGGCCATCCCCTTCAAATACTGGGAATTTTGGTGCGATTCGTGGCGCCAGGTGTCGGCCGACCGGCCGCACTGTCGGTTCTCCGGTCGCTTCACGCCAGACCGACAGTCATTCGCGTTGTTTGGGAAACAGGCGCCAGGCTTCGTCCGCGCCCGCGTAGCTCGGATGCACAATCGCCCGATTGCCCGCACGCGGTGTCGAGCCACTCCGCGGCGGCGGCGTCACCGGCCCAATCGCTGGGTCCGGGGCGGTTAAAGAAAGGCGAGGCAGTCTCATCATCGTCTCCGAAACAGATAGGCGACAACAGATAGGGCGAGAACCGCGGTTACGGCGACGACCTCGGTCCGCGTGACCGTCGCGACGAGCACCCCGACGATGATTGCGCACGTGAGAGCGGGAATAACTGCCCCGCCGGGCGCGATGAACGGCGTCCCGTGCGCGCGGACGTCGCGACGTCGCAGTTCCCATGCAGCGATCGCAACACCGATGTAGACCAGCAGCGCGCTGACGTTGGTCAGGATCAGCAGCCCTTCGAACGATCCGGACAGCGCGAGCCCGAGAGATCGCGACGTAGACAACGATGGCAACGTGAGGCGTGTGGCGCGATGAGTGAACGCCGGCCAATGCATGCGGGGCGAGGCCGGCCTGCGCAAACGCGAAGAGCGAGCGGGGTCCCGTCAGCACTGTGCCGCAGAGAAAGCCGAACATCGAGACTGTTGCTCCGATCAGCATGAACGTGCGACCGGCCGGACCGGCAACCGTCGCGGCGGCCTGCGCGAGCGGGGCGACGCGATCCTCCGGCAATGCCGATCCGAGCAGCCCCTGCGCAACGACCTGAATCGCAATATACAGAGCGACGACACCTGCGATCGCGAGGAACACGGCGCGGGGTACCGTGCGAGATGGGTCGCGAACCTCACCGCTAGGTTGCAGGGCGCCTTCGATGCCGAGAAACGCGAAGATGAGCATGCCCGATGCGCTCATGACAGAAAGCAGCGATGGACTCGAGGACCAGGACAGAGACTCCGGGCGCACAAAGGCTGCACCAATGACGACGAAGAGCACGAGCGGCACGAGCTTGGCCACGACTGCGATTTCAACCAGACGGGCGCCACCGCCGACACTTCGAATATTGATTGCCCCCGCCGCGATCAACACCGCGGCCATGAACAGCGCCTGCACGAGGGAAGACGATGTGCCGATCAATGCGGCGGCGGACGCCGCAAACACCGACGCGACGGCAGCAGCGGCAGCCAGTGCACTCAGGATGTTGAGCACACCTGTGAGGAATCCTGCGAGCGGTCCGAACGCCGCCTCGACATATGCGTAAGGGCCGCCACTGGCCGACACGCGGCTCCCTGCTTCGGCGAAACAGATCACGCTCAGCGCCATGATGAACGCGCACGCGAGATACGCGAGGATCGCGGGCGGACCGAGTTGCGCGGCGACGACCGCCGGAAGCACGAAGATGCCGCTGCCAACCGTGTAGTTGAAGATGACCGCGGCAAGCTGCCGAACGCCCAGTTCGCGCGACAGCAAGGCATCTTTGGCTTTTGGCTCTGGACTTTGGACGCTGGGCTCCGAAGACACGAGTCGAGAACTGTAGCACCGGAGAACGCGGTACACTGAGGGAACTACTGCGTGAGCCAAAGCCGACCAGAGCCAAAGACCAGAGACTAAGTCGAGAGACCCAATGATCGTCCGCGACTGGCGTGACGCCGACCCTGCAGACACACAGGTGCTCTACGCCCGCGAACAGGAGTACTGGGTTCGCGAACTGGCGTGGGATGCGTCGACCGCGTGGCGCGAGATCGAGCAGGCACGCGTCACGTGGGGGCTGCCAGGATTCATCGCGATCGACGCCAACCGCACGGTACGTGGCTGGGCATACTTCCTGCCCGAAGGCGAGACGGTGCACCTGGGCGGTGTCGTGGCTGACACGCGCGAAGCCACCGATGGCCTGCTCGACGCGTGCCTCGAATCCGCCATGCGGCCGCCTCGCCCTGCGCGTGTGTCATGTTTTCTGCCCGATCGTGCCGAGGGCTTCGAGGACGCACTTCGCGAGCGCGGATTCGTGTGCGAGCATTATCGCTACCTGAGCCGGCCGATCGCCGCCGGCAAGGACACTGCAGAGGCCGAGCCATGGACCGCCGGCGACCTCCTTCCTGCCGCCGTCCTTCTGCGTGAGTCGTATGGGCCCGAGGGCAACATTTCGCGCCGCGCGGCACGCCCGAGGAGTGGGAGCAGTACATGCGAAGCCTGGTGGAGCGACCGGGCTGCGGCGTGATCGAACCTGCCGTCACTCGCGTCGTTCGCAACGGCGGCGACTGCAGGCCCTCGTGCTGGCGACGACGGATTGCGCCGGGGACGCTGCATCTCCCGCAAGTCGCCGTGCATCCGTCGCGCCGCCGCGAGGGTCTCGCTCAACGGCTCGTCGAAGAAGCGTGCCGCGCCGCCGCCGCGCGCGGCGTGAAGCAGGCGACACTGCTCGTCGCCGAAGCAACACCAACGCCCGTGCGCTCTACGCGAAGATGGGATTCACCACACGTCGGTCGTTCATTGCCGGGACACTGACGGCCTAATCGCGTCTGCGGCCTCAGCCCTGAGTCCAGTCCTCGGTCCCGACGATCCATCGAGTCGCCAGGACTAAGGCCTCGTCGTCCCGTCCCACGGATCTTACGAGCGCGGCAAATTGCTTCGGATTCCAGCGCGATAGAGGCAATGGCCGTCCTGCCGTCATGCGCCGTTGTCCCCTCGAAGCCCTGGCCGCGACAGAACTCGGAAAGCAGTTCCCTCGCGCGACATCGTCGTCTACAATGAGCGCTTCCTTTTTGGGCAGCTGCACTGATGGCATTTGAGTTGCTCGCCCGCCATTCGCCGGCGGCCGGTGTCGAATCGTCAACCAACTCGAGCTCCCCCTCGGAGGTTCTGTCGGGTATGTCGGGCCACCGACGATCCGACGATATCTTGACGTAAGCGAACTTATGAGCCAGCGAGCTTTGCCGTCCATTCTCGTCGTCGAAGACGACCTCGATCTTCGCCAGACGATCGCGGCCAGCCTCGAATCCAGCGGCTTTGCGGCCGCACAGGCCGCCGACGCCGCCGACGCCATCGAGCGGCTGCGGTCGTTTGCCTACGACGGCCTCGTCGTCGACCTCCGGCTGCCGGATGCCGACGGCATGACGGTGCTCGACGAGGCGATCGAGCGCTATCCGGAGATCCGCGCGGTCGTGATGACCGGATTCGGCGGCGTCGCGGAAGCGGTCGCGGCGATCAAGCGCGGCGCCGTGGATTTCCTGATCAAGCCGTTCCAGCTGTCGCAGCTCTCGCGCGTGCTGCACGCCGGGCTCGAGCAGCAGCGTCTGCGCGAGGAGAACGCCGAGCTGCAAGGCGCAGCTCAAAGGCAAGTTCCGGTTCGAGAACATCATCGGCCGCCACAGCACGATGCAGGCGCTCTTCACCACGCTCGAACTGGTGTCGCCGATGAACAGCACCGTGCTGATTCACGGCGAGACCGGCACGGGCAAGGAGCTGATCGCCCGCACGATTCACCACAACAGTCCCGCGCGCCGAACGAGCGCTTCGTGGCGTTCAACGCCGCGGCGATTCCCGAGACGCTCGCCGAAGCCGAGCTCTTCGGACACGTCAAGGGCGCGTTCACCGGCGCGGTGGCCTCGCGCGCGGGCCGCTTCGAGCTGGCGCATCGCGGCACGCTGTTCATCGACGAAGTCGCGTCGATGTCGCTGCCGCTGCAGGCCAAGCTGCTGCGCGCGCTGCAGGAGCGCGAGATCGAGCGCGTCGGCGAGTCCAAGCCGATGCGAGCTCGACATCCGCGTCGTCGCCGCGACCAACACGGACCTGCGGAAGCTGGTCAAGGAGGGGACGTTCCGCGAGGATCTCTTCTATCGCCTCAACGTGATCCCGGTGACGCTGCCGGCGCTGCGGCAGCGTCGCGAGGACATCCCGCTGCTGGCGCAGCACTTCGTGCAGCAAGTCGTGCACGGATAACAACATTGCTCTCAAGACGGTGACGCCAGGACGCGCTGCGCGCGCTGATGGCCTACGACTGGCCGGGCAACATCCGCCAGTTCGAGAACGCCGATCGAGCACGCCGTCGCGATGGCCGCGGCCAAGCGGAGATCGGCCCCGAGGCGCTGCCGGACGACGTCCGCGAGCGCGCGGGATCGATGCTCGTGCCGACCGTCGCCATTCCCGACGAAGGGTTGAACTTCACCTCGCTCGTGTCGCAGCTCGAACGCGAGCTGATCCTGCGCTGCCTCGAGAAGACCGGCGGCAACAAGCGCCAGGCCGCGCGGCTGCTCAACTTGAGCCGCACGACGTTCATCGACAAGCTGCACCGGCTGAACCTGGAGCGCGGAGCGGCGTAAGTTCAGTCACGCCTCCGCAAGTCCAAGCCACCGCACGCATGCAAGGTGCTGAAGTACCGGAGCCGCGACCGAGCTGGGAGCTATCACGACGCGCCGGCAGGCGCATCTCGAAGCATGCGCCTGCGTCCTGAGGCTTCGAGCGTCAACGTTCCCCCGTGCTGTTCGGCAATCAGGCGCGCAACAGACAGTCCCAGTCCGCTCGCCTCGTCGCGCGATCGCGTCGTGAAGAACGACTCGAACAGCTCGTCGCCGCGGCGCTGTCCACTCCAGGACCATTGTCCGCGACCCGCAGAACGACGAAGCCGGGCGACTCTTCGAGCTGCAACACGAATGGCGCCGCCCTTCTGTCCCGCGAGCGCCTGCTCGGCGTTGACGATCAGATTGAGCACCGCCAGTTGCAGAGTGCCTGCGTTGCCGTTGACGAGAAACCGGCCGGTCGCGGGCGCGTCCAGCGCAATCGACAGCCGCGCCCGGCCGATGGCATACGAGCGGAGCGCAACGGAGCGATTGGCGATCTCGCGCAGATTCGTGCGGCCGGGGGCATCGACGTTCTGCCGCGCGAAGAGCATCATTCCTGAATGGCGGTGGCGGCGCGGGTGTTCTGCGCGGCAATGCGCTGCAAGCCGTCGGCAACCGATGCGGGCAGACCAGGAGTGGTTTGCAACAGCTCGCTCGTCCCCCCGATGACCTGAAGGGCGTTGTTGACCTCGTGAGTCACGCCGGCCAGCAGGCGCGCCACGGTGGCGGCGCGATTGAGCGTCAGCAAGTCGGTCGGCCCGGGCGTTCTCGCAGTTTGATTCGACATTCCGCTAAACCTTCATCCACCGTGGCCGATTCCACGCTGACACGTCTGCTCAGGATATCAACATGCTCTTTTTGATCGTTGACGATTCGAGCACGATGCGCCGCATGATCATCAAGACGTTGAACACGCGCTCGAGGCTCCGGTGCGATACCACCACGATTGGCTCGGCGAGCACAACGCACAGTCGCGAAGCGGCTATCCCTACATGGCTTCCAGGTCGCACGACAGATCGTCGCGTAGTCCGTCCTCGGTCCTCGGTCCATCAGTCCCTGGTCATGACGTGGACCGGGGACTGAAGACGTGGACCGGGTACACTTAATCCATGCAATTGCAGTCCGCCCGCCTCTGTCTGGATTGCGACGAGGTTCACGACGCGCAGCAGTGCCCTCATGTGCGCGTCGGAGACCTTCGCGTTCATCACCCGCTGGGTGCCGTTCCCGATCGACCCGATCGACCACAGAAGCGTCCGCGCAAGCCCGGAAGACGCCGAGCCCGGAAGCGCTCGGTGCGTATCGCGAGATGCTTCAACCCGAACAGATCCGGCGGAAAATGGCGGACCATCCGCCGCGGCGCCGTAGGTCTGGCGCTGTTCGGCATCGCCGGATGGCTCTGGCGGAAGAACAACCGGCCGAGCGCCGGAGGCCGAGTCCACGACGACGAGACGACAAGCAGCCGACGTGAAGCCGAAGAGTGCCTTACCGTGACTTCGCACGCCAGCGTCACGGCGGCACAGCGATTCGCGCCGACCCCACGTCGATCACGTGGCGCGTCAACGCGGAGCGGATCGTTCTGCTCGGGCTGGGCGCGCGCGATCCTGCTCCAGCTCGCGCATCCGCTCGTCGCCGCGGGCGTCTTCGATCACAGCGGCTTTCGCGGCACGCCGTACGCGGCTGCGTCGCGCCTGTATCACACCGTGCACGCGATGTTGTCGCTGACGTTCGGCGACGAGGTGGCTCGCCAGCGGACGCTCGAGGCCATCCGGGCGATTCACCGACGGGTCAACGGCGTGCTGCCGGAGACGACGGGCCGCTATCCGTCCGGCACGCGTTACTCGGCCGAAGATCCCGCGCTCGTGCTGTGGGTGCACGCGACGCTCCTCGAGTCGGTCGTTCTGGTCTACGAGCAGCTCGTCACGCCGCTCACGGCGGCCGAGCGGGACGAATACTGTGCCGAGGCGTTGCCCATCGCGCGTCGCGCTCGCGGCGCGCGAAGACGAAGTGCCGAAGACCTGGGCCGATCTGCGCTGCTATCTCGAGCGCATGTACGCGTCGAACGCCATCGTCGTGGGACGCAGGGACGTGAGCTGGCGCGCGCGGTGCTGTCGCCCTCGGGTGGATGGCTGGTCGCGCCGGCCACCTGGATCAATCGCGTCGATCACGGTCGGGCTGCTTCCCTCGCAAGTGCGCGAGCAGTACGGGATGACGTGGACACCTCGACAGGAGCGAACCGTCGCGCGGCTCCTCTCCGTCTTGCGTCTGACGCGACGTGTGCTCCCCGACGCGGTCGCGCTCTGGCCGGATGCGCGGAGGTAACGAGGTGCCGCACCAGGCGCTCCCTTACGTCGAGCCGCGATCGCCGCTGCCCTGGTTGCACATTGCGGCCGTCGTCGCCGAGAGCGCTGTCGGGCGGGGCTTCCGGCGGCTCGGCCTCACTGGCACTCGTCCGCTCGTCGAGAGGCTACCCGGAGCAATTGGCGGCTCGCGGTCTCGACGTGCGGCCGAACGCGACTGAACGTGACGCGATCAATCGCATCATCTTCGACGAGCTGGTGAATGGCGTCTTCACGCCGGAAGCGGTCAGCATGTTCAGCGCGTCATCGAGCGAATGAAGGCGAGGGCTGTGATGCCGTGGTCCTCGGCTGCACGGAGATCCCGCTGATCATGAACGACTCGAATTCTCCACTGCCAACGCTCGACTCCACCCGGCTGCTTGCACGGGCTGCTCTGCGTCACGCGCGGAAACTCCCCTTCCCACCGCGCGATGACGACCGTCGCCAGACAGTTGCCCAGCACGTTGACCGACGTGCGCAGCATGTCGAGCACCGCGTCGATGCCGAGGATGACGAACACCGGCTCCGCCGGCAGCCCGAACGACGACACCGTGCCGAGCAGGATCACGAGCGCGCCGCGCGGAACACCGGCCACACCCTTGCTCGACAGCATCAGCGTGAGCAGCAGCACGAACTGCTGGCCGATCGACAGCTCGATTCCTGCCGCCTGCGCCACGAAGATCGCCGCCAGCGAGAGATACAGCGTGCTGCCATCGAGGTTGAAGCTGTAGCCGGTCGGCATGACGAACGCGACGATCTGCCGCGGCACGCCCAAACCGCTCCATCGCCTCCATCGCGCGCGGCAGCGCCGCCTCGGAGCTGGTCGTCGCAAACGCGATCGACACCGGCTCGGCCACCGCCTGCGCGAATCGGCGAATCGGCACCTTGGCGATGAGCGCCACCGGCAGCAGCACGACGAGCGACGAAGATCGCGACGGCGACGTAGAACGTCGCCAGCAGCTGAAACAGGTTGACGAGGATGCCGAGCCCGAGCTGCCCGACGGTGTAGGCGATCGCCGCGCCGACGCCGATCGGCGCCATCAGCATCACGATCCGCGTGAAGCGGAACATCGTCTCGGCGAGGCTCTCGGCGAAGGCGAGCATCGGGCGCCGCTTCGTCGTCGGGCAGCAGCGCGAGCGCCACGCCGAAGAGCACGCTGAAGACGACGATCTGCAGCATCTCGGCGTCGGCGATCGCGCTGCGCGATGTTCTCCGGGAAGACGTCGAGCACGATGTCCTGCCAGCGTGCGCTGCCCCGGCTGCTGGATCTGCGTCGTCTCGGCGGCGGCGCGGCAGCGTGATGCCGACGCCGGCGCGGCTGATGGTGATGGCCGCCCAGCCGATGAGGAGCGCGAGCGTCGTGACGATCTCGAAGTAGATGAGCGCCTTCACGCCCATGCGTCCGACCTGGCGCAGGTTCGAGTGGCCGGCGATGCCGACGACCAGCGTGGCGAACAGCAGCGGCGCCACGATCGTGCGGATGAGGCGCAGGAAGATCTGCGCGAGGACGCGGAGGCTCGCATGGCCACGTCCGGGAAGTCGTGACCGAGCTCGGCGCCGGCGGCCATGCCGACGAGGATCCAGAGCGTGAGCGAGCGGCGGCGCCACGCCCAGGCTGCGAGCAGGACGATGGCGGCCACGCGCAGGAGCATCAACATGCGCATGTTATACTTCGATGTTCCTGCCTTTTACGGAGCGTCCGGTTTCAGCCGGAGTTTCGATCCCACTGCGGAAGTGGCGGAATTGGCAGACGCGCTAGCCTCAGGAGCTAGTGGCCGCAAGGCCATCGGGGTTCGAGTCCCCGCTTCCGCACCATCAATCAGTTCAACGTGTTAGGTGAGTTTTCCGCGAGCGTCGATGACGCGTCGGAAGACGTGTCTGAAGTCTCCGTGTGCGAATGGTGTGCGAAAGAGTCGGCCTCGAGCTTCTCGAGCGCCCGGGCCAGTCGTGTCGGTGTGCTTTGCAGGTACCGACTCGTCGTCGTGATGTCGGCATGGCCGAGGAACAGCTGCACGTCGTGAAGGTCTGCTGACGATTCCAGGAGCCTGCTCGCAAACTCTCTTGGCGGAGGTCGTGGACGTGGAGGTCAATCGCCTGAAACGCAACCCGCGCCTCTGGTGTCAACTTCCCGCGCTTCCGTGTCGCGGGGTGGCCGTGCGCCAGAAGCACCGCATCCTCCCACTGTCGCCGAATCTCTTTCACTTGCCCACCCGCCTCGTCTCCGAACACGTAGGCGCCGGGTCCATGCTCTTTGCCGTCTGGCGCGTGCTGTCGCAGGCTCAGGACGGCTCGAAGGTCCGCACCAATGGGGGAAGCACCCTAGCCTCTCCCGTTTTTGTCTTGGTGGCCGGCAGGACCATCCAGCGAGCCTCACGCTTCTCGTCTCGCCGAATCTGCCGCCATTGCAGGGACAGTAATTCACCAATACGGCAGCCCGTCGTCAGCGCCGCGATCAGGACGGCCTTGAGATGCGGATCGGCATGGTTCAACACTCGTGTCTCTTCGTCGATGCCGTCCGCGGCCAGCCGTCTGGTTCTGGCGTATCGATGCCCCGCTCGATCTTCACCACGGTCACCGGTCCGCGCTTGAATGGGGTGTCGAGCAGGTAGCCCTCCGCGATCGCCCAGTTGAATACGTGACGCAGCCGCGCAAGGAGCCGATTAATGCCAGCCTCGCCGCCCTTCGCCCCCGGACGTGACTTGCCGGCCGCAAACTCCGCACGCCGCCATGAACGAACCGCATCGATGTCAGCCTTCGGTGATGTCCGCGATCGGCTTCTGCTCGAAACGAACGGTCATTCCCAACGCCGCTGGTATCTCGGCACGTCGAATGACGGTTGATCAGCGCCTCGCAGGCGATGGCCGCCCGGGCCGCATCACCGACCGTCGTGAGGATCATTCCGTCGCTGCTGTCGGTCGGCATTCGGCTCTGTGCGAATCCTGTGCCCCCTTAGCGGACACCTAATAGAACCGGGGGTCAGTGCCTAAACTGCCCAGAGAACGGCTGTGGGCTCGGCTCTCTTCGCCGGCGGAAACGCCCGCTGCGGGTCACGGCAAGCGCAACCAGTCCGACACTTGCCAGCAGTAGGGTCGACGGCTCGGGCACCGCAACAGCTGCGTAGAGCGAGTTGATCCCTGCAATGTCGTCAGGATGAAATCCAACGAAAACGTCGCTGGCAGAGGCGAATGGCCACATCACCGCATTCGGGGTCGTCGAGTGACCGAGTCCGAGGGCGTGGCCGATTTCGTGAACAGCGACCCGCTCCATGTCGAAGGCAGCGGAGCCGAGGACGTCTCCGAACTCCCACAGGAAATCGTCGTTGAAAAAGATATCGCCGGCGATGGGCTCGGAATTCGGAGGCGATGGAAAGAAGCCGACCGCCAAGAAGTTTGACGAGAAGCCACTCGTTTCAAAGTTGAAGTCGATGGAGCGCGGCTGCCCCGCTAAGGGGGCCTCGGTGAACGTCAAGGCCGCAACTGAGGCCCATGCGTCGAGGGCAGTGATCAGAGCCGCATGTTGCAAGTCCCGCGGGAAATCAAGTGTAGGTATTCCGAAGTAGAAGCTGAGATCCGCGCTGCCAAGCCCTGGGCCGTCCCATCCCTCACCCACTACGGTAAATGGAAGCGCTTCAGGCACGGGAGACGCTCCCGAAAAGGCTGAGAACCACGAGAATTCCGATCACTGGAAGACACCGTCTCACTGTGCGCCTCCTTCTCGACCGAAGGGCGTGTGCGAATCCTGTGCGAAAAGGGCAGCAAACAGCGGATATGTTAGTCCATCGCTGCTCACGGCCCGTCAGGAGAATACGCGACAATTCGCATCTGTATGGTCTTCCGTCTAATCTCAGGAGCTAGTGGGCGCAAGCCCATGAAGGTTCGAGTCCTTTCTTCCGCACCATCCTTTCAGTTCAATGGCAAGCGGACCATCGGGTCTCTGGCACGTATGATCGCTGCGGAGAGGCTGTGAGAAGTCCGCTGACAAAAGAGCGCGATCGCGCCATCACGATTCTGTTCTACGCCGTCGTCCTGTTCCTCGGCTATCTGTTTCTCCGCATACTCACCCCGTTTTTCGCGCCGCTCGGCTGGGCAGTGGTTTTGGCTATCTTCGTTTACCCCTGGCACGAGAAGCTCGTTCCGAGATGCGGCGGGCGGGCGCTGCTGCTGTCAGCACGCTCGTCGTGACTCTGTTTATTGTGGGACCCGGCCTCGTCATCTTGACTGCCTTCGCCCAAGAGAGCGGGGCAGCGCTGTCGGTGCTGGATCAGGATGCCGTCGCGGAGCAGCTCGCCTTTCTCGAAGGCCTATGGAACCGATCGCGTCGGTTGATCCCGGGAGCTCAAGGCATCGACTTGAGACGTCTAATCGAGAACGTGATGTCGAGGACAGGCGGGTTTCTCGCGGCTCGCGTCGGTGGATTGCTGGCAGATGTCCTGGTTCTCTTGTTTCAGTTGTTCGTGACGCTGTTTGCCCTCTTCTTCTTCCTGCGCGATGCGGACACCATCATGCAGGAGTTGCGCCGATCTTTGCCCTTCGAGGATTTCCGTCGCGAACGCATCATCCGTCAGACCCGCGATCTTGTGTATGCAAGCATCGCCGCTGGGTTGCTGATCGCCGCCCTGCAGGGCCTCGCCGGAGGGCTGCTCTTCGCGCTTCTCGGCCTCGGAGCCCCGATGTTCTGGGGTGTCATGATGGGCTTCCTGGCGCTGTTTCCATTCGTTGGGACTTGGATGGTCTGGGTGCCCGCGGCGGTCTGGTTCCTCGTGACCGGGCAACTGGTGAAGGGACTCATCGTCGTCGTGATCGGAGCTGGGATCGTGTCCAGCATCGACAACATCCTTCGCCCCGCCATCCTGAGCGGGAAAACGCAGATGAACGGGCTGTTGATGTTTCTTAGTCTCCTTGGTGGCGTAAGTGTCTTCGGGCTGCTCGGACTGGTGCTGGGTCCGCTCGTCACGGCGTTAGTCATTGCCCTGTTCGAGGCATACACGGGACCGGCCGACATCATCCATAAGTCGGCCAACGAGGCATGAAGTGCACGCGACGTTTCGGCTCGCGCCGCGACACAATGTCTACAGCTCCGACCATTCTCGGGGCGACAACCACCAACTTCACGCAATTCGCGGTTGAGCCGCGCCAATCTGGCCAATCTGATCGTCGTGTCCCGTCCGCATCATTTCGACCAACGCGGCGGCTCGTCGCTTCCCCTCTTTCGCCCACTGCGAGATCAGCATCTCCTGCGCAGCCGTTTCCAGAAATGGAATCCAACAGCCGCGACGAATCGGATCATTGCGAGCAGCCCAGTCACCCCCATGTCGAAGGCCATATGGACCACGACACGTTGGCGCACGGGATCCAGCAGCGCAACTGCTGGCAAGAGGTCTTCAATCTCGCGCGCCACTCGGCGCAGGTCCGCCTCAAGAACAGTTACGGGCTTACACGCATTCAGCCCTGCCGATTCGAGGTAAGGCCTTTCGGCGACGATGAGATTACCGTCTGCATTGAAGTAGCGAGCCAATTTCGGTCCTTCAATGTGTATCAGTTGACCGAGCAGCTTCGTGTAATCGAGGTCTTCCATACGCGAACCCCCAGCAGCATGCATCAACTAATCCACTCCGCTGCTTTCGAAGTGGTCGTATTGATCTGGATTTCAGCGGCAGCGGCTCGCGGGTAGCCCAAAGACACCCGGCCGGGTCCCGGGTGATAGCGCCCCAGCATGAACAGTCAACGCCTCGGCTTGTAACCGCTTCGGCGCTCACTCACACTTCCAAGATCGTCCCGACCCGTCCGCATCATCTGGGCCAACACGTTGGCTCGCCGGTGTTCGTGGTTCGCCCAATCCGAGATCAGCATCTCCTCCGCTGCGGCTTCCCAATTTCGGAACTGAACAGCCGATATAAACCGAGGCAGTGTCAGCAACTGCTTTACTCCCATGTTGAACGCCATGTGAATGAGCACTCGTTGCCGCACGGCATCGAGTCGTCCAACAACGGGGATTATGTCTTCGAGGTGTAGCGCCACTCGACGCACGTCCGACTCGAGAACCGTCATGCTTTCCTGGTCTGTTGCTGCCTGCTCCCGCGGTCGTTAGCCACGACGATGAGATTGCCCGCTCCATCGTAATAGGGAGCCAGCCAGCGGCCTTCAAGGCGCATCAGTTGAGCCAGCAGCTTCTCGCAGTCGGGATCGTCCATGCGTCACTCGGAAGTAACGGATGAACGACTGGCGTGCAGAACTTGGACAACATCGATTCTTAGATTCTCATCGGTGCAGGCTGACGGAAGACCTTGCCCTCGCAGTCGAGTTACACGGCTCAGTATGTTCTGGCTGCATGGTTGCAGAAATAGACCACGGTAGTTCTTTTGAGGAGGACAGAACACATGAGGCGATTCATCACATCGGTCGCATTGGCTCTTGGCTGCTCGGCGCTGGTGGCCAATGCGCAAGAGACGAGGACGAAGACGGAGACAAGAACCTCGGGCGACTCACCCCAAATGATTACCTATACGGGATGTGTGCAGACGGGGACTCAGGCGAAGACCTACGTGCTCGATAAGGTGGTACCTGTAACGAGGACCACCACGACCGAAACGCCGACCTCGAGCACAACGACCTCGAGCACGAGCTACGTTCTGGTTCCGGGTGAGTCGGTGACGGTGCAGGAGCACGTCGGCCAGAAGGTCGAGGTGACCGGCACGTTGATTCCCGGTGGCGACAGGCGCACGGAGACCACTACGAGGACAGAGCGCGAGGACGGGGAGGACAGCAAGACTCGCTCGCGCACCGAGACCAAGAACGCAATGCCGGAATTCCGTGTGACGTCGATCAAGACCATCGGTAAGTGCTAACCGCGCCTCTGCGATGCGGCAGCTGACATGCGGCTCTCGCACATCAGAGGCTCAATCATCGGACTGGCGGTGACGCTCGTCATAGTCACCGCCAGCCCGCGCTCTGGGCTTGATCCGAATCGGTGGACATCTTTTGTGGAGATTACGATGTCCAGAGCGACTCACCAACCACCGACCACCAACCACCAACCACTAACCACTAACCACCAGCCATCAAATCAGATGCGTGATGTTCGGCTCCACGCCGAGCAGCGCCTTGCCGTACACCTCGAGGTTCACTTGCCACTCGGTGATCGCGTGATGACTCGCCGTGTGCACGTCGCGCCACAGGCGCTGCAGGCGATTCGCGTCGGCAAGGCTCGACGTTCCGTGCGCGGCGACGAGCACTTCCACCGCCTCGCGGCAGTACTTCGCGACGAGCGCGGTATCGATCCGGACCCTCGCTCGCTCGGTGAGATCCATGTGCCGACCCTGCTCGGACGGCGCGATCGAGATCGTCAGCCGCTCGCTGCGCGTGCAGCACGGCTGTATCGATCTTCATCGCCGCATCGGCGACCTGCATCTGAAAGCCGGCCGACTCGGCCTGCGTCGCGAAGTTGGTATGCGTGATGCCGCGCGTTCGCGACTTCCCCACCACGTGCTCGAGCGCCGCACGCGCCACGCCAATCTGCGAGCCCGCCAGAATCAGCACCGTCACCGGCACGAGATCGACGCGGTATACGACTTCGTCGGTGAACTCGGTTCGATAGCGTGCCCGGCGAACGCCTGCGGATACGGCAGGAAGCGGTGCTCCGGCACGAAGACGTCCTTTGCCACGATCGTGTTGCTGCCGGTGCCCTTCATGCCGACCATGAACCAGGTGTCTTCGATCGTCAGCTGGCTCATGGGCATGAGCGAGAGGCCGAAGTTGGCCATCTCGCCGCGCTCGTTCTTCATGTGGATGCCGCACGCGCCCCACTGTGCGTGCAGCGATCCCGAGGCCCACGGCCATCGCCCGGTGACACGCCAGCCACCATCGACGGGAACCGCCGCGCCATTCGGCGCGAGCGATCCAGCGGCCCACGCGTCGGGGTTCGGACTCCCAGATGTCGCGCTGCGCGCGCTCGGGGAAGAGCGACGCCAGCCACGCGCAGACGTTGATCAGGCTGGCCACCCATGCCGTCGAGCCGCAGCCGCAACCGAGCTCGCTCATCACGTCGATGTAGGTGCGAACGGAGGTCTGATAGCCGCCGAAACGCTTCGGCACCATCAGCGCGCACAGGCCGGTTTCTTTCAGCGCCTGAACGACTTCGTCAGGCAGCCGTCGTTCGGCGTCGGTCTTGCTCGGCGTTTCGCTCGAGCACGGGTCGAAGCGACGCCGCGCGGGCGATGAGCGTGGCGGTGTCTGGCACATCGGACAGCTCGGGTCACGAGGCCTCCTTGCGGAGGTGATTGTAGCCAGATCTCGGCGGGTCTGCCTTCGGCTCCGTTCATGCCAGGGAAGACCCGCCGCCTCTATCGTCTACCGCGCCGTCCCGCCGAACTCGCGGATCTCTTCGCGCCCCTCGACGGCCTGACCGGTGTAGACCTCCATTCCCATCGTGCGGGGCGGAACCGGCAATCCCTTGGCCGTCGCCTCGGCCACCTTGCGGTCGTATTCGCGCTCGGCGCTGAGCGCGTACTTCACAGCACCGTTGCCCTCGTGGCACGAGGAATCAGTACATCTCGTACCCGGGCTGCGAGGTGATCGTCAGGCGCAGCGTGAAGGGCGCCGTATACGTCACCGGATCCTCGACACGAATGCGGTAGTCGATCATCTCGGGATCGATCCGCGTGAGCCACTCAGTGATCTTCATACGATCGCTGTGCCGCGTCCCGTTGCCGTTGGGACCGATGCTCGTGCGATCGGTGAAATGGCTCGTCTCGATCACCAGCGTGTCGCCCTCGAAGTGGCCACGCGAGCTGCCCATGTACTGCTTGATCGCCGGTCCCACGTCGGCGCGCCCTGACCCTGAGCTCCTCGTCCCTCGACCTTGCTCGGGACGACCCTGAGGCTCTCGAACGGTCGAAGGGTCGATCGGGATGATGCGCGTGTCGTGCACCATCTCGTAGCTCAGGACCACTTCGCTCGGAGTCTGGAGAATCCGCACGCCGTTGCCATACAGCACCGGCAGGATCGATCCAACGAGGCCGCGCGTGACGCAGCGGTCGTACAACGTGAAATCCTCGAAGTCGTTGAACGGGCCGGGCCCGAACGTTCCGGCATCGCGGTTAGCGGCACGCGCACGGCCGGCTGCCGTCATCGCAGGCATCTGTCCGTTTGGCGGATCGACGACGAACGACGTGTACCCGAACGTCCGCACGCCGAACTCATTGCGGAGAATCGTTTCCTGATTGACCGCGCGATCCCGCGAACCTTCGTCACCGGATGCGCGGCGCGTGAACTCCTCGGGCGTGAGCAACTCTCGCGTACCCGTACTGCGGCGCGCGGCTCATCTGAACGCTGCGCATGTCGTCGCTCGTCCAGACGCCCTCGAGATTGGGATGTCCCCACGCGGTCTTCGGCGCTTTCCAGTTCGGATCCTTCGCCTTGGCCGCCGTCGTCTCGGCGGGAATCGCGCGCAAGGCGGTCGGCGTTTTGCTGCCGAAGCCTTGTGCCGCCACCATCGTTCCCGCGAGCACCACGAGTGCGCCCCCAACCGTCCAGGAAGCCCTCATTCCCATCTCTGCTCACACTCCTTTGTCCACAACCTACGATCTTCTCACGTCCGATTCTTACTGGACAAGGCGGGAACCGGTCACGAAGCGACGGTAATTGGTGAAAGTCTGCGAAATACGTATTCTCGGGCTGCCTGAGTTTCTGACGACCGTGACGGTCTCGATGCTCGAAGGAAGAAGGAGGTCTCGTCCGGGTCGGTGAAGGGGACCCGACGATATCTGATCGAGCTGTCGGCACGCTCGATGGTCATGTACGTCGGACCGCCGGGCCGCTGCTGTTTGCGCGGCACGGCGATGTCGACAAGGCCGATGATGCCCTCGTCGAGCCGCAGGATTTCGGACGTCTCAGGATCGGCCCAGATGCGGCCCCGGGCGCGTCCGGGAAGGTCGATGCTGACGCACTCCTTCTTCCACTCCACCTTCGGTTCTTCGGGCCTGACCGATCGATAGTCGATCATCACGGCGTCACGGTCGCCGACACGACCGAGGCCGGCGGCCTTGAAAACGAACTTCTCGTCGCCGCTCAGGCAGGAGAAACGCCAGCGGTTCCGGTGACGTGCTGCGAGGGTCGAGACACTCGGGCTCCTGCCCCGGCTTGGGCGGCCGGCCGTTGATCGGCAGACAGTTGCCGCGTGACCTTCGCGGGGCTGTCATCGTTCGTCCGGCATCAGGGTTCCACTCGACTCTGAGCTCGTAGGTCAGCCGGCGCGCGAACCCGTCGTTCCTCAGATCAGGCCCGAGCGGCTGAATGGCGACGTTTTCGTCGACGACGATGCTCTGCGCGCGCGCGTAGTACCGCTCGACGTAGTCGCCCACGCGCGAGATGGCCATCTGACGTGACGGACTGCGCGTCGATGGCCGCGCGGCACGCGGCGGCCGACGCGAGCAGCGCGAGCAGCTGCAGCCCGAAGCCAGAACGTCGAACCGAACGTGATGACCAACCGGGCTCCTCGAAGCGCCGAGCATGAGCGGCAGGATTTCTTTCGCCGAGTGTGCTAACTTTACCCGCCTTCAAATCGAACGGAACACCAGAACGATTATCTGAACTGATGGCCGACGATCCGGGACCCGGAGGCCGGGACTCGGAAGAACCGAGGCCACGGAACACCGAGAAGAGGAGACCGGCCTCGCGCGGTCGCAGAATCCCGAGTCCCGAATCCCGGAGGAGGAAATCCAGATGCGAAGGATGCGACATGTTCTTGCGGCGACAGCATTTGCCGCACTTGGGAACGCTCGTGGCGTTTGCCCAGGCGCCTCAGCAGCCTGCCGGCGGCAGCCGCTCCAGGCGCGGCCGGGGCGAGGCGCCGCGACCGGCGGGGCCAGCCTCGTTCTTCATCACGAGTGTCGGCAAGGGCGACGGCGCCAACTACGGCGGCATCGCCGGAGCCGATGCCTACTGCGCGCAGATGGCGAAAGGCTGGCGGCCTCGAGACGCCGCGCCGGGCGTACCTGGCGCGCGTACCTGAGTCAGCCGGCCGCTGGTGGTCAGCCGGCCGTGAACGCGCGGGACCGCATCGGCGCGGGTCCGTGGTTCAACGCGCGCGGTCAGCTCATCGCCAACAACGTTGCCGACCTCCATGGCGACGTGCAGCGCGATCGCAACAGCATCAACAAGAACTTCGCGCTGAACGAAAAGGCGGGACGGTCAACGGCGTCGGCGACATGCCGAATCAGCACGACATCCTGACCGGCTCGGATTCGACGGGACGCGCGGTCGCCGGTGACATGGACACGACCTGCAGCAACTACACGAGCAACGGCGACGGAAAGGGCAGCGTGATGCTGGGTCACCACGACCGGATCGGCGGCGGCAACACGTCGTGGAACTCCGCGCACGGATCGCGCGGCTGCAGCCAGCCGAATCTCGTGGCCACGGGCGGCGCGGGGCTGCTGTACTGCTTCGCGGCGAACTGAAAGACCTGCAGACCGATCCCAACTCTCAACTTCCAGACTCCGACGTTCGGACCGTGAAGGAGTCGTGGGCTGTGAGCTCGTCGTTCGGCGCCGACACGAGCGTGGAGATAGCGTGAGCGGAGATACGGCGAGTGGAGGCGCGCCCAGCTCCTCTAACTGTCTTCGATCTGCCAGTCTGCAGGCGGCTGCGGCCCAAGCTTGATGTGGGCAATATCCGGATCGCCGTCCGCTCTGGTCCGATCCCGTCGTCGCCTTCCGGTCCTTCGCGTCCTGACGACGCGCGGCTTTCTGCTGGCGCCGCTCGATGAGCGGCTTTCTCTCGTTCGCGTTTCGCAGCGGTAGGTCTGGCGTTTCTGGCCATGCGGCGTCTTCAGCATACACCATCGGAGCCCATGCTCGCGACAGTGCTAGCATGCGGGTTTCGCGTGCAGGCAGTCGCATGTCAACGGCCTTCACCCACGCTGGCGAGACCGGATCCCGAGCCGCTGATGGAGACAAGGACCTTGGACGTATTTCCTGAACGCATCAGCCGCCTCGAGGCGCTGGCGCGCGATCTCTGGTGGAGTTGGACGCCCGCCTGCGCGGCAGGTGTTCCGGCAGCTCGACTATGCCCTGTGGCGCAGTGACCGCGCACAACCCGGTGCGGATGCTGCAGCTGCTGACGCCCGATGCGCTCGAGCGCGCAATGGCCCAGCCCGAGTGGCTCGCCAACTACGATGCCGCGGTTCGCCAGGCTCGATGCGATGCAGACGTCGCGCTTCGACGTGGTGCGATCGCGAGCACGCGGATTGTCGGGCAAGCAGATCGCCTACTTCTCCGCGGAGTTCGCGCTGCATCAGTCGCTGCCGATCTACGCCGGCGGCCTCGGCGTGCTGGCGGGCGATCACTGCAAGGAAGCGAGCGACCTCGGCGTGCCGCTCATCGGCGTCGGCTTCATGTATCCGCAAGGCTATTTCCATCAGAGCCTGACGGCCGACGGATGGCAGCAGGAGGTTTACGAGAAGCTGAATTGGATCAGCGCCCCGGTTGAACCGGCGATCACACCGGACGGCAAGCCGTGCATCACGGCGGTGCCGCTCGGGAATCGAACGGTTCTCGTCGCGGTTTGGCGCGTTCGCGTGGGACGCGTCGTGCTCTATCTGCTCGACACGGATCTCGAAGAGAACGCCCCGTGGGACCGCGATCTGTCAGCGCGTCTCTACGGCGGCGATCGCGAAACGCGCGTGCAGCAGGAAATCATCCTCGGCGTCGGCGGTGTGCGCGTGCTGAAGGCCATGGGCTACAACCCCGCGGTCTATCACTTGAACGAAGGGCACGCCGCGTTCGTCGTCCTGCAGCGCATCCGCGATCTGTGCGAGGCCGGCGCGAACTTCGAGAAGCGCGCTCGACGAAGTTCGCCGCACCACGGTCTTCACGACGCACACGCCCGTCGCGGCTGGTCACGATGCGTTTCCGTTTTCATCTGGTCGAAACGCATCTGGCAGGCGCGTGGGGCGACCTCGGCGGATACCGCGAACAGTTTCTCGCGCTCGGTCACTCACGACAATGGCAGCGGCGCGATGTTCAATATGACCGCGCTCGCGATGCGGGCCAGCGGCGCCATCAACGGCGTCAGCCGCCTGCACGGCGAGGTGACCAAGCAGATGTGGCAGACGATCTGGCCTGGTGTCCCCGGGGAGAAGCTGCCGATCCGGTCGATCACCAACGGCGTGCACGTCTCGACGTGGGTGTCGTCCGAGATCGGAGCACTGCTCGAGCGTCACCTCGGTCCGAACTGGCTCGACGCGCACGACGATCCCGCCGTGATCGATCGCGTGATGGACATCCCGGACGAAGAACTGTGGTCCGCGCGTCAGGCGCTGCGACTGTTTCTGTTCAACTTCATCCGCGAACGTGCGCGCACACGCTGGACGCATGAGCATGTGAGCGCAGCCAGGGTCGTTGCGGCCGCGACGTTCTTCGATCACAACACGCTCACGATCGGGTTCGCCCGGCGTTTCACCAGCTACAAGCGTCCGGAGCTGATTTTCTCCGATGCCGATCGCCTGGCCAAGATCCTGAACGGCACCAGATCGCGCAGTGCAGATCGTGTTTGCTGGCAAAGCGCATCCCGCGGACGATGTCGGCAAGCACCACCTGCAGCAGATCTTCCGGCGTGCACTCGATCCGAAGTTCGGAGGCCGCATCGGATTCGTGGACGACTACGACCTCCACGTCGCGCACTTCCTCGTCCAGGGATGCGACGTGTGGATGAACAACCCGCGCAAGCCGATGGAGGCGAGCGGCACGAGCGGGATGAAGGCGGCCATCAACGGCACGCCGCACATGTCGATCGGCGACGGCTGGTGGGCCGAGGGCTTCACCGGGCGAGAACGGCTGGCTGATCGAAGGGCGCGCCGATCCGAACGACCAGGGTGCGCAGGACTGGGCAGACGCGCAGGCACTGTACATCGCTGATCGAGGAACAGCTCGTGCCGACGTTCTACGAGCGCGACGCACGTGGCATCCCGCGCCGCTGGCTTCAGATCGTCAAGCAGTCGATCCGGACCGTACTGCCCGGCTTCAGCGCGCGCCGCATGGTCAAGGACTACGTGCGAGACATGTATCTGCCTGCGGTCCGGCGCGAAACACTGACCATTTAGCGACCAGATATAATCGAGAGATGGCGCCGCGAAAATCGAACCTCGCCAAAACGAAGTGCGCCCTGTGCGAGGCGAAGGAAGTCTCCGAACCGCGCGGCGAAGAGCGCTACTGCAGGGACTGCTGGGAAAAGAAGATCGCCGTCGAGGAGATCGTCGCCCGCGAGTTCGCGCTCAAGCGCTATATCCGCGCGCACAGCGCCGAGAAGTACCTGATCTACCACTCGACCATCAAACGCCCCTGCGGCCAGATCCTGGTCGTCGACGACGGGTACGATCTGTTCCTCTCCGTGATCCTCTACCCGAACTTCGGCTGGGACGAACCCGCCTATCACCTCGAAGGCGATCCCGAAGGGCGGGCCTTTGCCGAGATCCTCGTGGACGTCGTTGCAACCGAGGTCATCGAGCCGTGGGGTGGCGGAAAATGGCACCTGGAAATCTTCCGATCGCTCACCCCTGAGCCGGAAGACTGGAACGGAGAGATGTAGCTATAATGCCCGGGTTTAGTGGAGGTCAACCATGAACCGCTCTGGACGTATTCTCCTGTTACTCGCCGGCGTTACGCTCGTATCGGCGATCGCCTCGGCTGAGCAAGCCAAGCCAGCGGTCCCTCCTCCTGCCTCGACGACGCAGAAGCCCAACGACGAAGGGGCGCCGAAGAAGCTGGTGCCGCCCGTCCGTGGCGAAGCCACGATCGGCTATCTGAAGCCGGTCACGAAGCAAGACAAGAACATGATCATCACGACGATCAAGATCAAGAACCTGTCGAACGGCGCGATCGCCGGACTGAAGGTCGACGAGTTCTGGTACGACAAGGAGGGGAATCCGGTCACGGGCTCTCAGCCCTTCCGGTGGCGCAAGCCCCTGCAGCCGGGAGAGGTGATCGACGTCGTCCTGCAGGTTCCGCGGAATCCGGCGATGAACCGGAATCAGTACAAGTTCGAGCACGCCAACGGCACGATCAAGGCGACGCTTCTGCCTAAGCTCTAGAGCTCAAGGCCGGCACATTCGGTCCGCAATCGACGCGGCAACTGGAATTCGCCACAGGCGGCCAGTTGCCGCATGCCAGATTGCGGCAACCCACAGCACGACTCCCGCCAGCCAGATCAGACCCGCAGCCCAGACCCAGAACCCAAACGCACCGGGCATGAAGATCATCGACGTTGCCGCGATGCCTGACAGCAGCGCGACCACGAGGGCGACGATCCCGAACGCGACGCACGCCTGCGCCGCGTGGAAACGGACGTAGAGATCGCGACGTTCGAGAAACCAGAACAGGGCCCCCGTGATCCACCAGCCGGCGTACGCGAGCGGGGCCGCTACACGTCCCGGAAGGTTGAGAGAAAAGGGGTCGGGAGTCATCTACCGCCAGAAGTTGATCGTCGCGGTGATCAGCAGACCGTTGACGAAGTCGATGCCAAACGCGCCAACGAGAGGAACGACGAGATACGCCTTCGGCGCAGGTCCATACCGTTCGACGAGTGCGCCCATGTTGGCCATGGCATTCGCGGTGGTCCCCAGCATGAATCCGCAGAAACCGCCGGCGATGACGACTGAGTCGTAGTCCATCCCCATGAGACGCGGAATCGCCCACACGCAGATGGCCGCGACAAGCGCAACCTGCATCGCCAGGATGACAAGCAACGGGACGACGACACCGGCGAGCTCCCAGAGCCTGAGCGTCATCAGCGCCATGACGAGGAACAGCGTCAACGCCACTTCTCCCAGGTCGTCCATCGTCCTCTGCGACATCCCGATCGCACCGGTCCAGTCGTCAAGATTGCGGATCAAGGCCGCGACGATCATCGCGCCGATGTACGCCGGGAGCCGCAACCCCATACCCTCGATCCCTGCGCTGACCCACGCACCAGCGCCGACTGACACCGCAAGCAGCACGAGGTGCTTCATGAGCCCGTACGCCTGGACGTCTTCACCGACGGGCGCCGTTACCAACGGCTCGGGCGTTCGCTCCTCGACGAGATGCATCAGCGGTTCTTTCGCCGCCTGAACGGGAATCAATCGCGGCCGCCGTTGTAATAAGTACGTCGCGACCGGACCACCGATCAGACCTCCGGCGACGATTCCCCCCATTGCTGCAGACACTGCGAGCGTTGCCGCGCCAGTCACGCCCGCCTCTTCGAAGAGCGGTGCAAACGCCAGGCCGGTGGCCGGCCCACCGGTGAGCGTCGTCGAACCTGCGAGGACACCCATCAGCGGATGCTGACCGAGCGCGAGCGCGGTGACACCCCCAACGACGTTCTGGAGCACAGCCGCCACAGACGCGACGACCATCATGATGGCGACGAGCGGGCCGCCGCGCTTCAGCACGAGCACGCTCGCACCGAATCCGATCGAAGCAAAGAACGTGTTCTGCAGCGGCGTCTGCAGCGTGGTGTCGAATGTCGGCGCGGGCCACTCCATCGCATGGAGCAACGCGAACAGCGCCGCCACCGGTAAGCCACCGACCACCGGAGAAGGAATGTTGTAGCGAGCGAGGACCGGCACAATCCGCTTGAGGCCGTAACCCACGAACAGCATCAAGCCGGCAAAGGCGACGGTCTGTATGAGATCCAGGCGCATTGGTGCGGTGAACTACGACGTCTCGTTCACCGCACCCTTATCTGAACGTCACGGCTGACGACGGTGTCCGGATTGGCGCGCGAGCGTCCTTCGACATGAATCACGTAGAGTCCGGATTCCACGGCGTCGAGTGGCAGACGCGCCTGGAAGCCGAAGCCGCCGCTCTTCCCTTGCAGTTCGGTCGAAGAGCGTTCGTCGTTGACCGCCTGCACGACTCGACCACCTTCTGCGCGAAGCTCCGCCTTGAAATCGAGCATATGCGGTGCGGCGCTGCGTACGTTTTCGTAGAACTCGGTGAAGAGCACGAGCAGGTCGCCCTTCTCGAACTCACGCATCGCGGTGATGGGCCCCGGGAGGAAATCAGCCAGCGGATCCTTCGGCTTGACCGTTGGCGCCTGCGCGGCGGCTGCGGACGTAAAAGCGACTCCGCTCATCATGAGCGAATCCTTGTTGAAGTCCGGAACCTCCAGATCGTAAATAACGCTGCCGGCCTTGCCGGCCTTGTTTCCGGCGGCGACGCGCATCTGGTAGCGCCCCGGCGGCAGATTCGCCTGCGACAGCACACGGAAGCCACGCGCCTTCGCGCGTTCGTACGTATCAGGCTTCAATGTGAGCGTAGCGGTCTGCCGCTCACCGGGAAACACTTTCCCCGTCGTGTTCGTCGCAGTGTAAGCGACTTCGATCTGTTCGTTGAACGTGCCATTGCCCTCGACGAAGTCGAGGTTCCGTACGTCGATTTCAAGCGCCAACGCAATCGCCGCATTCGGTGCGGTCCCTTTGAAAGGCGCGGCAAATACCTTGAGCGGTATGCCGCTCACAGGAAGCGGACTGCCGAGCGCTTCGGTGAGCGCCGGCGCGATTGCGTTCGGCGAGGCAGCCGGCTGATTCGGCGCACGCCCGCGCGCCTCGTAATAGCCGGCACGATTGCGCACGCGCAGACCGGGCCGATTGACACGAACTTCGAGCTTACGATAGCGGCCGTTGCGCCGATCGTTGGTCGAGTAGAAACCGAGCATGTAGTAGCTGCTGTTCTCAGTGACGATGCGATCGAAGGCGCCGTTGAGGTCGTTGCGATTCACCGCGGCAAATCCGCCCGTCGCGTCGGCCAACACGCGAAGACTGTCCTGCGAAAGCCGCATCTCGTTGGCAATCGCACGGCCGTCGGCATCACCGATTGTGCTGGACACCTCGATGAGATCAGACTCCGCATTCATCAGTCCTCTCGGATCGATCGTGTAAATGGTGACGTTGCCACGGGTGGCCGCCGCGATCGCGTCGTGCGTATCGAGCAGCACCGACGAAGCCGTCGATCCCAACTGCCCGACGGCCTGGTAGATATCGAAATCCACTCCCTCACCGATCATAATCATCGTCTTCCGGCGACCGCGTACGCCGGCCATGAACTCCGAGAGCTTCCGAATCGAGTTGGCCATGGAGCGCGCGCGGAAGGCGCGATCCATCTGATCGATGTCATCGCCGGGCTCGAGGGCTCCGGTGCCGGGATTCACCCGCGCACCCTCGATACGATTGAGCGTGCCCGACCGCAGCTTGCGTCCGGTGAACTTGTTGATCGCGTTGATGAGGAGCCGCGGGTTGTTAGTGAAGTCCTGACCGTCCCCGGCTCGTCCCGTGTAGACCACTGCCGCCAGATCGTTGGTGCCGAAGTTGGTCTCGATGAATCGTGCGGCCGCCGCTTTGACCCGCGGAGTACGCGTGAAATCTGTGTGCACGTCATCAAGGACGATGAGATAGATGCGACCCTCGACGTGATCGTTGCTCTGCACGTCGGCCTCGACCGGCGCAGACGCAAAGAGCGGACGCTCCGCGCGTTCGATCGGGATGTTGACGAGGGAGAAGGTCGCGACATCCTGCTTCTTGCCGTCCTCGTAGATCTCGAAGTCGTTCTTCGTGAGGTTGGCGATCGGCATGCCCTGCGCGTCGGTCACGACCGCATCGACCTCGACGTAGTTGACTTCCACGCGGAAGGTCACCGCGGGCTGATCCGCGGGCGGCGTCGGCGTCTGGGGCGCTGGCTGCTGTTGTGCGGCCAGCAGGCCGCCACTCAGGGCGGCGAGAGTCAAAGCAAAAGCAAGTCGCAGTTTCATAAATTCAGTGCAGGGGCTGGCCCCCCGATTCTAGCCGGGATCTCTTTCCGGGATTCGGGATTCGGGACTCGGGATTCGGGACTCGGGACGCGAAAAGAGGCGAGACGGCTTTCTCAGCCTCATTGACGTCGAAAGAACTACGCTCCGGGGGATTCCGGATGCGAATCCCGATGCCCGAATCCCGAATCCCGAATCGCCTCGGGCATAGAATCACGTTATGGCGCTGGATATCGCGGCAGTTCAGGATCGACTACGTAAAGCCGGCCTGGACGGATGGCTGCTGTACGACTTTCACGGGTCGAACCCGATCGCGGCCGGGCTGGCAGGGCTGAACAGCGGCGCGCACATGACCACCCGGCGCTGGTACTACCTGATCCCGGCAACCGGTCAGCCGCGCGGTCTCGTTCACGCCATCGAACGCCACAACCTCGACGCATTGCCGGGTGAGCGTGTTGTGTATTCCGGCCGTCAGCAGCTCGATGCCGGGCTCACTCAGATGCTGTCGGGCCTGAAGAAAGTGGCGATGGAATACTCCCCGATGTGCGCCATCCCCTACCTCTCCCGCGTCGATGCCGGGACGGTGGAGATGGTGCGAGGGCGCGGAGTGGAGATCGTGTCGTCAGGAGATCTCGTCCAACAGTTCGAAGCAGCCTGGACGGACGAGCAGCTAGCCACACATCGTGCGGCGTCGGAATCGCTGTATCGCATCAAAGACCGGGCATTCGCGATGGCATCTGATGCCATGGCTCGCGGCCGATCGCTCAATGAATTCGAGCTGCAGCAGCAGATGATGAAATGGTTCGACGAAGAAGGGCTAGTGACCGACTCCCCTCCTGTCGTGGCAATTGGTGGAAACGCGGGCGACCCCCACTATCTCCCAACGGCGGATCAGTGCCGGGCCGTGGTTCCCAACGAAGTGCTGCTGCTGGACCTTTGGGGAAAGAAGCAGGACACGGGCGCAGTGTTTGCAGACATCACGTGGGTCGCGGTGACGTCAGCGCGCGTACCCGACGAGGTGTCACGCGCATTTCGAGCGGTCGCCGACGCACGCGACTCGGCCGTTCATCTCGTCGTCGAGGCCGCCCGCGATGGCCGGGACCTCCGGGGATGGGAAGTAGATGAGGCAGCCCGAGCCGTGCTGAAGGGTCAGGGATACGGCGACCGTATCGTGCATCGCACCGGCCACAGCCTCGGCGAGAACGTCCACGGCAACGGCGTCCACATGGACGACTTCGAGACGCACGACGATCGGCGCGTCCTGCCAGGTACCGGCTTTACCGTTGAACCGGGGCTCTATTTCGAAACGTTCGGCGTCCGCACCGAAATAAACGTGTATCGAGGCGAGCGCGAAGCAATTGTGACAGGACCACGGCAAAGCGAAGTCGTGACTCTGGTGTGAAGTTGGCCCCACAATAGGTCGACAATAAGCGAGTGAGGGTTTGGAGGCTCTGATGTCCAACCGAAGAAATACTTGGTTCTACGCACTGCTCATCGCGATGACGTCGGCTGCGGCCGCGCTCGTCGTCGCTTCGCGTCTCGGCCTGGCGCCGGAATCGTCGGCGCAGACCGTTGCAGCGCCGCCGATGAACAGCGCGCCCATAACAGGTCCCCTGACGGCGAGCACGTTCCGCGACGTCGCGAAGACCGTGATGCCGGCCGTCGTCAACATCCGGACCGAGTCGAAGCAACGCGCGCAGGACCTGAGCGAGTTCTTCGGCGGCAACGATCTGTTCGATCGATTCTTCGGTCAGCAGGAGCCGCGTGAACGCGGTGGCGGACAACGACCGCGCGAGCAGGTCGTGCAGGCGGCCGGCACCGGCTTCATCATCGACAAAGCCGGTTTCATCCTCACCAACAACCATGTCGTCGAAGGCGCGACCAAGATCAAGGTGTCGCTCTACGGCGAAGACGACGATCAGGAGTACGACGCGAAGGTGATTGGACACGATCCGCTCACCGACAGCGCATTGATCGAGCTGACGCAGAAGCCGGATCACATGCTGCCCGAGGTGAAGTTCGGCGACTCCTCGCAGATGCAGCCTGGCGACTGGGTGATGGCCATCGGGAACCCATTCGGACTCGCACACACCGTCAGCGTTGGCGTCATCAGCGCACTCGAGCGTCCGTTCACAGTCGCCGAGGGTCGCTCTGCGCAGGTACTGCAGACCGACGCGGCGATCAATCCCGGCAACTCGGGTGGACCGCTGCTCAACCTGCGCGGCGAAGTGATCGGGATCAACACCGCGATTTACACAGACGCCCGACAGCAAGGCAACATCGGAATCGGCTTTGCGATTCCCAGCAACACGGTTCGTGAGCTACTGCCACAGCTGCGCACGGGCAAGATCACGCGTGGCCGCATCGGCGTTTCGGTCGGCTCGATTGCGCGCGAGGCGGTTGACGAGTTCGGCCTGAAAGATCGCAAGGGTGCTGTCGTGCAGAGCGTCGCGCCCGACAGCGCAGCGAGCAAGGCGGGGCTCGAGCCGGGTGACGTGATCATCGGCTGGGGTGGCAAGCCCGTCACCTCGCGCGACGAGCTCGTTCGCATGGTCGTCAGTACCAGGCCCGGAACCACCGTTCCGGTCCGCGTCATACGTGACAGGATGGAACGGACGATCGGCATTACGGTGGACGAGCTGGACCTCGAAGCCGAGACCAACAGCGCGCGTAACGGCCGTGAACCTGATGGTCCCGTTCAGGAAACGACCAGCAGCTTCGGCATCACGCTGCAGAACATCACGCCTGAGATCGCGCGCCGGTTGCGCATGGAGAATCGACGCGGCGCAGTCGTCACAGAGGTCGAGCAAGGGAGTCCCGCAGCTCGCGCCGGCATGCAGCCCGGCGATGTGATCGTGCGAGTTGGACAGCAGGCGGTCGAGACAGCCGCCGACGCCCAGCGGGAGCTGGCGCGCATTCCATCCGGCGGCACTGCATTCCTGCGCGTCGTTCGTGGCGGCCAGGAAACGTTCGTCACGGTGACCAAGGAGTAACCGGCTTCGGGCTTCGGGCTACCGGACGGTAAAGGCCCCAGTTGCGTTCGCAACTGGGGCCTTTTCTTTTCGACGACCATGACTATAATCTGGGGCCCGTTACCCAGGGGAAATACGTACCGAAATCCGTCACCGGGAGTCTGCGGCCCGATAGCGCCCCGAGAGGTGACATGATCGAACGAGAAATCAAACTGCAGTTCGAAACCGCCGGTGAAGCACGGACGGCCATCCTGGCCGCGGGTGCTGCGCCACTCAAGTGCCGGCGACTCCAGGAAGATGCACTCTTCGATACGGGCGACGAATCGCTTCGTCGCACCGGATGCGCACTGCGGGTGCGCAGCGAATCCGGGAGAAGCCTGCTGACGTTCAAAGGGCCCGTGCAGGCGAGCCGGATGAAGACTCGAGAGGAACACGAGACGGTCGTCAGCGACGGTGACGTTCTGACGCGCGTGCTCGAGTCGCTGGGTCTGCACGTGTGGTTCCGTTATCAGAAATTTCGCGAAGAGTTTGCGGCCGAGGATGCCACGATCGCGCTCGACGAGACGCCGATCGGTACGTTCGTCGAGATCGAGGGCGGCGAGCGGGCGATCGAGTCCATGGCGCGGGCGCTCGGGCGCAGCGAGTCCGACTACGTGCTCGACTCGTATCGCGGCTTGTTTCTTCAGCGACGAGAGCGGCTCGGACTCACTGGCGCCGACATGATGTTCGCCGACGAATGGTCCCAGCACTCGTCCTGACAGCTGGCCTCGCCACTCGCCTTCGCCCGCTGTCGTTCGTTCGCGCGAAGGCCGCGCTTCCGGTTGCCGGGACTCCGTTGATCCATCGCATCCTGCGACCGCTCTCGTCAGCGGGCGTGCAGGATGTCGTACTCAACCTGCACTATCTCCCCCACACGCTGGCGAGTCTGCTGGGTGACGGCAGCGCGCTCGGGATGCGAATCCGCTACTCGTGGGAGGTGCCCGTGCTCGGATCCGCCGGAGGACCAAAGCGCGCGATTCCGCTGCTCGCGAATCCCGAATCCCGAATCCCGGACCCCGGCCCCCAAGTCCCGGATCCCGGGACGTTCCTCATCTTCAACGGCGACACGCTCACCGACGTGAGCCTTCCGGCCCTTCTCGATGACCATCGCCGCTCGGGGGCCCTGGTCACCATGGCCGTCGTGCCGAACACAGAACCTGAGAAGTACAGCGGCGTGGGTGTCGGACCTGACGGGGCGTTCACTGGTTGGGTCTCCCGCGGATCACGTGAGCCCTCGTACCATTTCATCGGGGTCCAGGTGGCTGAACCGGCGGCGTTCGCCTCCGTTCCCGCGGACACGCCCTCTGAGGTCCGCACCCTGTATCCCGCGTTGGTAGCGGCACGGCCAGGTGCGGTGCGAGCGTTTCGGACGCAGGCGAGCTTCATGGACATCGGCACGCCGTCTGACTATCTGGAGACGTCGCTGCTGCTGGCAGCGCGCGAAGGGATCGACACGAGTGCAGGCGCCGAGATTAGTCCGACCGCTCGCATCGAGCGCAGCATCCTGTGGGACGATGTGATTGTCGAAGACGGGGCGATGCTCAAGGAATGCGTGGTGACCGACGGAGTGCGAGTACCCGCCGACACGTCGTGGCATGGCGTTACCATCCGCGTCGCCTCTGGCGAGCTGACACCTGGTGAACGCAGGATTGAAGGGCTGGCCATAGGTCCGTTATAGATGACCGACACCGTACGACCGCGCATCGATCGCTATCTGTCCGAGACCGGCCTCGCAACTGCAGGGCGCGAAGGTTGTTCCTCTCACTGGTGATGCATCCGATCGGCGTTACGTTCGCATCCTGCTTCGTGACGCACCGTCACAGGTACTTGCGGTTTATCCGCAGGCGTTCGACGTCGAGCAGCTTCCCTTTGCAAACGTCACACGCCTGATGGCGGCGATGCCCGTGCCCGTGCCGGCGATCCTTGGACACTCGAACGAGCTCGGCATCCTCGCGCTGCAGGATCTCGGCGACGTGACGCTGCAGGCGCATCTCGGAGCCGCGACGCGCGCCGAGCATGCCGCGCTCTATCGTCAGGCGGTCACGCTCATCGTGAAGATGCAGCAGCGCGGGCGCGAGCTCACATCGGACCGCTACCTGCCGTACGGCATCGCGTTCGACGTCGAAAAGCTGTCTTGGGAGCTGCAGTTCTTCGTAAAGCATTTCCTCGAGGCGTATCGCGGTGCTGTACTGTCTGCGAGCGAGCGTGAGGCGCTGAGCGCGGAACTGCTCCGCGTCGCCGAGGAGTTGGCCGCTGAGCCGCGGGTGTTCTGCCATCGCGACTATCACAGCCGCAACCTGATGCTGCACGATGGTCAGCTCTACATCATCGACTTTCAGGATGCGCGAATGGGACCTGACACCTACGATCTGGTGTCGCTGCTGCGCGATTCGTACATGGACTTCAGCGAGCGCGAAGTGGACGAGCTGATCGCGTTCTTCCTGGCGCTACGAGGCGTCGGCGCTGAGCATCGTGGCGCCGCCATGGAAGCGGGGGTGTTCCGGCGGCGCTTCGATCTGATGGCGCTCCAGCGCAATCTCAAAGCGCTCGGTACATTCGGCTTCCAGACAACGACCCGCGGCAACCCGGTGTACATCCAGTACATCCCGCGCACGCTGGCTTACGTGCGTCACAACATTGAGCGTGACCCGCGTTTTGCGCGCCTGCGCGCGATCTTGTCGGCTCACGTCGACGAATTACGATAACTCCCAGATTAGAATTGAGTGACTGGTCCCTCGCAAGAGCGGCCAACACTCCATGTATCAGTTTGGCATCTCCACACATCTCTTCCACGAACACCGGCTCAGCCGCGACCACCTGGTGCACATCGCCGCGCACGGATTCGAGGTCGTCGAACTCTTCGCAACGCGAGCCCACTTCGATTACAAGAGCCCGGAGGCAATCGCGGAACTTGCTGAATGGCTGTCAGACACGCGCCTGACACTGCATTCGATCCACGCGCCGATCGTCGAGCGCATGCACAAGGGTCGTTGGGTCGGTCCGTTCTCGAATGCGTCGTCAGACGAGAGCCGCCGGAAGCAGGCCGTCGCAGAGGCTCAGGCCGCCATCGCAGTCGCCGCACAGATCCCGTTTCGTTACCTCGTCGCGCACCTCGGCGTCCCGACGAGCGAACAGCAGAACGCATCCGACAATCACGCCGATGCTGCGCGCCGCAGCGTCGAGGAGATCGCGACGGCGGCGACGCTCGTGAACGTTCGCGTAGCGGTTGAAGTGATTCCAAACGCGCTCTCCGACGCAGCGAGGCTCGCCTCACTGGTCGAAGAACAGTTGGACGGCCTCGACGTCGGCGTGTGCCTGGACTACGGTCACGCCCACTTGATGGGCGATCTCGGTGAGGCGATCGAAGAGCTCTCCGGCCACATGTGGACGACGCACGTCCACGACAACCACGGGAAGCGCGACGATCATCTGCCGCCGTATGCAGGGACGATCGACTGGGACGCCGCGATGATGGAAACGCAGAAGATCGGCTACGAAGGCGTGCTGATGTTCGAGGTGTCAGATACCGCCGATCCGGTCGATGTGCTCAAACGCTGCGCCAAGGCGCGCGCGCGGCTGGAGAAATCATTCGTTACTTTCTGAATTCTGAATTCTGAATTCAGAAAGCCGCCTGTCCAGGCGTGCGCGGAAACGGAATCACGTCCCTGATATTGCCCATGCCCGTGGCGTAGATGATCGTGCGCTCGAGGCCGAGCCCGAAGCCGGCATGCGGCACAGTTCCGTAGCGGCGCAGGTCGCGGTACCACCAGTAAGTCTTCGGATCCAGATGCATCTCCGCAAGCCGGCGATCGAGGTCGTCGAGTCGCTCCTCACGCTGCGAGCCGCCAATGATCTCGCCGATGCCCGGCGCCAGCACGTCCATCGCCGCCACCGTCTTCCCATCGTCGTTCATGCGCATGTAGAACGCCTTGATCTCCTTCGGGTAATTCATGACGACGACGGGCGCCTTGATGTGCTCCTCGCTCAGCCAGCGCTCGTGCTCTGACTGCATGTCCATGCCCCACCGGACGGGAAACTCGAACGCTTTCCCACTCTTCTCGAGAGCGGCTATGGCGTCGGTGTAGGTGATGCGCTCGAACGGCGAGTTGACGAACGCCTCGACGCGCTTCACGCAGTCTTTGTCGATGCGATCGGCAAAGAACGTCATGTCATCGCCGCGCTCGTTCAGCAGCGCGGTGAGGATGTATTTGAGAAACGACTCCGCGAGGTCGGCGTCCGCGGCGAGATCCGCGAACGCGATCTCGGGTTCGACCATCCAGAACTCGGCGAGGTGGCGGCTGGTGTTGCTGTTCTCCGCGCGAAACGTCGGCCCGAACGTGTAGACCTTCGAGAGCGCGAGACAGTAGCTCTCGACGTTGAGCTGACCGCTGACGGTCAGGAACGCTTCCTTCCCGAAGAAGTCTTTCGTGAAATCAGTGCGTCCTTCCTGCGTCTTCGGGATCACGCCGAGGTTCGCAAGATCCAGCGTGCTGACGCGGAACATCTCTCCGGCGCCTTCGGCGTCGCTTGCCGTCACGATCGGTGTGTGCACCCAGAAGAAGCCGTGCTCGTGAAAGTAGCGATGGATCGCCATGCTGAGGCAGTGACGCACGCGCGCCACCGCGCCGAGCGTGTTCGTCCGCGGCCTGAGGTGCGCTACTTCACGGAGATACTCGAATGACGTTTTCTTCTGCTGGATTGGGTACGCTTCCGGGTCGTCAACCCAGCCGACGATGTCGACGCTCTCAGCCTGCAACTCGACGGACTGCCCCTGACCCTGACTGGCTGCCAGCACACCTGTCGCCGTGATCGCACATCCCGAGGTGAGCTTCTTGATCTCGCTCTCGTAATTGGGCAGCGTGTTTGACGCCACGACCTGCAGCGGATCGAAGCACGACCCGTCGTGCAGGTGGATGAACGAGAGCCCGGCCTTCGAGTCGCGGCGCGTGCGAACCCATCCACGGACTGTCACCCGGCTTCCGGTCGCCGCCTTCTCTTTCAGCGCAGACGAAACATCGATGTAGTCAGCGTGAGGCATGTCAGTAGAAGGATTATCCGCCGAGACGGCAATCACCTGTATCCTTAGAGGTTGTAGGTTCTATGAAGATTGGGATGATCTCCCTCGGGTGCCCCAAAAACCTCGTCGACTCCGAGGTCATGCTGGGGCTCGCCCAGGAACAAGGGCATCAGCTGACTCGGGATGCCGCCGACGCCGACGTGCTCATCGTCAACACCTGCGCGTTCATCGACAAGGCGAAGCAGGAATCCATCGACACCATCCTCGAGATGGCGGAGCACAAGAAGACCGGTGCGTGTAAGCGACTGGTCGTGACCGGCTGCCTGGCGGAGCGCTATCGAGACGAACTGCGCGAGCAGATTCCCGAGATCGACGCGATCCTCGGAACGGGTGAGGTGCCGCAAATCGTAGGGGCGATCGGGATTCGGGATTCGGGCCTCGGGATTCGCACGGTGCCGCTGCTTCGGTCGAACGGAGAACCCGTCGGGAGTGGAGACCGGGGACCGAGGACCGAGAACCAACCGGAGACTGGGGACCTGCCAACGTATCTCTACGACGCGAGCACGCCCCGACTCCTCGCGACGCCGCGGCACTACGCCTACGTGAAGATCGCCGAGGGCTGCGACTATAAGTGCGCGTTCTGCATCATCCCCACGCTGCGCGGCAAATATCGCAGCCGCTCGCACGAGTCGATCGTTGCCGAGGCCGAACGCCTGGCCGCGCAGGGCGTCAAAGAGCTCCTGTTGATCTCGCAGGACACGACGTTCTATGGCATCGATCGCGGTGATCGCGGAGCTCTTGCGCGACTGCTGCGCGCGCTCAACCGGATCGACGGCCTCGAATGGATCCGGATGCTCTACCTCTATCCGACGACGATCACGGATGACGTCCTTGGTGCGATGGCAGAGAGCTCCAAGGTCTGCAAGTACGTCGACCTGCCGTTGCAGCACGCCTCGGACCCGGTGCTCAAGCGCATGAAGCGGCCCGGCACGCGAGCCGGCTACGAGCGGTTGCTCGATCGGATCCGCCAGCAGGTTCCGGGCGTCACATTACGTACAACCTTCATCGTCGGATTCCCGGGCGAGACGGACGCAGACTTTGCCGAGTTAGAGTCGTTCGTCGAATCCGTCGGGTTCGATCACGTGGGCGTCTTCACCTACTCGCACGAAGAAGGGACCTCTGCCCATGGCCTGGCAGACGATGTCCCGGCGGCGGTGAAAAAGCGCCGGCAATCTGGAGTGATGCGACTGCAGAGGCGGATCGTTGAGCGAGCGCAGCGATCGCGAATCGGCAGTCAGGTCCGGATTCTCATTGACGGCCCGTCGGCCGAGCACGACCTGGTCCTTCGGGGCCGACTGGAAGGCCAGGCGCCGGAGATCGATCCTCAGGTGTATCTGACCGATTGCGACCCGTCTGAACTGACGCCGGGACAGTTCATCCAGGCCGAAGTCGTTGGAAATCGCGCTTACGATCTGGTTGTGCGTCCATTGTCCGAGGTCAGATCCGCGTGATAAGCTTGAGGGTCACCTAGGCGGAGGAAGACTCCAAGTGGGCTCGTGCCCACTTTTTCTGTTTATGCAGCCGCTTGAGCATATTCGGGCGATTGCCGAGCGGGTCGCCGCGGCACGGGGACTGTCGATCTGGGATATTCAGAGTCGCCGCGAAACGGGGGGACACGTGGTCAGGGTCTTCATCGACAGGCCCGGACCGTCGGCTACGCCCGACGACAGCGTCAGTATTGAGGACTGCGAGCAGGTCAACCGCGAGATCGGGACGATTCTCGACGTTGAGGATCCCCTCCCGTTTGCATATACGTTGGAGGTTTCATCACCCGGACTCGATCGTCCGCTACGCGGCCTGGACGACTACCGGCGCTTTGCGGGCCGGAGGGCCAAGGTCGTGGTGAAGGAAGCGGTCGACAACCAGAAGGCGTTCGAAGGGCGCCTCAACGGAGTTGATGGAGACATGGTCCTGCTAGAGGCGTCGAACGGGCGGCTGCACAAGCTGCCGATGCACCTCATCACGCGCGGTCGGCTCGAAGTTGAGTTCTAGGATTCTTGAAATATGCAAAACCCGTTGATGCAGACGATCGAGGCGCTCGCGAAAGAAAAAGGCATCGAGGCCGATACGATCATCACCGCGATTGAGGACGCTGTCCTCACCGCGTCGCGCAAGTACTACAAGACGAACGAGAACCTCAAAACGCGGTTCAATCAGGAGACGGGCCAGGTCGACCTGTTCGCGATCAAGCACATCGTGAACGACGTGACCAACGAGGCAACCGAGATCTCGCTCAAGGAAGCGCAGGACCTCTACGGCGAAGAAGCCGAAGTCGACATGGAGATCGAGTTCCCCAAGCGAACCGATGTCCTGGGCCGAATCGCGGCTCAGACCGCCAAGCAGGTCATCTTCCAGAAGGTGCGCGAGGCCGAGCGCGAAAACATCTTCGCTGAGTACAACGATCGCGTCGGCGAAGTGATCAACAGCATGGTGAAGCGCTTCGAGAACGGCGACCTCGTCGTCGAGATCGGACGCGTCGAAGCCGTGCTGCCCCGCAAGGAACAGTCGCGCGCGGAAAGCTACACGCCGGGCGAACGCATTCGCGCCGTCATCAAGGGCGTCAATCGGAGCGCGAAGGGGCCGCAGATCGTGCTGTCGCGCACCGACCCTGCCCTGCTCATCAAGCTCTTCGAGCAGGAAGTGCCGGAAATCTACGACGGTACCGTGATGATCCGCGGCGCCGTCCGCGAAGCGGGTGACCGCGCCAAGGTCGCCGTGTATTCACGCGAGCGCGACGTAGACCCGGTGGGCGCGTGCGTCGGCATGAAAGGCACGCGCGTTCAGGCCATCATCCGCGAGCTTCGCGGTGAGAAAATCGACATCGTCGAGTGGTCCGACGATCCCGTGCAACTCGTCATGAACGCACTCAGCCCCGCAAAGGTGCAGCGCGTGTCCATCGTCGACGACCGCGACCGGATCATGGAAGTTGTCGTCGAGGACAAGCAGTTGTCATTGGCGATTGGTAAGAAGGGTCAGAACGTACGGCTGGCAGCGAAGCTGACCGGCTGGCGCATCGACATCAAGAGCGAAGAAGAAAAGCGGCGCGAAGTCGAGGCCGAATTCGGAGCGCTCGGTGGCGACGCAGCGGGTGAAACAGCCGAAGAGCCGGCACGCACTCGAAGAAGCGGCGGCAGCGCTCGAAGAGGCGGCGGCAGCGCCAGAAGAAGCGGCGGCAGTCGCCGAGGCCGGAACAGACGAAGGCAACGACATCAAGGCGGAATCGTAGAGACGAGATCCAACAGCATCGTAGAGCGCGGGCCCGCACCCGTGCGGACAAGGGAAGCAATTTGGCAACGGTTCGGATTTACAAGGTCGCGGAACTGCTCGGCACGACGAGCCAGGAAGTGCTGGCGCTGCTCAAGCGCGATCACGGAATCGAGCTGAAGAGCGCCTCGAGCACCATCGAGGAAGTTGTCGCGCGCTCGTTCGTCGAGCGTCTCGCACGACAGCGAAGCATCTCACTTCCGGGCGGCGACATGTTCGCCGAGCACGCCGTTCCGGCCAAGACCACCACCGCGAAGAAGGCGCCAGCGCCCAAAAAGGCCGAACCAGCCAAGCCGGCTGCTCCGGTCCTCGGTCCTCCGCGTCTCGTCAAGACAGTCAAGCCGCATGCACCTGCCGAGACGACATCGCCCGCTGCCGCTCCCCCACCGCCGCCTATCGTCGAGCACGAGCCCGTCGAAGCGCCGGTCGAAGTCGCAGCTACGCCGCCACCCGTCGTCGAAGTCGAACCACCGCCTCCTGTTGTCGTCGATGAAGCACCTCCGGTCGTGATCGTTCCAGAGCCGCCCCAAATCGAAGAACCACCGGTTGTCGAAGAGACAATCGAAGAGCCTCCCACGCCCATCGCCGCGGCCGCGTCCGTTGCGCCGCCATCGTCACCTCTGGACGATTCGTTCCACCGACGATTCGGCTTCGCATCGAGGAGCCGGGCAGGACGCCGCAACCCGCGCGCCCGCTCGCGCCGGCAAAACGTCCACAGGTGACGCAGCCGCGCATCGTGCAACCACCTGCGCCTCCTGCAGCGGGAGCCAAGCCCGCGACGCCTGCGACGGGACGCACTCCGTCGCCGACTCGACCCGGCGGTGCCGGCCAAGCGCCTCGGGCACCGTACTCACCGCCGCGTCCGACGACCCCGGGCATGTTCGGGGGGCCGCGTCCGCTGCCGTCGCAGCCGGTGCGCACACAACAACCAGCGTTTGCGCGCCCGGGAGGGCCACCGGCGCCCGCGGGACAGCAGCCTCGACCGCCATTCGGACAGCGGCCGCCCGGCGGACAGTATCGCCCCCCCGTTCGCTCCACCGGGACTCGGCGCGAACGGCCGTCGAGTCCGTCGATGCCCTCAGCACCGGCTGCCCCGCCGCCGATTACGCGAGTCATCACGCTCGCCGAGGGCATGACGGTGAAAGACCTCGCCGACAAGCTCGATGTGCGCGTGAAGGACGTCCTGGCCAAGCTGCTGATGCGCCGCATGATGATGACCATCAACAGCACGATGGACGTGGAGACGGCCAAGGACCTCGCGCGCGAGTTCGGCGCCGAGATCGAGATGCGGAGCTTCGAACAGGAGCTCGTCTCGGCCGAGGGCGACGAGTCGAAGCCCGAGGACATCAAGCCGCGCGCACCCGTGGTGACGGTCATGGGTCACGTCGACCACGGCAAGACGTCGCTCCTTGATGCCATCCGTGAGACCAAGGTCGCCGAGCGCGAAGCTGGCGGCATCACTCAGCACATCGGGGCGTATCACGTCGATGTGGGTGACGGACGCAGCGTCGTGTTCCTCGACACGCCAGGTCATGAAGCCTTCACCCTCATGCGCGCACGCGGCGCCAAAGTCACTGACGTCGTCGTGCTCGTCGTCGCGGCCGACGATGGCGTGATGCCACAGACGCGTGAAGCGATCGACCACGCCAAGGCCGCCAACGTGCCGATCGTCGTGGCGATCAACAAGATCGACAAGCCGGGCGCCAATCCCGACAACGTCAAGCGTGAGCTCGCCGAGCTGAATCTGGTCCCTGAGGACTGGGGCGGCACGACGGTCATGGTGCCGGTGTCCGCCAAGAAGCGTCAGAACCTCGATCAACTTCTGGAAATGATCCTCCTCTCGACGGACATCCTCGAGTTGAGAGCGAATCCGAAGCGAAGCGCCTCCGGCGCTGTGCTCGAAGCCAAGCTCGATCGCGGCCGCGGACCGGTCGCCACCGTGCTGGTGCAGGACGGCACGCTGAACGTCGGCGACAACTTCATCGCGGGGCCCGTGGTCGGAAGGGTTCGTGCGCTCATCGACGACCGCGGACGTCCGGTGAAATCCGCGGGCCCGGCCACGCCGGTTGAAGTACTCGGCTTGACCAGCCTGCCCCAACCGGGTGACCCGTTCCAGACGGTGGCCGATGCGGCCAAGGCGCGGCAGATCGCCACCTTCCGTCAGGCGCAGGCCAAGGAGCGCGCGCTCGGCGCGAAGGGCGGCCGCCTGACGCTCGAATCGCTCAAGGAGCAAATCGCCGAAGGCGGCATGAAAGAACTGCCGCTCATCGTGAAGGCGGACGTGCAGGGCTCGGCCGAAGTGCTGGCCGATACGCTGACGAAGCTGTCTGACGAGAAGGTCAAGATTCGCATCATCCGCTCCGGTGTCGGCGCGATCAACGAATCGGACGTGCTCCTGGCTTCGGCCTCGAATGCGATCATCATCGGCTTCAACGTCCGTCCCGATCGCAACGCGCAGGAGACGGCGGAGCGCGAAGAGATCGACATCCGCCTGCACTCGGTGATTTACAACGTCACCGAGGAAATCAAGAAGAGCATGGAAGGCCTGCTCGAGCCGACCTTCAAGGAAGTGCGGATCGGTACGGCGAGTGTGCGCGAAGTCTTCAAGGTCCCGAAGATCGGCGCAATTGCCGGCTGTCAGGTCACCGACGGACGCATCACGCGCGCCGGCGAGACCCAGGCGCGCCTGCTGCGCGACAACGTGGTCGTCTTCGAGGGCAAGATCTCGTCGCTGCGCCGCTTCAAGGACGATGTGAGCGAAGTGAAGAGCGGGCTCGAGTGCGGTATCGGGCTGCAGAACTACAACGACGTGAAGGTCGGGGACATCATCGAGGTCTTCACGATGGAGCGAGTGGCGGTCACCGCATAGAACGGCGCAATGCGTGTCGCCGTTCTTCACGTCGAGATCCATATTCCCTACGCACAGTCGCTCAAGGACAAGCGCATGGTGCTCCGGCGGATCAAAGACCGCCTGCAGAAGTTCAATGTCGCCATCGCGGAACTCGAGCATCAGGACCTGTGGCAGCGTGCGAGCCTCGGCATCGTCGCCATCTCGAACACCACGCTGCATGTGGAACAGGAACTCGCAGACGCCGCAAACGAAATCGAACGCCTCGAGCCGGGGTTGATGACCCGGTCCGAGGTCGAGTACCTGACGTAATGGCTCAAGGGCACAGACCCGATCGCGTCGGCGATCAGATTCGGCAGGAGCTCAGCGACCTCCTCAGTCGTGGCGTCGTCCACGATCCCGGCATCGGCTTCATCACCCTGACCCGTGTCAAGATGTCCCCCGACCTGCAACTGGCGCGGGTGTTCTACACGACGATGGGCGACCAGGCGGCACGCCGCGAGACCGCGGCGGCGCTCGAGCGGGCGACGCCGTTCCTTCGACGTCATATTGGAGGCCGGTTGCGCCTGCGTCGCGTGCCGGAACTCGAATTCCGATTCGACGAATCGGTGGCCCATCAGGATCGCATCGAGCAAGTCCTGCGCGACCTCCATGAGGAAGAGGCGCAGCGCGCCGCCAAGCGCGACGGGGAGGAGACCGAGGACACCAACGGGCATGACCACAACAACCGCTGAGACGACGGCCGCTCACGTCGCTACCGAGATCCGCCGCCGGCAACGCTTCGTCGTGGCCTCGCACGCGCGGCCCGACGGCGACGCCATCGGGTCTTCGCTCGCGATGGCCCTGGCCCTTCAACGACTCGGCAAACAGGCACGCGTCGTCAGCCGCGACAGAGTGCCGCCCCCGATGCAGGGCTTTCCGAGTATCGATTCGATCGAGGTGACCGACCACGTCGACGATCCCGGCGACGCCGTGATCGTCCTCGAGTGCGGGGATACGCAGCGAACCGGCATTGCCGGTCTCGACGAGGGCTACGTGATCAACATCGATCATCATCCCGGCAACACGATGTTCGGGGCGATGAACTGGCTGGACCTGTCCGCCGCGGCCTGCGGCGAGATGGTCTTCGAGTTGATCGGCGCACTGGGCGTCTCACTGACGCCGGAGATCGCCACACACGTCTATATCGCGATCCTGACCGACACCGGCGCGTTTCATTATTCGAACATCACGCCGCGCACGTTCGACATCTGCCGGCAGTGCGTCGAAGCTGGCGTCAACGCTACCGCGGTGGCGCGCAGCATCTTCGACAGCAACAACCTCGCGCGGCTCAAGCTCTATGGCGCAGTGCTTCACCGGATGCAGCTCGATCCGACGGGACGCATCGCAACGGTCTCCGTCGACCAGCAGTTGGCGCGTGAGTGTGGCGGGACTTACGAGGATACCGAGGGGCTGGTGAACCTTCCGCTCACCGTGAAGGACATCATGGCGGTCGCGTTCTTCAAGGAGAACGGTCCGGGCGACTGGCGCGTGAGTATGCGATCGAAGGGCGCGATCAACGTCAACGCCATCGCACGCGAGTTCGGCGGCGGCGGTCACACCAACGCGTCGGGCTGCTCCGCGCGCGGCGACTTCGCCGATCTGAAGATGCTCTTCGAGGGGAAGCTGACACAGGCGATCGAGACGGCAAATAGTAGGCAGTAGACAGTAAGCACTCGGGGGAGACCTGGTGCTTGCCGCCTACCGCCTACTGCATACTGCTACTAATGGACGGTGTTCTCGTCGTCGACAAACCGCAGGGCCTGACGTCGCACGACGTCGTTGCGGTTGCCAGGCGATCTCTTCACGAGCGACGTATCGGCCACACCGGAACGCTCGACCCTCTGGCCACGGGCGTCCTGCCGCTGGCATGCGGTCGAGCCACGAGACTCGTGCGGTTCTTCGTCTCCTCGGACAAGGACTACGAAGCCACCATTCGGTTCGGCGTCTCGACGGACTCCTACGACATCACTGGCGCCGAAACCAGCCGATCCGATCGTGTGCCCGAGCGTGACGCGGTCGAGACTGCGCTTGCATCGCTGCGCGGGGAGTATCTGCAGGTTCCACCGGCGTTCTCGGCAAAGAAGGTTGCGGGCGAACGGGCCTATGCACGCGCGCGTCGTGACGAAACGGTGACTCTGCAAGCCGTGCCCGTGCGTGTGCCGCGCGCCGACCTGGTCGAGTGCTCCGGCGCCTCAGCGCGCATCCACGTCACCTGCTCGGCCGGCTTTTACGTGAGGACGTTTGCCCATTCGCTTGGTGAGCTCGTGGGCACAGGGGCTTGCCTCGAGTCGCTGCGACGGACCCGCTGCGGTGAGTTCACGCATCAGTCAAGCCGTCGAACTCGAGCGCGTGAGGCAATCGAGCGTGGCAGTGACCGAGCGTTGGATATCGCTCGAGCGTCTCCTGCCAGCCATGCCCTCTGTTCGGCTCGGCGAAGAGGGGCGAAAGCGGGTGGCTCACGGGCAGATGCTCGGCGCCACGCACCTTATTGGGGGCAGAATCGTTCGAAACAGTCCCGGCGCATGGACTCGATTGATTGATGAAGAAGGCCAACTCGTTGCGCTCGCGACGGTTGACTCGACCGGCGAATTTTTGCACCCAGCCGTTGTCCTGATTTAAAATGAACTGTTTAAGGGAGCAGCAACACTCGCAACCATACGGCGGTTTGGTGGATGACGGGGGACCAATGACCCGGACATCGCGTCTGAGCCGTTCGTGAAGGAGCCACCAGTGGCGTTGAGCAGTGACCGGAAGAGCGGCATTATCGGGACGTACAAGACACACGACGGTGACACGGGCTCGCCGGAAGTTCAGGTCGCGCTCCTCAGCGAGCGCATCAACTACCTCACCGAGCATTTCAAGATCCACGCAAAGGATCACCATTCCCGCCGGGGGCTGCTGAAGCTGGTAGGCCAGCGACGACGGCTGCTCGATTACCTCAAGAGCAAAGACTCCGAGCGCTACGCCGATCTCATCAAGCGCCTCGGCATACGTAAGTAGAACCTAGTCACATGCACAACGTTAATTTGCAGAGGCGCGAGATCCAGGTTGGATCCCGTACGCTGACCCTCGAAACGGGCAAGCTGGCCAAGCAGGCTCACGGCGCGGTGATCGTCCGGTCCGGCGACACCATGGTGCTCGTGGCCGCTTCGCGCGCCGCGAGCCCGCGCGATGTGGACTTCCTCCCCCTGACCGTGGACTACCGCGAGTACGCCTACGCGTCGGGACGGATCCCTGGCGGTTTCTTCAAGCGCGAGGGCAAAGCTGCGGAAAAGGAAGTCCTCACGAGCCGGCTGATCGATCGACCGATCCGTCCGCTCTTTCCCTCAGGCTGGCGCTTCGAGACGCAGATCATCGCGCTCCTCATGTCTGCCGACACCGAGAACGATGCCGACGTCCTGGCGATCACCGGCGCCTCCGCGGCGCTGGCCATCTCCGAGATCCCGTTCGAGAAGACCGTCGCCGGCGTGCGCGTCGGCATGGTCAACAACGAGTACGTCATCAACCCGACGTACTCCGAGCGCAAACAGAGCACGCTCGACCTGATCGTCGCCGGCACGCGCGACGGAATCGTGATGGTCGAGGCGGGAGCCAAGGAAGTCTCTGAAGCGCAGGTCGTCGGTGCGCTCGAAGCCGCTCACGCCGCGATCAAGCAGATCGTCGCGGGCATCGAGGAACTGAAGGCCGCCGCCGGCAAGAAGAAGATCGTGGTCGCCGCCGAAGGCGATCGCTCCCGAGTTCTATCAGCAGGTCGAGAAGAAGGCCCTCGGCCCTCTGACCGATGCGATGCGCATCAAGCAGAAGCTCGAGAGCTACGGACAGGTCGATGCCGTGCTCGAGGACCTCCTGGCGTCGCTGCCCGAGGATGACGCGCAACAGAAGAAGGACGCGGAGCACATCTTCCACGAGCTCCAGGAAAAGGCGATGCGCGACGAGGCGCTCGAGCGCGGCGTGCGCCTGGACGGCCGGAAGTTCGACGAGATCCGCCCGATCTGGACAGAGACCGGCATCCTCCCCCGCGTGCACGGTTCGGTTGTCTTCACCCGCGGCGAGACGCAGGCGCTGGTGAGCTGCACACTCGGCACGGCCGACGACCAGCAGAAGATCGAGCACGTCACCGGTGAGCAGTACCGGCGCTTCATGCTCCACTACAACTTCCCGCCCTTCTCGGTCGGTGAGACGGGACCGCAGCGCGGACCGGGCCGCCGCGAGATCGGGCACGGTGCCCTCGCCGAGCGCGCGCTCGCGCCGGTCGTTCCTTCTGAAGAGAAGTTCGCCTACACGATCCGCCTCGTCTCGGACATCCTCGAGTCCAACGGTTCCTCGTCGATGGCGTCGGTCTGCGGCGGCTCGATGGCGATGATGGACGCAGGCGTGCCGATCTCGGCGGCCGTCGCGGGCATCGCCATGGGACTCATCATGGACGAGAAGACCGGCAAGTATGCCGTGCTCTCGGACATCGCCGGCGCCGAAGACCACTACGGCGATATGGACTTCAAGGTGGCAGGCACCGCGCAGGGCATCACGGCGCTGCAGATGGACATCAAGGTCACCGGCATCACGTCGGAGATCATGGCCAAGGCGCTCGAACAGGCCAGGGCCGGCCGGATGCACATCCTCGGCGAGATGGCCAAGACGCTGCCGACCACGCGCGGGAACATGTCGATGTTCGCGCCGCGCATCATCACGATCAAGATCCCGGTCGACAAGATCCGCGACGTCATCGGCCCTGGCGGCAAGATGATCCGCAGCATCATCGAGCGCACCGGCGTGAAGATCGACGTCGAGGACAACGGACAGGTCAACGTCGCATCCGCGGATGGCGAGTCGGCTGCCAAGGCGATCGGCATCATCCAGGAACTGACGGCAACGCCAGAGCTCAACAAGACCTACATGGGCAAGGTGCAGCGCATCACCGACTTCGGCGCGTTCGTCGAGATCATGGCCGGCACCGACGGCCTGCTCCACGTCTCGGAGATCGCGAACCACCGCGTGAAGGACGTGCGCGATGAGCTGAAGGAGGGTCAGCAGATCCTCGTGAAGGTCATCAACATCGATCCCACCGGCAAGATCCGGCTCAGCCGCAAGGCTCTGCTGCAGGACGAAGCGCAAAAGGGTGCAACGCCTGCCCCAGCCGCAAAAGAGTAAGCGAATCCGTGCATTGACGAACCGGGACCACGTCCCGGTCGTCTAAACTGCATAGATGAAGCTGATGAGTCGGACGTCCAGCCTGTTGGTTGTAGGCGTGGTGGGTCTGCTCTCGCCCTTCGCACTCCACGCACTCGCCCAGGATCAGGCCCCCAACAAACGCGAAATTACGCTGACGGCTCGCAACTACCGGTTCAACCCTGCCGCATCGAAGTCTCACAAGATGACCTCGTCAAGCTCACGGTGCAGAGCGAGGACAACGCCTACAGCGTAACCATCGACGAGTATCGCGTGTCGCGCCGTGTGCCCGCGGGCGGCTCGACGACACTCGAGTTTCGCGCCGACCGGGCCGGTACGTTTGCGTTCTATTCCAATCTGACCAACGACGCCCGCCACGCGCAGATGCACGGCGAACTGATTGTTCGAGGACGAAGTAGCTCCTCAGCGACCCAGTGCTCACTTCTCCGCCCGCCCAGGCTTTCGCGGCTTCGATCCGTGCGGCGGTGGAGGGATGCGTGTGGAAGAACAGCTCGACGAACCGCGATGGCTGTTCCTCGGCGAGGTTGGTTGCCGCGAGCCGCCTCATCGCGCTGATGAACGCCGATGAGTTCTTTGTCGTCTCGAGCGCGTAGCGATCGGCTCGCCGCTCGTGCGCCCGCGAGAGCGCGTTGGTCATCGGCGTGAGCGCCACCGACACACCGCCGCCGGCGAGAGCAATCAGCGGGAACCCTGCGACATCGGACTTCCCATCCAAGCCCAGCGCTCAACGCGAACGTCGTCAGCACGTAATCGGCAAGATAGCACCCTAGGGTCACGAGCACGACCTCGAGCGCCAGCGCCGACCAGATGTCGCCGTAGACATGGTGCGCGAGCTCGTGCGCGAAGACGGTCTCGATCTCCTGCGTCGGAGTGCGCCGCGAGCAAGCGTGTCGGACACCAGGATGCGACGCGTGCTGCCGATGCCAACGAGTGCGGCATTGGCTTTGCTCGTGCGATCGCCGAGACGCCACTCGTACACGCCGAGCACAGGTGTCCCGGCCTTCTCGGCGAGCGCCATCAGGCGCACGCGCAGGGCTTCTCGATCGAGCGGCCGCACGTCGTAGAACAGGGGGAGCAGGAGCACCGGCGCGAACCGCGCCAACCCGATGAGCACGACTGCGAAACAGATCGCAGCGAAGAGCCACCACCTGTCAGGGCTCAGTCGAAGCAACGCCAGCGACGACGATGCCCGCGAGTGCAAGATACGCGAGCACGAGCGCCGCCGCCTTGATGTGATCCGCGAGCCAGCGCCCCGCCGTCTCCGTCGAGAGTCCGTAGCGGCGCTCGAGAACGACTCCCTGATAGAAGGCGAATGGCAGGTGCACCAGCTCGGACATCCCGGCGATCACCAGCACGCAGATGATGACGACGGGAATGAAGCTCCGTGCCGACGGCGACCTCGACATTCGCGCGGATGGCAGTCGAGGCGCCGCTCAACACGAGCAGGATGAGGAAGAGAGCCTGGGCGGTGGTATCGAGCAGCGACGGTACGTCGGCGCAGCCTGTGGTATCTCGCCGACTTGTCTTCGTTGGCCACCGATCTCGTTTACCTGCGAGGCATGAACGACTCGAGCCGTCTACGAGCCTGGCGCACCCGTTCCCGACGTCGAACGCCGCCGTTCGTCGTCTGCACGACAACGCGAGGTCCGCCACTTCCGATGCGACCGGCAACTCGCTGGCGGCTCTGCTCTTCGACTGACAGCTGAAGTCCGTCCCGCACTTGACATGCCGCCATTGACGACAGTCGCCTCGAGGTCGGCGTTGACACCCGGCGCAACAGTGAGCATCACGCCGCCGTTGACCGTCACCATGCGTGACTCGCCAGTGACGGACTCCAGGTCCATCTGGATGCCGCCGTTCACGGTCTGCGCCTCGACGGCGCCCGAAACGCCGCGGCCTGTGATGCCGCCATTCGTCGTCAGCCGCCTCGATGCGAACGCCTTCGATGTTCTCGAGACGGACTTCGCCGTTCTGGGTCTTGAGCAGATGTTCAAGCCCGGGCGGCACCCGCACGTCGTACTTGACGGTGAGCTGCGGGCGGCGGAATCCGCCGCCACCGCGCCCCTGACTTTCTGGCGCTTCAATCGTGACCCCGTCCGGGGTGACCGCTTCGCGCATCTCGCTCTTCTTGAAGCATCTCGCGCGAGGCCTCCTCGCTGCCGGTCCTGACCTCGCGGATGGCCCGGACCTCGACCTGGGTGCCCGTCGCCGGTGAGGCATCGAATCTGGCCGTTGATGTTGATGATTTCCAGGCGCCCGCCTGGCTTGATGTCGTAGGTGCGGACCCACTCATCGCTGGCCTTGCCGGCGGCAAAGTCGACCGAGAGGCCGCCGCCCTCGCCGACCTTGACGTCGCATGCGACGGAGCCCAGGGCAAGGCCCAGCACCACGCCCCCGGCCCATAGATGTCGGCTGCTCATAGCGTCGAACCTCCCGAACTCTACTACGTCCGGGCAGTTCGGATCGTTCGGGTTAATTCAACTGGACCGAGATCAACTTCGACACGCCCGGCTCCTCCATCGTCACGCCGTAGAGCCGGTTGGCAATTTCCATGGTCTGCCGATTGTGCGTGATGAGGATGAACTGCGTGCGGTCGAGCATGCCCCGCAGCATCTCGACGAACCGGTGCACGTTGGCGTCGTCGAGCGGTGCGTCGATCTCGTCCAGCAGGCAGAACGGGCTCGGCTTGTACCTGAAGATGGCGAACATCAGCGCGATCGCCGTCAGCGCCTTTTCACCGCCCGAGAGCAGCTGAACGCTCTGCAGCCGCTTCCCTGGAGGCGACGCGACGATGTCGATGCCGCTTTCGAGCGGATCGTTCTCGTCGAGCAGCGCGAGACCGGCGCGGCCACCGCCGAACAGCGTGCTGAACGTGACCTGGAAGTTGGCCTGAATGGCTGCGAACGCTTCGGTGAATCTGGCTTTCGTGGTCTCGTCGATGCGGGCGATCGCCTCGGACGTCTGGGCGATCGAGTCAACGAGATCGCGGCGCTGCGTCGTGAGGAACACGTGCCGGCCCTCGAGCTCGTCGAACTGCTCGATGGCCATCATGTTGACCGGCCCGAGCCGATCGATCTTGGCCTTCAACCGGGCGATGGCCTCCTCAGCCGTCATTGTCGTCGGCGCATCGATCGCGGCAGCCTGCTCCACGGAAGCTGCCTGCACGTCACCTGAAGCGGCAATGCTCTCCTCGTCGGCCTCCGGGTCGGGCTCCTCGGCAGAGATCGCGGCCGCGTCAGGCGTCGCCTGACCGCTCTGCTCCATCTGCTTCGACCTGCGCGAGCACCTCGTCGAGGGTGCTCTGGACGGCGTCGACACACGCCTGCGCGAGGTGCGTCAGATCGCTTTCAGCCGTCGCCCGTCGACACCTCGAGATCGCTCGCCTCGACTCGGATCTCTTCGAGCGTGCGGCGAGCCTGTCGAATCACCACGTCCTGTTCGTCGACCGTCGATCGGAGTGCGGCGGCGGCGTCATCGGCCTCGCGCAGTGTGCCGCGCATCGACTCGAGCGCGATGACGTCCTCGTCGAGCGCCTGTCTCGCTCGATGCAATGGCTGCGATGAGCGCTTCGCGCCGGCTGTCGGGTCTGCTGTTGCTCGGAGATTCTGCTTGCGATCCTGACTTCGAGATCGCGTCCGCCTTCTTCGAGCCGGAGCACTTCTGCGCCGACGGCAGACGCACGTTCGACGAGCGCGGCGTGCGACGCACCCGCTTCGGCCGCACGCGTGGCGAGCGAGTTGACGGTCTCCCGCGCGGCTGCCAGCCGTCGCTGCGCTTCACCGAGCTCCTCTTCGATGACTCGTTGCTCTTCTGCGAGCCTCGCCATCGAAGTTTCCGCGTCCGCGCGACGAGTCTCGAGCGCGGCTCGTTCCTCTTCGGCGCGTCGTCGCTCCATTGCCACGAGGTCCGACTTGCGCGACAGGCGAAGTGTGTCTTCTGCGGCGCGGGCGAGCTGTGCGTCGTGCCCCACAAGCGCCTTCTCGTGGACGTGCTCCTCTTCCTGGAGCACACCGATCGCGCTGGTCGGCTTCGACGATGCGCGCATCGAGGCTGGCGACCTCGGCCGCCAATTGCGCCAGCAGCTGTCGATCGCGTCCCACGCGTTCGCGTAGTTCCTTGATCTCACGACGGGTGGCCAGGATTCCTCGCGACTCGACCTTCGCGCCACCAGCCACGAGATGAGGCCCACGGAAGACGTCGCCCTCGATCGTCGCGATCGGCGCGAACGTCTCGTGAGAGAACGTCACCGCCTGCTCGAAGCTCTCGGCGACGTAGGCCTCGGGAATGACTTTCAGAATCGTGGCGGCGTGAGGGCCGCTGACACGGAGAACATCCGAAACCGGCACGATGCCCGGCGCACGAAGAGCGTTGTGCGGGTGGTATCCGTTGGATCCAGGTTCAACGACGACGAATCCGCAACGGCCTGCATCCTGCTGTCGAACAAGTGACAAGCCGGCAGCCGCCTGATCGTGTCGCTCGACGATCACATGCTGGAGCAGGTCGCCGAGACACGCTTCGACCGCGCGCTCGTATCGACTGTCCACCTCGAGATAGTCTGCAACCGCGCCCTGCTGACCGACATGGCCGTTCGCCTGCACGAGCACCATCCGGGCGGCATCACCGAAATCCGCACGACTGGCAGCCAGCTCCTCGAGCGACGCGAGCCGTCCCTCGACGGCGGCCAACTCCTGCTCGCGCGCGCGCACGTCTCGCGTGCGCCCTTCGTGCTCGCTTCTCGACATCGCGAGCTGCGTGCGGCGATTCGCCAGCTCCTGCGAGATTCGCTCCAGTGCCGCCTGCGACTGCGCACGCGCGTCGGATGCAGCGGCACGATCCGCCTCGACCTTCTCGCCTTCGCGCCGCACGTCGTCCTGCTCGACATCGAGCCTGGCGAGCTGCTCGCCGACACGCTCATGCTGCGTACGGCGGTGTGCTCCATCACGTGGCGCACGGTCGTCGATGCGTTCGACGTTCGGAACAGATCGCTGCGAATCGCTTCGACGCGCGCCTTCGAGCCCTTCGATTTGCGACTGCGCCTGCGCGTGCTCTGCGCTGGCGGATGCCATCACGTCGCCGGCCTCGTCTCGCGTCCGCTCGATCTCGATCGCAGCTTCACGGCGCGCTTCGAGCGCCAGGCGCGCGGGCTCCCGCCGCGCCTCGAGCTCCTGGATCTCGGCGGCGATCATCCCGTCCGCGTCCGTCGAGCGTCTCGACCTGCTGTCGGTTGAATTCCTGTTGCTGCTGGCGCAGGTTGATGTCGAGCTCGCGAGCGTGCGCGTCTTCGCGAATCTGAGCGAGCGCGCCCTCGGCCTCGGCCTGCTCGATGCGCAGTCGGGCCAAGGTCCGCTTCGACCTCGGCAAGATGTGCCTGCGCCGCAGTCTCGCGCTCTCTGGTGACGGCGAGTCGCCCTCGCGCCGATTCGATCGCGCCGGCCAGATCTCGATACCGTCGCGCAAAGAGCACCTTTTCCCAGCGGCGGTATTCTTCGCGCAGCCGGCCGTAGCGGCGCGCCTTCGCAGCCTGTCGCTTCAACGCGCCGCGCTGCTTCTCGACTTCGAACACGATGTCGTCGATGCGCGTCAGGTTCTGCTGGGCGGCTTCGAGCTTCAGTTCTGCCGCCCGTCGCCGCGAGCGGTACTTCGTGATCCCGGCGGCCTCTTCGATCAGCTGGCGCCGGTCTGCCGGACGCGAACTGAGGATCATGCCGATCTTGCCTTGCTCGATGATCGAGTAAGCCTTGGCGCCGAGCCCGGTGTCCATCAGGAGCTCGTGAACGTCGCGGAGGCGGCACACGGCGCCGTCGATCAGGTACTCGCTCTCCCCCGAACGGTACAGGCGCCTCGTGACTTCGACGTCGCGAGTGAACGCGTCGGCCATCTCCGCAATCACTGCGTGCCCATTTCCATTGGCGGCCGTCGTGGCCGTTGCCGTTCTGGTGCGCTGGATGGAACTCCTCGAGCGTTGCCACCTCAGCGACGGACGTCGGTGTCGCCGGAATTGGCGTCGCGAGAGCCGGTGGCGCGGGAAGGCCGCCAAGACGCAAGCGAACTTCAGCGGCTGCGCCCGGCTTCCGGGCATCGCTGCCGTTGAAGATCACGTCTTCCATCTTGTCGCCGCGGAGGCTCTTGGCGCTCTGCTCGCCGAGGACCCACGTAATGGCATCGGCAACGTTGCTCTTGCCGCACCCGTTGGGAGCCGACAATGGCGGTGACGCCCTGATCGAAGGAGAGCTCCGACCGATCGGAGAAGGACTTGAAACCCGAGATTTCGAGACGCTCGAGACGCATTACTGCCCCTTGCTAACATGTCAGACTGAACCCGGCCGGCGTGCTGGGAAACAGGCGGCGGGCGGTTGGACGAGTAGCGAGCCGAACCGGTGGGAGTCTAGCAGGGCCTAGTTATTGTGGCAAGACCCAAGTCCTACCACAACATTTTGGGCTAGGCGACCAATCTGGCGTCAGCGCGCTGCCGCGGCGACCGCTGTTGTTCTGCCGGCTCATGTTGAGCAACTGCTGGGCCTCGGGGAACAGCGTCAGGGCAAATTGCAACTGCGGATCGTGGCGCGCCAGGTTCTTGTACGCCGCGGCGACTCCGAAGAGATCGACGTCGATCTCGCGGTGGATCATCGCCTTGATGAACTCGAGATCGGAGGTCCACGCGGCCTCGTCGAACGGAATCGGCGACTGCTGCACGAGCTTCTTGAACTCGGCCAGCATCTCGTCGTTCACCTCGAAGTCGGGTGTCAGTTCGCGAGGCTGAGCACCGCGTCGCGTGACGCGAGTGTCGCCCTTGCGCGTGAACTGCTGCGCGTAGGTGTCGAAGAGGTTGCGCGCCGCGATCGTGCGACCAAAGCGTGTCGGGTTGAATCCATCTGACGGGCCGTCGTACCGGCGATCCGGCTCGATGCCTCCGCCGCTGTACACCTTGCGCCCTGCGTCCGTGTACTTCAGGTCGTCAGGCTTGTGAACCTTGTTAACGTCCTGCTCACGCCACGTGTAGGTGAGGTAATCGTCGAAGCCGACATCCCACGGACGCTGAATCAATCGACCGCTCGGCGTGTAGTAGCGAGCGGTCGTGATCGCCGCGCCAGCACCTTCAGCCACGCGGTACACCGACTGCACAAGCGCCTTGCCGAACGTCGTCTCGCCGACAATGAGCGAACGATCGTGATCCTGAAGAGCACCCGACACAATCTCCGACGCGCTCGCGCTGCTGCGATTGACCAGCGTGATCATCGGCAGGCGCAAGTAGTTGCTCTGTTCCGTCGCGCGATAGTCCTGATCGGAGTTCGGCACGCGGCCGCGCGTGTAGACGATCAAGTCGCCCTTGGGCAGGAATCGATTCGAGACGCGAATCGCCTGATCGAGCGCACCGCCGGGATTCGCGCGAAGGTCGAACACCAGGCGCTGCATACCCTGCTTGGTGAGAGCCTCGAGCGATTTGCCAAGCTCCTGATCGGTGTTCTCGCCGAAGTCCTGCAGCTTGATGTAACCCGTCGTCGCGTCGAGCATGACTGCCGCGGGCACGGTTGGAATGTGAACCTCGTCGCGCGTGACGGCGAGATCGATCAGCCCGTCATAACCCGCGCGGCGAATCGAGATGTTGACGGATGACTGCTTGGGTCCGCGCAGACGGCTGACCGCCTGCTCGCTCGTCCACCCCTTCGCATCTTCGCCTTCGATCTTCGCGATGACGTCGCCGCGGCGAAGTCCCCTCTGATGCGCCGGAGACCCTTCGAACACGTTAAAGACGGTGACGTCGCCATCGACGACGTTGATCGTGATCCCGAGGCCGTAATATCGCCCCTCTTGCCGCTCGCGCATCTGCGCGAAGCTGCGGGGATCCATGAAGCTCGAATGCGGGTCCAATGTCTGCAGCAAGCCGCTGATGGCGCTGTAGACCAGGCGGTCTGATTCGTATTCGCCGACGTAGTTGTCCTCGATGGCACCAAGGGCCGACGTGAATACCTTGTACTGGTCAGGGATTTGATCCTGGGCGACGAGCGCGCTGCGGCCCCAGAACCCGCCTGCGACGGCACAAAAGATAATGACGAGCCCAGCGAAGGGCAGAAAACGGGAGCTACGCATCACAGGCATATTACAAGCAATGTACACCCTCGCCTTGACCCCGTCCAGACCGGATTTCTATAATCGGTAGAAGCACTTGCGGGCAACCCAGAGCCGCAGCGGGAAGGCTGACTCCCCGTTCACCTTTCTTGATGCGGCGGGTGTATTCTGGGGTTTAACGCCGGCTTCCGAGCTGGCTGGAGTACGCCTATGTTTGGTTCCATTGGAATGCCCGAACTGGTCATCATTCTGGTGATCGCGCTCATCATCTTCGGCCCGCGCAAGCTGCCCGAGCTCGGCCGCTCCCTCGGCAAGAGCCTCGGCGAGTTCAAGAAGGCCTCGAACGAGCTCCGCAACACCCTCGAGGAAGAAGTCAGGGTTGAGGAGCAGAAGGAACAGAAGGCGAAGATGCAGGCCGAGCAGGCATCCGCGCTTGCGGCCAGCGCCCAGCCCATCACTCCTGGATCGACCGGGAATCCGGTGACACCGGAATCAGCGGAGCCAACAATCAGCCGCACCAGCACCGGCACGTCCGTCTAGGTCGACTCGATGGCGCTCGTGCCGTTTCCGAAGAAGTCGACGTCGTCGGATCCCGACGACGACCCTGACTGGGAGGAGGACGACTCCGAATCCGAACAGGGGAAGATGTCCTTCCTCGACCACCTGGACGAGTTGCGACGACGCATCATCTACGCGCTCGTCGCCGTCCTGGTAGGGCTCGGCATTTCGCTGTTCTTCATCGGCCCGCTCTTCCAGTTCATCTTCAAACCGATGCAGGCGCTGTTGCCTGCCGGCCAGACGCTCATCTACACCGACCCGAGCGAAGCCTTCTTCCTCCAGATCAAGATCGCGCTGATGGCCGGCCTCATCCTGGCATCGCCGGTGGTTGCCTCGCAGGTCTGGCTCTTCATCGCACCAGGGCTCTACGCACACGAGAAGAAGCTGGCGATCCCCTTCATCGTGATGTCGTCGGTCTGCTTCGTTGCCGGTGCTGCGTTCTCGCACTACCTCGTGTTTCCGATCGTCTGGAGATTCTTCGTCGGCTTCACCAACGACTTCCTGACGTTCATGCCCAGAGTGGAGCCGGCATTCTCGATGTACCTCCGGCTGGTCCTCGCCCTCGGCATCACGTTCCAGCTGCCGACCATCGTGCTGTTCCTTGCGCGGCTCGGAGTCATCACGCCGCGCTTCATGATCCGCCATTTCAAGTACGCCATACTGATCATCGTCGTGGCCTCGGCCGCACTCTCGCCGGGCGGTGGGGGCGTCGGCCTGCTGGCGATGGGTGGACCAGTGATCGTCCTCTACATCCTCAGCATCGGCCTTGCCTGGCTGTTCGGCAAGAAGAGGCGCGTCGAAGAAGCCTCGTAGCGTCGGCAGTCGTGGACGACGTGGCCCCAGCGAGCTCACGGCCCAGCGAAGTGGATCGGCTCATCGCCGATCTCCAGTCACCCGATCCGATTCGACGTGACGCATCGGTGGCGCGCCTGCGCGTCCTTGGCGCACGCGCGTTTCCGCGCCTCGCCAGGTTCATCGAGTCCTCTGACAGCTCGACGGCCCGCGCGCTGGCAATCAGCGCGCTCGACGGCCTCGAGAATCCGCACGCCGTGGAGATCGCATTCGCGGCTCTCGGCGCGTCCGACGTTGACACGGTCGTTGCCGCGCTCACCGTGCTGCGCACCTGGGTGCCGCAGGAGAGCGGTACGCGTCTTCTCGAAGCCATCATGGCAATCGCGGTTGACCGGGACCGCGACGCGCGCGTGCGCGTTGCGGCAATGGACGCCCTTTCCGATCTGCCCGATGACCTCGTTCGTCCGATTCGTGAGCAGGCGCCGCCTCCGGAAGCGGCCGGGCCGGCACTCGACAATCCTGTTGCCGCGCGCGAATGGGTGGAAGCGCATGGCTCACGAGCGACGCTCGCAACGCTGCACGACGCGATCAAGTCGTTTCGCGACGTGGAGAACCGTGCGGAGACAAGCGGCGAACGAACGGAGTGGCTCAGGGCACGCGGCGTCGCGCACCACGCACTGGCTGCTCGTGGGAGTCGCCTTGCGCTGTACGACGCGCGCGAGACCTTCAGCACGGCGAAGGCTCCGCTGCCCCAGGGATTTATCGAGACGATTGCGGACCTTGGCGACGCGAGTTGCCTCGAGCCACTCGCGCGCGCGTGGTCCGCGACGCGAGACGCCGACTGGCGAGCTCGGTTGTCAGAGGCGGCGCGACGAATCGTGACGCGGTCGAAGCTTGGCGGGCGCAATGCCGTCGTGAAAGGCATTCGCGCGAACTGGTCGGGGTTTATCTAGTCCTCGGTCCTCGGTCCTCGGTCCTCCGTCTACTTGTCCACCCGCAGCGAGCGCGTCGCGAACGGCTGGCCGTCGACGAGGATTTCGACGGTGTATTCGCCGTCAGGGAAGCCGCTCGAATTCTGGATGTGGAACTCGGTTGCCGCGTGATCGCGGTAGCTGACGTTCTTCGTCTCCTCGCTCACCAGTCGTCCGGCAAAGCGCCAACGCACACCAATCGTTCCTGTGCCAGGACCGTCGGTCAGCACTGACGCGAACATCGTGTCGTCAGGCTTGAACCGCGTCGCGTGGTTGCCGACGCTCTTGTCCGAGTTCAGCGACTTGCCCGTCTGAATGGTCGTCACGCGCAACGGTCCGCTCGGACGGCATCCTGCAGCCACGAGCCCCGAGACGATGAGCGTCGTCGCAAGAATCAGGAGACTTATCGACTTCCCCAACCTACTTCCCACTTTCCCCTTTGAACTTCCCACTTCCAACTAGTATGACTTAGCGAACCACGCATGCGCCGTCGCATCAGCGTCGCACTTGAGACACTTCTTTCCGGCAGCTGTGGTTCCGGTGAATGGAATATTTCGAATCGTCGCCTGCGTCTCGGCCTTGATCTGGGCCTCGCATATCGCTGAACTGCACCACGGAGACACGACGAAGCCAGGACGCCCTTCCATGATCTGCTTGAACTCATCGTACGAGTCGGTGTGCGTCGTGTGCTCCTCCCGAAACGCCACTGCGCGTGCGAAGAGCGCCTCCTGAATCGAGTCCAGCATGCCGACCACGTGCGAGGCGAGCCCGTCCATCGCCGCGGATGATTTCTCGCGCGTATCGCGACGGGCGAGCATCACCTGCGACTTCTCGATGTCCTTCGGCCCGATCTCGAGACGAAGCGGAACGCCGCGCAGCTCCCATTCGTTGTACTTCCAGCCGGGTGTCTGTGTATCACGGTCGTCGAGCATCACGCGAACGCCGCGCGCGACGAGCTCGTCCCGGATCACCTGCGCACGCGGCAGGACCGTTTCGCGCCAGTTCCCTCTCGGAATGGGGATGATCACGACCTGATACGGGGCGATCCGCGGCGGCAGAATCAGGCCGCCGTCGTCGCCGTGCGTCATGATCACGCCGCCGATCAAGCGAGTCGACACGCCCCACGAGGTTCCGTAGACGTACTGCACCGACTTGTCGCGAGCCTGGAACTTGATGTCGAACACCTTGGCGAAGTTCTGACCCAGGTTGTGAGACGTTCCGGCCTGCAGCGCCCGACCGTCGCGCATCAGCGCTTCGATCGAATACGTTCGCTCGGCGCCGGCAAACTTCTCACTGTCGGTCTTCTGACCGTCGATAACCGGCATCGCCAGTTCCGTGTGCGCGAAGTCCTTGTAGACACCGAGCATCTTCTGCGTTTCGGCCTCGGCCTCTTCCGCCGTCTCGTGCGCGGTATGCCCTTCCTGCCAGAGGAACTCGGTCGTACGGAGGAAGAGCCGCGTCACTTTCTCCCATCGAACGACGTTGGCCCACTGGTTGATCAGGATCGGGAGATCGCGCCACGACTGCACCCACTTCGCGTACATCGTCCCGATGATCGTCTCCGAGGTGGGACGCACGACGAGCCGCTCCTCGAGTACCTCTGTGCCTCCCTGCGTCACCCACGCCACCTGAGGAGCAAAGCCTTCGACGTGCTCCTTCTCCTTCATCAACAGGCTTTCCGGAATGAAGAGCGGAAAGTACGCGTTGACGTGACCCGTCGCCTTGAAGCGCTTGTCGAGCGCCTGCTGCATCAGTTCCCAGATGGCGTACCCATACGGGCGGATTACCATGCAGCCCTTGACCGGCGAGTAGTCGGCCAATTCGGCGCGTCGAACGACGTCGATGTACCAACGGCCAAAGTCCTGTGACTGTGGCGTGATCTCGGTCGGAAGGTCTGGGATCTCGGTCTCTTTAGACATGGAAGTTGGAGTTGTCAGGTCAGTACGTCGGAGACGTGCTTCTGCCAGTGTATATCGTCGCGGTGCGGGAAATCCGTGCGGAAGTGTCCTCCACGACTCTCCTCGCGTCTGAGCGCTGCCCGCGCGATCAGCAGGCCGACAGTCACAAGGCTCGACAGACGGCGCACATCTCGATCCCCCGCTACGGAGGCACGAACATCACTCAGATGTGCCCACCATGAAGAGAGCCGCGTCACGAGATCGCTCAAGGTGTCGCGCGAGCGCAGCAGTCCCGCATGACGCCACATCAGATCGCGTACGGTGTGGGTCACTGGTTCGCCTCCATTGATCGACGACGACCCGCCGCTACCTAACGCTCGCGGCATTGTGTGATCCGGCACGGCGAAGCAGGACCCCGGCCTGACCGGAGCGATCATGGCGTCCGCCGCGCGCGCACCGAACACGAGCCCCTCGAGCAGCGAATTACTCGCCAGGCGATTGGCTCCGTGGACACCCGTGCAGGCGGCTTCGCCCGCGGCAAAGAGCCCCGCAATCGACGTGCGCCCATCGAGATCGGTCTCGATGCCACCCATTACATAGTGCGCAGCCGGGCTCACCGGAATCCTGTCAGTGGCCAGATCGAGGCCGGCCTGTTTGCACGCGTCGGTGATCGCCGGGAATCTGCGTCGCACGTAGTCGTGATCCAGATGCGCCATCGAGAGGTACACGGGCGCATTCGTACGTTCGACCTCGCGAACAATCGCACGTGCGACGAGATCGCGTGACGCGAGATCGCCGGCCGCCTCGTAGCGATGGACGAAGCGCTCGCCGTCAGCATTCACGAGCCAGGCACCCTCTCCGCGCAGCGCCTCTGACAACAGGAATCGCGGCGCGCCTTCCACACTCAACGCTGTCGGATGAAACTGGATGAACTCGAGATCAGTTACGCGCGCACCGGCCTCGAAGGCCATGGCGATGCCGTCCCCGGTCGCGATCGCGGGATTCGTCGTTTCACGAAAGACCTGGCCCGCACCGCCCGTCGCGATGAGCGTTCGCCCGGCCTCGACCAGTTCGAGCGTTCCGTTGCGACCGACGAACTCCGCGCCTCGACACTCACCGCCGCGTGTCACGAGCGACATCGCGAGTGCATCGTCGAAGACACGCACGCGCCGGTGCGACTGCACCTTCTGCCAGAGCACACGACCGATCTCGCGACCGGGCGTATCGCGCGCATGGAGCACGCGTCGAACCGAGTGCGCGGCCTCGCGGCCAAGTGCCGGCGCTCCCGCCGAATCGCGATCGAACGCGACGCCCCACGCGATGAGCTCGTTGACGTAGCGTGGACCGTCACTGACAAGCACGTTGACCGCCTCTGGTACACAGAGGCCATCCCCGGCGGCAATGGTGTCCGAGAAGTGAAGCTCGGGAGAGTCGTCCGGGCCGATCGCTGCGGCGATTCCGCCCTGCGCGTAGCCGGTGTTACTCTCGCGCGGATCGGCCTTCGTGAGCATGACGACGTCGCCGGTTTCTGCCAGCGAGAGCGCGGCGCGAAGCCCGGCGATGCCGCTGCCGATGACCAGAAAGTCGCCGCGCACGCCCACGGACTGTTATCCTATCAACTCGTAAGGGTATTGACTTCCCCGATCCGCATCGACGTCACCACTGGCAACCGCACCTCTCCAATCTGGATCGGTGATGGTCTCAGCCAGGAGCTTCCGTCACTGCTCGATCGCCACGGCGTTGGACCACGACGCTTCATCGTCTCGAGTCCCGTCGTGTGGCGCTTTCACGGCGAGCAGCTGCGTGCAGCCCTCGGAGGCGGGGATCCCATCCTTCTTCCTGACGGTGAGCGCTACAAGAACCTGCAGTCGATATCGAAGGTCTATGAGGCGCTCATTCGGGCCAATGCCGATCGAGGGAGCACCATCATCGCAGTCGGAGGCGGAGTCGTGGGCGACTCTGCGGGATTTGCGGCAGCAACGTTCCTGCGCGGGATTGCCCTCGTTCACGTGCCCACGACACTCCTGGCACAAGTCGACAGCTCGATCGGCGGCAAGGTCGGCGTCAATCACACGCTGGGCAAGAACCTGATCGGGGCGTTCCACCAGCCCGCTCTCGTCGTCATCGATCCGGCGCTGCTCAAGACATTGCCGCGACGTGAATTTCGCTCGGGTCTCTATGAAGTCGTGAAGTACGGCGTGATTGCGAATCGCAATCTGTTCGATCGCCTGAACACCGACGGCAAAGCGATCTTCGCAAAGGAGCCAGCCGCGCTCGTTCCCGCTATCGTCGATTCCTGCCGCATCAAGGCCGATGTGGTCTCCAAGGACGAGCGCGAGAGCGGACTTCGACGAATTCTCAACTTTGGACACACGGTAGGCCACGCGCTCGAAGCTGTTACACACTACCGGCGGTTCAGACACGGCGAAGCGATCGCCCTGGGCATGCTTGCCGCCGCCGATCTCGCCGTCGCTCGAGGAGCAATGGCCGAGCGCGAGCGAACGGCGCTGGCACAACTGATCGCCAGGCTTGGCCCGCTGCCGTCGGTGACCGATCTGCCGATTTCCGAAGCAATCGAAGCGATTCGTCGAGACAAGAAGGTCGTTCACGGTCGCCTGCACTTCGTCATCGCCATCGAGATCGGCGCGACGATAACTGTGGACGATGTGAGCGAAGACGAACTCCGCGCCGTGCTCGGACGTCTTGGCCTGAAAAACTAGGCAGCACGCGACGCCGTCGACACGGGATATCCTACGCTTCCGGAATCCCGTAGGCCTTGATCTTCTGCATCAGCGCCTTGAAGCCCAGCTGGAGGGCGTGCGCCGCCTGCGCCTTGTTGCCTCCATATTCCTGCAGCGCGGTCTCGATCTTCCGCCGTTCGACTTCGCCACTCACACGACGAATCGCGTCGGTCATCGTTCCCGAGAGATCGATCTGATCCCAGGGGTCCGCCTGAACCTGCCCGATCGGCGCATTGCGGAAGGAGAGATTGAGATGCCGTTGATGAATGGAGTCTCCGTCGGCCAGAATCACCGCGCGCTCGATGCAGTTCTGCAGCTCGCGCACGTTGCCCGGCCAGGAGTAGGCTTTGAGGTCGTCGAGCGCGGTTGGCGCCAGCGTCAGCAGCTTCTTGTTCAGGTCCTTGCAGAACTTGTCGACGAAATGACGCGCAAGGATCAGCACATCCTCGCCGCGCTCGCGCAGCGGCGGAATCTGGATCGGGAACACCGACAGGCGGAAGTACAGATCCTCGCGGAACTGACGCTCGCTCACTCGCTGTTTGAGGTTGCGGTTCGTCGCCGCTACGACGCGCGCGTCGACGTGAAGCGATTGCGTACCGCCGACACGCTCGAACTGCTTCTCCTCGAGGGCTCGAAGGATCTTGGCCTGGAGCGCGAGTGGCAGATCGCCGATCTCGTCGAGGAAGAGCGTGCCGCGATGGGCCAGCTCGAATCGTCCTGGCTTGCGCTGCGTAGCGCCTGTGAACGCGCCCTTTTCGTAGCCGAACAGCTCGCTCTCGAGCAGGGACTCGGGGATCGCCGCGCAATTGATGGCGACGAACGGTCCGTCGGCGCGGGGGCTCAACGCGTGCAGCGCTCTGGCGAAGAGTTCTTTCCCAGTTCCGCTTTCACCCTCGAGGAGGACGGTCGCATCCGTCGCTGCCGCCCGATGGAGCTGCTGTGACACCTGACGCAACTTGCCGTCTTCGCCGATGATGCGCGGCGCGCCGCGGCGCTCTGCCAGTTCCTCTTTGAGCACGATGTACTCAGTGAGCATCCGGCGCTGGGCGATCGCCCGCTCGACCATGAGCAAGAGGTGATCGGGTTCGACGGGCTTCGCCAGGAAATCCATCGCCCCTTCACGCATCGCCGCCACAGCGTCCTGGATGCTGCCGTACGCGGTCATCACGACGACCGGCAGATCGGGATCGAGTTCCTTCGCGGCGCGGAGGACGCCGAAGCCATCGCCGACGGGCAGCTTGAGATCGGTCAGGACGACGACGGGGCGGGTTTGACGGAGCTCGCGAATGGCCTCGGGCTCGTCGCGCGCCTCGAGCACGGCATGGCCGTGCGCCTCGAGGGCGTGCCTGAGCATGGTCCTGAGGGAATCTCTATCTTCGACTATGAGTACGGGGAGAGAGGAGGACATTGATGATTTGGCGATTCTTGATTATCGATTCGTCTTTGATTGTTGATTGTTGATCTTTGATTTATTGGGGGGCTTGCAAACACGCTCAATCGAGCAATAAATCAATAATCAGGAATCAACATTCAACAAGAAATCGACAATCAAGAACCAACAATCACCAATGTTCTTCAGCGCACCCAGCCGGCCGGAACATTTGCACGCCGAGCCTCATCCTGGATATCGCTGATGGCTTTGGTCTGCGAGGCGACTTCCTTCTTCACGCGATCGAGCTCGGCCAGCACGCCGTCGCGCTTGTTCGCGATCTGCTGTCGCTGAATCGGATCGTCGCGATTGACGAAGTCGGTTGAGAGCGCGTTGAGCTGACTCTGAAGAGCGTCGGCAAATGCCTGCGAGCGCTGCAGCGACTCCCGCGCGTCCGCGATGCGCTTCCGCCACGTCTTCTCATCACTCTTGTCGGCACTGCCGTCTTTGTCGGCACTGCCGTCCTTGTCGGCATTCTTGTCGCTCGGCGCCGGAGCCGGAGCTGGCGCCGGTGTTGACGATGCACTGGGCGTAGACGTCGTGCCAGTCGAAGCGGAAGCAGGAACCGACGGAGTCGGGTCTCTCTTCAGTTCGTCGTTCGTGTAGACCTTCCCGGAGGACTTGACCGTCTTTCGCCGCTGTTCTTCCTTCTTTGCGACATCGCCAAGGGACTGAGCCGCGGCCACATTGGCCACGCCGACGAACAGAAGTGCCGCCACGCTGAGAAGACGCACCATACCGAGGATTCTCACTCATTTCTTTTCGGCATTAAAGCCGGGACTCTGCAGCCGAGCCAAGTGATGACGTGCAAAATGCGGCAGGATTCGGCACTCAGCGAATCTCCCTCCACGAGACCACCCGCACTCCACTCCCGGCGCGCGCAACGGTCGCCTCCACCTCGCGCAGCGTCGACTCGCCGTAAGCCTGAACGCGCAACGCCAGCACTCCCCGGCCCGGATTGGGACCTTGCGACTCGTCCCCGTCAACGAGAGGGTTATCGTCGTTTTCCTGCGGGTCGTCGCCCACCCATATGGCCACGTACTTGGCTGAGTCGATCGAGCCCGGCGAACTCACGGCCGACAACGGCCCAAAGGCAAACAGCCGCCATCGAGGGTTGTTCGGTCCCCAGGGCCGATCCGCCTTCCGTGCGTCCATGTCTGTCGACGAGCACGTCATTCGCGCGCACGTCACGAAAGCCGTGGCTTCCGAGCTCGTCCTCGCCTGCCCTCCGGGCCAGGGACGAGACGACGCGGCCGTGTCAATAAATGACGACGTCACCGTACCATCGAGGACGCGGTTCCAATCAGGTTGCAAAGCGAGCTCGTTCACTGCGAGCTCGAGTGCCGCGTCCGCTGCATAGAACGACTCGCTCGCGCTCGAGTACGAATGCGCCACGCGCTCCTCAGTCGCAGTCACCATCGTCAATGACAAGCCGAGCGCCGACAGGAGGACCATGATCAACATCGCGACGATCAGGGCGATGCCGCGGTCTGATCGTGCTGCAGGCTTTGGGCTATCGGCTACGGGATGGTTCATGGTTCTTGGTTCTCTGTTCAGCGTGCCAGGTTCAGGTTTCTTGGTGTGATATCGAATTGCGTTACCAAGTCCGGCACGTAGCGATCGCCGGCGCGTGCCGTGCCGCCATGAGCGAAGAGAACGCCCGCAGGCCCGCGAAGGGACGCGAGCGCTGATTGCACGCGCAGCGACACATGAATCCGGCGGACGCGAAGAAGATCGGCATCGAATCGATTCGATGAAATCGAATCGGGACACCATGGGCCGTCCGTCAGTATTGCGGAAGTGAGCTCAACGAGCGTGAGACCGCCCGGCGCAATCGTCGTCAGACGCGGCACATGAGCGCCGTTGACAACGGCGAATATGCAGTTCTCCCCTACGGGCCATGAACCGCGAGTGATCGCGATCGGTGGTGGCGGCGGACCGTAGGTCGTCCACGGACCTGGCGTGACATCGAGCGGAGCACCGGTGAGTTGCGGCGGTAGCGCGGCGCCGAAGTAGCGGAACTCCAATGCGACGACTTCGTCGACAACGGGAAGCTCAGTGGTCCACCCGTCGTGGCGCATCAACTGATATGTTCCCGCTGCGATGTCGCTCTTGAGGAAATAGCTGCCAGCCCGAATCGCAGACAACGCCGAACCCACTGGATACGACGCGCTCGATGGCTGACCGCGATGCAGGAGCGTCATCGCGCCACTGACGACCTGATCGACGCTGTAAATGTCCCAATCCCCGCTCGTATTGGTAAGCAGCACGCGGTCGCCACTCGCGAAGCCGCAGACCTGCTGCGACGTCGTGAGCGGGCAATTCTGCGGCGTCTCAATCAGCGGATCGAGGGCGCCTGGTGCGAGCGGCGCAGACAGCCTGGTCTGCGACGGCGTCGATGGCACGTAGAGAAAGCTCGTCGCATCAGAGCGAAAGAGGGTGTTCTGCGCCTGATCAGGGGTGTCGCCGAAGGCTCGCAGCGGCATGACAGGCGCGACGACGTCGTTCAATGGACCAAGAGCAGGTCCGGCATACGTTCCGGCTCCTGCCATCACTAAGTCCCGCCGAAGCGCATCGACCGCTACGCGCATCCGCTGTTGCATGTCGGCGGCCTCTGGCTGTGCCTGAAACATGCGTTGCGCGGGCGCCGCGAGCTCGAAGGCTCCGGCGACAACAATCACGGTGATCAGGCTTGCAAGCAACAACTCGACGAGGCTGAAGCCCTCCTGACGCGTCATCGCGGCTTCCTCACCTTCAACGTCACGAGCCGCGCTTCGCCGGGCAATCGCGTGACGGCGCCCTGATCGGCGCGGCCCCGATTGCGAATGCTGGTTACGAGCACCTGAATCAGGACAGCAGGGCCGGTACTCGTCGGGTTCGGTTCAATCGACCATCGGCGCGTGTAGACGGCGGACGCCGGCGGCTGCACGCCGCGACCGACGACCCGTCCGCCACCATCGAGATGATCAACGAATCCGACACTGTTTTGCCGGAGCGAGCCCGGAGACGATTGCAGGCCTGTTCCGCCCGAGGGTGATTCAGGCAGAACGGTGGTATCGGTGCTCGCGTCGCTCACGGGAATGCCGCTCGCATCGAACTCCCACGCCAGCGCGCGCAGCTGCTCGATCTTCTGTTGCGCGAGAATTCCAGCGAGCGTCCTGTTCTTTGCGACCATGTTGGTGGCCGCGGCCACTCTCACCAGTTCGGCCATCGTCAGAAGCCCGGTCGTGAGAATGAGCGTGGCGACCAGGGCCTCTACTAACATCGAACCTCGATCGGTTGCCGATCCGTCCTTCGCGTCTTTCATGAAGACAGGTATCGCAACGGTGCTGCCAGCTCCGGCCGCGCACAACACGCTCCACGCAAGTCATAACGTCGTCGAGAGTTGTCTGGTGTATGGGCTGGCGCGACGCGAACGACAGCTCGGAGAAGATCGCAGATTCTCCGATACCGAATTCGCCGAAGTGTTAGACGAGCGGCAACGTCACTTGAAAACTCGCGCCACCGGCAGGCGATGTCGTCGCCAGGACGCGACCGTTATGCGTGACGACGATCTTCTGGACGAGAGCCAGCCCGAGACCCGTGCCCGTCTTCTTGGTCGTGAAGAACGGACGAAAGATCTTTTCGCGCGCGTCGGGCGGAATGCCCGGGCCATTGTCGAGGACGGTGACACGAGCCACGCCTTGCGCCGCGTCGAGCGCACCCTCCACGCGGATGTTCGGAGTGACACCCGCCCCCTGGCACGCCTCCACCGCGTTGCGAAGCAGGTTGCTGAACGCCTGTCGAAGTAGGACGTCATCCGCGTCCACCCGGCCGAACTCCCCTGCCACGACGATGTTTCCGTTCAGTTGACGAACGTCGGACTTGAGGTCGTCCACGCCGCGTTCGACGATCGCGCGGAGATCGTGCGTCGCCAGCGACAACTGAGTGGGCCGGGCGAAGTTGAGGAAGTTCGTCACGACCTCGCCGAGCGCAACCGTCTCCTGTCGAATGCCTTCAACGTACGGCTTGTACTGTGGCGGGACGGATGCCGGGTCGAGCAGCTTCCCGTAACCGTGGATCGTCGCGAGACCGTTGCGAAACTCGTGGGCGATTCCGGCTGTCAGCTCGCCTAGTCTCGCAAGCGTCTCCTTCAACCGAAGCTGCTCCTCGAGCTGCACCACGGCGGTCAGATCGGAGAACAGACAGATGACGCCGCCGTTGCCATCCGTTCCGAGAGGCGACACTGTTACACCAACATGCGTGACATCACCAGCGCGTGGCATCTCGAGCGCACGTCGCACGATCGCCCTGCCAGTGGTCAGGCATTCTTCAATCACTCCTGCCAGCGGTGCAGCGGCGGCCGGCAATTTCGTGTAGTGCGGCCACTCGCCCGTCGCATCGAACCCGAGCATCCGTCGTCCACCGGGGTTCAGGATCTGCACGTGGCCGGTCCGATTGACAACGAGTAATCCAGCACTGAGACTGTTGACGATTTGGGTGTTCAGCAGCTCTGAGGCTTCAGCGCGTTCGGTCATCGCACGTTCCTGCGCGCGCAACTTCTGGATCGCGTCCTGGAGTGCCACCGCCATCAGCGCCGAGTCACCACCTTCGCGACTGTGAGAGCGGTTCCTCCGCGAGGCCGACAGGAAGCGGAGCCCGGCGAACACGATGACACCGATGACCAGGACGATCATCGCCGTGGTCGCCAGCAGCGCGTAGGCCTGCAGGCTCATTGATAGAAGCCGACTTAACCAGTCCACGATCGGTGTGCCCCAGGCGGCCGACACCACGGCGCCAATCGCGAGAAAGGTCCCAAACGGCAGCGCGTATTTCATATTGCCGCGTTTGGATGCGATCAAGGCGACGCCGATGATCGACCCAGAGAACGACGCCATCACGAGCGTGAGCAGCACGAGCTTCCAGCCGAGGAAGGCGCCAATCATCGCGAGCAGCTTGACGTCGCCCATGCCGAGCCCCTCTTCGCCACGAACGCGGTAATACCCTTCGGCAATCGCGTACAGCACGCCACCGCCCACAGCGATGCCAATCAGCGAATCACGAGGGCCCGGGGGCAAGAAGATACTGCACACAAACCCGATCACGATCCCGGGCAGTGTGATCCTGTTCGGCAGAATCTTGTGCTGCAGATCGGTGACGAAGAGGACGATGAGCGCGCAGGCGAACAGGATGCGAACGAGCGCGAGCAGCGTGAGGCCGTACAGGAGATAGCCGCCGAGAAACGCGAGCGCGGTTACGGCCTCCACGATCGGGTACATGGCCGAGACCGACGCTTTGCACGTGCGGCATCGTCCACCGAGCGTGACCCAGCTGAGGATCGGGATATTGTCGTACCACGTGAGCGCACGACCGCACGACGTGCACCGCGATCCCGGCCACGTAACCGACTCACCGCGCGGCAGCCGGTAGATGCAGACGTTTAGAAAGCTTCCGATGCAGGCCCCGAACAGCACTGCAAAGAGCGGCGGCATCCAGCTCGGGACAACGACGTTCACAGTCCGCGCCGCAGGGGATAGAGAGATGAGTCCTTCGCGACGTCCACCGCTCCCGATACCGGGTCGAGCGTGTAGGGAACGCCGGTTGGGTCGAGTGGGACGCTCCTGACGAGTCCAGCTCGAATCATCTCGTCCCATCCTGTTGGGAATCGATTGGCTCTGTCGTAGAAGCTGTTGACGATCGGCTGAAGCTGCCCGATCACCGCTTCGGCATCGAGTTGCTGCAAACGGGTGCGCGCCGTTTGACGCATCCATTCCTGCTCGGCAGTCTGTGCCATTTGCGTCCACAGCACACGCGCGGCGAGCTGATCGCCTCCCTCAGCGAGAACGCTGGCGGCAAGAGGCTGGAGCCAGTTGGGCGCCGCTGGGAGTTTGGATCCGCGTAGGAACCAGTCGGCTGCTGCACGCGCATCGCGACGCCACCAGTACTCAACGAACCCGGCGTCGTGGTAGTACTCCCACTTGTTGGGCGATTCCCTGATGCCCTTCTCGAGCAGCGCAATCGCATCATCGGGGCGGCCAGGTCCGTTGGGATAGCCTTCGGACAACAGGATGGCGCCAAATCGATACGCGATGTTGAAACGCGGGTCGAGTGTTGTCGTGATGTCGAGCAGAGGAAAGAGGAACCCGTAATCCTTGTTTTCAGCCTTTGAGATCTTCGTGCTTCCGTAATACTGGACCGCGCGGATCCAATAGATGTCCGCAGCAACACTGTTGAAGCCGAGAACGAGCCGGCGCATGAGTCCCGGCGACCGGACCCACTGCACCTCCTGTATCGGGGTGAAGCGTTCGAACGCCCCGTTGATCACAGTCTGCGTGCCGATCGCTGCGACTAGCAGGACGATGAACGCGATCCAATGCAGGACGCGGCGGCTTCGGGCTTGTGTCGCCATCTACTTGAAGTCCCGGCGTTCGAAGATCAGCGTGGCCGCAACCAGCAAAACGGCCACATAAAGACCAATCGAGCCGCTCGCGAGCAGCATGTGCTGCGCGGTCACGGCCTGACCGTGCACGACGGCGGCTGTCACGTTGAGCGGAGCCAGATTCGGGAAGGCGTAATAGAGCCCGCGACCGATCATCGCGACCGCCGGTGACGCGCCGAATGACTCGAGCGTCCGCAGGTCATCGCTGAAGTGACCGATCACGTAAACGGCGATCGTCAGCGCCGCGGACAGGAACGTGCTCGAGAACGTCGAGAAGAACAGCGCGAGCGCCGTCACGAGCATCAGTTCGACGCCGATGAGTGCGAAGGCTTTGAGCAGCATCGGATCGATGGCCGCTGCTTCCCAACCCTGCTTCACGTTGGCAGGCGTCTGCCAATCGAGGTACGCCAGCACCCCGTAGTAGGCAATCGCCATCACGGCGAGATTCGCCACGAGCGTAAACACCAACCCGAGGTACTTCCCGAGGATGAACTGGCTCCGCGTGATCGGCTTGGACAGCAGGCTGTAGATGCTCCGCCGCTCCACCTCTTTCGCGACGAGACCGATCCCGATGAAGACGGCGATGAGCACCCCCATCAACGAGGCGGCGGCGAGGCCAAGGTCCTTGATGATCTTGACGTCCTGTCCGGCCGTGAGCTGCGCCAGCAGGAACGACGCCGCCATCAGGATCACCGCAAAGAACAGCAGGTTGTAGGGAACGCGGTCGCGGATGGAGTCCTTGAAGACGCCGCGAGCGACGATGAGGACGGCGCTCATGAGGCGGTCCGTTCTCGCACGATGCCGGCTTCGTCGGTCGCGCGGATCTGCTGGACGAAGAAGTCCTCGAGCGTTTCGCGAACAGGGTTGAGAGAGACGAGGTGACCGCCGGTGGCAACGAGCTCCGTCAACAGTTGCTCTGGCGCCACCGTCAAGGGGAGCTCGAGCGAGAAGCGCCCCTCACCGAGCGGGGTCACTCCAGTGAGACGCGGTTTGATGCGGTCGATCACCGGTTGGCTGACATTTGAAACAACGAGCTCCCAGGCGCGCGCGCGATTCGCAAGCAGATCGGAGAGGCGCCCAGTTGCGGCAAGCCTCCCCTTCACGACGACGGCAACGCGACTGCAGAGGGCTTCGGCATCGCTGAGGACGTGCGAGCTGAAAAACACCGCGCAGCCGTTGTCGCGCAGCCTCAGAATCAGTTCGCGAACCTCACGACGGCCCAGTGGATCGAGTCCGGACATCGGCTCGTCGAGGAACACGACCTCGGGATCGTTGACGAGCGCCTGCGCAATACCAACGCGCTGGACCATGCCCTTCGAAAACTTGCGGAGCTGAAACCGTCGCTCGGATCCGATGCCGACTTCGTCGAGCAGGCGGCTCGCACGTGCGCGGCCGTCCTGCGCCGAATAGCCGAAGACCCGCGCGAAGTAGATCAACAGCTCTTCGGCGGTGAGGTTGTCGTAGAGGTACGGGTTCTCGGGCAGGTATCCGATACGTCGCCGCACCGAGACGTCGCCAACCGGGCGACCGAGGATCTCGGCGCGCCCCGAGGTTGGGAAAATCAGCTGCATGAGCAGCTTCAGCGTGGTGGTCTTGCCCGCGCCGTTGGGGCCAAGGAAACCGAAGACCTCACCCGCCCCCACTTGCAGCGTCAGGTCGTCAAGAGCGGCGTAGGGGCGCGGGCGCCAGAATCCTTTTGTGTAGTGTTTGGTCAGCCCCTCGGTCCTGATCGCATCCATACCTGATCGGATTATCGGGAGATCGGGGCCGAACCCCATCCCGGTTCCTACGAGGTCACGCCTGCCTTCTTCAGCTTGTACGCGATAACCGCATCGAACGCCGCCGGGCGGAACCCGCCGAGCCTGATGCCATTGATGAAGTAGGTCGGCGTCCCTGTGATGCCTACCTTCTGCCCGAGTTGCACATCCTGGCGCACCGACTCGAGCATCTTCTGATACCGGCTGTCGAACTCGCTTGGGGAGATCTTGGTCACTTCCTCGAGGGCGGCCTTCACGTCGGCACCGGTCATCGACATGGACTGGCGATCGAACAGCGTGGCTTCAAGCTGCTTATCGAGGTTCTTTTCCTTGGCCAGCCGCACGGCGACGGCCGCTTCGCATGCCGCTCCATGAACGCCACCGGCTCCGCACTCGGTTTCGAGCGGGTAGTCCCGGTTCTCGTACTCGAAGACACCAGGATAGGCTGCCTCGTACTTCGCGATGATGTCCTTGTAGAGGATGTAAGCCTGACGACACGACGGGCACTGATAGTCGTTGAACTTGATCAGCAGAACCTTGACGTTGCCCTGTGGCATCACCTCGGGCACCTTCGGCTGACGGTCGAGCCACGCATGAACTTCAGAGAGTTGTTCGGGCGAAAGCGTCTCGACGGGTACGGCCGGGACAGCGGCTGGCGCCGAGGCAGACTGCGCGCTTACTGCCTGCTCGCGCGGGAACGCGAGCACGAGACCCGCCGATGCGACGAGCCAAATCACCGCGAGCAATGCCGCCGTCGGACTTCCCTTCAGCCCCCCCAGATCCTTCGTCACTCCAGACTGCAATGCGCGCAGCGGTCCGGCAGCTGCTGATGACAACAAGAAAATCCCGATTACGCTCACGTACATCGTCAGGCACAGTGGGCATGCCTGACGCAGCACGAAGAACGACGCGTAAGCGAAGTAGAAGACGGCTGCGAGACCAACAGTGGAGAGCAGGAATACGTAGCCTGCGGCGCGCGCGGCGTCATCCGACTTGGGCTTGCGCATGCCCCAGGCGGAGAGCATCAGGACGAGAGCGGACCAGATCGCGCCACCTGCCGCGACCGGCACACCGGCAACGGTCCCATATGCACTCTCGAACACCTGCTCACACGACACGGTCTCGTTGACGTCGCAGAAGCTCGTGTATCCCGGCTCGGTGATCAACCTGTAGTGAACGTACAGCGCCGCAATCGAGGCGGCGAGGCCTATAGCCGAGAACACGACGAGGGCGTAACGGGTACGAGTGGACATGACTATCCTCTTGTCAGAACTCGGAGGCGTGAACCTCGTGGCCCCCGGCACTCAACGTCTGCATTATAAACGCCAGTACAAAGGAAAAGCCGGCTGCGATATCCAGCCGGGCTTTCCCCGTGGTCGAATCGAAATGCGACTACTGGATGGGCGAGACGGTGCCACCGGTCACGAAGGGCTGGGGCGGCGCCGTCGCAGCGACGTTCTGCCAAATCGCGCCCGCTTGACTGCTCGCGAACGAGCGGTTGCCGGTCGAGGCAAGGCTCGTCGGAACCGCTGCCACGTAGTAGGCGCGTTCGTTGCCGTGCCGTTGCAGTCGTTCGGCCCGGGCCCACCGCCAGCGCCCGACCGCGAGGGTGTAGGTGAAGCCGCTCTTTTGAGGTGACACTGCGCTCGTCAGGTCGTTCGATAGGAACGCCTGGTTTCCACCCGGAGGCGGTGTGCCGAGCGTCGCGAACAGGACGGCGTGCCCGCCCTGGCCGCACGAAGCGGAATAGCTGATCTCCGCGGTATTCACAGCGCGTATCCCACCGATGGCCGACACTTCGTTGCCCGACATCCGGGCACGGAGCAGACCGGGCACCGCGATCGCCGCGATGATGCCGATGATTGCCACGACGATCAGCAACTCGATGAGCGTAAAGCCTTCGTTCTTCTTCAGTGTCCTCACAACGCTCTCCTTGAACGCGCCAGGGTGTTTATCACCCGACAACCGACGACCAGCTGAAGAGCAAGGTCGATGCCTGCTCGACCATATCGGCTGCATTTGAGTAACTCATGCTGTGTCAATGATTTAGAGGTAATCGAAGTGATCGGATCACCTGCGTGAAGTGCGATCGCCCGCGACGCTGACAAACTGTGGCAGCGCCGACTGCCAATGTTTTTCAGTGATATTGAGGGGCCGTACGTGAGAAAGGCCGGCTGCGACGTGCACAGCCGGCCCCTCGTCGAAATCGAGAGGCGTGACTACTGGATGGGCGAGATCGTGCCAGCGGCCACGAAGGGCTCGGGCGGCGCTGTCGCAGCGACGTTCTGCCAAATCGCGCCCGCCTGATTGCTGGCGAACGCGCGGTTGCCGGTCGAGGCAAAGCTCGTCGGCCTAGCCGTGGTGTAGTAGGTCACGTTAGTCGCGGTGCCGTTGCAGTCGTTCGGCCCAGCCGCGGCGCCGGCGCCCACACCCAGCGTGTAGGTGAATCCGCTCTTCTGTGGCGAAACCGCAGCCTGTCAGGTCATTCGAGAGGAACGCCTGTGAGCCTCCGGGAGGCGGAGTCCCGAGAGTTGCGAACGAGACCGCGTACGAGCCGTTGCCGCACGCCGCGGAGTAGCTGACCTCCGACGTGTTGACCGCACGCATCGACCCGATGGCTGACGTCTCGTTCCCCGACATCCGCGCGCGGAGCAGGCCCGGCACCGCGATCGCCGCGATGATACCGATGATCGCCACGACGATCAGCAGCTCGATAAGGGTAAACCCTTCGTTCTTCTTCAGTGTCTTCACAATCTTCTCCTTGAGCGGGGGCCGGTAGGCCCGTCAGCCTCGTTGACGAGCTAGGAAGCAAGTGCGATGCCGCTCGAGCATTCGCGCTCTAAATGTGAAATAACTTATTATTTTACAAATAGATAGAGCAAAATACCGCGAGCGGAGTCACCCGCAATGAGGGCGCTTCGGGCCCGCGCGCTGACAATTACTGGCACTCCGCACTGCCAAACCTTGTTGGGAGGGACCGTACGTGAGGAAAGGCCGGCTGCGACGTGCACAGCCGGCCCCTCGTCGAATCGAAGCATGACTACTGGATCGGCGAGAGTGCCGGCGGCCACGAAGGGCTCGGGCGGCGCCGTCCGCGACGTTCTGCCAAATCGCGCCCGCATGATTGCTGGCGAACGAGCGGTTGCCAGTCGATGCGAAGCTCGTCGGGAATGGCCGTGGTGTAGTAGGTCACGTTGGTCGCCGTGCCTTTGCAGTCGTTCGGCCCAGGCGCAGCGCCTGCGCCCACCCCAGCGTGTAGGTGAATCCGCTCTTCTGGGGTGAAACGGCGCCTGTCAGGTCATTCGAGAGGAATGCCTGGTATCCTCCGGGGGGCGGAGTGCCGAGGTTGACGAACGAGATCGCATACGCGCCGTTGCCGCACGCTGCGGAGTAGCTGACCTCTGACGTGTTGATCGCGCGCATGCGACCCGATGGCCGACGTCTCGTTACCTGACATGCGGGCGCGGAGCAGACCAGGAACGGCGATCGCCGCGATGATGCCGATGATCGCCACGACGATCAGCAGCTCGATAAGCGTAAAGCCTTCGTTTTTCTGCAGTTTCTTCACAACCATCTCCTTGAGAAGCGCTCGGGCCGGAAGGCCCGACTCGATTATCCGCCGCTCCGACACGGCGCCTCATGAACGCTTCCTGATGAGGCAAGCGTGGTGCCACGGCATGCCGCCACCCGAATGCTTCGGTGTAATTAGCTCATTTCTTTAGGCTTACTGCCTTGCTTGGCTTGGCGTGTCAGTGTCGGCGAATGTGCCATTCTTTGGTTCGGACGACAGGAAGTGTCAACTGCCGGTGTCAAGAATTGGCAGTCAGCGCAGATTGAATTTCTTGGCGTAGTAGCGGAACGAACGGAAGCTCATACCGAGCATCTCCGCTGCGCGAGTTTGCACTCCGCCCGATCTTTCAAGGGCCAACGCGATGTAGTGCCGATAGAACTCTTCGCCGAGCGCTTCGAGGTCGAACCCTTCTTTCAGATCGGGGAGACCGGCAGACGTGGCCGGAGCGCTTGGGGTCCGCGAGCCGACGCCCTTGCTCACTGGACCGCCAAGAGTGCGCACCTGCGTCGGAAGGCTTTCGGGGAGAACCAGCGGCGTCTGCTCCAGTGCCACTGCCCTCTCGACCACGTTCTCGAGTTCACGAACGTTGCCCGGCCACGCATACGCCGCCAGCAGCTCCTGCGCCTCGTGAGAAATCCCGTTCACAGTTTTGCCCGCGGCCTTCGCGTACTTCGTCAGGAAGTGATCGGCGAGGAGCGGCACATCCTCGCGCCGATCGCGCAGCGGCGGCAGATGCACCTGGATCACGTTGATGCGGTAGTAGAGGTCTTCGCGGAACCGCCCCTCGGCCACCATCTTCTCCAGGTCTTGATTCGTCGCCGCGATCACACGGATGTCGGCCTGCACTTCTTCCGTGCCGCCGAGTCGTCTGAAGCGCCGGTCCTGCAGCACGCGCAGCAGCTTGACCTGCATCGTCTGACTCATCTCCCCGATCTCGTCGAGGAAGATGGTGCCGCGCTCGGCGACTTCGACCAGCCCCTTCTTGTTGGTGTCGGCGCCCGTGAATGCGCCGCGCATGTGGCCGAAGAGTTCCGACTCGAGGAGCGTCTCGGGGAGCCCACCGCAATTGAGAGCGACAAACGGGTGCTCGCGCCGCAATGAGTTGTAGTGAACCGCCCGCGCGACGAGATCCTTGCCAGTTCCCGACTCCCCGGTGATAAGGACCGTGCTGTTGGTCTTCGCGATGGTCTCGATCATCTTGAACATGTCGAGCATCGCGTCGCTGCGGCCGATGATGTTGCAGAACTCGTGCGACGTGTTGAGCGTGCGCTTGAGCAGGACGTTCTCCTGCTTGATCTTCATCGTCTCGAGGTGCTGCCGCACCTTGATCCGCAGTTCGTCCATGTTGAACGGCTTCGTGAAGTAGTCCACGGCGCCGAGCCTCATGGCTTCGACGGCAGTATCCGTCGAGGCAAAAGCGGTCATCATAAACGCAACGAGATCTCGGTTCGCTTCCTTGGCAACTCGCAGCACCTCGACGCCACTGATGTCGGGCATACGGATGTCCGAGAGCAGCAGATCCATCCGGTCGCGCCGCAGGATGTCGATCGCCTCCGTCCCATTGGCCGCCACCGTCACCTCATAGCCGTCGCGCCGAAGCACGATGCGCAGCATCTCCCGCATCGATGGCTCATCGTCGACGATGAGGATTCTCGGCTTGGCGGCAGGTTCGGCGCTCGCGGGCGCCTCGTGCGCTGGCGTTGCCGTCGATTGACGCGTCATGCGACCACGCTCGGTGATTCGGATTCCGCCGGCGTCGCGCTGATGCCCGCGTGGACCGGTAAGCGAACACTCATGATCGTCCCCACACCAACTTGAGAAGCCACATTGATCGTCCCGTTGTAGTCAGTGACGACACGGTGCACGGTTGCCAGGCCAAGGCCGGTACCTCGCTCGAACGAGCTGCGGAACGGCTGAAAGATTCCCTCGACGTCCTCGGGCGCGATCCCGCATCCCTCGTCCTGGACGGCGAACATGACCCACTCGTCTTCCGCCGGCTCACGTTCCGGGGTGACGGTCATGCGCAGATGCCCGCCGTTCGCCATCGCACGTACGCCGTTGGTCGCCAGGTTCCAGACGATCTGCCGGATCTGATTTTCATCAGCCTCGCACCATACGGGCTCGGCAGGGACGTTCGACGTCGATGATGTGGTGCGGCTGCACTTCTGCGCTGTTCCGCAGCAGGAGCGCGGTGTCCTGAAGCACCTTCCTCACGTCGAGTCGCGCCATCGCTGCGCGCTGCGGCCTCGCGTAGGCCAGAAACGATCGAATCGTGTCGTTCAGCCGCTCGGACTCGCGCAGCACGATGTCCATCAGCAGCGCCTGATCGTCGCTGAGGGGCAGCTCTTGCCGGAGGACTTGAATCGATCCAGACATCGACGCCAGCGGGTTTCGAATCTCGTGCGCGATGCCGGCTGCCATCTCGCCAACTGCTGCGAGCCGCTGCCGAAGTCGCGCGTCGCGCTCGAGCCGTCTCACGTCGGTGACGTCCTGGAACAACCAGATGTAACCGGTCCCACCCTCAGGTAGTGTGAGCGTGCTGGCTGTGAAACCGACGTCGATCATGCGGCCATCGGCGGTGCGATGCTGGCAATCGATCTTCAGACTCCTGCCGATCGTGAGCCCCTCGACGCGAACGCGCACGTGCTCGGGCATCTGCATCACGTCGACTACGTCTCGACCGATGACCTGCGACGCCGGTAGACCGATGATCGTTGACGCGGAACGATTGAAGGTCAGAATCCTGCCGTCGCGATCGGTGGTGATCAGGCCGCTCAGCAGGCTGTTGATGACGTACTCGTTGAAGGCCCGCAGATCGCGAATCCGATCTGACGCGTCCTCGAGCCGTGCACCGGCGGAGCGAAGGCTTTCCGCCAGCGATCCAGCCAGGAGCGCGACGGCGAAGAAACCGCCAAGGTTGATCGCGACGGTGTATTGCGCGACGCGGACCGTCGGCAGATCCACGACAGGCGAAAAGCGGCGCGCGAGCGGAAAGTCGAGGTCGACGTACTGCACCGCGACGAGGCCCAGGTACATGATCGCACTGAGCGCGGCCAACTGAAACGCGACGCGTCGAGAGCGGATCATGCTCGCCGCGATGATCGGCAGCAGGTAGAGCGACGAGAAGTTGCTGGTGATGCCGCCTGTGACGTGAATGAACGCCGAGACGAGCAGCGCATCTGCCCCGAACTGGAAATCGACGAGCCAGGGATGGCGCTCGGCGTGCTTGAGCGTGGCGAGATAGAACACGCTCAGCGCATACGTGAGCCCAATCAGGGCGAAAAAGGGGTCGACGGGAAACGCTCCCTGGCGACTGATCTGGATCAGAATCGCCGAGCCCATCAGCAGGGTCACGAGGACGACTCGTGCGGCGATGAGCATGGAAAGGCGGGAGCGGAGATTCATCTTGATTGTGATATGATTGTTGTTGATTGGTGTGTTAGTGGTTGGTGGTTCGTGATGGGCGCGGAGTCAAACGTCCGGAGTCGCCCACCAACCACCTCAACAATCACCGATCTCAATGCTCTAACCGGTCAACTTGCTGATCAGGTCGAAGATCGGCATGTACATCGCGATCACGATACCGCCAACCACACACCGAGGAAGAAGATCATGATGGGCTCGAGCAGGGTGAGCAACCCCGCCACCGCGGCATCAACCTCTTCTTCGTAGAACTCGGCGATCTTGCCGAGCATCGTGTCGAGCGCGCCCGTTGCCTCACCAACGCTGATCATCTGCACCACCATCGAGGGGAAGACGTCGGTTTCCTTCAATGGATCCGCGATCGTTTCACCGCGCTCGATGCTCTTCCGCGTGGTCATGATCGCTTCTTCGATGATCGCATTGCCGGCCGTGCGCGCCGTGATGTCGAGGGCCTCGAGAATCGAGACGCCAGAGGCCAGCAGGGTCGACAGCGTTCGACAGAATCGCGCGACCGCGATCTTGCGCATCAGCTGACCGAGCACCGGCAGCTTGAGCGTGATCGCATCGATGACCCTGCGTCCGTTCGTCGAGTTGTAGTACGCGCGGAACCCGAATACCGCCGCACCGATACCGACCAGAATGAACGGCATGAAGCGGACGAGCCCGTTGCTGGCCGCGATGACGATCCGCGTGGGCAGCGGGAGCTCGGCGCCAAGGCCGGAAAACAGGCTGGCAAAGGTCGGGATGACCTTCCACAGAATGACGCCCACGACGAGGACCGCGATCACGATGACCGCGACCGGGTAGATCATGGCGGACTTGACCTGACCTCTCAACTTGACGGCCTTTTCGATGTAGGTCGCCAGGCGCTTGAGAATCGTGTCGAGAATACCGCCGGCCTCGCCCGCCGCAATCATGTTCGTGAACAGCGGGTCGAACGCCTTGGGATGCTTCTTCATCGCATCCGCCAGCGAGGCGCCGCTTTCGACGTCGGTCCGAGTTGCGAGAATGACCGATGCGAAGTTCTTGTCTTCTTCCTGCGTTCCGAGGATCTCGAGACACTGAACGAGCGGCAGGCCGGCGTCGATCATGACCGAGAACTGGCGTGTGAAGACCGCCAGGTTCTTCGCGCTGACCTTTTGCCCGATGGCTTGGCGGCCTTGGCCGCCGCTTCCTTCAGCGGGCTGATCTGCGTGACGAGGATCTGCTCGCGGCGCAGGGCGGCAACCGCCCCGTCCATCGTTTCGGCGATGCGCTCGCCAGTGACCGTGCGCCCCTGCCGTGTCCGTCCGCTATATGCAAATGTGGCCATTACCTGCTACTCCACCACTTCCGCAGATGGGTCTGAAGACCCGCCCCTACTGCTGCTACCGCCTACGACTACCGCCCAGTGGGTCTTCCGGTTGTTCCCGTACGGAGTCCTGCGCCAGCGACAACACCGACGCCTCGATTAATCAAGTCCTGCAGCTCGTCGCGATTCGACGACGCCATCAGTGCCGTTTCGAGCGTGATCAGTCGCTTCTGATACAGCGTCGCGAGCGACTGATTCATCGTCTGCATGCCCATCTTTTCCTGACCGGTCTGCATCGCGGAGTAGATCTGGTGGACCTTGTCCTCGCGAATCAGGTTCCGGATGCCCGCCGTCGGCACCATGATCTCGAGCGCCACGACGCGGCCGCCGCCAATCTTCGGAAGCAGTGCCTGACAGACGATGCCTTCGATGACGAGCGACAACTGCGTGCGGATCTGACTCTGCTGGTGCGCGGGAAAGATATCGATGATGCGGTTGATCGTCTGTGACGTCGAGTTCGTATGCAGCGTGGCGAGCGTCAAGTGGCCCGTTTCCGCGATGCGCAGCGCAGACTCGACCGTCTCGAGGTCGCGCATTTCGCCAATGAGGACGATGTCGGGGTCTTCACGAAGTGCGGCGCGCAGCGCGTTGCTGAAGCTCTCGGTATCGCTGTGCACCTCGCGCTGGTTGACCAGACAGCCCTGATGCTGGTGCACGAATTCGATCGGGTCCTCGATCGTGAGGATGTGATCGCGGCGCTCCTTGTTGATCTTGTCGAGCATCGCCGCGAGCGTCGTCGACTTACCGGATCCAGTCGGGCCGGTGACGAGCACGAGTCCACGCGGCCGCTCTGCGAGCGTGGCGAGAACCGGCGGCAGGCTCAGCTCCTGGAAGCTTCGGATCTGCTCGGGGATCAGTCGATAGACTGCGCCGACCGCGCCGCGCTGGTTGAACATGTTCACGCGGAAGCGCGCCAGACCCTTGATACCAAACGAGAAGTCGAGCTCGAAGCGTCTCTTCGAACCGCTTCTTCTGCGCATCGGTGAGCACGCTGTACGCGAGCTGCTTCGTTTCGGACGGCGTCAGTGCCGCGCCATCCAGCCGCGTCAGGTGGCCGTGAACTCGGATCTGGGGCGGCGTGTTCGTCGTGATGTGGAGGTCGGATCCCTCCATCTGCACCAGCGTCTGCAGCAATTCGGGCAGTGTCTGCATTACTTCACCGTCTCCCGGACGATCTCTTCGATCGTCGTTACGCCGTCCTTCACTTTTCTGAGCCCGCTGGCACGCAGCGTGAGCATGCCCTCTTCGACCGCCTTCCGCCGGAGTTCGAGCGCGGAGGCGCCGACGAGCACGAGCTCACGGATTTCCTCGGTGATCTCCATGACTTCGTAGAGACCGACACGGCCCTTGTAGCCGGTGTTGTTGCACTTCTCGCAACCCTTGCCGCGATTGGGAACCACCTTCTTTGCATCTTCGGCAGAGAAGCCGGCCTGCATCAGCGCGGGGGGTGGAGTCGGGTCTGGTTCCGTGCAGTTCTTGCAGATTCTGCGCACGAGGCGCTGCGCGCAGACGAGGTTGAGCGAACTCGCCACGAGGAACGGCTCGATGCCCATGTTCATGAGTCGGTTGATCGTGCTCGGCGCGTCGTTGGTGTGCAGCGTCGAGAGCACGAGGTGTCCGGTCAGTGCGGCCTTGACCGCGATTTCCGCCGTTTCGAAGTCGCGGACTTCGCCGACGAGGATGATGTTCGGGTCCTGGCGGAGGAAGCTGCGTAGCGCAGCCGCGAAGTTGAGACCGATGTTCTCGCGCACCTGAACCTGGTTGACGCCCATCAGGTTGAATTCGACCGGGTCCTCGGCCGTCATGATGTTGGTCTCGACCGTGTTGATACGAGCGATCGAGGAGTACAGCGTATTGGTCTTACCAGACCCGGTGGGGCCGGTCACGAGCACCATGCCCCACGGCTTCGAAATGGCGTGCTCGAATTTCTGCAGCGACTCGGACTCGAACCCGAGCTTGGTCATGTCGAGCATCAGCTTCGTCTTGTCCAGCAGACGCATGACGATCTTTTCGCCGAACAGCGTCGGGAGACAGGAGACGCGGAAGTCGATGTCGCGCATCTCGCCGCCATCCTGGAAGCGGATCTTGATGCGGCCGTCCTGAGGGAGCCGCTTCTCGGCGATGTCCAGCTTGGACATGATCTTGATGCGCGAGGTGATCGCATCGCGGAACTTCATCGGCGGCTGCATGATGTTGTAGAGAATGCCGTCGATGCGGTACCGCACGCGCAGTTCTTTCTCGTACGGTTCGATGTGGATGTCGCTCGCGCCCTTCTGGATCGCCGACATCAGGATCACGTTCACAAGCTTGATGACCGGCGCTTCCTCGCCCTGCTTGGCGAGCGCTTCCGCGCTGATCTCTTCGAACTCCTCCAGGACCTCGACATCGCCGGTGTCGGCCAGCACCGGCATGTCATCGAGCGCCTTGCTCGCGACCTCGAGCGCGCTCGGCCCCGAAGCCGCCGCGTATCCTCCGCCATTCCCGTTTGTGGTCCCGGTCTTCCCGTAGTACTTCGTGATCGCGTCGACGACCGCGGTTTCCGACGCCACGACCGGCTCGACGTTGTAGCCCGTCATGAACTTGATGTCGTCCATGGCGAACACGTTCGTCGGGTCCGTCATCGCGATGGTCAGCGTGGCGCCAGACCTCGAGAGCGGGATGATTTGGTATTTCAGCGCGGTTTCGGAGGGAACGAGTTTGACGACGGTCGCATCCACGTCGAATTGCCCGAGGGCGATCGACGGCACGCCGTACTGCTTGCTCAGGAGAGCGGTGATCTCGTCGTCTTTGACGAACCCGAGCTTGATCAGATTGAAGCCGAGCTTTCCCCCGTTCTGGCGCTGGTAGTTCAGTGCCTCCTGGAGTTGCTCAGGCGTTATGCGCTTCTCTTTGAGAAGCAGCTCTCCGATTCGAACCGCCATGAAAAAGAAACCGGCCTATCTCACGTGAATCGTCAGAACGTGACCCTGGCCCAATGCCCCAGCCGCTTTCGTCGTCGGCTCCGCCGAACACCCCGTGCCCATCCACGAAAACTCCCGGAACGAACCGCGACGCTTGCTCCGGCCGTGTAGGCCTGCTCCTCTAGCCCGACCGTATTGAATCTGGCCCCTGCCCGAATGCCCACGCCGCCGTCCCAAAGCCCACCCTTCAGTCCCGACAGCGACGACGCGTCGCTCGCCATAGGGGGTGTCGTACGCGTCGACGTCGGCATCCAAGGCCACGAGCACGTTGCGGCTGCTCACCCTCGACGCATCGAAGGCCACGCCCACTCGCGCCTGACGCGGCAAACTCACAGCCCCAAGTTCGGCTGCCAGAACGTTGCGCACCACTCCACCCACGCGAATAGGCCCTTTCACGGACAGGCCACCAAGTCAATCGCATGTCGAACCCGTTGTGCAGCCACTCGGCGAGATCCAGCCTCGACTCACTCGCCCGCACGATATTTCAGCGTCGTCCCGACATGGAGATCCGAGACCACCGTGTGTACGAGGGTGGCTCCTAACTGGCTGGCGGAGAGCGACCAATCGGGCACTGCGGCTCGTCTATCTTCTCGGCCCCCCGCATCGGCCGCGATAGTGCGAAACTGTCCTATATCCGTGATTCGCAAGCGGTAATAGCTGAACCCGAACGGGGGCGTGGACACAGCGACCCAGGCAGCTTCGTCGTGCCTTTCGGGCGGTTGGTCGTTCTCGATATCGGTTGTTGCCCAGCCGAGCGTCACCTCGAAGAAAGGCCCAGCCGCAAGACCCGCCGGATTCCACCACGTCGCTGTGCTGTCGTCGGCCACAGCCACGAAGGCCCCACCCATGCCAAGTGCTCTGCTGCCAACAGCTTTCCACAATCTGCGCGGAGGCCGGAGCGGTGGAACGCCACATCAGGATGGCAAAGAAAACAATCGGACCCGGGGATCTCGTCACATGCGGACCTCGAAGGGAAACTTGGACAGCCGCTCAGTGTATCGGCCGAGAGATTTGCGCGTTACGGCAGAGCGAGCGATCATGAGAGAAAATAGAGGGAACCGAAGCCAAGAACTTTCGTATCAGGAGTTTGTGTTGACCCCGCAGTGCTAGGCCAACCGGTCTGGCGGCCGAATCCGACATCATTTTTGAGGGGCATCTCCGTGACCGACGTTGCATCGGTTCCTGACAGCGTACAGAACAAGCCGCTTCCCGGCCTCGCCGCCCGGATGGTCGGGGTGCTCTTCTCCCCGCGGGAGACATTCGCCGCGATTGTGGCGAAGCCTCGCTGGTTGGGAGTCATGGTCGTCACGCTGGTCGATGACGTCGGCGGCGTATTACGTGATTCTGGCGTCGCAGGACATGCAGGACGCCATCGTCGACCAGCAGGTCCGTGCAATCGAGTCGCGAGGTAACACAGTCTCGGATGAGCAGCTCGCCAACATGGAGCGATTCATCGGCTACCTCCCGGTTGGCTACGCCGTCGGCGTCTTCGTGCTTGGTCCGCTGTTCGGTGCCGCCGTCGCGGGAATCATCACAGGGATCTTCACGACACTGATGGGAGGCAACGGCACGTTCAAGCAGGTATTCGCTGTGATGAATCATGCCGGCATCATCCCCGCGTTCTCTGCTCTGTTCGTCGCGGGCATGTTGGCTGTTGGCGCCAAACCTGTCGGCGTGCGTCCGCCCGGCGCCAATCTCGGCGTCTTCCTGCCGATGCTGGAGGAGACGTCGTTTCTGGCGGTGATGCTCCGCTCGATCGACATGTTCCTGCTGTGGTGGATGGTCGTTCTCGCTATCGGGCTCGGCGTGCTCTACAAGCGTCGAACAGGACCCATTGCGACGACGTTCATCGGCCTCTACGTCGTCATCGCGTTGCTGATCGCGGTTTTCACGTCCGGTTCCTAGGGGAGCGGTAATGACAGGAAAGAAGGTTCTCATCGTTCTGGGAGTCGTCCTGCTCGGTGCCGCGGTCGTTGCGGCCAATCTGTATTACCGGCGCGACACCGGCCTCAGTGTTGCAGGCCGAGGCACTGCGGGCACGCGACCTGGAAGCGATCGTCTCGGCATCGGGCAAAGTGCAGCCCAAGCGTCAGGTGAACGTCTCTGCCAACACCACGGGACGCGTAACTCGCGTCGCTGTCGAAGAGGGCCAGCGCGTGAAGGCCGGACAGTTCCTCCTCGAGATCGATCCGAAGCAACTCGAGGGACAGATGCAGCGCGGAGAAGCCAGCGTCGCCGCCGCCCAATCGTCGCTGCTATCGGCGCGCACGCAAGTCGAGCAAGGGCGCGCGAACCTCGACCTCGCCCGCCAGAATCTGAAGCGTCAGGAGGATCTCTGGAAAGAAGGACTGACGACGCGCGAGAATCTCGAGCAAGCGCAGAACGAGGTCGCCGTTCGCGAAGCCGATCTCCGGGTCGCGGACGCAGGACATCGAAACGAACGAAGCTCGAATCCGGCAGGAGCAGGCCAGCCTGTCGACGACGCGCTACAACCTGAATCAGATCATCATCACGGCGCCAATGGACGGTCTCGTGACGCGGCGCAGCATCGAGGAGGGTGAAACCGCCGTCCTCGGGACGATGAACAACGCAGGATCCGTCCTGCTGACCATCGCCGACATGTCGGTGATCGAAGCAGAGGTCGAAGTCGACGAGACGGAGATTCCGACCGTGGCGCTCAATCAGGAAGCCAGGGTGACGATCGACGCGGTGCCCGATCGGACGTTCCAGGGGCGCGTGACCGAGATCGGCAACAGCCCGATCCAGACGAGACGAGCACGCAGCAGAGCAGCGGCCAGCGACAGGCGACCACGTTCAAGGTGGTGATCACGCTCGAGGAGCAGGTGCCCGACATCCGTCCGGGATTCACGTGCACCGCGGAAATCACAACGGCGAAGCGGACGGACGTCGTCTCCGTGCCGATTCAGGCGCTGACCGTGCGCGAGATGCTCTACAACGACAAGGGTGAGATGGTCCGCGAGACGCCGACCCGCCGCCGGCGTGGAACGAACATCGAGACACCCGTTGAGCGCCTCCAACGAACCGCCGCCCGGGCACACGCGGAAGGAGACCGAAGGAGTCTTCGCGATCCGCGACGGACAAGGCGATCTTCCTGCCGGTCAAGGTGGGCGTCGCGGGCGAGCAGTACTTCGAGGTGCTGGACGGCCTCAAGGCCGGAGATCAGGTCATCACGGGACCGTTCGCGTCGGTTCGGGAACTCTGCCGACGGCCAGGCCGTGCAGATTCAGCAGAACACGCGCAGACGACCAGTAAGGCACGGGCCCGGGCGTTCCATGAACCAGGTCCTCGATTCCATCGTCATCGCGCTTCAGGCCATCTGGGCCAACAAGCTGCGATCGTTCATGACGGTGCTCGGCAACATCGTGGCGGTCACGTCCATCGTGACCGTCGTCACGCTCATCCAGGGCATGAACGGGATGGTCGCCGATGCGATCGTCAGCGATATCGGTGCGGATTCATTCACGATTCAACGGCGCCCGCCGATCTTCAACGAGGACGACGAGGAGCGCGCGCGCAACAATCCGCTCATCACGATCGACGAAGCCGAAGCGATTCGCGCCTTCAGCCCGATCATCGCTTCGGTCGCCGCACAGGCGAACCAGCAATGCGAGCGTGTCGTATCGAACCGAGGAAGTCGACAACGCCCAGATTCAGGGAGTCACGAGCTCCTACAGCGACTTCTCGACCTTCAGCGTCGAGACGGGACGCATGATGAGCCGGTCGAGGTGGAGCGCGGCCAGCCGGTGGCGCTGCTTGGCTGGGGGCTCGCGGATCGGCTGTTTGGCGACATCAATCCGCTCGACAAGACCATCAAGATCGCCGGGCATCAATTTCCGCGTCGTCGGCGTCAGCGAACAGAAGGGATCGTTCTTCGGGAATTCGCAGGACAACTACGCGGTGATCCCGCTCGGCGCCTATCAGCGCCTCTTCGGCGCCCGGCAGTCGCTGCAGCTCATGGTCAAGCCGATCATCCACCGATGTCATGCCGGCCGCCATGGACGATGCGACGGTGGCGCTGCGTGTCAGCCGCCGGCTGAAGCCACGCGAGCCGGACAACTTCGGCATCTTCACGTCCGAGACGATTCTCAATCTCTACCGGCAGGTGACGAGCGGAATCTTCGCCGTCCTCGTCGGCATCGTCGCGCTGTCGCTCGTCGTCGGCGGCATCGTCATCATGAACATCATGCTGATGGTCGTGAGCGAACGGACGCGCGAGATCGGGCTGCGCAAGGCGCTCGGCGCGAAGCGCAAGGACATCATGACGCAGGTGCTCACCGAGTCGATCACGCTGTCCACGTTCGGCGGGCATGATCGGCATCGCACTCGGATCGCTGGCCGCGACGGCGATCGCGGCGTTCACGCCACTGCCGGCGCGGCTCGAGATGTGGTCGGTCGTGCTCGGCATCGGCATCACCGCCGCCGTCGGCCTCTTCTTCGGCGCCTACCCCGCGTCGCGAGCGGCATCGCTCGATCCCATCGAGGCACTGCAGACGTGAATAGGGGTCTCTGGCGCGAAGTGTTCGTGATGGCGCTCGACACGCTGCGCACGAACAAGATGCGATCAGCGCTGACGATCCTCGGCGTCGTCATCGGCATCACCTCGATCGTGGGGATGACGTCGCTCATCCGCGGCTTCGACGAGTCGCTCCGCGACATGATCCGCGAGCTCGGCCCCAACACGATCATGCTCAGCAAGGCCAGCGCCGTGAGCCTTGCCGGAGGCGCCGATTTCGCCGAGATCATGCGCCGGCCGAACCTGACCGTCGACGACGCCAAGGCGATCGAGAAGCTGGCGCCGTCGGTCGGCATCGTCGATATCTGGATGGGCCAGGGCATCGGAGGTCAGACGGTCGGCCGCGTGTCCTACGGCGGGCAGCGCACGCCCACGCTCGGCGTGCTCGGCGCGACCGAACAGTTCGCCGCCGTGAACTTCGTCAAGCTCGCCTTCGGCCGCTTCTTCACCGAGTCCGAGGTCCAGCGCCGGCGGCGCGTGGTCGTGCTCGCCAACAATCCGTATCAGGCGCTGTTCGCTCCGTCCGGGCTCGATCCGATCGGCAAGAAGGTCCGCATCGACGCGATCGAGTACACCGTCGTCGGCGTGCTCGGCAAGCGGCCATCCCCGTTTCCTCAGGCCGACGACTTCGTCGTGATCCCGCAGACCACCCATCAGGTCGTGTTCAGCACCAACGCCCGACGCGCCTTCGGCGGCGGCGGCAGCGCCACGATCACCGATCGTGCCCGTCGAGAAGCGGCCACACGTGACCAGGCCGTGGCCGAGGTCGAGGAGATCATGCGCATCCGGCACGGATTGAAGCTGGATGAACCGAACGACTTCGAGATCGGCGGCCAGGACGCGATCCTGCGGCTGTGGGATCAGATCAGCCAGGCGGTCTTTCTCGCGCTCGTCGTCATCTCCTCGGTGGCCCTCATGGTGGGCGGCATCGGCGTGATGGCCATCATGATGATCTCGGTCACCGAGCGCACGCGCGAGATCGGCGTCCGGAAGGCGCTCGGCGCCCGGCGGCAGGAGATCCTCCTTCAGTTCCTGGCGGAAGCTGCGGTCCTGACGTCCGTGGGAGGCGTCCTCGGGATTCTGTGCGGAAGCGGCATCGGCGTGGCGATCAGCTTCGCCACCGGCTTCCCCATCTCGCTGCCGTGGTGGTCCTTCGCGATCGGCCTTGGCTTCTCGGCCGCGGTCGGCATCTTCTTCGGCATGGTGCCGGCCGTTCGCGCTTCCCGCCTCGATCCGATCGAAGCTCTCCGCCACGAATACGACCGAGTACGCACGTCACGACGCCTTGAAGCGCCTGGTGTCGATGCGGTGCTTTCGCAGCCGGTAGCTGAACACGCGTTCGGAAGTCATCAGCAGACGCGCCGCCTGGGAGCGCACGCCTCTCGCCTGGCGCAAGGCATCCTGGAGGAGCTCTTTCTCGTACGCCTCGAGCGCTTCGCTCAGTCCGAGCGTCGGCACGCATCGGAGTCGCCGGATGCCTGAATCTCGAGCGGAAGATGGTGATGATGGATCACCGGTCCGCTCGTCAGGACCACGGCCCGCTCGATGGTGCGCGCGCAACTGACCCACGTTGCCGGGCCAGTCGTAGTTCATCAGCATGTCCATCGCGCGGGTGGACACGCCTCGGACGCCGCGCACGTGTTCGCGCGCAAACTGCTCGACGAACAGGTCGGTCGAGCACCGGCAGGTCGCGCCTTTCGCTCGCGGAGCGGCGGCATCTGAAATCGTCAACGCGCCAAGGTGCTCCCAGAGATCCGTCGGCATCGGCCCGCCGCGACCTCCTGCTTCGAGATCGCGAGTCGTGGCCGCGATCACGCGCACGTTCACCGGCGCGGGCACGCTGCCGGGTCGTGTCCCACGTGCGATCGCGCGCCAGCCGCAGCAGCCGTCTGCTGCGCGAGCGGACCAAGGTCGGCGACGTCATCGAAAAACAGCGTTCCACCCTCCGCCCGGCCGGCACAGCCGCCGACGTGGCGCGGCGTGCGCTCGTCGCGACGTCCGAATCCGAACAGCTGGGCATCGACGTCCGCCTCGAGCAGCGACGAGCAGCTGACGGTGATGAACGGACCGCGCGGACCGCGTCGACGCTGCGTGGATGGCACGCGCGGCCCGCGTCTTCCCGACGCCTTCCTCGCCCTGCAGGCACACGCTGTGCGCGGAGGGCGCGACCTGGGCGATCAGGTCGCAGACGCCGACGAATCGCCCGACTGTTGCCGGCGAGGTCCGCCAGCCGATGACGGTCGCGCAGCTGCTGCCGCAGCCGGTCGTTGTCGGCCATCAGGCGGCTTCGTTCGGCCGCCGAGAGCGATTCGAAAGGGATTCGGTGGGAGGCCATACGCAGGAGCCGCTGATCTGCTGGCAACGCCGATGCCAGATCGCCGCGTCGCCTCCGTTCTGCGATCACGCCGGAACTGGCCGGCAACCGGCGTGCGCCGGCGCCCTGCGCCTGCGGCAGCCCGGAATCGAATTCAGACGAGAGTGTATGGATTGGAAAGTCTGGCGACATGACTGTCGGAATCGTCCACGGCGCGAGGCCGGGGGTCGCTGCGCCCCGCGTCCCACGATCACGGAACGGGGCGCCGCCACCGCCGGCCGACGATCAGGATTCCTTTTCGCCGGTTCTGATTCGATAGCTCTCGAGCACCGGGAGGACGAACACCCGCCCGTCGCCGATTTCACCGGTCCGGGCCGCCTGCACCACCGCCTTCACCACGTCGTCGGCCATGTTGTCCGGCACCACGATCTCGATTTCCATCTTCGGCAGCAGGCTGACGTTGTATTCCTTGCCGCGGTAGATGGCCGTGTGCCCTTTCTGCTTGCCGTGGCCGCGGACCTCGGTCACCGTCATGCCGGCGATGCTCAGCTTCGCGAGCGCGTCCTTGACCTCATCGACCTTGTTCGGACGAATGATGCACTTGATCAATTTCATAGTGAACCCTCCAGTGTGCGGTGTAGGTCGGACGTCAGCGCCTGCTGCTCCGCCTCGGTGAGCTTCGATCCACCCTTGGTGATGTGAAACACGTCGATCGCCTTCTCGCCCTCGGTGGCGATGAGCACGAGGTCGACGTCGCAGCCGTGCTGGGAAATGACGCGGCTGATCCGGTACAGCAGGCCGAGCGCGTTGCGTCGCCACGATGTCGAGAATGGTGTAGCGGCCCGACGCCTGGTTGTCGGCGCGGACGACGGGCGGAAACCTCGGGCGCCCCTTCGGCGCGCAGCACGCCCTGCTCGCGCGGCCGCAGCCGCGCGGCGACATCGGCGCGCCCGGAGACGACGTCCTCCAGCACGTGCAGCACCTGATCCTGGCCGTCCCGATTGAGCTCGAGGAAACGCTCGTCGTCGGTGAACTGGAAGACGTCCAGCACCAGACCGTTCGGGTTGGTCAGCGCGTGCCCGCGAATGATGTTCATGCCGAACGACGAGAGCACGCCGCAGATGTTCGAGAACAGAAACGGCTTGTCGAGCGTCGCGACGGCGAGCGACCAGACCGACGGCCTCGCCGCGCTCGAGCGACAGGTGCACTTCGTCGGGATGGATGTCGCGCGCCAGCCGCACGTGGCGGTAGATGACGTCGCGCGCGAAGAGCTGGAGGTAGCGCTGCGGCAGCCCCTCGAGGAATCTGCGTGATCTCGGCGACGGTGAGATCGTCGGGCCGCTGCTTCAGCAGATCGTTCAAGCCCGGCCTGGTTGCGCTCGATGACCTCGTCACCGTAGCGCTGCGTCAGGTGGTTGTAGGTGTCGACGTAGAGCCGCCAGAGCAGCTCCTCTTTCCACGGCGTCAGCGTCTCCGGGCTGACCGCTTCGACGTCCACCAGCGTCATCAGCGTGAGCATCTTGAGCCGCTCTTCGTTGCCGACGAACGCCGAGAAGTCCTTGACGATCTCGGGATCCTCGGTGTCGCGCCGGAACGCGACGAGCGACATGCGCAGGTGATGCCGGATCAGGAAGAGGACCGTCTCGCGCGCTTCGGCGTCGAGCTGCAGACGCTCGAGCGGCCTCGACCGCCATGCGCACGCTCTCGAGCGCGTGGTCGTCGTCGCGCCACTTGCCGACGTCGTGCAGCAGCAGCGCCAGGACCAGCAGCTCGGGCCGATCGATCTCGCCCAGGATGTTGCGGAAGCGCAGTCGATACGGCACCTCGGTCGTCGAGATGCCGCTCGAGGTTCCGGATCGTGAGCAGCGTGTGCTCGTCGACCGTGTACTTGTGGTAGAAGTCGCGCACCACCCGCCACGAGATCGCCTGGAACTCCGGGAACACGCGCCCGAGCAGCCCGCAGTCGTGCATCTCCGACAGCCGGTCGTACAGACCCTTCCGCGGCTTGAGCAGCGTCAGCAGCGCGGCCCGATCGCGCGGCTCCGGAAAGAAGTCGTCGGCGCGAAAGCGATCGACGTGCTGCTGAATGCAGGACAGCGCTTCCTCGGACACCGTCGTGTCGGCGTCGATCGCGGCCTGGAACGCGCCGATCCAGGTCGCCGGGATTTCGCGCCGCCTGAATCGGATCGAGGAAGCGGATGCCGTCGCGCGACACGCCGAGGTTCGGCCCGACCGGCACGGGAGCGCCCTTCCTCGCCCATGACAGAGAGCGGTGGGCCGTCCGCGCGTGCCGGAAGTAGTCGCTCATGAGACGCTCGACCCGCTGACGCGGCTCGGCGCCGGGATATCCCAGCAGGTCCGCCGTCCGCTCCTGCATCTCGTGGCTGAGGATGTTCTGATTGCGTCCCGGCATTCAGGTGCAGCGTCGAACGCACGCGCAGCAGGAAGTCCTCCGCCTGATCGACCCGTGCCGGATCGGCCGGCCCGCGCCGCAGGAGCAGCGGATCGGTCAGCATCGCGATCGTGCGCGCCGCCGTCAGGTCGCGAAGCGCGCCGGGCGCTTCCTTGACATCGGGCTCGAGCTGATACAGCGTCGCGTTGAAGCGCCGCGTGTCGCGCGTCGATCAACTCGAGCAGCGACTTCAGGATGTAGCGCGTGCGTCGCGGCGGTGTGAAACAGCGGCACGGAACCGATCGAACAGCACGCGGAGCCCGGCGACCGGGCGCGCATCGAGCAGCGCCAGCAGGAACTCCGGGTTGTCCGCTTCGAGAGTCGAGAACTCGTCGAGCTCCCGCACCTGATGGCCGATCACCACGCCGAGATCCCAGAGCGGGTTCAGGAACGCCCGCAGGAACTCCTCCTGGGCAGGCGCCGATGCGGCCGCCGAACAGGATCAGCAGGTCGATGTCCGAGTGGAGACACAGATGCCGCCGGCCGTAGCCGCCGAGCGCGAGCACGACGACCTCGTGCGCCTGCGCCACCGGCGTCGGCAAACAGCTGCCGCAGCATGGCGTCGACGCGATCGGCGTAGCGTTCGAGCGCCGCGCGCCCGCCCGCCCCGCGCAACACGTCGGCCTGGAGCTCTGACCGTCGCGGCTTCGAGCGCCGCGACGAGCGCCGAGCCGCTCGGTCCCGGCTGCGTGACTGCCATAGCGTGATTGTCTCCCGTAGCGGGCTCAAGCATACGCGCAAGTGGACGTAGTCCCGACGCGTCGCACCGAAGCCAGTGGAGCCGAGAAGTCGTCCGGGACCGAGGTCAGCGTGTCGGAATCGCCAACGCGCGGGACGCGCGTAGTAGCTGAGACCTATCCCGATGGAGCCAATCACATGCGAACTGTCACCGAAGACCGCCTCGTTCCGGTCACCCAGCATCAGGAACTCGACACCTCCGTGAATGTTCCAGCTGCCGAACCTCGTCGGCATGCTCGTGAACGGAACCGTGACCACGCCGGCCACACTGAAAAACCCGAAGGTCTCGTCGCCGGCGAAACCCTCGTAGTAGTCGCCGAGGCTGAGGCCCACCTTGACCGGGACCGTCACGACTCGCCCGCGAGCGCCGAGTAACCAGGACCGATCGCCGAGTTCGAGATACGTGCCTTCGCTCGCACCCCCATCGGCCTGCCCATCGAGCTCCTGCGCCAGCAGCACGTACGGCTTGACCGCCGCCGCTCCCGAGCAGGCCGCTGTCGTCAACGGCGAGCTTGAACGAGATCTCCTTCACGGTCCCGAACAGTCCGTTCGGGCTCGTGTACGCCGTGTAGGTCACGCCGACGGTCGTGCCCTTCCGAACCCCAGACCCAGCGTCGCGTAGAAGTCGGACTCGTACCACAACTCGCCGCTCGGGCCGTCGCTGCCCGCATCTCCCGTGTGCAGGCTGTTCCACGTCCCGACGTTCACGCCGACGCTCTTGAGGCCACCCTCCCCGGAGAAGAGCGCGAAGCCCAGATCGCCGTACGGCCACATGACGACGCCGGTGTCATCCTGCGGGATTCCACGGAAGAAATACGCGTTCGCGAAGTCGAACCCGCCGGTCAACGTCACGGCCCCAGGATTCGGATCCGCCGAACCCTGGGCCCGTGCCGGCGACGCGGTGACCGCTGACAGCACCTCACGCCAGCACACAGACACCAACAGCCACCCGGTCGCCGTTCTGCTCCGCTCATACGCCGCCTCCCGCGAGGCTCGGCTCAGTACGAGAACCCGATCCCGAAAGAACCGATCACCTGGTTGCTGTCGCCACCGTTGAAGAACTCGGTGGTCGTGCCGAGCGCCTGGTATTCTACGCCGCCGTGCACGTTCCACGCGCCGAAGCTCGTCGTGCCGCCGAGCGGCACGGTCACGATCCCGGCGATGCTGAAGAAGCCGAACTTCTCGTCCTCTCCGGTCTCCGGGTTCTCGTAGTAGTCGCTCAGGCTGAAACCCACCTTGATCGGAAACGCGATGCTCGCCCTGCTCGCCGCAGTAGCCGGGGGCGACCCCGAGCTCCATGTAGGTGCCGGCGTTCAGCGCCGCCGTCAGCCTGGCCGCGTGGCGATGTCGGTGTCGAACTCCTGCGCGACGAGCGACGTACGGCTTCACCGCGCCTTTGCCGAGATATCCGCTGTCGTCGACGCCGAACTTGAACATGATCTCCTTGACCGTGGTGAAGCCGCTGTTCGGGCTGGTGTAGGCGGTGTAGGTGGTGCTGAACGACGTGCCGCCGCCGAAGCCCAGACCGAGCGTCGCGTAGAAGTCCGACTCGTACCACAGCTTCCCGCTCGGGCCGTCGGCGCCGGTGTCGCCGCTGTGCAGGCTGTTCCACGTGCCGAAGTTGATGCCCACGCTCTTCAACCCGCCGTCACCGGATACGCCGCGATGCCCAGATCGACGGCCGGCCACGTCGCGAAGCCCGTCGAGTTCTGTCGGATCCCGCGGAACATGTACTGGTTCAGAAAGTCGATCGAGCCAGTGATCGTCAGCGCACCCGGATTCGGATCGGCCGCGGGCGCGTCCTGCGCCCATGCCGGGGTGCTTGCCAGGATCAACGTGCACGCCGCGCGCCAGGGCCAGTGCGTTCTTCCGTACTCCAGACATCGAGAGCATCCATTCCTCCGCGATTGATTCCTTGTGGTTGTGAGCGGCGGCACCGCCCTCGATGCCGCCGGCCTTCTACGAATCGCTTCGCCGTCGCCGCTTCACACTTCGCTGCGCGCCGGCTTGAACGCCGGCTGCTCGCCATCGCCTCTGACCGAGGTCTCCAGCATCGCCGCACCGCTCGCATGCATGTAGGCCTCTTCGCCGTGCGCCGTGATGTCGATCCCTTCGACCTGCTCGGACGCCGTCGCGCGCAAGCGGAATGACCAGGCCGATCAGCTTGAGCAGGACGAAGCTGACGACGCCGCTGTAGACGATCGCCGCCAGGACCGCCGTGCCCTGAATCAGCAACTGTCCCGGGTTGCCGTAGAGCGCGCCGTCGGCGAGCCCGTTGAGGCTCTTGTCGGCGAACACGCCGGTCAGCAGCGCGCCGACCGTTCCGCCGACGCCGTGCGCGGCGACCACGTCGAGCGAATCGTCGAGCGACGTCTTGGCGCGGAGCTGAATCGCGAAGTAGCTCGGGAACCGCCGCGATCCCGCCGAGCATCAGCGCGTTCATCGGGCTGATGAAGCCGGCCGCCGGCGTCACCGCCACGAGGCCGACGACGATCGCCGTCGCCGCGCCAACGGCCGTCGGCTTGCCCGATCGCATCACGTCGAGGAACGTCCAGACCACCAGCGTCGCCGCCGGCGCCAGCATCGTCGTCACGAACGCGAGGCCGGCAATCGGGCTCGCCGCCAGCGCGCTGCCGGCGTTGAAGCCGAACCACCCGAACCACAGCAGCCCGGCGCCGAGCAGCACGAACGGCACGTTGTGCGGCACGATCGAGCGTCTGACCGATAGTCCGTGCCGCTTGCCGACGGCGAGCGCCGCGGCCAGCGCCGCGACGCCGGCGTTGACGTGCACGACCGTGCCGCCGGCGAAGTCGAGCGCGCCCATGTCGGCCAGCCAGCCGCCGCCCCACACCCAGTGCGCGATCGGGCTGTAGACGACGAGCGCCCAGAGCGAGATGAACACGACGTACGCCGAGAAGCGCATGCGCTCGACGATCGCGCCCGAGATCAGCGCCGCGGTGATGATGCAGAAGGTGCCCTGGAAGGCCATGAAGAGGGCGTGCGGAATCGTGCCCTTCGCCTCGAGCCCGACGCCGTTCAGGAACGGCGTTCGACAGGTCGCCAAGCCAGTTGTTGCCCGGCGGTGAAGCGCCAGCGAATAGCCGAGGAGGGCCCAGAGCACGCCCACGAACCCGAGCGAGATGAAACTCATCATCATGGTGTTGAGCGCGTTCTTCGAGCGCACCAGCCCGCCGTAGAAGAAGGCCAGCGCTGGCGTCATCAACAGCACGAGAGCCGTGGATATCAACATCCAGGCGGTATCAGCTTGGTTCATTCGTCACCTCTGTTCGGGATGAGCCACTCACGCCCGGCGGCCCGCGGGGCGGCGCTGGCCTGCGGGAGCAAAATGGACGCCAGCAGCCGGGCACGCGAGCCTCGGCGCGGATCACTGGCGAAATCGGCCGAGATCCGCGCGATCGCGACGGAACGGCCGCGCGCCGACGACTACGACATAGTTGTCGCCTACATTTGGATCTGAGACATTAATGTCTGAATCATGCGAAGCGGCCGGATCTGCCGGCCGCGGCACGACCTCATGCGCGCGTCACCGCGATGCCGATCCGGGATCGGCGGCAGCCAGAGCCGCAGCGGCCGGCCGCTCGACGCACGGGCGCGATGCGGCTCGTCACAACTTCACGACAAATTTGTCCAACAACAATTTGTATCACGACATGACTGTCGATATAGCCGGTTTCGGCCGATCGCCCGCACGGTTCGGCCTCGCGCGTCGCCGCCGTCTTGCGACGCTGTAACAACCGTGACTATGATCCGTGTCCCGCCTCTGGCGGACACACCCGGCCCGGCCGTGGACGACATCCCGTCCGGGCGACTGACGCCGCTTCGCACGCGCGTCCGCGAGGCAGGAGGGATACCCGGTATGAAGGTCTACGACGCCACCAGCCTCCGGAATGTCGCCATCGTCGGCCACGGAGGATGCGGCAAGACACAGCTGGTCTCCACCATGCTGTTCGTCGCGGGCGCGGTCAACCGCATCGGCCGGGTCGACGACGGCACCACCGTCACCGACTTCGACGAAGAAGAAATCGCCCGCAAGCACACCCTCTCCTCCAGCCTCGCCTACGCCGAGTGGCAGAAGGCCAAAATCAACATCATCGACACGCCGGGATTCGCCAACTTCCTGACCGACGCGCGCGCCGCGCTCCGCGTGGTCGAAGCCGCGCTCGTCGTCGTCGACGCCGTCGCCGGCGTCGAAGTGCAGACCGAGAAGCTCTGGGCCGAAGCCGCCGCGCTCGGCCTGCCGCGCATCGTCGTGGTCAACCGGCTCGATCGCGACCGCGCCAGCCTCGAGCGCACGCTCGAGTCGCTGCACCGCGACTGCGCGCGCGAGATCGTCCCGATCCAGCTGCCCCTCGGCGAGGAGAAGGCGTTCACCGGCGTCGTCGACCTGGTCCGGATGAAGGCGCAGATGTTCGGCGGCGACGGCAAGATGACCGAGGGCGAGATCCCGAGCTCGCTGGCCGACGCCGCGAAGCACGCGCGCGAGCAGCTCATCGAGATGGTCGCCGAAGTCGACGAGCAGCTGATGGAGACCTTCTTCGCCGAAGGCACGCTCACGCAGGAGCAGCTCGTCGCCGGGCTGCGCACGGCGACGATGGCCGGGAAGATCTACCCGCTGCTGTGCACGTCGGGCCTGCACGCGACGGCGATCCAGCCGCTGCTCGACGCGATCGTCAGCTACGCGCCGTCGCCGGCCGAACGCGACTTCCGCGCCGACCGATCGCCAGGGCGCCGAGACGGCGGTGAAGGCGTCCGACTGCGGCGCCGTACGCCGCGTTCGTCTGGAAGACGATCGCCGATCCGTTCGCCGGCCGCATCACGATGCTGCGCGTCGTGTCGGGCACGCTGAAGTCGGACGCCACCGTCTTCAACTCCACCCGCGACTCGTCCGAGCGCCTGGGCCACCTGCTCGCGCTGCAGGGCAAGACGCAGACGCACGTCCCCGAGCTGAAGGCCGGCGACCTCGGCGCCGTCGCCAAGCTGAAGGACACGCACACGAGCGACGTCATCGCCGACAAGTCGACGAGCATCAAGATTCCGCCGATCACGTTCCCCGAGCCGGTGCTCTCCTACGCCATCGAGCCGAAGAGCCGCGGCGACGAGGACAAGATCAGCAGCGCGATGCACCGCCTCGAGGAGGAGGATCCGTCGATCAGCTACGCGCGCGATCCGCAGACCACGAGCTGCTGCTCGCCGGCCAGGGACAGCTCCACATCGAGGTCACCGTCGCGAAGCTGAAACGGCGGTTCGGCGTCGAGGTGAACCTCAAGCCGCCGCGGATCCCGTACCGCGAGACGATCACGGCGTCCACCGAGGCGCACGGCCGCCACAAGAAGCAGACGGGCGGCCACGGCCAGTTCGGCGACTGCAAGATCAGGGTCGAGCCGCTGCCGCGCGGCAGCGACTTCCAGTTCGAGGACGACATCTTCGGCGGCTCGATCCCGCGCCAGTTCGTGCCGGCCGTCGAGAAGGGCATCCAGGACGCCCGCATGCGCGGATTCCTCGCCGGCTACCCGATGGTGGACTTCAAGGCGACGGTCTTCGACGGCTCGTACCACCAGGTCGACTCGAACGAGCTGTCGTTCAAGATGGCCGGCTCGCTGGCGTTCAAGGACGCCATGACGCGAGCGCGGCCGACGATCCTCGAGCCGGTGATGCAGGTCGAGGTCTACGCGCCGAGCGAGTTCGCCGGCGATCTGATGGGCGATCTGAACGGCCGGCGCGGCCGCATCGCCGGCATGGACACGCGCGGGACGATGACGGTCATCCGCGCGCAGGTGCCGATGGCGGAGATGCTGACCTACGAGCAGCACCTCACGTCAGCCACCGGCGGGCGCGGGTCGTACCACATGGAGTACTCGCACTACGAAGAGGTCCCGCACGCGTTCCAGGCGAAGATCATCGCGGCGGCGAAGGCGGAACGCGGGACAGGCGGTGGCGGAAGAGGTGTAAGTGGCATGACCTGCCCTTTAACGTTGCGCCGAAGGTTAGGAGCCGCCCGGCCTTTCGTGGCGTCGTGGACTTCCGCGCCGCGCCCTTGGTCTGACCGCCGGCCTGCGCCTTGGAACCGCCCTCGCCCTTGCCGCCGCGCATGCGCTGCGCGGCGCGCTTGATGCGCTCGCCGACGCCCTTCGCCTTCTTCGGGCGCTTCCTCGCCTCGTCGTCCTTCTCGGCCTTGGCAGCGGGGTTGTACTCGCTGCCGACCAGCTCGACGTGCGCGACTTCGGCTGAATCCCCGCGGCGAAACCCACGCGCAGGATCCGCGTGTAACCGCCCGGCCGCTCCGCGAACCGCGGCGCCAGCGTCTCGAACAGCTTGCTCGACCACTTCCTTGTCCGGCAGCTCGGCCAGCACCATGCCGGCGCGCGTGAAGCGTCTTGCCGTTGGCCTCTCCGGCCGCGACCCCGCGCCGCGCGATGGTGATCAGCCGCTCGACGAACGGCCGCAGCTCCTTCGCCTTCGGCATCGTGGTCTCGATCTGCTCGTGACGCAGCAGCGCGATGGCCTGGTTGCGCAGCAACGCGAGCCGATGCTCGGTGACGCGGCCAAGCTTTCGATGTGCGACGTTGTGTCTCATGAGTGATTCTCGTAGTAGGCAGTGAGCGTAGGCTAGGCCGTATGCACGTAGACCGTTGCGTGCCGCCTACTGCCTACTGCATACCGCCTACTGTCAAACGTCAGTCCTGATGCGCCTGCGCGGGCTGATCGAGCCGCATGCCCAGGCTCAGGCCCATCGTGTGCAGGATCTCCTTGATCTCGTTCAGCGACTTGCGGCCGAAGTTCTTCGTCTTCAGCATCTCGGCTTCGGTCTTCTGCACGAGCTCGCGGATGGTTCGGATGTTCGCGTTCTTCAGGCAGTTGTACGAGCGCACGGAGAGCTCGAGCTCCTCGACGCTCTTGTCGAGATTCTCGTTGAGCGCGCCGGCGCGCGTCGGCTCCGCCTGCGTATCCGTCGACTCACCCGCATCATCGAGGTTGATGAAGATGTTCAGGTGATCGCGAATCAGCTTGGCGGCGAGCGAGACCGACTCCTGCGCCGTGACCGATCCGTTCGTCCAGACGTCAATCGTCGAGCTTGTCGTAGTCGGTGGTCTGTCCGAGCCGCGCGGCCTCGACGAGGTAGTTCACCTTCTTCACCGGCGAATGGACCGAGTCCACCGGGATCCAGCCGATGCCGAGATCCTCGTCGAAGTTCTTGTCCGCTGAGACGTAGCCACGTCCGCGCTTCATGCGCAGCTCCATGTGGAGCTTGCCGCCCTCGGATATCGTCGCGATGTGCGCTTCCGGCTCGAGGATCTCGACGTCCTGATCGACTTCGATGTCCTTCGCGCGCACGATCCCGGGCTTCTCCACCCGCAGGTACAACGTCTTCGTGTAGTCGACGTGCAGCTTCAGCGGAATCTGCTTCAGGTTGAGGATGATGTCGGTCGCGTCCTCGACCACACCGGGAATCGGCGAGAACTCGTGCAGCACGCCGTCGATCTTTACTGCCGTGATTGCCGCACCCTCAATCGAGGAGAGCAGCACGCGACGCAGCGCGTTGCCGATCGTCGTGCCGAACCCTCGCTCGAACGGCTGGGCGTAGAACCGGCCAAACCGATCGGTGAGAGTCTCGCGCTCGAACTCGAGACGCTTCGGACGCTGAAAACCTTTCCAGAGCATGGGATGTTCCTTTCGCCTATGGGCCGGCAGCCCCGGCCTCCAGACCTGCGTGTTACGTCCGCCGGCCTCCCGCTGCAGGTCTGTGAGCTGCGGGCCGGCGGTTGCGAATTGTTCACCGTTCACAGTTGGCAGTTCACGAACTGCCCGTTGACTGTGAACACTGAACTGCCTCTACTTCGAATACAACTCGACGATCAGCTGCTCCTGCACGGGCAGATTGATCTGCTCGCGCGTCGGCACCGATCCGATCTTCGCTGAGAGCGCGGCCGCATCGAACTGCAGCCACTCCGGCACGCCACGACCCTTCACCTCTTCGAGCGCGTGCAGAATCGCCGGCGCTTTCTGACTGCTCTGTCTCACCGCAACGATGTCGCCAGGCTTGACCGAGAACGACGGGATGTCGACCTTCTTGCCGTTCACCGTGAAGTGCCCGTGCCGCACGAGCTGGCGCGCCTGCGGACGTGACGTCGCAAAGCCGAGGCGATACGCCACGTTGTCGAGACGACGCTCGAGCAACTGGAGCAGCGTTTCACCGGTGATGCCGCGAGTCCGCTCCGCCTGCTCGAAGTAGCGGCGGAACTGATCCTCGAGCACACCGTAGATGCGCTTCACCTTCTGCTTCTCACGCAGCTGCACGCCGTAGCCGGCGAGCTTTGACTTCCGGGTCTTGCCGTGCTGCCCCGGCGCGAAGTTGCGCTTCTCGATCGCGCACTTCTCGGTGTAGCAGCGTTCGCCCTTGAGGAACAGCTTCATGCCCTCGCGGCGGCACAGACGGCAAACGGGTCCGATGTAACGAGCCATTCTTTCTCCTACTTAGTAATGCAAGATGCAAAGTTCAATATGCAAGTCTGCATTTTGCCTTGTGCATTTTGAATTACACACCTCTCACACCCTGCGACGCTTCGTGGGCCGGCACCCGTTGTGCGGAATCGGCGTGACATCGCGGATCGACTTCACCTCGATCCCCACGGTCTGCAGCGCACGAATCGCCGACTCACGACCTGACCCGGGTCCCTTGACGCGCACCTCGACCGAGCGAAGACCGTAGGTCTTGGCGGCGTTGCCCGCGTTCATCGCGGCCTGGGTGGCGGCAAACGGCGTCCCTTTGCGGGACCCCTTGAAGCCAATGCCCCCGGCGCTCGACCAGGCGATCACGTTACCTTCGGTGTCTGTGATCGTGATCTGCGTGTTGTTGAACGAGGCGTGGATGTGCACGTACCCGTGATGCACCACACGCTTCTCGCCGCGCTTCTTGAACGTCTTCCGAGGTGCCTTCTTCCCGCCCTCGCCTTTTTTCTCAGGTGCTGCGCCTTCAGTCTTGGCCATTTTCTTGTCGCTTGTCGTTGGTGGTTAGTGGTCGGTGGTTGGTGGGCACTACGATCCACCATCCACGATCTACCGTCTCGCTAAACCGTCTTCTTCTTCGCGATCGCACCCTTGCGCGGGCCCTTGCGCGTGCGCGCGTTCGTGCGCGTCCGCTGACCACGGGCTGGCAGGTTGCGACGATGACGGAGGCCCCGGTAGCAGCCGATTTCCATCAGCCGCTTGATGTTCATCGAGATCTCCTTGCGAAGATCGCCCTCGACTCCGCCCGCCTCTTCGAGCACGCGGCTGATCTTCCGGACGTCGTCCTCGGAGAGATCCTTGACGCGGATGTCCGGGCTCACGCCCGCCTGTGCCCAGGACGTCGCCGGACCGCTTGCGTCCGATGCCGTAGATGTAGGTGAGTCCAATCTCGATCCGCTTCGTCCGCGGAAGATCGACGCCGGCAATACGAGCCATGTCCTATCCCTGCCTCTGTTTGTGCTTCGCGTTCGTGCAGATGACACGCACCACCCCACGGCGGCGGACCACCTTGCACTTGTCACAAATCCGCTTGACCGACGCTCTGACCTTCATGATGTTCTACGCCTTCCAGGCTATGCCTTCCGGACTAGCTTCCGGACTGCTTCCGGACTATACCTTCCGGACAATTCGGCCACGCATGCCGTCTCTCTCCGTCAACTCCACGATCACCCGATCACCGACGAGCAGCCTGACGAAGTTCCGCTCGATGCTGCCGGTCGGGTGCGCCGTGACCCGATGCTCTCCCTCGACTTGCACGTGGTAGAGCCCACTGGGTAACTGCGCGATTACGACGCCCTCCACTCGACGCGACTCGTCAGGGCCCATCTGCAAACCTGTGACAGGGTCTGACCCCTTCACACTTACGTATGCGCCCGGACTCCCTCGGTCTCGGGGCTGTCACCCGACACGATCCGGCCCGACGCCAACAACTGCCTCGCTCGCGCGTCCTCGGACGCCAGCAGCGTGAGGATCTCGCATCCCTCGCGCGTCACGACGACCGAGTGCTCGAAGTGCGCCGACAGGCTCTTGTCCTTGGTGACTGCCGTCCAGCCATCGGACAGCACCTTCACCGCCGGCTTGCCCGCGTTCACCATCGGCTCGATCGCGATCACCATGCCTTCCGACAGCCGCGGACCGTGTCCGGCAGGTCCGTAGTTGGCAACCTGCGGCTCCTCGTGCAGCGCGGTGCCGATGCCGTGACCGACGAACTCACGCACGACCGAAAACCCTTGCGCCTCGACGTGCTGCTGCACTGCCGCGCCGATGTCCGAGACGCGCGCGCCCGGACGAACGGCATCGATTCCGCGAAACAGCGCTTCCTCCGTCACGCGCAGCAACTCGGCCGCCTGAGGCGTGATCGTTCCCACCGGAACCGTCACAGCACAATCGCCGAAGAAGCCATCGAGCTTCGCGCCCATGTCAATCGACACGATGTCGCCGTTCGCGAGCGGACGGTCCGACGGAATGCCGTGCACGACCTGCTCGTTCACAGACGCACATACCGTCGCCGGGTAGCCGTGGTATCCCTTGAACGCCGGCTCGGCTCCCGCCTCGCGAACCCGTCGCTCGGCAAGCTCGTCGATGTCCGCCGTCGTGATGCCCGGCACCACAACCTGCCGCAATTCGGCGAGAATGCGCGCCACGAGCTGGTTGACTCGTCGGAGCTTTTCAATCTCAGCCTGAGAACGACAGACGATCACAACGTTCCCCTTACCGCTTTGCCGCCGCCGCGTCGTCGATGAGCGCGTTCAACTCAGACGCCACACGCTCGGGCGCCTGGGCACCATTCACCACGCGAAACGTCGGACGCTCACGGTAGTACTCCAACACCGGTTTCGTCGACTGCTGATACACCCTAAGACGCTCCAACACGACGTCCTGGTCATCGTCGGCACGCTGCACCAGCTGACCGCCGCACTTGCCACACGCCGTGGCGTCGAGTGAGGCGGCGTTCGTGCCGCACTTCGAGCAAATCCTCCGGCCCGCAAGACGCTTCACAAGCTCCGGTTCCGGCACAGCCACGTCCACGACGATCAGCGGGCCAGACCCTAGCCGATCCATCAAATCATCGAGGGCCCGCGCCTGCGCGACCGTCCTCGGAAACCCATCGAGCACGAACCCCGGCTGCACATCCGGTTTCGCCAGCCGATCCGCAACGATGTCGATCATCATCGCGTCGTCGACGAGCTCGCCGCGGTCCATCCGCGCCTTGGCCGCAAGCGCCGTGGGGTTGTTCTCCTTGATGGCTTCGCGCAGGATGTCGCCGGTCGAAATCTTCGGCAAGCCCCGATCCTTCGCAAACTGTCCCGCCTGCGTGCCCTTCCCGGCACCCGGCGGCCCCATCATGATGACGTTCAACCCCATTGTCGTCGGGTGCTAGCCTCGGCGTCCACGGATCCGAGTCTTCTTCATGAAGCCGTCATAGTGCCTCATGATGAGTTGGGACTCGACCTGCTGAACCGTATCCATCGCCACACCGACGACAATCAACAACGAGGTCCCGCCGAAGTAGAACGTCACCCCAAGCCCCTGCGTGAACCAGCTCGGGAGAATCGCATCGAGCCGCTCACCGATGAACGGAATCGGTGCAACACGGAACCCAGTGATCAGCAACTCCGGCAGCAACGCGACGACAGCCAGATAAAGCGCGCCGACGAGCGTGATGCGCGCCAGGATCGTGTCGATGTACTCCGCCGTTCGCTTTCCTGGTCGAATGCCGGGCACGAACCCGCCGTACTTCCGCATGTTCTCCGCCACGTCATCGGGATTGAAGATGATCGACGTGTAGAAGTACGCGAAGAAGATGATGCCCAGCACGTACAGGAGGTTGTAGAGCGGCATCCCATACGCGACCTGATCGATCACTCGACGCGGCCACGTCCCCACTTCGAACAGCGGCGCGGCCATCGTGAAGAACGACAGGATGGACGACGCAAAGATCACCGGGATGACGCCGCCCGTGTTCACCTTCAACGGGATGTGCGTGCTCGAGCCGCCGTATTGCCGGCGGCCGACCACACGCTTGGCGTATTGGACCGTGATCCGCCTGGAGGCTCGTTCGACGAAGATGATCGCCCCTATCACCACGACAGCCATGGCGACGAGAAAGATGATGCGCAGCGGACCGATCTGCCCGGTCTGCATCTGATCAAGCGTGCCCAACACCGCCGTCGGAAAGTTCACGACGATCCCGGCGAAAATCAGCAGCGACATGCCGTTGCCGATGCCACGCTCCGTGATCTGCTCGCCCAGCCACATGACGAACATCGTGCCGGTCGTCAGCGTGAGAACACACATCAGTCTGAAGCCCCACCCCGCGGCGAACACAAGAGGCAATCCGCCGGGGGCGTTGGCTGAGCTCTCCAGCCAGATGGCGTAGCCGAAGGACTGGACAACCGCCAGCACCACCGTAAGGTAACGGGTGTACTGCGTGATCTTCCGCCGCCCGAGCTCACCTTCCTTCGAGATACGCTCGAGGTACGGCCACACGACCGTCAGCAACTGGATGATGATCGAGGCGCTGATGTACGGCATCACGCCGAGCGCGAAGATCGTGACGCGCGACAGGCTGCCGCCAGTGAACATGTTGGCCAGGCCGAACATGGAGCCGGCAAGCTGTTCGGCAAAGAGCCGCAACGCTTCTTGATTCACGCCCGGCGTCGGTATGAAGCTCCCGACGCGGTACACGCCGAGCAGCGCCAGCGTGAACAACACGCGGTTCCGCAGGTCGCTGACGGCGAAGAGATTCTTGAGCGCGTTCTCCATATATGCCTGCCACGGGGCCGGCAGCCCCGCTACTTACTCGCTGCTGCGATGACCTCTGCCGCGCCACCGGCCGCCGCAATCTTCTCGGCCGCCTTGCCGCTGAACTTGTGCGCCCGCACCGTCAGCTTCTTCGACATGTCCCCGCGCGCGAGAACCTTGATCGGCTGACGCGCGCTGTGGATCAGGCCACGCTCGCGCAGCAGCTCCGGTGTCACGACCGTGCCGGCATCGAACCGATCGGCCAGCGCGTCGAGGTTCACGACGGCGTACTCCACGCGGAAGGGATTGTGAAACCCGCGCTTTGGAATACGGCGATGCAGCGGCATCTGGCCGCCTTCGAATCCGCGCTTGAACTTGTAGCCCGAGCGCGACTGCGCACCCTTGTGGCCGCGTCCGGCCTGCGTGCCCTGGCCTGTTCCGTGACCACGGCCGACGCGCTTCTTGTTTCTCTTCATGCCCTCGGAGGGCTTGAGGTTGCTCAGATCCATGACGTTATTCCTGCACCGTGACCAGGTGGCGAACCTTGTGGATCATGCCGCGCGTCTCGGGCGTGTCCGCCAACTCCACCGTGTGGTTGAGGCGTCGGAGTCCGAGGCCGATCACCGTCTCGTCCTGCGTGCGGTTGAACCCAATCGTGCTCTTCACGAGCGTGATCTTGAGGCGCTTGCCGTCGGCTTTCTTTGCCTTCTTCGTGGCCATCGTACCCTTTTGCCCTTTGCCCTCGGCCCTTTGACCTTTGCCCTTTGACCTTGTTAGGCCCCAACCAATTCCGCTTCTTCCTTGCCGCGGAATCGCGCGACCTGCGCGGGATCCTTCAGGCCCATGAGGCCGGCAAACGTCGCGCGCACGACGTTGTGCGGATTCGCGGAGCCGAGCGACTTGGTCAGCACGTTCTGAATTCCGCAGCTCTCCACCACGGCGCGCACGGCACCGCCGGCGATGAGTCCCGTGCCTTCCGGCGCCGGCTTCAGCAGCACGCTGCCCGATCCGAAGCGTCCGACGACCTGATGCGGAATCGTCGTCCCCCTGAGCGGCACCTTGATCAGGTTCTTTTTCGCGGCCTCGATCCCCTTCTTGATCGCTGAGGGGACTTCCTTCGCCTTGCCGACGCCGAAGCCCACCACGCCATGACCATCGCCCACGACGACCAGGGCGCTGAAGCTCAGGTTCTTGCCGCCCTTCACGACCTTCGTCACGCGATTGATCGAGACCACGTTGTCCTTGATCTCGAGCTGGCTGGCGTCGATCTTTTCCCGAGTGCGGTTCATTAGCGCCACGTTAGAACTCCAGACCTGCTTCACGCGCAGCGTCGGCCACAGCCTTCACGCGCCCGTGATAAAGAAATCCGTTTCGATCGAAGACGACGCGCTTCACGCCCTGCCCGATCAACCGCTCGGCGATCGTCTTGCCGATGGCTTTGGCGCCTTCGACGTTTCCGCCGGTCGCCTTCTTCGCCAGCACACCCTTGACCGCCGATTCAACCGTCGAGGCCGAGGCAATCGTTTTGCCCGTCGCATCGTCGACGACCTGCACATACATGTGCGCCACGCTGCGGAAGACGGTGAGCCGTGGACGTTCGACCGAGCCACGGACGCGGCGGCGGATCCGGTACTTGATCCGATCCCGGCGGTCCTCTTTTGTCTTGATCCGCATTACTTCGCTCCCGTCTTTCCGACCTTCTTCTTCAACACTTCGCCCGTGTAGCGCACGCCCTTCTGCTTATACGGATCGGGCTTGCGCATGCGGCGGATGTTGGCGGCCACCTGTCCGACGAGCTGCCGATCGACACCAGTGACGACAATGTGCGTCTGCTTGTCGACCGCGATATCGATTCCGTTCGGGATGTCGTAAATCACGGGATGCGAGTAGCCCAGCGCAAAGTGGACCTGCTTGCCCTTCAGCTCCGCGCGGTAGCCGACACCGACGATGTCGAGCTCCTTCTTGAAGCCATCGGTCACACCGGCAACGGCGTTCGCCACCAGGCTGCGGGCGAGACCGTGGAACTTGCGCAGCTCATCGTCCTCACGTGAGAGTTTGGCCACGAGCTCGCCAGCGTCCTGAGAGAACAGGATGCCCGGCGGCAGCGGCTGACGCAGCTTGCCCTTCGGTCCCTGGACTTCGACCGCGTCGGGCGCGATCTTGACGGTCACGCCCTTCGGGATCGGGATCGGTTTCTTGCCAATTCGCGACATGTTTCCTCTACCAAACGTTGCAGAGCACTTCGCCGCCGACGCCGGCCTTGCGCGCGGCGCGACCCGTCATCACTCCGCGTGAGGTCGTCAGGATGTTGGTTCCGAGTCCGCCGAGCACGGTGGGCACGTCCTCCACTCCGATGTAGACGCGGCGTCCCGGGCGGCTGATGCGCTCGAGTCCGGAGATCACCTTCTCACCACGCGGCCCGTACTTCAGGAACACACGAATGAGCTGCCGCGGCTGCTTGCCGTCGCGCTCCGCCGGCTCTTCGACGATGCGAAAGCCCTGGATGTAGCCCTCGTCCTGAAGAATCCGTGCGATCTCTGCCTTCAGCTTGCTCGCGGGCATGTCGACACGTGCGTGCTTGGCCGACACCGCATTCCGCAGGCGCGTCAGCATGTCCGAAATCGGATCTGTCATCTCTTTGTTCCCTACTTAGTAGGCCGTAAGCGGTAGGCAGTAGGCAGAAAGCACCCCGCTGGTCTTTACTGCTCGCCCGTGCCGCCCACTACATACTTGCCTGCTGCATACTTCTCGACTTACTACCAGGAGCTCTTCGTCACGCCCGTGACGTCGCCTTCAAGCGCCAGCTTCCTGAAGCACAACCGGCACATGTGGAACTTCCGCATGAACGCACGCGGCCGGCCGCACAGCTTGCAGCGATTGCGCTGACGGACCTTGTACTTCGGTGACTTCGCTTGCTTGGCGACCTTCGCAGTCGTGGCCATTCGTAATCCTCTGCTTGCTGCCTACTGCCTACTGGTTGGTACGGAACGGCATCCCCATCAACTGCAGGAGCTTCCGCGCCTCTTCGTCTGTCCGCGCGCTCGTCACAACCGACACGTTCATGCCGCGTGCCTTGTCGACCTTCATGTAGTCGATCTCCGGGAAGAGCAACTGATCCCGAAGGCCGAGCGTGAAGTTGCCGCGACCGTCGAAGCCCTTCGGTGATACACCGCGGAAGTCGCGCACGCGCGGCAACGCGATGCTGATCAGGCGGTCGAGGAACTCGTACATGCGCTCGCCGCGCAGCGTCACCATCGCGCCTACCGGCATCCCCTGGCGCAGCTTGAACTGCGCTATCGACTTGGTCGCGCGGCGAACCACGGCCTTCTGACCGGTGATCCGTCCGAGTTCGTCAGCGCCGACGTCCGCGAGCTTCGCGTTCGACGTCGCCTCACCGAGCCCCATGTTGACGACGACCTTCTCGATCTTGGGGATGGCCATCACGTTGCGATAGCCGAACTCCTTCTTGAGCGCCGGCGCCACTTCCTTCGCGTACCGATCTTTCAGGCGGCTCATTTGTCGACCACTCCCTCGCACTTGCGGCAGATCCTCACTTTGCGATCGCCGCGCACGTCGTGCCCGACTCGAGTCATCTTTCCGCACTCGGGGCAGACGAGCTGCACGTTGCTCGCGTGCAATGCGCCTTCACGCTCGACGATTCCGCCCTTGATGTTGCGCTGCGGGTTCGGGCGCGTATGACGCTTGATGATGTTGATGCCTTCGACAATCAAGCGGTTCTTGACCGGGATCACCTTCAGCACCCGGCCACGCTTGCCGCTGTCCTTGCCCGTCGTCACGATGACGGTGTCGTTGCGGCGAATCGGTGTTTGCAATCTCGACATGACTAGAGAACCTCGGGTGCCAGCGAGATGATCTTCATGAACCTGCGCTCACGCAGTTCTCTCGCGACCGGGCCGAACACGCGCGTGCCCACCGGCTCGTTCTGATCGTTGATGAGCACCGCCGCGTTCCGATCGAACCGGATGTAGGTGCCATCACGGCGGCGCTGTTCCTTGCGCGTCCGCACAATCACGGCCTTCACGACCTGGCCCTTCTTCACGGTGCCATCGGGCGTCGCTTCCTTCACCGACGCCGTGACGATGTCGCCGAGACGGGCGTAGCGCCCGGCCGAACCACCGATGGGATTGATCACCGAGATCTTCCGGGCGCCGGAGTTGTCCGCGACGTCCAGAATCGATCGCATCTGAATCATGGTTAGACCTCTGGCGCCTTCGCGACCACGCGCGTCACGACCCACCGCTTACGGCGACTGAGCGGCCGCGACTCGACGATCGCCACGGTGTCGCCCATCTTCGCTTCGTTGTTCTCGTTGTGCGCCACAAATGTCGACGTCTTGCGCTGGGTCTTGCCGTAGACCTCGTGACGAACCTTCCGTTCGACAGCGACGACGACGGTCTTCTGCATCTTGTCGCTGATGACGGTGCCGGTTACCTGTGCCTTGACGCTCATCTTCGTCCCCAGCCCTTACTTCTGCTTCTCACGCAGGATCGTCTTGATCCGCGCCCGGTCTCGACGCACACCGCGCACCTTTGCCGGCGCCTCGAGTTGCCCCATCGACTTCTGAATCCGCAGCCGGAACAGCTCGTCGTCGAGCTCCTTGGCGCGCGTTCGCAGATCGTCGACCGTCAGTTCACGGACTTCGGCGATCTTCATGACGCTTTCTCCTCGGCAAACCGCATGGCGAACTTCGTCTTGATGGGCAGCTTGGCCGCGGCCAGCTGCATCGCGCGACGCGCTTCGACCTCGGTGACGCCTTCCATCTCGAACAGGATGCGGCCCGGACGAACGACGCACACCCATTCCTCGGGGGCGCCCTTGCCCTTGCCCATTCGTGTTTCCTGCGGCTTCTTCGTGATCGGCTTGTCCGGGAACACGCGAACCCAGATCTTGCCGCCACGCTTGATGAAGCGTGTCATCGCCACGCGTGCCGCTTCGATCTGCCGCGCAGTCATCCAGCACGGCTCCATCGCCTTGAGGCCGTAGTCGCCGAACGACACGTCCGACCCGCGCCACGCCTTCCCGGTCATCCGCCCGCGCTGTTGCTTGCGGTATTTGACCTTCTTCGGCATCAACATGATTCGTTACCTTCTATCCCCGGCCGGCGCACGCCGCGGCGCGCGATCCCGGTATTCCTCGTCTCGACCCACGCGCGGCACCAGGCGCTCGCCCTTGTAGAGCCACACCTTCACGCCGATCTGGCCGTAGGTCGTGTTCGCTTCGGCAAAGCCGTAGTCGATGTCCGCACGCAGCGTCTGCAGCGGCAGCTGACCGTGGAGGTACCACTCGGACCGCGCGATTTCCGCACCGTTCAAACGCCCGGAGACGCGGACCTTGATTCCGCGTGCGCCGAAGCGGAGCGCAGACTCGACGGCTTTACGCATCGCACGGCGGAACGCCACGCGCTTTTCGAGCTGCACCGCCACCGACTCGGAGATGAGCTGCGCTTCGAGCTCCGGCTTCTGGATCTCCTGGATGTTGATGAAGACCTCGCGGCTCGTGCGCTTCTGGATCTCCTGCTTCAGCTTGTCAACTTCGGTGCCCTTGCGTCCGATGATGATGCCGGGGCGTGAGGTGTAAATGTCGATCTTCAGCTTGTTCGCGGCGCGCTCGGTCTCGATGCGCGAGACACCGGCGTGCGAGAAGCGCTTCTTGAGGTTCTGCCTGAGGGCGAGATCCTCATGGAGCAACTTCGCGTAGTCGCGGTCCGAGTACCACCGCGAGCGCCACGTCTTGTTGAAGCCGAGCCGGAATCCGTACGGGTGAACCTTCTGGCCCACGTTATCTCCTTGTAGTTCACTGTCACAGCTGGCAGTTCACGAGAACCTTGTGAACTGTGAGCCGTGAACGTAGCTGCCTACTGCACTACTGCCTTCTACGCCGATGCCGCGGCTTTCTTCGCGCCACGCGTCGTTTTCTTCGCGCGCGCCGGTGCCGCCGCGCCGCCTTCCGTTCCAACCTTCGCGATCTTGAGCGGCCGCTCCGCGATGTGCACCGTGAGGTGCGCCGTTCGCTTCACGACGCGATACGCGCGACCCATCGGGGCCGGACGCACGCGCTTCATCGACATGCCCTGGTTGGCGTAGCACGCCGAGACATAGAGCCGATCGATGTCGCCGCCGAATCCGTCCTTCTGCTGCAGGTTCGCGACGGCGGACCGCAGGACCTTGGCGATCTCGCGCGCGATGATCTTGCGCGTGAACTGCAACGTGGCCAGCGCCTGATTGACGCTCTTGCCGCGAATGAGATCGCAGACGAGGCCGGCCTTCTGAGCCGATGTCCTGACCCCGCGCGCGGTTGCCTGTGCTTCAGCCATGTCTGCCCCCTATCCCTTGGCCGGAGCCGCAGGAGCCGCTTGCGCTGTTGCGGCCGCCTTCTCCGTCTTGGTCGTATGTCCCTTGAACGTGCGGGTTGGCGCAAACTCGCCGAGCTTGTGACCCACCATGTTCTCGGTGACGTACACAGGGATGAACTTCTTGCCGTTGTGCACCGCCATCGTGTGTCCCACCATCTCGGGCACCACGGTCGATCGGCGCGACCACGTCTTGATCACCTTCTTCTCGTTCGCCCGGTTCATCGTCTCGAGCTTCTCGAGGAGCGACGTATCGACGAACGGACCCTTCTTCAGTGAGCGGCTCACTTCTTTCTCCTCTGGACGATGAAGCGATCCGTGGTCTTGCGGCGACGGGTCTTGTAGCCCTTCGTCGGCTGTCCCCACGGCGTCACGGGATGGCGGCCACCGGAGGTCTTGCCTTCACCACCGCCAAGCGGGTGGTCCACCGGGTTCATCGCCACGCCACGCACGTGCGGGCGCTTGCCGAGCCACCGGCTCCGTCCGGCCTTTCCGTACGCCACGTTCTCGTGATCGATGTTGCCGACCTGTCCGATGGTCGCGACGCACTCGACGTTGATCTTGCGAATCTCTCCCGATGGCATCTTCACCGAGGCGTAATCGCCCTCGCGCGCGACCAGCTGCACCCACGATCCGGCGCTGCGGGCAATCTGGCCACCCTTGCCCGGACGCAACTCGACGTTGTGAATCGTCGTGCCGAGTGGGATGTTCTTCAGCGGCAGGCAGTTGCCCGGCAGGATGTCCACGCTGTCGCCCGCCAGCACGGTGTCGCCCACCTTCATCCCGTGCGGATGCAGGATGTAACGCTTCTCACCGTCGGCGTAGGTCACGAGCGCGATACGCGCCGATCGATTCGGGTCGTACTCGATCGTCTCGATCTTGCCCGGGATGTTCTTCTTGTCCCGCTTGAAGTCGATGATGCGGTACAGACGCTTGTGTCCGCCGCCGCGCCACCAGATTGTCAGCTCGCCCTGATTGTTGCGCCCGCCCGAGCGATGCAGGTTCTCCGTCAACGGACGATACGGCTCACTCACCGTGATCTCGTCGAACGTCAGCGAGGTCTTGCCTCTCAGGCCCGGCGAGGTTGGGTTGTATTTGCGAATCGGCATCTCAACGATCCTCGTCCGCTACGCGCCCTGCAGGAAATCCGGCAACTTCTCGCCGTCCCGCAGCTTCACGTATGCCTTCTTCCAATCCGAGCGCCGGCCCACGAAGCGGCCCTGACGCTTTTCTTTTCCGTGTGCCAGCGCGGTACGCACGCTCGCGACCTTGGTTCCGAGCAACTGCTCGACGGCGCGGCGGATGTCGATCTTGTTCGCATCCATCGCCACCTGAAACACCAGCGTCTGACTGTCCTCGCGCATCACCGTCGTCTTCTCGGTGATCAGCGGGCGCCTGATGACGTCCGTCAATTTCATCCCAGCGCCTCCTGCAGCTTCTCGAGCGCCGCGCGCGTCAACACGACCCGACGCGTGTCCATCACGTCTCTGGCGCTCACGCGATTGCTGGCGAGCAGCTTCACGCCCTCGATGTTGCGCACCGACAACACCAGGCGATCCTCAGGCTTGACGTCCACGAGCAACGCCTTGCCGTTGACGCCAAGGCGCTTCAGCATCTCTGCGGCTGCCTTCGTCTTGATCTCAGCCACGCTCAGCGCATCGACCACGATGACCGCGCCGTCGCGAAGGCGCAGCGAGAGCGCCGCACGCAGCGCACCCTTCTCCACCTTCTTGGGCAACTGGTATTCGTAGCTGCGCGGCTGAGGGCCGAACGTGGTGCCACCCTTGCGCCACAGCGGGTTGCGAATTTCGCCGACGCGCGCGCGCCCGGTGCCCTTCTGCCGCCACGGCTTCTTACCCGACCCGCTGACCATCGCGCGCGTCTTGGTCCCGTGCGTGCCGCGGCGCTCCGCGGCGTTCTGGCGAACCACGGACTCATGAATGAGATCCGTCTTCACGCGGCCGCCGAACACCTCGTCGCTGAGGTCGAGCGATCCGATCTTCTCGTTCTGCGAATTCACTACATCTACAGTCATGGCTGTTCCGGCCCTTTGACCTGTGACCTTTGACCTTGGCCGAAGGCCTACTTCTTACCCTTCTTCTTCACCGGCTCCGCCTGCGCAACTTTGAGCTTCTTCGCCGCCACGGCCTTGCGGATCAAGAGGATGCTGTTCGGCCCGCCTGGCACCGAGCCCTCGAGCAGCAGCAGGTTGTTCTCGGCGTCCACGCGCAGTACTTTCACGTTGCGCACGGTTACGCGATCGGCGCCCATGTGACCGCCCATCCGCATGCCCTTCACGACACGAGATGGATACGACGAGGCGCCAATCGATCCCGGAGCGCGATGGAACATCGATCCGTGTGTCGCGCGTCCGCCAGCAAAGTGGTGCCGCTTGACGACGCCCTGGAAGCCCTTGCCGCGGCTGGTGCCAATGACGTCGACGCGTTCGCCGTCGGCGAAGATCGACACGTTCACCTGATCGCCCGGCTTCACCGGCTCGCTTCCGGCCGCCTGCTTCACCTCGCGCACGATGCGCGTGGGCGGCACACCGGCCTTCTTGAAGTGTCCCTGCGTGGCCTTGTTCTCTTTCGTCGGCCGGCCTTCGACGAGCCCGATCTGCACGGCCTCGTAGCCGTCGCCCTGGGCCGTCTTCACCTGCGCGACGACGCACGGGCCAGCCCTGAGCACGGTTGCCGGATGAACGGTGCCATCGGCGTCGAACAGCTGCGTCATCCCGACTTTCTTGCCGAGGAGTCCTGTGACCATGGCTACTTCCCGTGCTCCTTACCGAACGCCTTGATCTCGACGTCGACACCTGCCGGCAAATCCAGCTTCATCAGGGCATCGACGGTCTGCGGCGTCGGCTCGAAGATGTCGATGAGCCGCTTGTGCGTCCGGATCTCGAACTGCTCACGCGACTTCTTGTCCACGTGCGGCGAGCGCAGCACCGTCCACCGGTTGCGCGACGTCGGCAGCGGAATCGGACCCGCCAGCCGCGCACCTGTCCGCTTCGCCGTGTCAACGATCTCGCCGGTTGACTGGTCGAGAATCCGCGAGTCGTACGCCTTCAAGCGGATTCGAATCTTGTCTGAGAACATCGCCATATGAATCCTGTCGTCTTCGGTCTACGGTCCACGGTCTCCAGTCTTTGCGAAGACCGAAGACCGCAGACTGAGGACTGTGGACCTACTCGATGATTTCCGTGATCGTGCCGGCGCCCACCGTGCGGCCACCTTCGCGAATCGCGAAGCGCGCACCCTTCTCGAGCGCCACTGGGGTGTGCAGCTCCGACGTGATCGTCGTGTTGTCGCCCGGCATCACCATCTCGACGCCATCCGGCAACTTCAACGACCCCGTGACGTCCGTCGTCCGGATGTAGAACTGCGGCCGATACCCCGTGAAGAACGGCGTGTGTCGTCCGCCTTCTTCCTTCGACAGGATGTAGACCTCGCCCTTGAACTTCGTGTGCGGCTTGATCGACCCCGGCTTGCACAGCACCTGCCCACGCTCGACGTCCGTCTTTTCCACGCCGCGCAGCAGCACGCCGACGTTGTCCCCCGCCACCCCGGAATCCAGCAGCTTCCGGAACATCTCGACGCCCGTGACCACCTTCTTCTCCGTCGGCTTGAAGCCCACGATCTCGACTTCCTCGCCGACCTTCACCTGGCCACGCTCGATACGCCCGGTCACCACCGTGCCGCGCCCCGAGATCGAGAACACGTCTTCGATCGGCATCATGAACGGCTTGTCGATCTCCCGTTCCGGCAGCGGAATGTAGCTGTCGAGCGCCTCCATCAGCTTGATCACCGACTCCACGCCCGCCGCGTCGCCATTGATCGCCCCCAGCGCGCTCACCCGCACCACCGGCACCGCGTCGCCGTCGAACTTGTAGCTGGTCAGCAGCTCGCGCACTTCCAGCTCCACCAGGTCCAGCAGCTCCGGATCGTCGACCGCGTCCACCTTGTTGAGCGCCACCACCAGATACGGCACGTTCACCTGCCGCGCCAGCAGCACGTGCTCCCGCGTCTGCGGCATCGGGCCGTCCACCGCCGACTCACCACCAGGATGGCGCCGTCCATCTGCGCCGCCCCCGTGATCATGTTCTTGATGTAGTCGGCATGCCCCGGGCAGTCCACGTGCGCGTAGTGCCGATTCGCCGTCGCATACTCCACGTGCTCGACGCGATCGTCAGAATCTTCGTGTCGTCGCGCCGCCCCTGCGACTCCGACGCCTTCGCGACTTCGTCATACGGCACGAACTTCGCCCACCCCTTGTCCGCCGCCACCTTCGTCAGCGCCGCCGTCAAGGTCGTCTTCCCGTGGTCGATGTGCCCGATCGTCCCCACGTTCACGTGCGGTTTGGACCGATCAAATTTCTCTTTCGCCATCGAAGTTCGCTCCGTCTGTGCGGCTTACTTCGTTCCCTGAATCCTCGCCACGACTTCTTCGCTCACGTTCGGCGGCGCCTGCTCGTAGCGATCGAAGTGCATCGAGTAGGTCGCGCGCCCCTGCGTTCGCGACCTGAGGTCGGTGGCGTATCCAAACATCTCCGACAGCGGCACGCGAGCGTTGATGATCTGCGTACCACCACGGTCTTCCTGCGACTGAATCCGGCCGCGACGGCTCGCGAGGTCGCCCATCACGTCGCCCATGTAGTCCTTGGGGACGACGACCTCGACCCGCATCACGGGCTCGAGCAGCACCGGCTTGGCCTTCTTCGCCGCATCCTGGAACGCCATCGAGCCGGCAATCTTGAACGCCATTTCCGACGAGTCGACGTCGTGATACGACCCGTCGTAGAGCACGATGCGGACGTCGTCGATCGGATAGCCGGCGAGCACCCCGCGCGTGAGCGCTTCCTTGATGCCCTCGTCGATCGGCTTGATGTACTCCTTCGGAATCGAGCCCTGCGTCACCTCGTTCTCGAAGATGTATCCGGTCCCTGGCTCGCCCGGGAACAGATGGATCTTCGCGTGGCCGTACTGGCCGCGACCACCGGTCTGCTTGGCGTATTTCATCTCGCCATCAGCCGGACGCGTCAGCGTTTCCTTGTAGGCCACCTGCGGCTTGCCAACGCTCGCCTCGACGCCGAACTCGCGCTTCAGACGGTCGACGATGATCTCGAGGTGGAGCTCGCCCATGCCCGAGATGACGACCTGACCCGTCTGATCGTCCGTCTTGACGCGGAACGTCGGGTCCTCGGCCATCAGCTTCTGCAGGCCGACGCCAAGCTTCTCCTGGTCGCCCTTGGTCTTGGGCTCGATCGCCAGCGCAATCACCGGCTCCGGGAAATCCATCGACTCGAGGACGACCGGCTTCTTCTCGTCACACAGCGTGTCGCCCGTGCTGACCTGCTTGAGACCGACCGCCGCGGCGATATCGCCGGCGTAGACTTCCTTGATCTCTTCACGCTTGTTGGCGTGCATCTTCAGCAGGCGACCGACGCGCTCGCTTCTACCCTTCGTCGGGTTGAAGACCGACGAGCCCGAGGTGAGCACGCCCGGAGTACACGCGGATGAACGTGAGCTGACCCACGAAAGGGTCGGTCATCAGCTTGAAGGCCAGCGACGAGAACGGCGCATCGTCGGCGGCCGGACGCTCGACGAGCGTCTCTTCCTTCGCGTTCGGATCCAGACCCGTGATCGACGGAATATCGAGCGGCGACGGCAGGTAGTCCACGACCGCGTCGAGCATGGGCTGCACGCCCTTGTTCTTGAACGCCGAGCCGCAGATCGACGACGACGAACGCCGTCGGTTCCTCGCGAACCGACTTGATGACGCGGCTGCGCAGCGCCGCCTTGATCTCGTCCTCGGTGATCTCCTCGCCGTTCAGATACTTCTCGAGCAGCTTGTCGTCGTGCTCGCTGACCTTCTCGAGCAGCTTCTCGCGATACGACCTTCGCCTCGTCCAGCATGTCGGCCGGAATGTCCGACACCATCGTAGTCGGCGCCCATCGTCTCGTCCTTGTAGGTGATCGCCTTCATCTTGACGAGGTCGATCACGCCGACGAACTTGTCTTCGGCGCCGATGGGCAGCTGAATCGCAACCGGGTTGCCGCCAAGCTTGGTCTCAATCTGCTCGAGCGTCCGCTTGAAGTCCGCCCCGATGCGGTCCATCTTGTTGACGAAGCAGATGCGCGGAACGCGGTATTTGTCCGCCTGACGCCAGACGGTCTCCGACTGCGGCTCGACGCCGGACACGGCATCGAACACAGCGCAGGCGCCGTCGAGCACGCGCAGCGAACGCTCGACTTCGGCGGTGAAGTCGACGTGGCCCGGCGTGTCGATGATGTTGATGCGGATGTCGCGCCAGAAGCACGTCGTCGCGGCGGACGTGATCGTGATCCCGCGCTCCTGCTCCTGCTCCATCCAGTCCATGACGGCCGTGCCTTCGTGGACTTCGCCGATCTTGTACGTAATCCCGGTGTAGAAGAGAATCCGCTCGGTAGTGGTCGTCTTCCCGGCATCGATGTGGGCCATGATGCCGATGTTGCGTGTTCGATTGAGCGGTGTCTGCCGCGGCATTGCGAATCGTCTTTCGCCGTCGGTCTTACTGCGCTCTGCGTCCGATCTACTGCCTACTGCCAAGCTAGCCTGACTTCCATTACCAGCGATAGTGCGCGAAGGCCTTGTTGGCCTCCGCCATGCGATGCGTGTCCTCGCGCTTCTTGACTGCGCCGCCGCGAAGGTTCGACGCGTCGAGCAACTCGTTCGCGAGCTTCTCCTGCATCGTCTTGCCGTCGCCGCGATCGCGCGCGTAGCCGACCAGCCACCGGATGCTCAGCGAGAGACGCCGATTCGGATTGACCTCGACCGGCACCTGGTAGTTCGAACCGCCGACGCGGCGCGACTTCACTTCAAGGCTCGGCTTCACGTTGTCGAGCGCCTTCTTGAACACCTTGAGCGGGTCGTCGCCCGTGCGCTCCTTGATGATGTCGAAGCTCTTGATACAGGATGCGCTCGGCAGTGCTGCGCTTGCCGTCGTGCATCACGGTGTTGATGAACTTGCTGACCAGCACGCTGTTGTAAAGCGGATCGGCCGCCAGTTCGCGCTTCGGGATCTCTCGTCTACGAGGCATATCTCTGAATCCTGTCGGGATTCGGGATTCGGGATCCGGGATTCGGAACCGCCTGGCGCAATCCCGAATCCCGAATCCCGAGTCCCGGTTTACTGCTTCGGCCTCTTGGCGCCGTACTTCGACCGACCCTGCTTGCGTCCCTGCACGCCGACGGCGTCGAGCGTGCCGCGCACCACGTGATACCGCACGCCCGGCAAATCCTTGACGCGGCCCCCGCGAATGAGCACGAGCGAGTGCTCCTGCAGGTTGTGGCCGACGCCCGGGAATGTAGGTGGTGACCTCGATCCCGTTGGTCAACCGGACGCGCGCCACCTTGCGAAGCGCCGAGTTCGGCTTCTTCGGCGTCTGCGTGAACACGCGAACGCAGACTCCACGCTTCTGCGGGCTGACCTGGAGCGCGGGGCTCTTGGTCTTGGTCACGATCTTCGTGCGCCCCTGGCGCACGAGCTGACTGATAGTCGGCATAGCTGGTCCGGAGTCATTTCTTCGAGGACACGCCATGCGTGCCTTGGACTCGGGAGCGTCCTCGAAAATGACTCCCGAGCCCCTTACGTACGCGCACAGCCGCCAGCCATGCGGCCCTGCGCTCGTTCCAGGCCTGAAGAGCGGCACCGCCAACGACGCGGTGCCGATCTGGCGCCTGAAACTAAAACCCTATTTGTTGAATGTCCGAGTGGAGCGCGGTCTTGCGACTCGCGTCCTCTCCAGGAAAACAGCCTTCCAGGCTTCTTCCACTGCGGTTGAAGCTAGATAGGGTGTCCTAGCTCCAAGAGAACCTGACGAATATAGCATGCGCGCTACTTCACGCAACACGGCACTTAGCGGCACGACCCAGCCTCGCTGAAGGGCCGCCGCACGTCCGAAAGCGCACGCGACAACCAGTCGCCATTCGCTCGGCTAACAGGTTCCCTGTCAACAACTTCACGTCATTTCCGTGCCAGGTAGTCGACGAGCGCCGTCATCTCCTCCGGCGTCAGCGTGTCCCCGAACGCGGGCATGTTGGCGAACGGGTCGACCTCTTCGGGGTTGGTGATCCAGTTCCGGAGCCACTGTGTGATCACGCGTTGCGCACCGACCCGACTCAGATCGGGAGCAGCGCGCTCCCCCTTCGCCGTCGATCATGTGGCAGTTGGAACAGTACCTCCCGATGATGAGCGACACCACCCTCGTCTGCTCCGGACACCTGCGGACGGCGACACCCCGCTCGCAACTTCCGCATGTAGCTGAACACCGACCGCGCCTGTCCTTCGCTCATCCCGCCTCGCGGCGCATCGCGAGATCCGGGCGCGATGACTTCGGGATCGCGCGCGTGCGAGATGATCCACTCGGGGTCGCGGCGGATCCGGATGTCCTCGAGCACGCTGGCCGTCCCGCCCGCGGTGTGACACGTGAGACAGCGCTCGTCCCGGACGAAGGTCTGACCCGCCAATGGCAGCGGCCCCCAGACCGACGGGTCGGCGTGTGCGGGCGTGTCTTTGTACCGAGATACGTGAGCACGACGATACCCAGGCCGATGACGCCAAAGCCCGCCGTCACGAGCGGCCGCTTCAGGAAGTGCCTGTCGGGACGTCGATCGAGAAACGGCAGCAGGAACAGCAAGTCCCACCACCAGCGCGGGAATCACCATCGTCGCCAGCGGCTCGAGCGGACCGGGGAAGTATTTCAGCAGTTGAAAGAGGCTGAGGAAGTACCACTCGGGACGCGGCACGTACGCGGCGTCCGATGGATCGGCGATTGGATCGAGCGGCGCGCGGAACACGATCGCGAACGTGAGCAGCAGCGAGCAAACACGAGCGCGCCCGCAAGCGTGTCCTTCAATGCGTGATACGGGTAGAAGGGCTTCGCTGCGTCCCTCAACGGGTTCGCAGCGCACCTGAGATCCCGTGACGACGCATCAGGAACAGATGCGCGACCACGAAGCCGATGAGCGCAGCGGGCAGCAGGAAGACGTGCGCGGCGTACCAGCGCAGCAGCGTGAGCGACCCGAGATTGGTACCGCCCTGCAGCAGGCCGGCGACCTGGTCGCCGAACGGACCGCTCCTCGCGATGTTGATGGTGACCGTCGTCGCCCAGTACCGCCTTCTGATCCCACGGCAACGAGATACCCGGTCAGCGCGAACCCGAGAATCACCAGCAGCAGGACGACGCCGGTGATCCATGTCACCTCACGCGGGTTCTTGTACGACCCGAGCGCGACGACGCGCAGCATGTGCACGACCGCGGCGACGACGATGAAGCTCGCGCCGAAGAAGTGCAGGCCGCGCAGCACGGGCCCGAACGTGAGGCGCTCCATGATGAAGCGGATGCTGTCGTAGGCATGATCGGGCGCCGGCACGTAGAACATCGCGAGCACGACGCCCGTCACGAACTGCACCGTCAGCAGCATCAGCAGAATGCTGCCGGTGACGAACCACCAGCCCACACCAGCCTGGATGGGTTCTTCGAGCAGGTTCTTGCGGCCGGTGCGCCAGCCCGTACGCGAGTCGAGCCAGTCGAGCAACGTGTTCAGGAGCGCCATCAGATTTGGACGAAAATTTGATTGCCGTCGACCTTGGTGGCAAGCCTCGGCAGCGGCGCGGGCGGCGGCCCGGCCTTGACGACGCCAGGTGATCGTAGGCGCCGCCGTGGCACGGGCATCGGAGTTCCTTCGCCTCCGAGTCCCAGCTGACACGACAGCCGAGGTGGTGCACGTCGGATCGAGGGCGGTCACCTCCCCTCTCCGGTTTTGACGAGGAGCACCACGCGGCGCTCGACGACCTGGTTGTAGCCGTCTTCACGCGCGACTCGCAGCGTGGCCGGTGTGGGTGCGTTGTCGATCAACGTGCCGAGTTCGAGGCCAACGGAAGCCAGCTCTCCTCGCGTCGCGCGAAGCCGGGAGAAAGAATCGAGCCGCCGGCCACGACGCCGACGACTCCTGCGATCACAGATTGAATGGTTTTGACGATGCGGGCAAAGAACTGCCGACGAGCAGGTTCCTCATTCGTGCTGTGTGTGGATCCCATGTGTCTTCTTTTCGATACGCGAGAGTGCCATATCTGTTTACCGGGCAGAGACTCCGGGTATCAACCGCGTTCCGAACACACAACGCAGGTGTGTGTGTGTGTTCTTCCCGGGGTGTTCAGCGATCTGATGCCGCGCCTACTTGGGAGGCACGACAGGGACGCTGCCGGGGAAGACGTACGCGAAGAGCATCGAGATGATGCCCATGACCACCATCAGGAACACACTGTGCTTGATGGTGAATCGGAAGAGTCTGCTTTCGTCGGCTCGAGTCATCCCCGTGGCCGCAACGGCCACTGCAATGCTCTGCACCGAGATCATCTTACCCATCACTCCCGCGGCAGAGTTCACCGAGGCGGTCAACACGGGATTGAGGTTCAGAGCCGTCGCGGTCACGACCTGCAGGTTGCCGAACAGCGCGTTTGCAGATGTGTCGCTGCCGGTAAGGAAGACACCGAGCCATCCGAGTATGGCGCTGAAGAACGGGAACGCGCCACCGCTCGTGGCAAGCGCGAGCCCGAGCGTCGAGGTCATTCCGGAGTAGTTCATCACGTACGCCAGTCCAAGCATGCAGGGCGATGGTCGCCATGGGGATTGCCAGTTGCTTGAACGTCGCCTTGTAGATGCCTGACGAACTGCCGCGGGCTCACGCGCAAGAGCGCGGCTGCCGCAATGGTCGCCAGCAGACACGCCGTTCCCGAGGCACTCAGCCAGTTCAACGCGTAGGGGGCGGCGTAGGGAGACGGCTTCGCCGTGACAGGGGGTATGCGGGTGATCAGGTTGTGCAGCCCGGGCACTTCCAGATCGTTCAGCCCGGTCGCACTCACCGGCAGGAACGAGGGGAGCAGGCTGTGAGTCCAGCGGTCGATGGCCGCCTTGATCGAGGGCTCGCCCCACGTCAGCACGAACACGACGAGCAGCAGATACGGCAGCCACCCGACGAACACTCTCCCATCGAGTGTTTCGAGGCGTAAGCGGTGGCCGGCTTGTCACCCTCGAGGCGCATGATGGTCTTGGGTGTCCACACCTTGAGCACGATCACCATCACGACGATGCACGTGAGCGAGCTCATGATGTCGGTCAGTTCAGGGCCGAGATTGTTCGAGACGTAGTACTGCATGCCCGCAAACGAGACACCGCATGCGAGGATCGCCGGCAGCACTTCGACGGCGCGCTTCCAGCCCGCCATCACGACGATCAGATAGCCCGGAATGATGATCGAGATCATCGCGCACAGCGTGCCCACCATCGCGCTCAGCGGCCAGGACAGGCAGGCCGGTGACATTGGCAAGCGTGATGACGGGAATGCCGATCGAGCCGAAGGCGACTGGCGCGGTATTGGCCAGCAGGCAGATGCCTGCCGCGTAGAACGGATTGAACCCGAGACCTGCGAGCATGGCGCCCGAGATCGCCACCGGTGCGCCGAAGCCGGCGGCGCCTTCGATGAAGGCTCCAAAGGAGAAGGCGATGAACATCGCCTGCAGCCGCCGGTCCGTCGTCAGGCCGCCGATCGAGTCCTTGATGATCTCGAACTTACCGGTGTCGACCGCCAGCCGGTACAGCATGATCGACGCGAACACGATCCAGGCGATCGGAAAAATGCCGAACGCCGCGCCATAGATCGTGGAGATGAGCGCGAGGCTCACGGGCATGCGGTAGACGAAGAGCGACACGAGGAGCGCCGACGCAAGCGCTGTCGCGGCCGACATCCACGCCGGCTTGCGCAGCACACCGAGCATCACGAACAGCACGACAATCGGGAGCGCGGCGACGATCGCCGAAACGCCCAGACTTCCCGCTATCGGTTCATAGTTGTGCTGCCACACGATGAGCGCCTCTCTGTCTAGCTGGCCTAGGCCTAGCCTGACTGCTCTGCACTGCTTACCTACGTCCTATACGCCCCTGATCGAGGCGTCAAGAAGCTCGATGGGGTGCACAATCGGCCAGTCGTGCCCGAGAGTCCGTGCCGCTGCGGCAATCTGCAGCGTGCACCCTGGATTTCCCGTGGCAATCATATCCGGCGAGAGCGCCGCAATGTGACGCGCTTTGCGCGCCCCCAGCGCGCTCGCCGCGTCTGGTTGCACGAGATTGTAGATGCCCGCGCTCCCGCAGCAAATCTCCGATTCGACGGGCGTGAGGAGTTCGACACCAGGAATGGCCTGAAGCAGCGCACGGGGCTCGTCGCGGACGCCCTGCCCGTGCGCAAGGTGGCAGGCGTCGTGATAGACGACACGAGAGCGGAATCGGATTCCGAACGGCCCGCGGCTCACCAAGTTCAACGAGGACCTGGGAGATGTCGCGCACCTTTCGGCTGATCGCCCGCGCCCGTGCCGCCCATTTCGGATCGCCCTCGAACAGCTCCCCGTAATCCTTCATCGCGGACCCACAACCCGCCGCATTGGTCACGATGCGATCGACGCCTGCGGCCTCGAAGACTTCGATGTTGTGACGCGCCAGCTCGCGCGCCTGGTCGATGTGACCCGCATGTAACGGCAGCGCACCGCAGCAGCCCTGTGCGCGCGGCGCGTCGACGCGGCACCCTTCCGCGGCAAGGACGCGGACGGTCGCCTCGTTCACAGTGGCGAATGCTATCCGCTGCACGCATCCTTCGAGCAGCGCCACCTTCATGCGCTCGGTCCCAACGGCTGCCGTCCGGGCGGGGGCGCGTCCGACGAGACCCCACACACTCACGCGCGGAGCGACCGAGAGAAGCGCGCGCAATCGAGGCGGGAAAATCTTCGCGAAAGCGGGATTCAGACCTCCGCTCCGACCCATGAAGGGACTGAGCGCCAGCAGCGGCGCCATGAGCACACGCAGTCGTGACGGGTACGGAATGAGCGCCATCAGAAGGCGACGAAAGAGGCGATCGCCTTCAGGCCGTTCGTAGCGGCGTTCGATCTGCACGCGCGACTTCTCGATGAGCGGCGCGTACTGGACTCCGGACGGGCACGCCGTGACACACGCGAGGCATCCGAGGCAGCGATCGAAGTGCTGCACGAACGACTCCGTCATCTCCGCGCGTCCTTCGAGACCTGCCTTCATCAGGTAGATCCGCCCGCGCGGCGAATCCATTTCTTCGCCCCACAGCACGTAGGTCGGACACGTCGGCAGACAGAATCCGCAGTGAACGCACTTATCAATCAGTGCCCGTGACGGCTGATCGGGACCTTCGAACATTGACGTCTCGCTGTTAAGCTCCAACTACCAACTCCCCAACTCCCAAACCAGTCCCGACTCCTTGGGAGTTGGAAATTTGGCATTGGGAGTGACAAACGTCAGATTCAAATCGGTCCTCTCCCAGCATTCAGGACATCCGCCGGATCGAACTTGTGTTTGAGCATTCGCGCCACGTCGATCGTCCCGGACGCCGAGCCCCAGACATCGACCTGCGACTTCAGTCGCAGGCGTTGCCCGAAGCACGACGACATGTCCCACATCGTCACTCTGTCGCAGCACACCGATGGCGACAGCGATCGCTCGCGTCGTCTCCCTCGAGTCGAAGCAGACCCGCACCGATCGCGCGTCCCGTGAACGCAGAGACCTGACACCCGTGCTGACTGATGCGTGAGAGCAGCGCGGCGACCGCGGCAACTTCGATGGCAGCCAGCTGAGTCGAACGACCGTGCCGCCCTGTGCCCAGGGTGCGCGAATCTGCTCTTCCCAGAGCGATCGCTTCTTCTTCGCCGCTCACCGCGGCAGGTGCGCTCGTCAGCAACCGCCTCGCCTCTGCGGCCTGTGCCGCTGTCGCCGCAGGACTCGACGCCATCCGCATCAGCAGGATCCAGCGCCCTTCGGTCGACACGCTCATGTCGAACGCGCTCAGCTCGACTTGACTGCCGCTGAGCAGAGTCACGTCGTGCGCGAGCGCGTTACCGTCGGCATAGGTAGCAACGAGCGTCGTCGAGGCGAGCGGAATCGGCAGGAGCTTGAATGTGGCGTCGACGATCGCGGCAAGCGTGCCATGCGAGCCGCTGACGAGTTTTCCGAGATCGTATCCGGCGACGTTCTTCACGACGGTCCCACCCGCTTTGACCAACCGCCCGTCGGTCATCGCCAGCGTGACACCAATCAGCAGATCGCGTGGCGTGCCGAAGCGGTGACGGGTCGGACCGGAATCGTTTGTCGCGACGATTCCACCGATCGTTGCCGGCTCGAACGCGCTTTCGATCGGAAGGTACTGCCGGTGCTCGGCGAGCACGGCGATTCAGCTCGGCGAGCGGCATACCGGCCTGCGCGGTGACCGTCATGTCGCCGTGGCGATGGGCAAGCAATCGATTGAGCTTCTCCGTGCCGATCACAAGGTCGACGCGACTCGGGACGCGACCCCACCCGAGCTTCGAGCCACCACCGCGCAGCACGATGAGCTGCCGATCGCGCGAGGCATCCGCGAGGATCTGCGCGAGCTCCTCGGGACTCTCGGGAAGCGCAACATGGCGTGGAATGACGCCATCGATCGCGTCTTCGCCGGTTGCTTGTCGAAGGGTCTGGGACACGCTCATCAGAACCGTTCAGCGAGTCCAGCGCGTTCCACGGGATGTTCGCGATACGGACCGGGCACTTCCCCACAGAGCCTGGGCGTCGGAAGGACTTTGCCTGGATTGCACAAGCGTTTCGGATCGAGCGCGTCCCGCACCGACTGCATCACGTCGAGGCTGTCCTGCGAGAACATCTTCGGCATGAACTCTTTCTTGTCGGCACCGACACCGTGCTCACCCGTGATCGATCCGCCTGCTTCGACGCAGTAGATCAGAATCTCTCCCGCGACCCTCTCCGCCAGATCGGACTGCCCTTCGATGCGCTCGTCGTAACAGATCAGCGGATGCAGATTGCCGTCGCCGGCATGGAACACATTCCCGATGCGAAGACCTTCGCGCTCGCCGAGCGCCCGGATGCGCCCGAGCACCTCGGGCAGCTTCGTGCGCGGCACGACGCCGTCCTGAACGTAATAATTGGGCGAGATGCGTCCCATTGCCGCAAACGCCGCCTTGCGCCCTTTCCAGATGCGGCCGCGCTGCCCTTCGTCCTGCGCTACCTCGACTCGGGTCGCGCCTGACCTCTGACAGATCGCCTCGACGATTGCAAAGAGCTCCGCCACTTCAGCTGAGGGCCCGTCGAGCTCGACAATGAGGACTGTGTCTGCCGGCGGGAAGTTGGGATGTACGGCAGCTTCTGCCGCTTCGATCGCTACGGCATCCATCATCTCGACGGCGGCGGGAACGATCCCAGCCGCGATGATCTCCGAGACGGCCGAACCCGCTTCGCTGATGCTGTCGAACGCGGCCAACAGCGTCTGCACGCTCTCCGGCTTTCGCAGGATCCGGACAACCGCTTTCGTCACGATCGCGAGCGTGCCTTCACTGCCGATGAGCGAGCCCGAGCACATCAGGACCAGGCGCATCGGCGAGCGGGCTTCCTATCTCCACGAGGTCGCCGTTCGTCAACACCGCTTCCACCGCGAGGATGTGGTGCACGGTGAAGCCGTACTTCAAGCAGTGCGCGCCACCAGAGTTCTCCGCGACGTTGCCACCAATCGAACACACCTGCTGACTCGATGGGTCCGGGGCGTAGTAGTACCCGAACGGCGCAACCTGCCGCGTGATCTCGAGGTTCGTGACGCCCGGTTCGACCGTGACACGCCGGTTCGGGATGTCGATGTCGAGCACGCGATTCAACTTCGCAAGGCTGATGACGACGCCACCCGGCACAGGCAACGCCCCGCCGGAGAGACCGGTGCCATGGCCTCTCGCCACGAACGGGTACGCCCTCTTTGTCGCAGATGCGCACGATCGCCTGCACGTCGGCCGCAGATCGAGGCAGCAGCACGAGCTCCGGGCAGGCTGCGAAGGTGCGGAAGGCGTCGCACTCGTAGGTCACGAGCTGCACCGGCTCGGTGAGCACGGCCTCAGGTCCGACCGCATCCTTGAACTGTTCGACGATTCGATGATCCATGCGCTAAAGCTTCTGAAGAACCTGTCAACTCCCAATTCCCAACACCCAACTTCCAATCTTCCTTGGGAGTTGGGAGTTGGACGTTGGGCGTTGGCTGCGATTTTTCGCGCGCTCCCAGATGGTACACTCGACAGCCGACGTGCGAATACGACTCGACTACGGAACCGATGGACTCGAGGTCGATCTCCCTGACGAACGGGTGACGGTCATCGAGCCGATGGCCAGGCCCGCTGTGTCCGATCCGCGAGCCACGCTGCTCCAAGCTCTCCGCTCGCCGTACGAACGCGCGCCTCTGCGAGAGACCGTCCGCGCCGGCCAGAAGGTCGCGATCTCGGTCTGCGACATCACACGCGCGCAGCCGCGAATTGAGCAGCTGAAGGCCATCTTCGAGGAGCTGCCACAGGTCGAGCCTGAGGACGTCACGATTCTCATTGCGACGGGCACTCATCGTGGCAACACCGACCAGGAGCTCGAGCGCATGCTCGGCCGCGAGATCCTGAGCCGCTACACGGTGATCAACCACAACAGCCGCGACGCATCCACGCTGGCTCGTGTCGGGACGACCTCCACCGGTGTGCAGGTCTTCCTGAATCGACGGTTCCTCGATGCCGACGTGCGGATCACCACGGGCTTCGTCGAGCCGCACTTCTTCGCCGGTTTCAGCGGCGGGCCGAAGATGGTGGCGCCCGGACTGGCCGGTCTCGAAACGGTGATGACCCTCCACGACGCGAAGCACATCGGTCACCCGCTCGCCACGTGGGGCATCACCGAAGGGAACCCGGTCCACGACGATGTGCGCGAGATCGCGCGGATGGTGGGCGTGCATTTCGCGATCGACGTGACGCTCAATCGCGAGCAGAAGATCACCGCTGCGTTCGCCGGCGACGTGTTTGCGGAGCATCGTGCCGCCTGCGCCTACGCGAAGGACACGGCAATGCGCCAGGTCCCCTCGCCCTTCGACGTCGTCGTCACGACCAATTCGGGATACCCGCTGGATCAGAATCTCTATCAGGCGGTGAAAGGGATGTCGGCGGCGGCGAAGATCGTCAAGCGTGGCGGTACGATCGTGGCTGCAGCCGAATGCCGTGACGGCCTTCCGAACCACGGCTCGTACGGCGAGGTGCTCGCGTCGGCGCCGAGTCCGGCCGCGCTGCTCGAGATGATCTGCGCGCCCGGCTACTCGGTCCCTGACCAGTGGCAGGTGCAGGTCCAGGCGCAGATTCAGACGAAGGCGCACGTCCTCGATCAAGACCGACGGCCTTGGTCCCGACGAGATTCGCGCGGCGCATTTCACACCGATCGACGACGTGTCGCGCGCGGTGCACGACGCGTTGCACACAGGCCGGCACGCGTCGCGACGCTCTGCGTGCTGCCGCAGGGGCCGCAGACGATACCGTATCTCCCCGATTGATGACTGGTGATTGGTGATCTTTGATTCGCTGTTGATTGTTGATTGGCGAATGTTGATTTATTGCAGAATCCGGATCCTGCGACGCGCAAATCAATCGCCAATCGACCATCAACGTTCAACAACGAATCAACAATCAACGATCACCAATCTCCAATGACGACTCTCACGCCACTCGACACCGAGTTCAAGCGCGGCCTCGGACTCTACGCATCGACGATGGTCGTCATCGGCTCGATGATAGGCTCGGGCATCTTTCTCGTCTCGGCGGAGATGGGACGACAGACGGCGAGCCCCGGGCTGCTGCTGACGGCCTGGATCGTCACCGGTGTGCCTCACGCTCGCCGCCGCGCTCTCGTACGGCGAGCTCGCGGCGATGATGCCGCGCGCAGGCGGTCAGTACGTGTACCTGCGCGAAGCGTTCGGGCCACTCTGGGGGTTCCTCTACGGCTGGACGCTCTTCATGGTGATCCAGACCGGCACGATTGCGGCGGTGGCGGTCGGCTTCGCCCGTTACACCGGATATCTGCTGCCGTGGTTCTCCGAAGAGCACTACCTCATCCCTCCACTCCATCTCTCGCCTGGCTATGCGGTGTCGCTGTCAACGGTGCAGCTGCTCGGCATCGTCATGGTCGCGCTGCTGACGTGGACCAACACGCGCGGCCTCGACTGGGGCAAGCTCATTCAGAACGTCTTCACGACGACCAAGACCGGTGCGCTTCTCGCGCTGATTGCCGTCGGCCTGCTTTCGGGTCGAGCTCTGCAGCGACCAGCGGGAACCTCGGGAGACCTGTGGACGCCGCGCGGCGCGACGCCGCTCGCGCCAGGGCTCGACGCCACGACAACCTACGGCGTGTTCATCGCCCTGTGCGTGGCGCAGGTGGGATCGCTCTTCTCCGCCGATGCGTGGAACAACATCACGTTCACCGCCGGTGAAGTCAAAGAGCCGCGTCGCAACATCCCGCTGGCGCTCGCGATCGGCACGGGGCATCGTCATCACGCTGTACGTGCTGGCCAACATCGCCTACCTCGTGACGCTCCCCTTCGACGCGATTCAGCACGCCCCGTCGGACCGTGTGGCGACGGCGACGCTCGAGGCGATCTTTCCGGGCCTGGGCGCGATGATCATGGCGATCGCGATCATGATCTCGACATTTGGCTGCAACAACGGCCTGATCCTCGCAGGTGCGCGTGCGTACTATGCGATGGCGCGAGACGGCGTCTTCGTCCGGCGCGCGGCGACGTTGAACGCACACAAGGTGCCAGGATGGGGCCTGCTGCTGCAGGGCATCTGGACCGCCGTGCTGATTCTGCCGCGCACCTACAACACGTCGTCGCAAACGTACGGAAATCTATATGGCGACTTGTTGACGTACGTCATCTCGGCGGCGCTGATCTTCTACATCCTGACGATCGCCGGGCTGTTCCGGCTGCGTTCGACGATGCCAGATGTGGAGCGCCCGTATCGCGCGTTCGGTTACCCGATCGTGCCGGCGCTGTATATCGCGGGTGCGGCGGCTGTACTGCTCGTGCTCTTCACCTACCAGACCGCCACGACGTGGCCCGGACTCGTGATTATCCTCGCGGGTGTTCCGTTCTATCTGTTCTGGACGCGCAAGCGCTGCCGGACGGCTTCTGACGCGCGATCGTGAAGATCGCGAGGCATAACGCCACGGGTCGCCGCGCTCCGCGCGGTGCGGACCTGGTCCCTGCGTCCCTGCGATCCCCGCGTTTAGCTGTATTCTTCGATGACTCGCGTCGACGAGCTTCGGTGGCTTCAATGCGTCATGGCGTGGATCAGCACGTCGATCCCGAGCGCGTAGCCGGCGGGCGAGAACTGGTAGAAGAACGCCGGATCTTCGCCTTCGCGCTCCCAGGAATCGGCGACGTCGGTGTTGTGCGTCATCAGCACCATGACACGGTGCTGCTTGTCGCGAATCACGCGGCAGTGCACGACCTCGCTGTCGGCGCCGCGTTCTGACGTCTCCTGTCCCGCCGCTGCGCCGCCAGAACTGAATGTTGGTGATCTGCGGAATCTTCTTCACTTCGAACAGGCTGTGCAGCATCGGATCGTCGAGCCGCACGTCCTCGATCGGATACTCGGCCGGCGGCAGCACCTTCGCGATCTCCGGATTCCCACTGCTCCCAGGCGGCCGTTCCCCAGAAATCGTCCGCCCAGAGGAAGCCGCCCTTCAGCAGATACGTCCGCAGCCGATCTGCCTCGTCTTCGCGAATGCCGATCGTGCCGGCGTCCGACGCCACTGTGATCGGGCAGTTGAACAGCGTGTCGTCGGTGAGCCGCACGACATAGAAATTCGGCTGTTGACTGCTGTCGTCCCGGCTGACGCGCGTCTTGGTCAGCTCGGACAGACGCGTCGTCAGGTTGATCTCGGCGTACGGGTAGTCGGTCTGCCAGCCGATGCCGGAGTACTCCATGCGAACGGAGCGATAGGCGAGGCGACAGATGACGAACGAGCGCGTCGGGCATCTGGGCGGGCGCCCAGCGGGCGGCGAAGCTGCCTTCACGGAAATAACGCTGAGCCTGCGCGACGCCGGCACGCGGCGAGCATCGCCACGAGAACAGCAGCGGCGGCGACTCGTCGCGGCGACCCATTGTGGAGGTTATCGCGATTTGAACAGCCCGGCAACTTCCGGCTTGACGACTTTCCCCATCGCGTTGCGCGGCAGAGCGGACACCGGCTGGAGCGCGCGCGGAATCTTGTAGGGCGCCAGCTGCGGGCTTCGCCCACTGCTGCAGGTCGTCGAGCGAGAGCGTCGCGCCCTGTCGAAGCTCCACGGCTGCCGACACGCATTCGCCCCAGTCCTCGTCGCTGACGCCGACCACCGCGCATTCGGCAATCGCCGGATGCGTCCGCAGCACCTCTTCGATCTCGAGCGCCGAGACCTTGAAACCGCCGGTCTTGATGATGTCCACGCTGGTCCGGCCGAGCAGCCGGTACGACGCCGCCCTCGAGAACCGCGACATCTCCCGTGCGGAACCAGCCATCGCGAAATGCTGCGGCCGTCTCTTCAGGACGCTGCCAATACTCGAGGAACACCGACGGTCCCCGCACTTCCAGCTCTCCCGGTGTGCCGGTCTCAACCTCGTGACCTGCGTCGTCCACGAGCCTGACGTCGACGCCAGGCAGCGGCATGCCGACGCACCCGGGCCGCCGCTCTCCCGTCAGCGGATTCGACGAGCGCCATGCCGATCTCGGTCATGCCGTATCGCTCGAGCAGCGTGTGGCCACTGATCTCGCGCCATCGTTCGAGCGTCTTCACTGGAAGCGCGGCCGACCCCGACATCATGAGCCGCAGCCCGCGCACGCCGTCGGACCGCTGCGTTGCGAACGTCCGGCGTGGCCGCCTCCCACGACGCGATCAGCCGGTTGTAAATCGTCGGCACCGCGGTGAACACAGTGACTTCACCCGACGCCAGCCGCTCCCACACCGTCTCGGCGTCGAAAGCCGGCAGGATCTCGCACGTCGCTCGCACCGCAAGCGCCGAGCCGAGGCCGTTGACGATGCCGTGCACGTGGTGCAGCGGGAGCACGAGCAGCAGTGATCGGCAGGCGACCAGCGCCACGCCTCAACCAGCGACGCGATCTGCGAGCCGATGATCTGGTGCGTGGACACGGCGCCCTTCGGCCGGCCCGGTGGTGCCGCTGGTGTAGATGATCATCGCGCGGCGGTTCGACCCGAGGTGCGGCAGACCGTCCGCCGGGCTCGCGTGCAGCGCATCCTCGGCCGCCACGAATCGCGCGCGGACGGCTCGGGCAAGCGGCATCAGCGTCGCGGCGCGAGGCTCTTGTCAGCCACGACGACGCCGGCGCCCGAATCGCGAATGACGTACTCGAGTTCGGCGGGCGGATGGGACACGGCCAGCGGCACGGCGACGCCGCCGGCGCGCCAGATGCCGCGCTGCACGGCTGCATAGGCAAAACTCGGGTGCACGAGGAACGCAACGCGCGTCTGGTTCAGATCGTCGTTGTCGGCCAGCAGCGACCCGGCAACGCGCTTCGAGGCATCGTCCAGATCGTCGTAGGTGAACAGTCGCCATCGACGGCGATGATGGCGCGGCGCGGAGTGGTCATCCAGGACAAGATACTATGATGAATCTCGCAGTCCGCCTCGCGACAGAGATCAGCATGTCGTTGATCGATCCCGGCAAGAAGGCGCCGGCGTTCACACTGAAAGACCAGCACGGCAAGGCACATCGCCTATCCGACTACGCCGGCAAGCCCGTGATCCTCTACTTCTACCCCAAAGACGACACTCCGGGCTGCACGCAGGAGACATGTGATTTCGAGGCTCGCCTGCCGGCGCTGGGTAAGAAGAAGGCCGTCGTGTTCGGCGTCAGCATCCTCGACGAGAAGAGCAAGGCGAAGTTCGCCGACCAAGCACGGAATCACGTTTCCGCTGCTCGCCGATGCCGATCACGAAGTCGCCGAGAAGTACGGCGTGTGGCAGGAGAAATCACGCTACGGCCGCACGTACATGGGCATCGTCCGCACGACGTATCTCATTGGACCTGATGGAAAGGTCGAGCAGCGGTGGGACAACGTCAAAGTGGACGGACACGCCGAAGCAGTCGCCGCGGCGATCGGCTAGGCACGCAGGTCACGGCGCGAGTCTCTGTCTCGCCTTCTCTACGTCGCGGTGAAAGACAAAGAGCCGATCGGCGTTGCCATCGGGATCGGTGAAGTCGAACTGCTTGCCCTTGCGAAGCTTGATGCGAAGGTTCTTGTCCTGGTAGTCCACCTGGAAGGATTCCAGATCGTTCAACGACGCGGTAAACGCATCGTCCTTGTCAGCAGTCTCGTATCGGATGCCGTCAGCAGTAGCCACCAGTCGCCCCTGACACGAGCCCATACGATGTTTGTGGACGACAGCGAGCGTTGCGTCGAGTCTGACCTCGCGAAATCGAAACGTGAGATCGCGAGGGCCTGGTTCAACGTCGATGGTCTGCGCGATTCCGTCGAACCCTTCGGCGGTCACGTTCACCTGGTGGGTGCCTGGCTTCACGTTCTCTGCGGTCAGCGGTGTCGTTCCAACGAACTGCCGATCGATGAAGACCTGCGCCTTCGGCACGTCGGCATCGATTCGCAGCGTGCCGGATTCGAGTGGGGCCTCAGCGACGGGAGGTTTCGGCGCGGATGACTCTGGCTTCGCCGCTCGTGCAGCGGGACGCGGTGCTGCTGTGGGCCTGTCAGGCGGTGCGGTGGGCGATGCGGCGCGCGGCGCGGTCGAAGCGGGCACTTCAGCTGGTTTCTCCGGCTCCACGCTCGTACGGCGCGAGTTGAGGATCACCAGCAAACCAATAACCAATGCGAAACAGAAAGTGGCAACAGCGAGAACGCGACGGTTCACATGCCGATTCTACGCGAGCGGCGCTTCAACTAGAATGCGCCGTGCGGAGGAATTACATGAAAGCGAGTGCCGCGCACGCGGCAGCAGTCGTTCTGCTCGTCGCGATCGCAGGTGCGCTCACGACAGCACAGGCACAGGTAGACTTCACGGGACAGTGGGCGCCGCTCTATCAGGAAGACACGATCGAGCGCGTTCCAGGCCCGGAGCTTGGTGACTACACGGGCTTGCCGCTCACCGAGGCCGGCCGGCTTCGCGCCGACAGCTGGGACGCCGATCGTATCTCGGTCGTCCAGGAGTATCAGTGCCGGCCCCACTCCGCGGACTACGGACTTCGAGGTCTCGCTCCAATCCGCATCTGGGCTGAATACGACGACGCCACTCAACGCATCGTTGCGTTCAATGTCCACATCGGCGCGTACGAGAACAAGAGAACGATCTACACCGACGGACGTCCGCATCCGCCCGACTATGCGGCGCACACCTTCCAGGGATTTTCGACAGGCGTGTGGGAAGGCAATACGCTGACGATCACCACCACGCACCTCAAGGCGAACTACCTGCGAAGGAACGGCGTGCCTCGAAGCGCCAAGGCTCGCCTCACCGAGCACTGGAACGTTCACCGCACCTATCTGACGATCACGAGCGTGCTCGAGGATCCAGTGGTCCTCACCGAGCCGCTCGTGCGCAGCCAGACATGGTTCCTGGATCCGGGGCAACGGGCAGGACTCTTTCCGTGTGAGTACGTTCCTGAAGTGCCCGCCCCACCTGGAACCGTGCCGCACCATCTGCCGGGAACGAATCCCAACTTGCAGGAGTACGTGGACTGGTATGGAGTGCCCGCCGAGGCCGCTCGCGGTGGGGCCGAAACCATCTATCCCGAGTACCAGCAGAAGCTGGAGAAGATCTACAAACCCAAGGACAAATGCGAGCGTTACTGCAACTGCGTCGGGTTTGGCGGCTGTCTGTCAGTGACCGGCCCATGACCCAGATGCGCTTCAAGCCTCTCGTCGCGGCGGCCCTCGCGGTCGCCGGGCTCGCGAACGGCACAACGACGTCGAGCGCCCAGGGGCAGCCACTGGGCGCCTCGACGCTGCCCGTCGGCATGCTCCACGTGCAGCGCAACGTGCACATGCTCGTGGTCAACGGCATGAACATCGCGGTGCAGGTTGGCGACGATGGCGTGCTGCTGGTGGATGCTGCGACAGCCGCGGTGGCACCGCAGGTGATTGCGGCTATTCGAACGCTGTCCTCGAAGCCGATTCACACCATCATCAACACGCACGTGCATCCGGATCACACCGGCGGTAACGAGTCGCTGGTCAAGCAGCGCGGCACTGGGGCTCCACAAGCGGTCCGCGTCATCGCACATCAGACGGTGCAGGACCGAATGATCGCTGCGGCGCCCGCAGGCTCGAGCGGCGGCTTTCGCCTGAACGCGGTTATCACGCTGCCGATCAACAACACCTACGACACGCCGACGAAAGACTTCTCCTTCAATGGCGAGCCGGTCGTGATCTACCACGCTTTCGCCGCACACACCGACGGCGATAGCCTGGTGCACTTCCGCAGCTCTGACGTGATCGCGGTCGGTGACGTGTTCAACCCCGATCGGTATCCGATCATCGATCGCGCAACGGGCGGATCGGTTCAAGGCCTGATCGCCGCGTTGAACCACATCCTGGAGGTCACCGTGCCGGCGCGCTTTCAGGAAGGCGGCACGTACGTGATCCCCGGGCACGGACGTCTCTCCGACGAAGCCGACGTCGTCGAGTATCGCGACATGGTGACCATCATTCGCGACCGTGTGCAGGACCTGATCGGCAAAGGACTGACCTGGGAACAGGTGAAGGCGACGCAGCCGTCGCGTGACTACGACATCGAGTACGACGCCCCTGGCGGCGCAGCCCCCGATGCCTTCGTCGAAGCGATTTATCGAAGCCTGGCAGCGAAATAGAAGGTCAAAGGTCAAAGGTCAAAGGTCAAAGTGGGAAGTAACGATGGCATGAAACGCACAGTGCGAAACCCTCGCACTCTCCTACTCGTGGCCTTGATCGCCGCCATGGCGCTGGCACGAGTGGATGCACAAGGACCGCCTGCGGGTGGCCGAGGCGCGGCGCCACCTCGGTCGCCGCGTGAGGCCGCGCCGGTTGATTTCACCGGCTATTGGGTGTCAGTGGTCACTGAAGACTGGCGATGGCGAATGGTGACGCCCGCCAAAGGCGACTTCGCAGGCGTCCCGCTCACACCGGCCGCCCGCAAACTCGGTCTCGCCTGGGATCCCGTGAAGGATGATGCCGCGAAGGAGCAATGCAAGGCGTACGGCGCTGCCGCAATCATGCGGGTACCAGGCCGGCTGCACATCACCTGGGAGGACGACTACACGTTGAAGATAGAGACTGATGCGGGCACGCAGACGCGTCTGCTGCGCTTCCGCAATAGTGACAAGACTGATCCGCGCCCGTCCTGGCAGGGCAACTCCACCGCACAGTGGGAGGGCATCGTCCGCGGAACCGGCGCACCAGACTTTCTTCCGATCGCACTCAACCCGCGCGAAGGCACGCGCGGTCGTTCGCTCGAAGTGGTCACGACAAACCTGCGCCCGGGATATCTCCGCAAGAATGGCGTGCCCTACAGCGCCCGCACCACCGTGCGCGAGTTCTACGATCTGTCAACCGAGCGTAACGGCGACGTCTGGGTCACCGTGACGACGATCGTGGAGGATCCCGAGTACCTCACCGAGCCGTTCGTCACCAGCACGAATTTCAAGAAACAGGCGGATGCGACCGGTTGGAATCCGAAGCCGTGCACCGCAAGATGAGCACCCCGTTACTTCTTCGCTGTCGCCGTCGTCGTCGTCGTCGTCGAGAGCTTGATGGCCTGCGCCATCATCATCTTGTTCTGCTCCATGTAGTCGACGGAGATTCGCTCGCCCACCTTCAGCGCCGTCGCATCCAGCTTCTCCTTGCCTCGCGTGACTGTCGTCTTCTTGTCGAGCATCACGGTCAGGTTCTTGCCGTCGGTGGTCTTGATCTCGACGTGCTCGCCGTTGATGCTGGCGATCGTGCCGAGCGCTTTGTGCACGTGACCTTCGTGGGCGAGCGCGACAACCGGCAGAGCGAGCGCGACGGTCACTGCCACAGCGACAATCCAATTCGATTTCATTGCGGTGCTCCTTCGTTGAGAAAGCGTTCCTCTTCCAATTCGAGACGGATTTCCTGCGGCGATCGCGGATTGCGATCCTTCATCGCATCGAGTTCAGCGGGCGTCAGTTTCGGCAGATGACGCATGAAGTGCACCAGTTGCCACGAGGAAGTCTCGCCAGCAGCGGTGCCGGTTCCCCAGCCTGGCATTCCCGTAAATCTGATCCCATGTTCGATCACATAGAACAGTTCGCCATCCGAAAGATCCTGCGTGGCGGGAAGCCGCATGTCGGGTGCCCTCGGATACAGGCCTTGCCCCATCTCGGTCTTGCCGCTTCCATCGTTGGCGTGGCACGTGGCGCAATGGTCCGCGTAGTGTGCCATGCCTTCCGCGATCACGTCGGCTGAAACGGGAATCGGGTTCGGCAGCACGCGGGCAGAGGAAGGGATCGCCATCGAGCGTACCGACCGTGCGATCAACGCCTCGATGCGACCCGGTTCTCCCCGCGTGCTCAGCCCGGTGGATTTGAGATACGCGAATCCCGCCGCCGACAGAAACACCGCGGCTGTGACGAGGCCGAGCAAGACGTAGCTGATTGCGCGCATGTCTACATCCGAAGCTGCGCCGGACGGAGCGTCAGATACACGCTGAAGCCCGGATTGAATCGGTCTCCATATTCTGGCTGCAGGCTGCTCGGCACGATCCCGGCCGACACCGCCGCTCCGAAACCTGGCGTGAGTCCCTTCCAGGCGCTCAAGTATCGCGTGTACCCGCCCTGAAGTTTCGCGACGTTAAAGATGCCATGCTCGGGGACAGCCAGGTCATGGCCGCTCTTCTCCGCCCATTCGAAGCGCCCGTACCACGTATGACGATCGCGAACGTTGACGCTGCCCTCGAGCAACAGGGCGTTCGTCGCGTCTCCACCGCTCTCGGCATTGCGGCCCCAACCGACGGTCGTGGCCCAGATCACATTCTCGAGCGTCGTACGGTGATACGTCGCCGAGGCGGTCAGGCGACTGATGTCCACGGGCAGGTCACCGTCGTGCCCGGGTTCGGCCTCGTTCAATCGGCCACCGGAGAACTGGAGCGACCAGTGTGAGGACGGAAGAAACCACACACGCCCGGACCAGGAGTCCATCGCTGCGAAATCGAAGTTGGTGCGCGTCTCGTCAGGCTCGCGCCCGTTGAATACGGACCCCTCCACCTTCCAGCGCGGCGCGTAGAGACCCGCGGTGACAACGCCAAACGTGATGTGAGTGGAGTCGAACCAGTGATGTGTCATCGGAGCAATGGGGTTCGGCAAACCGGAGACGCGATGCATGAACGCGACGGGGCCAAGCGCCGGTTCTCCGACGGGCCCGCCGTAAAGCTCCAGCCGTAGACCTTTTCCAAGCGGACGGTTGTACTGCGCTGCAAGCTCCATGAACAGATCGTGTGGGTGCTGCCGATCGTGGATCGTCTCGCCTTCGCAGACCTCGCCAGTGGCCAGGAGATTAGGATACCCACACCCTCCGATTGTCCACGGCTCGAAACTCACCATCCCGCGTACCGTCACCTGGCCGCCGCCAGCGGCGCGCCGTGCCATCCCCATCAACCAATTGATGCTGCCGGTCTGTTCGCTGCCCCGGTCGCCACTCTCGTGCAGGTACTGCAGGAACGCCGTGCCATGGCCCATGAATATCCATCCCTTGCCCTGCGCGTGCAGGGCGTACATCGGCGATTCGTCAGGCAACCACGACGTCCCGGAACCGTCGCGCGTTGCAGGGATGTCCTGAGCCCCGGTCTGCGCATGTCCTGCGTGCGTATCGTGCGGTTCCTGCGCGGCGACGCGCGCTCCACTACTGAGAACAAGCAGGATGAATCCGTACCGCGGAACCAGCTTCCAATCCAAACACACGTACATAGTCCCCCACGCCGTAACAAAGGGTTCGGTACACATCGCGATGGAGAACGGACTAGACGCGAATGGGCGTGCGGAGAGAGGGTGGGCTCGCTCCTGGAATGGCGGACCGTATCGTGACCATCGACACGTCTCTCGCTCGAGGGTCGATGATCGTGGATGACGTCAGTTCGATCGCAGGCGCCTCGATTCCTGTTTTCGTAGCCGCGATCGAAGCCAGCGACCTGCCATCGTCCGCGCAGCAGGTCGACGCGGACACTCCTGGCGCGCAGCACAGAGCCTTGGCGATATCCGCATTCGGCTCATGCTTCGCTGTGTGATGATGCCCGGACATCGACCCGGGTGGCGCGTGATACGCGTGCGCAGCCGAATCAGATCGATGGGCTCCTTCTGCGCAGGACACGTCACAGATCGCGCGTGCGAGTGGCGCAGCGGCGAGCACGATCACGACGACGAGCGAGACGAAGGGCCCGCGCATCCACTTCCTACGATAACCGGTTTCAACCCGGCGCAACCTGAACACTTTCTGAACAATTGGTCAGGCCCGGGCATATCACCGGGCGAGTCAGAACTGCTAGACTTGGGCCGTGCGCGGCTTATTTACGCGTCGGCGATCGGCCATCCTGATGTTGGCGCTTCTCGCGCTGCTCGCCGCGTCGGTCGTCGTCGAGGCACAGTTTCGTCGCCGCGGTGGCGGCGGGTTCCAGCGCGGGTTCGGCGTTCGCGTCGCCAAGCCGGAAGACTTCGTCGGTGGGTTTCAGTTTTGTCGCGTCGCGTACAACGGCGACCCCCGCGGTGACGGCGGCAACTGGAGCGTCGACTACCCTCGCGCCGACATCAACCTCTCGATTCGCCTGTCGGAGCTGACGCGCGCCTACGTCAGCACGGACTCCGGCGGCGAGCCGATCCCGCTCCTCATCAGGCTCACTGACGATGTGATGTTCGAGTGCCCGTTCATCATGATGACGGAGGTCGGGTCGGCGTCGATCAGCGACGAGGAAGCGGCGCGCCTGCGGTTATACCTTCAGAAGGGGGGCTTCCTGTGGGCCGACGACTTCTGGGGCAGCTACGCGTGGGACTGGTGGGTGGCGCAGTTCAGCAAAGTGCTGCCGCCGTCGGAGTATCCCATCATCGATCTGCCGCCAAATCACCCACTGTTCTCAGCGCAATTCCAGATCACGAAGGTGCCGCAGATCGCCTCGATCGGGCACTGGGCGAGACTGGTGGTGGTACGTCTGAGCGCTTCGAGGACAGCGCCGTCGCGCACGCGCGCGCCATACTCGACAAGCACGGCAACATCATGGTGCTGATGACGCACAACACGGATCTGGGCGACTCGTTCGAGCGCGAGGCCGACGACCCGCAATACTTCTACCAGATGTCCGTGCCTGGCTACGCGTTCGGCATCAACACGCTGTTGTACGCGCTGACGCACTAAGTCGGTCTTCGGTCTTCGGTCCTCGGTCTCCTGTCCTCGGTCCTCAGTCCACGGTCCTCAGTCCTCGGTCCTCGGTCCTTTGGGTCGTGGGTTCGCTGTTCCTTCCAAAACCGATTGTTCCATCTGCTGGACGAGTCGTTGCAGCTGCCTTACGACGTCATCGCTCTGCCGAACGACTGATGTCCATTCGGTCCCACGCGCGTAGCCGAGTTCCAACGTGAGCGATGAGAGGTATTTCACTTCGCAGGCCGATCCGAGCGCAATGTTGAGGAATCTCAAATAGTCACGCTCACCACTTCGCGCATTTCCTTCAACGAGATTACTCGGGACCGAGATCGCGGCCCGACGTATCTGTGCACGAAGACCAAACCACTCGTCGCGCGGAAAGTCCTGTGTGTGCTCATAGATAGCAAGAGTGAGTTTATGAGCGTGATGAAATACACGCAGCTTGCGGTGGTCTCTGCTCATGGACGCCTCCTGCCGGGGATAGCGCAACAAACCTGCCGGCAGCGAGGAACGCAGCGAAGACCGCGGACTGTGGAACTGAGGACTGAGGACCGAGGACCGTGGACTGAGGACCGTAGACCGAAGACCGCTGACCGCAGTTAACCGCGGTACAGTCCTTCGAAGACCAACTCAGTGATCGGTCGGCGCGTGTTCGGTGATTCGCGTGCTTGAAAGTCTTCGGGCAGTACAGTGATGGGACCCGGTCGTCCGACTGCGGCCATCGCTTCAACCTGAAAATCGTCGGGGATGTTCAGCGTCGTCTTCGCACGCGCGTAGTCGAAGCCGGCCATGCCATGGACGACGAGGCCTTTCAGCGTGCCCTGCAGTGCGAGGTTCTCCCACGCCGCACCGGTGTCGTAGCTGTGCGTGACGAGTGCACGGCCTGTCTTCTCGTTGGTCTTGCGCGAGATGAAAAGCAGAAGAACAGCGGCGTTGCGGCACCAGACCTGGTTACGCTCGACCAGCATGCCGAAGAAGAGCGGCCAGTGCTCCGAGTCGCGATGTGCGTAGAGGATGCGCCAGGGATGCGTATTGCCGGCTGAAGGTGCCCAGCGGGCAGCCTCGAAGAGCACATTGAGTTCGTCCTGCGAGACCGACTCACCGGACATTGCGCGCGGCGACCAACGATCGACGAAGAGGCCATCAACCGGATGATCGGCCTTGCGATGGTCCCGTCCGCGAACCGGCACAGGACTAGTAACCCATCCGCAGCACGCCGGTCGACGACCCGTTCACCGTGCCCTTCTCGAGCCACTCGAGCGACGCGCGGAAGAGAGTCGTGTGGTTCTTCTCCCACATCGCGTTGTGCGAGGAGCAGCCGAGATCGATCATCACTTTCTGCGTCGCGCCGAGATCTTCGTAGAGTTCCTTGACGCGATCCGGCACAACCTGCTTGTCGTGAATGCCCGCCACCATCAAGGTCGGCGTCTGCGTCTTCGTTACCACCGCGGCGTTCCAGCCCCATGTCGTCGTCTGCGGCGCGCGACGGACGCCGGTTCCCCACGTGGCACCGACGGGATCGGACGCGATCATCGCCGACCAGACGCTATCAGCCGCAGGCTTCTGGTACTGTGCAGGGCAGCCGACTTGTCGATCCCAGTTCGCATCGAACTCCGCACGCGACTGCGTATTGAACACCACGCCATCGGCCGGAACCTTGGCTGGCGCTTCTCCTCGGCTCTCGCGCCCGTACCCAGGTGCGAGCAACACGAGACGATGAACCTTCTGCGGATTCCGGGCAGTGTAGCCACCTGAACGCGGACCACCGAGCGACCATGCGACGAGGCTGACACGCTCGACACCGCGTAGTGCACGGATGTAGTCCACGGCCGCACCAACGTCTGCCCAGTCGGACGCGATCGACGTCATCGCCTGACCGTACGTCGCGGGACATGGCGCGGGGATGAGACGCGGGATGAACAAGGTCTGCTGGGCGGGCGCGAGGTTGCACGGATCGTTCATCGCGGCAGGCCGCGTGGAGCGGCCGTATCCCGTCATGTCCACCGAGAACGCGTCGAACCCCGCCTGCGCGAGAAACGCCATCCAGCTGTAGTCCTGATACGGCACATCGAACGCGACTTCGGCCGGCGTGCCTGCCCCGTGCACGAACAGCACCACGCGATCGGCCAGACGCGAACCGCGTGCGAGCGTTCCGGCGTGAACGCGCTCGCGCACGTACAGCTGCGTGGGCTGGCCGGAGATCGCCGGCACCGACGACTGCACACGAACGAAGTGATCGATGGTCAGGATGCGCTCGCTGTCGTCGCCGATGAGAGGGACGCTGGCCAGTCCGACCAGAAGAAGTAGCGCCAACGATTTCATTCGAATGAGCCTCGATGTGATTCGAACACAGAAAACTCCCAAGGACCCAATTCCCAACTCCCAAAGCGAAGAGTGTCGACCTTGGGAGTTGGAAGTTGGGAGTTGGAAGTTGATTAATGAAGCGAGGTTCTCAAATGCTCGCGCAGCAGATCGCGGCCGAAGTCGCCTCTGAAATCACGCCACACCGAGTGCACGTGATTGCCGTCGTTCTGCGTGTTGTCGAACTCGATGAGGAACGTCGGCCCCTGCAGGCGGTAATAGTGCTTCTGCCCGCGCTCGATCGATCCCGCCCACGCGAACGCGATGTTCTCGATGCCTGCGATCTTGAGCTTCGCCATCCGGTCTGCGGCGATGTCCGGCGCCATCAGGCTGGCATACGCATCGAGCACCTTCATCAACTGCTCGCGCTGCGGGGCGGTCATCGCGGACGCCTTCAGCCCGGCCGGGGACAACGCACTGATGTCGAGCGAATTGCCCGTGACGATGTCGTTGAGGGCAACGTCGGTGAAGATAACGGTCTTCCGCTGTGTCGCGTCGAGACCGGTGACGAGCGCGCGCGCCGTGTCCTCGAGCGTGCCCAGCGTGCGCTGTCCCTTCTGAGGACCGTCCTTGACTTCAGCGGGGTTCGCGCCGGCAAACGATGGCGTACTCGCGATGGCGGTTCCATTCACGACAGTGAAATGCAGCGAGACGTGATGGAACTCCACTCGCCATGCCCACGTGCCCTTCGGCGACGGCGTGCCGAATACAGAGAACCGGTACCCCTCCGGATCGCGCGTCGGGCCATTCCCCTTTTCTACGACCTTCAGAATGTTTTCGAGCTGCATGATCTGCGAGTACGTCGTGAAGCCGCGATCGCTCAGCCCGGTCTTCAGCAGATCCTGCGCGAGCTTGCGCTGCGGCTCCGTCATCGCCTTCAACTGCAGGCCGTTGCGCTCGAACTGCGGGACGAAGTGCCACCGCAGTCTCTCGGCGGAATCGAACTGGAACGTGGCCTGCTGGCGCTGCTCCGGTGTCAGCGACGCGAGAAACTTCTCAGCCGCCGTCGCCATCGCCGCCGAGGACGACGTCCGCTGTGCTTGAACCATGGCGCCGCCGAGCGCCGCAACCACTCCAAGCGCGAGCAGAACTCGTGGAGAAATAAGACGGGTCATACGCACCTCGCGGGGGGATGGTAACACGGGCTATCTGGTTGGTGGTCGTGGTGCCGGCTGCGGACCCACTCAAACCCAGCCGCCCAGCGAGGCGTGTATCATGAGGCCGCATTCAGGAGGCCCATCGTGGCTGATAAAGACCACATCGCAGGCAACGGGTCGCTCGACCGCCGGGACTTCTTCAAGGGGGCCGCGTTGGGCGCCGCAGGTCTCGTCGTCGGCGGGCAGAACGCCGCTGCAGAGGCAGCGCCGATTCAGCCAGCTCCGGCCGTCGAGCTGCCGACGCTCGCGCACGATCTCGCCTACGCGATGCCGGGCCAGGCAAGCGGCCCTCCACCAGCGCGCGCAGCGTCGCAGGGAAAGCCCGCATCTGACTTCATGGTGGACGTGCTCAAGAAGATCGGGTTCGAGTACGCCGCCATCAACCCGGGCTCGACGTTTCAGGGGCTTCACGAGTCGCTGCTCAACTACGGCAACAACAGCGCACCGGAGTTGCTCACGTGCCTGCACGAAGAAGCTGCCGTTGCCATGGCTCACGGGTACGCCAAGGCCGCGGGCAAGCCGATGCTCGTCATCGTGCACGGCACCGTCGGCCTGCTCCACTCGTCGATGGCGCTCTTTCAGGCCTGGGCCGATCGCGTGCCGGTGGTCGTGATCGTCGGGCACAACCGCAACCCGTCCGGCGTGATCAATCGTCCGCACAGCGCCCAGGACATGGGGCTGCTCGTTCGCAGCTTCGTCAAGTACGACGATGAGGCGACGACGCTGGAACGATTCGCGGAGTCGGCGATGCGCGCGTATCGCATCGCGGTGACGCCGCCCATGGGACCGGTGGTCCTCACGGTCGCCGCAGAACTGCAGGAGTCGATCGTCAACGAAGTCCCGCGGATTCCGGAGCTGACGATGCCTGTTCCTCCACAAGGTGACGCCGCAGCCGTTCGCGAAGCCGCGCGGATGCTGGTCGAATGCACAGACGCCGCTGATTCAGATCGCGAAGCTCGGACGGACACCGAAAGCGTGGGACCTGCTGATCGAGTTGGCTGACGCGCTGCAGGCGCCGGTTGACGTGATGGGCTATTCGTCCTGGCAGAAGTTCCCATCGTGGCATCCACTCTATGGAACCGGCGGACGCGGATACACACCTGACGTGACGCTCGGCCTCGAAGTCACCGACATGTCGGTGCAGGCGCGTGCCGCGCGAGCGAACGGCCGCAAGACGATCAGTATCTCGGCGGAGTATCTGTTCCAGGGCAGCAACATCCACGACTTCGGGCGCTACTCCGACGTCGACCTCGCCATTGCCGCAGACGCCGAAGCGACGCTGCCGTCGCTGATCGAAGAAGTACGCAACGCAGACGACACCCGAGCGCAAGAGCGCAATCCAGGCGCGCGGCAAGCAGGTCGCTGCGGCGCACAAGGAGACTCCAGCTCAATGGCATTCGTGATGCGCGGCACGGGTGGGATGCCAGCCCCGTCAGCGTGCCACGCATCATCGCGGAGCTCGCCGATCAGATCGCCAACGACGACTGGGCGATCGTCTCAGGACATCAGTTCACCGGAGACTGGCAGCGTCGCCTGCTGAATCACGACAAGCCCTATCGCTACAACGGCGACTGCGGCGGCTTTGGTATCGGCTACGACTCCCCTGCCTCAGTCGGCGGCGCGCTCGCACACAAGAAGTTCGGCCGGCTGTCGGTGGCGATCGTCGGTGACGGCGACCTCAACTTCAGCCCCGGTGTGATCTGGACCGCGGCCCACCACAAGATTCCGCTCCTCTTCGTCGTCCACAACAACCGCGCGTATCACGCCGAGGTGATGATCATCCAGCGGATGTGCGGCGTGCGCGGACGGGGGAATCAGAACGCCCATGTCGGGAACGTGATCACCGATCCGAACATCAACTACGCGCAGATGGCGAAGGCGTATGGGATGTACAGCGAAGGTCCGATCGAGAACCCGAAGGATCTTGCGGGTGCGTATCAGCGAGCGCTGGCGAAGGTGCGAGCTGGCGAACCGGCGCTCATCGATGTGATCTCGCAGCCGAGGTGATATGAAACTCGCAGACCACCGCTGTCTTCGTGATTGCGCTCGCCACAGCGGCCGTCGCGCAGAACCAACCGGCCGCTCCGCTCGCGCCCCGCAACCGGCAACGCGCAGCGCGGCAAGACGCTGTTCGAGACGTCGCTGCGCTGCTACGCGTGTCACGGTTTCGATGGCCAGACCGGATCGCCCCGTCTCGTGCCGATGGCACGAGCCGAGGACGTGTTCCTCGCCTACGTCCGGAAACCAGCCACTCAGGGCATGCCGTCATTCGTCGCGATACCGAGGCCGATCTGCGTGATGTGTACGCGTACATCCGCTCGATCCCCCAGGCCGCGCCAAATGCCGACAGCGTTCCGCTGATTAAAGGAATCCTGGATCGAAGAGCAAAGGCGAACTGAACCTCCAACCTCCAACTCCCAAATTCCAAGCGGATAGATGTTTGGAAATTGGAGATTGCGAGCTGGGAGTTAAGCGTTAGCGCAACGCCGCCGCGACGGCGAGAATCGCGAGACCGCTCGCGATCGACGACACAATCGGCACCAGCAAACCGACGAATCCCGCGACCGCACGCCCGGTGTCGCCCTGTGCATTTCTCAGCACCAACAGCGATTCCTGCATCGAGCGATCGTGCAGTTTATGGATCAGCGTCACGAAGCCAGTCCCGATTAACAGAATCCCAAACGCCAAAACTACGAAGTTCATTGCTCCTCCACGTTCTCTTGGACGGAGGCTCCCGTGCGATGGTTCGTGACAGGCCGATGACATTTGCTGGTTCAGGCTATTCGGCGCGCAGCGCCTGCACAGGATTGAGTGCGGCTGCACGGCGCGCCGGCAGATAACTGGCCAGCACGGCCGCAGACGCCAGGACGGCCGACACCGCCACATAGGTCACGGCGTCGAGCGGGCTGACGTTGAAAAGCAGCGACGCCATCAACCTCGCAAGGCCAGCGGCCACGCGCGATGCCGATCGCGATGCCGATGCCCGACAGCACGAGGCCGTGACGGACGAACATGCGACGGACATCCGCGTGATCGACGCCGAGCGCCATGCGGATTCCGATCTCGCGCGTTCGCTGAGAGACGGAGTACGAGATCACGCCGTAGATGCCGATGAGGCCGAGCAGCAGCGCCATGCCGCCTGCGATCGCCAGCATCACCAGCGCGAACGTCGTCCGCGCCATCGATCGCTCGTAGACATCCTGCAGCGTCCGCACGATGCGCGATCGGGAGGCTGGCATTGACCGACCAGACGGCTTCCCGGATCTGCGTGAGGAACGCCTCGGTGTTCGTGCGATCGCTGCGCACGACATAGGTCAACGATCGCGAGACGAATCGCTCGTTGCCCCAGAACTTCGGCATCATGATGGGCCAATACACGATCGCCTGGTGCCGGCTCATGCACACCGTTGTCGTGCACGTCGCCGACCACGCCGATGATCTCGCGCCAGTCGTCGATGCCGCTCGCGCGAATGCGCTTGCCAAGTGCCGCCGGCGCACTTCCCCACATCTCTCGCGCCATGTTCTCCGAGATCATCGTCACCCGACGTTCGTCGAACACATCGGTCCAGGTGATGTCGCGTCCGACGATCAGCGGAGTGCCGACCGTCTGAAAGTAGCCGGGCGAGACAAACTTGAACCGGCGAATCGGCGGAATCTCCGTTGGAGCGTAGACCTTGTCCTCGGCTGACACCGGATCGTTGCTGTCGAACCTCTCGAGCGGCGCCGAACTGACCAGCGCGGCAGACTCGACGCCCGGGAGTGCGGCGACCTTCTCGAGGATCTCGTTGTGAATGCGAGCCACGCGCACGGCATCGGCTTCGACTGGGACGGGTATCGACACCCTCAGCATCTGCACCTCGCCGGGCGCACGAAGCCAGGCTGCACCTTTCGCAATACTTGAAACGTTCGAATCATGAGACCGGATGCCACCAGCAGCACGAGCGCGAGCGCCACCTGCACGACGACGAGCAGGTTGCGGGCGCGGTGCCGCTCACGGCTGTGGCTCGACGTTCGCGTCGCTCCGCGAAGGGCAGTCACGAGCCGCGGTCCGCTGTACTTCAAGACCGGGATGAATCCAAACAGCAACCCCGACAGGAGCGAGGCGGTCAAGCGTGAACGCGAGAACGATCGGATCGATCGCGATCTCGCGCAGTCGGGGCAGCGTCTCCGGACCAATCGCCAGCAGGAGCTTGAGCGCTCCGTATGCGACACCGAGACCGAGTGCGCCACCAATCAGGCCAAGCAGCAGACTCTCCTGCAACAATTCACGCGCAATGCGCCACCATCCCGCGCCGAGCGCCGCTCGCGTCGCGAGCTCCTGCTGACGTGCCCTCCACTCGCACGAGCAGCAGATTGGCGACGTTCGCGCAGGCAATCAGCAACACAACGCCGATCGTTCCCATGAGGACCCAGAGTGTGTCCGTCATGTCGCCGACGACATCCTGCTTGAGAGGTGTGAGGTTGGGCCCGATTCGCGCGCTCTCGAACAATTTCTTGTCGAGCCCCGGTGGGGCTGGCCATGCATTCAGCCAGGCCGGCAGCATGCGACCCACGTCCGCGTTGGCCTGCTGCAACGTCACGCCCGGTTTGAGCCGGGCCACACCCTGATAGCTGAAGTTGCCGAGGAACACCTGATTGCGATCGAATCGCTGCGGAAGGATGACGTCGGCCTCTCCGTCCAGGAACTGAAAACCGTCCGGCATGATTCCAACCACCGCATACGGTTTCGCATCGATCGTCAACGTTCGACCGAGAGCCGAGCGGTCACCTCCGAATCGGCGCTGCCAGTATCCCGGCATCAGGATGACGGTGTCGGGACTGCCAGGCGTGTCGTCCGCTTGCGAAAACCAGCGGCCAAAGGCCGGCGGGACATTCAGCGCCTGCAGCGTGCCGTACGTGACCCGAACACTCCGCACCTGTTCAGGCTCAGCCACTCCTGTGATCGTCACGCCGCCGCGCTGCCAGACCCCGATCTCGCTGAAGGTCTGACTGTTTTCACGGTAGGTGAAATACATCGTCGGCGAGACGTTCAGCTTTGGCAGGTTGATGACCCCCGGCGCTGAGTGCCACACGCCGACGAGTTCATCGGCATTGGGATACGGCAGCGGCTTGATCAGCACGCCATTCACGACGCTGAACACGGCCGTGTTGGCGCCAATGCCAATGGCGAGGGTGATGAGCGCGATGGCCGTGAACCCGGGGGCGCGCGTAAAACGCCTGATGACCGGAGGAATCGGTGGCATATGTGGTCTAACTACGACAACGCACGGGCAAGGTTCCGGTTAACAACGCCGCCATCACCAGATGGCGGCAATTCCCAATTTCCAACTCCCAACTCCCAATCGCTGATGAATTTGGGAATTGGAGGTTGGAGGTTGGGAGTTGAAACGCGTTAGAAAGAAATCCTGGTGAAGAGCTCCAGCATCTGCGATTCAGACGGCGGATTCAGGATGGAGGTTGTCGCGAATTCCTCGGCTTGAGGGTAGGCAGTGTCGCGAACGCGCGCGGCTGCCTCGCCGAGATCGTAGCGGGTATTCCGCAGCTGCACGTCAGGTCCAAGGAGAAGCCAGTCGCCACCCGTCCGGCCAAACGGCATCCCGACGCTTCCTGCGTTCACGACGCGGGTTGCGCCGATCGTGCGATCGAACTGCATGTGCGTGTGCCCGCAGACGACGATGTCCACGCCGAGCCCGTCGAAGACTGGCAACAACACGTCTTCGGGCGTGAGACGAGTGAAGGCATCTGTCTCGCTATGCGGAGTGGCATGGCAGAACAGCACGTTCCCGAGACCGGGAATCGCGAGACGCAGCGTCATCGGCCATCCAGCCATGGCGCGGGCATGATCGGGCAGCACTTGCCGTGCGCTCCACCGTACGACTTCTTTCAGGGGTTCAGGTAGCGGAGTCCCTGCGGTGGTTCCCCAGTAGGTCACGGCGTCCGGATTCGGCGCGTTGATCTGCGCCAGCATGCCCAGCTCACCGTTCCCGTAGATGAACTGCGTCGGGATATCGAGGCCCAGGATACGCGTGAACGTTTCGCGCATCATCGGACCGGGCACGATGTCGCCTCCAAACACGATGAGATCAACACCGGCTGCGCGAACGTCTCTCAGCACGGCATCGAGTGCCGGCAGATTCGCGTGAATGTCGCAGAGGGCCGCTACTCGCATGGCCCGTTCCCCTGGTTATGCGGTCACGGCAAGAATCTCCGCGGATACCTCCGGAGATCGTTGGCCTTCACTTCGGACGGGGCGTGGAGCACGGCAAGTTCTGCGGATCGTTTCGACTCCGGTTTCCGGCCAAGATCCCACAGCGCGCGAGCTTCGACCACGCGCAGCAGCCACTGCTGATCGCCTGCGAGACCTACGCCTTGCGCAACGACATGGAGTGCGCGCTGGGGCTCTTTCAACTTCAGAAACTGCTCAGCGAGGCTGTATCGAGCGAGCGAGACAGCAGGACCTGTTCCGTCCGGCTCTTGACGCAGTGCGTGAGTGAGCGAGATCTGGTACTGCTCGCACGCCTCGCGATCGCGTCCGAGCGTCGCAAGGACACTGGCAAACTCGCCGTGATAATCCGGCACCGCGTTGTGGTTTGGATCTGCGACGTCGAGCGCCGCCAACGTACTTGAGCAGTGCGTCTTCGAGCCTCCCGGACTGCCAGAGGTCGAAACCCTCTTTCGCTAATGCGGCCGCGCGTTCCTGGTCGAAGTTCATGGTGGTAATCAGCGCGTGACTTTGCGCTTCCACAAATCCCATGCGCGCGAATACTCGTTCGTATCGCTCATGCGCAGCTTGGCCTCGTCCGCCTCGACGTAGGTAATCTTCCCGCCCAGCGCGATCGCCTGCGCCTGTGCCTTCGCGTTGACATCGAGGTAGATGCTGCGGCCGACGACGTTGGGGATCGACGCAGCGACGACCACCGCTCCATGGCCGCGCATGAGCGCTGCCGATTTCTGACCGAGGCTCTTGGCGAGTGCCGTTCCCAGTGGCAGCGTCCCTTACGAGCAGATCGGTGAGCCCGGCCGCCTTTCTGATGTCGAACACCGGCACGCCCTCGGCGACGAACGCCGCCATGTGATACATCGCGCGCAGCGGCACGTCGGAATCGGCGAACGGAATCAGCGACGCGGTGTGGCAGTGCACGACGGCGCGCACGTCCGGCCGTGCCCGGTAGATCTCGCTGTGGATGAAGCGTTCGAGATACGACGTGCGATCGCGCGCGTCGACAGCGTTGCCATCGAGGTCGTACTCGAGGATGTCGGCCGTGGTGACTAACTCCGGCGCCATCGAGCGCGCAAGCAGAAAGCGATCCGGCCTCGCGCTATGGCGCACGCTGATGTGCCCCATCGCGTCGAGCACGCCTTCCATCGCAAGGATCCGATTCCCCGCGACCAGGTCCTCGACCAGCCCGTCGGGAGCAGCGCCGCGCGCCCCCCACCTTGTGCCAACGCGGATATCGACTGCGCGAAGGCCACGGCGCCAGAGGAACACGCGATCACGAATGCACGGCGATACATGATGCGCTCCTGTTAACTCCCAATTCCCAACTACCAACTCCCAATGAACTCAACACCCAACGCTTTGGAAGTTGGGAGTTGGGGTTTTGGGAGTTGACAAGCGTCAGGGTAACGCGAACACGTACAAAGCGTTGTATCCGCGATTCGGCTTGATCCCGGCCTGATCCATCAGCCCACCCGAGAGAGCGCCGCTGCCGGTGAGGACGGCGATGTACTGCTTCCCACCAACCGAGTAGGTAATCGTGCTGTTCTGCACGGGTCCACCGAGCGTCTGCTCCCACAGCATCTTGCCGCTCTGCGCGTCGAAGGCCCGGAACTTCTGATCGAGGTCGCCCCAGAACACGACATTCCCCGCCGTCGTCAACACGGCCCCGTTGCTCGGCGCGCGACCGGTGAAGACCGGCTTCATCTCGCCGGTGGACATGTTGATCTTCATCAGGCCCGACCACGTGTTCGGATCCGATCCCGGCCGCGGGATGCCGCCGCGCTTCTCGCGTGGATCGCCGTTCGGCCCTTCTGACGTCATATCGAGGCAGTTCTCGACATAGGGCACGAAAAGCGAATTGACGCCCGGGTGGTACGCCGTCGGCCAGTAGCTGCGCGTGTTCCAGTAGCAGATCACGCGACGGTCGGACGGCCCGGTGAACAGCTTGCTCTTGTTCAAAGAGACGCGCCCGGTCTTGCCATCGACGTTCGAGATCAGGAAGTCGGGCGTGTCGAATGGAAATGGATTCGCCCAGAGGAACTGCCCGTTGCCGCGATCGATCACGAAGATGCCGCCACCCTCGCCCACCATCACCGCCACGTCACGCTGCTCACCGCGCTTGACATCGGGGTTGAACCACTTCACCAGCTTCGGATCGGGATTGAACGTCGTCCGCAGCAGCGTGCGCTCGTTCGCGTAGTCCTCATCCCAGTCGTCGCCGGGAAGGTGCTGGTAGTACCAGCGCAGCTTGCCCGAGTCTGGATCGAGCGCGATCGTCGAGTTGCTGTACAGATCGGCTGGTGATTCAGTGGGAATCGCGTTGCTCTTCCCGCCGTGCCGGTTTGCGCGCGTGTTCGGCGTCGGGTTGGCGACGCCCCAGTAAACCAGCCGCCTGACCGGATCGTATCCGCCCGGCAACGCCCAGGATGATGCGGCACGCGTTTCATCTGGCGCACCTGCCCACGTCTCTCCGCCGGGTTCGTTCGATGCGGCGGCCGTGTAGAACCGCCAGACCTCTTTGCCGGTCTTCGCGTCGTGCGCGGAGATGTAGCAGTCCTCGCGCTTCGGCGCACACGCACGTCCCGTCAGGACTTTGCCTTCGACGACGATCACGCCGGCGGTCAACCGTCCGGAGGACTTGGTCTCCCATCGCAACTCACCGGTGCGCGCATCGAGCGCTTCGATGAACCCGTCGGGCGTGCTGTTGAACACCATGTCGTCGTAGATCGCGATCGTCTTGGCTCTCGACGAGCCGCTCGGCCGCTTGTGCTCCCAGATCAATTTTCCGTTGGTGGCGTCAAGCGCCTGCACGGTGTTGCCGGGCAGCAGCATGTACATCACGCCGCGATACACGATCGGGATGCTCTCGTGCGGTCCCGCGGGCAGTTCTTTCTTGAAGGCTTCCTTGAGCTGAGCGACGTTCTGGGTCGTGATCTGATTGAGCGGACTGAAACGCTGCGCGTCGTACGTCCGGCTGAACATCAGCCAGTCGTTCGGGCTCGGCTTGAGCAGCATCTCCTCGGTCACCGGAGGAAACGCTGGCTGTTGCGCACGACCGAGCGAAGCGGCCGCAAGCAGCGCAACGACGATGGCAGACGCGACGCGGTTCATGTGATGCTCCACGGTTAGTGGTTGGTGGACGGTGGTTGGTGGTCGGAGTTCATCGTTCGTCTGTTACCCACCACTAACCACCAACCACTAACCACCAACCAGTTCAGCGGCGCTCAGAAACGTAGGCGCCGCTAATAGCCTGAATGCTCGTCACACCTGACTGACGCATGATCAGCTGCAGTTCGCGACGCAGAATGTCGAGCACCATCTCGACACCCGGCTGCCCGAAGGACGCGAGCCCCCACATGTACGGCCGGCCGACTCCAACCGCAGTGGCTCCGAGCGCGAGCGCCTTGAAGATATCCGTGCCGCGCCTCACTCCGCCATCGACGAGGATCGGCGCGCGGCCCGCGACACCAGCGGCAACTTCAGGCACGCATTGAATCGTCGGTCGCAGACTGTTCTCGGCGCGGCCACCGTGATTCGAGATGTAGACACCGTCCACACCGTTCTGAATCGCCAGCTCCGCATCTTCGCGCGTGACGATGCCCTTCACCAGCAGCTTCATGCCGATCGTGTCTTTCAAACGCTTGACGTAGTCCCAGGTCGGCGAGCCGATCTCGGGCTGCGGTGTCGCTGGCGTGGACAGCTTGTTCAGCATCGGCCGATTGCGCAGGTCGGTCAACGGCTGACCGTTCAAGTGACACGCCACGCACTGCTGTCGGTTGCGCTGGAGCACGCGATTGAACTGCTCCATATTCCGGCCCCCGAGCAGATCGACCGTGAACACCAGCGCCGGGCATCCAGCCGATTCCACCCGCTTGAGCAGTTCTTTGGTCTGCCCCCAGTCGTCGCGTTGATACAGCTGGAACCACACGGGCTCGCCCCGCGCGGCGTTGACGTCTTCGACAGACGTCGTCGTGACCGTCGAGAGCACTTGCAGATGCTTCTTCGCCTTTGCCGCTCGAGCCGTCGCCAACTCCCCTTCCGGGTTGTACGTGCGATGCCCGCCGACAGGACTCATGTAGATCGGCGTTTCCCACGTCTGGCCGAACAGCCGAACTGAGGTGTCGATCTTGCTGATGTCCACCAGGCGCCGGGCGCGAATCTGATAGCGATCGAACCCTTCTCGATTCGCTCTCATGGTCTCGCCGCCGTCGCCGCCGGTCGAGAGCCACGCCCAATGCCACGGGGGAAGCTTCGCCTTGGCAACCGGTTCGAAGTCGAGAACGGACAAGGCATCCGCAGCGGATGCGATCAGATCGGTGTCAGCCGAAACGGGTGATTGTGCGGCGTACGCCGCATCTACCCAGCCATCGGGTAGATGCAGGTGAGGAAGAAGAGAACTTGATGCGAGAAGCTGCAGGAGGCGGCGACGGCCGGACGCACGCGCGCTACTTACCAGCTTCGGGGTCTTTGGGCGCGCCGGTGCCCGAGGAGCCCATGAACAACCGCTTGCCATCGGGCAGGATCAGATCCGCCCCGTTGGCGCGGTTGGCGCCGTTCTTCGCCTGATAGCCCTCGATGGTGATCTCAGTGCCCGGCAACAGCGAGTTCTTCGTGAACCCTCGACGAACGAGCGTGTTTGGCGTACCGCCTTCAATCATCCACCGCGTCACGGTGCCATCGGGGTTCTTGACGTCGAGGTGAATCCAGCTGTGTGGGTTGACCCAATCCATCTTCACGACGGTGCCCTTGAGCGTGATCGGCTTGTTCGCGTCGAACTCGGCGGCAAACGAATGATGCGCGCGAAGCGACGACACACTGATGGCCACGATTGCGATGGCCAGTACGACTCGTGATCTGTTCATGGCTCCTTGGTTCCCTGTCCGTGAGGCTCGCGCTCAGCGCTCCTGCTTGTCGTCGGCCGGATCTGCGCCGCCTGGAGCCTTTCCACTGGCGGCGGCCGCCTTCTCAGCATCACGGGCGACCTCGAGGAGGTTGAACATGCTCAGGTTGGCCTCGTGACACGCGTACTCGATCAACTCGCCTTCGGTCGGTCGCATCGGCAGGAGCACGGTCCACGGCTTCTCCCACGTGCTCGGGTCACTCACGGTCAGTCGGAGCTCGAGCCGGCCTTCACCGACACGCGTGTAGCGCTCGATAAGATGCAGACCGGTCGTGGACCCGCGATAGCTGTTCTTGCCATTGAAATTCGTCGTCTCGACGACCAGCGTATCCCCTTCCCACCGGCCACGCGAGTCCCCGATCCACGCCTGGACGTGATCGTTCAACTTCGAGCGGCCGTCGAGCGGCACGATTCGCGCCTCGTGAATCATCTCGTGCACGATCACCGCGTAGCCTGGTGCCTGCACGATCTGAATGTTGTTGTTGTACAGCGTCGGCAGGCTCGCGCTCGGCAACCCGTAGGTGATGCAGCGCTCCTGGTTGCCCCGATCGAGCCACGACGCGTTCACCGCATTGTTGCGGTTGGGCGCACGCGCCTGCCGAGCCTTGCCCTCAGCGGTCAGCGCCGGAATCCGGCCGTCGGGTGGGTCCACAATCAGCGACGTTCGGTACCCATCGGAGATGAAGCGACCCGGGTCCGTCCAATACTGCGCGTGCGTCAGACCCGGTCGAATCTCCTCCGGTGGGCCGTCCATTCGACGGCCGGCACGGCTCTCGAGGGTCTTCTTCTCTTCCTCTGTATAGAACTCGCGTGTGCCGAACTCGCGCGCACGTTCGAGCGGCGTGATCGTCCGATAGTCCCACGTGCCCTGCAAATCGGGATCGCCCCACGGCGTGCGCGGCGTCTTGGGGGCGGGAGCGTCCTTCGGCGCCGCGGCGCTGGTCGGCGCGGTTGCGGCCTTAGGCGCCGCTGCTGGAGCCTGCGCGCGAGTCGTTGCGACAAACCCGAGTGTGACAGCGAGGGTTGTGGCAACGAGGCCAGAAACCCGGATCCTCATGAGTGCGCTCCTTTGGTCTCCGCAGATCCTACAACTATGCCAGTAGCATTGGAAACTCCCAACACCCCAACTACCAACTCCCAAACGGGTTACGGCGCGCTTGGGAATTGGGAGTTGGAAATTGGGAGTTCACTTCAATGTGTTCCAGAAAGCGTGCTGTTTCCCACAATCGCGTGCATGACGGCGTTCTCGAAATCGAGCCGGACCTGCTGGTCGGGTGTCTGAGTCATCAGGATCCCGACGATGCGCTCATGCGGATCGACGAAGAAATGGGTTCCGAACGCGCCGCTCCAGCCGAACGTTCCCGCGGACATGAATGAACTGCGCGCTATAGGATCATTTACGACGCGCACGCTCAACCCGTAACCCTCGCCCTTCGGCCGGCCCGGCAGTGTGTCCGGCGCCGCGACAGACGTCATCACCTCGACCGTCTTCGAGCCGAGCAGTCGCTTGCCGTTCAGTTCGCCGCCATTAAGCAGCATCTGCGCGAACTGCAGGTAGTCCTCGGCCGTGCTCATCAACCCGCCGCCACCCGAAAAGTACGCGCCGTTCATGAAGCCCGGGTTGTTCTGCTTCTCCAACCCCTTCTCACCACGGCGATAGAGCGTCGCCATTCGCGGGTTGCCTTCCGCTGGATAGAAGAAGGTGTCCTTCATCCCGAGCGGATCGAAGATGCGTTGTTTCGCGAACTTGTCGAATGGCATCCCGGACGTGATCTCGACGATGCGCGCTAGGGTGTCGAAGCCGGCCTGCGCGCTGTACGCCCAGCGCGTCCCGGGCTGGAAGTCGAGCGGCACGCCGCCGAGGCGCGGCAGGTAATCCGCCAACGTCTCCTTGCCTTTGAGGGCGACACGCTGCGCTTCGCGATTGCTGATGCCACCGCTGACGAGGCCCGAGGTATGCGTCAGCAGATCGCGAACGGTGATCTCTCGCTCGGCGGGCACGGTATAGAAGCGCGCGGGCGCGTTGGCAGGCGGCGGCGGACCCGCGGGCGTCATCGTGACCGCGACTTGGAGTCCCTTCATCTCCGGGATGAACTTGGACACAGGATCGGTCAGGCGAACCTTGCCTTCTTCGATCATCATCACGATCGAGACGCCGACGACCGGCTTCGTCATCGACATGATGCGGAAGATCGCGTCCTTCTGCATCGGCTTGCGCGACTCGATGTCCATCAGGCCCTGCGCCTCGAGATGGGCGATGCGGCCCTGCCGGGCCACGAGTGTGACTGCACCCGAAAACGTGCCGGCGTCGATGTGGCGCTGAATCAGGTCGTTGATTCGATGGAGGCGTTCGGCAGAGAGGCCGACTTCCTCCGGCCGGGCCGTCGGCGTGGCTGCCGTGATTGGCCACGCGAGCACGGCGCCGAGGATCAGAACGACCGCAACGAATCGGGCGGTGGTATGACGGACAATACGCATATCAGGCTCCTCGCGAGGGGATGATACGGGAAATCGACTCACGCGGTCCGACGGGGCGACGGGGCGAGGGTGCGAAGGTCCGGTCCGAGGGTCCGATGGTGCGGGTCCGATGGTGTGGTCCGAAAGTCCGAAAGTCCGAGGGTCCGAAGGTCCGATGTGCACCGCCGTACCGACGGACCTTCGCAGTGCACCCTCGCACCCGCACCCTCGCCCCGTCGGACCGTGCGGATGCAGTTCTAGTCGAGCACCTCAGCGTTGAGCTCGATGACGTTCCCGTCAGGGTCCGTCACATATAGCTGTGCCCATGGCGTGTAGTTGCGCGGTTTCTCGAGGACGTCAACGCCGTGCGCGTGCAGGTGCTCGAGCGTTTTCCGATAGCTGCGCACGCGTAGTGCGAGATGGCCGTCGCGATCGTCGATGTCCCGCGTTCCCCGCAACGTGCGCGTCGGCGGATGCTCGATCAAGTGGAGCTGCCGTCCTTCTGCAAACTCGTACCACGCGCCGCCGAATGGGAATGGTGGACGTGCTACTTCTTTCATACCCAGCACGACGCCATAGAACTGCTTTGCGCGATCCACGTCGGTGACGCAGACGGCGACATGATGCAACGCTTCGATCTCAATCACTGTTCCCTGCCTTACGGGGCGTCGCAGCGAGCTCGCTGATACGAGAAGTCGACACGCCGTGACTTTCCATTTGCCTGCCCTTCGATCCACGCCTCAAGCGCGTCCGCGCCGTTACGCCGGTAGCCCACGCGTTGCGGGAAATCATGCTGCGGGTTCTCGAAGACGACGCTGCTGTCGGATGCCGTCGTCGCCATGAACGTCGCCGTTGGCTGGCCGGATGGATGCGCCTCGTACGCGAGACGCCCGTCCTGTTCCTTGATCAGCACGAGCTCGTATTCCACGAGTTTGCTTCCACGAACCGTGCGACCCATGCCAAGCATCGTCCCGCCGCGCGGCGCCATCCACTGTTCGTCGACCGTCGCCTCGCCGCGCGTCGATCGCCAGCACCCTTGCAGCCAGGCTACGCGATCGACGGTCAACTGCTGAGCAGTCACGATGCTGGCAGCCAGCACGCACGCCATCACGACGAGCGAACATCGGGCGACAAACATTGTCGTTCGACCTCGCTGCATATATTAGTTTCAATGGAAACCAGCAGCGGTCGCCGATATCGGCAGGAGTTGTGAGCTATCCAGTTGCGCCAGGCAGCGCAGCAGTCAGGAGACGCGAGCCTTTGAGTAACTGGGAGGCAACCACCGGCCGACCGCCGCACCGGCGATTCCAGCAGCCACGCCAAAACCCAGAGCCAGCGCAAAAATGGTGGCCGCGATCACGAAGATGAACGGCTTCTCGAATGGAGACATGAGAAGGCTAGGCGAGGTAACGGCCGCATAGATGAAGAACGTCGTGAAGCCAGCCAGGCTCGTGACACTGGCCATCACGACCCCCGTGATGAATCGGCCCGTCCGCTGTGAACCGGAATATCCGGCCCACAGGAAGACGAGAGCATCCAGCAACGACACTCCTGGCGCGGGCACGAGACTCGGATTCCATCCCCGCGGAAGAGGGAAAGAGACAATTCTGAGCGCGATGATCGCGACGACGAACGGCCATGCGACGCGCCAGAGCACGCTCAGCACTTGCTTCATGTACCACACGTCAGCACGCAGCGGCCCCAGCGAAGGGCATCTGACCTCTCGATACTCCTCGAGCAAGTCGCCTGGAATCGATTCGGAATCCGACGGCCTCAACAGTGACTTGAGGAGAAACGTACGCCACGCGCGGAGGTCCAATGTCAGTGACGCTCATGTTCGTACCCTCAACGGCCACACAAGGCCGCGCCATAACATGTCGGTCGCGGACTTCGCATCGTTCAGCGCCCGAACACCCGCGCCGGTCGGAGCGAAATAGCGCCGGGCGCGCCCGCCTCGAATCGCGGTTCCTGGCGCGAGCTTTGACGAAGCCAGTCCTTTGGCTTCGAGGCGTTCGAGTGTGGCGTAAACCGCGCCGGCCGACACGTCGCGGGCGAGGCGCTCCTGGACTTCGTTCAGAATGGCCCGACCGTAGGCATCCTTGCCCAACCGGATGAGGGCGACCAACACGGCTTGTTCGAACTGCCCAATCGTTTCCACTGCTAGTGTCTACATCGTAGACATAATGGGCAGACTGTCAAGCGCCGTTCACGACAAGAGTCGACGGGACGGGCTGGTTCTTGCATTCAGCGCCGTCACGAGGTGATCGAGTTATGTCTCCAATCGCGAGAACGTCTATCTCTGCTCTGCTCCTGACACTGGTGATCTTCATCGCTGGTGCAACACCGGCCCGCGCAGAGAACTTCATCAGCCCGTTCATCGGCTACAACTTTGGCGGTGACACGGGCTGCCCATCGATCTCGAACTGCGAGGACAAACACCTCAACTGGGGCATCGGTGTGGGATCGGTCGGAGGATTGTTCGGAGTCGAGGCCGAATTCGCGTTCATTCCGAATTTCTTCGGAGAGACGACCGGCTCGGACAACAGCGTCTTCACCTTCATGGGCAATTTCCTGCTCGCTCCGAAGTTCGGCCCGGTGCAACCCTATGGCACCATCGGCTTCGGTCTCATCAAGACGCACACTGATCTGACGCTGGGCGGCTTGATCGACAACGACCAGAACGACTTCGGCTGGAACACCGGCGGCGGGCTCATGATCCACTTCAGCGACCACTTCGGCGTCCGCGGCGACGTCCGATACTTTCATGCGTTTTCGGCGCTGGAGCTTCTCGGGCTCAATCTCGCCGAGACCAAACTCGACTATGGCAGGTTCAGCGGAGCGCTCCTGGTGAAGTTCTAGGCGACGGCCGCGGTAACTCTTACATCCACCTGTACAGGTTGTTTCGCACGTCTGCCTGAGTTGCGGTAGTGTGGGGCACACAGGCCTTCGGGTCCATGAGCCCCCAGCCGCCCGCAATTTCAGGCACGGAAACGTTGCTCATCGTTGAGAACGAGGCAGCGATCCGTAATCTTCTGCAGATGGCCCTGCGGAAAAATGGCTACACCGTTCTGGCTGCTGAATCGGGACGCGAGGCGCTCGATCTCGTCAGCACGCACTCCGGCCCGATTCACCTCCTGATCACGGACGTCATGATGCCGGACATGGACGGCCCGGAACTGGTCAGGCAGACTCTCCACGATTCGACCCGAGACACGGACGTTGTTCATGTCCGGTTACATGGACGACGCGCTCGGTGAGCAGGGATGTTGCCCTCCAACGTCAACTTCATTCAGAAGCCGTTTTCGCCCAGTGTCGATCGCACAGAAGGTGCGCGAAATCCTGGACGGCACTTTTTCGTGATCCCATCCGGAGTCGATCGATGACGAGAGTCGCTGTTGTGTGTGCGTGGCGTTGGTGCTCTGGGCGGCGCAATATCCAGTCGCGCAGGAATCGTCGGCTCACACCTGGCGATCTCGTGAGCTCGTGGACGCTGATTTCCGTCGAACGAGGCGTCGCTGGCGAAAAGCCCGAGCGGATCCCGAACCCGCGCGGCCTGCTGATCTTCGATCGGTGCGGGCCATGCCTTCGAGTTCGTTCACGACAGCGAGCCGTCAGCACCGGAAACACCGCAAGTCGATCCACTCGGGATGTTTAACGCGTACGGAGGATTCTGGGGCGGCTATCGCGTCGACGTTGACCAGAAGCGCATCACATTCAAGGCGCAGGGCGCGATCAGCACTCGCGATGAGGGCGCGAGTTCTCGCGATCCTTCCAGCAGGAAGGCGATCGCCTGACGATGACGTCGATCGACGAGCCGCATGCGCAGGGCGGTACGCGCTGGACGTGGCAGCGCGTGCCGACGATCGATCACCTATCACCGTTCTATCGTCAGACAGTCGGCTTCTGGGAGCACGTCGTGGAAAAGCCGAGTGAACGTCGCGACCGGCGCTGTGGTGTCGGAGTGCGGCGCGCGCCGAGCGTCATCGTCTACACGCCTGGCGGCTTCGTCGGCGTGCACTTCCCGCCGTTGAACAGAAAGCCGTTCGCCGCGGAAACGCCGACCGCTGACGAAGCGCGTGCGGCGCTTCAGGGGTATATCGGTTACTACGGAGCGCTCACGGTCTACCCGGGTGAGGTCTTTCACAACATCCTGGCCGGCGTGAGCCCCGGCGCTGGGAGCATCCTGCGGCGATACGCGGAGATCAAGGGCAACGAGCTCACCGTGCGACTGACGCCCACCGGGAAACAGCAGGGACGACCCGACCATCGTGATTCTGCGCCGGCTGAGTGGCGCGGACGGAGATGCTGCCCACGAGAGAAGTTCGAAGTGTGGGTCGAAGTTGGAAAGTAACTCTGAAGTGGCCTGCGCACTTCTAACGTACTTCAACTTTGCCCTTTGAGCTTTCTACCTGTAGTACTCCGGCGCTTTCTTCAGCGCCGCATGCGCGGTGAAGTCGTGCTGAATCCAGAGACGCGCCTTCGTTTTCGTGAGAAACGTCTCGAGCGCAGCGCGCGAGCACGCGTCTGATCCTGATTGAACTCGAACGTCGGATAACGGCCCATCGTCCGTTCGGCCGGGTAGTGATACAGGTCGCCTGACAGCACGAGGGGGCCGGTCTCAGGCAGATTGACGTAGAGCACCTGATGTCCAGGCGTATGCCCCGGGGCCGCTTTCAGAATCACCGTCCCATCGCCGAAGACGTCGTGCTCGTCGGCCGTGACGATGAGTCGTCTTGCTGTTCTTGAGAGCGGCGTAGGTTTCCGGCCGGCTCGTGCCGGTCGCCTTTCCGAGAACATCGCATCGCGCTCGATCTGCCGCACAAGCCATGTGGCCCCCGGGAAGAGACCGGCATTCGCCGTGTGATCCCAGTGATAGTGCGACAACGCCAGGTGAGTCGATTTCCGCAGGCTTGTGTCCGGCTGCGAGCAGTTGCGCCGCCAGCGGACGGGTCAGCGTGACGAAGCGCTCTTGTCCATCCGCCAGAACGAGGCGCTGCCGAACGGGACTGTCCGGTCGGCGTCCACTCACTGTCCGGGACGGCTGCGGCATCCCACATGAGCAGTCCCTTCGGGTGAACGATCAGGTATGCCGCAACTGAAAGCTGCGTGACCTCGACGTCCTCTTTCGTCAACTGGTAGCGCGCCGGATCGGACTCGAGCGTGCCGCCGTCGAACACATACAGCCTGATCGGGACGGGGCTGGACGTGCCTGCGCCTAGCGAAGATCGGTCAGTGACACAGTCCAGCTGCGATCGTCAGCGCGGCCGCCAGCGTGGCGAGTGTCGTCCGGAATCGCATGGCTCTCCCTTTCTTCATGACGATGGAACGTGCAGCGCATCTCAGTCTTCGGCCGAACGTGCGCAGCCAGCGACGCGCCGAGCAGACGGCACCAGCGCGCGCCGTCGAGCTTGGCGCAGATCAGGTCGGCCTCAGTGAGAAGTCCGCACCGGTCAGATCCGCGCCTCGAAGTCGCGCAGATCATGGCGAGACTCCCTCGAGAATTGATCCGGGAGGATCATGCCGTTGAGATCGGCATGATCCAGGACGATGACGTCCGGGTTCGCGACGCCACATCCCCGGCAGGACCGATGCGGCGTTCAGGAACTCGCTCACGACGCGTGCAGCACTTCAGGCAGGCACTGGCGCGTCGATGCCGGCCCACAGGTTCATGGTGCTCAACTCGTCGCGTCCGCACGCCTTCAGATACACGAACAACTGCGTGCGATATGCCGCGCATCCGCAGAGCACGAGGTTGACGATGAACGCCCCGCGCGTCGTCTTGTTGCCAAACATCTCGATCTCGGTGCGGAAGTCGGCATCGGACATGTCGCCGAGCAGGCTCGCATAGAGATCGCTGTGCGCAGCGATGGCTGCGAGGGTCTGATCGAAGTCGCGCGTCGCTGCGGCCTTCTCCTCAACCGTCCACACTGCCGGATCGAATGCGCCGGCCTTGGCAAACTTCACCAGCATCGGCCCCATCAGGCTCAGATAGCGCAGCAGCTCCATAGGTGTGCGCTGCTTCGGCGTCGGACGGTAATCGAGCATGCTGCGGTCGATCTTGCTCGCCAGATGAAGCAGGATGCGTACTTCGTGCTTCAGAGAGCCGATCAATTCGGATTTGGTCAGGACCATGGGACTCCTCGCGTAAAACAGAAGCCGGCAGGATATCACCGTCGCAGGGCGGCACAGTCGACGCACGGCGCCGATATCGCGTAACGTGAGACGCACTGTTCGCGGTGCTCTACTCTTAGGTTGATGCACGAGTCCGTTCCCGACGTCGCTTTCCCTCTGCCCCTTACCGCGTATACCTCTTCGCCTGGGGACGGCCTGCTCTCGATCTTCTGGTCACGGATAGAGGCGGACCCCTTCAACGCGGTTGCGACGGCAATCTTCCTCCTGGCGGTTATTCATACGTTCTTTGCGGCGCGTTTCATCGAGGCCGCTCATCGCATTCAGCACCGGCAGTGATGAGCAGCACAAAGCGGCGGGCCTTGCACCGCGGCCGAACATGGCAGCCGAATCCTGCATTTCCTCGGCGAGGTCGAAGTCGTGTTCGCGCTCTGGGGCGTGCCACTCGTGCTCGCCATCGTGCTGTCGCGAGGCTGGACGACGGCGGCGCAATATCTGAACGACACGGTCAACTACACCGAGACCGATGTTCGTGGTGGTGATCATGGCGCTGGCGTCCACGCGCCCGATCATCGAGCTGGCTGGAAGGCGCGCTGCGTCGTCTTGCGAATCTCGGCGGCGGCACACCGGGCGCGTGGTGGACTCGTCGATCCTCACGATCGGGCCACTCCTGGGCTCGTTCATCACCGAACCGGGAGCGATGACGATCGCGCGCTCCTGCTGGCGCGACAGTTCTACGACCTGAAGCCGAGCCGCATGCTGAAGTACGCGACGCTCGGTCTGCTCTTCGTGAACGTGTCGATTGGTGGGACGCTGACTCACTTCGCCGCGCCACCGATCCTGATGGTCGCGCGGCCGTGGGGATGGGACACCGCTCTTCGTCCTCGGCCACTTCGGATGGCGCGCCGCGCTGGCCATTGCGATCTCGACGCTCGGTCTACGTCTCGTGTTTCGCGCGGCGAATTTCGGCGCACTCGCTCTCGCGCCCGCCCGTGCCTGATGTGATTCCGCTCGACTCCGGACGCGGCGAGCCGTTGGCCAGCAGCCACTGCCGATTCCCTGGTGGGTCACGAGCGGTCTACGTGCTCTTCATGGTCTGGACGGTCGTCAACGCGCACTATCCGGCGCTGTTCCTGACAGGATTCCTGTTCTTCCTTGGCTTCGATCGCGCGTCGGCTGCGTACTCGACCTTATCCGACTTCAAGACGCCGCTGCTCGTCGGATTCTTTCTCGCCGGCCTCGTCGTTCACGGTGGGCTGCAGGCATGGTGGATCGCTCCGGTGATCTCGCAGCCTGACCGAGACACCGCTGTTCATCGGCGCCACGATTCTCACGGCCTTCAACGACAACGCCTTGATCACCTACTTGTCCACGCTGGTACCGAATCTCCACGACGGCCTCAAGATGGCCGTAGTCGAGGGTGCCGTCACCGGGGGCGGGCTGACTGTCATCCAACGAGATCGCGGCCAGGCACTGCTCGGCCGTTCTCGAACACCGTGCATCGCATTGTCCACGGCGTGCACTCTTCCGCGAGTTCGCTTCGTAGTTGTCGCCTTCCGACGTCACGACGCGCGAGTTTCTCGTCGTCCGGCCGTTTCTTCGGATCGACTGGAGTCGGTCGCTCGTACCAGATCTCGACCTCATAGCCGTCGGGATCAGTGAAGAACATGTACGGTTCGCCAGGCACAAACTCGCCGTGTCACGAATCGTGCCGCCGGCCGCGTGAACGGCCGCGTTGCGCGTGCGATGTCGGCGGCGCGCTGAAGCCGGAATCCGAAGTGGACGATGCCACCGGTCTTTCCGGCCGCGCGAGGTTTGCGCTCGAAGACGATGCACGTCCCAGCTGCCCGGCGTCTGCACCTGGACGAAGTCGTCCTGCTCGTAGACCGGCACGACCCCCAGAACGGCTCGATAGAAATGAAGCGAGCGGTGCGGATCACGAACCGCAAGCGCCACGTGTGTGAGCCCGCGTGTTCTCACCGGCCGAGTGCGCTTCATCATCGCCTCGAACGCTTAGTGTGAAGAACGTTCAAGGCGGGGCCTGAGTGCCCGCCTCTACGAACCAGAACCGAGAACTCGACCGAATCCCGGATCCCGAATCCCGGATCCCGAGATCCGGGCTCCTAGAACAGCCCCACCGTCCTGCCCTCGCCGTCGATATCGATGTTCATGAACGCCGGTGTCTTGCCGAGACCCGGCATCCGCTGCATCTCGCCGCACAGCGCGACGACGAACTCGGCGCCAGCGCTGGGCACCAGGCCGCGCACGGGCAGGATGAAACCGGTCGGCCGGTTGCGGAGCAAGGGATCGTGCGACAGCGACAGGTGGGTCTTGGCCATGCACACCGGCGCGTGGCCGAGCCCGAGCTTTTCGATCTTCTCGAGGTCCTTCCGCGCCTGCGACTCGAGATCGATCGCGGCGGCACCATAGATCTTGGTCGCAATCGCTTCGATCTGCTGCACGAGCGGCGTGCCGTTCGGCGTCAGGAACGAGAACGTGTTCGGCTTGTCGCATGCTGTCGTCACGGCATTGGCCAGCTCCGTCGCGCCCGCGCCGCCTTCCGAGAAGCCGGAGTGCACGACCACTGTTTCCGCGCCCGCCTTGAGCGCGAGCTCGCGCACCAGGGCCAGCTCGCGAGCGGTGTCGGTCGGGAAGCTGTTGATCGCCACGACGCATGGCAACCCATACTGCCGAACGATGTTCACGTGCGCGGCCAGGTTGTCGGCACCCTTGGCCAGCGCGTCGAGATCTTCGTTCCCCAGCACGTTGAACGGCTTGCCGCCATGCGACTTGGTCGCACGCACCGTCGTCACGAGCACGGCGGCGCTCGGCGAGAACCCGCCGACACGGCAGACGATGTCGCAGAACTTCTGGAAGCCGAGGTCGCTCGCAAAACCTGCTTCAGTCACGACGTAGTCGGCCGACTTCAGCGCGATGCGGTCGGCAACGATGGAGTTCGCGGCGTGCGCGATGTTGCCGAAGGGTCCGGCGTGCACGAGCGCCGGCTGGCCCTCGAGCGTCTGCACGATGTTCGGCTTGATCGCATCCTTCATGACCACGGTCATGGCGCCCGCGACCTTGAGCATCTCCGCCGTCACCGGCTCACCCTCAATGGTGGACGCGACGACGATGCGCCCGAGACGACGGCGAAGGTCGGAGAGGCTGCTCGCCAGCGCGAACACCGCCATGACCTCTGACGCCGCGGTGATGATGAACTGATTCTCACGAGGCACGCCGTGGGTCTTGCCGCCCAGCCCGACGACCGTGTAGCGCAACTCGCGATCGTTCATGTCGAGCGTGCGCGGCCAGATCACCGAGGACGGATCGATGCGCAGCGGGTTGCCGTTGAAGATCGAAGCGTCGAGCGCGGCCGCGAGCAGATTGTGCGCCGCGGTCACGGCGTGGAAGTCGCCGTTGAAATGGAGGTTGATGTCCTCCATCGGCCCGATCTGCGAGTAGCCGCCGCCGGTGCCGCCGCCCTTCACGCCGAACACCGGCCCCATCGACGGCTCACGCAGGCACAGCATCACCTTCTTGCCGATCTTGCCGAGCCCCATCGTCAGCGCCACGCTGGTCGTCGTCTTCCCCTCACCGGCCTTGGTCGGCGTGATCGCGGTGACAATCACGAGCTTCGCGTCGGGCTTCTTGGCGAGCCGATCGAGGATCGAGAGGCGGACTTTGCCGCGGTACAGACCGGACTGTTCGAGCTCGTCGGGCTGAATGCCGGCGGCCGCGGCGATCTCGGCGATGGGACGCAATTGGGCTTCGTGGGCGATTTCGAGCGCTGATTTCATTTCTTACTGATCCTCGTAATGCAGAATTCGAAATGCGAAATGCAGACAGTGTCCAGCCGCGCGCGTGCACGACATATGCCCGTTTGAATTTTGAATTTTGAATTACAGGCTGCTATTAACCCGCCTGCCTCATTTCCCCACTCGCCTTGGCACCTCTGCGGACCCAGTGGCCTTCGTACCCGGCGCAGGACCCGCTTTGGCCGCCCGCGCAGCCGCCGCCTGGTCGGCGGCGGACGGCCCGGCCGTCTTGAGCACCTCGTCGTCTTCGATCGCGACCGTGCGCCCGGGACCGCTACCGGCCTTCCAGAGATCCTTCGGGTCGACCAGGCCGGCTGTCGCGGCCGAGATAGAAATTGAGCCACGACGCGGTGCCCGTGAGCGTGCGATCGGGCGGCGGAACGAACACTTTCAACTGGTCGATCGTGTTGGAGGCTTCGGCGCGCTCCATCACCTTCACCCAGATGCACTCCTGATCGATGACCTCGCAGGCGCCGTGGAAGGTTCCGCCGCACGGCCCGTTGCGCATCTGCTTGGGACAGGTCTGCGGACAGACGTACTCCATGCGAACCGAGCACGCAGTTGCCGCAGTTCTGACAGCCGAAGACCTCTTTCTTCCCGTAGTACTCGAACCGCTCGAACCAGTGGCTGAGGCGGGGATGCCGATCGAGCCAGCGGAAAGACGCCCTGGAAGACGCGGCGCATCGGCGAATCCTTGACGTTCTTCGACCAGGGCACGAATGGTCAGCGCCTTCGCCGGCTGCATCCATGACCGTCGGAAGGAACTGCGCGTCGGCTTCGGCTGCGGGTCACGCTTGTACAGGTAGAAGCCGTCCTTCTTGCCGAACTGCAACTCTTCGTAGAGCTCTTCCCATCTCGGTGCGAGCTCCTCGGCCCGGCGGATGATCCACGTGATGTGACGCGCGTCGTGCGTGCCGCCCGAGGTACGCACCGGCGTAGCCGATGCCCTTGAGAATCGCGACGCTCCGAGCTGCGCGCTCGAGACGGCCCTGCAGTCCTCCGTCAGGTGCTTCGGACTCCTTGCGCAGCACCGCGACGAGCTCGTCGGACGCCCAGCATCCCGGCGGATTGCCGGTGTTCATGCGCTCTGCGGCACGCCGGCTCAGGACGTATACATTGCCGAGCACCGGCGTCTTGATCCCGCGCTCGTCCAGGTACTTCTTCAACTCGACGAACTTGGCGGCGTCCCAGCCGACCTGCGTGATCGCCATGTCGGCGCCGGCGGCGATCTTCTTCTCGAGCTTCAGATACTGGTAGAGCAGATCTTCCCGCTGATATTTGAACGGCGAGACCGCGCACGAGATGAAGAACGGCGTGCCGGTGCGCGCCCGTACATCGGCGATGTGACTGGCCAGCTGCACCGAGTCGATGTCGAAGACGGCGGTCTTCTGCGCAGCCTTCGGCCAGTCACCGCTGATCGAGAAGATGTTGTGCATCTCGAGCGCCTGCAGCGCGACGAGCGTCTTCTCGATCGTCTTGCGATCCTGGCCGACGCACGTGAGGTGCACATTCGGCACGAGCCCGCGGGCGCGCACTGCCGTACCGACGCGAATCGAATCCTGACCGAGCTGACCGCCGGCGTAGCTCGTGATGCTGCCCGCGGCGACCTCGGGAATCATCGCGAGCTTCGAGGCGATCTCGAGGTACCTGCGCTTCGCGCTTGAGGCCGGAGGCCACCAGTTCCGTCATGTAGAGGAACTGTCCCGACTTCACGCGCTCGGCCAGGCTCTTCATCTGCCCAGTTCCTTCCGGACCGCCTTCGTCCCTTCGACCATCGCGCACAGCTTGCCGAACGCGACATCGCGATGCAGGCGCACGAGCCCGCAGTCCGGTGTAATCACGAGCCGATCGGCCGGGATGACCTCGAGCGCGCGCCGGATGCGATCGGCCACGAACGACGCCGACTCGACTTCGTTCGTCTTGACGTCGATGACGCCGATGCCCACCGAGAACGGCACGTTGAACTCTTTGAAGAGCTGCAGGTCGTCTTCACCGCGGCGCGCGAACTCCATCGACACGGTGTTGATCTTCGCTTCGAGAATGGCCGGGAAGAGAAACTTGTAGCTCCCCTCGAACGAGGGCTTGCCGTAACGGTTGCCGTAGCAGACGTGGAGCGTGATGTTGGCGTTCACGCCCTCCACCATCGCGTTGATGGCCTTGATCGCCCAGGGCAAATCCTCGGGAAAGCCCGAGTAGGTACGGCTCGTCGATCTGGAGGTTGGTCGCCCCGGCCCGCACCAGTTCCTTCAACTCGAGGTTCATCACTCGGCCGAGATCGAGCGCGAACGCTTCTTCGGTGTCGTAGAACTTGTTCTGAATGCGCTTGACCAGCGTGTGCGGGCCCGAGATCGAGATCTTCGACTTGTGTTCACTGAAGCGCCCGAGGAAGCGTGCATCCTCGGACAGACCGAGCGTGCCGGTTGCCAGCTTCGAGCGGACGATGCTGTCGTAGAAGTCGTAGTAGAAGCGCTTCGACCCGAGATCGACCTGCACACCGGGCATCCGCTCGGTGAAGTAATCGATCATGTTGTCGCGCTGCGCTTCGCCGTCGGACACGATGTCGATGCCGGCGGTTTCCTGATCCTTGATCGCAGCTTTCCGCACCGCGTCGTGCATCTCGTCGAGATCCCTTTTGCTCAGACGACGCGAGAGGTATTCGTTCTTCGCGCGTTCGAGCCACTCGGGCATCGAGTAGCTGCCGATGACTGTGGTCGGGAGGATTGGCTGTGGCGGCGTCATTGGGTGTCTCTGCTCTATTATCCTGTCAACGCCCAACTCCCAAGATCCAACTCCCAAGGCATCCGGGCCGATTGGGAGTTGGGAGTTGGAAGTTGGAAGTTGACGTTAGTCACGTTGAGTGGTGTAGAGAATGCTGGTCTTGGTGCCGGGCCGATACGGGAACGGCGCGAAGTGCACGTCGTACCCGGCTCGCGCGCCCACGGCGCGTAAGAGCGCACCGTTGACCCAGGTCACGAGCGAGCCATCCAGCTTTCCGGGTCCCCTGAACCCTTTGCGGTAGTCGTCCATCTCGCTGACGAAGATGTCCTGCACCTGCAGGAATCCGCGCGGGTGCAGCAGCGGCAGCGTGTTGGCGAAGCTCTCGCCCGCGCCGCGCGAAATGTGAAACCGCACATCGTCAGGTGCTTCAGCGAGAAGGTCTTCGAGGTGCGAGCGGCTGAGACCGGGAGGCACGTGATCCTCCTCGCGATCGTCGAGGGCGCGCAGCCGCTCTTCGAGCTTGAAGGTGTCCCACAGGCGCCGCCAGAAGGCGACGCCCTTCTCTCCTTCGAAGACGGCGAACGGTCCGCCATCGAGGAGCTTTTCCACCATCCCCGGCAGATCGGCGCGCGTTACGCCGAAGTCCGCGGTGAGCTGATCGACCAGCGGCCCATTCAGATACGCGCGTACCTCGACGAGGTACAACTTGCCGTCGCGTCGAACGAGATCATCAAACGGCAGGTTGTCGTACACGTTGGTGAGGTGCACGTACATGATCTTGAAGCGATGCGCCGACAGTGCCTTGTACGGGTTGAGCGCATCGAGCGGAACGCCGCTGGCGTGGTTGCCGTGATGCGCCACCGCCGCGACCGCGCGCTCCAGGCTGGTCGGCGAGTAGTCGCCGAGGATGAAGTGCAGGCGCGAATAGAAGTTCGTGCCGCACTGCTCGTCGAGCGCCTTGAAGCGATCGAGCCATGCCGCGGCCCGCGCGCCTGAGCCAACGCCAATCTCGAGCCCGAAGATCTCGGCCGGCAGTTGACCGCGCGTCTCGAGGTCGCGCAGCAGCGTCCAGAAGTCGGCCACCGAGTCGGAGACCGCCTGCGGATGATTGGCATCCGATGATCCGCCGGGCAGCGCGGCTTCGAAACCTTTGCCCGACGCGTTCTCCCAGTCGCCGAGATAGCGCCAGAAGAGCCGGTTGAAGCTCCAGATCAAACAGTCGCGATAGGGGCGGAACTCATCGAGATAGAGATGGTTGTCGACGTTCGACTCGGGTCCCGCGTCGAGGTTCTTCACCGCTCGCGCGAGCGCGACGGGAAGCCCCGCAGCATCCGCCTGACGCAGATCGATGGCGATCTCAGCCAGCGGAAGGGCCTGCCCCTGCGCGCTGGTCGTGCGCCGCACCATCACCGGGTCGCGAAAGTTGGTTTTGTACTGAATCCAGTCGAGGTGAATCCGCAGGGACGGGGCAATCCGGGCATCGAGGACGCCGTCTTCGACGAGCGACATCAGCGACCCTGTGACCAATCCGGCCATCTCGCTCTGCGGCGAACGCTGGCCATTCCTGGGCTTCTTGCTCTGAGAAATGTGATTGATATGGACGATCACCGCAACGGCCGTTCGTATGTCGTTCAGTCAGAATTGGCGTCAATTCCTGACGCCAGACAGCCTCACAGTCTATTGCAAGCTGAGTCTGAAGTCATCCGCTGTGCGAAAAGGTTTGCGCATAGCGGTGGGCGCCACGATCGCCGTCGAGTGGCAATTCCCCGATGTCGTCACCGACGCCATCGCACGGCATCCCGATCCCGAATCCCGACCCCGAATCCCGATCCCGATCCCGGATCCCGGATCCCGGATGCTCCCGGATCCATGATGCGAGTCCCGGGCTATCATCGCCCATGCGCCGAGCGCTCCTGGGCCTGCTCGTAGCAGCCGCCGCTGCACCCTGGGTGTTCGCGCAGTCCTCGCGCCCCTCCGTTCTCTCTCGCCTGATCTGGTTCGATCGCAGCGGCCAGCGACTTGGAGCCGTTGGACCGATCGCCGACCACGGCAACATCGAGATCTCACCGGATGGCACGCGCGTGGCAGTCGCCGTCACCGACGGTGCGCGCGCAACCCGTGACATCTGGATGTACAACATCGGCTCCGGCGAACGAACGCAGTTCACGTCCGAGCCATCGGACGAGAACTGGCTGATCTGGTCACCAGACGGTGCCCGCGTGCTGCTGAACTCGTTCGCGCGGGATCGCCTTACGCTGTTCGAAGCGCCCTCGTCTGGCGCGAGCCAGCGCACACACGTTCTCGAGGGCAACGAAGGCAAGTGGCCGGTCAGCTGGTCGCCCGATGGTCGCTTCGTGTTGTACGTCACGAACAACGACCGCACGAGCAATGACATCTGGGTACTGCTCCGCGATGGCAGCGGCTCGCCCTATCCATACCTTCACACCGCAGCGTCCGAGAACTGGGCCGCCTTCTCGCCGGATGGCAAGTGGGTTGTCTTCAGCGCGGCTGATTCGAATTCCGGTCAGCCTGAAGTGTTCGTCGCACCATTTCCAGCGCCGACGCGACGGTTCCGGATCTCGGCGGACGGTGGTGCCCAGGCGCGCTGGCGGCGAGATGGGAAAGAGATTTTTTACGTCGCGCCGAATCGCATGCTGATGTCAGCGCAGATCGAAACAGACTCGAGCGGCGTGACGGTGAAAGGCTACGAGCCGCTCTTCGAGCTGCAGCATCCGTACGGCGCGTATCACGCGTTCGATCTGACGCCTGATGGACAGCGCTTCCTGGTCAACACGCTCGTCGTCAATCGGGGCCGCGGCGTCATCGCCTCATTGCGCTGAACTTCGGAAGGAAGCAACCTGAACAGGCTCGGCTTGTCCCGCGCCCAGCACCTGCCACGCGTAGATCGCGATCGGCAGCAACACGGCGCGACCGGCCGTCAATGCGATCTGCACGTCAGGAGGCGTCGACCTCGATGCCTCCCGTGATCCCGACGACGAGATTGAACAGCGAGGCCATGATCAGGGTCCCGATGAAACCAAACACGGCGTAGAAGATCGGCAGGATCACGATCGCGCCCGCGCCAATGAACATCGGGAACGAGACCATCCGCCCCGCCCGCGAACGATCCGGCCATGGCGAACAACGACACAACACGCGCCGATGACGAATCCCACGATCAGATACAGCAAGCCAGCAACCTTCGCGCAGGACAGGGGCCCCACTCGTCTGATGACCACGACGGACTCCTTTCGTAGTGCCCGGCTTCCTTGGGCGCCGAAGCCGCGTGAGCGGCGAAGGCGGCAGCCGGACCTTCGTGTGCCGGTTTGGGATTGAGCGCGAGAAGTGGCCCGCATGCTAGCACGCTGAAGGAACTAGACATCCGTCAATTCCCAATTCCCAAATACCCAATTCCCAAGCAGGCTTTTTGGAAGTTGGGAGTTGGGAGTTGGAGATTGGGAGTTTTTCAGAAGTCCTATCGAGGAGTGCCGAAGACCTGCACCCAGTACGGTCGGCCATCAGATCCGTTCGCGACGGCCGCGCCGATCTCAGTCAGTCCCGGATTGAGGATGTTCGCCCGATGACCGGACGATCCCATCCAGGAGCTCATGGCAGACGCGGGACTTCCCTGTCCGTACGCCACGTTCTCCGCATACGCCTGCCAGCGGTAGCCGACGGCGGCGAGTCGATCCTGTGGCTCGGGATAGCGCGCACCCGGCAGCGAGTGAGCCATCTGTCCCATCGACGCCATCTGGTCCGCATGGAGTTGAGCGGCGCGCATCAACGATGGACTCACCGTAAATGTGGGAAGACCAGCCTGCCGGCGTTCCGCGTTGGTCAGCGACGCCAGTTCAGATGCGGCACTCGAACTCGCTGGAGTCCCGGCTTCGACGCTCGAGGGCCCGGCGGGCGACGAACAGCCCGCCAGGACCAGCAGCCAAACGAGAAGAAGTCGAGGCCCCCGGTCGGTCATCGATCTCGACGGTGCAAGGCGGGGGCCGCGGGTCGAGCGTGCAGTTCCCGGTAAATTTCGAGCAAGTGCACCGTTTGCGTGTTACCGCTTGAACACACTTTCGTGAATAGCTTACGCTTGCCGCACTCGGCCACGGGCTCCGCGGCGATCGATGACGGATCCCGTGGCCGGCGGCAGTATCTTTTTGGCGCGCTCCGCGCGCCTGGGAGCCGAACTAATGCGAGCGTTGAAGATTGCCCTGGCCGTATTCGTCGCCTGCCTGATTGGCAGCGCCCTCATATCCGCGCAAGAAGGGCATCCACTGAAGGGATCGTGGCTCGGGACGTGGGGACCGGCCAAGACGCACAGCAACGACATCGTCCTCGTCATGAACTGGGACGGAAAAGCCATCACCGGAATGCTCAACCCGGGAACCGACGATGCGCCGATCAAGAACGCGACCTTGAATCCGGACGGATGGGTCGTGCACCTCGAAGCGGACGTCAAGGACAAGTCGGGCGTGCTGAACTACGTCATAGATGGCAAGATCGAAAACCTCTCGTTCCAGAACCGCACGATCGTCGGCACCTGGAAGAACCAGCGCGAGAGCGGTCAGCTGAAGATCAGTCGGCAGTAGGCACAAGCCGTTGGCGATACAGAGGAGTCCCTTGATGAAGTCTGGCGTAACACTCGCCTTCGCGCTCGTCGCAGTGCTGCTGCTTGGAACCGTCGGTTCCGCGCATCACCCCATCTCCGCCAAGTTCGACGACAGCAAGCCGCAGACGTTGAGCGGCGTCGTGACGCTCGTCGACTGGAGAAATCCGCACGTCCACATCTACATCAACGTGCGCAACAACAACGACGCCGACAACTGGGCGATCGAGCTCGAGAGCCCGATCGATCTGCAGGCCAGCGGCTGGACGCGCGACTCGGTGAAACCGGGCGACGCGATCACGGTCGCAGGCATCACGGCGCGTAACGGCAGCCGTCAGCTGTGGGCCAACAAGATCACGATGACCGGCACGGGGAAAGAGGTGCTGCACGTCACGCCCGCAACGCCGCCTGCCCTGCTCGCCAATCGACCCACGCCGCGCTGGCCCGACAAGCAGCCGAGGCTCGGACCAAGCGCTGGTGGCGCGCAGGGCTACTGGGGGTTCCCGAATTCCACAGCGCTCGTCGAGAACAACGCGGCGATCCCGATGGACCAGTGGGGACTGCTGAAGAACGTGGCCGATGCCAAGCGCGTCGCGCCGATGCAGCCATGGGCACAGGCGCTCTACGAGCTGCGCCAGCGCCGTTTCCTTCAGGACGATCCCACTTTTATCAACTGCAAGCCGCCCGGCGGACCCCGTCAGTTCCAGATCCCCTACGGTGTGCAGTTCGTGGAAGATCGAGACCGGCAGCGGATTTTCGTGCTGATTGGCGGGGGAAACAACAATTACCGCATCATTTACCTTGACGGCCGAGGTCATGCGGGGCAGGTCGGCGGCGACGACGATAACCCGCTCTATTACGGCCGTGCGGTGGGAAAATGGGAGAGTGAGAGCCTGGTGGTGGATACCCGGGGATTCAATGAGGACTTCTGGTTCACCAACGGCGGGCTGCCTCACACGGAGCAGTTGAAGCTGATTGAGAAGTTCACGCGTGAGACCTTCGACACGCTGAAGTACGAGGTTACGGTAGACGACCCGGGAGCGTATACGAGACCGTGGTCGAGCAGCTGGACGCTGCGTTGGGTCACTGGACAAGAGATGCCGCGGCACTTGTGTCAGGAGAACAGGCCCTGACACGAATTGGGAGGAACGAGATGAGAGCGTATTTACTCGGTGGTCTGGTCGCAGTCGCGCTGACGATGACTGCGGGAACTGCGGTCGCCCACCATTCGTTTGCGGCCGAATTCGACGCAAACAAGCCCATTAAGCTGACCGGCAAAGTGACGAAGGTCGAGTGGACCAACCCACACGTGTGGTTCTACTTCAACGTGAAGGACGAGAAGACCGGTGAGGTCACCAACTGGGGTGCCGAGATGGGACCGCCGCATCTCCTGCAGCGCCGCGGCTGGCGGCGCGACACGTTGAAGATCGGCGAGGAAATCACGGTGAACGGATCGCTGGCCAAGAACGGCAGCAAGCGGGTGAACGCGAGACAGGTCGTGATGACGGCGACCGGCGCACGGCCCGGTGAGACACTCGACGCCGCATCGAGTCAGGGCGGCGCGAGCGCGAATCAGTAAGCAGCCACTTGGTGAAGGAGCGGATATGAGAGCGCACATCCTCGGTGGGTTGATTGCGTCCTGCGTACTCCTGGCCACGGGAACGGCCGTGGCACATCACTCGTTTGCCGCGGAGTTCGACGCGAACAAGCCGATCACGTTGAAGGGTCGCGTCACCAAGGTCGAGTGGACGAACCCGCACGTGTGGTTCTACATCAACGTGAAGGACGAGAAGACCGGCGAAGTCAGCAACTGGGGCGCCGAGATGGGACCGCCGCACGGTCTGCAGCGCCGCGGATGGCGTCGCGAGACGTTGAAGGTTGGCGAAGAAGTCACAGTCGTCGGCTCCCGCGCCAAGAATGGCAGCAACCGCATGAACGCGAGACAGGTCACCATGACATCCACCGGCGGGCGTCCGGGCGAAACGCTCGACGCCGTGTCGAGTCAGGGTGGTGCCAATCCGTAGTTCGATGTTTCAGGTGTAGAGCGGGGGCAGGTCGCCCCCGCATCCCGGTCGGTAAATGTCGTTGCCTGAGGGAAATCCGATGCGCCATTGCCTTGCGCTGTGTGGAGCCGCTGCGTTGTTCCTCTCTCCAGTTCTCGGCGAGTCACTTCGCGGCCAGGAGCAACAGCCGCAGCCGCAACGTCCCGGCGTGCAGGTAGGCGTCCCCGATGGACGCGGCGGCGCGGCAAATCCAGCCGGCGGACGCGGACGCGCAGCGGGACCTCCCGCCACGCCTGCACCGCGCAACGCTGATGGACGCGCCATCTTCTGGACCCCTGGCAAGAAGGGCGTGTGGCTGCCTGGCGGCGGTGGCGGCGCGACAGTGGAGTCAGCCGGTATTCCTTTCCAGCCGTGGGCCAAGGCGGTCTACGCCGACCGCCTCGAGAATCAGCTCGAACCGCACACGCGGTGCAAGCCCTCAGGCGGTGTTCGTCAGTTCCTCACGCCGTATGGTGTCGAGATGGTCGAACTGTCCGAACTGCAGCGCATCTTCATCTTCGATATCGGCGGCCCACATACCTATCGCACAATCTACATGGACGGCCGCTCGCATCCCGCCGACTTCACACCGGCGTTCTACGGACACTCCATCGGCTGGTGGGAAGGCGACACACTCAACGTCGAGACCACGGGCTTCAACGAGGGCTTCTGGATCGATCGGCGCGGACTCCCGACGACCGAGAAGCTGCGGACGCTCGAGAAGTTCACGCGCACCGACTCGTTGACGATCGCGTACGAATTGACGATTGATGATTCCGGCGCCTACACCGCACCGTGGACGACGAAACTGAACCTGCGCTGGGAAGACGGGACGGAACTGTTCGAATACGTCTGCCAGCAAGCCAACTACGCGCACAACCTGATGCTGGGCGCCTACGAGGCGGTCGACCGAACCACCGTCACGGTGCCGTAACCACCCGATGAGAAATCTCTGTTCCCTGTTTGCTGCGTCGCTTCTCTTCCTTTCACCCGCGCTCGTCATTCCACTTCGAGGGCAGCAGCAGCCTGCGCAGCCCGCGCCGCCGAGTGTTCAGGTCGGCGTGCCTGAAGGACGCGGCGGTGGCGGCGCCGGGCAACAGGGCGGCGGTCAGGGTCGCGGTCGTGAGGCCGGGCCTTCGAAGCCAACACCTCGTAACGCAAGCGGGCACGTCCTGATCAACAACACGCCCACCGACAAGGGCGTGTGGCTGCCGCGCGGCGTCGCACCCAATCCACTCGGATTGAAGGACGTGCCGTTTCAGCCGTGGGCCCAAGCGGTCCTCACCGATCGCGAGGCCAACGAGCTCGAGCCGCACACGCGCTGCAAGCCGTCAGGTGTGCTTCGTCAGTTCCTCACTCCTTACGGCGTCGAGTTCGTCGAGCTCCCGGATCTGCAGCGCATCTTCATCTTCGACATCGGCGGACCGCACACGTATCGAACGATCTACATGGATGGCCGCGCGCACCCGGAGCAGTTCGATCCGACCTACTACGGTCACTCGATCGGCTGGTGGGATGGCGACACGCTGGTCGTCGACACCGTCGGGTTCAACGAAGGCTTCTGGATGGATCGCGAGGGCCGTCCGCATACCAATCAGCTGCACACGCTCGAGAAGTTCACGCGAACAAACTTCGATACGCTGCGCTATGAGCTGACGGTCGACGACCCGGGCGCCTACACGGCGAAGTGGGGCGGTGTGACGAACCTGCGGTGGGAATCGGGAACGGAGCTCTTCGAGTACGTCTGTCAGCAGTCGAACTACGCAGGCAGCCTCATGGTCGGAGCACACGAGAAGGTCGATCGCACCACTCTCACCGTTCCTTAGTTAACTCCCAATTCCCAATTCCCAACTTCCAATTCGAACTCCCAATCGCGAACGTTGGGAGTTGGAGATTGGGCGTCGGGAGTTGACGCTAGACAGTTGGTGTTCTCTCGTTGGCGGTAAGAGCCAAAGCAATACCCCCGATCACAATCGCCGCAGACAGAAGAACCCGTGGAGAGAGCGGTTCGCGCAGGAATACCACTCCCCCCGTCACGGTGATCACCGGGACGAGCAACTGAACCAGCGCGGCGCGCGTGGCCGTCAGCCCACGCAGCGCCGAATACCAGACCGCATAGCCCAGACCGGTCGTCACCGCTCCCGACAGGATCGCCAGAATCACTCCGCTCGTCTCGATGTGCTGGAGCTTCAGTGAAAGCACGCTGACCAGGAGCAGCATCGGCAGCGTGAGAACGAAGTTGCCGCCATTCTGCGCGACCGGGTCGACCGCGCCGCGCCCCTGAATCGAGTACAGCGCCCACGCGACTCCGGCGATCGCCATGAGCCCGGCACCGAGCGGCGATGGCGATGCGATCCCTGGAAAGAGGAGATAGACGAGCCCGCCGATCGCAACGAGCAACCCGATCCACTGCCTGGCGCGCGGCCTCTCGCCTTCGACGAGCGCGCCACCGATCATCGTGACCTGCACGGTGCCGAAGAGAATCAACGCGCCAGTGCCGGCAGTCAGCAGTCCGTACGCATAGGAGAACGGGATCGCGTACACGAAGAGGATCGCGGCCGAGAGCCACGAGCCTTGCGTCCAGACGCTACCCCGCCGCGTGACGACGGTGATGAGCCAGAGGCAGAAGGCGCCCGCGATGATCCGAATCGTCGAAAACGACGCCGCATCGATCGTCGCCTGGCCGAGCGCCATGCGACAGAGGAGAGAGTTACCCGCGAACGCGACCAGCGCGAGCGCTGTAAAGGCGGCCGTTCGCACGCGTCAGGCGCGCTCTTTCTTCCATGCGGCGAGCGCCGCGCGGACGAGCTGACGAAGGCCGGGCGTCTCGAGATCGTCTGGTGTCTTGATGACGACGTGGCGATTGGATTTGCCCGATCCCTGCAGCAGCTTCTTCGGGTCCGGCAGCGACGCGCCGCGGGCGACGCCCAGCTTCACGCCCTGCTTGCTCACGGTGATGTAGCTGACCACGCCTGTGTAGCCTGGTTCGTAGGCGTACGTGATGTACGGGCCAGTTGGATCGACGGTTTCGTTCACCTTCGGCAGCACGTCCATCATGAGCGCGCGGGCCGCACGCGCGAGCGACTGCACGTCACGCGGGTACGGCGCAAGCATCTCCTTGAGCGTGCGCGTCGGCGCTGCGGCCTTTCCCTTTGCTGTCGTAGCTTTCGTCGTGATCTTCGCTTTCTTCGTGATCTTCGCTTTCTTCGTGGTCTTCGTGCTACGCGTCGGTCCTTTAGCTACCGCGTGACGCCACGCGACGGTCACTGCCTCCCCGACCGCATCCTCCTCGGCAGATTCGAGGTGAACGCGTGTCGCCCCCTGCAGACCCCACGCACCGTTCACCATCGAAAATGCCGACGGGTGTGCGCGGATGAACTCCTGCTGTACCTCACCCGGCGGCAGCGACACCATGCCCATTTGCTCGTCGTGCGTCAGCGTCGCGAAGATTCGATTGCCCACTCGGAAGTCGGGATGGTCCATGTGCGACCTCTCGATGGCGCCTTCCATCCCGAGCACGATACGGCGGAAGTCCTTCGCGGTCATGCGGCAGCCATTATCTCCGCGACGCGCTCCGCCGTGCGAAGAAGCAGCGCCTCGTTGCCGTGCGCCGCGGTGAGCTGCAATCCGAGCGGCAACTCGTCCCCCACCGGCATCGGGATCGAGATTGCCGGCATCCCTAATGCCGTCCACGGCGCGTTCATCGTCGGATCGCCAGTCGAGCCGAGCCCATGGGGTGCGGTACCCGTCGCAGCGGGAACCGCGATCACCGGTGTGTATTGATACAACTCCGCCATCTTCTGCTTGCAGGCATCGATATGCCGGCGCGCGCCGTCGTATCGGGACTCTGGAATCTGAAGACCCGATTGAACGAGATCGGCGAGGTCCGCAAGTCGGTCGCCATGCTCCTCGTAACGCTCCTGGTGGAACCGCGCGGCCTCATAGCTCATGACGATATGCGCCGCGTCTGCCAGCTTGGCGAGCAGGGCCGCGATGTTGATGAAGCGAACGGAGACGTCGGCCTGCTGCATCGCCACCAGCGCTTGATTGAACGCAGCGGCCATCGGCGCTTCAACCGTCGGCGTTGGGCTGGGTGCGCCCAGCACGCTGACGTCCGCCCCGTCGCTGTCGCGACCCAGGGCACGCCAGAGCGCACGCATGTCAGTGGGCGTGTGCGTGAAGAAGCCGAGGGTATCGAGGCTCTTGGCGAACGGCAGCACGCCTTTCATTGAGAATGCACCGAACGTTGGCTTGAACCCGGTGACGCCACAGTACGACGCCGGCCTCAGCACCGAGCCCTTTGTCTGGGTACCGAGCGCCAGCGGCACCATGCCGGCCGCGACGGCCGCGGCCGATCCACTCGAGCTCCCACCCGGCGTGTGCTCGACGTTGCGCGGATTGCGGGTGGGACCAGGCGTCATGTAGGCAAACGCGGTTGTCCGCGTCTTGCCGATCAGAATCGCGCCGCGGTCCTTGAGTTCGGCAATGATGTCGGCGTCCTCGACGCCGACGCGACCGCGGTAGAGCGCCGAGCCGTACTCAGTGACGAGGCCGCGCGTGTCGATGATGTCCTTCGCGCCGAACGGAATCCCACTCAGCGGCCCTGTCTCTGTCGCGGATTGAGGGCTGATCTGCACCCACGCGTGGATCCGCGGGTCTTTGAGTGCGATCGTCTCCAGGCACTTCGCGAGCGCACGGGATCGTGCTTCAGGTGAAGCACTGATCCATTCTGTTAGCCGTTCCGGGCTGGAGGCGGACAAAGGCGACTCCGACGAAGCTGGCGGCTCATTGTCGCCCAGATGTGCTGGTACGCGCCATCCATCCGCGGACCACCTCGACAAATCGCTCCGGCTCCTCGAAGAACGTCTGGTGACCGCTTCGGTCGAAGACGTGCTGCGTGGCGTCAGGCAGCGCATCAATGATGCCGTTCCACATCGTGTACGGGGAGACGTAGTCGTATCGCCCATGCGCAACGAGGGTCGGCACGCGCAGAGAGGCCGTGTCGGCCGTCACGTCCCAATTCGCCGTCAGCGGTCCGAGGACGTGCTGAAACAGTTGCGGCTTGAAGTCCGCCTCCGCGAACAGCGGCATCGCATCGAACCGAGGGTCGAAAAAGCGCAACGGTGTTTGCGCAAAGACCGCTTGCGTCGGCGGCGTGCCGGGCGGGAGCTTCGCGTAGTTCTCTTTCAGGATCGTCTTGCGCTCCTCGGATCCATCCGCCTCGAAGAACGCGGTGCCGGCCTGAACCAGCTTCGGTATATCACCGCTGGGCGGAGTCCCAGCCATGATGACGTGCGAGACGGCGTCAGGGCAGCGTCTGCCGTACTCGAGCACCAGCACACCGAGAATCGAATAGCCGAGGGCGACGACGCGCCCGATGCCGAGCGCCTTGCGCACAGCCTCCAGATCGGAGGCGAGCACATCGAACGTCAGATCGCTCGGATCGCCGGTCGACTTCCCTCCTCCGCGCAGATCGACGTAGATGAACTGAAAGAAGTCGGTGAGCGGCGGCGGAGTCAGCCGCTCGTACGGCTTGACGCCGATGATGCACGGGACGATACAGGGAACTCCCGTCCCACGCGTGGAGTAATAGAGCTCGGCTCCGTTCACTGAGACCAACATGACACTCCTTTTCCCGGGATCGGGATTCGGGATTCGGGACTCGGGGTTCGGGGTTCGGGGTTCAAGTCAGACGATATCGAGCAGGATGTCTGCAGCCTGCTCGCACTGCGAGCGCGACACGTCCAGGTGCGTTACCAGACGAATCGTTCGCGGCCCGAAGGCGATGACGAGCACACCGCGATCGCGAGCGCGCGCAACGATAGCCGGCGCGTCTGGCGCATCAGCGGTGATGTTGAAAACGATGATGTTGGTCTGAACGGCGTACGCGTCCAGTATGACACGCGCGCTGTGGCACAAGCGACGGGCGATCAGCGCCGCGTTCTCGTGATCCTCAACAAGCCGATCCATGTGGCGATCGAGCGCGTGAATTGCCGCCGCGGCGAAGACACCCACCTGCCTCATTGCGCCACCCAGCATGCGGCGATGCCGGAGGGCAGCATCGATGATCGCGCGAGAGCCCGCCAACATCGAGCCTCCTGGTGCGCCGAGCCCTTTCGAGAACGCTACCGAGACGAGGTCGAACGGCGCGGCAAGGTCGGATGGAGTCCGCCCACTCGCGATCGCCGCGTTCCACAACCTCGCGCCATCCAGGTAACTTGCAACGCCTTGCTCTCGCGCCGCCACGCAGATCCGCCGCGCCTCGTCCTGCGGAAACACCACGCCGCCGGAGCGATTGTGCGTGTTTTCAACCTCCACGACCGTCGTCGGCGGAAGGAGCATGTGGCCACGCGGATGGCGCGAGGCCAGAAATTCCTCGGCGGTGAACACACCGCGGCTGCCGATCTCCGTCAACTGCACGCCGGCGTTGGCGCCTGCTCCACCGGTCTCGTGCCACACAGCATGAGACTCGCGACTGACGACGACGTGATCGCCGGGACGCGTGAGCACGCGGAGTGCCACCTGGTTCGCCATAGTGCCGGTCGGCAGCCACAACGCGGCTTCTTTTCCGAGCAGAGCGGCCACGCGCTCCTGCAGCGCGTTGATGGTGGGATCCTCACCGAACTGGTCGTCGCCCACTGGCGCGGTCGCCATCGCCTCGCGCATCGCGGGTGTTGGGCGCGTAACCGTGTCGGACCTGAGATCGATGAACGACGACATGATCGACGTCAGTGCTTGCGAATGAACTCGAGGACCTTCTGATTGAAGACGTCCGGCTGCTCCCAATACGCCGAGTGCCCGACCTCAGGAAAAACCAGCGACTCCGAGTTCTTGATCCGCGCAGTGAAGAGTCGCAGTAGCGCCGGAGGCGCATAGAGATCCGCACCGCCTGTCAGCAGGAACGTCGGCACGGAGATCGACTCGAGCAACGAGAACGTCAGTCGATTGCGAAACGCTTGCGTGGGAGGCTGCGTACCTTCCGGCCTGCTTTGCTTCTCCAGTTCCAGCCAGCGCGCCGTGCCTGCCGGATTGGCCGCGCGGTACGACGGCCCGAGTTCCCGCACGTCGGGCGGCAGAGCATTGAACTGCGGCGGCCGAAGCCGTCGTCCCAGCTCGAGGTAGTCCTCGTCCTGCACGCCGCCGATGCTGTTGGCCACAACGAGACTCCGCAGCCTCTGAGGAAACGACACCGCGAAGTCGAGCGAGACGATGCCCCCGGCCGCGGTGCCGACAAGGTGGAACCGATCGAGCTCGAGGTGGTTGACCAACGCCAGTAGATCGTCCGCGCCGGTCCCCGGTTGTGGACCGGCGGGATCGACTGTCGAACGTCCGAAGCCTCTCCTGTCGTACGCAATGACGCGATAGCCAGCCGCCGTGAACGCAGGCACCTGGTAATCCCACACACGACGGCTGCCGGTTGCGGCATGGACGAACACGACGGCGGCTCCGTTACCGCCCGTGTCGCTGTAAGAGAGGTGCACGCCAGGCAGATCGACCTGGGCCTCGCGTGGCGGAGCCTGCGCGAACGCCGTCGCGAGGGCGAGCGACGTGAGTCCCACAGCGGCTGTGACGATCGCTCGGTTCAACCGGACTCCTACTTAGCGAGGTGCTCCGTCGACTTCTCGTTCTCGTTGCAGATGAACTCGATCATCTCCGAATCGACCATGAGGCGCTGATTGACACGTACCGTGAATGGCTTCGTGTACGCCTTGGGATCGTCGATCGTGATGTCGATCTCGAGCGTACCGAAGTTCGGGCGGCGGAAGCGCTCCGTCATCTTGAGCGCGTCGGTGTATGGACTGCCGTTGACGTCGAGCCAGCCGGCTCTTTCGTCGCCGCGGAAATTCGTCGTCTCGACGACCAGCGTGTCGCCTTCCCACCAGCCGCGCGAGTAGCCGAACCACCACGGTGTCGGATCGTTGTTCGGCGCCGGCCGGCCATCCATGTAGATGTAGCGCAGACCGTAGTTCGACTCGTACGTGATCAGCATCAGGTTCTTGGTCTGAACGATCTGCCTCGGCTGCGGATGGTTGTGATACTGCATGATGCCGATCGGCAGGCACCACACATCCGGGTTGTCCTTGCTGTTGTCCGCCATGCGCTTCTTCTTCAACTCGGCGGCCCATGGCTGGAGCGGCAGCGGATAACCACGCCCTGCGACTTCAAAGAACTGCGAGACCGGCGTCGCGTTCGGGTCGGGCGGAGGCGTCGGCGCGGCACCGCGGCCTCGATTGCCGCCGCCACCAAAAACAATTTCCCAGATGCCGGAGAGATCGGGCTTGCCGTCCGCCGTCCGCGGTGCGGTCGCCGTCAGATTGGGTTGGCCATCAGCCAGCCGCGGGACATCGGGCGTCGTGTATTTGGGCCACTGTGCCGATACGGACGTGGACACCACTGCAACCAGGACACCGAGGACAATCTTGCCGACCACCGATCTCATTCACCCTCCTGCTCCGTCGGAATCTCGTGCCGCACTCGAGTCAATCCGAGTGGCGACCTAGATCATAGACGAGGAGGATGCGGCTCTACTCTTTCCGATAGATGGCGACGTTGCTCTCGAGAATTCCCTGGTTCTCCTGGCGGAACGTGATCGTGAGCGTCCGGCCATCCTCGGAGATCGTGCGGCGCGCTGTTCCAAACACTCGCCCCGCATGTGAGAGGACGGCCTCCGCCGTGCGCGCATCGACTCGTTTGAGACGGATCGTGTCGTAGGCCGGAGTGCCCATCACCGGATACTCGCGATCGAAGTCGGCTCGATACTCGATCACTTCCTCTCGCCCGTCTTCGCGGCGCCGACGAATGGTGCCCTTCATGCCCTCGTTGTCACGGACGTATGTGCGGACCTCGCTGCGAGGAGGAGGGCCTGGGGTGTACCGGGACTTGACCAGATCGAGCTGCCAGGAACCGAGCAGGAGATCCTGCTCTGCCGCAACCGATTGCGCGTGCAATCGTTCGTCCGGGCTGAAGAAGCTCGCCGTTGCGGCAAGGAAGAGGAACTCGACGAATACGAGTAAGCCACGCATGGATGCCTCCTGGTGAGACTGGGGCCGTCGATGCGCCGCGGATCAGAGCTTAGCGTAGACCTCCGGACAGTGATTCGCCAAGTGCCGAATCGATCGCCGCCACAACGGCGCGGTCGCCGAGGAGCGAGATCGCACTCACTCCTGGAACGAAAAACACGGCGAGGCCATGACCGATGACCTCGTGAACAAGATCGCAGAGCGCGAATGCAACGAACGCGATCCCCGCGATGGTGAGGCGGGCACCGATCGTCACTCGACGATCGTGAGTTGTGAAGCCTGTACCTCGAAGGGTTTGAATTCGCCGGACCGCCCGTACTTGTCGGTCGCGGTCACACTAAATCGAACGATTCCGGTCGGCGTCTCTTGTGGGACCACCCACTTGGCGACCCAGAATTCGCGCTCGGGTTGCTTCTCTGTCGCCCGATAGCGCATCGGGATGTCCACGACCTTGCCGGCAACGTTGACATGCACGACGAGCTGAGCTGATTCTTCGCGCTTCCCCGTCGAGGGATCGGCGACGAACATCCGGAAGCCAACCGGCTCACCGCGCTTGAAGCGGTTGCGAAGGATGCAGTTCTCAGGATGGCCGGGAGGCTGGAAGAGTGCGATGTCGCCGTAAACGATCAGCCGGCCCTGCCCCTGTGCTGGGGGGGCTGGTGCCGATTGCAGCGGTGCGCTGGAACCGGCTTCGATCCCAACGAGCACCATGATGAGCAGCGCGAGTACGAAGCGGAAAGTTGCTGATCGCACGTGCGAATTGTAGCAGGCCTCCTTCACTCTCGCTCGGCCACGACCTGGAGCAGAATCGGTGTGTAGATAAAGCTGTTGGGCCGACTCGAAAGTTCTGCCCAGTCGCGCTGCAACGCATCCAGTTCCTGCGGGTGAAGCAGCTCTTCCTCGACGAACTTGGGGCCGAAATCGTCAATCAGCCGCCCCCACCAGGCCCACCACCGATGCTGCGGGTCGGCCATGCCTCCCACGCATCGCACCAATCGAACCCGGAAGCCGGACGACGCCAACCGGCGAGGCAGCGCCTGCCCAACGGTCGAGTCGCCGCCATGCCGCGCATAGAACTCGATCCACGCACGCGCGTTCGCATCGAAGGCCTCGCTCGGCGGCGAGCACGTGAGACTTCGCAGCGTCAGGTACTCCATCGCGGCAAACACGCCGCCCGGCCGCAGCGACTGCCTGATGTTTTCGAGCGCGACGTCCAGATCGTCCCGAAGGAACGCAAGAAACCAGCGACCGAACGCGCCATCGAACGGACCCGCGATCGACTGGCGTCGCGCGAGATCGGCGTTCAACGTTCGGATGTTCGTCACGCCCAGAGCACGAGCACGCTCGGCGAGCGAGCGCAGGTAGCTCTCCGCCTTGTCGACGGCGCAGATCTCACCGGAAGGTCCGACGACCCGCGCCAGGTCCATGCTCGTAAACCCGGGCCCGCAGCCGAGGTCGAGAATCGATCGGCACGAGGCGAAGCCTGCCTCGTGCCAGAGCAGGTCCGTTTCAGGTCTCCACGCCTCGTGTTGCGTACGCAGACGATCGACCTCCGCGTCATTCACGCCGATGAAATAGTCCGTGCTCATGTTTCGATCGCCTTCTTCTAGCGGGACTCCGCCAGCGCGTTGATGTCGGCGGAATGGAGAATGCGCTTCGAATAGCCACTCGCGGCGACCTGGATGCAGCGCGCGGCCGAAGTTGGCCGTCGTGGTCCCGCGAAGCAACGGACGCAGCACGGGATAGAGAGGTGCAAGAATGTTGTACGACGCCTGGACCCAACCCGTCTTCGACCGCACGTCACCAATCGGTTGGATGTATCCGGGACGAAACATGTAGGCGTTGGCAAACAGCGCGAGGAGCGCGTTCTCCGTCCTCCCCTTCACGCGCGCCCACATCGTCCGGCCACGTTCCGTGCTGTCGGTGCCAACGCCCGAGACGTAACAGAACACCATGCGTGGATTCGCAGCGGCCATCGTGCGTGCAGCGGCGAGCGTCAAGTCATACGTGAGGTGCGTGTACGCCTCTTCGCTCATGCCGATGGACGAGACGCCAAGGCAGAAGAAGCAGGCGTCGCACGCGGCGAACTCGCCTGCAAGGTTGTCGAAGTTGAAGAAGTCTTTGTGGACCAGCTCGCGAAGCTTGGGATGCCGGCGCCCAGTCGAGGAACGAGTAAGGGCGAGCACCGATTCCACTCGCGGGTCGGCGAGGCACTCGAGCAAGGCCCCGGCGCCGACCATCCCGGTGGCACCGAAGAGCACGACCTTCATAACCTTGCCCTTCTGTGGCCGACCGATGATTTTCGGCGCGCCGGGCGTCTAAACATCAGTAGGAGGGTATCGCAGCTCTATGCAACTGAACACCTATCTGAACTACGGCGGCAACTGCGAGCAGGCGTTTCGATTCTACGAAGAGCATCTGGGCGGAAAGGTCACGATGCTGATGCGGCACGGTGAGCAGCCCAGCGCTTCGAATGTGGCGCCTGAATGGAAGAACGCCGTGCTGCACGCGCGGATGACGCTCGGCGGAACGGAGCTCTTTGGCGCCGACATCCCACCCGATCGCTTCCAGCCCATGCGAAGCGCGTATCTGTCGCTGAGCGTCGACAGCATCGAAGAGGCAGAGCGGGTCTACGCCCTGCTCACGGATGGTGGTCAGATCTTCATGCAGATGGAAGAGACCTTCTTCGCGTCACGCTTCGCGATGTTGCGGGACCGGTTCGGGACGTCGTGGATGATCCTCGGCCCACGCCCCGACGCCGCTTAGACCGTCGCTCGCGAACGCCGTCTCGCCTGCACGATCATCCTTTCGACTGCATCGGCGCGGGAGCGTCCTTGAATTTCTCGTACTTCCCGAGGACGACTCCCAGCCGGTAGACCATCGGCATCACGACGCCTGTCACGAACGCCGGCAGCTCGAGCAGCGCGAATTCCGTTCGATAGCGCGTGACGAGGAATGCGGCGTCAAAGAGTCCCGGTCGTTTGCCGCCGTTCTCTTTCGTCGACGCGAACAATGTGCTGAGAAAGAACTCGATGTTGCCCGGCGGAGTGCACCAGCCAATCATCTGCACTTCGTCGGTACCTGCGTTCCACCATTTGTGCGGGGTGCCTGCGGGCCAGGCGACAGACTCGCCCGGACCGGCGAACTGTGGCTCGCCGCCGGGCACCTGATATCCCACCCGTCCACGGACGACCTGCACGGCCTCTTCCTGGAGGTAGTGCACGTGCATCGGCGGGCCGGCGCCAGGCTGCGCAACGCCGTCCACCCCGACCCGCTCGCCTGCCGGTCCCTGCGTCCGTCCAGTAAAGGTGATGAACTCGCCGTTGCCGTTCTCGATCGTGTAAGGGTAGGGTTTGTTCATTACGACTATCGCCCGTTCAAGAACGACTCGACCGCCTGACTGAACGCATCACGCGCATCCAGATTCACCATGTGACCGGCTCGTGGAATCGTGACCAGGCGCGCACCCGCGATCCCGTTGACGAGCAACCCTGCGACTTCCCTGATGTGCGGCAGGTCCTGTTCGCCAAGAATCACGAGCGCCGGGCATTTCACCTCCGAGAGCCGTTTGATCGCTGGTGGGATCAACTGTTGCACCGGATTCGTCCTGTACGTCCACAGCCGGGTGTTGCTCATGACGAGATCCTTCACCGTCGCAGCTGCGGTCAGATCACTCCGCAACGCCATGATTGGCGTGTCGGCCCATAACCTCGCGGCCCCTTCGGCATCTCCAGTTCCCGCCGCCTGGAACACAGGCTGCGTCCACGTCAACGGCGCGGGACGGCACGTAGCCGCTGAGGCCTGGTGATGCGAGCACGACGCGCACCACCCGGTTCGGATACGCGATAGCAAAGTCGGTCGCGGTCGTGGCGCCTGCGGAAAGCCCGATCAACGTGGCCTTGTCGATGCGCAAAGCGTCCAGCACCGAGCGCAGATCCTCGTGTTGTGCATACGGCGCGGAAGGGGCATCTGACTTACCGTGACCACGCTGATCGAAGCGAACGACTCTGAAGCGCTTCTCCAGAGAGGCAATCTGTGGCGCCCACATCCGGCGATCCACGCTGAACGCATGGATGAGGACAACCGGTTCTCCCGCGCCGCTTACTTCGTAGAAAATCCCGGCCGACGACGTGCCCGTTGTGGCCTGCGCCGCGGCAATGCCGGGAACCAGACACAGAAACAGGCACACGCTGAGTTGAAGTGACGCTCTGGAATCGACGCGTGTCACGCGATCTCGCCTCCCGGTTCGTTCTTCCGAGCGACCTTCCAGTCCACTTTCGTGAAGCCGCTCGCTTCCATCATCTGGGCAAGGAAGGTCTTCTTCGCCTGATCGACCGCCGCGTCGAGCACAGCATGATCGGGGCGACCACCGTCGATGTCGGTGAACCCGTATTCATCTGCGAGCGCGCGCGCACGTGTAGATGCCGCCGTTCTTCCTGGCAACGTTGGCATCAGCCGCGAGTGCGACCACCCCGCGACCAACGAAGCACGGCGTCTCGGATCCGCCCCATCCCATCGCAGCAGCCTGTGGTTTGCTGAGCGCATCACGCCACGTCTCTTCAGTGACGCCGAACCCTGCAAGGATCGCCTCCGTACGCATGAAGCCTGGGCCAACAGCGACCGCGGTTATGCCGGACTTGCCCAGGTCGTTCGCGAGAGCGAAGACCAGACGTTTCAAAAGCGTCTCCATGATGTCGAAGTAGAACGCGCCGTGATACGCAACCTTGTCCTGCTCAACCAGCTCCACGATCAGCCCGGATCGACGCGTCACCATGAGTTTCGCCGCGTGCCACGCCGTCACGATGTGCGGCCAGATCCAGCTTTCTACGAACGTCGCGTCCGTCGCCGGGCGACTCATCGAGAAACGTCTTCCAGGTCGCCGGCTGTCCGGTCATGACGATGGCGAGAACGTCGAGCCGCTTCTGCTCACGACCGACACGCTTGAACAACGCGGCGACTTCGTCCTCGACCGTATGGTCCACGCGCACGGGAATGCCCGTTCCTCCCGCGGCCGAGACCATTTCTGCAGTCTCCTCGATCGTCTCCGGACGGCCGGCGTTCACATGATTCGACGTGTTCGGCTGCACACGACTGCTGCGTCCCGTGCAATAGACGACCGCACCTGCTTCACCCAGCATCCGCGCGATGCCTCGCCCTGCGCCTCGCGTCGCGCCGGCGACGACTGCCACGCGTCCACTCAAGTCTCGCGGGCTCGGCATGTGAGATCCCTCTGTTGATCGTTATCCGTCGGCGCGCAGGACCTCGCTCGGCTCCAAGCGAAGAGCCCGGCGGATCGGGACGACGCATGCGGACAGGCAGACACCGAGCATCAACACAGCGTACACCGCGATCATGCCGGCCTCGAGTGGAGTCGGTGTGCTCGCGAACAGCCCGACGAACGTCACGAGGACCAACATCCCTCCGGTCGCGATACCAACTCCGATCTGCGTGAGCGGCCGGCGAGCGATCGCCGTAATGACCCGCCACCGTCCGCCACCCAGCGCGACCCGGGTGCCGATCTCGCGCGTGCGCTGCACGACCGTGAACGACATGACGGCATAGATGGCCATCAGCGACAAGAGCAGTGCTAGTCCACTCAGCACGATCAGCAGGCGCGACAGATACTGCGACTCGAGCCACTGGTCGGCACCGACGCGGTCGAGCGCCATCACGTCATACACACGCAGCGTGGGTTCCACGCTGCTCGCAACCGCACGCAGCCGACTGCCGAGTGACGCTGGAGTCCCGCTGACGTGTAGCGCCACGTGCACTGTCGAATAGCCGGGCGACAGAGGCCGATACACGCCGATGCCGTCGGCTCCGGCGACGCCAAGATCGCGGACGACGCCGACGATATCGATCCACGGCCCTGGCGATTGACCATTCCCTTGCGCGAGGCGTCGGATTCGCCGACCCACTGAACTGCGCCCACGCAGGACGCGGTCGACGAACGACGCGTTGACGATCGCGACCTCTCGACGCGACCGCAAGGTCCGTCGCCGTGAAGTTGCGGCCGGCAACCAGCGGTGCACTCAGCGCGCCGAAGAAATCCGCATCGACAGACGCGACTCCGACTCGATACCCGTACGTCGGTGGCGCATCGTCGCCTTCGACTTCGAAGCGAGCACTCGGGTGTTGCATGCCCGGAAGACGATCTCCAAACGCAACCGCCGTCACACCCGGTTCGGTGATCAGTTGACTGCGCAGCTCACTCATCGTCGTCTCGCTGCGCGCGCCCATCCCAACGGGCGCATTCGTGGAATCCATCACGAGACGCGCAGACAGATACTCCTGCGCGGGAATGCCAACGTCGCGTGTCTGCACGTCGACGACCCAGCGATGGAAAAAGAATGCCGCCGCTGGAAACATCACCGTGACCGCAACCTGCGCCACGATGACGGCCGTCCATAGGCCACCGAACCGATAGCCTCCTCCACCGGCTGCGAACTGCCGAAGCCGCACGTGCAACCCGCCCGCTGTGACCCTCAGTGCCGGGAACACACCGATGATCACGGCCCCGAGCATCGTCAGGCCGACGCCGTAGGCGATCGTCGATGGCGTCAGGCTGTCGTTGATCCAGAACGGCAGAGCGCGTCCGGAGTCGGCTTCGACCAAATGCCAGAGCGAACCCAGCGCGTATCGCGCCGCGACGAGCCCAGCGACGACGGACAGTGCAGAGAGCGCCACCGCCTCGACGAACAACTGCACAACGATTCGGCCGCGGCTCGCACCGAGCGCGTTTCGCACGCCGATCTCGCTCTCGCGGCTGGCCGCTCGCGCAAACACGAGCAGGCTGACATTTGCGAAGACCGTGACGGCGAGCATGATCAGGAACACGTTCGCCAGCGCCAGCCCGACTCCAAACGATCGGGGATCGAAGAACAGATGGCTGTACGGGACCACCTGAGACTGGAGAACCGCTTCTGTCTCTGGGGCGTCGTTCGCCAGTCGTCGTCCGATCGTCGTCAGCTCGGCCTGCGCCGCGTCAACCGTCACGCCTTCGGCAAGCCGGCCGAACACCTGCACAGTCGTGGCATCCGGCGAGCTGCTCAGCGTTTGTGGACGGAGCGGACTCCAGATCTCGTGAGAGAGCGGAAAGCCGAAGTCTTCGGGCATCACGCCGACGATCGTCGTCTGCTCGATCCCAAGTCGCACCGAGCGACCCACAACGCGTGCATCACCGAGGAATCGTCGCTGCCATAGCGAGTGACCGATGACGGCAACCGGTGGGGCGCCCGGCGCCTCGTCGCCTTCGACAAGCGTCCGGCCGAGCAGCGCTGGAACACGCGCGAGTCGAAACCCTGATGCCGTCATCTCGGCAACGTCGATCGGCTCGACGTTGCCGTTGACCGCAAGGTTCCGCTGGACCAGCGCGACTGCGCCAAGGTCTTCTATCGTCTGAAGCTGCTCGCGCCAGGCTCTGAAATCGGCCCGGGTCAGCGGCACGTTCCGATCGCCGCGGACATCCCAGTTACGCAACCCGACGATGCGATGTCCATCGTCGAGTGGGAGCCTCGGATCGACCATCTGTGTGCGGATCTCGTATCCGCCAATGCCGGCTGCAAGACCAAACGCCATCCCCGCCCCGCCGACGATCGTAAGAAGCGGATATCTGACGAGCATGCGCAGCGCGAGCTTGAAGTCGAGCTGGAGGCCATCGAGCCACGAGCCGAATCTCGAGGTCACCATCAACCGAGTGTCACAGGAAGGAATCGCTGCATTGGCTCGCTCATAACGACCTTCGTGATGATGTCGAACCCGCGGTCGCCGTTGGTCATGATGATGAACGCCGTCTTCTTCTCGAGCGACGCCGCCGTCATGGCCTTGAACCCCGGGTTGTCACCTGAATGCGAGATGATGTCGCCGCCTGACTTCTCGTGCTCGATCGCCCAGCCCAGGCCCCACGACAGCGAATCCGTAATCCTGGCCTGCGGGCGCACCATCTCCTGAAGTGATGCCGGCGTCAGGCGATACTGGTCGCTCGGCTTCGGGTCCAGCAGCTCGATCAGAAACCTCGCATAGTCCGTCGGCGTCGTGTGCAGCTCGCCGGCCGACCCGTACCGTGCGGCTTCGATCGCGGTGGCCTTCCTATCGGCAATCATGCTGCCCTTCTCATCGTGCGGGCGTGCCATGCCCTCTCGATAGAGATAGCCACTCGACGTCATCCCGAATGGGACGAAGAGATTCGCCTTCATGTTCCCGTCGAAGTCGGTCGCGCACATCCTGAGGCCGTCGTGGAGTGTCTTGCACGTGTTCGTGTCCACGTGACCGGTGAGGTGTGTCATGACCGATTGCAGGTAGCTGTACCCCTCGCCCGAGTAGCTCCAGCGCTCGCCGGGTGTGAACTGAATAGCCAACGGCTCCTTGTCCGATCGCCAGTTCGGGAACCCGGTCTTGTGAGAAAGCACGTGGCGCGCGGTGATCAGATCCAGACGAGGATCGCCCTTGAGGAAACGCTCGGGTGTGTATTTCGTCAGCGGCGTGTCGAGGTCCATCACGCCTTTCTCGCAGAGCTTGAGAATTTCGTACGCGAAGACGGTCTTGCTCACGGAGCCCGCTTCGAAGACCGTGTCGGGATCGACGGGGACCTTCGATCCGAAATCTTTCACGCCAAACGCCCCGCGCCATCGCAATTTCGCGTCGGTCACGAGTGCCATCGAGACAGCGGGGACTGTCGTGGCCTTCGCAAGCAGTGCAGGGAGTTGCTTCTCGAGATCGGCAACTAACTCATCCCACCCGTTCCCGGCACCGGCCGCGTCTTTCGGCGCTGGCGTCGTCGATGGCTGGCGTGAGCAGCCCGCGAGCGAGAGCAACGGGAGTCCGAGGGCGGCTCGACCACAATCCGCAAAGAATCTTCGTCGTCCTTTCATCGAGCCTTGTCCCTCCTCGATCGAGGCTGAATGCCGAATCTCTTGTCATCGCGCGCGATTGCCTGCGCGACGTTCTCCATCGTCCGCTCGAAGTGTTTGTGCCGCGAGTCGATGTAGAGCCACTTCTTCAGGACGTCGTGCGGCGCCAGATGCCGGAACTCTTTGACGATCGACGGTTGATGCTCATGTTCCGTGCATACCAGCACGCCGTGCCATTTCCATCGTCCTGTCTTCGTTGGTTCGACCAGGACCATCATCTGGCGACCGAAGAGATACGCAGCGAGCCCGCCGAACATCCTCTTCGTGAAGAAGCTCCGATGCGGCTCGAAGGCCTCAAAGATCCATTCGTTGTCGAACGGTTTCATCAGCAGTCTGCTCGCAGCAGGCACTGTCACCGGGCCAGTCGCTCAATCGTTGCCGCCACGACTGCGGCGGCGTTCTCACTCGCAGTGCCGACGAACTGTTCGTAACTCGTCGCGGCCTGCCCGTCGGCGCGATCGGTGATGCTTCTGATCACGAGACACGACACATTGAACTGACGGCAGGTCTGGATGACGGCGGCTCCTTCCATTTCGATCGCCGTCGCACCAAGCGAGCTCCGAAGCTCGGCACGACGACTGACATCCGCCATGAAGACGTCACCGGTCACGATCACGCCTTCGACCACCTGCGGCGTCCGTTGGTCACCATTCGGTGCGGCGACCGGCGGCAGCTTCAATCCCTGCGACGACGATCTCGCGACTGACAGCAGCGGTTCCGGCGCTGGAACCAACAGCGGATCGAGAGCGCCCGTCACCGCGTTTCGCAGCCCGCGTCGTCGAAGGCCGTCCGCCAGTTGCAGGCCCACGTCGTGTTGCGCCACGGTCTTTCCGATCACGACATCACCGGGGAACAGAGCCGGATCGACTGCTCCTGCGGTTCCTGAAAACAAAATGGCCGACGGCTTGAACTGGCCGATGAGGAGCGTGGTAATGATTGCCGCATTGACCTTTCCTGCACCCGAGCGCCCGACAACGACGCGTCGTCCATTCAGCGTGCCTTCGCGGAACACGTACCCCTGGATCGTGATCTCGCGACTGTCTTGCAGACGTTTCTCGATCGGAGCAACTTCTGCGGCGATGCCGAGCACACCGACGACGGACTGACCGAAGGTCGTCGCCGGGAGCAGGACGAAAAGCGCGAGAGCAACGATGCGGACACCTGAATGAGCACTCATGCGGGACTCTTCCACGCTGTTTCAGCAACTATTGCGGGACTTCGTCGCGAAGTATCGCGTACATGAACTGGTCGAGCACGTGGCCGTCCTTGAGCATGCGGAAACGCATCGCGCATGTTCAACCATATCCGCCGGTCGTTCGCATGCTGCGCGAGCGATGCCGCATCGTCCGGGCGCCACTCGCGCACCGTGCATTCCGGCAGAACGATCACAGTCCAAACTGGCGCAGGTGATGGTGCGTGTGACGATAGGCCCATCGCTGCCAGTCTCGAAGCGTCATGGTGCCGAGCACTGCGTGCACGGGCTCGAGCGCGTCCTGTCTCGCGGTCGCAAGGCCATCGAGACCCGCAATCGCCCGCGCGAGATCTCTCGCGAACTCGGACGGTCTGGTTCCTTCCGCCCTCGGGTTGAGCATGGGACTGGTTGGAAAGCCGCGCGGCCATGGGAGTGGCGCCCACAGCACGACGGCCTTGACGATCGGACGCCTGCGAGGCGGAATCGGGGCCGGTCGCGGCCGGGTAAGCAGGACCATCGCGGCAGCGTCACCGAGGTGACACAGCATCTCCTGAGGCGTCATCGTCCCCAGCGGCGCGCGCTGTCAGGACGGAGCATCTCCAGACGTGCCTTCAATGACCGGACGACTTCCGGATCTGCGACGGTTCTCATCGACGTCAGACTCCGTGCCCGCCGATCGGAACGGTTTCGACGCGACTGCTGAGGCTGGCGATCATCGCCCGGCCTTTTGCGATCGCGGCCTGGACCGCGGGCAACGACAGCGATGCCTTGTGACTGGCTTGAGTGTCCCACACCTCAGTGATCCAGAGCGCATTGGCATCGGCCTGATCGGTCGCAATCACGTAACTGAGACATCCCGGCATCGCCTGCGTGCCTTCCAGCAGAATCGCGACGAGTGCGTCCCGCTGTCCGGGCACCGCGTTGACCTTGCTGATCAATCCGTACATCTGACCTCCGGTCGTGCGTGATCCTGAATAGAGTATCGCCGTGGAGCAAGACACGCCTGCCGGTGTCTATTGAGACATGCTCGTCCGCTCGTTTGTGACGCTCGTCGCTATGCTTCAGGCGTCGTCGTGGGTCGATCCTGCGCGACATCAGATGCAGATGGTGAACGTCGCCGACGGCGTGCAGCTCGAAGTGCTGGACTTCGGCGGCACCGGACGCCCGATCGTCCTGCTCGCAGGATTCGGCCACACGGCACACGTGTATGACGAGCTCGCACCGAAGCTGACCGGCGCAGGTCATGTCTACGCCGTCACGCGACGTGGGTATGGTGTTTCATCGCGTCCGCAGTCCGGCTACGACGTTTCGCGTCTTGGAGAGGATGTCCTTGCGGTGATCGAGACGTTGCGGCTGGAGAAGCCGGTGCTCGTGGGTCACTCGATGGCCGGCCAGGAGCTGAGTTATCTGGCATCAGAGCATCGAGGATCGGATCGCCGGGCTGGTCTACCTCGACGCCGCCTACAGATACGCCTACGACGTGCCCGGGGAATTCGAGAAAGACTTCCCGAGTCTTCCCAGCCCACCTGCCACACCGCCCGCGGTCACTCGTCCTCCGTTTACCCTTCCGGAGGCCGAACGTCGGCAGCCTCGTGGAGAGACAACGGCTCGTGAGGCAATCCCTGCGGGCGGCCGCCAGTTCACGAAGATTGGACTCCCGGCGCTGGCCATCTTTGCCAGCCCGCACGACGTGGGCGCTGCTACGCCGGACCCCGAGTTCGATCGGTTCGATGAAGCGGTGACGGAGCGCCAGGCGCGCGCGTTCGAAAGGGGTGTGCCGGGAGCGCGCGTGCTGCGATGGCCTCGTGCGAGCCACTACCTGTTTCTGACCCGCCCAGCCGATGTGATCGCAGAAGTCACCACGTTCATGGCTGAACTGCGCTGAGCCAGTGCAGCAGGTTGAGCGCGAAGCGAGAATTTTCGCGCGCATCCGGAGCGTTCATCCCGATCGGACGTTTATCAGGTCCAACCACTTGCGCGCTGAACATCGCCGCCTCGCCGAACACCGCGACGCGCCCCTCACCGTGATACACGACGGCTCCTTGGAGAAGGTTCGTCGCCGAGATCCGGGGCGTCCGCTCAGAGAACTTGAACGCGACCTCAGGAAGCAATAACTGATAGCCGTCGCGCAGGACCAGCACGGGTTCGGCCCGGAGCGCGGGATCGAGACGAAAGGCCTGCCCGGTGTACGTCGTCACCGAGTCAACCCGTTCGCTCGCTTTCCGGCCATTGGCGATCGGGCCTGACGGCAGAGAGCCGTCCGATCGGCGGAATGTGATCTGCCCGCTGCCCGCGGAGTCCAAAGCGAAGCCATTCTGAAATCGAACTCCGAAAGCTGCTGCGAGCCCTTCGGCATGGCCCGCGAGCGGCATATGGTCAGCGATCAGGAGCAACGAACCGCCTCGGCGAACCCACGCCTGGACCTCTGCGATCTCGGCATCAGTAAACGCGGAGTAGTTCGGCAGCGGGGCCCAATCAGCCTCACTCTGCTTGTGCATCGCATTCGCTATGACGAGAACATCGGCGCGACCCAGCGACGAGGCGGTGAACGGGTCGCGATTCGACTCCACTCTGTACCCATCGAGTCGCAACAACTTTGCGAACGGTGCGTAGCCTCCGTCCTCCGTGTGAAAGTTCAAATGAGCAGCGTCGATGACGACTTTGGGACCTCGGCCCGTTTGGTACGCTGGCTCCGCGATCTCGGGCGCAAACGCGCTGTCCTGAACCTGTTGAGCGTCCATCGCAACCGCCGCGAGACAAACAATGGCGGCAAGCAAGCAGCATCGCGCCGGGCTCGCGTTTCCCATCTCGTTCAACTTAGACTCAGCGACCGCCCCGAGAGTTGCTTGCGCATCAGCACACACGGCATCGACTTGCCGGACATCAATACGGCCTCGCCGCGCTCCAGTTCTTCGAATCCATTCGCCTTGTAGAACTCGACGCCGGCCAGCGACGCCTGGATCTGAATGCTCGTCGCTTTGTGGGCACGCGCGTGCTCTTCTGCAAGCCGGAGGAGCGCCGTGCCGATTCCCTGCCGAGCCACACGCCCGCGAACGTACACGGAAGCGCCATCCTGCAAATCGTCAACGCGATGCGTCGCAAAGCCCAGCACGACCTGCTGCCCTTCGAGTTGGCCGATGGCGACAAAAAATACCTCGCCGCTCCGCATCGCATCTCGATAGAGGGACGATGTCAGACCCTCACCCCACGCCTCCACGACATCGGGCGGATAGAAGCGGGCGCCGAGCGAACGAATCGAATCGAGGTGCGCCAGAGCGATCGCCGCTGCGTCTTCTTCAGTTGCCCGGCGAATTGTCACACCAGCCAGCGCCATCTCTATGCCTCCGTGCTGTTAAGTGCTACGGCTCCGGCGCGAGCGGCACCAGCAGCATCACGAGGTCTTCGTCGGGGCCCACCCGCGTCGTGTGCCCCTTTCCCGTCACATCCTCCGCCAGCAGCACTCGTCCTGGCGCGAGCAGCACCTTCTTCCCGCCGGCAACGTCCACCTCGCCGCGTCCGCTGACGATGATCACGTACTGGCGTTTCGACGCCGGATGGCCCGCCCACACGAAGCCGCGCGGCCAGCGCAGGAACTGCGCACTGGTCGCTTTCACCGATTCCGATTCGTTGAGCTCTGCGCGCAGCTTCGCCGGCCGCCAGGCGACCTCCTTCTCCTCGGCGTGCGACTGACCGTCGGCGCCCGTATACAGTCGCGTGACGGTCGTCGTCGGCTGCTTTTGTGCGGCTACATGACTCGCACTCGAAACGATTACGCCAAGGGCGATGACGAACCCGAGTCTGGTGACTGGTCGCATGGGGCCTCCGTGGAGTGAACAATCGATTTCCAAGCAGTCGCGTTCCGAGAAAGGCGTTCAAAAGAGCGGCTTCGGCCTCCAACCGAGCAACTCGAAGATTTGGTCTTTCGCTGCAAGCGGCCAATCGGGATGGCGGCTCAATTCACAGCGCTCGCAGAACCAGTCGGTTTCGATGCCGTAAACCTCAGTCGCCAACACCTCAGCACTCACCACCGGTGGCCGCCTGCCGAGCACTTCACCTAGAACGTGCGCGTCGCGAACGTGCTTCGGATCGATCGGCGCCGACAGAGACGCTCGAGACAGCGTCTGCACCTTGTGCTCGAAGATCCGTTCCAGCGGGAGAACGAGGACCGCGTGCGCCCCAACGTCAATCGGTCGGGCATCTGTCAGTGACCCGACAAGATCAGGAAACATATCGATCCTTATGCGCGACTTCGGATCGACGAGTTGAATCATGAACTTCGGGACACCGGGCTGCACGACGTGGTAATGGGAGACCAGAAACCGTTCGACCACGCCTGGCCTGACGGCTCCAATGCACGCAGCGACCAAGTCGAGATCCGCGATTTCCTTCCTGGGGCCCTGCCGCCCGAGCACGGCCAGGCCTAGTCGCATGGCAACGCTACCCGTCATCGCAACGCTATCCATCTGGGCGTGGGGAATGAGCCGATCGAAGCAGCCAGAGAGTCGATCTGTGTCGGCGGACGAGAGGGCCTGGATCATTCCCGGGCGCCCGCCTGTTCTCGATTCTGAACGACGTGCATGAATCGCTCGTTGAAGAACAACCGATCGGGATCGAGCGCGGTCAACTGCCAGTCGATCACACCCTTCGGAGGCTTCGACTCGTCACCGTCAGCCACCGGATACAACTCCACGCGGTTCGATCGCGCGAAGGCCTGACCGAGTAATTCGATGAGTGCACGAACGCTTCTCAGATCAGCGAGCCGGTCGTCCGAGTGAAGCGGCATGCCCTCGAAGTACGCCACCGGGGATTCGGCGGTGACTGATGGAAACCCGCAACTGCAGCCGGTGTGCGCGCCGACGAATTGGACGACGGGCTGCGAGAACCATTGGCGTACGGCCTGACGGACCGGTTCGACCTGCTCCACCTTCAGGTCTGGCGATGAGAGCAGCGGCAGTTCTTCGTCAGCGCCGATGTAGAGCATCAAACACATGATGGGACATCCATCTTACGCAACGCGCTCAGCTCAGGCGGCTCATCATCGATTCACGTCGGTACCCGCGCGTCGATTGATCCTCACGTAGAATTTCGCGAACGGCTTGACTGGAATCATCCGCACGACTGCTTCGCGAACGTAACACGCCAACGGATTCATCGTCCCCATGATGCGCGCCGTCCGGCGCCCTTGCTGGAGCAACGTCGCGGTCTTGCTCAGGCGCTCGCGTTCGTACGCTCTCAACGCGCGCTCGACGTCGACGTCGCCCGTGAGCGCCTCTCCCACCGTGACAGCATCCACGATCGCCTGCGCCGCCCCCTGGCCGGTATGTGGCAGCAACGGGTGAGCGGCGTCGCCGAGCAACGTCACAGCGTCTTTTCCCCAAAACGGGACTGGATCGCGGTCCACCAGGTCGTCAAAGCGCAGATCGTCGGTCGCCGATGTCACCGCGCGAAAGGTTGAATCGAATCGGGGCGACATCAACGCCAGGATTGCCCTCGGATCCTGCATGCCGGCCGGAACCAGCGCACGCGCCATCGACAGGAACCAGTACATACCGGTATCGCTGGCGCGAACGAACATGGACTCCACACCACGACCCAGGTAGTAGACAGCGTGTAGATCGCCCAGATGACGAAGTGCACCATGTACAGCGCCCCGCACGGCCACGATGCCGCTCGACCTGGGTGGTGCTTCATCCGGATGCATCGCACGACGAACGACGGAACCAACACCATCAGCGCCGATCAGCACGTCCCCTTCCGCGACTCCATCGCCGGCCATCTGCAGCGTCACACGCGTGCCGTTCGAGGTGAATCCGCTGACGTCATTCTCGAGCGCGATGGCGTCGACGCCGACGGCTTCGAGCAAGGCACCGTGAAGCGCCGGCCGCAGTGCGATGATCATCGGGCCGCCCAGCGCCTCAGGTGGCAACTCCGCGCGCTTCAGCACCGTGCCATCGGGCCGGCGAACCTCCGCACGTCGCGGCTCGAAGCTGCGAGCCTTTACGACGTCGGCAACACCCAGCGTACGCAAGGCTGCGATCGCGTTCGGGGCAAGGGCGAGCCCGAAGCCGAGCTCACGCGGAGAGGGCGACCGCTCGAAGATGCGAATCGTCCATCCAGCCTTTCTCAACGCCAGGCCGGCCGAGAGGCCACCGATTCCGGCGCCAACGATCAGAGCGGTACGAGTCAAAGGACTAGTCTCGCGAAGTCTGGTCCAGGACAGCGCTACTTCGTCGTTTGGCGTGGGATCCTCTCGTCCGCCATCGCCGCCTGCCACGCGAAACTCGCCATGACGATGGCCGACTGCTTCAGCGCATCATCGGTCATGCGCTCGGGGTAGTCGGCGTTGGTATGTCGCGTGCGCTCGTCGTAGGCGTTGAAGTCCTTGATGACGTTGAAACCGGGCAATCCGGCTTCGTTGAAAGGCACGTGATCGGTAGAGCCGATCTTCTCCACGACGTTTCGCGTCGCCCCAAGATCGCGCAGCGGCGCGAGCCAGCGATCGAAGATCGCTTTCGCGGCTGTATTCCCTTCCATGTAGAAGCCAAGCGTCTTGCCGCTGCCGGGATCGTCGTTCAAGTACACGGCGAGCTGATCTCGCGCTGCCGCCGTGTTGAAGCGCTGCGCGACGTAGGCACGCGCGCCAAGGAGCCCTTGCTCCTCGCCGCTCCACAGTGCCACTCGAATGGTGCGCCGCGGCGCGGTGCCGATCGCCCTGATTATGCGCATCGCCTCCATGGCGGCAACGGCGCCATCCGCATTGTCGGTGGCGCCGCTCGCCGTGTGCCACGAGTCGAGGTGCGCGCCGATGAGCACGACTTGATGGCGCAGCGAGGGATCCTGTCCAGGGATCTCGGCGATCACGTTGTAGCTGTTCCGGTCTTCTTCGAAGTAGCGCGTCCGCAGTTCCACGCGCAGCGACGGCGGACGTCCCTCGACCGCCAGACGAGCGAGCACGTTGTATTGCTCACCCGCGACAACAATCGACGGCACCGCGTCAGAGGGCGTGGCGCGATTCCCGGTGACACCAACAGTGCCGTCTCGGTATGCGCTCGGCCGCAGCACCACGGCCGCACCCGCCCGCCCAAGCAGCGCCATCAGTTCGTTCACCGGCGTCATACTTCGCGGCGACGGCAACACCGGGTTACCCGTGGCCACCGGGCGATCGTCGAGGCCGGGTTGCGGTCGGTCGCCCGTGACGAACTCCGTTTGCGGAGGGTGTGTCAGTACGATTGAGCCACGAAGCTGCGCGCTCATCGCCTGGATCTGCGCGCCAGTCTTATCGCCGACGTAGACAACACGTCCGCTCACCACGCCCGCGGTCGGCGGAGACCAAGCCTCGGCATACGCGATGAGCGGCACGTAGCGCGGCTCGGTCATTTCGACCGACACGTGTTCGAGCTGCCATCCCCGGCCGAACTCGTACGGCTCGAGGTGGGGGCTGGCCAGCCCCCACTCCGTGAAGCGGTCGATCGCCCAGCGCGCCGCCTGCATGTGAGCCGGCGATCCCGTCAGTCGGGCGCCGATTTCGTCTGTAAGCGTCCTGTATAAGGCCAGCGCGCGGGAGCGTTGCAGACCCTCCGCCCTGATGCGAGCCAGCATGTCGCTGGTATCGCGTTGCTGCCCGGAGGCGAGCGCTCCACCGAGGAGTAGCAGGCAGACGAGAACGAGGCGAGGATAAGTCACGGCTCAGCGATGAGATTTTACTTCTCCGCCTGACTCGGTACGCCTTTAGAAGTGGCCCGAGCGCCAACTGGCCGCAGTAAGGCGGTCTAATGGTTTCGCGACGGCGTCCCATGAGGGTTGCGCGCGCGCCCCCGCCTACTTGCCGACCTTGCAGCGGGTGCCTCCCGAGAGATCCACGTCGCGATACTTGTCGTGGCAGGTCGCACAGGCGTCGCTGAGCGTCTCGCTGACGTCGAGCATCGCATCCAGGTTCTTCGTCTGCGCCGCTTTGTGGGCCTTCTCACCTGCCATCACGAGTCCATTCACCGCTTTCGTCCAGTCAGGTTGCGCCACGGGTGCAGGCAGACCATTCGAGCAGAGACGTGGTACCAACAGGAGCGGCGCCATCTCTGACAACGCCAGCGCGCTGTTCTCGACACCTTCCCATCCGGCGTAGGTGTCCGAATCGCCCCAGCGATACACGCTGAAGACCATCGACTCCTTCTTCTCCGGTCCGACCGGATCCTTCGACTGGGTATCGAACAGCACGTTCGCATGTGGAAACGGGAACGCTCGCATCAACTGCAGCATGTTCATGTGCGCTCTGGGTGCCGCCGCAGGGCCGGCCGCTGCCGCCGGTTCGGAAATACGCCACCCGACGACGACCAGAACAAGCAGCAACACGAACAGATAACGGCTCTTCATCGTCACCACCCCCGCGCCGGCCGGAGCAAGTGCCGTGCCTCGCCGCTTGTTCGCTTTGCATCCGTGCCCGATGCGCGGACTGGAGTGCACGGAGGAACAGTTCGGAATAACTCGCACCCTCGCCGAAAATTCCCCGCAATCCCTCTCGGCGTGTGGCCGTCTTTCAGAAGATCCGCCGGCAGTTGGCGATGTCGTCCGCGGTGGCGTTCTGGCCAGCCGATTGCTCGCAACGCTCTAAGCGATCACGGTGACAGGCCGAGGTAGTGCGGTCTTTATCTTCAGGAGGCTGTCATGGCCCAACGAACCGAGCGAACCGTGTTGAACCATCTCATCGAGACGTGTCGCGATGCTGAGCGGGGATTCAGCGCCGCTGCCGCTCATGTCGAGAGCCCCAGGGTTAAGGAACTCTTCGAGCGGATGGCGACCCAACGAGCACGCATCGCTGATGTTCTCGCGCCACACGCCCAACGCCTCGGCGGCGATTCAGCCGCCGATGGCACCGCCGGCGCTGTTCTGCATCGCGGCTGGATCGATATCAAGAGCCGCTGGCTACGCACACGACGATAACGCGATCATCGACGAGGTCGAGCGAGGGGAGAGCATTACCCTCCGTGCGTTCGAAGACGCCCTCGAGGGAATACTGCCACCTGACAGCCGCGCGGTGATCGAAGGCTTGTATGCGGAGCTCAGGAAGGCTCACGGCGAAATCGCGTCGATCGACCGCGTGCACGACGTTCACACGTCGTAGAACGCCGCCTACGGCTTGATGGTGACCTTCTTGATTGACGGCGGCGTCAGCGGCTGACTCATGCCGCCGTCCGCGCCGAGCCTGGTGGGCACGTCCGCGAGCGCGTCCACGACCTCCATCCCCTTCGTCACCCTCGCGAAGATCACGTAGTTCGGAGACAGCGAGTAGTCCGCGTGCATGATGAAGAACTGGCTGCCGTTGGTGTTCGGCCCGGCGTTGGCCATCGCGATGAGGCCGCGTCGATAGCCGTCGCGGTAGAGCGGCGAGTCCGCCGCGATCTCGTCCTCGAAGGTGCCACCCCACGCACTCTCGCCACCAGTGCCGTCACCTGAAGGGTCGCCGCCCTGGAGCATGAAGCCCTTGATGATGCGGTGAAACGTCAGGCCATCGTAGTAGCCGTGCTCGGCGAGCAGACGGAAATTCTCGACTGCTCTGGGCGCGTCCTTCGGAAAGAACTCGATCTCGATCGAGCCCTTGTCGGTTTCGATGACACCGTGTGTGCCCCCGGAGCTCTTGGCGCCAGACGGCACTTTCGGATTGCCTGGTCCGTTTGCCGGGGAGCTGCAGCCGACCAGGCCTATGAAAGCGACACACAGAAGAATGCGCGAGCAGACTGACGCGAAGTCACGTGGTTGCGGATGTTGGATGGACACGTGATGAGGATAGGCGATCTTCATCGATTCTCGAGGATCGTCGAAATCGATAGCGGAGTCAGATCCGGCTCGACCCACTGCGCTCGCGCGGCCGTGGACATCAGGCGATCGGTTGAATAGAAGGCGGACAGCATCCGCTTTGCCGCGAGCGGACTGTCCAGCAGCACCGCCACCCGATCCGGCAATGGCGTCGCCGGACCCGCATCGAGGAACTGCTCCAGCAATCGAACGTAACAGACCGTGATCGTCTCGTGATATCCGCGCGTGTCGCTGTTGACGCCGCCGTGACTCTCATTCAGGCGACGGATGCCCGCGCGCAGCCGTCCAAGCGCCTCTTCCGCGCCGTACCGGTGGACGTGCCACAGCCCGACGGCCAGATGCGCGGAGTGGGTCCACGCGCTCTCGGGGATCGCGCACGACTGAAAACGCGCGGCAAAGTCGTCGACCTGACGACTGAACCACCGCAGCGGCTGCGCCTCGACGAACGCCCGATCGACTGGATGCGCGAGCAGATACTTCGGGCCACGGTAGCCGTCGAAGAGCGCCTGGTGCACGCTGCAGCGACAGATCGTCCTCGCGCGTGTAGTAGTCACGCACCCACGACAACAGGAACTCGAGCTTCTCGTCCTGCTGTTCCTTCGACGTGGTACTCTGCGTGGCTCCCATGGCCGGCTTCGGCAATTGGACAGGCACGCCTCCATCCCGGGCTCCATGAACAGGAGGACCGGCGAGTGCTCGAGGAATGTTTGCGTCAGCTCCGCGTAACACCCTTCGACGACCCAACGTTCGGTCGACTCGCAGAAGGCCTTCGCGTCGGCCGTTCGAGCGTCACGGCTCCGCAGCACGCCAACCTTGCCAGGTTCCCACACGATGGAGTCGAGCTCGAGCGGCATCAGCGTATGCACCGCGGCAAGCTGGTGACCGAGCGTGGACTTCCCTGAGCCGGAGTTACCGATGATGGCGATGCGCATGATGACCGGTGAGCGCCGCTATGGCACGTTGTGCCCGCGGCAAGCGCGCGTCAATGCGTCCTGCTCCGATAGCAGCAGCCAGACGCTAGATTGGCTGTGTTTCAGAATCGAGCATCAGCTCTGTGGTTACGTCGATAGCGCTGTGGACAGACCTATACACCGGGCACTTCATCTTGAAGACGTCATGCGCCCGTTGTGCCGACTCGATCTTGTCTGCGGGCACGCCTTTCAACGAGAAGACGACGTGGATCCGACGTAGCAGCAGAACGCCCTCGTCCACTTCCACTTCTCCATGAGCCACCGCCGTCAGATGGCCTGCGCTCGCCGCGATCCCGCGCGCCTCCAGCGCGCCCCCCAGGGTGCCAAGCAGTCAACCGCCGGTGGCGGCAACCACATAGTCGATCGTCGTGGCATGCGGATCGGGCACGTCGCCTTGAATGCCGTAGTGGCGAGCGATCGGACCGTGAGTGCCGAAACGAACTGGTTCGCTTTCGGCGGGCATCTCGGCAAGCCGCAGCGGACCCTTCACGCGCGTCAGCGGGATTGACGCCCTGTACACCACGTCGCCCATGGCTGGACTTATATGCTTCGCGCCCATCTGTGGTCAACTGCGAGCCCAAGAAGCGACGACCGAATCTAACGGCCGCAGGTCTAAGTCTTCATGAGGCGACTGGCTCTTCTTACGGCCTTCGCACTGTGCGCCTCTGGGGCCCTCGCGCAAGAGACATCGCGGGCGCCTGCGCAGCGCCCAATTGCCGAGTCAGCGGAGCGAATCGCGCGCGAGTTCTGGCCGATCGATGCGGCCTCGTTTCCTGTCGACGAGGAAGGACGACCGCGTTTTCGAACCGGGGTCACCGAGACGGTTCCTCCTCCACCGTGGCAGCCGGCTCAGGACATCTCGCTCACTCCTGCACGGGGCGCTATCTCGCATAAGGAGATGGTCCGGATGATGACGCCAATGGAGTTCTCGACACCGCTGATCAGTGCGAGCGTGGACCCCGGCGACATCTACAACGCCTTCAAACGCGCCTGGCGCGACTCGCGGGCGCGCCGCATCCAGGAGCGAGTCACGCGTGAGCTCGAGGAACTCGAACGTCTTCGCGCGCCCCAAGACGAATCCAAGTAGCCGCAAAGAAAAGGGGCCGATGCCCGACCGTGAGAGGCAAGGTTTTCTGACCCGTCCGGATGTCCGTCGCATCGTCGGATAAGCTCTGTTCGGTAATGGAGGAGCCTTCGTTAGTGCAGGTGTGTTCTGATGTACCGCGAGTCTGTGCCCGCTCGTGACCGGCGGGGAGATGGAGGCGTGCGATGGGAAGCGGCGAGTTCGACGGCGGCAGCAGCGTAGATTGGGAGGTGATCCACTCAGACGGTGAATCGGGGAGCGGACACCCGGGCGGTGGCAAGGGCAAGGACAAGGACCCGAAGACAAATAAAGGAATGTTCACGGTGACTATAACCGGCCCCAACTTGCCCGATCCGATCAAGCCGATCGTGGTCCCTGTCAAGGGAAACAAGATCAGAATCGTCTGGGAAGATCCTCGGGAGACTTCGAGTTAGCCGGGCGACGAAGGCTACGAAAACAGCGGCGCGGAGAAGAAGAAGACGAAACCACGAAGTGACGAGCCGTCCGGCTCGCTCGAGGCGGGTCCACAAATCAGGACCCGCCCGACGTTAAGCGGCGTTACTTCACGTCGCCCGCTGGCGGACGACCGAGCATCGGCCGTCGGTATCGAACGCGTATTCGATTTCCCGGTCGAGATCGAGCTCGTCCTCCGTCGGCTGCGGCGGCACCGATCTGGACCTTCGCGTTGATGCCGTAATCCTGATGGGCGCAACGCATCGCGACCTTAGTGGCGCAAGCCTTTGAACAGGACGATGTCGTTGGTGGTCACCGAGCGCGAGATGGCAAGACGTTTGGCGTCGCGCGACCAGTTGAAGTCGGTGATCGTGCGCCCATCGGTGAACTTCGTGAACTGATACGGTGCCTTCCCATCGATCGGCAGGCCCCACAGGTTCGACAACGTTGTGTCGATATAGGCGACCGCCCGGCTATTGGGCATCCACTTCAAGCCAACAGCCGCCAGATTTGCCGGCGCCATCAGACTTCGACGGGCCGCGCAGGCCGGGAAATCGCAGACCACGACACTCGGTCGATTCTGCGCATCAGGGGTGCCATACAGGAGCAGGGTGCCGTCCGGTGAGACGTGCGGAGTGACGGCGAGCTCCTCGAACAATTGAGTCGCCACACCGCCCGCGAGGGGCACGGTCGACACGCCCGGCCGGCCAGTCCGAAGAGATACGAAGACAACCTGGCGGTCGTCCGGGGTCACGGTGACCCAGTTTCCCGTGCTCGCGATGTCGATCATGATCGGACCAGACACGAGCTGAGTGGCGTGGCTGCCATCGCGGTCCGCCTTCCACAAACCGGCATTGCTTCCGGTCTCCTTGGAGACGTAGATGATCGTGCGCCCATCAGACGTTGCGCCGGGGCCGATCCCTCTCAACCCGATCTCTTCCGGTATTCCGCGGTCAGGCGCGGCGCTGACGATCGATGGCTGGCCGGCGATAAAGCTCGTGTAGACGAGGCGGTCTGCCGCCCACGCAACGTCTCCCCTGCTTCCAAGCACGGGCTGCACGGTCTCCGCGCCTTGCGTCGCCAGACCATCGCCGACCCAGATGCCGACGCGCGCCACACGTTGTGCGGTGACCAGACTGCCGCGATCGCCGGTGACGCTCACGCCCGCGTAACTATTCAGATCGTTCGTCAGCCGCGTGAGCTTCCCTTCGGGATATGACAGCCGCCACAACTGTAACGCCGCACTCTGCTCCGCTCCTCGACTGAGCACGAGCGACGCATCATCGAGCCACGCGAGGGTCGACACGCCATCGACCGGAAACGTCCGCTCCATGCCCGTCGCGACCTCAACGGTCACCAGATGCACGGAAGAGAGATCTGTTCCTGTCAGCGCAATCGTGTCGCCACTCGGAGACCACGTTGGCTGCTGCATGGTGCTGACTGGAATCACGTTGAAATAGGACGGTCTTCGTCGGACAGCCAGGACACGCTCGTCATTCCCATCCGGGTTGGCCGTGATCAGAGCTGTGGTGGTTTCAAGAGTGGCTGACTTCGAAAGATTCCTCACGAAGGCCATGCGCCGACCGTCCGCGGACCACGCAACAAGACTGCCGATGTCGTCGACGATACGCTTCGGCGTACCACCCAGAAACGGGACGCGCCACAACTCGACCTCGAGTCTTCTCTCGCTGCGCACGAAATCCACGTAACCACCGTCCGGCGTCACGGTCGCGCCAAGCAACGCGACGCCCGGCTCCGCCGGCACGATCTGCACGTTGCTCGGCGTGGCAGTCTGGCGGATCCACAGGCTGTCATTGTTACCGTCGTGTTGGATGTAGGCGACGTACTTGCCGTCGGGCGACATGGCTGGACGGTCGGCGTTACCGCTCGTTGTCAGCTGCGTGACCTCTAGATCCAGGATGGACGGGGCTGTCGTGTCCACCGAGCCAAACTGCGAGCCTCGCTGCATGAATGCGAAGATGCCGCCTGCGATGGCAAGGACCACCAGCGTGGCGGCAACCCCGATACCCGCGCGGTGGCGTTTGATCACGTCCGCGACCACCTGAACGTCGGACGACGAGCCGCCGGACACGGCCCGTGGATGTCCCGGAACGGCAACACTCACGGTAGCTCCGGGCGCGTCTGTGCTGACGCCCGTCATCGCCTGCTGGCTGGAACCGAGGTCGCGCTTCAGTCGCTTGAGATCGGCCAGCAGTTCGCCCGCGGTTTGCGCTCGGATGTCTCGAGCTTTCTCCAGTGCCTTCGTCACGATGCGGTCGAACTCTGGCGGCAACTCTGGTTTGAGCCGCAGCGCCGGGGTCGGCGTCCCGCTGAGAATCTCATGAGACACGACGCCCGGCGTCGTACCCGTGAACGGCAAGACGCCAGTGGCCATCTCATACAGGACCACGCCAAACGAGAACAGGTCGCTGCGCGCGTCCAACGGCTCTCCGCGCACCTGTTCCGGCGACATGTACGCCACCGTGCCAAGCGTCGTCCCGGGACTCGTCAGATGCGCCTCGCCGGCGATCGTCGGCAGCACCGAGGCATCGTGACCCACGACCGCGTCGATCTTGGCAAGCCCGAAGTCGAGGAGCTTGGCCGTCCCGCGTTGCGTCACGAAGATGTTTGCCGGCTTGACGTCGCGATGAATGATGCCGGCCCGGTGCGCCGCGTCGAGCGCGTCCGCGATGTCGGTGGCCACGGCGAGCAGTTCGGCCATCGACAACGCATCCGCGCTCAACCGGTCCTTCAGCGACTCGCCGTCGAGCCACTCCATCGCGATGAACGGCGTCCCCGCGTGCTCGGTGATCTCATGGATCGTGCAGATGTTCGGATGGTTGAGCGCCGAGGCGGCCCGCGCTTCGCGCCGGAACCGCTCGATCATGGCGGGGTCGCCGGCCACCGAAGACAGGAACTTCAGCGCGACCTTGCGTCCAAGCGTCAGATCCTCGGCGAGATAGACGACTCCCATCCCGCCGCCGCCGAGCAGCGACTCGATCCGGTAATGACTGACCGTGTCACCGCGATTCATGTGAATGGCAGATCTCGAGCGACGTCGCGAGACGGATTATATCCGTTGGGCTTCGGATCCTGCGGGAGTCAGCGAGCGCAGGATTCACAACCGACCAGAAGTCCGCGCGCGTCGTCTGACCGACATCCTGCGCTTCTGCGCAGAGGAGGATCGTATACGACACCGCTCCTCTTTCGATGGCAGTGTCCGCATTCTGCATTCTGAGTTCGATCGTCAGTCCCCCGGTGGCTTCCAGTTGAGGATGATGGAGATGGGGCTGGCGTCCGACATGACCGCGGTGACCAGGAAACGCTGGCCGTCGGGGGACGGTTCGTAACTGGTCGTGGTCGATAACATGAACAAGGCGCGCGGAGTCCCGGCCTCGAGACGCGAATCGCTTTGAGAGACGGATACAGCCATGAGGCGCCTGTCAGGGGCGAGGTAGAACAACTCGCCACCATCGCGCCGCCATCGCGGCATCGTGCCCCCACCCACTGAAACCTGCACCTTCGGTCCGGGGCCAGGGAATGGCTGAACGTGGATTTCGCGCTGCCCTGTCTCAGTCGATTGGTAAGCGACCCAGCGGCTGTCTGGCGAGAGCCGGGGGTTGAGTTCTGCAAACGATGTCCGCGCCACGTCGAACGGTGTCCGTTCGCCGGAAAGAGGCAGAGCCCGCAGATCCATGCCTGTCGTCGTTGTGACTGCGTACACGATGTAACGCCCGTCCGCAGACCAGTCCTGCGGGTGATGCCATTCGATGAGGGATTCTTCGAGCAGTTGACTCTCTCCTCCCGTGCCATCCGAACGCCGTTCGTAGACGACAGACCCGTCACGTGGCCCCGACGCTTGGTGCACGATACGAGTGCCATCTGGAGACAGGATCACATCGTTATCGTTCACACCAAACGTCAGTCGGCGGGGTACTCCTCTTTCGGTATCGAGAAGCCAGACATTCGTGCTGCCTGCGATCGTACGCGTGACAGCGACCGTGCGCCCATCGCGCGACAAGTGGGACAGACTCATTTGGCTATCGTCGGCATTTCCCACGGTACCGACGGGACGGCCACTGCGATCGAGCCAGACCAGCTGCGTTTCGCCGGCGGACGCGCGGTAGGCGATGGACCCGGTCGATGACGAGGACAACGCGCTGTGGCCGAAAAACCCAGGGGACACTAGAGCCTTCGGGGCAACAGGCACCAGCTCTCCCTCGAGAGTCGTGGAAGTGCCGCTGAGTGTCCGCGCCCACAACGCGCCTTGTCGTGCGAACAACACATGAGCGGGCGGCAGAAACCGGTAGCCGGACTCTCCATCCGATACTCGTTGCACATTCGCGTCGGCCGTGGAGCCGAGATACAGACCTCGGACGTCAGGAGGTCCCAAGGTGAAGAGCAGGAACCGGCGGCCATCCGGCAGTAACTGTGGCCAGCGGTGACTGCTTTGCCCTTGCAGTAGGGTGGTCGCTGCTTTCAGGGTGCCGCCGTCTGACGGAAGGCTGTAGAGCGGGCCGATGATGCTGCCGACGAGGATCGTTCCATCATTGCTCCATGTCCCACCGGCGGAAGGGTGAGACGCCAGTGTGCGCACGAGGCCGCTGGCGAGGTCGATCCGCTTCAACACGCCGCCGGCGGCGAACGCCACCGACTTTCCGTCCGGCGACCAAAATGGATACTGCCCTCCGTCGGTGCCCGCCAGTGGCTGCGCTTCCTGTGTGTCGAGCGGCCGAAGCCACAACTTCGGATCATCTTGTCCGGCTTGGAAAACCACGTTGCGGCCATCGGGAGAGATCGCGAACGACAGAGGATCGGTTGCCGCAGGAGTCACGATCTCGAGGCGAATCTCAGGCGCATCTATAGGGCCCCGCGGGGCGACGGCGACGATCCCAAACGCGCCGATGATCACCATCAGTGCGAGGGCCCACCCAGCAAAGGCCAGTCGCGAGCGAGATGGTTGACCGCGTTCGGTTGAATCGCCATCACGGCGTGGTTGCTCGAACGCGCCCTCCAGCGCGAGACGCACGTCAGCGATGTCGTGGAACCGCTGTCGGAGATCCTTCTGTAAACAACGCTGCAGACACAGACGCAGCGCCGCAGGTGTGTCCGCCGGGAGCGCTGTCCAATCGGGCTCCGTCTTAATCACGTTGGCAAGTACATCGCCGACGCTATCGCCGGCGAACGCCGGTGCGCCGGTCAGCATCTCGTAAAGGACACAGCCGAACGCCCAGATATCGGTTCGCTTGTCGACTGTCCGTCCGCGCGCCTGCTCGGGGCTCATGTACGGCGCGGTCCCCAGGAGGACGCCGTCTTGGGTGCCACCCACAGTTACCGTCGGTGAATTGGCGATCTGGGGGCCGCTGCCAGTGCTGCCCATCGCCCTGGCGAGGCCGAAATCGAGCACTTTCACGCGCCCCTCGGGCGTGACCTTGATGTTTGCCGGCTTGAGGTCCCGGTGCACGATGCCGCGCTCGTGCGCGGCTTCGAGTGCCTCGATCACCTGGCTCGCGTGGCTCACGACGTCGTCGATCGACAACCCGCTTCGTGACGCTGACGGCTGCGCGTGGCGCGCGATGAGGTCGGCGAGCGTCTCGCCTTCGACCAGTTCGAGGACGAGCGCCTTGACCGCCAGCCCAGTGCGCGGAGAAGGCTCGCTCTCGTGGACGCCGTAAATCGATCCGATGTTGGGATGGTTGAGCGACGCGAGCATGCGCGCCTCGCGCTCGAAGCGCGCCCGGCGGTCAGGATTGGCCAGCCAGAGATCAGGCAGGATCTTGAGGGCCACCTCGCGGCCGAGGGTTGTGTCCCGGGCACGGTAGACGCGGCCCATGCCGCCGGCCCCGAGCAGTTCCGTGATCTCGTACGTTCCGAGGCGCTCGCCCGTTGTGAGCGTGTGTGTCTGATGGTCAATGACGCCAGCGACGGCGCTGAAGACTCGTCCGCGCACGTCGCGATCGACCGACTGGTCGAAGACCAATCCGTTGCTGGCATCGGCGGCCAGGAGCGATTCGACGTCGGCCTGCAACGCGCGGTCGTGGCCGCACATGTCGCGTACGAGAGCCGCGCGGTCTTCGACGGGACAGGCGACTGCCGCATCGAAGATCTCCTTTACGCGCGCCCAGCGCTCTGTCTCGCTCACGTCGATTGCTCGGGATGGCCGGAGGTCATACGGCGGTAGAGCCACGCTTTCGCGCTTCTCAGTTCCCTCGCTACGGTCGATCGTGAGACGGACAACGCGCCCGCGACTTCCACTTCGGTGAGGCCGCCGAAATAACACAGCTCGACGATGCTCTCTTGCCGCTGGTCGAGGAGAGCAAGCTCGGACAGTGCCTGGTCCAACATGAGGAGATCGCACCCCCGGGGGTCGACGCTCGCGAGGTCGCCGTCGAGCGTCACGCGCAGAACGCCGTCGGGACGTTTCGCCGCTGCGCGGGCGCGAGCGTGGTCCACGAGAATTCGCCGCATCATTCGCGACGCCAGCGCGAAGAAATGCGCTCGGCTCTGCCAGTCGACTTCTCGTTGGCCCACCAGTCGCAGGTAGGCCTCGTGCACGAGCGCGGTCGGCTGGAGTGTGTGGTCCCTGCGGTCACGACGAAGGTGGCCTGCCGCGCGCCGCCGGAGTTCCTTGTAGACGAGCGGCAGCAGCTCCTCTTGCGCGTTCGGATTCCCAGCCGACCACGCTTTGAGCAGACCGGTCACGACTCCCGCTGACGCCGATTGCATGCCTGCACGCCCTCTCGGTTCGAGCCGTGACACAACTGAGCCGGATCTTCCGCGTTGAGTAGTAGCGACCGAGCGTGAAGCCCGTCCAATCGCGAACTCTGCCACCTCGGTCGGAACAGAGTCAAGAACGGAACGGCCGGAGAATCACGCCTAAAAGGTCACCGATGCTCAATTCGTCACTAAAGGGAGCAATTCCATGGTCTTTATCCGAGTTGCGTTAACTGTCATCGTCCTCGTCACGCTCATTTCCTCGTCTCCCAATGCCGCGCCCCGCTTCTTGAACTGGTCCGCGCCGGTGAACCTTGGTCCAACCATCAACTCCACGTTCGCGGAGGCAGGCCCCGCCATCTCAAAGGATGGATTGAGTCTCTACTTCCACTCCGAGCGCCCAGGCGGAGAGGGGTCAACTGACTTCTGGGTTTCGCAACGCGCCAGCGAGGATGCGCCGTGGGAGGCTCCCGTCCACCTTGGCGACGTCATCAATACGCCGTTCACCGAGGCCGTCGCCGCCCTGTCCCGCGATGAGCACTGGCTGTTCTTCACGAGCGATCGGCCAGGCGGAGGAGGAAACGACATCTGGATGTCGTATCGCCAGCACACGCACGACCCGTTCGACTGGCAACCCGCGGTGAACCTCGGCGCCGGGGTCAATTCGGCCTTCCTCGAGTCCGCGCCCAGCTACTTCGCGAACGATGACGGCGGTGCGCCGCAGCTCTTCTTCCACAGCGCTCGACCGGGTGGCCTCGGCGGAACCGACATCTACGTCAGCGAGTTGTTCCCGAACGGGACGTGGGGCCCGGCGAGCCTGGTCGTGGAGCTCAGTGGTCCATCAAACGAGCAACATCCATCGATCAGGTTCGATGGGCTCGAGGTGTTCTTCTTTTCGCCCAGACCCGGCTCGCTGGGCGGGCCGGACGTGTGGGCGGCAACGCGCCGGACGGTGTTCGAACTCTGGTCCACGCCGACGAACCTGGGGCCGATCGTCAACAGCGCCCTCGCTGAAGTGCAGCCCTACATCGCCTCAGACCGTCGAACGCTGTTCTTTCAGTCAGATCGTCCCGGCGGGTTCGGCAGCCAGGATATTTGGGTGACTACTCGCAGCAAGCACTAACGTGCGGCTTTCGGTCGGCGGCTGCTCCACAGTCCATTCCTCAGTGGAACGCGGGCAGTGTTGCTAGTGCCGCGGCGGAGAAGAAGACTCTGCTGGTGCTGCCGGCGGGACGGCGGCGGTAACACCCCTTGTTTTCCGCCACTCGCTCGGCGCCTTGCCGACCGCCTTCTTGAACGCGCGGCTGAACGCCGGCGTCAGATTCGTAGCCGACCCGCTCGGCGATCTCGGCGACGCTGTCGGTTCCCGCCAGTAGGTGGTTTGCAGCGAGTTGCATCCGCCAGTTGGACAAGTCCTGCATTGGTGGATGTCCGACGAACTCGGTGAAACGTTCCACCGTGCCGAGCGGGAGAGTCCCACTTCGTGAGCCAATAACTCCAGGGTCCAGGCACGGGCAGGGCTGCGGTGCAGTGCAGTCAGAGCACGCCCCACGAACGGCTCGCGCAACCCCGCAAGCCAGTTGGTGCGGTCGGGGGCCAGCGTTTCCAGATAGCGGCGGACGACATCCACGAACATCAGCTCGCTCAAGCGCCCGAGCACGACCTCGCCACCCGGTCGGCGCTCTTTCGCCTCGGCGATAGCGAATTGGACGAACGCACCGATCGCCCCTCCAGCGCGATCGCTGACGTGGATGACTCGCGGCAGCGCGTTCAGCAGCGGGTTGAACAGCCGCGCGTCGCATCCAAGATATCCACAGACGATGTGCGAAGGATCGAGTTGAGTGTGGCCCATCGACATCAGAAGGGCAGCTGCCCGTCGTTTGGTCGCCGATAGAGCGCCAGGTCTGGCGTGCCGCGCATGCCAGGCGCACTCGACATCGTGTGGGCATCACCGTGCGGAAACACGATGATGTCGCCGGCCGAAAGGTGGACAGGTGGTTCGTCCAGGACTGAGCCCCAGCACGAGCCCTGCGTCACGACGTGATAGGGAATGAGGTGCTCGGAGTCGGGAAGATCTTGCTGACGATCAATCGGCCCGTGGGGGTTTCGGCCACCCACGGTTCTGAGGCGTGGATGTCGAAGAAGATGGCGCCGGCGAGCCGTACCGCCCTGAGCACATCCGACAACGCATCCACTTGAAGCTCCTCTGGAACCGTGTTCTGGACGATTGGCAACGTCGCACGGACGCGCAGTCATTCCCGAGTCGTTCACCGCTCGCTACAGTCGCAAGTGACTGATCTTACAGGCAGACAAGGAGAGTCAAATGCCACTGTTCATCGACGTTCACAATCACATCGAAGCGCCCAACAAGGAAGCCGCGATCGCGGTCCACCGCGAGGCGCATGGCCTGGTCGCCGACGAGCTCACTGAGGTGAAGGAGGGGTTATAGCCATGAACACCATCGAAACCGCAGCGCCGGCGGTATCTCCGGTGCTGTCAGCGGCGGACCTCGAAGCGATCAAGGGCCGGCAACGCGCCACCTGGGCGTCCGGCGACTACTCGCTCATCGGTACCACGCTGCAGATAGTGGGGGAGTCGTTGTGTGAGGCCGTCGACCTGCGCGCCGGCTCGAAGGTCCTGGACGTCGCGGCCGGCAATGGCAATTGCTCGTTGGCGGCAGCCCGGCGCTTCGCCGAGGTCACGTCGACTGACTATGTACCCGAGTTGCTCGAGGATGGCCGCCGACGCGCCGAAGCGGACCGGTTGCCGATTGTGTTTCAGCAAGCAGATGCCGAGGCGCTGCCATTCCGCGATGAATCGTTCGACGTCGTGTTGTCGTCGTTCGGCGTGATGTTTACACCCAACCACTCCCTTGCGGCCCGTGAGCTCGTGCGCGTGTGTCGGCGCGGGGGGCGCATTGGGTTGACGAACTGGACACCGCGCGGATTCATCGGGCGGCTCTTCGCAGTCGTGAGCCACTACACCCAACCGCCAAAGGGGCTCACGCCAGCGTCGCGCTGGGGAACGGAGGATCACCTCGACTATCTGTTCCGCGCATCAGCGTCCGACATCCACACGACCCATCGCGATTTCGTGTTTCGGTATCGATCGCCGCAACACTGGATCGAGGTGTTCAGGACATGGTATGGCCCCGTGCACAAGGCGTTCGGCAGTCTGTCGGTCGAGGGGCAGGCACGCTTGGAGCACGATTTGATCCGGTTGATCAAAGACTTCAACAGCAGCGGCGATTCGACGATGGTCGTTCCAGCGGAGTACTCTGGAAGTGGTCGTCGTCACGAAGTGATGAATCCGGCGCTCTTGATGACCGCGAGCCCGTGCGCCGTCAGGTGCTCGAGCTCGCTCTTTGATTCCGCGGGGCGCAAGGTCGATCGAAGCGCCGACGAACATCTCCCTGCTCGCATTTTCCTCACACTCACCCGTATTCGCTTGCGGCAGAAAGCGCAATGGCACAGCGGCGATCGACGACATTGGGCCTTTCAACGCGTGGCACCAGCTGTGCGTTGACGACGTTCATGTCCGATAAGCGAATCGTCTACGTCATACGCAGCCGAAAAGATCCTACACGGCACTACGTGGGTCTGACGTCTGATCTCCCCTCCCGACTGGCCTCGCACAACGCTGGCGAGTCGCCCCAGACACGAACGCACACTCCATGGGCCCTCGTGGTTTCGGTGCAATTCGCGTCCGCGGATGCGGCGATCAGGTTTGAACGCTTTCTGAAATCCAGCTCGGGTCGTGCATTCGCGAAGCGTCACTTCGAGTGAGCGACAGTCGACGTGGGCGGCGGCAGCTCAAGTAGAGATGCCCCTTAGGCCGAGGCCAGTGGGAGATAATCGACCGACGTTCACTGGTCGCCACACTCGAAAGGTCCCATGTCGCTCGCATTGAGTCGTCGCCTCGTCGGGGACGTCACCGTCATCACTTGCACCGGCCGAATCGTCGTGGGCGAGGAATCCGAATCGCTCCAGGCGTGTCTGGAGGAGACGCTGCCCATGAACACGCACGTCCTGCTCCATCTCGGGGGCGTCGAGTTCATCGACAGCGGGGGCCTCGGTCTGCTCGTGCGCTACCTCACGCGCGCGCAGAACGCGGGAGGCGCGCTGAAACTCTGCGCGCTGTCTTCGAAAGTCGACGATGTTCTGAGGATCACCCGCCTCAAGGCGGTGTTTCGGATTTACGAAACAGAGGCCGAGTCGATTGCCGACGTCCACGGCATGCCAGATCGCGAGTCCTCTGTCGGGCGTCCTGACATCCTCTGCGTGGACCCGTCCGTGGACGTACTGGCCTACCTGCGCGAGTTGCTCAAGCAACCGGGCTACCAGCTTCTTACGGCGTCCAATCTGCCCGACGCTTTGGTCCTGCTCAAGACCACACGTCCAAGAGTGGTCGTAGTGGGTCCCGAGCTGCGCGCGGCTGGCGCCACGTGGACGGCCCAGGAATTCAATCGGATCGCGAACCAAGGCGCAGTCGTGGAGCTACCGCCGGGATTCTCGGCCCGGGATGCCGGCGATGCAGCACTTCCGCTGCTCCAGGCTATTCACGCGTTCCTCCCATCCAAGAGCCCCGACCACGCCCGGTAGTTAGTCGCAAAGGCCCGTTACTTCTTCAGAAGCGCCGGCCAGTTCACGACCACATCGAGTGGCGGCGCCAGGTCCTTGTCCCTCCTCGATTGGCCGTCGTTTGCCAACTGTGTCATTGCGTGTTTCGTCGCATTGGCGCGAAAAATGTCGGCGCAACGCGTGTCAATCTGACCCGCTCGTCGCGGAACACTGCTGATCCTCACGACAACTCAGCTGGCAGGCAGCTTGCGAACCCAACCCGTTCGATCGGCAGGGCCAGGGTGCGCTGACGGTTTGATAGGTGCGAGCGGCCGACGTGCGCCTTCGTTGGAGCAGTTCGCATCGCAGCCGGAGGGACGTCTCATGCGGGTCAGGACACTGTTCGCAGTACTGGTGCTCGTGGCGGTCGTCTTCATCATGCGTTCGTCGGCGCAAACACCTGCGGCGAATGGAACATTCGTCGCCGGCGAGATCATCGTGAAATTCAGGCCTGGCGTGAACGCCAGCGCGAAAGCTGACGCGCATCGGCGGGGCGGCGGTACTGGGACGACGGAAATTGTGCGCACCGGCCTGCAGCTCGCGACCGTGCCGCGCGGCGCCGAGACGGCGGCAATCGCACGCTATCGCAACAATCCCAACGTGCTGTATGCGCAACCAAATTTCGTGCGCAGCTTGCCGGAGCCACTGTCGCACGCGCCAGGGTCTGAGATCGTACCGGGCGATTATTACTTCGACGAACAGTGGGCGCTCCACAATACCGGCCAGTACTTCTATTGCATCCCCTTCCTTGACGATGAGTTCTGCTTCTACCTCGCAAAACCAGATGCAGATATCGACGCGCCCGAAGCGTGGGCGCTGTCCACGGGGACCAACGTGGCGGTCGCCGTCATCGATACCGGCATCGATTACAGCCATCCTGATCTCGCGGGAAAATTCATCGGCGGGTGGGACTTCGTCAACAACGATGGCGATCCCATGGACGATCACGGACATGGCACACACGTAGCCGGCACCATCGCCGCGCTGATCAACAATCCGACAGGCGATCCAGCCGCTGAGGAAGGCGTCGCCGGCGTCGCGCCGAATGCGTTGATACTGTCGTACAAGGTGTGCACGCCCGATGGCCACTGTAACGACTTCGCCATCGCACAGGCGATCGACCGTGCTGTTACGGATGGGGCGAAAGTGATCAACATGAGCCTGGGAGGTACTGAGTTTTCACAGGCCATGTTCGATGCTGTGCAAGACGCATGGGCGGCAGGACTGGTCATTGTGGCCGGCGCTGGCAACGACGGCGTGACCACTCCGTTTTACCCCGCTGCCTTTCCGAACGTCATCGCCGTTGGCGCGTTCGACGAAGACCATAGACGCCCGTCGTTCTCAAACTACGGCAACTGGGTCGATATCTCAGCACCCGGAAACGTCATCATGTCGACCGTTCCGATGTCGCAGTGCGCCGCCACGACGACGCCTGGCGACATAGGCTGCTATACATGGAACACCGGCACCTCGATGGCCACTCCTCATGTATCCGGCGCCGCGGCGCTCGTGTGGTCGCGAGGGGACGTGGTCAGCAACCAGCAAGTGGTGGACATTCTCCTGAACAGTGCAGATCCACGCGGCGTTGACCCAGTACGGCTCGACTCGTGGACTGCTCACGGCGGTCTGAACCTTCACAACGCGATGAGCTACGGGTCAGCGAACCTCAGCCCGAGTGCCGATGCCGGAGACGATGTGACCGTGGTGGACGGCGACGGCAATGGCGGGGAGGATGTGCGTCTGGACGGCGGCGGCTCCTCTGATCCAGATGGCACGATTGCAAATTACGAATGGGTCGAGAACGGTGTAAGCATCGGCTCAGGTGCGACACCATTGATCGCGCTCGCGAATGGCACGCACACGATCATTCTGCAAGTAATGGACAACCAGGGCGCGACCGACACAGACAGCGTGATCATTACGGTCAATCCGCCGGCGCCGAATTCACCCCCCGTCGCTAACGCAGGGGCTGATCACACCGTGACGGACGACGGCAACGGCACAGAGTCAGTCACGCTGAACGGCAGCGGGTCCTCTGACTCGGATGGCAACATCGTCAGCTACGTGTGGCGAGACGAGGCCACCGTCGTGGGCACGGGCGCCACCGCAAGCGTCTCATTGAGTGTTGGCGCTCACACATTGACATTGCAGGTCACTGACAATGACGGCGCCACGGCGGCTGACACTGTGGTCGTCACGGTGAATCCGTTCGTTCCGCCACCGCCTAGCGTCCATATCGGTGACCTCGATGGCGCCGCGAACGGGAACAAGAGCGGCTGGTCGGCGATTGTGACCGTTGCGGTGCACAACGGCGGCAATCACGCCGGCGTTTCGGGTGCGACGGTTTCTGGCACATGGAGCGGTGCTGCGAGCGGAACCAGAACTTGTACGACTGGCTCTGGCGGCACGTGCCAGCTATCGCTCAACAACCTGCGCAAGCGCGACGTCAGCGCTACTTTCACGGTAACGGGAATCACCGTAAGTGGAGCGACCTACGCCTCGGGGCAGAATCACGACGTCGATGGGAGCAGCGCCGGGACGACAGTGGTGATCGCGAAGCCGTAAGGCGTTCTCGCGTTCCATCTCGTCGGCCTTCGGCGATGCGAACGTAGCGCCATTCAACACAAGTGTTACGCCGCGTTTGACGACGTCGGTGACATCGATCACGAAGGGTTCCCCCGACGGTTCAGAGAGCGTCCACTTGCGTGGCGAAACGGGTACGTGTCCGTAGCCCGAAGCCCGCGTCTTCCAATTGAATACTGCTCGTAACACCGATAGACTCCGACCAGCGTTGGCGCCCTGCGCCTTCTCGAGAATTTGACGAGAAGCCTCAGAGCATTGATGCGGCGGGCGGCCCAGGATGGCTGTCGCGCTGTCGACACAACCGGCATTCAGCTATGAGGCGAAGACCGGCGCTTCACGGACGGGAACGCTCACCATTGCTGGTCAGACATTCACCCTGACACAGGCGCCGTGCATGTATTCGACCAGCCACACCGAACTGGGTCCCGTTACTTGGATACCATTCGATGAATCGGCGTGCTCGTTCTCGGGCGAGACTCAACAGTGTCGCCCCGAAGGAACATGACCGCCACCGTCGTCCTCCCTACCTACAACGAGTCGCGGAATCTCGAGAGCCTCGTGACGCAGTTGATGGCCTGCGACAGTGTTGCGCGTGCCGTCATCGTGGACGACGATTCGCCTGATGGCACCGGCGCGATCGCCGATGCGCTCGAAGCCCAATATCGAGGCCGTGTGTACGCGTTGCATCGTTACCGTATGAGAGGGTACAGCGCGGCGTCCCGCTACGGCATGGCCCGCGCACTGGATCTCGGAACGGATGTGATCGTGCAGATGGACGCCGACCGTTCCCACAATCCGGCGCACCTTGCGGACATGTTCCGAGCCCTCGAAAACGCGGACCTGGTGATTGGCTCGCGGTACGTCCGTGGAGGAACCGTTGAGAACTGGCCACTCACGCGGCGATGGCTCAGCCGGTCTGCCAACTTGTATGTGCGCCGCGTCGTGGAACTCTCCACGCGCGACTGCACAAGCGGGTTCCGTGCGTGGCGGCGTTCGCTATTGGCGAAACTGCTGGCACAGCGGAAACTGTGGTCCGACGGCTACGCCTTTCTCGTCGAGATGGTATTTCTGGCCGAGCGCGCGCACGCACGGATCATCGAGGTGCCGATTACCTTCACCGAGCGGCAAGAGGGGCGCTCCAAGATGTCATGGAGAATCATCGCGGAATCGGCCATCGTCCCGTGGACGCTCGACAGAAAAGGGTGAAGAGTGAAGCGCGGCGCTGCTGGGTTATCCACAGCTCAATCGGTGCTCTGGGAACCAGAGACGTAGCCCAAGAGACTGGCCGTCCAACCCGCTGGACAATGAGCTGCCAAAGCTGGGCGCCATCGCCCCGTTTGAGAGCATCCGCGGAGAAGCAGCGGACTGAGAGCCGAAGCGTCCACATCCACGAGGCCAAGCTCACCTTCTGTGTCGCCGTCACCGCACGACGGGTCGAGCGAAGCGAAATGAAACTTCTGGTTGAAGCAGCGAAACAACGGCACGCGCATGGTCGAGCCATCGTGCCGTCCGTACACGGTGAAATCACCGGCGCCCTCGAGACAGTCTTCCGCCGTCCAGGCGCCGTTATGCACCACGCTGTCTGCTTCCGCGCGCGAAGACGTGAGAAGCACGTCCGTCGGATCCGGGCATCCCAGGGTACAGGACGTGAATCTTGCTTGGCATCGACGCCGCCCGCACGGAGCAGGCGTGGGTGTCGCCCGAGGGGCAGTTGCGCTGAGAAACAAACGCCAGCTCCATCTTGCGCTCCCCGGGCCTGGCTTCGCTGTAGTCGGAAAACTCGTCCGGCTCGCGCGGTGTGATCTCCACGTACCCTTCTCCGTTGTAATCGAGAAACACTCGATCGCATCGAAACCGCGGCGATCGCTCCACTGTCAGCGCCAGGTAGATTTCGATCGCGTAGCACTTCAGGACGTACGGGCCGTTCGCGAGCATGTAAGGCAGGTTGCGGACGTGTACCAGAGGCTCGTTCCTCAATGGCGCGAGCTGGGCCATTACGTTCCGCGCAAGCGACGTGGATTCGCCGAAGCGCCATGCGAACGACTGCATGCTTGCGAATTCGACCGCGATCAATGCTGCCACCGGCAGCAGGATGAGCGTTGCACCGTAGCGACGCTCAGCCGCAGCGGTCCTCCGCAAGATGTCCAGGAGCGACGTCAGTCCCGCCGCAATCATGATCGACGCGACCATGCCAGACGTGTAGAGGAGCCGGCCCCCGGCGGCAGCGCCTGCTCCGATCGCGACGAAGGCCGTTGCGCCCAGCGCGAGCCCTAATGTCACCGCGAGCCACAAAGAGCCGAGACGTCGTCGCCGATCGATGAAGCCGACCGACAGGCAGGCCGCGGCGAACCAGCCCGAAACCCCGCACAGCGAGGCGACCCATTGGGACGACCCGAAGTAACCGAACGTGAACAGTGCGCGCAGATTCTCGAGAAAGTTCCGGACGAGATTCGCCTCGGCAAAGAACACCCGTGGATCGCCGTACGCGGACTGAGACAGCGGGATGACCTGACCACGCAGCAGGAAGAAGGCCGCCACCGCCGCATTGAACGCCAGACACCACACAAGCCACACGCGGCGACTGAGCGGCTGACTGCCGTCGCGATTGAGCCACGCCAGTGACGCGACCAGGGGAAAAGCAATGTACGCAGTCTCCTTAGACAGCATTGCTGCCAGGGTGCCTGCGAAGGACAGCGTGCCCATTACCGCCAAAGGCAGCAGCCCTGCGCGCGCGGCGTTCGGCCCCATGCTCGCTGCCAGGACGGCGAGCAGCAGAAACGTCATGCCGTACGTGTCGTGACCGCCCGACATCCAGAACAACGCCTCATTGGCCGGTGGAAACACCAGGAAGACCGCTGCCCCAGACCAGGCCAGGACTGCAGGCGCGCGGAATCGCCGAAGCACCAGAGCCAACAGGATCGCGTTCAACGAGTGCACCAGCAGATTGAACAGCGAGAACGCGGACGGCTTCCCTACTCCAAACAGCACGAGCCACGTTTTCCAGAACAGGAACGCGCCTGGACGAAAATTCCCATGCTCGGGGGTGACCAGGATGTCCGCATACGAGTGCTCCGACACGAAGTGCGAGTTGGGCATAGTCGTCGAAGAGAAAGAAATAGCTGCCCGCGTACGGAGCAAAAACGGCGAACCATACGACTAGAAGGAACACCACGAACGCCGCACCGGGCGTCACGAACGACGTCCGATCCGGGACACCACTTTCGCCGCGTACGCTATGACTCATCGACATCCGTGCGAAGTCCCTCGACACATTGCATGAACGCGGGGTCTGGACGATACAAGGAACGATTAGCGCCGTTTACGGAAGATCGCTTATACGCCGCCCATCTCCTCGATCGACACAGTGAATCGGTACTCGTTGCGCCATCTGAGCGGCTCGACTGCTTCTCCCGCGGAGGCAGCTTCTCTCCGCACGAACGTTGATGAATATCTTGCACGCGGCCGAGGAAAGATCGCCATATGCTCCGCGTTGTGGTGGTCGCCAGAGCTGAGCGCCTCTGCACTAGGTCGATCCTCAATGGAATAGCTCTTGCTCGACCGCTGCGCGGACCGCGCGACTGGCCAGCGAACGACGAAAATCCGCAATGATTCTGAGGCCTGCATCGAATGTCGTTCGTGTGAGTCGCCGCCCATCGCGGCTGGTAGCCGTAGTCTTGTTTGCAGCCGCGGTCACGGCCGGTTGCAGCGCATCCTCAACCACAACAGTTACGGGAACCGGTCCAGGGCCGGTCAAGTGTGGGGTGTCACTGGCAAACCCCTCGGTTGTCGATGCGGGCGGTGGCGCAGCTAGGTTATCAATTGCGACACAACCGGAGTGCGCGTGGACGGTATCGAGTGCCGTGAATTGGATCTCCGGATTGTCCCCTGCTTCAGGGCAAGGCAGCGGCGACGTGGAGTTTCGAGTTACGCCGAACGACGGATCGTCCGCGCGAGAGGGCGACATCGTCGTCAACGAGAGCAGCGTGCGCGTGTCACAACGCGCGCCATGCCGCTACAACGTCGGGCCTCAGAATCAGAGCGTCAACGCGGGCGCCGACGCAGGCGGCGTCACCGTCGCGACGCAGAGCGAATGCGGGTGGTCGGCAACAACCGATGTCGGCTGGATCAAGCTGTCTGCGCCACTGTCGGGCAACGGGAATGGCTCTGTAAGTTTCACGGTTTTGTCAAATGGTGGCGCCGAGCGAACTGGCAGCATCGTCATTGCGGGTCAGACATCAGTCGTCACCCAGGCTGCGGCACAAACTCCGCCCCCGCCTCCTGCGCCCGCTCCTTCTCCCACGCCTGCGCCTGCTCCCACGCCTGCGCCTGCGCCTGCTCCCGCGCCGGCTCCGGCCCCGGCTCCGGCTCCCCCGCCTCCGGCTCCGGCTCCGGCTCCCCCTCCTCCGGCTCCGGCTCCGGCTCCGGCCTGCAAGTACTCGATTTCGCCAGACGACCAGAATGTGGAGGAACGCGCGGGGACGCGCACGGTCAAAGTCTCGACAACTAGCGCCTGCTCGTGGACAGCCGGCAGCAATGCGTCGTGGATCACGGTAACGTCTGGTGCAACCGGAACCGGGGACGGGTCTGTGGCATTCAGCTATGCGGCGAACACCGGCGCTTCACGGACGGGAACGCTCACGATTGCTGGTCAGACATTCACCCTGACGCAGGCGCCGTGCATGTATTCGATTTCACCAGACACGGTGAAGATAGACGCCCGGGGTGGCGCGGCGACTATCAACGTATCGACCGGCAGCACCTGCACATGGACGGCGAGCTCCAACCAGTCGTGGATCACCATTACCGCCGGTGCGAGCGGAACCGGCAGCGGAACCGTCAGAATCACGGTCGCGAGAAACGACGGCAATAAGCGCAACGGCACGCTGACAATTGCCGGACGCACCGCGAAGGTCGAGCAGGAAGACGACTGAGATCGGTTATACGACGCCGCCCTCTCCCCGATTGGCACAGCGGCACGCCGGGAAATGTGCTTCTCGCGTTCTCGGTAGACGGGAAGTAGTCGGGCCCCTCATAACCGCGAGAAACCTCCTGGCGTGCGGTTTCGCTCGCCACTACGTTGCTACAGTAGACGGCATCGGGCCAGGGGCTACGTAGGGAGGGGCAGGTCGCTGTGATCCTCGATCGCGAAGCACGTGTCACCTCGCTCGTTGACTCCACCTTCAACCTGTCTCTGAAGGAGCTCCGATCCTTCCTGGACCGCGAGTGTGCCAACGACCCCGATCTGCGCGCGGAAGTCGAACGTCGAATGTTCGAGCGCGAGACGGTGGTCGGTCGCAGCCGCCAGTCGTCCGCCCAGCAGGCCGGCCTGGGCCCGGGTGATGTCGTCGCCGAACGGTATCGCATCACGAGGCTTCTTGGCCGCGGCGGGATGGGCGAAGTCTACGAAGCTCATGACCTTCTGCTCGAGGAGGCCGTCGCGCTCAAGACACTGCGGGCTGACCTGGTTCAGAACGAGTCGTTCGTGCAGCGCTTCCAGCAGGAAATCACACTTGCCCGCAAGGTGACCCATCCGAACGTGTGCCGGATTTATGAAGTCGGTATCCGCCCCCCGGTGACGCCAGCCGCCGATGTCGACGAGCCCACACGGCGAGCGGAACGGCCGCTGCTCTTCTTCGCTATGGAACTGCTCCAGGGCGAGACACTCCTGGGCAGAATCAGGGCCGGACGTCTCAAGCGGGAAGAGGCGTTTCCGATTGCCGTGCAGCTCGCCGAAGGCCTGCACGCCGCTCACCGTGCCGGCATCGTCCACGCCGACTTCAAGAGCGCAAACGTCATCCTGGTTCCCGCACCTGCGGGGGTTCGCGCAGTCATCACCGACTTCGGGGTCGCCCGCCTGGACCCGTCGCGGCTTGCAGTGGACGACACGCGCACGCTGACCGACAACATGCATCTGGCCGGCACGCTCGGCTACATGTCGCCGGAACAAATCGCCGGCGAGGAGCTCACGACGGCGTCCGATCTCTACTCGTTCGGGATCGTCCTGTTCGAGATGGCCAGTGCCGAGCGGCCGTTCGACGACCGGGACCTGATCAAGTCCGTAATGCTCAGGGCCACGGACCAGCCGAAGCCTATCCGAGCGAAAGTGCCGGACATCGATCCGAGATGGGAGGCGGCGATCAACCGTTGCCTGCAGCGGGATCCAAAGCGGCGGTTCGCGTCTGCCGGAGAACTGGCGGCGTGGTTTCGGGGAGGGGCCTGGCGACCCGTCAGATACTGGACACGTCAGGAATGGACCCGGAACCTGGTGGCCGCCTGCCTTGTGCTGCTGGCGGTGCTCGGTGGATGGATGTGGGCCTACCGTCCGTATCGTCCCCCGCCCGACGCACAGCTGGCGTACGACCGGGGCGTCGACGCGTTGCACTCGATGGCCTACGAAACCGCGCGTAAGGCGTTCGAACAGACCGTTGCGATCGATCCGGCGTTCGCGCTGGCGCACGCCAGCCTGGCGCGCGCCTACGATGAGCTCGATTACACCGACCGGGCAAAGGACGCGATGCTCCGCGCGATCGCCGCCGCCCAGGAGTCCCGGCTGACACCAGACGATGGGCGAAGGCTGCGCGCGCTGCAGTTCATGGTGCAGCGGGACTACGAGCGCGCGGCCCCTCTGGTGCGGCAGGTCGAAGCTGAGGCCACCGGCGCGGGCCAGGCGGCTGCCGCCCTCGAATCCGGTTGGCTGGCACAGCAAATGGAGAACTCCGAGGCCGCCGCCGCGGCGTTCGAGCGGGCGTTGACGCTGGATCCCTCGTACGCGGCGGCCAAGCTCCGTCTCGGATTCCTGTTCGGCCGCCAGGGTGGAAAAGACGATATGGCGCTTTCGGCCTTCAGACAGGCTGAACAGTTGTACCGGACGGCGGGAGACGCTGAAGGCGTTACCCAAACCCTGCTCGAGCAAGCCAACCTTCTGGACCGCCGCAACCGGGAGAAAGAAGCGCTCCCCATCATCGAGCAGGCGCTTACTGTGGCCCGTGGGGTGGGCAACCGCTACCAGGAAATTCGGCTGCGGTTCCTGCAGGCGACCACCATTCGTGACCTTGGAGACACGACACGCGCAGCCGATCTCGTGCGACAAGCGATCGACGTAGCGCTCGCCGAGAACATGGACAACCTGGCCGCCAACGGACAGATCGACCTCGGCAACATTTTCCTTCGTCGCGGTGACCTGCGTACCGCCGAACCGATCCTTCGTCGCGCGCTGGACACGGCGCGCCGAGGCCGTGTGCGCCGGATCGAGGCACGAGCGCTGGTCTCGTTGGGCTCGCTGTGCGAGCAGGATCATCGGCCGGCGGAAGCCAGGCCGCTCATCGAGGCCAGTCTCACGTTCTATCAGCAGGCCGGCTACGAGCGCGAATCCCTTCAGGCGGCCATCCTCCTCGGCGGCGTGCTGCGTCAACTGGGTCAGAACGAGGATGGGATCCGGATCCTGCGCGACACACTGCCCGGCGCCGTAAGACTCCAAGATCGCCGGCTTGAGGCTCAACTCCGAGAGCGCATTGCAGAGAACCTTCGCGATCTAGGCGATTGGCCGGCGGCGATCGCGGAGTACACCAGGACGAGCGAGCTCTATGGCGCGATCTCCCAGGGCGAAGAGGCACGGGTCCTAGCCGCGGAACTCGAGTGGCGCGTCGGACGCTCGGAGGAGGCGCTTCGCCTGTTACGCGGGGCTCAGGAATTCCAGACTCGGAGTAAAGACAACGGCCTGCTCTCCTCCATCACCTCTGCGCAAGCCGAGATCGCATATGCCGAGGGCCGTTTTGGCGACGCAAGAGCGCTTGTTCGACAGGCATTGGCCGCAACCGATAAAGATAGTTCGTCCAGCCGGCCGTTGACGTTGCTGACCGCCCTCACTCAGATCCGGCTCCAACGCGATGCCGAGGGGTTGCCGTCCGCGACACGCGTTGTCAGTGAGTTGGAACAGTCGGGGCTCGCCTCCGACGCAGCGTTTGCCCGGCTCGCGATCGCCGAGGCCCTTGCCGCGGGCGGTCAACGCGCTCAGTCGGAGACATACGTACGCGAGGCGCTGAATTACTTCGAGCCAAAGCGGATCTGGGAGGCTGCGTTACGCGGTCACATGGTGGCGGCTCGCGTGTCACAGGCGGAACCAGAAATCGACGCTCATCAGGCGAGCGCACGTGCAGCGCTGGTGCAGTTGCAGTCAGCCTGGGGAATGGACCTCGTGGGGCTGTACCTGACGCGACCGGACATTCGGCAGCTTTCACGCGGGATGGATCTGCAACCGTAAAGGAGCAGACATGGCAGAACCGGTGATCATCGACGATGGCGGCTCGACAAGAATCAAGCAGATCAAGGGACCGACGGCAACGGGCAAGCTCGATGCGTTGCTGGACAATCTGAAGGACACTGCCACAGGACCGTTCAAGAAACTGACAATCTCGTGCATCGATGCCACCGGCGCGGCCGGCCCGCCGACAGGGGCCACGGCGGCAACGTTCCCCATCGACATGGTCAACAACGATACCGTCAAGATTTTCTCCGGCGATCACCGCGTCGAGGGGAGGCTCGTCGCTGGCGGCGACTGTGAGATCACGGTGTCGGGTGTCAACAACACTGAGCCCATCATCGAGGCCAGGCAGAGCAAGGGCAAAGGCCGTCGCTACATCGTCTCGAATTCGCCGACGATTGACAAAGTAGATGTCAATGCGGTGGGACCCGTACAAACGTTTACCGTGCCCGCCGGCACGGTGTACACGATGGTGATCCTGACCTGAAACCTCCTTGCACCGATAGTTCGCACTCTCGCATGAGGTGAACTATCGGTCAGAGAGTCCTTGTCTGCCCACCGTCCGCATCCACAATCAATCCTTGACAGAATGCCGCCTGCGGTGGCCGCTCACTCGTTTCTCAACAAGCTCACGGGATCGATCTTCATGGCTCGCCGCGCCGGGAGGAAACAGGCGACCGCGGCGACCCCAAACAAGACCGTTGTGACGAGAAGAAACACAGGCAGGTCGAGCGGACTCACACCGTAAAGCTCGCTGGCGACGACCTGTCGCAGCGCAACGGCTCCGATGGCTCCCAGAACGACTCCCAAGGCAGCGAGTCCCATTCCGCGTCCCATCACGAGTCTCATGACCTGCGTCGCAGACGCCCCCATCGCCGATCGGACGGCAATCTCTCCTGTCCGTTGCGCGACCGAGTACGACATCAGGCCGTAGACGCCGACCGCTGCCAGGAGCATCGCGGCGAACCCGAACGCGACGAGTAGCGTCATCCCTAATCGTTCGCGCGCAATCGACGTGCGGATGAGGGAATCGGTACACGCCGAACTGAGCGCCCAGCTGCGGATCGATCGAGTCCAGCTCGCGCCTGATAACAGGCACGAGACTCTCCGGCTTGTCGAGGGAAGTACGAACAACGACGGCTCGTCGCCGGAAAATAAACTGTTCGCTCGACATGTAAATCGTCGGCTCCGGCGGCTGGGCCAGAGATTGAAGCTTCGCATCCGCGACCACCCCGACCACCTCGACCTCGTCCACGGTGAGGTGGCCGAACTGGAACCCCGTATCCGTCGGAACATAGCGGTTGTCCTTCCAACGAATCCGCTGGCCCAGTGGATTCTCACCGGCGAAGAACTGACGCGAGAAGGTTTCGCTGACGACGGCGGCCCCGGAGGAACCCTGGCGGTCCGATTCCTCGACAAGTCACGCCCGCGGACGAGGTGCATCTTCATCGTCTGGAAGAACTCCGGGCTCACCGCCTGGATCGTTGTCGTCCAGGCCGCATCGCCGTTCGTCCCGGACTGGCCGGGAAGCGTGAACACCACCACAATGCCGCCGGGGCCCGCAACGATGGGAAGGCTCGTCGTCGTGGCCAACGACTCGACACCGCTGACTGTCCCGATGCGCTCCTCGAGGTCACGGAAAAACGCGGCCATCGGTGCATACGTCGGGCGACGCTCCGGCTTGCCCTGAGCGCCTTGAACGACTTCCATCTGCACGCGGCCAGGAACGTTCATCGAGAACGTCAGGACGCCGTGGGGATTGAAGCCTGGATCGGCCGTCGTGAGGTTGACGAAGCTTCGAATCAGAAGACCAGCGCCGATCATGAGGACGACAGCTAACGCGATCTCGGTCACGACCAGCGCGCTGAATAGCCTGGTCGACGCTGGCCCTCCGGAGCGCCCACGCCCGGCTTCGTTCATCAAGTTACGCAATTGGTTCCGGGCAAGCCGCCAGGCAGGCGCCAATCCCACGAGGACGCCGGTCGCGAGCGTCAATCCGGCCGCAAACAGCAGCACAGTGCTGTCCATCGGCAGCGAGTCGAGCCGCGGCAGACCTTCAGGCGCGAGGGCAAGAAGTATCCGGCTACCGGCGGCGGAGACCATCAGGCCCAGGGCTCCCCCAATGGTCACCAGCACCACGCTCTCAGCGAGGAGTTGATACACGATTCGCCATCGTCCCGCGCCGATGGCCTCGCGCAGCGCCACCTCTCTGGAGCGGGCCGCCGTGCGCGAGAGCAGCAGGTTCGTGACGTTGATGCAGGCGATGAGCAAGAGGATGCCGGTCGCACCGAACAGGATCAACACCGTGACCTTGAGATCCCCGACGACGTATTCGAGCATCGGCTGAGCAACGAGGACCGGTGTCTGGTTCGTGACCGGGTCCGCACCGAGGTCTGCGGCCAGACGCCTCAAGTCCCCGTCGATCTGCGCTTGAGTGCGTCCCGGCCGGAGCCTCATGAAGCCTCGGTAGGCACGCACCTTGTCGAAACCGGCCCCGAGGCGCATGAGGTACCAGAAGCCGGGATCCTGCGGGAACTCGAAGTCGGCTGGTGTGACGCCGACGACCTGCAGGCTCTGGCCTTCGGCCGCGACTGTTTTTCCGATGATGTCGGCATCGGAGCCGAACACGTCGCGCCACACCTGATGCGAGATGACGATGCGTCCGAGCTGTTCGCCTGGCTGGAAGCCGCGACCAAGCGCCATCCGGACCCCGAATACATCGAAGAAGCGATCGGTGACCCCGTATCGGACCGTCGGATGTGGCCGTCGGTCTGACCCGACGATCTGCGATGCCTGGCTCCACGCGATCGACGCGGTTTCAACGGTGGGATGATTCTCGCGTTCGTAGATCGGCGCGAACTCTCTGCGCGTGACGTTGCCGGGAAGACCGTCCGGCGCCACCGCTCGCATCACATAGAGTTGTCCAGCATTCGAATATGGAAGGTCCCGAATCAGAACGGCACTGACGACGCTGAAGACGGCGGTGCTCCCACCGATCCCGAGTGCGGCGGTGACGACCACCACTGCCGACAGCAGCCTCTCACGCCCCAGCATTCGCAGCGCGAACTTCAGATCTCTCCACATCGACACAGTCTCCAAAGCGGGCGGCGCGTGTTTGAGAGGCGATTCGAGCAATGCGAAGAATACCGCGGGGCCGATAGGAAGGATTAGCGCCGTTTACAGAAGATCGGTCACTCGCGGCCTCGGTCGATGTCACTGCGCCCCAGACGAGAGGCGTCGCCCCGTACCGGCCGTGGACAACGCCATGCGGATGCTACGTGACATGAATAGAGGCACAGAGGACTCGGTGCCTCTGTACCTCGGTGTGTCGTAATCGCGAAAGATGAAGTTCGAGGCGGGTCCACAAATCAGGACCCGCCCGACGTTAAGCGGCGTTACTCCACGTCGCCGGCTGGCGGACGGCCAAGCATCGGCTCGTCGGTATCGAACGCGTACTCGATTTCCCGATCGAGATCGAGCTCGTCCTCCGTCGGCGGCGGCGGCACCGGCGGCGGCGGTGGCTCGTCCGCCGGAATCCGCACGTGGCGATACCACTCGAAGCCCGTGCCCGCCGGGATGAGACGGCCCATGGTCACGTTCTCCTTGAGACCGCGCAGGTGATCGATCTTCCCGGAGATCGACGCTTCCGTGAGGACGCGCGTCGTTTCCTGGAAGCTCGCCGCCGAGATGAACGAGTCGGTGGAGAGCGACGCCTTCGTGATCCCGAGCAGCAGCGGCTGCGCCGTTGCCGGCCGGCCTCCCGCTTGAATCACGCGCTCGTTCTCCTCGAGGAACCGGAACTTGTCCGTCTGCTCGTCGATCAGGAACTCGGTGTCGCCCACATCCTCGATCCGCACCCACCGCATCATCTGCCGTGAGATGACCTCGATGTGTTTGTCGTTGATGTTGACGCCCTGCAGCCGGTAGACCTCCTGAATTTCGTTCACGAGGTACTTCTGCAGTTCCTTCTCGCCCAGCACCCGCAGGATGTCGTGCGGATTACTCGGACCGTCCATCAACTGCTCGCCTGCCCGCACGCGCTCGCCCTCGTGGACGTTCACATGCACGCCGCGCGGCAGCGCGTACTCCCGTGGCTCGGTCGCATCGTCGGGCACGATGATCATCTTGCGCTGCCCCTTGACGACGCCGCCGTCCTTCACGATGCCGTCGATCTCGGAGATGACCGCCGGATCCTTCGGCTTGCGCGCCTCGAACAGTTCCACCACGCGCGGCAGACCGCCCGTGATGTCCTTGGTCTTCGTGGTCTCGCGCGGGATCTTCGCGAGCACGTCGCCCGCTTCCACCGTTTCGCCATCCTGCACCATGAGGTGCGCATGTGACGGCATGTGGTACTTGCGGATGACCTTGCCCGCCTTGTCCTTGATCTCGATCGTCGGCTGCTTCTTCTCGTCCGGTGAGTCCACGATGATGAAGCGCGACAGGCCGGTGACTTCGTCAACTTCCTCGTGGACCGTGAGGCCCTCGATGATGTCCTTGAAACGTACCGTGCCCAGTTCCTCCGTGAGGATCGAGAACGTGTACGGATCCCACTCGACGATGGTCTGGCCGACTTCGACCTTCTGACCGTCCCTCACTTTCAGCCGCGCGCCGTACACGACCGGATAGCGCTCGCGGTCGCGGCCCTTCTCGTCTTTCACGACGAGCGAGCCGTTGCGGTTCATGACGATCAGCTGGCCGCCTTCCTTGTGGGTCTCGACGACGACCATCCCCTCGTAGTGGGCAGTGCCCGCGTGACGAGCATCGAGCGTGTTCTGATCCGAGATTCGCGATGCCGTTCCGCCGATGTGGAACGTGCGCATCGTCAGCTGTGTGCCCGGCTCGCCGATCGACTGCGCCGCGATGACGCCGACCGCCTGGCCGAGTTCGACCAGTCGCCCGGTGGCGAGGTCGCGACCGTAGCAGTTCGCGCACACGCCGCGGCGCGTCGCGCAGGTCAGCACCGAGCGGATGCGGACCTTCTCGATGCCCGCCTCCTGGACGGCCGACGCCTTGTCCTCGTCGATCTCCTCATTGAGCTCGACGATGGTCCCGGCGCCGAACGGATCGACGATCTTCTCGAGCGTGACGCGGCCGACGATGCGGTCGCGGAGCGGCTCGATGATCTCGCCCGATTCGACAATCGCGCGGGCCTCGATGCCATCGAGCGTGCCGCAGTCGATCTCCGAGATGATGACGTCCTGCGCCACGTCCACGAGACGGCGAGTCAGGTAGCCGGAGTCGGCCGTCTTGAGCGCCGTGTCCGCCAGACCCTTGCGGGCGCCGTGGGTCGAGATGAAGTACCTGCTGCACCGTGAGGCCTTCACGGAAGTTGCTCGTGATGGGCGCCTCGATGATTTCACCCGACGGCTTGGCCATCAGGCCGCGCATGCCGGCAAGCTGACGGATTTGCTGCTTCGATCCCCGGGCGCCCGAGTCCGCCATGATGTAGACCGGGTTGAAGAAGCGGCCCGACTGATCCATCTCCTTCATCTCGCCGAACATCTCGTCGGCGATCTTCTCGGTCACCTCCGACCAGACGGCGATGATCTTGTTGTAGCGCTCGCCGTTGGTGATCGCGCCTTCCAGGTACTGCTGCTCGACCTTGATGACCTCGTTGCGCGCGTCCTGCACGAGCTGCTGCTTGTTGGCAGGGATGATCAGGTCGTCAATGCCGATCGACAGCCCCGACCGTGTCGCGTAGGTGAACCCGAGGTTCTTGAGTGAGTCGAGCATGTCCACGGTGCGCTCGAGACCGAAGTCGAGATACGTCTTCTGGACGAGCTGCTGCAGACCCTTCTTCTTCAGCAGACCGTTGACGTACGGCATGCCGGCAGGGAGTTGCTCGTTGAGTAACACGCGGCCGACCGTGGTGTTGATGATCTTCCCCTTCACCTCCTGGGCGTCGGTGTGGATGACGTCCTGGTCGTCGCGGGCCGTAGTCAGGTCGAGCAACTGGCCCGTGAAGCGCAGGCGAATCGGAGTCAGCGTCTCCAGCTCGCCGGCTTCGAGCGCCAGCACGACGTC